>CAWHUL010000031.1:0-58112 GCA_963832365.1 uncultured Acidobacteriota bacterium | reverse complement strand
GGCTTTCTGTCGCTGTGCCGGGCGCGGCCGAGAGGCGGCGCCGGGGAAACCGCCGGCCCCGAAGACCAGTTTCATGACCGGCGATCCCCCTTCTGATCTGACAGGCGCCGGAGCTGACCCTTCCGGGTATCTCCTGCTGCTTCTTCCGCGTGTGAGTCATTGCCTCGGGATCCCGCCGGCCTGACCGGGGCCGGCGGCGAGAACAGGACAGCGGAACATCGTCATCATCATCATCTTCTTTACTGTTTTCCACACCCATACCTACCAGCCCAGGCCTTGATCACAAGACGAATACCATGATCAGCCCAACCCGACGATTACCAGCCCGGAGTCATCGGCGTCACTGCAAACACCAGTCACCCCGAAAAATGGCCTGAACCGAGAGGAGAAAGAGCGGCCGATCGCCAGGTGGCGGGCTGAGCCTGGCAGCGGCTGGGGCCGAGGCCCGCGCGCGAGGCGCTTGCCCGCCCACAGGACGAAGAGACCTGGTATGTGCTGCCGCACCGTCGCTGCCGAGCCGGCATGATGATGTTCGACGCGATCTTCCCGTGCTTGGTGACCGCAACCTGTCCTCGTCGAGGATGCCGACTTCGTAGGTCTCTGCGACCGTCGATGGTGGACTGCCCTTCGTCCCGCTCTGCACGGGCGCACCTGGTATCGATGACCAGACCGTGGATGTTCACGCGCAACACGAAGGTGAAGTCGCTGTCGATGACGCAGCAGTGCGGTCGGGCAGCAGGACAGGAGCGACGTTGGCGCCCTTGTAGCGCAGCACGTTGACCTTGGCCTTGGTCAGGGCATCGAGTTGGGTCGGGGTGTAGCGCGAGCTGCGATCTGGGTGAGTTTGAGGCCCTTGTTCCAGATGGCGCTCTTGGGATCGATGGCCGAATATCCCGATTTTCCCTTTGACAGAGGAGTCGTTCTGGATATAATGAGTATATGAGCAATAGTATACGAGCAGACAATCCGCCGCCCCGAAGCGCCAGACCCTCTACCGCCGCCCAGCCCGCCGATCTTGGCCTGCTGCTAGCCAGTTGTATCCGCCGCCGCCGGGAAAAACTAGGCCTCTCCGTCGAGCGCGCCGCCCAACTGACCGGGATAGAGCCGTCTCAGTGGCATGCCCTCGAGGCTGGCTGGGTGCCGAACCTGGAATCCGGACTGCTGGAGGCCATCGCCGGGACACTGGAAGTCTCTTTCCCGGACGTCTTGTTTATGGCCGACGTCAGCAGCGCCTTCCAGCCGCTGCCGGTTTAGAAGCTGGCTTCCCCCCGGTTCAATCCGGGCTAGCCCCTTTACTCATAACCAGTTATCCTCACCTCTAAGCTAACCAGAAAGGAGGTGAGTTAACTGAAACCGACCCAGCACAAGGTGAAGCGCATGAATATCAATGTCGAAGTCGGCCTGCACACGCGTTCAAGTCGGCCACGTCCGCCCGCGGTGAGAACATGACCGACATCCTGATGAAGTTCATCGAAGACTACGTCAACAAGTACACGCCGGCTGCCCTGAAACCGGCGAAGAAGGGCCGCTAGATGAAGCGAGCGGCCCTCTACCTCCGCGTCTCCACTCTCGATCAGCACCCGGAGACGCAGCTTTACGACCTGCGCCAGCTGGCCCAGCAGCGTGGTTACGAGATCGTCCAGGAGTATACCGACAAGATCAGCGGCGCGAAGGCGAAGCGCCCCGGGCTCGATCAGCTCATGGCGGATGCCCGGCATGGCCGCTTCCAGGTCGTCATCGTATGGGCCTTCGATCGGCTGGCCAGGTCAGTCCGCCACTTCCTCGAGGTCCTGGACGAACTCAATCATATAAAGGTTGAGTTCGTCAGCTTCCGGGAAAATATCGACACGAGCGGACCACTGGGCCGGGCGATGGTGGTCATCGTCAGCGCCATCGCCGAGCTGGAACGCAACCTGATCATCGAGCGGGTGCGCGCCGGCATGCGGCGCGCCAAGCTCGAGGGCCAGCATATCGGACGCCGGCCACTGGACGTCGATCGTGCTGCCATCCTCAGCGACCGCCGGGCTGGGCGCAGCCTGAGCGAGATCGGCCGCACTCATCGAATCAGCCGGGCGCTGGTCAGCAAAATCCTCCGCCAGGCCGCCGAACCCGGTGGCCACAAAGGGGTCTCGCCAGCCCCTCTGCAACTTCAACAAAACAAGCAGCCGGAAACGGCTGCTTGAGCTAGCCACAAATCTCTGGGTTTATAGCCATCTCCCGCACCCAGCCGAATGCCAAATTATTGATACCTCACTGTTCGCAAGTGCTGTCCAACATACCCTATGAAAATTACATGGCGCTGATTCTCCGGATAGAAGTACAAGCGTCGACCCCAAGGCGGTAGGCTGAGATGCCAACTAAACAGTCTCGGCTGACCGTCGGGGCAGTTGAAGGTCCGCTCGTTTGAAAACTGCCTTAACGTTGCCGCACTTTCCTCTCGCGGATCGCCACTCACCCCCACTCCGTCGAAAGGCCCCCGGGACCATTGGGTGCAATAATCATTCAGTTCAAATAGTCTTCTCACGAGACCTTGGAGAAGTGCTCCTCGACCAATCTCCTCGAAATCATTTCTTACCGATTCGCAGAAAAGTAACGCCGGGAACAAGTCTGCTCGGCTGTGCCACAAGTCCTCTGGATCAAAGATCTCGACCGCTCGCCTAGCCCTCAATATAGGCGCGTGCTGCAAGACGTGATCCCGGCGACTCGCGTGTAAAACCTGTTCGAGGCGAGATTCTAATTCGGATTCCGGATTGAGAGTGTCAACCTGCAACTGGATAAAACTTGTATCCCAACAGGGTTCCGTGAGAAGTGACAAACCCACTCCTTCGAGCAAGAACGCAACCCCAAGTCCTTCAGCATTGTGACCATTGCACGCAAACTCAGTAGTCAACAGCTTCTCGGATTCTTGGGGTAGGTCAAATAGATATGGACATTTGGTGGTTATGGAGCGGAAAAGGCGTTGCAGTTCTCGATCGACTTGTGGATCACTGCGCCAGTCAGCAACGCGATAACCTGCAGCCAATAGGGTGAAGCTGAAACTTGCTGGTGCTCGCAGAATAGCTGCAGCACCGGCCCGGGTCGCCGAAACTATGGTTTCCATTAACACGGCCATTCGCATGCGGGCGCTTGCTACGTCTGGAGCAATAACAGAAACTGAGAGGTCATTCAATACGAGATCGGTACTCATTTCGCGGGCTCGATCAACGATTCCAGGCTTTTATCCCACTCGTCGAAGAAGCCCTTTGGCCAAATATCAATTCGGCCATTTCGGTCAATTCGTGGAACAATCACGTGCGTCGCCAGCGAATTCCTGCGCTCAAAGAAGTTCAATGAGACGTGCTCTGGGGCAATTAGCCCTTCATGGACCGTCAGCCGAATGCCGTTCAGAACGTGATCACTGTGCGTTTCCACGACAACCTGTACGCCGCATGCTGCTGCCCTTGTGAGCAACTGTCCAAGGCATACTTGTCCCCTTGGGTGGAGGTGTGCCTCTGGGTTTTCAATGAAGAGCAGGGCGCCAGCCCTACTAGCTAAAGTCGCTGTAATGATTGGCAGAGCATAAGTAATACCAAAGCCGACGTTAGTCGCCCGATATTTATTAGATCCGATTTCCTGGCCAGCCGTGAAGGAATACAACAAGCTGATCAAGTCTGTCCCAGTGTGTTCGGCAGAGTGTAGTTGGATCCCGGGGCTGATTTCCGATAGCCAAGCCTCTACTTGGGGAATCAGTAGTTGGGAGGCAGCATCAGGGTGGGACAGTGATACATTCGGAATCTTCTCCTGGCCAAATACTGACAGAAAATGCGCTGTGTATTCGCCACGTGTGCCGAGTTGCCTGTGCTGCCGTACCGCAAAGTCCGACATCTCAAACGCAACACGGGGACCGAGGCGTTCTGCCTGGAGGTACTGGCAATCATCTCCGAACAGCGTGGGTTCGCAATCATCGTATCCGGAATGAGTTACCAGAGGTAATACATTTGTGACGGCGGTTTGGCGTGCAAACGACCATGACGCAGAGCAATTGTCGAATGTGATTTCGAGGGAAATTGTGTCCTCTGTCGCACCTTCGAACAATGCATCCTGGGCAGTCCCAAGTTGGACGAGTTCTCCGGTCAACGCCAACCCAACCTTTCGGAGTAACTGCTGTTGGTGAGATTGACGGAGCAATAATAAGGATTGGATGAGTGAAGACTTGCCCGTACCATTTAGGCCAGCAAGCACCGTCATCCGACCCAAATCGACACCCTGGTCATGGAAACACTTGAAGTTACGTAGACGTACTCGGCGGATCATTAGTCAGAACCTCGCGGATAATTCGTTCTATCTCGTGGAACCTAGTACGGACCTTAGTGTGGTCTCCAGTGCCTTGGGTAACGGCGCTGCCGAAGGAGGGATCATACATTAGGGCCATGAATTTGGCGTTGAGAGCCTCTTTCCGGGATTCAAGGGTCGTGAATTCATTATCTGCTAATCGAGCCAAGTTTACGGACCACGCTTCGAAGAGTGCTTTATTGATGGGATACCGAGGGGCATCTAGTTCATAGCGTTTTCTGAATGCATAGTTCCCGAACAGACGGTACGCACGAGACATGGCGGAGAGAAAGCTTGTTTCAAGCTGTTTGACCTCTGAGCTTGACATCCGATTTATGTCCGCCATTCTATCGTTTAGGAAAGCGTCGAAGTTCTTTGACCGGTACTGCGGGTATGGAGACATAAAAAAAGCAAGAAAACGCAAGACACACTCTCGATCGGCCATGCGATCGTCCTTAATACTGTCACTTGTAGCCTGAAGGAACTCCCGAGAACTCGCGAGGCGCGCCAAGCAACGCGTCGCTTCACCTTGATTCAGAGCGTGGCGAATCTCTTGCGATGATAGTGGTAGTCCCCCTGTGTTGATCCGCTTAAAGATATTGAACTTGACTTCCGGAGGCGTGCCTTTCTCAATCAAGTACATTGTCACTTGTGTTTCCTCAATCCGCCTCTGAAAGTTTCGGGGAAGCTGGTCGAAATTCTTCCCATTCAACTGTGTCAAAAACTCCATCCCAGATAGTCGTAGTGTCTTCTGAATCATGAATCGGTGTAGGGTCGTGAGTCGTTGTAGTCCGTCTATAACAATCCAGTGATCTTCATCGGTCGCGTCCATGTAGAACGCAGGTAGCGGTATCCGAATAAGCATTGATTCAATCAGTCGGCTTTGTGCCGCTTCGCTCCAGATCCCGGCCTTCCTCTGAAAATCAGGCGCGAGGTTGAGCTCGTTGTTCTCAATCCTTACCCGCAAGAGATCCACCGTGATTGGTTTTGATTCGACACGAATGCGAGTCGGATCGAATGGTTGCACGATCTTCTCGTCCTCAACGGGCTTTTCAGCTTCAATTCCGGTCCCGGGCTCTTCCAATAGAACCGGAGGCTGAGGCTCAACATCAATGCGTTCTGCCACGGGGCACTCCTAGCGTGTGTCTGGGTGAACTTCATATCTTACATCGTTGACTTGCTGGTCAGTAATGTTTTCCCGGTGAGTCGCTTCGTTACTCGGTGGACCCGCAGCCTCTTTTCTATGGGCGATTTCTGGGCACCGAGATACGGCACATCTATTTTCTTTCGTTCCTAGCCATAGCCATCGTTGACTCCGAGGAAAACCGATTCATAATTCTCTCAGTTTCCCCGCCCATCTGCCGGCGATCTAGACGATGTCAATTACGACCACTGCGCCGGATCTTAGCTCATGGCGGAGCTGCTGCACCAGAACTGCCCGGCGCTGGCGCAGCTTATCGACCTCGGTTTCAAACCGGCGAATGAAGCAGCAGGCAGCGCAGTCAGCTATGAACTGGGTATGCTGCCGACAGCGAAAGTCGAGTTGGAACTGGGTGCGGGAGATGGCTATAAACCCAGAGATTTGTGGCTAGCTCAAGCAGCCGTTTTCGGCGGCTTGTTTTGTTGAAGTTGCAGAGGGGCTGGCGAGACCCCTTTGTGGCCACCGGGTTCGGCGGCCTGGCGGAGGATTTTGCTGACCAGCGCCCGGCTGATTCGATGAGTGCGGCCGATCTCGCTCAGGCTGCGCCCAGCCCGGCGGTCGCTGAGGATGGCAGCACGATCGACGTCCAGTGGCCGGCGTCCGATATGCTGGCCCTCGAGCTTGGCGCGCCGCATGCCGGCGCGCACCCGCTCGATGATCAGGTTGCGTTCCAGCTCGGCGATGGCGCTGACGATGACCACCATCGCCCGGCCCAGTGGTCCGCTCGTGTCGATATTTTCCCGGAAGCTGACGAACTCAACCTTTATATGATTGAGTTCGTCCAGGACCTCGAGGAAGTGGCGGACGGAACGGGCCAGGCGGTCGAAGGCCCAGACCACGACGACCTGGAACCGGCCATGCCGGGCATCAGCCATGCAGCTGGTCGAGCCCGGGTCGCTTCGCCTTGGCGCCGCTGATCTTGTCCGTGTACTCCTGGACGATCTCGTAACCGCGCTGCTGGGCCAGCTGGCGCAGGTCGTAAAGCTGCGTCTCCGGGTGCTGGTCGAGAGTGGAGACGCGGAGGTATAGGGCCGCTCGCTTCATGCTAGCGGCCCTTCTTCGCCGGTTTCAGGGCAGCCGGCGTGTGCTTGCTGACGTACTCTTCGATGAACTTCATCAGGATGTCGGTCATGTTCTCGCCGCGGGCGGACGTGGCCGACTTGAACGCGTTGTGCAGGCTAAGTTCGACGTTGATGTTCATGCGCTTGACCTTGTGCTCGGCTTTCACTTGGCTCACCTCCTTCCGTCCCCGGTGGGCTTAGAGGTGAGCGATAACTGGTTATGAGTACGAAGGGGCTAGCCCGGGCTGGCCAGAGGCCGGCTTACTCAACCGGCGCGGTTGGAGGCGCTGCTAACGTCGGCGATAAACAACACGTCCGGGAAACCGGACTCCAGTGTCCCGGCGATTGGCCTCCAGCAGTCCCGATTCCGTTGTCGGGCACCCAGCCGGCCTCGAGGGCATGCCACTCAGACGGCTCTGATCCCGCTCAGTTCGGCGGCGCGCTCGACAGAAAGGCCGAGTTCTCCCCGGCGGTGGCGGATACAACTGGCTAACAGCAGGCGAGATCGGCGGGCTGGGCGGTGGTGGTCGGTCGGATCTTCAGCAGAACGTCAAAAGTAGTGCTCATATACTCATTATCTCCAAAACGGCTCCTCGGTCAAGAGAAAT
This sequence comes from uncultured Acidobacteriota bacterium, assembly GCA_963832365.1. GTDB lineage: Bacteria > Acidobacteriota > Terriglobia > Terriglobales > Acidobacteriaceae > CAWBRT01. The sequence continues at coordinate 50,931 of CAWHUL010000031.1, read as the reverse complement.
CCGATGATCGGAACCACTTTCTTGAGTATATACTCATTTCGCGCCATCCAAAGGCATCCCAACACCGTCCGAGCCGATCTGGCCGTCATGTCCAACGCCTATGCCAGCAACTACGTGCAGAACATCGTCTGCACGGTAGCCGGCTTCTACTCGGCCATCGATCCCAAGAGCGCCATCTGGAACAAGGGCCTCAAACTCACCCAGATCGCGGCTCTGCGCTACACCCCGACCCAGCTGGATGCACTCACCAAGGCCAAGATCAACGTGCTGCGCTACAAGGGCAACAACGTCGCTCCTGTCCTGCTGCATGACCGCACCGCGGCCCTCATCGACAGCGACTTCACCTTCGTGCTCCGCATGAACATCCACGGTCTGGTCATCGACACCATTTGCGCCCGCGCCGATCAGTACGAAGGTCAGTCGACCCTCGACGGCCTGCAGATGACTTCGATGAAGTCGGCCATGGACGAGGACATGGTTGCACTCACCAAGCGCGGCTACATCAGCAAGAGCAACATCACCATCTCCGCCACACAGGTGCAGCAGAACACGGGCATCCAGCGTTGCGCAGGATATACGTGGTCTCTTCATCCTGTGGCGCAGCAACCACCTCGCGCGCGGCCGCCGACTCCGGTCGGAGCCAGGGTCTGTTGTAGAAACAAACGCTAATCGCCCAGCCTGGCGATCGGCCGCTCCAATCTCCGTTCCGGCCATTTTTCGAAGTGACTGGCGTTTGCAGTGACGCCGACGACGCTGGGCTGGTAATCGCCGGGTTGGGCTGATCATGGTCTTGGTCTTCTGATCAAGGCCTGGGCTGGTAGGTATGGGTGTTGATGGGAGAACAGTAAAGAAGAAGATGATGATGTTGATGGTGCTCGACGTTCGCTGCCCTGTTCTTCGCCGCCGGCCCGGTGAGGCCGGCGTGATCCCGAGGCAATGACGACACGCGGGAAGAAGCCGCAGGAAGAAGCCGTGCCTGACAGATCAGAATCGGTATCGATCGTCAGTCAGGCAACCGGTCTTCCAGGCGGGCGGTTTTTCCCGGCGCCAGCCTCTCGTCCGGCGTCCGGCACGGCGGCAGAGAGCTTGTTTTTCCCCGGTCAGGGATCTAAGTATAGATTTTCTAAGGTTGGCGGAAAATAACTCGTTTAGGTCGGTTGCAAATCCTGTAGTGCAAATGAGGGGGAACCGGGTTTCCCCCGGGCAGCACTATGACTTAGGCACCATCGTCGGGGCCAGACGGGGACAAAACGCGAATAGTAATTCCACCGCTAAATCCCGATTATGGTACAGCGGGCTTTCATGCTTGCGCACTTCAGAAAACCTGTTCCGCCGGTGCCGTTATTCGGCTTTTTATGGCTAAACATGCCGCCTGTTGACCTGTTTTGCCGCCGCGCCCGACCGGCGCGATCCCGTTCAATGGCAGTACCCGCAATACTTCCACCGATGAATGCATATCGTGTTATTCGCCTGTCAATCAGCTACATACGCGTGATCGTGCCTCGTTGTACAATCCATGCAGATCTGGAAGTATTGCTAACTTTCCAGTGCGGAGATGGGTATGACAGCAATCGAGACCCTGATCGAGATGACAGAGGTTTCGCAACTCGCTTTCTATCGGCGCCTCGCCAAGGGAGACAGCCTGCTGTTTCTACGCGCTCTCCACCTGGCTGACCAGAAACCGGGAACAACCCAGGTCGCTATTAGGAAAGAGCTCGGTCTCACTCAGCCCGCCGCCAGCCGATTCGTTGCCCGGCTGAAGAAGATGAAATGGCTTGAGTCCGAGCCTTCGATATCCGACCGCCGCGAAAATGCCGTCAGAACCACCAAGAAGGGGAAAGAGCTGCTGGCCAAGCTGGAGACCGATCTGGTCGCCATCCTGCGCCAGTAAGCCGCCAAGAAATTGAGCTGGCCCCGCCGGAAATTGAGGAAGACCAAAAGCCCACTGCCAGACTCTGGCCCCAACTTCTACGACTATTCATGCTCCGCTAACGTTTTCCTGACCGGATTTGGTCGTCTGACCTGCGCAACAGAGTTGTCTCCGTCCGTGTGCGCACCCGCCTGCGAAGAGACTGCGTAATCAGCACGTGTTCCCGGGAACACGACGGAGTCGCCTCTGACAACGCCACAGTCTAATTCGGGCAGTTCCCGACAGCCTGTGATCGTGGAATAGTCCGGTAACTGAGATTGTCATCGCCCAATCACGTCTGAACGCCGACTTCTCGGGATCAATCTATGCATTATGCTCACCGCGGATTGTGAAATTTCACCCCGCCGCTTGGGCATTCAGCAATCTCACCGTCGCGCCATCTCCTGTTCACTAGAATTGCAAAATGGATGACAACAGCAAACCGGTGCTCCCAAATGGTGCGAAGGGCATAGAAATCGGTGAATTTGTGATTGAGTTCCGCGCCGACAAAATTGTTGCCCTGAAGCGCAATACGGGTGAACATTTCACGATTCATGCTGGCGTCAATTCAGGCGTGATCGATGTTCATCGGACTTGGACGGATTCTGAGGGACATGAGGAACATGAGACGATTTTTGCCATTTGCCGTGATCAGATCCCCGCGATCCTCCAGGAACTGAACGACGCACCGTTGGAACTTATAAAGCTCGTCAGACGATTGCGATTAGGATGGCTCGGCCACCGGCAAATTGGAATTGCCTGGGGCTTTTTTCCGGTTGAACATAAAGCCGTCGCTATGGTGACCTACCGCCGACCCGGGCGGAAGCGCCTCCGTTTTCGATCCGGCGGCTTTCAAGAATCAGATTCTAGTTCCCGAATATCTCGATGACATTGGGAACATGCCTGACGGCCCTTTCTCGCTTTGTAAGAAAACACGCATGATCGGGATCGGTCTGAAATTCAGTAAAGGAAACGAACGAACTAGGCTGCGATGGATCAAGATACGCGATCTGACCCGTCTTGGTACGCGACTGCAGAAGACCGTGTTTGAAATCGCAGCTCGGCATGCAATCTTTCCCGAGCAATATTACAAATACCCTTTCCTGCGGCCGAAGAAGCCGTAATTCGCTTGAGTAGTCGCCAACAAGGGGCAACAGCGGAAAATTCAAAACAGCAGCGAGAGGTGATACGCCGTTTGCTGGGGTTCTGCAGGTCACTTCTAACGGTGCGAGTGCTTTCCCAAAGAAATCAAGTGCGTCAAGCCAGTAATCAGAATGGCGAGAGCGCTGGTGGGGTGCTGGAACAAGCCCCGGCTTGACCGGTGGAACAGATGTTGATTCATTCGGCAATCACTGCTAACTGCTAGGATACATGGAACGACATTGCATGCCCACGAAAATAGAGAGATGACTCCCTCCCCACCCGAGACTTCGAATATCTCGCTCGATGCATATGTGCGTTCTCGGCAGCTCCAACTGGCAAAGAGTCTGGAGCGCAAGAAAGCAGTTTATCTCGATATCAAGTTCTGGATCATTCTCCGCGACGTGGTCACAGGATTGAGGAGTGAACCGGTAGAGACGGAACTGCTTTCATTGTTGCGCGAGGGCGTAGCTGAAGGAAGGCTGTTTTGCCCAATCAGCGACAGCACTTTTGCAGAACTCCTAAAGAAAGCTGATGTGAACAGCCGTGAAGTGACCGCCGGTCTCATCGATGAACTGAGCCTTGGCATCACCCTCATTCCCTACGAACTGCGAGCCGGTACCGAGCTGGCCCACTTTCTGCATTCCGCTCGTACTCCGAATGATGTGCATCCGCTGGACAACCTGGTTTGGTCAAAGCTTAGCTATGTCATGGGGTTCTCGCACCCGCATGGAACACCGTTTGATCCAGCGACAGAGCTCTCGATGCAAAAGATGTTTTTTGACTACATGTGGACACTTTCCATGCGGGAGATGATTCATCGCATCGGCGACCATGCGCTTCCCGACTCCATGCGCTTTGACACGCTGGCCCAGAGACTCAATGAGCTCAATGCGCAGCACACAGCGGAGCTACGGAGTTTTGTGCAAACCTATGAAACTGAGGTCCACGGAATATTGGATGTCTTCATGGATGTGGCCATCGACATCGTGAGCCAAATGGTGTATGAGGAACATGGCGAAAGGCCTCCACTCAGCCCTGAACAGCGCAAAGAAGAAGGAAGGCAATTGCACAATTTGCTGTTTGCTGCGTTAAAGATGGAGACTACTAAGAGCGTTTTGCCGTCTCTGCATATTCCTGCTAGCCTTCATGCGGCGGTCAGGTGGAACAAACAGCAGCGCCTGAAAGCGAACGATTTTCTTGATTTTCGACACGCCGTCACCGCGTTAGGATATTGCGATGCCTCTTTCACTGAGCGGTCTTTGCGATCGCTAGTTACCGCCAGCCATGTAGCGCTCGACCAAATGTATGGGTGTCATGTGGTGGCGAGTTCGGGGGATGCCGTTGCTTGTCTCCGACGGCTCCGGGACCTTCCGGAAAGAGACGCCGAGGGGGCGTCATGAACCAAAATGTGTTGTGTCCGGTTTCGAACACCGGAGGTCAAGCCGGATGGGGCTGACTCATCGAGAACAGGTCGGAACTGGCGCTGTCTTGTCCCCCGCTTGTAACAAGCTTAAGTCGTCTTGGCGTTCAACCGCGGTATCATATATCGGATCAGATAGAGCATCGCCGTATAACGTTCTGTTTGCGGATCAAACGGAAGAATATATCTGCCTTCCGCCATCAGCCAATCATCGTTAGCTCCAATCTGGCGCGCAAAAGCATAAGGTTGAAAGGCCGAAAGAATGCCTGCTACGGACTGGATAAAATCTGTTTCTGACGCGTGCCACAGCTCATCGATTGACGACAGCTCAGCAACCACGGCAGCGCATTTGTCGTCGCGTTGTTGAACGGTCATGCATTCGAACGCATAGCCGACAATTGCGTAGTCCAGTTCACAACAGCCGACTTTTCATCAAAGGGTTCGTCGATTCATCTTTACCGAACCTCCATTGCAACCACCGTTCGTGCGCGAGATTCCGGGTCGCCATCTTGCGGCGATCCAGCGAGGCAACTGACCGAAAGGCGCGTAAGCACTCAGCCACGATACCTCGGCCCACTATTCCCATCGTGGTCAGTTGAATTGCGCCATGTAAAACTCAAGGGCGGCTTCCGGAGCCTGCGCAAGTGCCTTCGTCCTGGAGCCATTTCTGGATTTGCGGGTAGCGCATGGGATAACGGTTCAATGCACGCATCCATTGCTGCCATTGGACGTTGTCGGCCGTGAGGCTTGCAAAAGCTGCGATGGCAGCCTATCTTCGGCTTGGCTCATGCTTTCGTTCGTCGCCGTTGTTGCCGAAACAGCCGGAGGATCGAACCAAATCGAAGATACGGATTCGTACTGGCAACGGCCAGTGCCAAGCAATCTGCGACGGAAAGAGACGACAGCACAAACATTACGGGAGCTGTCTGCTTGAGCTGTTCCGTCGATACCCGCAGTAACGCCGTCGAATGCATAAGAGGTCGCGAAAACGGAATGCGAAAGAAACGCGTCGGGAAACAGAAGGTCGCCAAACCGGGGCCACTCGGAGGCCACCAGTTGCCCAATCTCCCGCGCGATCTGCGGCATTGATTTTAGAGGATGCGTTTGTCGGAAATCGGCGTGCGGCTTCGGTCGCCTGGGCTGGGCTCAAATTGCAAACAAGCTATCCTCGTGCTCAGCTCCGCGACGATTTCGGGATTCACGCTGCTGCTGGCGGAAAATGCAGGCCAGAAATCGCTGTGCTGGCTGCAATGGGCTGTAATCACAAACATCGCGGCAAGTACGTGGCAATTCCTGTCGGTTGCCGGATTCCAGTCTCTGAACTTTCTTCGCAACCATCGCATCAATGCATCTAATCGCTCTTGCTCTTCAACGGATGGAGGTTTTTTCGTTACGTGACAGACATGAAGAAAGCCGAAGTCTCGATGCACAGGCGCAAAGTACGCGTTGCCGCGATCCATGTCGTTAAGAGCCGATGTCGGATTCGGGTCGGCATTCATGATCGCGAGCAATTCAGTTGGCATGAATTCCTCCCCCCGCCGCCTTTGATTGGGCTAGCGCGAGCGCGACCGGATGAGGGAGAACGCTCACGGCTTCTTCCATATCAGGTGCTCCGGCTGATCTAGTTGTTCCCACAGTTCCAGAAATGCATCCCGGATAAGCTGGCCGTTATCGGCCCGCTGGAATCTGGTGCTCCATCCCGATTCCGTTGACAGAGGTGCCGAGCGACCATGCAACGCATCCTCTCCGGCGCGGGAAAGATCAGGAAGCGGTCATGAAACCCGAACCCCGCAGGTCCGTGCTTAACGCGATATTCCAGGCGCAGGCCCAGCCAATTACTTTCGATTGAATTCAACGCAACCCGTTGTCGCTCTATCCATTCTTGCCTGTTCGTCGCCCGAGCCCCCGTGAGTGCTCGCAAATCAGATCCCGAGTGAGGGCAGTGGAACAAGGTTTCCCATACGTCACGGGCGGTAAGATAGGGGTCCCACAGCCATGCGCCTTCTCGGCCATATTGACCGATGAGCGCCCGAAGTCGTCGAGCGCCTTTTCATGCTCGGCATTGCGTTTATCGGGTGTAGGTTTGTACTGAACGAAAACGCGCTCGGCCACGAGCCGGTCGAGCTGATCCTTGTACATCCGCTTCCGCGTATGACCGCCCGTCTCATCGGCACGCGTGTCCCCGATAATGCTCGTGTTTCCGTGATCAGGCCAACGGTATAAGTCCTTGCTTCGCTCCCAGTGCCCTTTATGGAAAACATTCGCGGCTCGGAATTTAGGGCATTCAGGTTCACGGCGACGGCATCTATGAACCCGCTGGGGCCGGTTGCAGCCATGAGGATCTGATGCTGGTCATCCCAGATGAGGCCCCGATACATTCCGAATCCAGGCTGCACCGGAAGCAACGTTTGTCCCGCCTGAATTGCCGCTGCGGCGTAGCCGCTGACAGTCCCGTCAAACTCCAACTCGCAGCTCGCCCGCAGTGGCCTTGCGCCAACCGCTGAATTCCATGCGAGATCGACAGTAAATGCGCTGGGCGTCCTTGTCTTACTGAATTGGCTCATCATCACCGTGACCGGGAGTTGAACGGCGAGATTTCCGAGTCGGTCAGAAAACGCTGCGAGGGTGATCGGAACGCGCTCTCTTACACGCGCCGACAGCTCCTGCAAACGCCGCGAATCCTCAAAAAACGGCTTCAGTGATGGCTTTTCCGTATTCGACCATTCGATGCATGAGACCCATTCCAGAAGTTGTTTTTGAGAATTTTGTTCCAGGCAACCGCCGTCATGGAGTCCGGCGGGATAAACTACTCGGAACCTGACGCAGCTTGCCTACATGGAGCGGGTCCCCGAAGGCGGACCATTCGCCGGTTTGGACCATTGCGTTTAGAAACGGTTGCAGATCAGCAATTGGACGTGTGTATCGCGCAACACCAAACGTTAATCCGGGGAGTGATTTCAGGTTGATCCTCTCGCCCAGGTATTCCTTCGGCTTCGGCGTCTGATTCTGCCGATCCTTTCAGCAACGAGTATGGTGAAGACGTTTAAAGCCCGTTTGGTTCCGCCTTCAAATGCGAAGACTTCCGTGGCTTCAAAATGAGTGTAGGTGCCAATGACACCAGGCGCGAGTAGCGAGGCGAGCGTAGCCATCTCGTCCATCTTACGATTTATCGGTCACATTATTGTAGTCCTGATTCGTCCTGACAAACGCCGGAGTGTTCCGAAATCCTGTTTGCGGCCATCATCTAAGCCGTTGAATTTTCGAGCGCGGAGGGGGCTGTGCCCCGACGCCATAGGGGCACCCCAATCGCTCGCAAATTCCACCCCAATCTATGCCCGAAAGCAGAATAAGATATCTCCATTGAATGGTTTGTTGAGTGGAGAGGTTTGTGCCGCCGCTGAAGATGCAAATGTGGATGACGTGGTCGGAGCTGACGAGCAGCCCGCGCGTCACGAAAGCGCAGTTTCAAGCTCAGCTCGATAAGTATCCGAAATCAAGCATTTTGATCGCTTGCACGAGGTTGAGCGTCGGCTTCGGCTATGGACCTGATGCCTGCACCGTCCCCCCGGATCACGTCGTAGATTTACATATCCCCATTGTCTTCCCGACCGTTTTGGTTCCTCACGTGAATTGGTGGGTTCACCACGAGGGAAGGCTTCCGTTTTTCAATGGGCAATTGCGTTACCTCGCCGCCGAGACGGTGCGCTTGCAGCCGCAGCATCCCCTTCCTGAAATTCCTGAAAACGGACCGCAGAACAATCAATTCGGCGAATTGATGCTCAAGTCCGGTGAGTTGCTCTATAAAAAGCACGTCGTCGTCGAGAACAAACTGGATGGCTATGCCAACATCGCCGCCGAATTCTTGCCATCGTATGAAATCACGTCGCCGACAGATCCCATATTCAGCTTCCTGCGGTTCTATATATGGCTGACGAAGATTATTCCGCGGATTCCGGCGAATCTGCTCAAGTTTGACCTCGAAGCGGAATTCCAGAAGCTGTTTCCATTTCCGATCATCACCTATGCTGAGTTCATCGCGACGTTTGCCCTGCACGCCGTTCGGGAGAGACAGACCCAGACGTATGACAAGCCCATTGATGCGACGTTGCGTAAGGGCTGGTTCAAGAACACGAACATTCCCGAGGCAACGATTGAGCAGATGTTCGAAACGGTCTCCTTCTCGCTCGACAACATGCCGAAGCTGAAAGACACGCTCGGCTATGGCGATTTCGAGTTTCTGAAAGACCGTCCCTATTTCCTGTTCAATGGCGAGATGTACATGCTCGATTACGAATTCGCGCTCGGCAAGTTGGAGAGCGCGGTTATCTGGCGTGTGCTCCGCAACCTTCCGAACAACAAGAAAGACCCGTGGCTGAGCTACTGGGGATTGGTGTTCGAGGAATATCTAACGTGGATGTTCGAAACTTATGTCCAGCCCGCTCTGCATAAGCTCTATCCGAACCCGACATACGTGAACAGCACCGACCAAATTTGCGATCAGATAATTATCTGCGGCAATACGGCTGTGCTTATCGAAGCGAAGCTCGCCACATGCACCGCGGCGGATCGCTATTCCGGCGATTACGAGAAGGTCAAGGGTTATCTCGAAGACAAACTGGTGAAGACCAAGGGCGTCAATCAGCTCCTCAATGCTGTTAAGAGATTCGGCGCCAAAGGCACTGATGTGCCGGATTATCTTAAGGGCATCAATAAGATCATTCCAGTGATCATCACGCGAGATGATTTCGGTGGATGTTGGGGCGTAAATGCCTATTTGAACAAGCGCTTCAAAGATCAGCTCAGCACTAAATCGCATAAAGGGATCGTGGTGACGCCGCTGGTTAGCATGAACGTCTCATGCCTGGAGCGGATGATGTGGGTGCTGCAAGAGAAGGCCTTCGCCGACGTGATGGAAGAGCGCATTGAAACCGATCCGACACTCCGGCAGCCTTTCGACGCCGCAGTTAAGTATGTTCAGCGGGGCGCAGCGCCAAAACTCCATGCGCATGTTGAAGCTTATAGGGAATTGAACGACCGCCTTATCGCCGATTTCGGAGTGAAAGAAGACGAAGTTTCCGAGCCGCCAGTGCGGGAGTAGGGCGCATTCGCGCAGGTTCAACCGGGCATAGACTATCCCCGTGTGTTGGATGGAGACCGCAGTTGCCCACCGGAAGATTGTGGCGGCGGCACCGGGTATGCCAATGTCGTCGATATCCTTCTCGACCCGACGCATGAAGACTTTTCAGAGACGCGCGAATGGGCTTTCAACGCAGAGGTCTTCTACGTGGGAAGATCAATGCTCGGCTCCGCCGGCGCCGCTCCATTGTTGCAAAGGGATGATCTCACAAAGGCTGAGATCGCAACCTTCGGTAGCGTCAGGTGGCGGCATCGTACTGCTACTGCCCTGGATCAGATCCTTGACGCCACGCCGACTTATCGATACTGATCTGACGACCGGGCTGGTTCCGGAGGCCAATAATTTATGCATGACCTTCTATCGGGCGGCAATAATGTAAATCGTGATTCTCGCGAGGACCTGAATCATTGCTTTGTTGAATGGCCGGACTGTTTTTGAGAATGGAGGGCGGCGTGACTAGACATGGCAAGGTCGGGCGAAACGACTTATGCCCCTGCAACAGCGGAAAGAAATATAAACGTTGTTGCGGGTCTGAAAAGGCAGAAACATCCCAGAACCCGACAGTAGCGCCAAAAGTTGACCCGCTGGCGCTTGACCGAATGTTCGATCAAGCCGCACAACGGCCATTCGAGACTCACGTACCAAGGCTTCTGTATCATTACACGTCCTGGGCGGGCGCCCGAGGAATCATATCGACCCAGCAATTCTGGGCTACGGCCCATGACTGCACGAATGACGAGGCTGAATTGGTTTCGGCTGATTCCATCATCATGGACGTAGCGCAACACATGCGGTCAACTATGATCGGGGCGGCAGCCGAGGTCTTAGACTTGTTTTTGAATGGCTATCCGACGCTACAGGTCACGAAGTTAATAGCCGCCTATCTCGTGTGTTTTTCGGTTGCCAGAGACGATGCGGAGCAATGGGAAAAGTACGGTGACAACGGGCGTGGCGTCTGCCTCGGATTACGGGTGCTAGATGAAACGCCGCCCGACGCCCCAGATACAGGAGCCGCAACGGTTCAAGTCGATTACTCCGAAGCATCATCGCGGGCGACCCTAGCTGGAAGTTTCAAGGACATTTGTTCGCTTCTGTCTCGTGCGAATGTCCTTGTGATACCCGAGAACGTAAAACTTGGTCTGTCCGCGCTTTACCGCGCCGCTGCTTTCGCCAGCATAATGGCGAAGCGAGAAAACTGGGCGGTCGAGCAAGAGGTTCGGCACGTGACAATTGTTCACAAAGATGCCAACATTCAGCCGAAAAAGCGCCAATCTAATGGAAGAGAGATAAGCTTTTTACCCGTCCCCGTCAGGAGCGGAGGGAAACGGATTGCTTTTGCGGAAATCCTGATTGGTCCGAACCAGAACATCGACCACGCCATCGAAGAAATGAGGTGCCTGTTAGCAGATAGCGGCTACAGCACCGGCGAGATGGAATATCCGGAGATCAACGCTTCTGTGGTCGCTCCATGGGACCGCTGAGTGCAATCCATGGCTGCCTGAGGCAGCATCCGAGACGAGTTGAGGCAGCTACTGCGCGGCTGGACATCAGATTCTGTCTGGTGGAGAAAACCGGAACAGAGAGGCGAACGCTTCCGCAAAGTTGAGCAAGTGTTCTGATCAGGTGACGAGCAACCCGGACGTTGACCGGAGCCAAGCCGACATTTCGGTACTAATGAAGACGATAATGCTATCAATAACGCCGAATCGAAGTTTGAGGAGCAACTGTGACCGACAAATCGGAGAGGCCTGACATTGTAGTCCCAGAAGAATCTGCTGGAAGAGGGCAGTTTTTAAAAGGAAAATTGCGCCAGGAGCGTTTCTGCTGTCCTGACATTCTCACCCAGTTCGAGCGGGTCACTCCTCACACTCGCAAAGCTCGTATTTATCTGTTGCTGACTGCCGACCAAGCTAAGAAATTATTCGCACTGCCCGGCCCATTCGTGTTCGAGGGATCCTTCTGCACCAGGGATGGTGTGATCGAAACCAGAGTAGCCAAGGATATCTGGCTGAAATCAATCAGCCAGATTACGCATAAGGAAGCGTTTTACTGGACACAGACTTCAGGCGCCATCGGCAACCTTGAGATCAGGATGAAATTCATGCCCGGCCCAGAACTTGATTCACGTCGAGACGCATACTCCGCATGGTTGGTTGCAAGACCATGTTTTGCGCTGGGGATTCTCGCAAATCAGACCAAAGAGGAGGCCGCAGATTCGGCGAAATATGGATTCTCTCAGCAGGACATCAACTTCTCTTTAACAGATGGTGCAACAGCCTCAATACATCGCTATCCGGATTTCCCTTGGCTTGACACCTCACAAAAAATCAAGTTCCGTGGTTATTCCATCACGGTCGAGGGGGTCAAAGATCCCCTAACTGCGAAAAGAGATGTGGACACTCTCATTCTTTTAGCTTCGTTTGCCTCGCGGGAATGTAGCATTAGTGCACACTGGAGCTATGAGACTAAAGACGAATTTGTCCAATTCTGGCGATTTAACATTGGCAAATTTCGGAAAAGATATGAGCATGAAGAGCCAATCGTGCCGAGAGACCGTGACGAGTGTTATGCTTTTTTGCAGACGGCATTCAACAGATACTCGGCAGCCTCAATGCATCAACCGTTGCTCGAGGCCGCGATTTACACGCTGGTGAACAATCCGACGACACTAGAGGTAGACATCGCCCGCCTCTTTTCAGCGATTCAAGGCGCCCTATATTTTGCAACACAGGTTCCGCTCAATCCCCAAAAACGCCCGCGTATTGGCGATTTATGCCGTAAGTTCTTGACAGTGCATCCGGATATTTTCGATGGGCTCTGGCCTCTTATCGATCGGCAGACTGGGCCGCCTCTGCACGACCTCCGCAACGCCATTGTTCATGGCGAAGCATTCTCAGAGCAGGAGTGGTTAGCCTTGAGCTACGCCGGAGAACATCTTCGTTGGCACCTTGAGCGAATTATTCTTGTTGCTCTTGGATGGGATGTCGAAAAGTCAACGCTGTCAAAAAGGGCGCTAGGATGCTTCACCGCGTATCAGAATTGGAGACAAGAACGCAACCAGCTTTCGAGCCGGCTCTCATCTCCCTAATTTCCACGGTCTGTCCCCATAAACGCCGTAATGTCTAGAAACACGCGCTGGCTCCGGATCGTCGGCCTCAGGAAATCGCCGGATTCTGTTCCAAGAACCTCAATCTCTCACTTCCGTAGCTCCGCTGCAATCTGAGCGAACTGGTCCAGCGCGGCCTGCAAGTCCTCGGCGATCTCGGCGGCGATCACGTCAGGATCGGGAAGATTGGCTGAGTCCTCCAGGCTGTCGTCCTTCAGCCAGAAGATGTCCAGACTGACCTTGTCGCGCTTCAGCAGGTCGTCGTAGGCGAAGGGCTTGAAGCGTTCGGTCTCTTTGCGCTTGTGGCGATTCTCAGGGTTGTAGCAGGCGACGAAATCGTCCAGATCGCCGCGCTTCAGCGGATTCGTCTTCAGCGTGAAGTGCTCGTTGGTGCGGAAGTCGTAAATCCAGAGCGTCTTGGTCCACGGTTTCTCGCTGGCGGGTTTGCGGTCGAAGAACAGGACATTTGCCTTGACGCCCTGCGCGTAGAAAATGCCGGTCGGCAGGCGCAGCAGGGTGTGAACGTCGCATTCGTGCAGCAGCTTGCGGCGGATCGTCTCGCCGGCGCCGCCTTCGAACAGCACGTTGTCCGGCACGACGATTGCCGCGCGCCCATGAATCTTCAGGCAGCGACTTCACATGCTGGAGGAAATTGAGCTGCTTGTTGCTGGTCGTCGCCCAGAAGTCGTCGCGGACGACGACCAGGCTCTCTTTGCTTTCCTCGCCTTCCTCGTTGATCACCGTGATGCTCGACTTCTTGCCGAACGGCGGATTGGTCAGCACCATGTCGTAAGCAGTCGAAGGCTTCTGGTTCAGGCTGTCGGTCACCGTGATCGGGCACTCGTCGCCGCCGATGCCGTGCAGGTAGAGGTTCATCGCGCCAGCCGGGCCGTCGCGTCCACGATCTCGGTTCCGCTCAGCGCTTCGAACTTCAGTCGCTTCTTCTCGTCTTTGTCCAGGTTGTAGTGCTTCGGGTCGCTGAGATAGTCGTACGCCGCCAGCAGGAACCCGCCGGTGCCGCAGGCCGGATCGTGGATCGTCTGCCCCGGCGCCGGGCGCATCACGTCCACAATGGCGCTGATCAGCGCGCGCGGCGTGAAGTACTGGCCCGCGCCGCCTTTCACGTCGGCGGCGTTCTTCTCCAGCAGGCCCTCGTAGGCGTCGCCCTTCACGTCGACTTCGAGCGACATCCACTGCTCTTTGTCGATCAGGTCGGCGATCAGCCGCCGCAGCTTGGCCGGGTCCTGAATCTTGTTCTGCGCCTTGCGGAAGATGACGCCGAGCATGCCCTTGCTCTTCCCAAGCTCGTCAGGATGTGGCGGTAATGCGTCTCCAGCGCATCGCCATCCAGTCGCACCAGGCTCGCCCAATCGAGATCCTTCGGGATGATGCGCCGGCCGGTTGAACGGCGGCTTCGTCTGCTCGTCGGCCATCTTGAGGAAAAGCAGGATACGTCAGCTGCTCGACGTAGTCGCCGTAGACGAGGCCGTCGTCGCGCAGGACGTTGCAGTAGTTCCAGAGCTTTTGAACGATTCCGTTACTTGTCATGGTCAACTGCAATTCTCAATGAGTGCTTTCAGTTTAGACTTACAAGCCTTCCATAGGTCACTGGAGATGGGATTCGCCTTCAAATCGGCAACATATTGGTTCAGTGATTCATGTAGCCGGTCATGAAATTCTTGAGCATTTACAGTAAGCTCATCACGATTGAACAAGGGCGCACCCGGCACGCGAGTGATGATCCATCCGCCGGTGGTTTCGGCCTGATGCAGGATTCCACATCGCACATGACGGTAAAACGGTTGGGCGTATCCCTTGAATTCATGGAATCGGCCCTCTCTGTCGAAGAAGGAGCAAAAAGCCAGTTGGCTTCTCCCGCTTGAGGACTCCCATCCCTGGTGAAATGCTTCCAGAGCCTCTACAACCAAACATGCCACGGCCATGACAAAAAATCCGTTCCTCTGGCATGTCTCCAAGCGGATTACCGGAGTAAAGTATCGTTCTTCGAATCTCCCCAATACTAGGTCTGCTATCTTCAGGCGACTAGTTTCATCGCCGGACTGAAGCCACCTCTTCAAATCCGCAACGGTAGTACCGTCCTTCCAATAGATAATTGTTGAGTCGGGCATGATTCAGTGCGTCTCCAGTGGCAAGCCTGGTTGTCCGCCGCGGCACTCCGGGCACTTCCTCTGCCAGATGTCACTGCCGTTCGCTCCGTAGTGGAGGCCACAGTGCTTACAGCGCAGCTCATATACCCACTGGCCGTAGTCATTTCCGTGCAGCTCCGTACGACCGACGACAACTTGGCCTTTGCGGTTCTCGTATCCGGGCTGTGTTGTTCCTTTGCTCATTTTTCTTCGCTGGACGCTAGCCTTGTTTCGCGGCCTTTACCTTCAGTCTTGCACGGGCTGCTTCATAGCCACCGCACGAAACGTAAATGAAAGACTGCACATCAACAAAGTCGCGCGCGCCCATGGGCCTCAGCATCTCCAGGTAGATATTTCCCATGCGGAGCAGCGCCTCGTAGGTCGTCCAGTTGGGCGTCGCATCGTACTTCAGGTCGAAGCCGAGCGACTCCGCTGCACTCTTTGTCACCTGTGGCTTGAGAAACATATAGCGGTCCGGGCTAATGAGGTAAAGAAGAACTGTTGCTACCGGCCAACTTGCCACGCGGCCTCGTTCCGCAGGTAGCGAACACACCGTGTCTAGATAGCGCACAAAAGACTGCTCCGTTACGGAAGGTGCATCAAGGACCTCCAACAACGCGCCAAAAAGTGATCGTGCCGCTGTCTCGTCCTTCATCGCGTCGCTTAATGCTGCTTTCTCAAACCTGGAGATTATGTTGATCTTCTTCACGACTTTCAGCGCTTTTGCTACAAGTTCTTTTGTTTTTCCGGCTTGCACCAGCTCGCGCATCTGTTCCAGGCCCAGCGCTTGCTGGAACTTTACGTGAGCGTCCAGCTTGTACGCTCGCTCCTTTGAAAGGTAGTTTGCGTCAGAAAATCCAGCCGGAAATTCGTGGAGGAATATTCTCCTCAGAGATTCAAGCGTGTATCGCTTGGCGGGGAGGACCCATTGGCCCTTCTTTTCAATCAGCGGCGGTAGGTTGTCGAGAATCGGGTCAGACTGGACAGAGGCAAGGCGCAATACCGGGGAATCGATGGGAAATACCCTGGCCGATTCTTCCTCCAAATCCCTAAAGATGACATACATTTTGTTGCCACTGATGTGGACAATCTTTCCCGGACCCCACTTCGGGCACGCCGTGTTCTCAACAAGCATTCCCTCTCGATATGCCATGTTCTCCCTTATCTCTATCCCCGGCTCGATACCGCGTGCTTCGACTTGCCGCGTGTGCGCTTCTTCGAATCGCTGTTGTTGTTTGACTTGGCGGTACGCTCGGCGCGGATGCGCTCCAGCAGCACCGACGCCGGCTCGTCATTGGGATCTTGCGGCACCAGCTTGCCTTCAAAGGCACGCTTCAGGATGGATTGGCGCAGACGGTCGGCACGCACCGATGCCACCTCAGTTGCGCACAAGCTTGACTCTACGACGGAGATGCGCCGTTGGCATTCGCTCGCGATGCGATTCATCTCTCCTTCTGGAGGCAAAGGAACCGCCATCCGTTTCGCATCTGCGATATAGAAGTGCGCTTGCGCGCTCGCACCTGACGCCGTCCGTATCCACTGTTGACACCAAGGGGATCTAATCCAATCTAAAAGATAGGTCGAAGTCACGCACGTAATTGGCTTCAGGAGCAACACGCTTCGGACCAACGCGAAAGGATCCAGGTCGGCCACCACTGCTGCGCGGCCCGTCGTTGCGCCAACGCTGACGATGAGAACGTCACCTTTAGTTGGAGCGCATCTCTTTACTGCGGCCTCAAACGCCTGCTCGGAGATTAGCCCGAACTCACTGAACTCGACGAATCCGTCTCGGACATGTGTGGCGGTGAGCATGGGCCGACCATTCGCCTGATAGGGAGGTTGAATGTGCTCGCCGTCCGTAATTTGGTTGCAAAGTTGATCGGCTGAAGCCCACGTCCACCCTTTCGGCAGTTCGGGCAGGCTGGTCGTGTCGGGCGGCTCGGGTTCTTTGTACTTCTTCTTCCAGTCGTCGTCCTTGGGAGGCTTGCCGGCGGCGAGCATCTTGGCGAGCTGGTCGGCTTCCCACTTGGCGCGGCGCTCTTTGAGGATGCGCGCCAGAAGCTGCTCGCCGGTCTCGTAGGTACGGCCTTCCTTGCGTGCCAGTTCGGCCTCGGTCGGAACCAGACGTCCCTCGCACGCCGCCTTCAGCACCGACGCCCGATACCGCTTCAGGTTCGCCTGCACCCGCTTGAGCGCCGCCACCGCCGCATCGAGGTCGGTGAGCACTGTCTCGATTTCAGCAACGATCCGGTCTTGCTCCGGAAACGGGGCGGTACCGGGAACGGCGTCTCTTCAATGTGTTCCCGCTTAAGATTGTCTGAGCCGTTCACACCGGCATGAAAGGTCAGAAACGCGCTGTCGATAGCTTGGCGTCTCCATGAAATAAGCCAGGAACAGGTGACTCTGATCTCCGCGCTTGGTCGGACAACCACTGCAGAAAGCGCCGAACGATCCCCGCCACTCGTCGAGTGAGTCGCGCTGCCTTCCCAACAACCGAGTTACTGCCACTGGACGCCGCGATAACGATGTCGCCAAGTTTCAGAATCTGAGGATCAGCAACGCACTTCTCCGGAACATATGCAAGGTTATCGAAGTCGAGCTTACCATTGATGTTGGTAGCCCTGAGAATCGGGGTCAGAGCCGTCTCCTGGTTGCTGGCGTGAATCCTCCTTCATTGTAGGTGACGCCACGAATTGTCTCTGCAACGTTGCCAACTGGTCGCAAGCTTCCATCCGAAGGGCAGTTCGTTATTCTTCACGCCGCCAGCACCTCATTCAGTTCATTCACCAGCGGCTGCAATCCGTTGCCGAACACCTGATAGACCTTGCCCAATCCGCCCATCTGCACGAACGGCGCGTAATCGAAGTCGTCCATCTCGATTGCCAGGCTGGTGGCGATGTGGTCGCGGATCGCCTCCAGCCACTGCAGCTGCTCCGGCGTGAACAGCTTTCCTGCGCTCTCCTGCTGAGCCATCCAGCGGGCGAAGCGGGCGTTCACATCCTCCTGATAAGGGTGCAACTCGGGCTGCTCGTGAAGCGCGAAGCGCACCAGCGAAACAATGTCGGTCAGGACGCGCCCACCGGAGCCGCGCACCTTGGAGCGATCGAGCGTCTCGTAGGCGTGCCAGAGCAGGTCGGGTGTCAGGCCGCGCAACCCGTCGTGCGGACGGCTGAGCGCGTCGGCCAGTTCCTTGATCTCCTTGAAGGTGAGCCGCTGCTGGTAAGGCTTGCTGTAGAGCACTTGCAGCGCCGTGATCTCGTCCTTGTTTTCGGCGATGAACTTCTCGAAGGTGGTGATGATGCTCTGCGCCTTCTCCTTGGCGCCTCGTCAACTCCGGCAGAGATCAGCTGGTCCTTGCTGATGGTGTCGATGATCTGCTCGTAGGACTTCTTGACCTCGAAGAGCTTCTGCCGCAGCACCGGGATTGGTGGCAATCGGCTTGGCCGCTTCGGCCAGCAGCTTGTCGGCGGCCGCGGCGATCTGCTGCTCATCCGGCTCGGCGACTCCGGTTTCCTTGCGGGCCGCTTCGACCTGTACGTCGGGATCGAGCGCGTTCACGATGCCGCGGGTGATGTCGGCCAGCGGCTTGCCGCCCGTCGACCTCCTGCAACATGCGCGCGGTCGGTTCGCGGTCAATTGCATTGTCGAGACGAGCCAGGCGGGAAGCGATGGAACTGAGCACATCCTTATCGCGGCTGCCGAAGGCGACCGCTTCCAGCAGCTTCTCGAACGACAACGGTCTTCTTGCGCTCCAGCGGGCTGCGTGTCGCTCATCTCATCCTGCGAAAGGCCGATCGCGTCCACGATGACGAAGTGGGTCTTGGACTTCGCGTCGGGCGTGACCGCTTGCAAGTCGGTGTCGGGAATGACGCGGGCGCCGCGGCCCTTCATCTGCTCGAACAGAAGCCGGCTGTGGACGTCGCGCATGAAGAAGACGATTTCCAGCGGCTTGATGTCGGTGCCGGTGGCGATCATGTCCACGGTGACGGCGATGCGCGGGTTGTAGCTGTTGCGGAAGGACGAAAGCAGGTCCTCGGGCTTGATGCCGCTGTTGACCCAGGTCGACTTCCTCGTATCTCGCGTCCCGTCCGGCCGCGTTCTTCTTCGTCGACACGGCGGGCGGTGCCGGTGCGGTAGGTGATCTTCTGGGCGAAGTCGTTGCCCTTGCCGAACTCCTCGCGGACGATCTGCACGATGTCGTCGGCGTGGCTGTCGTCCTTGGCGAAGATCAGCGTCTTGGGGACCTCGGTGCGGCCGGGGAAGATCTCGGTGAACAGCCGCTCCTTGAAGGTGCGAATGATGGTGCGAATCTGGTCGGGCGCGACGACGTCGCGGTCGAGCTGCGATGGCGCCGTAGCTGCAGGTCGTCGTCCAGCTGCTCCCAGCGGACCTTGCGCGTCTGGCGGTCGCGCTTGTCCACGGGGAAGCCGGCGTTGACGGCCGAGCCGTGCTCGCTGATGAGCGGTGCGAATGCGGTAGACGTCGAAGTCGACGTTCACGCCGTCGGCGACCGCCTGCTCGTGGTTGTACTCCATGACGAGGTTCTGATTGAAGAAGCCGAAGGTCTGCTTGGAGGGCGTCGCCGTCAGGCCGATGAGGGAGGCGTCGAAGTACTCCAGCACCTGCCGCCACAGGTTGTAGATGGAGCGGTGGCACTCGTCGGTGACGATGAAGTCGAAGGTCTCGATCGGCAGCCGGGGGTTGTAGCCGACCGGCACCGGCTCGCGTTTGCAGGCTCGCCATGGTGAAAGCCGATTCTTCTTCGAGGGCGGGATCGAGTTCCTCCTCGCCCTTCAGCATGGAGTAGAGGCGCTGAATGGTGGTGATGCAGACTCGGCTGACGTCGTCGAGCTTGTTCGACTGCATGTGCTGGACGTTGTACAGCTCGGTGAACGGACGGTTCTCCTCGGGCGTGACGAACGCCTGGAACTCCTTGAGCGTCTGCCGGCCGAGATTGCTGCGATCCACCAGGAACAGCATCCGCTTGGCGCCGGCGTGCTTGATGAGCCGGTAGACGAAATTGCAGGCGGTGTAGGTCTTGCCGCCGCCGCTGGCCATCTGGATGAGCGCCCGCGGGCGCTGCTCGGCGAGCGATACTTCCAGGTTGCTCGATGGCCGTGATCTGGGCCGGACGCAGGCCCTCCTTGATCAGCGGCGGCATGTTGCGCAGCTTGGCGCGAAGCGTCGAGCCGGGATGCTGCAGACTCGTCGTGCAAGCCACTCGGCCAGCGTCTCCGGCCGATGGAACGCAAACACCTGCCGGCTGCGGGCGTCGGGTTCGAGCAGGTTGGTGAATCGGGTCTCGACGCCGGTGCTCTGGTACAGGAACGGCAGCGGGCGACGCGGGGCGGGAACATGGTCAGGAACGCCTTCGCTGTACTTCGCGGTCTGGATCTCGACGCCGGTGAGCGTCTCGCCTTCCTTCTTGGCCTCGATCACGCCGGCGGCGGCGCCGTCCACGAAGAGAAGGTAGTCAGCCTCGCCGTGCCCCGTTCTTCATGGGAAATTCGCGGATGGCGACACCCCGGCCAGCCGTGATGTTGGCGGCGTCGCGGTCCTGGACAATCCATCCAGCGGCGGTCAGCAGCTGGTCGATGTTCTGCCGGGCTTGCTCCTCTGGAGTCATTGGCATTGTGTGAAGCTGATTATCATCCAGAGTGCGCCCGGTGAGAAGCAGGAAATCGTGTCCGTGAAGTCAGAGCGGCCCGGCGGTCCAGGCCACCAGCACTTTGCCGGGTGGCGACGAATGCTCCGCGCAGTTGGCCGGCGAGCAGAAGTCGCCGCGTGCCAGCTCTACTGGGCGCCAGCAGAGGCGCGGACCATGTTTTGCACTAGTTCGACAAAGATTGCGCGTCATTCCACCGAGCAGATCATCTCGAAAGCGCGACGCAAGTTGAGGGGGAATCGAAAGTGACGGCACGCTGCCGAAACAGAAAACGCCGGCAGGTCTACCGGTATCAGAGATTTTCCGCCGTTGCCGTCTGGGCATTCCTCCCTGCAGCCATGCTTTCAACTTTGTCGCGCGGTATGGTTATTGGCTGGCTCTCTGGACTTACCACGCGAGGTACGTGATAGACATCGCCTTAAACGAGTTGACGGCCAAGGCCAATGTGGCGTTAGGCTAGCCACAAAGGCTGCCAGCAGCTTCGACACATCAAAAGAATAGTCGTGACGCTTGCAAGGCTCGGGCCGCAGCCAAGTCAACTTATTGATTAATCCAGAGCAATCAATCTATATAACTTAACCAAATAAATTGTGATTTTCTATTGACACATGATTTTCTATTAGACTATGCTCACAATCAGATGGAAAACGATCAAGATTTTAGTTGGCAGGAACTAGGGCACCGCGTCAGGGATTGGCGGATGCGTGCTGGCATGTCGCAGAAGCAGCTGGCTGAGGCCGCGGCTCTGACCCCTGCCGGATTGTTCCGCATCGAAGCCGGCAACACCAATCCCCAACTCGAAACACTTCGTCGTATCGCTGCGGCTCTTGGACGTAGCGTCCGGGAATTGTTTTGCGGTGACCTGACAGGAAGCGCTAGCGGTCCCCGGGCTGAAGCCTACAAAGTTGTCGACCGAGTACTCGAATCAGGCGACGAGGCCGCTCTCAGGGTTCTGTCCTCGGCAATTCTTACATGCCAACTATTGCTTGATCGTCGGAGTCGCGTTGCCGGTCAGCAAGATCAGTATTTCTGCGGCTGGAAACTGCCCAAACCTGGCGAAAAGATAGAGACAATTCGTAGCTCGAAGAGGATTAGAGTCCGGCGAGCCACGGGGGAGTGGATCAAAATCGGGCCAGATGGCATGGAGAAAGATAGCCATCAAAGCACACCGAACGACGCGGAAACGCGCGACCATGACAACAAGTAGCAGCAGTAAATGCCTGGCCGGCGCAATTCATAGCTCAAACAACTTCGGCCATATTACGTCCTAGTTCCGGGTTTTATTGGAGGCATACCGTTTTTCATATCAATCAGTCGACCGCGAAAACCAACCTCTCGCCCCAACCGGCACGCACAGTGCCTATATCCAGGTTTCCAAGGCGTGCGGTCCGTCCCGACGTGAAGGTTCCGTCGGCTCCCCAGATTGCCATGGCCCCATTCCCGACCGACCGCATGCTTAACACTCCAAGCGCGGCCTACATCTTGGGCGTAACCGACGAGGCACTGAAGAAGTGGCGGCAACGCAGCCAGGGACCAGAGTTCGTCCGTTTTCCCAATGGGGATATCCGCTATCGTCAGAGCGTCGTTTTGAAGTTCAGGGAAGACCACACCGTCCGTCCGGAGTTTCCGACAGCTTGGGAGTACCAGGATGAAGCACGTTGAAGTTTGCGCCGCAAACAACTAGGAGTCTCCACCGATGCTTTCAATATTGCTATGGGTTTTGCATAAGCACTGCCTGCCTCGCACGGAGCGATGTTGACCACGCGCAATCCTGGACAGCAGCTCAATCGGCAGCGGTGACGTGATAGACGAAAGGAGATATTTCGAGTTGCAGGCCAGCCACACAATTCCGAATGGTGAATGTCAGGCCCAGCCGGTGGCCCCAGCTGCTACCGCCCCAATCGCAATGGATCCTCTGCTCACCAAGTTTCAGGTAAGCGATCTTCTGGACGAGAGCTTTGAGGTTCTGGAGAAATGGCGGAAGCGTCCTGGTCGAGGGCCGGAGTTCGTGCGCTATCCAAAAGGTGAGATTCGTTATCGCCTGAGCGCTGTCATGAAGTTCATTGAAGAGCACACGGTTCGCCACTGAAGTATGTGAGGCGGGCTACAACCATTTTCGGCTGTTGCAGTACCGGGCGGCGGGTGCCGCCAGGATGGCTACCGGGGCTTTCGTAGGATGCAAGTACCTGGCCCGTTTTATGTTGTTGTTGCCGGCTAAGGTTTGCTTGGCGAATGCCGCCGCTAGACAATCTCGGCGTGATTACAACACGTAGTGGGGCGTCAGAGTTTCCGGGCATGTGTATTTTGCGCTTGATCGGAGCTTTTCAGCTATTCTGCTTGCTATTATAACGGGTCACTCAATGGCCAGTGCCTCTAGGCCGAACCTGCGGTATTTGCTGCCCACCCTCGGCAATGTTGTTCCGCACGGGTTCCAAACGCTGAGCGCCATACGCGCGAGATCAGCAAATCATCCACCTAGGAGTTTTTGCATGTCGATTGAAACCGGCACGTCTGCCGGTGCGTTTGATTCCACGGAATCCACGATCACCGCCTGTCTCGAACGCCTGATGAGCAGTGACGAGTTGCGCGAGTGGGAACCGTCAGGCCCACCGTCCGATGATTTGCTCCCCCTGCTTGCTCGGCGGTCAGCGTCCCAGAAGAACGAACTCGAAGAACTGCCCAAGCAGCCAGTACGGGAGATTGCGGCCAAGGGGCAGTTGCTGCAAGAGTACCTCACGCCTTCGGAGCTCGCTGCGGAGCTTCGCAAGACAGTTCGCACGTTGGATCGTTGGCAGCTCCAAGGCCGTGGTCCGGCCTTTACCTATGTCGGCAAGAGCAAGATGTACCGGCGCAGTGCGGTGATGGAATGGCTGCGCCGCTCCGAGACTTCACCCAATCCGCGCCGCCGGATCATGTAAAATATCCTGTGTTGGCAACCGCCCCGGCTTCGCAGGCTGTTACGAAACGACGGTTTTGATGGGGTAAACGAACGGTGTTCCGATTTCCGGAGCACCGTTTTCTTTTTCGGCAGCGCTTATTGTGGTTTGGTGTTGCCGACCGACGATTAACGGGCGAGTGCGGTGGTGAGTTTTTGGCCGCCCAGAACATTCATCATCCGTTTCAGGTTATAGGCGATGGTTGCCAAGCTCATCTCGGCTTGTGCACCGGTGACTCCGCGCAGAAGGAATCTGGGGTGCCCGAAGATGCGGTACTTGAGAGTGCCAAAGGGATGTTCCACCGTGGATCTTCGTAATCGCATGGCTTGCGGCGTAGCGCGTTGATTCATGCGCTGTAATGCGGCTTCGTGGAGATGACGATTGACGATCCGGTACCGGGCGTTCGTGCACTGCTCTTTCAAGGGACATATCGCACAGGCGTGTGCCGCTGCTGCATAGACTACCCGCGTTTTCCATCGCTGGAGCTGCTTGCGGGCCAGGGTCTGCCCTGCCGGGCACCGGAAGGCTGTCCGTCTCGTCGTCGTAAACGAACTCGGTGCGATCGAACAGGGTTCCGTCCCCCTGGTTGTTGACGGCGCGATTGGCCGGAACGTGAGGCATCATTCCCTTGGCTTCGCAGCGGCTCGCCTGTTCGCCGTTCGAGTAACCTGCATCGGCGACGATGTTCAACCTTGCCGGACGGTCGACGCGCCTGGTGGGCAGCTTCTGCCATCGGCTCCAGGCAGCGACTGTCGGTGACATCGAGCGTCACCGCCTGCGCCACGATCAACGCATGTTCGGCATCCACGGCGGTCTGCACGTTATAGGCCGGAGCGACGAGCCCGCCATGCGCATGAGCCGCGCCTCCGGTTCCGGATGATGCTTCAGCTTCTCCAGCGCCGCCGCACCGCCGTCGGATCGATGGCCGCTTCGTCCTCTCATCGGCCTTCTCCAGCTGTCCAGATACTTCTCCAGCGCCTCCCGCTCCCGCACGCTGCCGGTACTGGCCACGGCGCGGAACTTCGATCCGTCCACCGCGATCCACTCGCCCCGAACCAGGCCGACCGACTGCGCGAACCGCACCAACTGCGCTCCAGCCGAGGTCACCGCCTCGCGGTGCATCCGCCGGAACTCGGCGATCGACTTGTGGTCCGGATCCAACCGGCCCAGCAGCCACATCAACTCCACGTTGCGGCGACACTCCGCTTCCAGACGGCGCGACGAACGCAACTGGTGCAGGTATCCGTACAGATACAGCTTCAGCAGATCGCGAGGATCGTAGCCCGGACGACCAGTATCCGCCGCTTCGGCTCGCTCGAAGCCCAGCTCCGCCATCTCCAGACCGTCCACGAACGCATCGATCACACGACACACATGATCGGCTGGAATCAGATCGTCCAGCACCACCGGAAACAGTGTTCCCTGACTCCGACCTCTCACCGCCTATATACGCCATAAAAAATGCCCTCGCTCCCGCGAGGGCATCTTCTCATTAACTTACTTCAGAGTCACTCAGTTTCGTAACAGCCTGTTCGGCCGGGGCTTTGTTTTGCTGACATGACTGCTGACACGGACGCATAGGCAAGAGCAGCGTCGAACTGCTGACATGGCGCTGACACGGAGTAAATCAGCCATTTGCCAGCGGATCTACCAAATATCAAGTAAGTTATTTGTTTATTTTGGCTTAAAGATGGTGAGCGCGGAAGGAATCGAACCTTCAACCTACTGATTAAGAGTCAGTTGCTCTGCCAGTTGAGCTACGCGCCCTTCAATTTCCAGAAAACCCTGCTACGAACGAAGTTAGATGGTGGGGCTACTTGCGGCTTCTGTTTGATCTCAGAAGTTCAATCGCAGTCTAACAAACGGGTTTCCATTCCGCAAGCCAACAAACAAAGTGTAGTGGGTCAAATGGAAATTCTTGGGAAATGGCCCACGTCAGCCCAACATCGGGGCGGGACGTGAGGCACCCGATTTTGCACACAATGAACCCGCTACCAACAAAGCACCGCCCACCAACCGGATTTCATTCCGTAACCGAGCCCGTGTTGATCTGTACCAGGCCTGTCGTCGGACGCGCCAATGGCCGGTGCGTGGGCTGCGGCATTGGATTTCCCGGCACGTGGTTCCGTAGGACTTGCTCGGCGGCGGCAATGCCTCTCGGGCAAGCCCGCTCCGGTTGCTGCGGCGCGCGCCAGAAGTCAAGGTAGGCCACCTTATGCACGCAACTGACGGTGCAGTGCGGGGCGCAGCTCTTTTCCGTCAAGTATTCGCGGCGGATATCCGCCACCGTATATTCCGCCAGTGCTTTGCCTGGGTACCCGCGCTGCTGGGAGCAATAGTGCACCAGCCCATCTTCGCAGATGTAAAGATAGCGGGCTCCGGCGCGGCATCGCCACTGGTTCGGCTGGCCCAAGGCGATCCTGTCCTGAAAGTAATTGAACCGCGAATAATTCCTACGGCCCACATCTTTCATCTTGAGGAAAACCTCACGCTCCTTCGCCGCGAGCGGACGCAACTGGCCCTCGCCATCGTGAATGATGCCTATCGTTGAGGTGAAACCCAGTTGACGCGCGCGTCTTCCCACCACCAGGGCGTCATGCGGATTGTGCACGCCGCCGCCCACCACGCTGTTGATGTTGACATGGAAGTCGGCATGTTCGGCCAGCAGTTGCAGCTTATTGTCGAGCACCTTCAGGCTCTTCTTGCTCACCTCGTCCGGCATGACGTTGTCGATAGAGATCTGCATGTGGTCAAGCCCGGCGTGGTTGAGCCGCTGGATGCGCTCAGCGGTGAGCAAATACCCGTTGGTGATCAGGCCGCTGATTATTCCCTTTGACCTGACGTAGCCGATCAGCTCATCCAGTTCCGGATAGAGAGTCGGTTCCCCGCCGCTGATGGTGACGATTGTGGTGCCCAGCTTAGCAAGGTGATCGACACGCTCCCGCATGACGGCGAGCGGCACCGGTTTGGATGTGCTGTCGTACTCGTTGCAATAGGCGCAGGAGAGATTGCAGCGGCGCATGGGAATGATGTGCGCCATCACCGGATGGTCGGTTGAAACCACCCCCTTGGCAATCATTGCCAACTCTCGCAGACGACGATTCGCCGCGATTATTGTCCGACGTAGCCCACGGTACTGACTCGACATAAGGTCCAGCCTTCCATTACAACACAGAACCCCGGGGCGGCTGGAACCTGCTTTCGCCGATCAGCGAGAAAGCCGGGTTCATCGGGGAATAAAGGCAGGTGGATTGCGCAACCGCCTACTCACGTCGGAATTCGGAGTAGATGAGCAACTGGATGAGCAACTTGGGCCGGTGGGTTTTGCGGCTCATTTATAATCATTTGTTCTGTTAAGACTTCCGGAGCTTTAGAAAAAAATGATTCGATTTCTGCAAACCAAAGGCCCGATTCAGAAGATTTTGCTGGTCGGCTTTCTGGCCATCATCTGCATCATGATGGTCGTCACTCTTGTTCCCGGCGGCATTCTCAATGAGTTCGGGATCACCCACGAGGGCCTCATCGCCAAGGTTGGGTCCGAGCAAATCACGACTCAGGACGTCACCCAGCAGGCAAACCAGATAGGCCGCAGCCAGTTCCCGCGTGGAGCTCCTCCGCAGCTTCGTCCCTATCTTATGCAACAGGCCGCCGAATCGTTGATGATGCAGGGCCTTTTGCTGAATGAAGCCAATCGCATGGGCTTCCACACCACCGACGAAGAATTGCGCTATGAGCTGCAACACGGCGGCCTTTCGGCCCAGCTTTTCCCGAACGGCAATTTCGTCGGCGCCGATCAATACAAAGCATTCGTGTCGACTAACTTCAACCTGACCGTTTCGCAATTCGAAGACAAGTTGAAGCGGCAGATCACGATGAACAAATTGCGCAACGCAATCGAGGGAGGCGCAACCGTCTCTTCCGATCAGTTGGTCCAGCAGTTCCGCCAAGCCAACACCAAGGTGAAGTTTGACTATGCCGTCATCGCGCTTCAGGACGTGGCCAAACAGGTGAAGCCGACCGATGCCGAACTGCGCGCTTTCTACGAGAAGTCAAAGGCGCAATACGCCAACAGCATCCCGGAAAAGCGCAAGGCATCTTACATTCCAATCGACCAGGCGAAGTTGCCGACTCCGCCCAAGGTCACTGCCGGAAGATTTGCAGAGCTACTACAACGCTCATCAGGATCAATTCCGGGTTCCCGAATCGGTGACGGTGCGTCATATCCTGATTCGTACTCCGCCGGCTGGGCCGGATGGTAAGGCGGACCCCAAGGCCGTTGCCGAGGCGCGCGCCAAGGCCGAGGACATTCTGAAACAGCTCAAGTCAGGCGCCGATTTCGCGACCCTGGCGAAAAAGTTCTCGCAGGACCCGGCGAGCGCTCCCAACGGAGGATTCCTAGGTCCCGTTACTCGCGGGCGCACGGTTCCCGAGTTTGAAAAGACTGCTTTCGCGACCGCCAGAGGGCAGACCAGCGGCGTTATTCAAACCGATTACGGCTTCCACATCCTTCGTGTCGACGACAAGACCGAAGCGCACGTGAAGACCCTGGCCGAAGCCAAGCCGGAGATTGAACCGATCATCGCGCGCGATAAAGCCAGAGCAGCGGCCGAGTCGCTGGCCCACGCGGTGGAAGCCGAAGCGCGCACCGCTGGCATGGAAAAGGCCGCCAAGAATCATGGCCTTCAGGTTGTCGACATCGGTTACTTCGTTCGCGCCGAGTCGCTTCCCGGCATAGGCAATGCGCCGGCCTTCATGGATGCCGTGTTTACCACCAAGCCGATGGCGCCGCCAGTCGCGGTGGCCACGCCGCAGGGCTTCGCGATCCTCCAGGTCACGGACGTGAAACCTCCGTCGTCTCCGACCTATGAGGAAGCAAAGGACCGCGTTGAGCAGCAGTTCAGAACAGACCGGGCTCAGTCGATGCTCTCGCAAAAAACGCAGGAGCTCTCGGATCGGGCTCGCGCCGGGCACAACCTCCGCGCCGCCGCCAAGGAACTTGGGGCTGTATTGCACACCAGCGAATTCGTAACGCCCCAGGGCCAGGTGCCGGAACTTGGTGCGCTCACCGGGCCGGCAGCACAGGTTTTCACCATGAAGCCGGGTGAAATTTCTGGCCCGCTCAATACCGCAAGGGGCGGGGTGGTCATGATGCTGCTTGAGAAGCAGGAGCCTTCCATGGCCAGCTTCGACCAACAAAAGGACGAAATCCGCCAGCAACTGCTCCAGCGCAGGCAGTCAGATATGTTTGAGATTTATCTGGCCAATCTGCGGAAGGTCGGCGAGCAGAAGGGCGTGATTAAAATTTTCAACAAAGAGTTCACTAAGCTGATGTCCAGCAAGGATACTGGCGAGTAGCCAGGTTGATGGGCGTGCGGGCGAATTCGCTGCGCTCAGAGCTTGTGAATTTTCGGACGGTGCCCCACATCTGCCGCAGTTAGCAGATGTGGGAACTTAGGCATCAGTCGAACTAACCCACGTTAGCCAAAGGCGGGCGAACGTGGGGCACCTGACATCGGTTTATGAAACAAGTTCCGAGAGACTGAAAGACACTGATGCTGAACCAGCGAGCTTCCGGAATCCTGTTGCATCCGACTTCATTTCCGTCGCACGGTGGCATCGGCGATCTGGGTCCGGCTGCCTATGAGTTCATCGATTTCCTTGCCGCCGCCCGTCAGTCGCTCTGGCAGGTTCTGCCGCTGAATCCGGCGGGCATCGGCAACTCGCCCTATTCCTCCACCTCGGCCTTTGCCGGAAACGTTTTGCTGATCTCGCTCGATCGTCTCGCCGAGCGTGGATTGATTTCGCGGGACAGCAATCTCGCGGCTTGCCGATGCCGGAGACCGGATCGACTTCGAGCGCGTCGCCGAAGTGAAGTTGCCGCTGCTGGCAGGTGCGGCACGCGAATTTCTGCTTAGCGCCGCTGGAAGCAGCAGCTCCGCCTATGATGTTTTTTGCCGCGACAACTCCTGGTGGCTTGAAGATTTTGTCCTCTTCGATGCCTTGCGCCGCCGTTTTCACCAGCAGAGCTGGAACCGCTGGCCGCGCGAACTGGCGCGACGCGAGCCCGATGCGCTGAACCGGCTTCGCGACGAGTTGCGGGATGAACTCGACATTGCGCGTTTCCTGCAGTTTGCGTTTTTTGAGCAGTGGCGCGCGTTGCGCTCGCGGTGCGCCGCCAGCGGCATCCGCATCATCGGCGATATCGCCATATTCGTGAGCTATGACAGCGCCGATGTCTGGACCCATCCGCATCTTTTCCGTCTCAACGCCGATCTCGATCCCGAGGTCGTCGCCGGTGTCCCGCCGGATGTGTTCTCCGAAACCGGCCAGCGCTGGGGAAACCCGATGTATCGATGGGACGTGCTGCGACAACGCGATTACGACTGGTGGGTACAGCGCGTCAGTTGGGCACTGCGCTTTTGCGACATCATACGGCTCGATCACTTCCGCGGATTTCTGCAGTCCTGGGAAATCCCTGCCGCGGAACCCACCGCCGTTCACGGACACTGGGTCGACGGGCCGCAAGGCGAACTCTTTCAAATTTTGCAGAACCGGCTGGGGGATCTTCCTTTCATCGCCGAGGATCTTGGGCTCATCACGGCTGACGTTCACGCGCTGCGCGAGCGCCTCAAGATTCCCGGCATGCGCGTTCTCCAGTTCGGCTTTGACAATCCCGGCGCGCACATCTATTTGCCACACCGTTATGAGGCCAACACGGTCGTCTACACCGGGACGCACGATAATGACACCACCGTAGGCTGGTGGCAGTCGCTTGCCGGGCAGGAGCGTCGCGATGCCCTGGCTTACCTCGGCGATGCCGCTGACGGCATCCAATGGGCAATGGCGCGAACCGCCCAGAACTCGATCGCGAACCTATGCGTCATCCCGCTGCAGGATGTGCTCGGCATCGGTTCGGAAGCGCGCATGAACACCCCGAGCCTTTCGCGGGGAAGCTGGAATTGGCGTTATCTAAAGTCTGCTCTTACGCCGCAATTGGCGGAAAAGTTGGCGGTCATGGCCGAGGTGTCCGACCGGCTGCCTTCCCCCTCAACGCAGCAGCAGCCCCAGGGGCAAGCTGGCGAAAACTTCGCGGCATAGCAGAGTTGACTGCCCGGCCGGAAAGGCTTCGCCGGTAAGCAGGTTCTGCATCGGCGGACCTGGCGAAGTAGTCGGCAGCACGATTTCCGTCTTTCCCCACGCCTCGCCGACCGGCATGCGCTCTTCGCCGTTCATCATGGTGTAGGCAAACCGTGGAGCCGCTACCACGGCCATCCGCTGACCGATTGTCCGGGCGTAAGCCACCACATTGCGCTCGGCTGCTCCCGTCACCTTCAACGGAATGTAGTTGCCGAGTTCGAACAGCTCGCGATGCCCGCGCCGGGCATGAAGCGCGCAGCGTGTAACCCAGAGCTTCAGGCGGCCGTCGCTCCAATTTTGCAGCATTTCTTCGCACAGACGGCCGATCTCCTGCTTCTCCCGCGAATGTTCGAGCATCTCGCGCAGATAAAGCCCGCGCAGTTCGAAGTCCACCGGGCGCCGGTTGTCCGGATCCACCAGGCTGAAATCGAAAAGTTCCTGCCCCTGATAGATATCGGGAACTCCCGGCGAGGTCAGCTTGATCAGGGTCTGCGAAATCGAGTTGATGGCCCCGTACATTGCGATCCTGGGCACGAATTCCTCGATCTGCCGGAGAAAGCGGTTCGGGCGGTAATCCGAACCCGGCGTCAGGATACGCGTGATGAAATTGTGCAACGCTTCCGTGTATTCCTGGTTGGGGTTGATCCAGCTCATGTTGATCTTGGCCTCGTTCACCGCCTTCGTCATGTAGGCCAGGATTCTCGCCAGATATTCCTCGCGCTGCTCTTTGTGCAGTGCCCAAGCCAAAGTTCGCCGATTGCCGTTTCCCTCCGTGGTCCCCGCGGGATTTCGTTGGGCCGGCAGTGGCCATGTGCCCACCAGGGTTTGATAGAGCAGGTATTCCTCGTTGGCATCAGGCACCGTGCGTCCGTCGCTCAGAGTCCGTTTCTTTCCGCGATTGCTGCGGCGCCAACGCAGCACCTGGGCGGCCCATAGCCGCGGAATCTCCGAGAGCACATCGAGACGCATTCGCACATCCTCGCTGCGCTTCGTGTCGTGCGTCGAAGTGGTCAGCAGCGAGTAGCGCCACTCCTGTTGACGCCGAAGATTCGCTCGATGGAACTCTTCAAGCTCAACCCCGAACTGCTTGGGCGACCCACCGACTTCATTGACCGAGACGAAACGGTTATAGACGTAGCAGGCGGTGTCCTCCATTCCCTTTGCCATTACCGGACCGGTCAGTTGCTGGAACTTCAAGGCAAAATACACCTGCTTGCGGTAGCCGTAGATCGCCGCATCGCCTCCGTCGTTGCCCCGCAGCAGCAGAATGTCCCGCAGGAATTCGAAGACCGAGCCCGGCATACTGCTGTTGCGCCGCTTTGCCCGGGCAATCGCCTCGTTGATATATCCTCGATCGCGCTCGCTGATGTTGCCTCGTTCGTCGAGGTAGGTACGATAAACGGGAAAACACGCGATGGTTTCGCGAATCGCGTCGCGCAGCACCGACCGGGTAAAGTCGCGCGCCCGGCGATTCATCGATGAGATCTCGTCCAGCATGTGACTGAGCACGTTCACTTCGCTGGAGAGCGCCGTGTGCATGATCAGTTTCTTGCTCTGATAGATGATCGCCTCCACGTCCATCCACTGGCCGAGAAAGCGCTGGTAGAGATTGTTGAAAGATTTGCGGTTGCGGGTCTCGATGAAAATCCCGTTCACCAGGTTCGCAAAATCGTAGCCAACTGTGCCATCGACCGGCCAGTCTCCCGGCAAATCCTCTTCCGGCTCCAGTATTTTCTCCACCACAACGTACAGAGGCGCCCGTTCAGCCGCGTCTTGCTGGCTGAAGGCGCTTTGCAGTTCCAGCTCGATTCCGTTCTCGGCCTGCGGTTGCTTCGGTTCGCGGCCGTAACATTGGCTGGCGGCATAAAGCATCTGCAGCCGGGCAAAGTACTGCGGCGGGTTCAACAGCCCGTCGGGGTGATCGATCCGCAGTCCGGACACCGTGCCGGCGGCGAGCAGTCGCCGGATCAGGGCTCCCGTCGCGGCGAAAACCCTCGGGTCTTCCATGCGCAGCCCGACCAGGTCGTTGATGTCGAAGAAGCGTCTGTAATTGATTTCCTCGGCAGAGACGCGCCAATGCGCCAAGCGGTACGGTTGCGCCTCCAGCAGTTTGTGCAGCGCGTCGAAACTGCGGCCATCGCCGGGACGTCCATTGATGCGCCGCAACGCCTCCTCCACCAACCGCTTGATCTCCGGCTTGCGCTCAACCATCTCTCTCAGCCGCTGGCCAATGAATGGGGCCTCGCGCTGCCGCGCCGTCGCGCGCTCCGGATCGGCGGTATCGTGCTTCGGCAGCTCGGCAAATCCGGCCAGCACGCTCATCAGTTCGCGCGCCGATTCCTCGCCCGCCAGCGAAGTAAACTCGCCTACCGGTTCGAAAATGAGCGGAGTCGTCTGGGGGTCGACCGGAAGGATATTGTCGTAGTAGTCGATCCGGAAATCGCCGTCGGAGTACTTGAGCGCAAGCCTGCCCGAATCGAGTTCCTCGCCATACTGATTGCCCAGAATCGGCAGAAGAATTTTATTGTGCAGTTCGCCTTTCAGCGGGTTCCAATCAATATCAAAGAAGTCCGCAAACTTTGAAGCGCGCCCATTCTGCAGCACATCCTGCCACCACGGATTGGTGCCGTACCCCACGCCCATGTGGTTCGGCACCACGTCCAGCAGCAAGCCCATACCGTGATTTTTCAGCTCCGCCGCAAGTTCGTCGAGATCTTCCTGCGTTCCCAATTCCGGGTTGATGGCGTTGTGGTCGATGATGTCGTAGCCGTGGATGCTGCCGGCACGCGCCTTGAGAATAGGCGACGCGTAGCAGGTACCGACCCCGAGTTCATGCAGGTAGCCGACCAGCTTGCGAGCATCGCTGAAGCGAAAAGTGCGATTGAATTGCAGACGGTACGTCGAAAGCGGCCGGAGCCGTTCCTTGCCGGCGGCAAGCCGACCCAGACATTCGCGCAATCTGGACGTCTCATCGACAGCAACAACTGAGTGGTTTAGCATTCCTGGCCGAGCTCTTGGATGCCCATAAAGAAATTACGATAATTCGATGCGGCCAAAAGGCTGGGTGTCGCCATCTTAGTGCCCCGCTCCTGGAGCCACGTCCCGACTGCCGGGTGCCCCATTCAAGCGAAGCTTGGGTGGGGCTTTTGTTCCGCCGGGTGCCCCATGTTCGCCCGCAGTTGGCTAACGTGGGGTAGTTATTTTCGCTCGCTGCGGAGCCGCAGTAATGTGCGGCTCGCAAGTTCAGCCCGCATCAGAGGGTGATCCGTTCGCCAGCGTCGGTTGATTGGGCTAACATGGAGTGGTTCTTATTGCGGCAACGTGCGCACTTCGACTGGTGTTCACCTTTTTTTTGCGCCAGTCCTTCCGTCCGCTTTACTAATTCACCGTCAACGCCGAAAATAGCGGGTTGCCCGTTACGGGGGACGCGCATCATTGTTTGCGAACCCTCACTCACCCAACCGTTGAAAGGACGACCATGGCATCCAGTGGTGAACTGATTCGCTTGATGAACTACGTCGACGATATCTCCACGACCCTGCGGCGGATCAAGACCGCCAGCGCATTCGTTCCGCCTGAAGAAAAAAAGCGTCTAGCCGAGTACATGCGAAATTCCGACCCCAACTTTATCAAAGTGTTGGAAGCTCTGGATCGAGGGGATTGATGGCCGCCATTAAAACTGTCGCCGTCATTGGGGCTGGCGTAATGGGTCATGGCATTGCTCATGCCGCGGCTCTCGCAGGTTAGCTGCGGGCCGCCATGTTGGATTGGTCACGGTCTGCAATGGAACGCTCACAATGTCGCAAAGATTGATGGTTGTGCTTGCCGCATGCTTTCTGGTTGCGGGGATGGCTCATGCCGAATCCTGGCCACGCATTCAGCCATTCGATCGCACTTACAATTTTGGCCGGCCGCAGAATATGTACCTGAGCCTGCCGATTCTGGCCGTCAACGGCAGGCCCGCCTACATCCTCGAATGCGCCAGCCCGGAAAACGTTCGCGCCCGTGCTGAAGGTTTTCACTATACCCGCGAGTTCGAGTGCCGGCTTTCGCTTCCCGGAGCGACTCATGCTCCCGATACCCAACTACTAACCGACAGCCCCGGCAAAGCAAGCCAGACCGGCTTCAACTGGAACCAGCTCATCGGCCCCTGCTACCGCTACCCGGACTACGGCGCAGAGCGGAATTTCCGTTTGCGAAACATGCGGCTGACCATCGCCCTTTCCAAGGTGATCTTCGGTCCCGAGGTTCGCGCCGGACAGGGTCACAAGCGCTCTCTTCAGGGAATGACCGTACACGTGCAGGGTTTCTTCGATCCTGGCGCGTCGCGCGAGTTCCCTGCCCCCAGCCGCTACGAAGAGCCAAAGCCGTTGCTGCCGGATCAGCCCGCCGGACAGCTCGATTGCATACGGCCGATACTGAAACCGTCGAGCGCCGGAGTCCCCTAACCCACCTTCCTATTGGTGGCCCACATTTGCGAAGCCGCAGGCGCAGCTAATGTGGGGTCGAAAGCGAGTGCCCCACATTCCTATGGTGGCCACATTTGTCGGGTGCCCCAGGTTCGCCCGCTGTTGGCTAACCTGGGGTAGTTTCTGCATAAACACAATCCCCTGAAACCGCGCTAGAATCCCTTGCATGGCATCGAGCTCGGAACATCTCGTGATTGTCCGACGGCAACTGGAGCGCTACCAGCATCCGCTGTTGAGCTTCGAGGCGGAACTCCACGACGCGCAGGTTCAGGTCGCAATAAGATTCAAGAATCCGCCGGTTCCGGTACACACCTATTTTTTCTACGTTCATCCGCGCGATGCCGAAAATCCGCAGTTCGAATGGGCTTTTCAGCGCCAGCTCTACGACTGCATGCACGACTATTTCGTCGAAATGTTCACCCGCACTCCCTATAACCGCGAGCTACCCGCCGAAGACAGCGTTTTTGAACCGTAATGACAGATGACCGCTAATCCGCTGCGCCAACGCATTGTCGACCTCATCCGCCGCGAAGGACCGATTCCCTTCTCGCGCTACATGGCCATGTGTTTGTACGAGCCTGAGCTCGGATACTACGCGCGCCCTCGTGAGCAGTTCGGCAAAGCCGGCGATTTTTACACCTCTTCGGACGTGCATGCCTTGTTCGGCCGCCTGCTGTGCCGTCAATTTGTCGAGTTCTGGCAGACGCTCGGCTCACCCGCGACGGTCGATCTCATCGAACTCGGTCCCGGGCGCGGCCTCTTCGCCCGAGACGTGCTCGACTGGGCGGCAAAGAAGCATCCGGAGTTCCTGCGGGCGCTCCGCTATCGGCTGGTCGAGACATCGCCCTGGCTGCGGCAGCGCCAACAGGAGCGGCTGGCCGAGTTCGTCGCCACCGGGCAAGTCACCATCGATAGCGATTTCGCTCCGGCCTTGGCGCGCTCCACCCCACAACGCGCAAAAGAGCGCGTAGCGGGGACCGCGGGCGGCGACGCGCTGATCGTGTTCGGCAACGAATTCTTCGACGCGCTTCCCGTGGAGGTGCTCACCGCCGAAGGCGAACTTCGCGTGGCGGAAACCAGCGGAGCACTGATCGAGCAAACCGTCGATCCGCGCCCACAGGTGCTCGAATACGTCGACCGCTACGGCGTGCATCCGCCCACCGGCGGCCGCGTCGAGGTTTCGCTCGCCGGACTCGAATGGATGCGCCGAATCGCCGACGCATTCGCGGGCTCCCGTCGCGGCTTCGCCGTCTTCATCGACTACGGTTACACTCGCCCTGAGCAGCTCGCCGGGCGCCATCTGGACACGCTCATGACCTACCGGCAGCACCGGGCCGGCGGCAATCCCTACGAGGCTCCGGGCGAGCAGGACATTACCGCGCACGTCAATTTCACAGCTCTGCGCGCCGTTGCCACGCAGGGCGGCCTCGACGACCTCGCGCTATTGACGCAATCGCAATTTTTGATGGGAGTAGGCGAGCCGACGCAGTTTGCGGAAGCCTTCGAGGATTGCCATTTGCCGCAAGAGCAAGCCAAGGTCGCGATGCAATTGAAGCACCTCGTCACCCCCGCCGGTATCGGCGAAATCTTTCAGGTGCTGCTGCTCTCGCACGGCGTCGACGCCGCAAAAGCACGCACACTCAGCGGCCTGAAGTTCGCACGCTAGGGCAGAGCATCGAGGCCTGTGCAAAAGTTAGATCGCCGAGCACCCACATCTGCTGACTCCGGACAGATATGGGTAGCGTGAGCTAGCCCTTCGTGCTCGACGTCGAATAGAACGTGGAATGGAAATATGACAGGCACACGGGGCAAACACCGTGGCTGATCTTCCACTCTCGGGTTTGTAGAAAGGCCGGAACCCAATCCCACACACCCGATGCGTCTTGTCGCCGTGAACGCCGACAATGGGAGCACATACTGATTATTCCATGGGCGCTGATGTAAATGTCTGCGGGATCGACGCGTGGTCGCTCAAGTCCATGGGTTCGCTCAACCCGGATTGAATTGATGAACGCTAAGTCCCCGACACGGTTTAAGGGAAGAACGTTCGTATGTAGCAAACGATACACTTCCGCACTGGAGCACTCATGATCAAAGTCGAACGTGCGATGTTGCTCCCGGCAGCGTTGGAACATCTCGTTGTAGAGATCACGTAACGGCGCTGGAATGACACACATCAGATCGGTGCCGACAATCCGTGCGGCAACGACGTCCTCACCACCATTGGCCAGCGCAAACTTGTCCCACGCCGGGTTGCAGTACGTTATCCGCATCTTCGCATCAACCATGAAGATGACGTCTTTCGAGCGTTCAACTGTGTTACGAGAGAGTTCCCCGAAACTGGGTTCGGAATTACTCATGCCACTGCCTTTTCCCCTTGCGAAAAGCAAATCTCCCTCACTCTCGACGACAGCCCGGGTGGTAGCAACCCCGTCCTGCTGTATGCAGGCAAACAATGGTTAGCTGGTGCCGATCAGAAGGCGAGATTCGCTGCTTAGAAGTAATATAGCGAGATTAGAGCGCAGTAGCCAAATTCCGCAGCCTTAACCCGCCGGCCAGGCGGCCCATATTGTCTTCTGTAGGGTTGGTGGCCCAGGTATCTACATGATTCGACGGGGCCCCACATCTGCCGCAGTTAGCAGATGTGGGATCTTATTTCGATTCACTCAGAGCACTTCCCCATCACATCCCTTTGTCGTCCTTGCTGCGCGTGAACGGCGTTTGCAGGTATTTGTGGGCCTCGTCGAGAGCGCCCTGGGTGTTGTCCTGGGTTTGCAGTGCCTGCTGATACTCGTTGACGGCGCGCTCGCGCTGTCCGGTAACGTCGAAGATTTTGCCGAGCTGGATGTGGCACCAGACCTCGGTCCACTTCGGTTCGTCATCGCCGTTAAGGGCCTCGCGATAGGCGTTCGCCGAAGCCTGGTAGTTGCGCTGCTGGAAGAAGACCTCGGCAACCCTGTAGTGTGCCAGCGAGTTGCTCTTGTTGATGTCGAGCGCCTTCTGGAATTCCTTCAGCGCCTCCGCCGGGTTGCCCTGCCGCACCAGTTCCTGGCCGCGCATGATGGCCGTTCGCTGGCGCAGTTCGGGAGTACTCTTCAGCACGTAGTTGTCGGGATCGATGATGATACCCCGCGGCTTGCCAAACGTCTCAACCGTATAGGCGGAATTGGTGCCTGCAACCTGGACCTTCTTGGTCTCGCTCTTCCCGTCCGTATCGATCTTGAGCTCGAGCGGCATGCGGAACAGGTCGAGATCCTGCTGAATCTCGCCGACCACGCGGAAGCCTTTGTTCGTGCGGTAGATGGTGTACTTATTTTTAAATTCCGGAGCCCCGGTCGAATTCAGCCACTGGGAAAAGAACCACGTCAGCTTATCGCCGGAGATTTCGTCCGTGAGTTTTTCAAGATCGTCCACGCTGGCCGGCTTGCCCTGGAACTGCCCGGCGAAGCTGCGCACCAGTTTGTCGTAGTTCTGCTCGCCGATAACCCACTTCAGCATGTGGAAAACCATGCCGCCCTTGTCCACGGCAAGCGACTGAAAATTCGGATCGAACGGCTCCAGCGTTCCCAGTTGACCAAGCGGAACCGTGTCGTAGGCCAGCGCGCCGACAGCCATGTCCTTGACCGCTTCTTCCTGGGCTCCGCTGCCGGAGACGTGCTCGACGTACTGCGCTTCGGCCTGGCGGGAAAGGCCATCGGTGATCCACCAATCGTTGCGCGTTGCGGGTGAGACGGCTACTCCCCACCACTGGTGCGCAATCGTGTTGGCCAGCAGCCGGTAGTTCAGCTTGCCGCCAACCGCGCGGCTGGAAATGGCTGCGATCTCCGGCGCCCAGGCGGCAGGCACCGTGTCGTCGGGAAGTTCAACCACCTTCACGTCGGTCGACAGGGGCACACCGTAGAGCGTGGTGAAAAAATTGAACTCCTTGCCGGCAACGTCACCATATTCCTGCGCTTGCTGCTTATGCTCCGCCGGAAAGAAAACATGGATGACGAGAGCACCGGCTTTTACTTCCGTGTCTTCAAACTTGCCAATGACCAGCGTACCCGGGAAGCTGGGCTTGTCCCACGCGAACGTGTAGGTAGCTTGCGGCCCGGTCAATTTGGACGCCGAACTCTCGGCTGGCGCCGCTGCCGCGCCGGTTTTGCGAGCGGATTCGCTGCTGCCGGTGCGCGCGCGCACGGAAGGCTTGGCGCTTTCGCCGGTGGCTTTAGCCGGTGATGCCGCGCCCGGCGCGGACTGATTGTTGCCGCTGCCCACCACCGTATAGCCCTCGGGCACGGTTACGCGGATTGTGGCGGTAAAGCGGTTGATGCCGTATCCAACCACCGGAAACCAGCGTCCGGCATAGAGCAGGTAGCTCGAAGGATCGCCGACATAAGCCAGCTTCAACCCCGCAACCGGACTGTCCTCGGTGGAAATCAGGTCGCCCTCGTACTCGAAGTTGAGCGTGCTCGACTGGCCTTTCTGCAAGCCATTGGCCAGCGGCACGCGCACGGTGGAGTCCTGCGAGACGCGCTCGACTTGCATTGCATGGCCTTCCGCGTCGGTTACCTTGGATGGCCGCAAGTCATTGTGCAGCTCAAAAACCGCGATGCTGAGGTCGTCCAGCGCGGTGAACTTGACCTGCGCGCGCGCCGAGAGATGGTGCTTCGCCGGGTTGATGGTGGCGTCAATGCGGTAATCGTTGACCTCTATGCGGTTTTTCCCCGCCGCCCGCACGTGCAAGGCTAGGGTCATGCCAACCATCAGGCAGATCAGCGCGAACAAGATTCCCGGCAGGCGACGACTCTGCACTCGAAAAAAGGGGCCCAAAAGTTTGCGTGAATGCATGTTTTTTGAAGCTCCTGAAGCTTCATTGT
This sequence comes from uncultured Acidobacteriota bacterium, assembly GCA_963832365.1. Lineage (GTDB taxonomy): Bacteria > Acidobacteriota > Terriglobia > Terriglobales > Acidobacteriaceae > CAWBRT01. Next base: position 11,000 of record CAWHUL010000031.1, on the reverse strand, counting down.
AAGTTGATGTTCAAAAGCCGATAAAAGATGGTAGTCGTGTTATTTTCCGACCCGCCGCATAAGGCTCTGGTGCCCCGGGTTCGCCCGCTTTTGGCTAACCTGGGGTAGTTTCCCCGTTGGTGGCCCGCAGGTGGCCCACATTTGCCCGCCGTTGGCTAGTGTGGGGGTCGAAGTGCTGGTGCCCCATATTTGCCGCAGTTAGCAGATGTGGGTATGAAGTTCGGCAGGGCAGGTGGCCCATTCTAGCCCGCATCGGGGTCCCCGACGAGGCTCGGCTCGTTGGGGTGATCGGTTGGCTTGAGCGGGTAGTTCTACGGAGCAGTTTGAGTCTTCGTCCGTCCCCTCTCAAGTTGAATAACCTTCAGGATTTCCTTCGCCGCCGTCACCGAAGCCGAAGCGCCGGCGCCGATGCTCAACCTGGCTCGCACCTCGCAGAGTCCGTCGAGCATCTGCCTTCGCTCCGGACCATCCGCGAGCAGTCGCTCGATCCGGGCGGCCACGTTGACGGAGGTAAAGTCGCGCTGGACCAGTTCGGGGACGACCTCCCGGCCCGCGATGAGGTTGACAATGCAGAAGAACGGCACATCGACCAACTGCCGTCCCATCAACCAGGTGAGCGCCGTCAGCCGGTAAACCATGACGAACGGAGTTCCGGCCAACGCCGCTTCCAGGGTAGCCGTGCCGCTGGCAACCACGGCGGCGTGCGAGCCGGCCAGCGCCTGCCGGGCATCCGCAACTAATTCCAGGGGAAACGCCACGGACGGTGTCGGCGGTGTGGCAAGTTCGGGTGCCCCACGTCCCGTCCCGCTGTTGGACTGACGTGGGTCAGTTGCGGGTGTTGTGGTCAGCTTGCCGATCAGCTCCACCAGCCACTTCCGGCTGATGGTCGACGCTACTGGCAAGCTGAAGTGCAGTTCGGGGTGTCGCCGATGCAGCTCGACGGCGGCCGCGAGCATCGCCGGCAGGTTCAACTCGATTTCTTTGCGGCGGCTGCCGGGCAGCAGGGCGATTTGCCGGGAGTCCCGCTCTACAACGCCGAGGTTCGCGCCTGTGGCCGGGGAATCGGCCAGTGGATGCCCAACGAACTCCACCTCGACACCGTGCCGGCCGTAGAACTCGCGCTCGAAAGGAAAGATGACCAGCATCTTGCGCACGTGGCGCTGCACCAGCTTGACGCGTCCTTTGCGCCAGGCCCAGAGCTGAGGGCTTATGTAGTAAATGACCGGGATGCCGCGGCGATGAAGTTGGCGCGCCAGACGAAAATTAAACTCCGGGAAATCGATGAGTACGGCGGCATCGGGACGGCGGCGGTCAACTTCCGCCAGCAGGCGGCGGAACTCGCGGTAGATGCGCGGCAGGTGCGCCACCACTTCGGCCAATCCCAGCACGGCAACATCTTTGGCGTCGACCACGGTCTCGCACCCGGCGGCCCTCAGACGCTCGCCGCCCAATCCGAAGCACTCGACGCCCACGGGCGAAGCCAGTTGGCGCAGGGCGGCCAGCAGCGCCGCGCCGTGCATGTCGCCGGAGGCTTCGCCGGCGGAGATCAGCAGGCGGGCCGGAGCCGTCGCCGGTTGGAGTGTTGGCGGCATTGCAGCCTAGTTTACAGGCTTCCCGCGGGCCATCGGGACGAATTTGGCAGCCCGTTTTGGGGCAACCAAGTGAAACGGCCCGTTTACCAGTGGCAGCGCGGCTCCAGCACTGCTATGCTGCTAGTCCAGCGCATAAAACATCGCACGATGCAACCAACGCGGAGGAGATCTGTGAACACTTCGCCAATGGACGTCCGAGTTTTGTTTGTGGATGATGAACCGGCCATTCGGGAAACCTGCCCGGCGATATTGCGGAAGCACGCCTTCAACGTAACCAGCGTTGGCACGGTAGCAGCCGCATTGGCTGAAATTAAGTCTGCTCAGTTCAATGTTCTCATTTCGGACATGAACATCGGCGAACCCGGCGATGGGTTCCTGGTTGTGAAAGCAATGCGCAAGGCGCACCCGAATTGTGTGACTCTCGTATTGACCGGGCATCCCGCGGCTGAAACTGCTTTGCTGGCCTTCCGCTACCAGGTGGATGATGAGGTCGTCGACAGCATCGTCAGCAAGGGGGAAGGGCCAGAGACCCTGTTGGCAAGGATCAACACTTTGATTGCCCGAAAAGCCGGACGCGCTTCAACCCCACCTTAATCTTCCGCCGGGTGCCCCAGGTTCGACCGCCTTTGGCTAAGGAAGGACTGAACAAGTGAAGGTTTGAAGAGTACGGGCTTCAGCCCGTACGTAAGACCAGCAAAACTAATGAGGGCTTTAGCCCCTTAGGGACCTCGGTTCTGTTAGCAAGGCTTGTTCAGAGTTTCCCTAACCCGGTGTAGTTCCGCACACTTCCGAAAAGCCCGGTGCCCCACTCAAGCGCAAAAGCAGCTCTTGAATGGACCGTCCAAAGTGCTGGCAAATATTCTGAACTCTCAGTTCGGAAAGACTTCTTCCTCTTCGGCGTTTGCCGGCGCTCTGCCTTTGGTAGCGTGGGACGCCTCGCTGGCGGCGGTCAGCAATTTGTCCAGAACCGGAATATTCGCGCGTTGCGTTTCCACGAAGTCCACTCCCTCAGCCGTTATCGTGAAATCTGAGTTGTCCGCCCGGTCGATGTATTCCTTGGTTCGAAGGTACCACGCCGTGAACTCCAAATAGTCACGCGGAAAGCCCAAGCGCCTTTCAATATCGCGCAATGAAACTTCTGGTGCGTATGGGTTTGTGCGGCGCTGAAAATACAACACCGCCAGCATCGCCAACCGCCGGTTCAACTCACCCTTCATGTTGTCCATGAAATCAATACACGTGGAGAGCGGAGCTGACTGTGATGCCTGGCGCATCGCATCGTACGCGGCGCGGCGCTCGGGATTGGACAGTACTTCATAGGCTTGCGTCAATTGGAAGAATTTTTCTGCATCGCCGGTGGCCTGGTTATCCGGGTGAAAGCGGGCCGCAAGAAATCGATAAACGCGGTTGATTGTATCTGCCTCTGCACTCGGGCTAATTTGGAGAAACTCGTAATAATCCTGAACTTCCACGACGCGTTCTCCCGTGAACCATTTTTCAGCTCTGAATCGTGCTCAAGAGTAATGCACTGTCCAGCAACTTAGAATTACAGAGACACTGATAAGGTTGTAACAGTTATCAAATAACTGTTCATGAATGAAGGGAATCAGGCACTTACAGAGAATCGCCGGGTGCCCCAGGTTCGCCGCTCTTGGTTAAAACCTGGGGTAGTTCCCCTTCGGCCGCGCTAGTCGTCTCCCGCTCCCACCTCGGTCGGGGTTGCCAACGGCTGCGGCACCGTGATGTTTGCCAGCTCCTGATCCCTGTACTGAAGCTGATAAAGCTTGTAGTAGATGCCGCGCTGCACGAGCAGTTGCTGGTGGGTTCCCATCTCGCGCACCTTGCCCTTGTGCATCACGATGATGTTGTCGGCGCGCTGAATGGTCGACAACCTGTGCGCGATGATCAGCGAGGTGCGGCCCTCCACCATGTGTGAGAGCGCCTCGCGCACGCGGAACTCCGTGTCGGTGTCGACGCTCGAGGTCGCCTCGTCGAGAATCAGTATCTTGGGATTGTGTGCCAACGCGCGCGCAAACGAGATGAGCTGCTTCTGCCCTGTCGAGAGCGTGCTGCCGCGCTCCTTGGTGTGCGACTGGAAGCCCTCGGGGAGCGAACGGATGAAATCAGCGAGGTTCACCTCTTCGGCGGCGCGCTCGACCGCCGCCAGATCGACACTCTCGGTACCGAGGCGGATGTTGCTCTCTATCGTGCCCGAGAACAGAAACGGGTCTTGCAAAACCACGCCGAACTTGCGCCGCAGCCCCTGTAAATCCAGGTCGCGGATATCGACGCCATCGACCCGGATTGCGCCCTGCTGCACGTCATAGAAACGCAGCAGCAGCGAAATCAGAGTGGTCTTGCCCGCGCCGGTGTGGCCCACGACGGCGGCGGTTTCGCCGGGCTTCACCGTGAACGAGACATCGCGCAGCACCCAGTCCCAATCCCCGGGATTGCCGGTGGTGGGTGCCCCAGGTTCCGCGCCGCGTCGTTCGGCGCTAACCTGGGTCTTGAACTGCGCTTCCGGCCCCGATCGCTCCGTATCTGGCAGCGGAATCCGGCGATAGGCAAACCATACGTGGTCGAACTCGATGTGTCCGGGGCCCTCGGGCATCCTGGCATCGGGCTTCGACGCGATTTCGGGCTTGGTGTCCAGCAGCTTGAAGATGCGTTCGCTGGATGCCATGGCCGACTGCAGAATGTTGTACTTCTCGCTCATGTCCTGAATCGGCCGGAAGAAGCGCTGCGCGTACTGGATGAAGGCAACCAGCACCCCGAGCGTGAGCGTCCCGGCAAGAATCCTGTGCCCCCCGTACCAGATGATCGACGCGACAGCGGTGGCCGAAAGAATTTCCACCATGGGGTAATAGAGCGAATAAGCCATGATGGCGTCTTTGAACGCCAGCATGTGAGTGGCGTTGATGGCCTTGAACTCGGCGTAGGCTTTCTCCTCGCGGTTAAACAACTGCAAGGGAACGATGCCGGTGATGTGCTCCTGAAGGTAAGCATTGATGCGCGCGATGGCGATTCGTATGCGCCGGTAGCTGTCGCGCACGTGTTTGCGGAAGATGGCGGTGCCGATATAGATGAGCGGCAGCACGGCGAAGGCGATCAGCGCCAGTTGCCAGCTCATGTTGAGCATGATGGCAATGATGCCGGCGAGCACAAAAATATCTTCGAAGATCGACACCACGCCCGCGGTGAACATCTCGTTCAGCGCGTCCACGTCGGTGGTGACGCGCGTGACCAGCCGCCCCACCGGATTGCGGTCGAAGAACGCCACGTGCATTTGTTGCAAGTGACGATAGATCTGGCTGCGCAGATCGAACATCACCTTCTGGCCCGTCCACTGCATCAGGTAGGTCTGCGCGAACTCCAGCAGAAAGCTGAAGGAAAGCAGCGCAATGTACGCCATGCCGATCTGCGCGATTCCCGTCAGCGGCTGCGAACTTAGAAAGCGGTCGAGAAATGAATGTCCGGCGCCGGGCTTGTGCGCCAGGTACTTGTCGATGGCAACTTTGGTCAGATAGGGGCCGAGCACGTCGGCTCCCGCCTTGAGCACGATCGCCACCAGCGCCAGGACGACCTGGAGACGATAGGGCTTGAGGTAACCCAGCAGCCGCCGCATCAGCCGGGCGTCGTACGCCTTGCCGAGTACCTCTTCTTCGTGACTGCCTTGCGTTTGCTGATGATGGGCCATGCAACTCTATTTTAGATGGTGAGCTGCCTGAAACGGTCGCAATCCGTATTGCATACTCAGAATCCCCAGGTTCGCCCGTTGTTGGCTAATCTGGGGTAGTTCCTGCACACCTCCCACTGAGAATTACAGAGTACGAACTGGGCCGGGTGCCCCGCGTCCCGCCCGCTTTTGGCTGACGTGGGGTAGTTTCCGGTCATGGCCACTCACACGATCTTGTCAGCCCGCAAACTCTCGATCTCTCCCTCGCTGAATCCGAGTACCTCCCTCAGCACACTGTCCGTGGACTCTCCAAGCAACGGCGGCGGGTACCGAACCTCTGCGGGCGTCGCCGAAAACGCCATCGGGATACCGAGTGAGCGGAACATGCCGATAGCCGGGTGCTCGATCTCGATCACCATATCGGTCGCTGCGGTTTGCGCGTCGGCCAGCGCCTGCTGCACGGTATTGATTCGGCTGCAAGGCACGCCCACGGCCAGCAGGGCTTCGATCCACTCGTCTGCCTTCCGGCAGATCAACGTCTCCTCGATAAGGCCGTCGAGAACCGCGCGGTTTCCCACCCGGTCCCTATTGCGCACAAAGCGTGCGTCGGTCGCCCACTCGGGATGGCCGGCTACGGTCGCAAACTGCACAAACTGGCCATCGTTGCCCACGGCGAGCGCGATATCCGCGTCGCGGCAGCGGAATGATCGGTACGGCACGATGTTCGGATGCCCGTTTCCATAGCGGCCCGGCCGGCTTGCCGGAAATCAGGGCGTTCGAGGCCACGTTCGCCAGCAGCGAAAGTCCTGTCGTGTAAAGCGAAACCTCCACATGCTGTCCGGGGTGTCCATTGTTGCGGTGGTTGAGCGCCCCGAGGATGGCGATCGCGGCGTAAAGCCCCGTGCACAGATCGACGATGGCGACCCCCATCTTCATTGGATCGCCGTCCTTTTCGCCGGTAATGCTCATCAGCCCGCTTTCGGCTTGCAGCAGAAAGTCGTACCCCGGCTGTGCGCCTTTCGGTCCACGCGAGCCGTAGCCGGAAATGGTGCAGTGGATCGCCTGCGGCGCTTCCTTCTGCATGAAGTCTTGCCCGCAGCCCCATTCAGCCATGGTGCCGAACTTAAAATTTTCGATCACCACATCGGACTTCTTGATCAGCTCGCGGAGGATTTCCTGCCCGCGCGACTCCTTCATGTTCAGGGTCATGCCGCGCTTGTTGCGGTTCACGCCCAAATAGTAAGCCGCTTCCGTGCCTTGAAACGGAGGCCCCCAACTGCGCGTATCGTCGCCGCGGCCCGGTTGTTCCACCTTCAGCACATCGGCGCCCATATCGCCCAGGATCATGGCGCACAACGGGCCCGCGAGCACTCGCGTAAGATCGAGCACTCGCAGCTTCGCCAAAGCGCCTGTTCCGCCATTGCCGGACGCATCCATCACTTCTTCCTCGCCTGGTTCTCGTCCGCCGCCAGCCCCGCCAGGTACTCCTCAACCAACTTCTTATTGCGCATGCGGAACTGGTTGAAGTCCGGCTTTCGTTTTTCGAGAAACGCCTTCATGCCCTCGATCGATTCCTCGCTGCCCCAAATCTCGCCAAGCAACTCCATGCCGTGCTGCCACGCGGCATAGAGCTCGTCGGATTCGAAGTTGAGCGCCTTCTTGGTCGCCCGCAGCGTCTGCGGAGAGTGGGCCTTGATGCGCTCGCACCATTCTTCGGTCGCCTTGCGCAGCTCCACTTTGGGAACGACCTTATTGATCAATCCAATGCGCACGGCCTCCTCCGCGCTGAATTTTCGCGCCAAAAAGATCATCTCCTTCGCCACGCGCTCGCCGAGGATTCGCGGCAAATACTGCGTGGCTCCCACCGTCGGGCAGGCTCCCACCGTGGCGCCCGTCTGCCCGAAGACCGCATCATCGGAGGCGATCACCAGATCGCACCACAGCGCCAGTTCGTGGCCGCCGCCCATGCAAGCCCCCTGAACCATGGCGATCACCGGGATCGCCAGCCCGCGAATCGTCATCGCCAGCCCCAGCATGCGGTCGTTCCACATGGCAGGAATTGGCGCGGTTCAGCCGCATCATCGCGTAAAAATCGCCGCCGGCCGAAAACGCCCTGCCGGTTCCCCCCACCACTGCGCACGCGATCGAGGGGTCGTTGCGGGTTGAACGCAGCGCGTCGATCATCTCGTCGAGCGTCTGCTCGCGAAACGCGTTCAACACCTCCGGACGATTGATCATTACCCACGCCACGCCATTCTTAACTTCGTATAAGACTTCTTTATAAACCGGTGCGGACTGTGTCACTGGATTCATCGGATCTCCTGGTACTGATTCACAACCGTTATGAAATTCACTCGACGGGTGCCCCATTCTAGCCTTTTTTGCATTCGAGGGGTGTCATTCTGAGCGACCACAGGGAGCGAAGAATCCCAACACTGCGTGTGGCTGAGACGCAGCCGAAGGATTTCATTGAAAAGCCCGGAGCGGCTCTGCGTGGGACAGTTACCAGGGATGTTTCGCTACGCTCAACATGACACTCCCACGGCCCTCAGGGATAGCCCGGGGGCGAGCAGGAAGTGGGCGGCGCCCAGCACCTCGCCGGCCAGCTCGCGAACCGTGGTCGGGTCAACGGGACGGGGAGTGGCATCAACCGGAGATGGAGGCCGGAACCGGGCCATCGCTCAATACCCGGATGGTCCAGGATGCTGGCGTTGGGCCATCTTGAATGGTGTGAGTCAGGGAAACCGCGGATCTCGGTGGCAGTGGCATGGCCAGGACCCGCGTGGCGATGTCGGCGCTGCGCCTCGGTCAGGTAGGTCCGCCGGACCAGCTCCTTGAGCGAGGCACGGTGCCGGGAGTCATGCTGAAGCGGCGCAGCCCCATGCCGAACAGGGGCAGGAAGCAGCGTGGCCAGCCGGCGATCTCGCCGCACAGCGTCATCCCCCTCAGAAATGCCCCCCCAGAAATGTCCCCCCCACTTAACTCGCGGCTCACGCCGCAACTTCGGGGCATGTCTACGGACTACATCTTAATACGGTTGGGCGTGTCTAAAATGGTTTCAATCCGTCGGCCACCCCCCGGTAAGTTTATTTCCACTTTGAGTGTCCCTGTGAGGACGCGTCGCCGTGGCCGGCGGTGAAGCCGGCCGGCACAGGGCTTTGTTCAGGTCGTTTCCGGGAAGCGTAAGCCGCACCGCGCCGCATCGTCCCTGGGTACGACCAATTTCATAGGTGACATCGGCACCAGGACGGCACGGCTCCATAACGTTATTGAACGGGTACTTGGAGAAGCTCGCTGGCGAGTTGTTGCAGATCGCCAGGGCGCCGTTACGGTCCGTGTGGCCTGCCCTGCCGGGCTGGAATCGTCGCCGGGTTGGGAGACCTAGCTTTTCTCGGTAGACTAGGTCGGCGGCTTCTGCCGACGAGGCAAAGGTGCCGCCGGCCAGGTTCCAGTTAGGCCCGGACATCGAACCGCCGGTCTTTGCCCCTAGCAACAGGTCTCCTGTCGCTGCTGTCACAGGCGACGGCCTCGGACGAATTGCAACAGGGCCGCCGAGACGCCTGGGTCTGGGACGCTTCATCCGGCCGCCGATAACTAGGGGAGGTACACGTGTCTTCCAAACCGACCGACCCCTCCCGGGTTTCCCCCCACCCGAGAAGGGCGTGCAAAGCTCAGATGGTCACGGTGCCGCCGGGTACTCCTCCGGTCCCCAGTGCCACGCTGGCCCAGAGTGCGACGGCTGCCGATGAGGCGGCGCCCACGATCCCCAATTACGAGATCTTGGCGTGCTTGGCCGGGGCGGCATGGGCGTCGTCTACCGCGCCCGGCAGACGAGCTGCTGCCTCGTGGCCTTGAAAATGATCCTGGCCGGCGGCCATGCCGGCACCGATCACGTGCCCGCTTTCTCGCCGAGCGGAGGCCGTCGCCCGGTTGCAGCACCCGAACATCGTCCAGATCTACGAGGTCGGCGAGCACGACGGCCGGCCGTACTTTTCGCTGGAATTCGTGGTGGACGGCGGCAGCCTGAACAAGAAGCTGAGCCACGCCGCTGCTGGCCCGGGAAGCTGCTCAGATACTTGAGGCTGGCCCGCGCCATGCACGCCGCCCACCAGCCGGCATCGTCCATCGCGACCTGAAGCCGGCCAACGTCCTGCTGACGCGCCGACGGCACGCCCAAGATCACCGACTTCGGCCTCGCCAAGCGCCTCGACGAGGAAGCCGGCCAGACCCGGACCGGCGACATCCTGGGCACGCCCAGCTACATGGCTCCGGAGCAGGCCGACGGGCAGCGCAAGGAGTCGGCCCGGCCGCCGACGTCTACGCGCTGGGGGCGATCCTCTACGAGATGCTGACGGGCCGGCCGCCGTTCCGCGGCGGACCGCCGTTGGAGACGCTGCAGAGGTGTTACCGAAGGAGCCGGTGTCCCGCCGCCGCCTGCAGCCGGACGTGCCGCGCGACCTGGAGACGATCTGCCTGAAATGCCTGGAGAAAAAGGGACCGAATCGCTATGGCTCGGCGGAAGGCGTGGCGGGAATGATGCCCGCGTCGTTTCTTGGCCGGCGAGCCGAATCCAAGCCGCCCATCACCCAGGCCAGCGGCTAATCAAATGGCTGGTCGGCGTCCGGCCGCGGCGGGCTTGCTGGCCGTCACGGTACTCGCCTCCGTAGCCCTCCTCGGGACCATCCTGGCTTACAGCGAGAACCTGCGCGAGCAGCGGAACATTGCCGAAGGGAATGAACGGAGCGGAATCAGGAAGGCGAGGCAAGGAAAGCGGAACATCTGTGCGCGTAGCGAAACAGGACGCCGAGGACAGTGCCTTCGACCTGCGCCGCCGTGTCTACGGGGCCGACATCCACGAAGCCTATCAAGCGTGGTCGCTGGGTAAGGTGAAACGTGCCATGAAGCATCTCGACGATCTGCGGCCGGCACCGGGTCAGCCGGACCTGCGCGGCTTCGAGTGGAATTGCCTGGCGAATCACTTTCACCTCGATCCGGCAGACCTTGCCGGGGCCGGCGGCGCGGTCAAGACCGTGGCCTTCCTGCCGAATGCCGGAGATTTGGTCGCGGCGAACGCGGAGGGCAAACTGGTCCTCTGGGACTCCACCTGGAAATGCGGCAGGTGACACTTCATGGACACACGGGCACGGCCAAGGTGCTGGCCATTTCGCCGGACGGCCAAGTCCTGGCTCAGGGCTTTCCCGATGGCACGGTCAAGCTCTGGAACTGGCCTCGGGGGACCTTGCGCCTCCTGGAAGCGCATCCCAACGGCGTTCGCAGCTTGGCCTTCTCCCCCGACGGCCGCACCCTGGCCACCGGCGGCTCCGATTACAGCGCGATCCTTTGGAACGTCAAGGACGGCAAGATGCGGGCCTGGGCCGGGCCCGGAGGGCTGTGCCGAAGTCCTCGCCATCGCATACTCTCCGGACGGCGCACTTTTCGCTACGGGAGGCGCGGAGGACCTGATCCATGTCTGGGAAACCGCCACCGGCACGGAGCAAGCCTCTTTCGCGTGCCGTTCTCCACGTACTGCCTGACGTTTGCGCCGGACGGCAAGACGCTGGCGGCGGGCACCACCGGCGGTGCGGCACAGTTCTGGGAAGTGGCCAGTCGGAAATGCGTTTCGCCGCGCCGTTGCCTGCCGCTTACGTGTCGTCTCTGGCCTTTAGCAGCGACAGCAAGGTTGTCGCCGTAGGCACCGGTTTCGGCACGGTCCAGGAAGTGCAAATTTGGGA
>CAWHUL010000030.1:0-248078 GCA_963832365.1 uncultured Acidobacteriota bacterium | reverse complement strand
GAAAGAGCTAGCTGCACGACGCCCCAGCCTCCAACGATTCCGGCAAGCTTTACCCAGTTAGAGGGGTGGCCGATAGCACGAACCACGCCGTAGATCCAGGCGATGATCCCTACGATTTTCAATATGCTGACTGCGAGGAAGGCGAAATTGATGTCCATCTGCTACGCCTTCTCCTTTTCAGGCTCCCCGAAGATACCGGTCGGGCGCACCAGCAGGACCAGGATCAGGATGGCGAAGGCCACCGCGTCCCGCATAGGTGTGGAAATGTAGCCCATTGTTAATGCCTCGGCTTGCCCCATGATGAGCGCGCCCACAAAGGCGCCAGGAATGCTGCCAATGCCACCCAAGACAGCCGCCACGAAGGCCTTCAGCCCGGGCAGGATGCCAAGTTGAGTCCAGATCGACGAGTAGGCGATGGCATATAATACGCCACCCAGTCCGGCGAAGGCCGCGCCGACCGCGAAGGTAAACGAAATAACCTGGTCGACGTTGATGCCCATCAGCCGCGCCGTTGGCTTGTCGAAAGATGCTGCCCGCATGGCTTTGCCCATCTTCGTGCTGCGCACCAGGAATTGCAGCAGTAATTGCACGAGGATCGAGGCGCCGATAATAAGAAGAAAAATATTCGAAAATGTAACGCTGTTATCCGGCATCGTCTGTCCCGGCTGCACCTGGTGAAAACCCTGGTGGAAATACCAGGTAACCACATCAAACGGGCGCTGGTAAGGGATGAAGCGGGGCGAAAAAACGAAGCTTAAGGCGCCGAAAAATTCCAGAAAGAAGGAAACCCCAATCGCCGTGATCAGCGCGGCAATGCGCGGGGCGTCGCGCAGCGGCTTGTAAGCGGCGCGTTCTATGACGACCGCCAAGATCGCGCAAACTATCATCGAAAGCAGTACAACGCTCGACGAGCCGATGACGACCACCCACATGTTCGGCATGTTGGGAAAGACGGCTCCCGGCCAGACGTGGAGTTGGAATCGGGTTACGGCGTAGAAGCTGACGAAAGATCCCACCATAAAAACATCGCCGTGGGCGAAATTGATCAACTTAACAATGCCGTAGACCATTGTGTAGCCAAGCGCAATAAGTGCGTAGACAAACCCCAACTGCAGTCCGCTAATAATGATCTGAACGAACAGCGAAGGGTTTTGCCAGAAATCATGGGCTAAGAGAACAACGGCTGCAACGGCGATCAGCAACAGCAATCCCTGGCCAATCCAAGCCAAGCGCTTACCGGATCGTCGAGCGCGCGGAGCGCCTTGCCGAGCGGAGGGTGAAACTTCCATTCGAGGATTGCCTCCAGGAAAATTCAAGCGTCTATTAGCATCGACAACCACCCGAGGCGGGCGATACCGATTGCCCTAACCTCGGATGTCCATCGAGAGAACAACTTTTACGGATTCACAACCGAGTCAAATACTATCTTGTTGTCTTTGACGGCCAGAATCGTAGCCGACTTGATGGGATTGTGAGACGCGTCATAGGTGATCTTGCCCGAGACAGCGGCGAAGCTGATCTTATTCAGGACATCCTTCACTTTCGCTGTGTCGTCCGCGCCCGCATCTTTGATCGCCGTCAGCATGAGGTTCGTGGCGTCATAGGCCAAAGCGGCCAGAGCGTCCGGAATCTTGGGTTGTCCCTTGTCATCCTTGTACTTGGCGCCGAAGGCCTTTACAAAGTTCTGAACTTCCGGCCTCGGGTCCTTGGCAAAGTAGTGGTTGGTGAAGAATCCACCGTCCACGGCCTTCAGATCCAGATCGGATGAATCCCAACCGTCGCCGCCCATGAAGGGGGCCTTGATGCCCTTTTCCCTGGCTTGCTTGGCGGCCAGGTTCACGACGTTGTAATAGTCCGGAAGATAAATCATATCCGGCTTGGCTGCGGCAACTTTAGCCAGAATGGCTGAGAAGTCCGTGTCCTTGCCTGTATAGGTTTCCTTGCCGACGATCTTGCCGCCGCCAGCGGTGAACGACTTCTCGAAGAACTCGGCCAGACCCTTTACATAGTCGTTAGCCTGGTCCAGCATGATGAAAGCCGTCTTGGCCTTCAGGGTGTTGAGAGCAAACTTCGCAGCTACCGTGCCCTGGAACGGATCGATGAAGCACGCGCGGTAGATGTAGTCTTTTACCTTGCCGTCCTTGCTCACGGTAACGGCCGGGTTGGTGGAAGCGGTGCTGATCTGGATGACCTTCTTGGCATTGGCAATCTCGGATACCGGGATCGACGCCTTGGAGCAAATTTCACCGATCAGATAGTGGACCTTGTCCTGATCAATCAGTTTGTTGGCAGCGTTGACGGCCGGATCCGGCGTGCACTGGCTGTCTTCGATAACCGGAACAATTTTCTTGCCGAGAACGCCACCTTTGGCGTTCCATTCCTCGATAGCCAGCAGAGCGGCATCACGAGTCATGACCCCAAAAGTGGGCACTGGGCCCGATAGTGGTGCCAAAACGCCAATCTTGAGCGTATCGCCGCCACTCTGGCAGCCGGTCAGAAACGTCGCGGCCAAAATGAGGGATGCGACCAAGATTGAAAAACCTACTGCCTTGAATGCGCGCATGTCGTTAAACTCCTCAAAGATAGGATTTCCCGTTATACCAAGTTTTCCCGCTCTACCGAAAGAAAAAAATTGGTAAAGCGCGAACTGGCAGCGGGATGCAAGTCCCTCGTCTCGTCCAAGATTCTTCATGGGCAGACAATCGCGGACCGCAACGGCTCGAAATCGCGGCTCGAATCGCCACCGGCCTTCCATGGCAGCCGCATCCATGGCGGTTTGCAGCGCTGCCGAGGCACTTTGTCGTCGTCCGCCTCATCGCACGCCCCGTTCACCTGTGTGGCGAGTGGAGCATGCTTGCCAAGTCATGGAATTGCATATGCAAATGCCAACCCAAAGCGGGAAAAACCTGCATCTGGCGACTCGACGTAAAGGATCAAGCGATGTACATGCCGAGCCGAAATAAGGGATTGAACCGACGAGCACCGGTGAACGGGTCGGCGGGAAAAGAGTTCGGCCCCCACAAGGTTTCCCCGGTGCGCCCCCTTATTGGAACCTGATGTCGGCCAATGCCTTAGCTTACCACTTTCGGTCCTGAAATCGCTCTCCAAACCGCCGGAGGCACGGGCGTTACAGGAGCCGTGTTGTGATTGGGCATCGACGTCTGCCCCAACCGCGGGCAATCCAACGCTGCTGCCCAATTCGTCATCCAACATCATGGAGTGGAAATGCGTTTGACGACATCCCTGCGCTGGGCTCTCCTGGTGCTGGTTCCCCTGATGCTCATCTTCGAACTTGGCTGCGGAAAGGCAGATTTCCGAAAGACGCTGCGTTCCAGCGGCTTGCAGGCTCCCGAAGGTGGCCCTCTGGTGTTGGCAGCTTATCAACCGTGGTTTGGAAGGTCCGGCCATATCGATGTCGGCTACTCGTCGCAGGACCGCACGGTCTTGAAGCGCCAAATCGAAGAAGCCAAGGGCTTGGGCATTACGGCCTTTGTGGTGAACTGGTATGGTGCACGCCACCACTTCGAAGACCAGAGTTATGCCCTGTTGCAGCAGCTTTCCGAACAATCCAACTTCAGCGTGGCGCTGATGTACGACGAGGACGAGAGCAATCCCGAGGATTCGACCGGCACGGTCATTAGCGATCTGCAATATGCCTACGGCCGATACATATCGCCTTCGTCGGAAATCTCTAATCGTTCCTATCTGCGCTACCAGGGGCGTCCGGTAATCTTTATCTTTCCAAAAGCACGGCACACCAATTGGACCAAGATTCGCGCCGTGGTCGACCAGTGGCAAAACCCTCCGCTACTCATTTACAAAGACCCATACCCTACCTACGTCACCGCCTTCGATGGCTTTTATGCCTGGGTTTCTCCGGGCAAGGATGGATGGAAGGCCGATGGCAGCAACTGGGGTCAGGAATACCTTGAGCATTTTTATGTCACCATGACCAAACAGTATCCCGACAAGCTGGCCGTGGGCGCCGCGTGGCCGGGATTCAACGATGCGCGGGCTTCGTGGAGCCAAAATCGCAAGATGGATCCGCGCGGAGGCCGCACTTTCGAGGAGTCTCTGCGCCTGTTCCGTCGTTATTACACGCCCGACCATCCGCTGCCATTCCTGATGATCGATACCTGGAACGACTATGAAGAAGGCACGGCAATCGAAGCCGGTGCGACCAATATCAATGCCTCGTCCGGGAAGCGGAATGCTTACCAACCCGCCGCCCGTTGACACGGCGCCAACCCAGCAAGCCGGGGCCGGAGTTTTCATCCAGCCTGGGAATACATCCGGCCCACTACCTCACGAGTCCCATCATGCATAAGCTCACAGCCGTTATTTTGATACTGTTCACATCTGTTCTGACCTGGGCGTCGACCTTGAGACAGGTTGGAATGATCGATCTGCCAGGCACGCCTGGCTTTGACGAAGCCGTTTTCGCCAAAGGCATGCTGCTGATCTCCCACGCCACGGATAGCACGGTGGAAATCTTCGACCTGAAGAAACGGCGGGTCATAGGCAAGGTTGCCGACATGTCGCAGCCGCATGGCATCACGGTCGACGAAGAAGGCGGGCGCGCCTACATCGCCAACTCAGGGGCCAACAACCTGGTCGTGCTCTCGACCGCGGACTTCCAGGTGCAGCGCACCATCGCTCTGCCTTTTTCCCCGCGAGCGCTGCTCTATGTTCCGCAGACCAAGCTTCTCTATGTCGTATGTGCCGAAGCGCAACGCCTGCTAACGGTTGATCCCCAATTAGGAACCACCACCCATATCGCCGACACCCAGGCGCACCCGGAGTACCTGGCATACGATCCCGGACGCGACTTGATCTACGTCACTGTGCAGGATCGGAAGACGATTCAAGCATACCGAGCCGACGCCTTGGAGCCGGTTCAGGGCTTCAACATACAGGGTTCCATGCCGACGGGACTGGTCTACGATCAGCAACTTGACCGTCTGTACGTGGCGATTCGCAATGCCGTTCTGGAGATTGACGCTAAGACAGGCACGGAGGTAGGCCGTGTGGCCGCCCCTACCGGAACGGACCGGCTTTGGCTCGACCCGAAGAGTCGCACGCTTTTAGCGGTCTCCTATGGCGCCATCGCCGTGATGCACGCCGGTGAGCGCCTTGCCGCCGTGGATG
Source organism: uncultured Acidobacteriota bacterium (assembly GCA_963832365.1). GTDB lineage: Bacteria > Acidobacteriota > Terriglobia > Terriglobales > Acidobacteriaceae > CAWBRT01. The sequence goes on along the minus strand of CAWHUL010000030.1, from coordinate 242,930 downwards.
AGCTACCCGTCGACGTCAAGGGACACGCTTTCGCCTTCGATGCCAAGACCGGGTTCCTCTACCTGCCAGGAGGGCGCGATGGCCATTCCAAACTGCTCATCCTGAAGCAGCAGTCCAGCGGCGGACAGCCACCGGCAGAGGCAGCTAAGAAGTGATCTCTCTCCGGTAACGCGCTAGCGGCAAAGATCACCCACTCGCTGGAAGGCGGCCTGCAAATCGGCACGCAAATCGTCCACGTGTTCAAGTCCGGCGTGAACGCGCACCAACGCTCCTGCCGCGCTCGTCCGCGACGCCAAGGCTGCCTCGTGCGACTGATAGAGCATGATCAGGCTCTCAAACCCGCCCCATGAATAGCCGAGCTTGAACAGTTCGAGATGGTCGAAGAAGGCCGACAAGGATGCTTCAGGCAGCGGCGCCAACTGGAAGCCGAACAAGCCGCTCGCACCTGTGAAGTCTCGCCTCCAGAGGGCGTAGCCGGGGTCCGAGGGCAGCGCCGGATGCAGCACCTTTTGCACCAGGGGCTGGCTGCCGAGCCAGTTCGCCAGCTCGATTCCGTTGCGCCAATGCCGCTCCAGACGCACTTGCAAAGTGCGAAGGCCGCGAAGTGCCAGGTAAATGTCGTCGGGACCGGCGGTCTGGCCAAACTCCCGCGCCGTGTGCAGAACCTTGTCCCAGCTCTCGCGCGTGGTGGTCACGACTCCCATAAATGCGTCCGAGTGTCCAACCAGGTACTTCGTCCCCGCCTGGATGGAGACATCGACCCCGTGCTCAAAAGGTTTGAAGTACAGCGGCGTCGCCCAGGTGTTATCCATCAGCACAGCCACGCCGCGCTTGTGCGCCGCTTCGGCCAGCGCCGGTATGTCCTGTACCTCGAAGGTGATCGATCCCGGCGATTCCAGGTAGAGCACGCGCGTATTGTCGCGTATCCGCGCGATTGTTCCCGCCACATCCGTCGGCTGGTAAAACTCGACTTCGACTCCGAAGCGCGTCAGTGTGCTGCGGGCAAAGTTCCGCAACGGAAAATAGGCGTTATCGGGCACCAGGATGTGATCGTCCTTACCAACAAAGGACGTAAGAGCGCAGGTACAGGCCGCCAGACCCGACGGGAATACCAGGCTGCGATATCCGCCTTCCAACTCCGCGACCGCGTCCTCGAAAGCATGCGTCGTCGGGGTGCCGAAGCGTCCGTAGCCATGTCCGCGCTCGCCGCTGACATGGAGTTCTTTCTTTCGCCGCAACTCGGCTAGATTCTGCGAAATTATGGTCGATGCCCGGTAAACCGGCGTATTTACCACGCCGCCAAAGCGAACGGGATCGCTGCCGACGTGCACTAACCGCGTGGCTACGTTGAAGCCGGAGCCGTGTCGATCGTCCGGCCGAGCCGGATCATCCTGCTTGGGCGGAGTATTTGGAACAGAATCGTCAATGTCGCTCATGGAACCTCGTAAGACCAGTGTAGCGGAACCCAAGCAGCGGGAGTTTGCAGCGGGAGTTTATTTCAACCCAAATGCAACAAAAGCCGCGATTTTACTCGCGGCTCTGTTCGTCTTTGCATTGTTCAACCGATGTGACAGCGTGACTAAAAGCGGTCGCGGCCACCGCCTCCGGAACGGCCACCACCACCGCCGCGCCCAAAGCCTCCACCGCCGCCGTGTCCGCCTCTGCCACCGCCACCGCCGCCACCACTGCGCCGGGGACGATCTTCTTTCGGACGCGCCTCATTTACGGTCAGGTTGCGGCCGCCCATGCTCATTCCGTTCAGGGCTTCCATGGCTTTGGCTGCTGCATCGTCGTCAGACATCTCAACGAAGGCAAATCCTCGCGGCTGCCCGGTATCACGGTCGGTCACGATACTCACCCTGTCTACCTGTCCGTATGGCTCGAACAGCGCGCGCACTTGTTCTTCATTGGCATCGAACTTCAAATTGCCTACGTAGATGTTTTTCACTTTATCCTCGCTGGTGAATCTGCCGTTCTCGCTGGGAAGACAGTGGCGAATCTTAGGCAGGGTTGCTGTTTAAGAAGAAAACCTCAGGATGCAAACGGCCTGAGAATTGTAACAAAGAAACCCTTACACGGGAAATGCCATGCCCAGCGAAGGCCCAATCGGTCCATTGGTGCTCCACGCCTTTCCCTCGTTTTGGGCTAACGTGGGGGCCGCAAGCAGCACGCCAGTGGTCAGTTAGCGTTGGCGGCGCGAGCCTGTTTCGCTGTACCATGATGCCCATTCGGCCGGGGGTTTCATGGGTTTGCCCAGCTCATCTTCCTCGTCGGTAATCACGCAGACGGTAGTCAGCTTCCTGCAGGGGATACCACCTTTTCAGTTTCTGGATGCCGCCGAGCTGGCGGTGATTGCCGGCGGCATGTCCCTGGAGTACTTTCCCAAGAACACCTTGGTACTCAGCGCCGGCAGCAAGGCTTCCGAATCGCTCTACATCATCAAAAAGGGCGGCGTGAAGCTGGCGATCAAGACGGGTGATGGAGCCGAAGTCATTCTCGACATGCGCGGCGAAGGCGAGTTCTTCGGTTTCTTACCCACCATGGGCGGCGACGTTGCTCGGCTGGACGTAACCACCGTAGAAGACACGCTCTGCTACAGCCTGCCTGCGGCTGAGTTTCAACGGCTCAGTACGACTCACGCCGAGATTTCGGGATACTTTCTCCGCACCTCGGTAACGCGGTACGTGGAGCGCAGTCTTGCCGAGATCCGCGAACGCGCGCGCTTGCTCTCCGAAGGCGAGCGTCTGATGTTCTCGCTATCGGTGGCCGACCTGGTCCGCAAGCCCGTGACCAAGTGTGACCAGCAGACCACCGTGCAGGCCGCGGCACAACAGATGGTGGCTTCGCGTTCGACTTCGATTGTCGTGGTCGACGAAGCCGGACATGCGATCGGCATCCTGACCGACAAAGATCTGCGCGAGAAGGTGGTTGCCCAGGGCACTCCGCTGGAGACGCTGGCGGGGCAGATCATGAGTTCTCCGGTGATCGCCGTCGACTCGGACGAGCGTGTGTTCGAGGCATTGCTGCAGATGCTGAGCCACAACATTCATCACCTGGTGGTCACCGCGCAAGGAGCGCCGAAAGGGGTAATTACCAATCAAGATCTTTTGCTGCTTCAGGGCAAGTCGCCTCTGGCCCTCATGCGTCATCTGGGAAAACAAAGTACGTTGGATGGTTTGATCGCGACGCAAGCACGCGCCGCGGAAGTCATCCCGCTGTTGATCTCCGAAGGGGCGAAGGCAAGCCACATCACGCGGGTCGTCGCCGAAATCAATGACCGTGTGCTGCTGAAGATCATCGAATTCGCGGAAGCCGAATCGGGTCCTCCACCTGTTCCTTACTGCTGGGTCGCCATGGGTAGCGAAGGCAGGCGCGAGCAGACATTCAAGACCGACCAAGACAATGGATTGATTTACAACGATCCAGAGGACGAGTGGCAGCGCAAGGCCGCGAAAGCCTACTTCACCAACCTCACGGCGTTCATTCGTGCAGCTCTTGAACGTTGCGGCTATCCGCCTTGCGAGGGAGGCTACATGGCGAGCAACCTTCGCTGGCGGCAGTCGCTGCAAGACTGGAAGAACGACTTCGAAGAGTGGATCACCGATCCCGACCAGAAGAGCGCCAGCGATGCCCTGATCTTTTTCGATATGCGTCCTATCGCGGGCGACTTCTCTTTGTTTGAAGAGCTGCGCCGGTGGAACCACGAGTTGCTCAAGGGCGCGGGCTTCTTCAAATCGCTGCTTGCCTATGTTTCCATCGGACATAAGCCTCCGCTTGGCTTCTTTCGCGGCTTTGTGCTGCAGCGCTCCAGCGAGCACAAACACGAGTTTGACCTGAAGCTGAACGGAACCGGACCCATCGTGAATGCGGCCCGTCTGTTCGCCGTGGATGCCAACCTCGACCAGACGAACACCATCGACCGCTTGTCGGCCTTGCAGACCGCCGGCTACGGCGACGCAAAGCTGCTGCAAGCGTTGCAGGAAGCAGTGGAGTTCCTGATGATGTTGCGCCTGCAACGCCAGACCGAACAGGTCAACTCCGGCAAAGCAGTGAGCAACTACGTCAATCCCGACTCGCTGACAAGCCTGCAAAAAGGCGCCCTTAAGCAGTCATTCCAGGCCGTTGCACACGCGCAATCGGTCATAAAATCCAAGTTTGAAGGCCCTGTCTGGGCGTACCTGCGTTAGGACATGCGAGACTGGCTCTCATCCTTGCGACGCGCACCCCACGCTGCCAACAGCGCGCCCTTGGACTCGCTTCGCTACGTCGTGCTCGATACCGAACTCACTTCGCTCGATCCCCGCTCCAACCGCCTGCTATCGATTGGGGCGATTGCCATGCAAGGCTCGAAGATACGGCTTGGCGAACACATGTATTGCGTTGTGAACCCCGGGGAAGCTATCCCGGTCGAAACCATCGTTGTCCACGGACTTCGTCCGGCGGACGTGGAACACGGATGTGACTCCGGCAAGGCTGTCCAGCAGTTGTTCGAGTTCATCGGAGACTCGATTATCGTGGGCCACTTCGTAAACATAGACCTGCAAGTGTTGCAAAAAGAATTGCAGCGAACATCGCGGCGACCGCTGAACCCCGCGATCGACACCGCACGCGCCCACTACTGGCTGGCCGCTAGCGAAGCAAGAAGACGCGGAGTGGAAGATGTGAATGAGCCGCTCGACTTGGCAACGCTTGCCGGCCGCTACCACTTGCAGGTGGAAGAAATGCATCATGCGCTGCACGACGCTTTTCTGACCGCGCAGCTATGGCAGAAATTGTTGCCTCGGCTCGCTGAGCGCGGAGTAACGACCCTGAAGGACGTTCTTCACGTCGCCCGTGGATAGAAAACACTTGGTGGCCCACATTTAGGGCTTCAGCCCTTAATGTGGGGGCAGAACTGCGCCTGCCACTGATTACGGCTTGGTATCGGAGAACACCGGCCCCGGCTCCGGGATTGCCGCGCCGTCATGGCGGGGGTCGCTCGCTCCAAAGTGTACGCCGCTGCCGTTGCTCATCACCGCCTGGCCGAAGCCGAAGGTATTGGTGCGCGCGGGCTTGACATCGAGTTCGTGTCCCATCCGCGTAAGCTCGTCGCGAACTGCTTGCGGCACGAGTTCTTCAATCTCCACATCGCAGCCGTCAAAAGTTGACTTGGTAAAGCGGCCAGCCTCCAGAGCCTGCTGAAGGCTCATACCATAATCGACGACGTTGGCCACGAACTGAGCATGTGCCTGCGCCTGATTCCAGCCGCCCATGATGCCGAATCCGATCCTCACATCGCCCTTCTGCATAAAACCCGGAATAATCGTGTGCAGCGGACGCTTGTGCCCGGCCAGTAAATTGGGACTGCTCGGGTCGAGCGAGAACAACGAGCCGCGATTTTGCAGCATGAAGCCCGTTCCGCGAGGCACCAGCCCGGAACCGAAACCCATGTAGTTGCTCTGGATGAGCGAGACGATGTTACCTTCCCTGTCGATCACGGTCATGTAGATCGTGTCGTTTCCCTTGCCGTCGGTCACGCCCGCGAGACGCGAGGGCTGCACGGAAGCCTGGGCACGTTCGCCGATTAGCCCGGCCCGCTCAGCGGCGTTCTTCTTGCTCAAGCATCTGTTCTACCGGCACCTTTGCCATGCGCATATCGGCCGTATAGCGCAACATATCGGCATAGGCGAGCTTCTTGGCTTCGATCATCACGTGCAACGCGCGCGTGCTATGGAAACCGTAGTCGCTCATCGGAAACTGTTCCATGAGGTTGAGCATCATCAGCGCGGCGATTCCCTGGGTGTTGGGCGGTATCTCGTAAACCTTCCAGCCGCGATAATCCGTCGAGATAGGGGTCACCCACTCGGGTTCGAAGGCGGCGAGGTCTTCCATCGCCATAGCCCCACCCTTTTCGCGCGAGATGGCAACGATGGCCTCGGCCGTCCGTCCCTTGTAATAGCCATCACGGCCGTAATTCGTGATCAGGCGGAGACTCCCCGCCAGATCGGGATTGCGAAACAGTTCGCCCGCTTTCGGCGCTCGGCCATCGATAAGATACGTCCTGGCCGCGTTGGGCTCCGATTGCAGCAACTCCAGCCCTCTGTTCCATAGCCCTGCAGTCACCTCGTTCACGGGGAATCCCTTTTCCGCATAGTAGATGGCCGGCGCCAGCAAAGTGGAAAACGGTAGGCTCCCAAAACGCTCGCGCAGCGCTGCCCAGCCTGCAACGACTCCCGGCACTGTCACGCTGTACACGCCTCGTACCGGCAGTTCCGCGATCCCCTGAGCCTTCAGAAATGCGGGCGTCATCCGCTCGGGTGCCCATCCGCTGGCGTTCAGCCCATGGAGTTTGTCGGTCTTCGCTTCATGGATGAGTACAAACAGATCTCCGCCGATGCCATTACCGGTCGGTTCCATCACGCCAACCACCGCGTTGGCGCCAATGGCGGCGTCGATGGCGTTTCCGCCACGCTGCAAGATTTGCACTCCGGCCATCGCCGCCAGCGGTTGACTGCTGGCGACAACCCCGAATCGCGTGGCAATCACCGAACGCCCCGGCGTGGGCGCAGCGGAACCGACGGCTGTGGAACTCATGAGAGCAGCATCAATCACGAACACCTCCAGTGGCTGTGCAAATCAAAGTAGTAATCCTACAATCATCTCGTGCGGGAAGAAAGTCCTACTATAACCTTTGAGGCAAGCTCATATGCTGCTTGCATGAGTCGCTATGGATGCTGAGGGAGCCAGCGTGAAAGACCCCAGGAGAGCCGAATGAAAATCCGCATCGTTGTATTTGATGGAGTCGACGAAATCGATTTTGTCGGGCCCTATGAGGTTTTCCGCCGCGCCGCCAAGTTGGCTCGCCCCGCTGAGGTAGACGTTCGCCTCGTGACCGTGGAGCCGCAAGCCCAGGTTACAGCCGCAAATGGCATGCGATTTCTAACGGACGGAGTGCTCGAGGATTCGGCCGATCTGATCGTTGTTCCCGGTGGAGGCTGGGCCGACCGCGCTCCACGGAGTTTGTACACAGAAGTTCAACGCGGCGTGCTGACGCAAAAGCTTGCCGCCTTGCATCCGCAGTGCACTATCCTGGCAGCGGTTTGCACCGGAGCCATGGCTCTGTCAGCGGCTGGACTGCTGAAGGACCGCCCCGCAGTCACTCACCGTTCCGCCCTTCAGGAACTCCGTTTGGCTGGCGCACAGGTTATCGATGCGCGAGTCGTCGACGACGGCGACATAGTGACTTGCGGAGGCGTCACCTCTTCCATTGATCTTGCGCTCTGGCTCGTCGAGCGGATCTGGGGCGCACAACTGTCCGCCAGAATCGCCACCGGCATGGAGTACATTCGCAACCCTAGCCTTCACAGGGCGAGGCAAGCTGCGGGATAGCTCTGGCAAATGCATGAACGCAACAATGCGTGCAAAAAGTTTGGAGCAGGTCATCGTCTGCCTGCTCCCAAAGCGTGCGTTCAACGGTCAGCTTAGCCGCCAACGTTATTGTTGTCGACGTAATCCCAATCCTCCCGATGCCAATACGGGTTCTTGCTATAGTCGACGGGAGTGTTTGACTGACCCTCGATATGCGAATACGCATCGCTATCCGGTCTCATAATCGTGTCGGTAGTCGATGTGGTGCTCTGATACTCCATCGACGTACCAGAAGTTGTTGTCGCCTGCGGATCCATCGTTGGAGCAGTCTGGTCGGTGGTGGTGGTCTGTGTCGTCGTGGTGGTCGTGGTTCCTGTTTGCGCCTGCACACTTAAAGTGAAGCAAAGTGCCAGGACTGCAACCAAAGCGAGAATTCTGTAGCCCTTCATTGATGTACGGTCCTCCTGCTGTTCTTTTCGGCGCCAATTCTATTCCCGGTTTCACCGAGATACTTTCGGCGCTTTACTTCAAATGGTCTTCAAGCTCTGATCGTTGTATGTACGCTGATCATCGCTCTGTATTGGATGCGCCCGCTTATGCGACGATGCCGCCAGGATGCATCAATATCCACGAAAAATTCTTTGACTCTTCAAGGGATACGAAGCTGATAAGAGCTGTATGTTTGTTGCATTTTGTTACGACTGTGCTGCCGGAGTTATGTAAATAATTTGTTAAGAATGTCGGGTTTTTCAAAAAAGAAACGTAAAGATTTTCAACACCCGCGCAAAAACTACTGCCAACCTTGACAGAAGAAATTCGTTTCAAGCACAAAGCCAGCCTAGACAACTTGTCTTCCGGGAGCGTCATCCTTCGCGAAGCCGGGGTCCGCAATAGGTGAAGGAGCGAAGGATCTGTCGTTGGCGCGGGTTTGAAGGCAAAACAGATTTATCGGACACGCAAGATAATCGGCCGACTCAGGTGGCCCTGGCACGAGTTTTTCGGCAGCCTGCTTGAAGCAGTAAGGTGGCCTAAGGCAATAATCGGAGTGAATCTAATGAAGCACGCAATCGCTGTTGTCATCCTGGTATTGGCCTTGATAGCAGGCGGCGGTGCATTGGCGTCGATTTACCACAACTCCTTCTATGCAATCTCCACTTCGAAAGCCGCGCTCACTGCGCGGGATACCGTCTTTATGGGCTACCGCTCGCAGCAGCCCGGAGCGGTCCACAAGATCACTATTTCCGATCTGCCGGAGCCTTATGCCACCGATTCGGCTGACAATGGCCCGGACATCGTGCCCCGCCCGTCGAATGCGTGGCCGCAGGCCCCTGCGGGATTCAAGGTGGAACTTTACGCCAGCGGCCTCAATTTTCCGCGCCTGATACGAATCGCCCCCAATGGCGACCTCTTCGTGGCCGAAAGCCGTGCCGGTGAGATCAAGGTTTTCCGTGGCGTCACTCCGGATGGTCGCGCGCAACAGACAGAGGTCTTCGCCACCGGACTTCACCAGCCTTTCGGCATTAACTTCTATCCGCCCGGCAAGGAACCGAACTGGGTTTACGTGGCCAACACCGATTCGGTAGTACGCTTCGCGTATCAGAATGGCGATCTGAAGGCCCGTGGCAAAGCAGAGACGGTGGTAAAAGAAATTCCAGGAGGCGGACTCCTGCGCGGTGGCGGCCACTGGACTCGCGACATCGCCTTTGCCAACGATGGCCGCAAGATGTTCGTCTCCGTCGGTTCGCACTCCAACGACGACGACACGGACGGCAACGCCGCGGAATATCATCGTGCCGACATTCTGGAGTTCGCCCCTGACGGCTCCGCGCCGCGCGTCTATGCATGGGGCATTCGCAATGCCGTGGGCATTGCCATCCACCCCAGCACCGGCGAACTGTGGTGCTCTACCAACGAGCGCGACCGGCTCGGCGACAATCTCGTCCCCGACTACATCACCCACGTCACGGAAGGGGGCTTTTACGGCTGGCCCTGGTGGTACATGGGAGGACACCAGGATCCCCGCCATAAGGGCAAGCATCCGGAGTTGAAGTCGAAGGTGATCACCCCCGACGTTCTCATCCAGCCCCACGATGCTTCACTGGAAATGACGTTCTACCAGGGGCAGCAGTTCCCCCAGGAATATCGCGGAGACATCTTCGCCGCCGAGCATGGTTCCTGGAACCGTAGCATGCTCACGGGGTACGAAGTCATTCGCATTCCCATGCACCATTCGGGCCGGGCCTCGGGTGAGTACCAGGATTTCCTGACCGGCTTCGTTACACCCGAGGAGCGTGTCTGGGGACGTCCCGTCGGAGTTGCGGTCGCTGAAGACGGCTCGCTGTTCGTCAGCGACGACGCCTCGAAGTCCATCTGGCGCGTCCACTACGTTGGCAAATAGTTGGCGAATAACAGTGAACGGTGTTAATGTTCGCCGCCCGCAGGGCAGGCGGAGCGTAGCACGCATTCGAAACGGCAGTTCGCTCTTCCCGGATTGAGGGCTCGGATGAGGCTCCGAGGACATGATTTGAAAAATTATATTCTGGAATCCATTGAAGGTAAGGATTAGTCTGGGGGCGCAATAAATATAACTTCAGACCGGCACCTGAACCTGTTCCAGGGTGGCTACCCACCGTTGAACCGAGTTTGGTCAGCGTGGTAGGATAGTTCGCCTTAGTGTGCAGCTGCTCTGGAGAAATGTCGGGCTGGCTGCACAGGTCCCAACGCGGCCAAGCTCAACATTTCATGATGTGGAAGCGCGTTCCGGGTTTCCGGTGATTTGCGCATCGGCATGTTGCTAAGTGCCGAGCGGCTGTGTTTTTGACCGGATTGGTTGGCTCGGTTTGGCTTCTTCCTGATACAGCCGAACCTCGCCACGATAATTTGGAAACTTCGGAGGAACTCATGCAGACTTGGCTCATCCTGAGCCTCATCGGCGCTTGCGCGATGATTGCGGCCCAGCACTCCCGTTCGTTAAACATTAAACGAGCTTATGCTTTCGCCGGTGCTAAACGGCTTGGCTCAATTGCTTCGGTCCTGCTTTTGGCTACCGGTTCAGCCCTGGCGCAACACAAGGGTGGCGGCGAAGCCGGTCTAAAGCTTCCCGATCTGTCCAGCGTCGCTTTCCTGGGAATGAACGGTCACAGTATCCTGATGATCGGACTGCTCTTCTGCCTCTTCGGGCTGCTGTTTGGGCTTGTGATTTTCATGCAGCTCAAGAATCTGCCGGTGCATCGGGCCATGCTCGAGATTTCCGAGCTGATCTATGAGACGTGCAAAACCTATCTGATTACCCAAGGCAAGTTCATCCTGGTACTGTGGGCTTTCATCGCGGTAATCATCGCGATGTATTTTGGCTGGTTATCGCCCGTACCGGATAAGCCCGTCGGCGTCACGCTCCCCATTATTCTGTTCTTCAGCTTGGTTGGCATTGCCGGAAGCTACGGCGTTGCGTGGTTTGGAATCCGCGTCAATACCTTTGCCAACTCCCGTACGGCGTTTGCCGGACTAAAAGGCAAGCCGTATGAGATCTATGACATCCCGCTTCGGGCTGGAATGAGCATCGGCATGATGCTGATCAGCGTCGAATTGCTGATCATGCTCCTGATCCTCCTCTTTATCCCAGGCGACTATGCCGGTCCATGCTTTATCGGGTTCGCAATCGGCGAGTCGCTAGGCGCGGCCGCTCTGCGTATCGCCGGTGGAATCTTTACCAAAATTGCCGACATCGGGTCTGACTTGATGAAGATCGTCTTCAAGATCAAGGAAGACGATGCGCGTAACCCCGGCGTCATCGCCGATTGCTGCGGTGACAATGCCGGCGATTCCGTTGGCCCCAGCGCCGATGGCTTTGAAACCTATGGCGTGACCGGCGTCGCGCTGATCACTTTCATCCTGCTCGGCGTAAAGAATCCAGCGGTGCAAGTTCAGCTTCTCGTCTGGATCTTCATCATGCGCATCATGATGCTGGTTGCCAGCTCGGGCGCTTACTTCCTGAACGGCGCTATCGCGCGTGCCAAGTACGGCGACGCCGCCGAAATGAACTTCGAAGCTCCCCTGACCTCGCTGGTCTGGATCACCTCGGTCGTATCGATTGTTCTCACTTACATCGCCTCGTATCTGATTGTTCCGACTCTCGGAGGCGACGATACTCTGTGGTGGAAGCTGGCCTCGATTATTTCTTGCGGCACTTTGGCCGGGGCGGTCATCCCCGAATTAGTGAAGGTCTTCACTTCGGTTGAGTCCCGCCACGTCAAGGAAATCGTTACCTCCTCCGAGGAGGGCGGCGCGTCGCTTAACATTCTTTCGGGCCTTGTCGCCGGCAATTTCTCCTGCTACTGGCTGGGCGGCGCCATGATTGTTCTCATGAGCATTGCCTACTTGTTCTCTTTGCAAGGGTTATCAAGCCTGATGATCGCGGCACCGGTGTTCGCTTTCGGACTGGTTGCTTTTGGATTCCTTGGCATGGGCCCGGTCACCATCGCGGTCGATTCCTACGGCCCGGTCACGGACAATGCCCAATCGGTGTATGAGCTTTCACTGATCGAGCAAATCCCCAACATCAAGTCCGAAATCAAGAGGGACTTTGGCTTCGACGTCAATTTCGATCGCGCCAAGGATCTGCTGGAGGCCAACGATGGCGCCGGCAATACCTTCAAGGCATCCGCAAAACCCGTGCTCATCGGTACCGCCGTTGTCGGTTCCACCACGATGATCTTCTCGATCATCATGGCGCTCACCAACAAGCTGACCGACATCGAAAACATTGGCAAACTCTCCGTGCTGCACGCGCCATTCCTTCTGGGCCTGATTACCGGTGGAGCAATGATCTACTGGTTTACCGGAGCCTCGATTCAGGCGGTCAGCACTGGAGCCTACCGCGCAGTGGAGTACATCAAGGCGAACATCAAGCTGGAAGGAGCTGAAAAAGCTTCGGTCGAGGACAGCAAGAACGTGGTCGAAATCTGCACCAAGTACGCGCAGAAGGGCATGTTCAACATCTTCCTCGCCGTCTTCTTCGGAACCCTTGCTTTCGCCTTCACCGAGCCGTTTTTCTTTATCGGCTACCTGATCTCGATCGCCGTCTTCGGACTCTACCAGGCCATCTTTATGGCCAATGCCGGTGGCGCCTGGGATAACGCGAAGAAGGTCGTCGAAGTCGAGCTGAAGGCTAAAGGCACTCCCTTGCACGATGCCTGTGTGGTTGGCGACACGGTAGGCGATCCTTACAAGGACACCTCTTCGGTGGCCATGAACCCGGTCATCAAGTTCAGCACCCTGTTCGGGTTGCTGGCGGTGGAACTTGCGGTTTCACTCACTGCCCATAGTGCCATGCTCACCCACGTCCTGGCGGCGGTTTTCCTGCTGATCTCCATGAGCTTTGTGTACCGCTCGTTCTATGGCATGAGGATCGGCACGCTCACGAGTGAGAAGGCCGCCAAGCAAGGGGCTGCCGACTAGAACAACTTGTATAAATGGTACGTTCGATGGTGCCCCACGTTCGCCGGCATTTGGCTGACGTGGGGTATTTTCTTGAAACCTGAAACTTGAAACTCGAAACATTTCCTTCTGATATTCTCTCCCCCATGGATCTCGTCGCCCTGACCCGCCAACTGGTCGACATCGAAAGCACTACCGGCAACGAAGCTGCGGTCGCTGAGTTTCTTGGGCATTACCTGTCCACCGCGGGATTGACGGTCGAGCGCAAGCCCGTCGAGGGGCATCGCTTCAACCTCTTTGCTCATTGGCCTGAAGACCCCTCGCCCGCCGTCGTATTTTCAACGCATACCGACTGTGTGCCGCCTTTCATTTCCTCCAGCGAAGACTCGACGCGCATTTCCGGACGAGGTTCATGCGACGCCAAGGGCATTATTGCCGCCCAGGTTGAGGCGGCGCTGCGCCTCCATCACGAGGGCACCTGCGTCGGACTGCTTTTCGTGGTTGGCGAGGAGCGCGACTCGCTTGGAGCCAAGGTCGCCAACCAGAACGCGCGCGGCTCACGCTTCCTGGTGAATGGCGAACCGACAGGCAACCGCATTGCGCTGGCAGCCAAGGGCGCGCTGCGCGTGGAAGTCGTCGCCAGCGGAAAGATGGCCCACTCGGCTTATCCCGAGCTTGGCGAGTCGGCCATTGACAAGCTGCTCGATGCGCTGCAACCGCTTCGTTCCATGTCCCTGCCAACCAATCCGGAGATTGGCCCAACCACCATGAACATCGGAATCATCGAGGGTGGCAGGGCTACCAACATGATTGCCGATTTTGCAAAGGCACAGCTCCTGTATCGCCTGGTGGCTCCGTCGCGCTCTCTTCGCGAGCAGATTGTCGCCGCTGTTGGCGAGCGTGCTCACGTCGATTTCGTGCTTGATATTCCTTACATGCGCTTCCGCACGATTCCGGGGATATCGACGATGACCGCCTCGTTTACCACCGACATTCCGTCTCTCTCTAACTGGGGCGAACCAGTGCTGCTGGGCCCGGGAGACATTCTGGTGGCCCACACCGAACGCGAGTACGTGGAAAAACGCGAGCTGCTGGAAGCCGTCGACCGATACGTGCTGATTGCACACGAGCTGCTGTGCTCCTGAGGCCGCCGGCCTTATATGGTCAATCGGAACACGAGACCACTTTCTAGCGGTACACTTTAACTGCCATGAGCTCGAGCCAAAACCTGCTGGCACAGTCGTCTTCTCCCTACCTCCGCTCCGCCATGCATCAACCTGTACGCTGGCGGGAGTGGTGCGACGAGGCTTTTGCCGAAGCACAGCGCGACAACAAACCCATCCTGCTCGACATTGGGGCGGTATGGTGCCACTGGTGTCACGTCATGGATCGCGAGTCCTACGAGTCGCCCGAGGTGGCCGAGGTCATTAACACGCACTTTGTGCCCGTCAAGGTCGATCGCGACGAGCGCCCCGACGTCGATTCGCGTTATCAGACGGCGGTGGCGGCAATTAGCGGGCAGGGAGGCTGGCCGCTGACGGTGTTCCTGACGCCCGAAGGCAAGCCTTTCTACGGCGGGACCTACTTCCCCCCCCAGGACGCCATGGGCCGTCCGAGCTTCCGCAAGTTGCTGTTGGCCATAGCCGACGCCTTTCGCGAACGCCGCCCCGACATCGAAGAGGAAGCCGGCAAACTCATGCACGCACTCTCGCACGCCGAGGGTCTGCTGGGACATTCGGGCGCATTTTCGCCGCGCATCGTCGAACAGATGGTGCAGTCCGGGCTGGGCGTTTTCGACAGCCAAAATGGCGGCTTCGGCTCGGCCCCCAAGTTTCCTCATCCCTCCGCCCTCGATTTACTCATCGACTGGTATGTGCGCACCGGAGAAGAGCAGGTCGGAACCGTCATCAGCACGACGCTGGAAAAGATGGCGCGCGGCGGCGTCTACGATCAGCTTGCAGGCGGCTTTCATCGCTATTCCGTCGATGAACGCTGGCGCGTTCCGCATTTCGAAAAGATGTCCTACGACAACTCGGAGCTGTTGAAGAACTATGTCCACGGCTACCAGGCGACAGGCAATCTGTTTTTCGCCAACGTGGCGCGCGACATCATGCGCTGGATGGACGAGTGGCTGAGCGATCGTGAACGCGGCGGATTTTACGCCTCGCAGGACGCCGATATCGATTTGGACGACGACGGCGATCACTTCACCTGGACCCGGGACGAGGCTCGCGCGGTTCTCGATGACGATGAATTCGAAGTTGCCTGCCTTCACTACGACATTGAAGAAGTGGGCGAGATGCACCACAACCACGCCAAGAACGTGCTTTGGGTGCGGGTCCCAGCCGAGGAAATCGCATCCCGCACCGGCCGTTCGCGCCAACAGGTCGAGGCGGTAATCGATTCGGCAAAGAAGAAAATGTATGCGGCTCGCCTCCGCCGTCCCATTCCCTACATCGACAAGACTGTCTATGTAAGCTGGAACGCACTCTGCATCTCCGCCTATTTGCAGGCAGCGCGTGTGCTTGGACTCTCAGCCGGCAGCCAGAGCGAAGATGCCATGAGCGAAGCGCGCAGCTTTGCCCTGCGCTCGCTCGACCGCATACTGAGCGAGGCATGGAACCCCGAGCGCGGCTTGCTGCACGTGATCGCCTACTCCGAGCAGGATTCTCCGGCTGGGAAGCGCCAGGTTGCGGGCCTGCTCGACGACTACGCCTTCACCGCACTCGCCTGCTTCGAGGCGTATGAAAGCACCGCCGACCTCAGCTATTTCCGCTTTGGCAAATCGATCGGCGACTTCATGGTTGCCCACTTCTATGACCAGCAAGACGGCGGCTTCTTCGATATGGCCAGCGCTGACGACACGACCGCTATCGGCGCACTCGCCGCCCGGCGCAAGCCATTCCAGGATTCGCCAACTCCAGCCGGAGATTCCGTCGCCGCGATTGTGATGCTCCGGCTTTACGCTTTAACTAACGAAGATCGTTACCGCGACCTCGCAACTAAGACGCTGGAGATATTCGCCGGCGTGGCCGAGCAGTTTGGTATCTATGCCGGCACTTACGGCCTTGCCGCGATCTGGCTGGCGCGCCCTTACACGCAGGTCGTGCTGGTGGGCGACGCTCCTGCTCCGGATGCGCTCCATGCCGCCGCAGTCAAACCTTTTGCGGTCAACAAGACGCTCATCCACGTCACCGAGGAGGAAGCTATTGCCGCCTATCTTCCGCCAGCACTCGCCGATTCCGTACCGCATCTGGCGGGCGTTGCTAAGGGACGGCCTTTGGCGGTTGTGTGCAGCAACTTCGCCTGTCAGCCTCCGGTCAGCGATCCAGAAGAGCTTACGAGATTGATCTATGCGTCTATTCGGCAAAAGGTGAAGCGTGAAGGCGATGTTTGAGCAGAATGCCCGAAATCCTGAGTGAAGCCGCGGGAGCGAAGGTCCGTGCAGTGCAGATTCCTTTCTGATTTTGAGTCATACGTACTAAATGCAAGCGAAACGAGGAACCATGGCAACATCAAAGAAGAAGACTCCAAAGAAAACCGCAAAGCCCAGCCGTAACAGCCAAAAAACAACTCGTAAGTCTTGCAACCCTGGAATCTACACCGTTCCCCGAGGCCACGTCAGCATCGCCGTGCCGCCATTCTGGACGCTGCGGCAAACCAACGACGATCTCGAAATTGAAGCCCCCTCGGAAACCACATCGATCGTCGTGACTGCTTTCAAACAGGACAAGACAACCGGGCCACTCGACGCGCGTGACTTTCTCAAAAGATTTATGCAGACAGCGCCCAGCAACGGACGCGGCAAACTCGAGAAAGGAACCAAACAAAAAGCGAGCGCAAAATTTCGTGATTCCGAAGGCGACCACTGGCGTGTCATGTTTCTCAGCAACGGGAAGACGTTGCTGCTGGCAACCTGCAACACCAGCGCGCCGCTGGTTTCAAGGGAAGCTCGAACCGGATCCCAAGTGATCGACTCCTTAAAGTTGAAATCCCGCGAATAGCTTTCTGGGAGTTTGTTTCAAAAATCTTTGAAGGGGCATGGCTTTACAGGCTGCGGCAAGAACTCATTTCTGAGGTGTCATCGCTGAGCGAAGCGAAGGATCTGCTGTTTGCGCATGCTGGGGATAAAACAGATCCTTCGGACGCGCAAAACCGGCGCGACCTCAGGATGACACTTCTACGAGTTTTTCAGCATCCTCTTTAGCGATGCCGTCCCGAGCCAAGAGAAGAGCGGGCTTTAGCCCCTGAGGGATCGGACGTTCCTTCTAACTTCGGGGTCGCGGAGAGCACCGCTCGTTTCGGTGATTGGAGCTGACGAAGCGTCGACGGTGCCGAAGAGCTGATCGAAGCGCCTTGTCTCAACTCGCGTTGAGATAAGCGCGCATCATGCGAAGGTCCACTTCTTTTTCGTCCAGATCGTGCAGCAGCAGGTCCCGCAGCGAGATGAATCCGACGAGTCTTTCGCCTTCGCATACGGGGAGGTGGCGGAAGCCATGCTGCTTCATGGCGATCATGCAGCGCTCGACCGGGTCGTTGGGGCCTACGATGAACGGCTCCGAAGTCATCACTTCGCGCAGCAACGTCGACTCCGGGGTGCGCTTTGCGGCCACCACGCGCATCAGGATGTCGCGCTCGGAGAACACGCCGGCCAATCGCTCTCCATCCATTACCGGAATGGCGCCGATATTGCACTGTGTCATGTAGAGCGCGGCAGTCATGACCGACTCGGTTGCCTGCAAGCTATGGACTTTGCGGTCTTGGATCAGATCGCGAATGGTGCTCATGGAAAGGCCCCCGTGAGCGCTGCTGCGCTCATCTCGGATGAAAATCACAAGTTGTGGATTGCGGCTGCCCCACGCAGCCTGAAGAGGCACAGTATATGTCCCAATCCAGCTCTGGATTACAACTAAATTTTAGGTTTTCTTTATGAATTGAGGAACACTACGTAGGAGGACTGCCACACTGAAGTGACCACCGACCCGCGCGGTCTCCAGGTGAGTACCAGGTTGAAGTCCGCCCCAAGCGAGAGCGAGTCGAGAACCGAAGGATCGGACGCGGGCTCAACCAGCGCCAAGTGGTGCAAAAATCCCCAAAGCGTGGGTTCGGCCAACCCTTGTGCCGCAAAGGTCAGCGACGCACTCTGCTCCGCCAGGTAGAAGGCGAGCGAAGCGCACAGGCTCACGCCGCGCTCGTAGCGTTCGGTCGAGGCCATCCCGGGCGAGGCGTTATCGAAGACAATTCGAAGCCGGTGCTCATCTTCCCTGGCAAATTCCCGAATCTTCAGAACGCCCGTCTTTGCGCTCAGTTTCCAATCGACATGGCGGGCCGAGTCCTCCGGTTCATAATCACGAATGCGGTAGAGGTCGTGCCCTCGGCCCCGGATGTGGTTTTCAAATTCTCCGGTTATCAGCGGCAGCATCTCATAAAATTCTTCAGTCTGCTCGACCTTTGGATAAACGATCAACTCGCGATTCAGCGTCACTTTGCGCGTCTTGAGCAGAAACGAGAAAGGAAATCGCGTCGAAAGGCCGAATGCGTTCTGCACGTAGCGTCCACGGCGGTCAAAGAACAGCGCTAACTCAGCTCCGGCCGAGCCTTGCGGTCCGATGTAGGGGAAATACAGCGGTTGCCGCAGAATGGACGGCAGCTCAGTTTGCTCTGTGCGTTCCAGCTTCAGATCTCGCAAGCGCACCCACGGCTTGCGCCCCGATGAGGGCTTGGGAAATTCAAACTTGGTTGGCTGCCAATGCCAGACCTTCTTGGACCCTTTTTGGCGGGGCGAAACGACGGCAATGGAGAATGCGGGCAGCCAGCGGCTGGGGTTCCTGATCGTGATGTGGGCCGGGCACGCCTTCTTGGCAAATGCATGTTCAGGAAAATTGGCCGTCAAGTCGAGGATGCGCAACTCCGCGGCCGAAGCCGCTCCGCTGACCGCAACCGCGGCCAACAACGCGGACACGATCAGGAACAGCAGATTATTCCCGGTGTTCAGGGCCGCGATGGCAATCACCAGCACAAAACCGAGATAGACCATCCCCTCTTTCGTGACCTGGTAATCCAGCGCAGCGCGCACCCGCTCGGCGGCCACGCGCTTTGTGAGGTAAGGCACGGTGGCAATAGCGACCACGGCGGAGAGCAGCAGTGCCGCGGACGCAAGAATAGCCGTGGCTAGCAGGTTCCCCGTCTCCCGAGCCGCCGACGAAAGGACCGCCGCCGCGAACGCCAAGGCGAGTCCAAACACCGCGATCGACGAGCGGATAATCGTTTCTTTATGTGCGCTGAAAAGTCGCATTCACCTGAAAAAACTGGTTGTGTTCTCCGACTCACATTCGCCCAGTTGTCACGGACGCAAGCCAGTCTTAGTCTCCTCCACCGATTGCTTCTCGGCAACTTCGCCATCGGCGTCTTTCGCCTTTTGCCGTGCGGCTCTGTGGCGGCGCCATAGCAACAATGCGACGTATCCCGCCACCGCAGTGATCGCCAGATTCGCCCTGCCCACCATCTTGATGAGTTCCGCCCAGTGCTCCCCAAACTCGTAGCCCGCAAACGCAATAACAGTAACCCATGTGGTGGCGCCCAGGAAATTAAACAGCACGAACTTGCCCCAGGGCATCCTTAACACCCCGGCCAGCGGCCCCGCGATGATGCGCATTCCAAAAATGAAGCGGGCAACGAAGATGGTCAGGTCGCCGTGCCGCCGGAACAATTCTTCACCCTTCTCGATCATCTTCTCAACGGCGTGCCCACGAATGCTAAACACACGCACATAGCGATCGAGCAAGGGACGCCCACCCCTCCGTCCAATCGAGTAGCCCAGATTGTCGCCCAGTGTTGTGGCCACAATTCCGGTCAGGATTATCCACGGCAATTGGAGCTGGTGCTCGGAAAAAGCGAGAAAACTCGCGAACAGCAACATCGTCTCGCCCGGCAACGGAATGCCGGCATTTTCGAGCAGCAGGGCGAAGAACAACGTCCAGTATCCGTGTGCGGCAAAGTAGCCGCGGAGAATCTCGAAAATCTGATCGCCAAGTCCGTGCAAGTGCACCGTCCTGCCCCAACCCGCGCAACTGCGGCACGCGTCGGGGGGGCCCCGCTACAGGCTCACTGAGCCGAATCTACTATGACCGCAGAACTGATCGAGTTCGTCAATCGGAATTTAGTGCGCCGGGTGAACTCCCTACCGCAGGCGAGTCCCCGCCATCAAGGAAATCCAGCACCAGCCGGTTGAATGGTTCCGGTGCCTCTTCGTAAGGCATGTGGCCAATGCCGTCCATCACGATCAGCTTCGCATTCTTCAGGTTCGTCGCCAGTTCGTGCGCACTTTCAGGGGCGACCGCACGGTCAAGGCTGCCCCACAGCAGCAAAGCGGGCACGTCGGCAAGAACATGAAATCGCGATTTCAGCTCGCGCATGTCTTGCTTCCACGAGCGCACGACCTCCAGAGCATACTCGATCGTCCCCGGCAAATCGATCATTTGGCCGTAGCCATTCAAGGTCTCGACCGTAACTTTTTTTGGATCACCATACATGCGGCTCAGCGCTACTGAGCGTGCGGCCCGGAGCCCTCTCTTCAAGCTCAGTGGCGACAGGCCGGTCATCCACCGTCCAAAGCTGGAGCCCAAAAAAGCAATACGCCTCGCGCCCAGGTGAGACCACGGATTCGCCGGCGCAGCCAGCACCAATCGCCTGACAGCCGCGCTGCTTCCGTGCTCACGCTCCAGGGCGGCCATCATCATCGCCACGGCGCCTCCGTGCGATGTGCCAAGCAGATCCACATTTCTCAGCCCGAGGGCCTCGAACCATTCCAGCAAGCGCCCTGCGGTCTCGTGAAGACCCAGGTCCACGGTACCCGAGCGCGGGCGGTCCGAGTAGCCGATGCCAAGCAGATCAACCGCGTAAACCTCACGCGCATACGCCAGTTCTTCGAGATTATGGCGCCAGGAGAACGAATAGCCCAGGAGTCCGTGAATAAGAACCAACGGCGTACGCGCCGGGTGAAGATTTGCAGACGGCCCAAGCCCGGGATCCCCGGCAAGCCGGCTTTTTGCTTGCGGGGGTGTAAGCCGTAGATACCGCATGCGTTGTCCGCCGAAGGAGTGCCACAACTCTTCACCCAGACACCATCGCTGCGATTGAGTCGCTGCTGCCACCGTCGTCACCTGATTTCTTCCCGAAGAGGATACAACCGGCGCGCTTCCTGCCGGAATCTCATAGTTCGATATCGCCTCTGTCGCTTCTGTGTGGGGAGTTTCATAGACTCCCCACTTTTTTGTTCAGTCGCAGCCCTTGCGTGCTGGAACTTTCTCGCCTGTGCCGCTGTGGATAGATTATCGCTCATTGCTCACGCCATGACCCGCCCTTCCGAGGCCCCTTCATTTTCCCGGTTGTTGTGCTAAGGTTGGCTAGGTTCGCTTTACAAATTCAATTCAGGGCGGCAGGCCCGAGCAAGGGTGTCAGCCCCGAGGACTTATGGCCATCAAATTTAAAGGCTTCGATTTCATTCAATTCGACTCGCTGCTCTCAGACGAAGAGCTCATGGTGCGCGACACGGCGCGCCAGTTCATCGAAGACAATCTGATTCCTATCATCGAAGAGTGCAACCGGGAAGGCCGCTTCCCAAGGGAACTGGTGCAACCCATGGCCGAACTCGGGTTTTTCGGCGCCACCCTGCGGGGCTATGGCTGCGCGGAGATGAACAACGTCGAGTACGGCCTCATCATGCAGGAAATGGAACGCGGCGATAGCGGCGTGCGATCCTTCGTCAGCGTGCAATCGGCGCTCTGCATGTATCCCATTCACACCTTCGGCAGCGAGGAACAGAAAGAGCAGTGGCTTCCCGCGATGGCCGCGGGAACGAAACTCGGCTGCTTCGGCCTTACCGAGCCCGATGCGGGCTCCAATCCCGGTGCCATGCGCACGCGCGCCCGCCGCGAAGGACACGAGTACGTGTTGAGCGGCGAGAAGATGTGGATCACCTCCGGCTCCATTGCCGACGTTGCCGTGATCTGGGCAAAGAACGAGGAACAGGACGGCAAAGTCCGCGGGTTCCTGGTCGAGACCGACCGCCCCGGCTTCAGCGCCCAGGACGTGCACGGGAAATGGTCTCTGCGGGCCTCGGTCACCTCTTCCCTGTCGCTGCAAGACGTCCGCATTCCCTGTCAGAACATTCTGCCGAAATCCGATGGACTCAAGTCGGCGCTCATGTGCCTGAACCAGGCGCGGTACGGGATCGCCTGGGGAGCGCTCGGGGCCGCCATGGCATGCTACGACACGGCGCTTCAGTATGCGATGTTCCGTAAGCAGTTCCACGACAAGCCGATCGCATCGCATCAACTGGTGCAGGAGAAGCTGGTCTGGATGTTGAACGAGATCACCAAGGGACAACTCCTCGTTCTGCAAGTCGGCCGTCTCAAGGATGAGGGGAAAGCCGGACACCAGCATATCTCCATGGCGAAGCGAAACAACGTCTGGATGGCGCTGGAGTGCGCCCGCATGGCGCGCGACATCCTGGGCGCCAACGGCATCGCCGATGAATATCCGGTCTTCCGCCACATGGCGAATCTGGAGTCGGTTAAGACCTACGAAGGAACCCACGATGTCCACACCCTTATCCTGGGCACGGCCATCACGGGGATTGACGCTTTCTGAATCACCTGGACACCTAAGATCGGTCTCGGGTGCCCCAGGTCCGCCCTGCTTTTGGGCTGACCTGGGGTAGTTTTGTTAGCGCGGTTGCCTAATTTGTACTTTATCTCCCACTCGCGCTCATCTCGCCCGTAATTATCGAGAAGGCAATTTTTCGGTGCGATTCGCGGGTTTAGACCTGTGCCTGCTCGGGGCGTCTTATTCAGTGCTGAGTTTCTTTAACGCTCACAGAAATGATGATGGCAGTGAGACCCTTCCTGATGTGACGGACGGAGAAGACGTTCAGTAACGAGGACTTGGTAGGGTTGGGTAAGTTCTGAGGTGAGGTGTGAAGGCTCGCTCTTCGCCCTCATCGGAGTTTGGACTCCCGAACCAGCATGACTCTACATCATGTTGATACCAGCGTTTCGCGCAGAGTGCGACAACGTTCGTCAGTCCAGACTATTTGCTTTGGCGGGCTTCGTGGCTTCGCCCGGCGCGAAAAACGTCACTTTTGCCTGAGGCAATCGTGGAGCGAACTCCTCAAGGGCGACGATTGTGACACCGCTCGGTAGCTCCCAAATCGCCTTGTGTAAGGTGAACCATGAGGCAACATTGTTTTGGCGCTGCTCTTCCGATGTGCGCGCAGGCTTGCCATATCTCTCTACTACGTCAGCGAAAAGTGTGCTCCAAGTGGGCGCAGTTACGGTAATGGCAACAGCAACTCCGTTTCGGAATGAAATCTGATCCCCCATATCCTCTCGGCCACTTGGGGCGTCGTCTTTTATTCCACTCAACGGCACTGTGAAGCGCCCGTCTGGGGGAGTCGATAAAAGATTGCATTCCACCACGTCTCCAATGACTCTTTCGCGTTTTGCTTCCTTCTGCGATAGAGCCATTAGGCGAGCGCACCCGAATCGCCGGGAAAACTCGGCCACAGTTTCGCCAAGCATATGGCCTCTGACTTTCACACTAGGAGCCTCTTCGGCAGCTGCCACTAGCGCCAGCATCGCGCACAAGGGAGTGATCCATACAGAGCGTCGCATCGGGTTCCTCTAGAGCGGATTAGCAAGTTCGTTCGGGAGAATACCACCTAACGGAGGTGAATGCCAATGTCGAGACGGATACCGAGTTGAGAAGTGATGAAGAACATCTTTTTGCTGTACTCAAACTGTCGTAAACAGGCGTTATCGTAACTTACCCCCAAAAAGCACCTAGCGCCAACAGGCTCCCGCCGTCAGCTCTCAGCGGCGCGGCCTCATCCTCCGCCCGGAATCACGCCAATCAAAATCAGGCCGTTAATCACGAACTGGACTGCGATGGCGGTCAGCAAAAGCCCCATCATGCGCATCATGATACGGATTCCGGTTTCGCCAAGCCGCCGGCGAATGCGGTCCGCACCTGCCAGTATCAGGTAAGAGGCCCCCGACGTTACAACGATGGCAACCAAAACCACCGAAATGTGCAACCAGCGCGGCGAAGCTCCGGTCAGCACCATCACGGTCGAGATTGCCCCCGGTCCGGCCAGCATCGGCACGCCGAGCGGTGTGATCCCTATGTCGTCCTTCATAGATCCTTCGAGGGTTTCGCTCGGTTGTTCCTGGGTGGCGGAGCGCCGCGCCTGAATCATCTCAAGACCTATCAGCAACAGGATCAGGCCGCCTGCGATTTCAAAAGCGGCCAGCGTGATGCCGAACATACGGAAAATCAGCCCGCCCGAAACCGCAAACACCGACAGCACTCCGAAACACGTCCAGGCGGCACGCTTCGCCATCCGGCGTCTGGTAAGGGGTTCCTGGTTTGCGGTCATCGCCAGGAATGCCGGAATGGCGGCGAATGGATCGACGAGGAAAAACACCGAACTCAATGCCACAAGCGTAAAAGTACCGAAAGAGGAAAAGAAGGAGTGGAGCTGCGACGCTTGCGGCAATAGCATGGATCAGACTCCGAGCGAACACGGCGGACCCAAGCGTATCGCAGTGCGACTGCAATAATCAATAAAAGAGGCGCAGCCACAAGGCCGCGCCCTGATTTCAACCCCCGCAAGCCTATGAGGCGACTGCCTTCCGCTGGTCCGCCCGGAAGCGCAGCAGCGCGGCGATGTGTCCCGCCGACTCCAATTCGGGATCGCCTTGCACGTAGACAACCTCTATGCCGCCGCGCAGTGCCGCTCCTAGAATCGCATCGCTGATGTCCTCCACTTCGCTGACAGGATGCGAGCAGATCGCGCAGTTAGGATGCATTTTCATGTCTACATGTCCGCAGTGGCGGCACTCGACGCCGGGGGCCTGAAAGCCCTCTCCCAGCAGCAGCGTTTGGATCTCTCCGGTTTCGAGCGAGCGCAGCACGCGTCGCAATCCCACTGCCCCGCGAGCCTTCCTTTGCGCTTCCGCCAACACCTCCTGGACGAGACCTCGGTGCCGGTTCAGTTCGTGCTCGTCCAGCAGCCGTTCGAGATTGGCCTTCAGTTGCTGAGGAGCCGCCGTATCGGGATCGGCATGGAAGCGGCCAACCAAGCTCTTCTTAAGGTACGGATGCAGAACCGACTCGAACTCGGTCCAATTCTCGTCGCGGATTCCTACTGCCAGACTCTCGCAACTGCCGCGTTCAAAGAACTTCAGAATCGTATCCGCCACCTTTTTGTAGTGCTGCTTGGCAAATTCGGAAACGCGCCGGGAGATGTGTCCGGCATCGTAGCCTCCTCCGCCCGTGCTCTCGCCCACTCGCGGCGACTCGGTGAAAAATCCGATAACCTCCTTGCAGATTTCGTTCTGGTAATCGAAAAGCCGCGCTTTGCTGCGATCCACAACGCAAACGCATACCCGCGGGTTCACCTCGAGCAGCGGCGCCAGCGGTCTCAGATGAAATCGGCGATTGATAACCACTCTCGTTTTGTCGAGCCATGCCGGAATATCGAACTCACGCCAGAAATTCCGTGACGAATCGGCAAAGATCGCTTTCGCCTTTCCGGCATTTCCGTGGAGACGTTCCGCCATTTCGAGAATCCGGTTCAGATCAACGCGCGCACTATCGTTGCGCCCCTCTTTCTCGGCTTCGCGAAGCGCCCCGCGCACCAGATCCTTTACCAGGATCGCCTCGTCCCGATGAGACTGGTTCGGCGGCGTGTCGGGCTGATAGTAAAACGTGACTGCGCTTCCTCGCGCCGATTGAAATTCGGCCAGATCGCGGATTTCTTTTCGCGTAATCATCGACACCTCTCCTCAATTCATTTTGACTCGTCCCAATTTCTAGGCGGATTTGGAATGCTCGATCAGTTTGTTCCTCAATTGCTCGGCAACCGGCAACGCCTTCCGCAGTTGCTCGCGTGCTTTCGCAATCGAGGTTCGAACCTCTTCCGGCTTGCGCTCGGTAATGACGGCAATTTCCTGCACCGTGAACCCTTCCATCGTGAACAGGATGAAAGCCTCCCGGTCCTGGTGATGCGCGTTGCGCAGAACAGCCTCGATCATTCCCATCACTTCGTCGCTGGCGGCGATGTCCTCCGGAGTTGCGGTTCCACCGTCGGCAATGACGTTCTCGTTGGTGAGCATTTCGTCGGGATGATGGAACTGGAGCATGGCCTCATCGCTGCCGCTGGCCTCCTCTCGTCGCACGCTCGAGTCCAATCCAACTTCTCCTTGTGAATTACCGGCTTGCTCCGCCAGACGATCGATGGCGGCCCGTGAAAGAAAATATAGCCACGGTTCCAGCGTAAACTTCTCGGGTTTTTCCGTGCGGCCATCCAACGCATTGGCGATGGCCTCGCTCATTACCTCCTCTGGGGTTATCTGTTGCACACGCGCTTGCCCGCTATTGCCGCGGTAGCGAAGTTCCCGCTCCACGAATCGCTGCAATTTCTCGAGATTCGCATTCAGCCAGCCGTTGATGTCCTGGGCGGAGACAACATCGGCCTGCACCGCCGCAAGTGTCTCCTCGAACGGCACCTGTGTTTCTGCCCGGGTACGTCCCGCCGCGCGACGCCGGTTTGGCCACTTGTACGAAGCTCGCAGATGATCCATGTGCTTCGCGAGCTGCTCCTTCAGGCTTTCAAAGCAACTCTTGATTGCACTCTGCGCCGTGTCGCCGACTTCGCGCGCAGCCAGTTGTCCTGACGGCAATCGCAAATTCAGCGCCACGTTGAAGCCCATCTTCGGGTGCTCGTCGACCGAACCGTAAAGCGCAACCATGTCCGGCCGAAATACCTGAAGGCGCTTCTGTAGTTTTTCAATCCGTTGTGTGATGAGATTTTCGAGATCAGTTGTTTTTGAAAGTTTGTATGTGAAATGGACATTCATGCATGGGCTCCGGTCCAGGAGGTGGTTCCCACAGTCCCTGTGTCCGCAAATTGTACACCTGCTGATAAAGAGGCGTACGGACAAAAGAGAGTTGCTTTCCGACGAACGAAAACCCTTAGCAGTTGCGGATTTACCGGGGTTCGGGCACAAAAGAGCCATCTCCGGAATGGCGGAGCTGCCTATTCCCGCAGCCTGCCCTAGACAGCAACCGTGAACGAAGTCTCGTCCCGAGTCACCCGCCTATACAGCGTGTCTCGCTCGAACGGCTCCCTTCCCGCTTCCTGGATCAGCCTGATCAAGTCGTGGCGGCGAAGACCCTGCGGCGTCGTCGCTCCCGCATCGTGGTAGATCTTTTCTTCCACCACCGTGCCGTCGATATCGTCCGCCCCAAAGCGCAGCGAAATCTGCGCCACCTTGGGGGTCATCATCTGCCAGTAGGATTTGATGTGCGGGAAGTTGTCCAGCACCAAACGCGAGACTGCAATTTGCTTGATATCCTGCATCCCGGTGGTGGTAGACAGATGCTCCAGCATGGTATTGGCGGGATGAAACGAGAGTGGAATAAAACATTGGAACCCATGGGTTTCATCCTGCAGGGCTCGCAACTTCACCAGGTGATCCACCCGATCCTCGTCGTTCTCAATGTGCCCGTAGAGCATCGTGGCGTTCGACTTCAGTCCGATCTCGTGAGCGATACGCGCTGTTTCCAGCCACTCGCTGCCGTCGATCTTGTGGTCGCAGATGATCGAACGCACCCGTTCGGCGAAAATTTCCGCTCCGCCTCCGGGCATCGACTGCACACCCGCCTCTTTCATTTTCAGCAGCGTGTCGCGTATGGAGAGCTTGGCGCGCTTGGCAAAAAACGCAATCTCCACCATGGTGAACGCCTTGACGTGTACCTTCGGGAACCGCTCCCTGAGCCCGCGAACCAGATCCAGAAAATATTCCAGAGGCAAATCAGGGTGCAGGCCGCCAACGATGTGAAACTCCGTCACCGCATCCGTGTAGCCCGAAGCCGCCGATTGCCAAGCCTCTTCCAAAGCCATTGTGTAGGCGCCGGGAACGTCTTTTCTGCGGCCGAAGGCACACAGCCGGCAAGCCGCAACGCATACGTTGGTCGGGTTGATGTGACGGTTGACGTTGAAGTACGCGACATCGCCGTGCAGACGCTCGCGCACGTGGTTAGCCAGCCAGCCAACGGCGAGAATATCGCTCGTCTGGTAGAGGGCGACGCCATCTTCGAACGCCAGACGTTCCTGCCGCATCACTTTATCGGCGATGGGCAACAGCCTGGAATCGTCTGTCTGAAATGGGCGTTGTTTGCTTTCCGGGACGGACATCCTTTTGATGATAACGCACAAGGCGCGCCCGTTGCAGAGCCACTTTAGAGCGTATTTCATCAGTGCTGTTCTTTCGGCCGGGTGCCCCACGTTCGCCGGGTGCCCGTCCCGCCCGACTCGGCGTCGCCAGCCGGGTGCCCCACGTCCCGCCCTTCTTTTGGGCTGACGTGGGGTAGTTTCCTTCGGGTACTGTGAGAACCGATGCTCGCTCTGTCTACGAACCCGTGTGCCGCATCAGCAGATCGCAGGCAATAAAGCCCAGCAGCAGCATGGAAATCAGGCCGTTCGTCGTGAAGAATGCCGCGTTGAGCCTGCTCAGGTCGTTGGCCCGCACCAGTGAGTGCTCGAAAATCAGCAGTGCTCCCACCAGCAGCACTCCCGCCAGCGCGACCGGCCCGAGCGCGAATGCCAGTACCATCCACGAGAACAGCCCAAAGGCAACAACGTGGAACATGCGTGCCAGCACCAGCGCCTTCGCAACGCCAAAGGCTTGGGGAACGGAATACAACTTGGCCCGGCAATCATGTTCGT
This sequence comes from uncultured Acidobacteriota bacterium, assembly GCA_963832365.1. Taxonomy (GTDB): domain Bacteria; phylum Acidobacteriota; class Terriglobia; order Terriglobales; family Acidobacteriaceae; genus CAWBRT01. Next base: position 214,354 of record CAWHUL010000030.1, on the reverse strand, counting down.
AGTCCTGGCAGCTATACAGAATATCGAAGCCGCCTCCCCAGAACATGACCGCGCCGGTCACAATGAAAATTCTCGGGTCCAGCGTGCCCCGGATCGCCACCCATGCCGCGGCTGGAGCAATCCCCATGGCCAAGCCGAGGAACACATGCGCCCAGCGCGTGAAGCGCTTGGTGTACGAGTAGCCGAAGATGATGAGCAGCGCCACGGGCGAAAGATAGAATGCGAGCTGGCTCAGCATTTTCGCGGCGAAGATCAGGATCAGCGAGAACACCACCACGAACCAGAACACGAATTGCCGTGAGAGCAGTCCGGCGGGAAGGGCGCGGGTTGCGGTGCGCGGATTTCCGGCGTCGATGGTCGCGTCTGCCAGGCGGTTGAAGGCCATGGCCGCCGACCGCGCGGAGACCAGCGCCACCACCAGCCAGACCGCCTGCCGCACACTGGGAAGGCCGCGCGCCGCCAGCACCGCGCCGGTAAGCCCAAACGGGAGCGTGAGCACCGAGTGCTCCCACTTGATCATCTCCAGCGTGGTTTTTATGTTGCGAAAGAGGGACACACGTTTATTCTAACGCGCAGCTATCCGCAATCGAGCGGGCCCTACCCTTTCGCCTGCCTCTGGCGAAGGGTGGGGTAGTTCCATTGCGCGATAGCAGAGTACACTGCGGGGGGAGCAAGGAGAAGATGTTGCCCAAGACCTCGGAAGTCGAAATCAAGTTTCGCGTCACCGATGTCCGCCAGCTTGAGCGATCCCTGACGGACGCCGGCTTTCAGCTAAAGACTCCTCCGACGCACGAGATGAATTCGCTTTACGACCGTCCGGGCAATCCCCTGCGCCGCCAGGGTACGATTCTGCGTGTGCGCAAGTACGGCGAGCGCTGGCGGCTAACCCATAAAGCAAAGGGCAAAGCCGGAAGATACAAAACCCGCGAGGAGCACGAGACCGCCGTCGAGAACGGCCCCGAACTCGACGCCATCCTGCGCGCACTGGGTTACGTGCCGAGCTTTGTCTACGAAAAATTCCGCTCCGAATGGAGCGACGGCAAGGGCGAAGTTGTGGTGGACCACACGCCCATCGGGGTTGTTGCCGAAATCGAGGGCGCGCCCCGCTGGATCGACCGCACCGCTCGCGCGCTCGGCATCGATTCTCGCGACTACATCACCAAATCGTACGGCGAGCTTTTTCTGGAGTGGAAGAAAGCAAGCGGCAGCCCGGCGGCCAACATGACCTTCCGCGAGTGCGGCAGCCGACGGCCTCGTTTCTAGACCGGTTCCGCGTATGGTGTAGTCGATAAGTTGTTCCGGAGTGTCACCCTGAGGAGCGTCCGCGAGGACGCGACGTGAGGGTCCATGTATTTGGCGTCTTTTGAACTTCGTGTGACAACCGATGAAATGCATAGATCGTCACGTCGGTTCGCGAAAGCGCGAACCTCCTCACGATGACACTCGATGAGGAGGATACAGCAACTTGAGCGCAGCGAAGCATCCCCAGAATACTGTCCAGACTCGCGCCGCTTTGGGCTTCTTAATGAAATCCTTCGGCTGCATCTCAGCCTCGCGCGGTGTTGGGATTCTTCGCTCGCCACGCTCGCTCAGAATGACTTTCAAAAGTTTTTGCGCAAACTTCTGGGACGCGGCAGCGCGCCCAAGCGACGAAACGAGGCTTACGCCGCGATCATGCTCTTCTTGCCTTGCGTGTACCCCATCACCGCGTAGTACATGGCGCGATCGAAAAACTGCTCCAGCGCCAGCACGAACTCAAGTTCGCTCACCAGTTCCAGCGCACCTTCGGCCATCGCCTCGCGCTGCATGAACAGCCATAACTGTTCCTTGGCGAGCACCAGCGCCCAAACAAACTGGTTAATCGGAACATGCTGTTCGGCCCGGCGCATCCCGATCTTGGTGTAATACTGCTGCACGTCGAGCTCGGTTCTGGTCATCAGCCAATCGCTCAGGTTGCGGTAGAGCACTTGCACGTCGTGCAGCAATTCGTGCTCTGAAATTGCGCGGAAAGAATCCGTCCGGCCTGAATTCCTGAGTTTGTCGACCAAGGATTTGCCCAGCGACTCACTATGCTTTTCGACCAGCCGCGCGAATTTGATTCCCAGCATACCTGCCTCCCTCGCCCTTCTGAATACCAAGATGCGTATATCCATTCAGGAGATTCGAGGCTTGTTGCTTGGGGTTGGCCGCGGGTGCAGTTATGCTCCGCAGCACTTCTTGTATTTCTTGCCCGAGCCGCAGGGACAGGGATCGTTGCGCCCTATCTTCTCTCCCGAGCGCACCACCTGTTGCACCTGCTGCGCGTCGCCTGAGCCGGCCATCCGCGCCTGCTCCAGTTCGCGCTTCTTCTTGCGCTGGAAGGCTTCTTCCATGTCGTCGATGTTGGTTTGCGCCCGGCGCTTCCTGGGATGATCGCCGTTTCCGCCGCGCGAATCGGCCGCAGCCGAGAACTGCGCCTGCTCGTCCACTGCCTCCTGTTGCTGGCGCACGCGCTCCGCCTCGTCGGCATCGACCACCTGCATCAGATAGAGGAAACGAATGGTCTCTTCCTCGAAGCGCTCCATCATCGCCTCGAACATATCGAATGACTCGCGCTTGTACTCCACCAGGGGATCTTTCTGCCCGTACCCCCGGAGGCCAATGCCCTCTTTCAGGTGGTCCATGCCCAGCAGATGATCTTTCCAAAGCTGGTCGAGCACGCTGAGCATGACGATGCGCTCGTGATGGCGCATGGCATCGGGGCCGATGAGCCGCTCCTTCGCGTCGTAGCGCTCCAGCAGCTTGGCGAAAACGGCATCGCCCAACTCCTGCCGGTTCAGCTTATCCGGCTGCACGCCTTCGGCAAGGAAGTCCACTCCAAAACGGGTGAACACTTCGTTCTTAAGGCCGGCGATGTCCCAATCTTCCGGATGCACCTGCTCCCCTGCGTACTTGTCGAGCAAGCCGCCGAGGATGTCGCGCACGTAGTCCTGCTGGATGAGTTCCTTCTGCTCCAGCCCTTCAAGCAGTTGGCGGCGCAATCCGTAGACCGCCTCGCGCTGCTTGTTCATTACGTCGTCGTACTCGAGCAAATGTTTGCGGGCCTCGAAATGCTGGGCTTCCACGGCCTTCTGCGCCGCCTCAATCCGACGCGTAATCATGCGCGACTCGATGGGCACGCCCTCTTCCATGCCCAGACGTTGCAGCAGCGTGCTCACCCACTCTTTCGCGAAGATCCGCATCAAGTCGTCTTCCAGCGAAAGATAGAAACGCGACGCACCCGGATCACCCTGACGGCCGGCGCGTCCACGAAGCTGGTTGTCGATACGCCGCGCCTCGTGCCGTTCGGTGCCCAGAATGAACAACCCTCCGCTGGCGATCACTTGCTTGTGCTCATCCTCGGTCTCAGTCTTGTACCGGCTAACAAGTTCCTGCCACTGCGCGGTAGGCACGCGATACTCGGTGCCTTGGTAATACCAGTAGGTTGTCGTCGGATCGTCCGGCCTCGCCTGCACGGCGCCTGCGACGACCTGCACCGGTTGGGCCAAGCCTTTCTTGAGGCATTCCTGCTTGGCGATGAACTCGGCGTTGCCGCCCAGCAGAATATCCGTGCCGCGGCCTGCCATGTTGGTGGCGATCGTCACCCGCCCAAAACGTCCGGCTTGCGCCACGATTTCGGCTTCCTGCTCGTGGTGCTTGGCGTTCAGGACGACGTGCTTGATTCCCTTCTTCTTCAGCAGATCGGAAAGCCGCTCGGATTTCTCGATGGAAGTCGTACCCACCAGCACCGGCTGTCCCGTCTCGTGCAGACGCTGCACCTCGTCGGCGGAGGCAAAATACTTTTCCTTCTCGGTACGGTAGACTGTGTCGGCATTCTCGATTCTGATCAAGTCGCGGTTCGTAGGGATGACGACAACTTCCAGTTTGTAAATCTTGTAGAACTCGGCAGCTTCCGTCTCCGCCGTGCCGGTCATGCCGGCCAGCTTTTTGAACATCCGAAAGTAGTTCTGGAAGGTAATGGTCGCCAGCGTCTGGTTCTCGCGCTCGATCTTCACCCCTTCCTTGGCCTCTACCGCCTGGTGCAAACCATCGGACCAGCGGCGCCCCGGCATCAGTCGTCCGGTGAACTCATCGACGATGAGCACCTCGCCGTCCTTCACCACGTACTCCACGTCTCGTCTGTAATGATTGTGGGCCTTGAGCGCGGTCTCGACGTGATGCTTGAGGTCCCAGTTCTCAGGGTCGGCGATGTTGCCGATGCCAAGCATTTTCTCGACCTTTTCCCAGCCATCTTCGGTCACGACGATTGTCTTGTGCTTTTCGTCGGCGGTGTAGTCACCCGTGTAGATCTTGATCCCCGGTTCCGGTCCAGGCAGTTCTTCGCCCTTCGCCAGCCTGGGAATGATCGCGTTCACCCTATAGTACTTGTCGGTCGATTCCTCGCTGGCCCCGCTGATGATCAGCGGCGTACGCGCTTCGTCGATCAGAATCGAATCCACTTCGTCGACGATTGAGAAGTTGTGTAAGCGCTGCACGCAGTCGCGCAGGTCAAACTTCATGTTGTCGCGCAAGTAGTCGAATCCGAACTCGTTATTCGTACCGTAGGTAACGTCGGACGCGTAGGCCGCCCGGCGCTGTTCGTCATCAAGATCGTGAACGATTACCCCTACCGAAAGGCCCAGGAAGCTGTAGAGTTTCCCCATCCACTCGGAGTCGCGCTTGGCCAGGTAGTCGTTCACCGTGACCACATGCACGCCGCGGCCCGAGAGCGCATTCAGATACACCGGCAAGGTCGCCACCAGGGTTTTGCCTTCACCGGTCTTCATCTCGGCGATCTTTCCCTGGTGCAGCACCATTCCGCCGATCAACTGCACGTCGAAGTGCCGCATGTCGAGCACACGCCGGCCCGCCTCGCGGACTACGGCGAAGGCCTCTTCCAGAATCTCGTCCAGGACTTCGGCCAGCACGCGGTCGCGAGCAGCCTCTAACTCCTTGGCGCGGTCGCGAGCGCCATCTCCTTCCTTGGCGGGTTCGCTGTCGATGCTGGGGTTCTCGGCATCAACCTTAGCCAGCCTCTCCTGGATGCGCGCGCGGAACTCGTCGGTCTTGGCCACCAACTCTGCGTCGCTCAGCTTGCGTATCTCGGGTTCAAGCGCATTGATGTGCACCACTCTTGGCTGCATGCGTTTGACTTCGCGCTCGTTTGCAGTCCCAAAAACCTTCGCCATCAGCTTATTGATCAAACCAGTGTTCCTTTATGACAAGCCGCAACTTACCAGGCTTGAGTACCGGGTTCTTACATATCATCCCGGAAGTCGCGTTCCGAACCGGGCAACGGCCCGACGTAAACGTGTCTACCCTATTTTAGACCGGATTCCCCCGTGACGAAGCCGGGCTTCCAAAGCCCGGTGGTGACACTTAGAGTATATCGACTGCGGGTCATCCTGAGGTCGTGGGCCGCTGTTTCCTCTCAACCGCTCTGGCTGCCATCGCTGTCCAGGCGCTCTTGTTCCCTTGCATCAATCCTGCGAACTCCTGGACCGGATTCGCGGGACCGCAGCGCGGTTCCACCCTGCACTTTTTGCTTGGGAAAACCAATGCGAATTCGCCGCTGGCTCCTGTATCATCGCGAGTAGACCGGTTTCGCGAAAGTTAGATCCCGAAAAGCGGCCAGGCACATGGGCCCCAGCTAATGCCGCTGCGTTTACAGCAGTGGCAGCCCCCGGCATTGCTAACTCCGGGCATCCAAATAAGGCAACTGTCCAGTTATGTTCTATAGCCGATTTTTGCAATCAGTGGAGTTGTGGCCGGATGCTGTCGCCGTGGAAATTCAGCGCCAGCCTGTTGTCGCCAGCCAGAAACCGTTGAGCCCTCCCGGCGCGGCCTGCTGTTCCGAGGGTTCGCGGGACCGCTACACCTACCGCCAGCTTCGGCAACGTGCCGAGTCGGTTGGCGCGTGGTTGCAGCGCTCCGGGCTCCAGCCAGGCGCCCGCTGTGCGGTTCTCGCCAACAATAGTCCCGACTGGGTCGCGGTTTATCTGGGCATTGTCGCCGCCGGACACACGGCTGTACCTCTGGACACGGCCTTCAACGGCGAGCAGGTCGAAAAATTGCTTCGCGATTGCGGCGCCAGCCTGATCTTTGCCGACGCCAAGCACCTCCCAATCGCGCAACACGCCAGTATCGGACATCAATTGAAAGTGGCGCTGATCGACGAGCCCCATGTTCCGCTGCAACCCGAACTGCCCGGGCTGGGAGAGATGTACCTGGCGGGAGCCGACGGATTCACACCGTCTTCCTCCAAGCCCGAAGATGTTGCCTGCATTCTCTACACCTCCGGAACCACCAGCGATCCCAAGGGAGTAATGCTCACGCACGCCAACCTGCGCGGCGAGATGGAATCGGCCTTTCGCTACATACGCTTCGACTACACGGACGCGATTCTTGGCGTGCTCCCGCTCTTCCACGCGCTGGCGCAGATGGCAAACCTCATGCTGCCGCTGGCCTGCGGTGCCCGCGTGGTTTTCCTGGAGTCGTTGAACACCACCGAACTTCTCCGTGCCCTTAGCGAGCGCAACATAACGCTATTCTGCTGCGTGCCCCAGTTCTTCTACCTCATCCACGAACGCGTATTTCAGGAAGCGCGCAAGCGGGGCACAATCGTCTGGAACGCTTTCCGGATCATGCTGGCGCTTTCGCGCGCGGGCCGCGCGATAGGGCTGAACCCGGGCAGAATCTTCTTCAAGAAGGTCCACACCCTGCTCGGCCCCAAGATGCGCTATTTGGTTACGGGCGGCTCCCGATTCGACGTGGCGATTGGGCGTGATTTCCACGCTCTCGGCTTCAACATCCTGCAAGCCTACGGACTCACCGAGACTACGGGCGGAGCACTGGCCACGCCGACAAACTCGAACGTGATCGGTTCGGTCGGCAAGCCGCTGCCCGGTAACGAAGCCAAGATCGTCGACGCCAAACCCGCGGAAGACGGCTCCAGTCACATGGTCGGCGAGATTGCGATTCACGGCCCAATCGTCATGAAGGGCTATTACAACCGCCCCGACGCCACCGCAGAGGTCATTCGCAACGGCTGGCTGCATACTGGCGATCTCGGCTACACCGACGCGGGCGGCAATTTTTTCATTACCGGTCGCCAAAAGGAAATCATCGTCCTTAGTTCAGGCAAGAACATCTATCCCGACGAAATCGAGAGCTACTACCTGAAGAGTCCGTGGATTAAAGAAGCCTGCGTCATGGGACTGGAGGGCGCGCCGGGCGATCCGGTTTCCGAGCGCCTGCACGCGGTCATTGTGCCGAATCTCGACGTGCTGCGGCAGAAGAAGGTCGTGAACATGCGCGAGGTCATCCGCTACGACGTGGAAAATATCTCGTCGCACCTGCCGGCCACCAAACGCATTCTGAGCTATGACATCTGGCAGGAAGACCTGCCACGCACCACCACGCGCAAGCTGCGTCGCTTCGAGATCGAATCACGGGTTCGCCGGATGCAGGCTAGCGGCGCGCGCAATTCCGAGGGTCAGGTTGCCCGTGAGCTGACGGACGAAGAAAGCGATTGGATGTCTCAGCCCGAGGTCCAACAGGCTATCGCCCTCGTTCGGGCGGCGGCGAAGACCCCCGTCGTGAAGGTGCATCCACGCGACAATCTCGAACTGGATCTCGGCCTCGATTCCATGGAGCGGGTCGAACTGCTCGTCCAACTTGAGCATCATCTCTCCGCCGATGTCGACGATTCCGCCGCATCCGAGGTTTACACCGTTCGCGAGTTGATCGATCTTGTCCGCGGCAACATGGGCAAGGGCGCAACGCAGGAAATCGGATGGGATACGCTGCTCGCCACTGAAGCGACCGATCCCGAGGTGCTGGCGATCACCAGGGAGCGGCCCATCGCCGGCCGCCTCTGGTACCTGTTCGGCAGAATCTTTAACCTGTTCGCCAAGGATGTGTTTCACCTCACGATCACCGGCCTGGAAAAGCTGCCGGCCAGCGGGCCTTTTATCCTCTGCGCCAATCATCAGAGTTATCTTGATGCGCCCGTGCTCACGGCGGCGATGCGTTGGCACATCTTTCGCGATTTCTTCTATGTCGGGGACAGCGAGAAATTCGGTTCCGGGCCGGCGCGGTCGGTCGCGCGCTTCCTGCGCCTCATTCCGGTCGATCCGGACTCCAACCTTGTGCCCGCCATGCGTGCCGGTGCCTACGGCTTGCGGCATGGCAAAATCCTGGTTCTCTATCCCGAAGGCGAGCGCAGCATCGACGGCTTTCCCAAGAGCTTTCAAAAAAGGTGCCGCCATTCTCGCGCGCCACCTCAATGTGCCGATTGTGCCCGTCGCCCAGGACGGCTTTTTCCAGTCGTGGCCGCGCGGCCGCGGTTTTGAACGCTTCGCGCCGCTGTATATCGCTATCGGAGATCCAATCTATCCCGATCCAGCCGAACCACCCGAAGCGGCCTACAACCGGCTCACGGCTGAGATGCGCGCGCGGATTGTATCCATGTGGGAAGAATTGCGGGCACAGCGATCTCCGCAGCCACAGCTCAATTCCCCTGGTACCGGTAGCGCGCCGAAAAACATCAAGCCACGCACCCCTGAAAAACCGCGCCTGCAAGTTCATCAGAAGACAACGGGTGACTGGGTGCCCCAGGTTCCGCGCCGCGTTGTTGCGGCGCTAACCTGGGGTAGTTCCTTCGGCCTGCGTAGGTGGACGATTTCTCACACACCCGTCGCCAATCACCGGGCCGCAGCGACGGGCACCGGAATCGAGATATCGATTTTTGTTACCGGTCCCAGCCCCGCAAGCGGCTTTCCGAATTGGCTCGTATTGCCCACCACCAGCACTGCAAATTGATCGGGATGAACGTATTTCTGGACCACTCGGTTCACATCGGCGGCGGTGACCTTTTCGATGCTTGCCCGGAACTTTTCCAGAAAATCGAGCGGGTACCCGTAGAACTCGTACGTCATGCGCTCGTGCAGAACTTTTTTCGGCGTATCCAGGCGGAAGATGAATGAATTCAGGATTGCGTCCTTAGAGAATTTCAGTTCATCCTGCGTGGGAGGGTCGGCCTTGAACTTCGTCAGATTTTCGCGCATCCCTTGAATGGCGTCGACCGTCGAGACGCTCTTGGTTGCAATTGTCAGCCAGAACATTCCCCGATGATCCCACCCGGCGCCAAGACCGCCGCCGACCGAATACGCCAAGCCACGCTTCGTACGCAGGTCAGCCATGAGCCGCGACGAGAATCCGCCGCTTAATACATGATTCATCACCTGCACGGCAAAATAGTCAGGATTGCTGCGCTCGATTCCGAGGGTGACGAAGCGGATTTGGCTCTGGTTCACGTCCGATTTATCCACGGCGTACAGGCCGGGCTTGGCGGGGGTGATCGGGATATTCGCCTTGCCGACCTGCGGCCCGCGATTCCACCCTTCGAAGGCTGCGCGCAGGCGTTTCTCCATCTCGATGGAATCAAAGTCGCCAACAATGCCGAAAATAATGTTGTTCGGAGCAACGTGCTGTTTGAACCAGGCGACCAGATCGTCGCGCGTCACCGCCGCCACGGTGGCAAACTCCGGACTGCGGGCATAGGGGCTGTCTTTGCCATAGACAAGCTTCGCGGCTTCGCGGTCGGCGATCCCCTGGCTGCTGTCATTGCGGCGCGCAATAGTGGTGTTCAATTCATTCGCGGCGAGTTCGATCTTGTCCTCGCGGAATGCGGGGTCTCGCAAGAGGTCGAGGAACAGGCGAAAGACATCGTCGAAATCTCCCTTGAGACAATCGAACGTGACCGTGGTGCTTTCCTTGCTGTTATCGGTTTCAATCTTGGCGGCGCGCGCTTCCAGATAGTCGTCCATCTGGTCGCCGGTCATCTTGCCGGTTCCGCCGGTTCGCCACACGTCGCCATAGATGTCGAGCATCCCGACCTTGTTCACCGGCTCCGATCGCGAACCTCCGCGAACCGTCGCCTGGCCGCTGATCAACGGAAGCTCGTGATCTTCCTGCAAGAAGAGGATCATCCCGTTGGCCAATTCGATTCGCTTGGGCTGCGCGGCGGTCCACGGTGGCAAAGGCGGAATAGGAATCTGCCGCCAACTGGAAGGTACTCCATCGGCGGCGCCTGGTGTTGCGGCGGGCTGTTGAGCAATTGCCGGAGAAACCACGATGGACATAAAGAACAGCAATGTCAGCGAAGAAAGCATGCTCCTGATGCTGTTCATTGTTCCTTCTCCTTGCCACCCTCTGCGGGCTTGATCGTTTCAATGGAGCCGACGGTGCGGTTCGCCTCTACGAAGGTCTTGTTTGCAACCCGGCGAATGTCCTGCTTCGTCACCTTGTCTATACGATCCACCTCGCGGAAAATTTCGCGCCAGTCACCGTAACGGGTCTGCGCGACTGCCAGTTGCTGCGCCAGGCCGGTATTGCTGGCCAGCCCGCGAATCAAAGTAGCCTTGGACCGCGTCTTGACCATCTTTAACTCGTCGTCGGAGACATCCTGCGTCTTGAGGCGTTCGATCTCGCCGTGAATCGCCTTTTCCATTTCCTCGGACGTATGTCCAGGCAGTGGCACGCCATAGAAAGCAAACAGGTGCGGATACTTGTTGCCGGGAAAGGGCGAGAACCCGCCGGCCGCGGCTGCAATCTTCTGGTCGCGCACCATCGAGCGGTACAGACGCGACGTGCGCCCGGTGGAAAGCAGATCGCTAATGGCGTCGTAGACTGCGTCATCGGGATCGCGGTAGCTGGGTCGGTGATATCCCTCGATGTAAATCGGCTGCGAGGGGTCTTTCACCAGGATCGAGCGCTCCGATTCCTGCGGAGGCTGCGTACTGACGAACTCCTCGGGCTTACTGCCGGAGGGAATGCGTCCGAAGTATTTCGCAATAGCCGGCATCGCTGTCGTCGGGTCGAGGTCGCCCACGACGGCCACCACAAGATTGCTCGGGACATAGTACGACTTGAAGAAGTTCATTGCGTCTGTCGCCGAGAAATACTGCAGGTCGCTCATGTACCCGATGGTTGGGCGATGGTAGGGATTCGCATCGAAAGCGATCCCCAGAAATTGCTCGATCATTCGCTGGGTCGGGTCCGAATCCGTCCGCATGCGGCGCTCTTCCATCACCACATCGCGCTCCTTGTAAAACTCGCGCATCACGGGATGAGTGAATCGTTCGGACTCAAGATAAGCCCACAGCTCAAGGCGGTTGACCGGCATGGAGTAGAAATAGACCGTTTCATCGTAGGTGGTGAACGCGTTCAGCCCGACCCCGCCCTCGCGCTGCACAATCTCATCGAAAGCGCCCTTGACAACATACTTGTCAGCTCGGGCTATTGCGTCTTTCCATGCTTTTTCGAGTTCAACAACCTTCTTGGGATCCGCGCCGGGCTTGATCCGTTCGACGCGATAGGCGGCATAGGTAGCTTCGACCTCGGCCAAAGCCGCCTTCTCGGCTGGATAATCAGCCGTCCCAATCTTGTCTGTGCCTTTGAACGCCATGTGCTCCATCATGTGGGCCAGCCCGGTCATGTGAAGCGGGTCTTGCGACGAACCGGAATCCACCCACGTGGCAAATGAAAAAACGGGAGCCTCAGGCCGCCTGCAAAGAACGACCGTAAGGCCGTTGGGAAGCTTGTTTACCGTTACCCGCTTCTCGAATGAAGCCAGATCCTGGGCGAACGCCGGAATCCAGCAGAGCACGAGCAGCAACAAGGGGAAGCCAGTCTTTATGCGCTTCATCCTACCTCCGTCCGGCGATTCATCGGCATGGGGAATACTCGGGCGTCCCCACGCGATTCGCCCGAACTTTTCGAAGTTACAGATGCGAAGTAGCTGGTGTCAAATGACCGCGGAAAAACTTAGCCGGTGTCATCCCGAGGAGTTTCCACAGTCTGTCTGTCAGACGTCGAATATGCGATAAGGCATAGGCGGGTCCAGGTGCTGCAAAATAGACAGTGCGACGTTGTAGACCGGAATGCCGGACGTGGTTTTGCCATCGGCCGACCCATGGTGGGCATGGCCGTGTACTACAAGGGATGCGCCGTGCCGGTCCACCACCTCCGCAAAACGCGAGTTGCCGAGATAGGGATATATCTCCATCGGCTCGCCCTTTACGGTACCGGCTATCGGCGAATAATGAACGACGATAACTCGCCTTTCCGTGCGCAGCAGTGCCAGTGCGCGCTCCAGTTTGAGCGCCTCGTCGATGGAACTCTGGACAAAGGCCTTCACCTCGGGCTCGCCGAAGGCGGTCAAGACCCCACGCCCAAATCCGCCCAGGAACCCTTTCGTTCCGGCAAAACCAACCCCGTCGCGCTCGTACGCGGTGCCATCCAGAACCTTGACGCCTTCAGCCGTCATCATGTTGATCAGCTCTTCCTGCTTGCCGCTTTCGTAATCGTGATTGCCCAGCACCGCGACAATCGGAATGCGCAGCCGCACCAGCGCGTTCAGCAGAGACTCCATCTCCGAAGGCCGGCCATAATTCGTCAGGTCGCCGGCGAGCACAAGCACGTCCGCATCGTCGCGCACGCGGTTCATCTGATCGCGAATCTTGTCATACATCTGGGGGGTGAAATGCAAGTCCGCGGTGGCGGCGATTCTCATCCGGGCGTTCCTCTTATCATTACAGAGTCACAAATTCCTGACTGGCTTTACGAGTGGTCAGGCGGCGCTGTCGTCCCGAGCGAGCGGAATTCTCTGGTCGCGCATAAGACGGTACTCTTCCACCAGATTTTCGAAACCCCATTCGCCGGCGTCAATGGCGAACATATTCTCATCGATAAGGCTGCCGCGAAATTGCGCATTCGGGTCGGGGTTTTCCACTTCCGCGCGGAAACGCGCCAGCAAATCATCCCAGACTGCTCGTGGAATGTAACCGGCCTGAGCGGGATACACATATTGGAAAAGCACGACTACCCAGAACACGACTCCCCAGTGCTTGCCGGCAAGAGCCAGAACCCGGCTCCAGTTGAGATTTCCGCGAGTGCCATGGATGACGTGAACGATGTCGGCTCCATCGAAACGTTCACGGCGGGTTACAAACAACTTCGACGCAATCAATTCCTCCGCCGCCAGAACCCGAGTCGGCACGCCAAACACTTCAGAGAATCCGGCATGCGAAATCCATGAATCATCGACCGTGATCACGGCGTTGCTCATCCCCGTGATCAGGTCTACGAAGTACTCGCCGCGGTGCGCTTTCGCGAGCCAGACTGGATCACAGACCTCCGTCTCGAAGCCATCGGAATGCAGGCAACGCAAGGCTGCGGGCACATCGCCGGCGGGAAGAAACAGATCGAGATCCTTGGTGTCGCGCCATATGCCCGTATGTTTCTGCAAAGCAAAGGCGCCGGAGACCGCGTAGGGAATGCAATGACGGTTGAACAGCTCCAGCACTTCGCGAAAGAGTCGCTGCTGCTCTTCAGGAAACGGCGGCTGCTGCGATGAGCTGACCGGAAGCGGTCTTTGCTGGTCGTTCGCCACAAGGCTTGGATGGTCACCGGGTAGGGCGAGTTGCGAATATCGCAGGGCAAATACGCGCCACTGCGCGCTTAAACCGGGATTCGCGATTCGCGGGCACGGCAGAGTAGCAGTCCATCTCTGGATTTTGGCAATGACCCTGTCGGCAAGCGCGCGTCTAGATCGCATCTAATCGGTCGTGGCACAAGACGAAACATTGGTAGAAATCGAAGGACGCTCGCTGCGGCTTTCGAACCTCAACAAGGTGCTCTATCCCGAAGCCGGATTTTCGAAGGGGCAGATGATTGATTATTACGCGCGCATTGCGCCGATGCTTCTGCCGCACCTGGAGGGACGTCCGCTGACGCTCAAACGCTACCCGAATGGCGTCATGGGAATGCACTTCTACGAAAAGAACTGCCCCGGCCATCGCCCCGAGTGGGTGCAGACGGTACCCGTTTGGAGTGAGGGAAACAACAAGTGGATCAAGTACTGCATGGTCCAGGATCTCGCGACGCTGGTGTGGTGCGCGAACTTGGCGGACATCGAGCTGCACACGTCGTTGTCACGGGCCGGCGACATCTTTCGTCCCACAATGATTGTGTTCGATCTCGATCCGGGAGAACCGGCGGACATCGTACAGTGCTGCCAGGTCGGGCTGTGGGTCCGAGCGATTTTTGACCGGCTTGGACTGGAGAGTTTTCCCAAGACTTCCGGCTCCAAAGGATTGCAGGTCTACGTTCCTCTGAACACCGCTGTCACTTACGATGAAACCAAGCCCTTTGCGCATGAGACGGCGCGCACGCTTGAACGACAGCACCCGGACCTGGTCGTGAGCGAGATGAAAAAGAACGTCCGGAGCGGAAAGGTCTTTGTCGACTGGAGTCAGAACGACGATCACAAGACGACGGTTTGCGTCTACTCGTTGCGCGCCAAAGCGCGCCCCACTGTATCGACTCCAGTGAAATGGGACGAAGTGGAACACTGCTTACAAATGCGTGATCCGGGGCTTCTCGTCTTCGACTCCGACCAGGTGCTTTCGCGGAGTGCGCAATTGGGAGACTTGTTTGCGCCGGTTTTGAAGCTGCGCCAGAAGCTTCCCTCGGTTGAGGTATTGCGAAAACTGCCTGCGGCGGGCGATGCCGTTCGGCCCGGTTTGAGAGCTGCATCGAAACGAAGCGCAAAGGCAAGCGAGCGACCCAACCTCGTTTCTGAGCAATTAGCGCAAAGAGACAAAGCCGCACCGATGGCGGTCAACCTGCAACCCGCGAGCAAGCAAAAGAAGGCCGCGAAGCCGCGAGGCCGCTCGACCGCAAGCAAACGTCGTCCCGCGTGAGCGCCAGCTCAATCGGAGGTAAATGAGACTATGGAGCTTTACATCGGTACTTCCGGTTGGGCGTACAAGACATGGCAGCCAGACTTCTTCCCTCCAAAGCTGCCGCAGAAGCAGTTCCTGCGCTATTACGCGACGAAACTCAATGCAGTCGAGGTCAATTACACCTTCCACCATCTGCTTTCAGAGAAGACCATTGCGAACTGGCTGGCCGAAACTCCTGAAAGCTTCCGATTCGTGCTCAAGGCGCACCAGTCGATTACGCACTTCAAGCGTCTGAAGAACGTAGATGAGTCGCTGCTGCGCTTTCTCTCATCGATTCAGCCACTTGCGGCCGCACATCGACTTGGGGCGGTGCTCTTCCAGCTTCCCGGGCTGTTCAAGGCAGACCCGGAAGGTCTCGATGCGTTTCTGGCGATGCTGCCACGAAGCTTAAAGTCAGCCTTTGAGTTTCGCGACCAATCATGGTTCCAGCAAAGCACTTACGAAATTCTGCGCCGGCATCGAGCGGCCCTCTGCATTGCTGAGAGCGAGAAGCTTTCCACACCGGAAATCATCACTGCGGAGTTTGTCTACTTTCGTTACCGGAAAGCCGAGTACACGGCCGTTGAGCGCGCGGCGATCACCTCGGACTTGGCAAGGATTTCAGAGCGGGCGACGGAGATCTACGGCTTTTTCAAGCACTTAGAGAGTCCAGAAAGCGCTCTGCATGCGGTGGACGTATTGCAAAAGTTGAGCCTGGCAGCCCAAAAAGCGAGTTAGCGAGCTTTTTTCCGGTGAGATTTTTTCAAGCGTTTCTTGCAGGTCAAAACACGCCTAAAACACGCTAAAAGCACCCTGTTGGTTATCGCGTCTATGTCCGATAATGCGCAATACTGGAACTCATGGGCCGTGCCCGACAAGATCCACATCTGCTGTTGTCATTCTGCGAATACCTCAAGGTGGAACGCGGCCTCGCCCGTCTCTCGATTCAGTCCTATGCCGGCGATCTGAAAAAGTGGATTGCTTTTCTCGAAAAGCGCAAGCGCGGACTTGTGCAAGCGCAGCGTCAGGATGTCCGGGACTTTCTCGACTGGCTATTTTCGGAGGGAGCCGATGGCCGGACGGTTGCGCGCAAGCTTTCCAGCTTGCGGCAGTGCTACAGGTTTCTGCTGCTGGACCGGCACACCAAGCACGACCCCACGCTCGACATCGATTCCCCCCGGCAGTGGAAAGTTTTGCCGAAGTCGCTGGGACGCGCCGAGGTTGAGCATCTGCTGGAACGCTCCGATGTCACCGCGCCGAAGGCGAAGTGCGGGCACGAACTGAATCTGCGGAACCGCGCCATGCTGGAAGTGCTTTACGCGGGCGGTCTGCGCGTCTCAGAAGTGGTGGGCCTGCGCATGGAGGACGTGAAACGCGATCTCGGCTATGTTCTGGTGCGCGGCAAGGGAGACAAGGAACGCATTGTGCCGCTGGGCCAAGCCGCGCTCGACGCGATCTCCGGCTATCTGGCCGTGCGCGCGGCGTTGGCGGGCGAGAAGCAGTCGGCATTCCTGTTTATCGGCCGAGGCGCACGCAAGCTGACGCGGGAGCGCGTCTGGCAAATTGTCTCCGCCAGTTCGGCGCAAACCGGGCCGCATGCGAGTCCGCACATGCTGCGGCACAGCGCCGCAACCCACATGGTGGAAAACGGAGCGGACCTGCGTACGGTGCAGACGATCCTGGGACACGCCGACATTTCGACCACGCAGATTTATACGCATCTGGCGATTGATCGACTGAAGAATGTGTACCGCGAGTTTCATCCGCGGGCGAAAGATGGCAATGCGAAGTGACCGTGGGGAACTACCCCACCCTTCGCCAACAGCGGGCGAAAGGATGGGGCGCCCGGCCAGGTAGTCATGATTCCCAAGGGGTCCGCGGCGTTGAATTTCTCACCCCAAACCGTCGATCCCTTGCTTTATCCACGATTGTGCTGCAACTTCGCCGGAGTTGATGTACTCTCGACTTTCATCAAATGCACACATCTTCAGCAGGTAACTTAAGGAGGCGGTATGAGCGTCATCGATCGCCGGGACTTCGTGAAGTCGGTCTCAGCGGCAGTAGGCACGGCAGCGCTTGGAGGTATTGGTTCAGTTGGAGCCGCGGCTGACGAGAAGCCGGGAAAGGCAAAGGATTCCGGCCCGGAAGCTATTTACGAGGTCTTCGCACTGAAGTATGCGGGGCCTTTCACCCGCAAGTTAGCCGCTACCATTTATTTCACTGGCTGGACCGAGGATGTTCAGATCAACTATTACATCTGGGCTATCCGTGCAAAGAATGGCGAAACCACGCTGGTCGATACGGGCTTGGGATCGAAGCTGGGAGCGAAGTTCGAGAGCTTCGTGCCTGCGCATCAGGTGGCAGCGAGGTTGGGCATCAAGCCCGAGCAAGTCACCAAGGTTGTCCTCTCGCACATGCACTTCGACCACGTTGGCGGCATGGAAGACTTTCCCAGCGTGTACCCCGATGCCAAGTTCTATGTGCAGGAAAAGGAGTTTGAATTCTGGGTGAACAGCCCACTTTCTAAGCGACCGCCCTTGAAGCGGAGTCGCTACGATGCGGGAGTGCAAGCGGTGGCAGAACTGGCGAAAACGAAGCGTCTGGTGATCATCAATGGCGATCACCTCATTGGACCGAAAATGGAATTGCTGCTCCTCCCCGGACACTCCCCCGGACTGCAAGGGGTGCTGATTCCAA
This sequence comes from uncultured Acidobacteriota bacterium, assembly GCA_963832365.1. Taxonomy (GTDB): domain Bacteria; phylum Acidobacteriota; class Terriglobia; order Terriglobales; family Acidobacteriaceae; genus CAWBRT01. The sequence continues at coordinate 196,850 of CAWHUL010000030.1, read as the reverse complement.
CGGCTAAGGGACAGACCGTGGTGGGCTCCGACTGCGCTCATCTATTTAGGAGCTACAAGGAAGACAATCCCAGCCCGATAATCACAGACATGCAGGGTTGGCTGCTTAGCTATGACAAGCTACGTGCCAAAGCGCCGCTGGAAAACCTGTTCCCTGGCCACGATACGCTGATGCTTACCGGCTTCCCAAAGGTAGCGGAAGACATCACCCGCCTCGCCTGAGATATGCTGCGGGCGAGTGTCCTAATGGGGGTGGCCCACATCTGCGAAAGCCGCGCAGAAATGGGGCACCCGCCCACCAGCCAGGATGAAGGGTGAGACTCCGCTCCGGTTGGAGCAGTCGCTGCACTCGAAAGGAACTACCCCAGGGTAGCGCCGAACGGCACGGCGCGGAACCTGGGGCACCCGGCCGAATAGCTTCTTTGGGGTAACAGGCTATATCGCCTGTTATCGACGGCGATAGCCAAGTACCATTTGCTGCTGTCATCCCGAGCGGAGCGAAGCGAAGTCGAGGGACCCCTATGGCCGCAACCAACAGGCGCTTCGACGTGTACATCGCCGCCAGCATATCCGGTACGCTTTACGTTGGCGTCACTAACAATCTTCTTAAGCGCATCTGGCAACACAAGCAAGGCGAGACGGAGGGATTCACCAAACGATACGAAGTGAATCGCCTCATTTACTTCGAGAGCTTCGATGATATCCGCACCGCGATCAATCGGGAAAAGCAACTGAAGGGCTGGTCGCGGCGCAAAAAGATTTGGCTTATCGAGCGTGTAAACCCAAGGTGGGAGGATCTGAGCCGAGAGTGGTATGACGATAGGGGTCCTTCGACTCCGTTCGGCACTGCCGAACTCCGCTCAGGATGACACTCATGAAGTTTTTTGATTGAAGCAAATTATTTCCGTGACACCACGCTAGTGAAGAGTAAAACTGCCAACCCGCTGAACACTTCCGGCACACCGGCGAAAGAAACCGGCGTGCCGCCGAAAGCATCGGAAAAAGAAGTGCGGCCAAAAGAATCGAAGGTGGCGCGCGACGTGGCGCAGTTCTTGCGCTCGCTGCGCGAGAAGAATGCGTCGCCGCATACCATCAAGGCGTACAAGACCAATCTGGAGCAGTTCTCGGACTACCTTGCTGCCCCGACACGCGCGCCCGACCAGAGCTCGTGGGAGGCGGTTGACCACGTTCGGATTCGCGGCTTTCTCTCGCATCTTTACGATCACGGACTGACCAAGCCCTCGGTGGCGCGGGCGCTGGCCGCGGTGCGTTCGCTGTTCAAGTTTTTGGCGCGCGAAAAGCTGGTGAAGCAGAACCCCGCGCTGCTGGTGTCTACGCCGAAGCTTCCCAAGAAACTGCCGCGAGTGCCCACCATCGAAGAGATGAACCGCGCGCTTGATGCGGCGCAACCTGAAGAGGCGGTGTTTCCCGAGCGCGATCGTCTGATCTTCGAGCTGCTCTACGGCTGTGGGATACGAAACTCGGAGCTGACCGGCATCAATGTCGAACACATTTATTGGAGCCAGCAGGGGATCATGGTGCGCGGCAAAGGCAAGAAAGAGCGTCTGGTGCCGTTCGGAGATAAGGCCGACTGGGCGCTGCGCAATTATCTGCACGCGCGCCAGCGGGTGCTTGCGGAGCAGAAGAAGACGTCGCCGGCCCTGATCCTCAATCATCGCGGCACGCGCCTGACGACCCGTAGCGTCGGGCGCATCGTCAAGTCCATAGCGGTTGCCAATGGCTTGTCGCCCGAGGTGCATCCGCACACGCTGCGGCACGCCTTTGGGACGCATCTGCTGGAGGAAGGGGCGGACCTGCGCTCGATCCAGGAGTTGCTGGGACACGAACGCCTGGCCACCACGCAACGCTACACGCAGCTCTCCACGCGCAAAGTGATGGAAGTCTACGACAAGACGCATCCCCGGGCGAAGTGAGGGGCGGGAGTGGTCACTCCGGCGCAGCGAACTACCCAGGTCAGCGCCGAACTGCGCGGCGCGGGACCTAGGGCACCCCGGTCAGGCTTGAGCGGGCCACCAGCCACTGTGGCGTCGAGCGCCTGCGGTAATTACTTGGCCGGGGCCTGAGCTATATCTTCCGACTTGCCAGGCTGGGAAGGTGGCGCATCTTTCAGCTTGGCCAGCGCTTCATCCACGCGCTTCTTGAAGTCACCCTGGTCGTTGTGCGAAAGTCCGCTATACATCGACACAACGCTCATCTCGCACGTGGTACCAATCGGCAACAAGCTGACCTGGTTTTGGCCTTGGTTGACCGCTCCGATAACGGACCAATGAATGGAGTGCTTCACATTGTATCCAGCACTCATCTTGTCCTCGTCACTCTGCACGTCTTTGTAGTTGTCCGGATTGCCAAGGGCAACTTTGACCGCGCCCCACAGTTCGCTGCACGGAACGGGATAGTTAGTCTTGTAAGTCTTGTTGCGGGCCCCGAACGCTGGCAGAACAAATGCCAGCGACAGTAACGCTACAAACACAAGTCTCGTTTTCCTCATGACATTTTCCCTCTCTAAGCGCTGGCAAAGAATGTGCGAATTTCGCCAAATCTCCTTAATTTGAGGGCCGGTTCTCGACTATGTTCGGTTACATCTTCAGGGTTCGACCTGCCCGAAAATCTACACCCGTCCGCCTCTGATTTCAACCAGGCGAATCTTCCTTGCTGGGCTTGGTGGCCAACCCTAAATGTGGGCCACCAGCGAACTACCCGGCGCCGAACTGCGTGGCGCGGGACTTGGGGCACCCGGCGTCAGCATTGTCGGGGAGTCAAGCGGAACCTGTTCCGTTACCTCGGCGGCGCTTGACATGAGTGGGGGTCGAGGCTAATCTGATAGGGCGAACGAAAGGCGAAGGTGGTGTTCCCGATGCCAGCCCTTCGCGAATACGGAGTTCCCGATGGCAGCCCTTCATAAGTCGAGCCCGGCGCTTCACAATTCGTATCTCTTCCACATGGTTGAACAGGAAGAGGAATCCCTGCGGCCGGGAAGCGGCCTGGTGGGAATCGCCAAGCTGGCGGCTCAGGGAGAGTTCGTGCGTCCGGGCCACAACGTGCAATATTTCACGCTGGAGGCACGTAGCCTACTGAACCGTTGCGACGCGCCGCGGATGCCGTTCAGGTGGACGATCAATCCCTACAGGGGCTGCGAATTCGCGTGCAAATACTGCTACGCGCGGTATACGCACGAGTTTATGGAGATGAGGGATGGGCTCGATTTCGAGCGCAAGATTTACATCAAGCAGCAAGCGGCGTGGCTGCTGCGCAGAGACCTGCGACGGGTGAAACGCGGCGAAGCGATCGCCATCGGCACCGCGACCGATCCCTACCAGCCGGCCGAGCGTCAGCATCGCATCACGCGGGAGATACTGGAGGAGCTGGCCCAGCACAAGGGATTCGAGATCGGTATCGTCACCAAGTCAGACCTTGTTCTGCGGGATCGCGACGTCTTGCAGCGCGTGGCGGAGCAGAACCGCCTCTACGTCAACCTGACGATTACGACCCTGGATGCAAGGCTGGCCCGAGTGCTGGAGCCGCGCGCCCCGAGACCCGACCTGCGCATGGACGCCGTGCAGGAGCTGAACCGCGCAGGAATTGACGCCGGGGTGATCTGCGCGCCGGTGCTGCCGGGGATCACCGATTCGGAGGAATCGATGGAAGTGCTGGTGGCGGCCACCAAGAAGGCGGGCGGAAAGAACATTTTCGCCAACCCGTTGTTCCTTAAACCATGCTCGGCAGCGGTCTTTATGCCCTTTTTGGAAAAGGAGTTCCCTGCCCTGGTTAAGCAATATAAGGAGCGCTATGCCAGCCGCGCATTCGTCTCAAGAGCCTACCAGCACGAGATTTCGAAGCGCATGGCGAAGTTGCGGGAGAAATACGAGATCAACTTCGAGCGAGAGCCGCGCCCGCGTCGGCAAGCGAACGAAGCAGCAGCGGTGCAGCTGGGACTGTTTGCGACGGGCGGAGAGGTGAACACGGAGACGCGCTGCTGAGTCTTACGCCCGCTACGCGGGCTGGATGCGCGGCTTCATACATACCCCAGGCTTGCGCCTGTGGCTACCTTCTTATGCCCGCTACGCGGGCTGAAGCTGCGCGGGGTGGAGGCAATTGGTCGATTGAGATTGCGGCTCCTTGCGACGGTCAGCGAGGCAGTTCCACACCGGCAACCTTCGCCGCCAGATACTTGATTCCGGGATAACCTGCCCACTCGCCGTTGTTCGCCCGTAGGCCGTAGACGATGCCGAGCACCAGGTTCAGCAGCCAGCTCAGCGCCCCGCCTCCCCAGAGGATCACAAAGAAGAGAATTGGAAAAGCAATGGCGGCCGGCCCCACGCCTCCCCTGTGACGGGCGATGGCGGTAAGGAATCCGGCGAAAAGAGCCAGGAAGGTTGCGGCCCAGACCAGCATCACCAGCAATTGGAAAAACACCGCCTGCAAAGCGTGATAGCGCACAAAACGGGAATCCCTGCGCACCAGGAAGATGATTATCGGAGCGATAAGCCAGGAGACTATCTGCAGGACGTGAGCCAACATGCCCAAAGTGCGTTCATCGCGCGTGGGCTCCGGCAAAAGCACAGGAGCCGGGGTCGGGTCGGGCGCACTCGGCGGCGTCAAGTCTGGCGGCAAACTGGAAAGGTCGCTCATATCGACAGTTGCTCAACAGCCGGATTGTACACCCCGCGTCGGTATTGCTATTCAGGAAGAAACTACCCCACCCTTCGCCAAAAGCGGGCGAAAGGACGGGGCACCCGCACAACCAGCACTTCGACCCCACATTAGCCAACGGCGGACAAATGTGGGCCACCAACCAGGAGAACTACCCCACGTCAGCCCAAAAGAGGGGCGGGACGGGGGCACCCGTGCTTCAAGGTGCATTCAGGCGGGCGGCAACACAAACATCGAAGCGCCTACGGTTCGCCGATCTCCTGTTCGAGGCGGTCGAGGCTGGGAATGAGCACGGTTCTTCCGTCGAGTGAAAGCAGGCCTTCACTCTGGAAGCGGCTGAGGTTGCGCGAGACCAGTTCGCGCACGGTTCCGATCTGCGCGGCCAGGTCCTGGTTCGACGCGGTGAGAACGATCTCGGTGCCGCCCGGCGTCTTGCGACCCTCGGCGCGCGCCATACGCAACAGCAGCGCGGCCAGGCGATGGCGCACCGTGGTGAACGAGAGATCCTCGATGATGCCAACCAACTGGCGCAGCCTTGCGCCCACCTTCGCAAGAACCTTGAGCGACACCTCCGGGTGCCGCATGCACAGGGCATGAAAATCCTGCTTGCTGAGAAACAGCAGGCTGCTTTTGGCGAGCGTCTGCGACGAAGCCGGATAGGCGCCGCCGTCGAAGACCGGAAGCTCGGCAATCGACGCGCCCGCACCTTCGATGGAGAGCACCTGCTCGCGGCCGGTGGAAGAGTTCTTGAAAATCCTCACGCTCCCCGACTGGATGATAAACAGACCGGCGCAAGGCTGGCCCTCTTGAAAGATCATCTCCCCGGCGTCAAAGGAGCGCTCGACGAGTCGCGAAGCCAGCAGGCTGAACTGCGTATCCGTAAGCCCCGCAAACAGCGGAGCGGCTCTTAGCGTTCTTTCGAAATCGCGCGTGCCGGTCGGCATGCGAACGATTGTAGAACAGAGCGCGCGAAGGCAACCACTCAGGTGGCATCACATCGAATGAAGAACAAAGGCCCCACCCAAGCTTCGCTTGAATGGGGCACCCGCAATTCACCCCACATTAGCCAACTGCGGCAAATGTGGGCCACGCGACCGCACTCGAAACAAAGAGAAAAGCCCCACCCTATCGCCGCGCGATAAGGGTGGGGCACCCGAAGCTACCTGGTTTTATGCGGCCTGGCGGGCCTTGGCTTCCAGCGTCTGCTCACCGTCGTCGCCAGACGGGCGCTGCCATACAAAGCGGCTGAGTACATCGCCGGCAATGGCCAGTTCTTTTTGCGTGTAGCCGAGAGCGCGGCCCAGTGCTTCCAGCGGCGTTGCGCTTGCGATGGTCTGTTCGCAGATTACAGCGGCATAGGGCTCTTGTGCGGCAAAATTGATGGATTCGTTATTCATAGGGCCTCCCTCGGTTCCGCGACCGCGCCGTTCAGAGCACGGGTTTCGAAAACTCTTTGTTGACTTGGCATCTCCACGAGGCGCGCCGGCATTCGATTCCGGGGACGACCCGCGCAAGGAACCGGAGCTGTTCATCGCTCTCGAATCGGCAGCAAATTGCGTATCTGACATCGTCTCCCCTTTCTTTCACTACTAGAGGATGCCGAAGATGCATTCATCAGTCCAATAGATTATAATGATTACGGTCATCAGTACGGGAGATTGATATGGAAGTGCGGCAACTTGAGATTTTCCGGGCGCTGGCAGAGGAATTGAACTTTACGCGGACTGCCGAGCGCGTGCACTGTGTTCAGTCAAACGTCACCGGACAGATCCACTCGCTTGAGGAAGAACTTGGCACGCAATTGTTCGAGCGCCTGGCAAAGCGGGTGGCGCTGACTGAGGCCGGGAAGCGTCTGCTGCCCTATGCGGATAAAGTGCTGGCGACGCTGACGGACGCTAAACAAGCCCTGTCGCATGGTTCCCGGCCGTCCGGGCCGCTGCGAGTGGGTGCGCCGGAATCGGTGCTTACTTATCGTCTGCCGCGGGCACTCCGCAAATTCCGCAAACAGTATCCGGATGTCGAGCTGATCTTTCGTCCCTATGACGATGCGAACCTGGTGGAACCTCTGGAGACAGGCAAGCTGGATGTGACGATTCGGATGGCGGACGAAGTGGCAAACGAGCGGCTATCGAGTATTCGCCTGCGAACGGAGCGGGTCATCTTCGTCGCTGCGCCGACGCATCCGCTGGTGGCCAAGGCAAAGGTGGCGCCCGAAGACCTGCGGAGTCAGACACTGCTGCTGACCGAAGCCGGCTGCGCCTACCGGAAGAAGCTCGACGACTTCCTTGGGCTGCGAGGCATTCGCCCGAAAAACATGACGGAGTTTACCAGCGTGGAGGCGATCAAAGGCTGCGCGGCCCTGGGAATGGGAATCGCACTGTTGCCCGTGATTGCAGTGGCAACCGAACTTCGCGACAATCGGTTGTCGACGCTACGCTGGAGCGGCCCTCCGATGGATATTTTGACGCAACTGATCTGGCATCGGGACAAATGGATGTCGCCGGCGCTGGACGTTTTTGTAAAGATGCTGCAGAAGGAGTTGCAGGAGTAGCCCCTTCCGCAACATTGGCTCACCGCGCTGGTGATAGATTACAAATGTGGAACCCGAACGTCCGTCTCTGCTGAAACTCTTCCTGGCCTATCTGCGAGTGACGAATCTGACCTTTGGCGGCGGCACCATCACCATGGCGGCGCTGTACACGGAACTGGTGTCGCTGCGCAAGTGGCTGACTCAGGAGCAGTACGCCACGGTTTATGCGTTGGCACGCATCACGCCGGGAACGAACATGCTGGCCTTCTGCGCGGGAACCGCATGGGAGCTGCTCGGCTGGCCCGGGGCCATCGTCGGCGTAGCGGCGGCCAGCGTCCCGGCCGGCATCATGGTGATGCTGCTGACCGGCAGCTATGACGTGGTGCGCTCGAATTCCAATGCCATGGCCGCTGTTGCCGGCACCCTGGCAGCCGCGGTCGGAATTATGGCAATGGCTTCCTGGCAACTGCTTCAGCCGTACCTCGACGGTAAGCGCTGGATTCACGTTGTGGCATTCGCCGGGGGCTCAGTATTGCTCTCGCTCAAATTCGACTTGACGCCGATCGCGGTTCTCGGCCTGGCGGCGGCGGTCGGCTGCTTCTGGCGGGTGCCGGAATGAGTGTACTGCTGCTCTACCTGCTGCTGGCCAAGGCGACCATCACTTCATTCAGCGGAGTGACCTCGATTCCGGTGATCCGGCACGACCTGGTCGAGCAACGTCACGTGCTGACGGACCGGCAACTGAACGCGGCCGTGGCCGCCGGACAAACCGCGCCGGGACCGAATGGCCTGTTCGTTGTGAGCGTTGGATACTTCGTCGGCGGCGTGCCGGGAGGCTTCGCCGGATTGCTGGCCGTAATCACACCGGCGTTCCTGATCATCCCAATACTGCAATACCTGGGCCGCAGGGCCGATAAGCCCGCCGTAAGGAGCGCGATCCGCGCCGTGACCTTTGCGTCGGCAGGCTTGCTGGTGAGCGCCACCGTTCCGCTCGCCCGCGATTCGCTGACAGGAATTGTTCCGGTTCTGATCGCGATTGGAAGCTTTCTCTTCCTTGTGATTACCAAGCGCTCGACGGTGTGGGCCATCCTGGGCGCGGCACTGGTGGGGTTGGCGGCTCGATTGGGGTGATTGATAGGAAACTTCCCCAGGTTAGCCAAAAGCGGGCGAACCTGGGGCACCCGGCGTGTCGCTCCTCAAGGTGACATATTGGGGAGCGCGGTGTGCACCGCGCTGGTGGCGGTCACTACTTGCGATTCAAGTCTTCGATGGCGTCCAGGATGCGTTGCATGGGGGTGCTGTAGTCGCAGGTTTCGTCGCGGACAAACTCGACTCCATAGGTATAGCCAATGCGATCGCGAACGACGCATTGAAACGTAACCGGCTCTCCACAGTGGGGCGGGGTGAATGAGACCCGGACATGCTCATTGACCGCCAGCTCGATCCCGGCATAAACGGTCATCCCACCGTGGTTCAGCTCCGAGCCGCGGCCCGGAACGATGACCGCTTTTCTTGGCTTTTGCGCGATGAGGCATGTGAGCAGGCTCGCTTGGTAGCGCGCCCATCGACGTAATGCCGGATAACCATCCGCGGGCGGAACAATTTTGATATCCGAGCTCATTGCTGTTCGCGGAAAGAGTACTGGGGTGCGGGAATATTTAGGAGATAACGTAAGTAGTAGGTCTGAAGTGCAATGCCGCAGGAGGGGCGGGGGAACGGGAAGATGATGGGTGGTTTCGGCGAGCAGGGTTGCGAACGGGGCGAGAGAACTACCCCATGTGAGCCAAAAACGGGCGAATATGGGCCACTAGCCAAGAGAACTACCCCACGTCAGCCCAAAAGAAGGGCGGGACGTGGGGCACCCAGAACCTCCACGGGGAAACTACCCCACTCAAGCCAACAGCGGGCTTGAATGGGCCACCCGAGGTCATTCTTGCTGGGAACTCACTGCTTACCCAAGACGTTTCTTCGTTTACGGGGACCGCTTACCGCCCGCCGCTGATGTGGAGACTCGCGCCGGTTACGTAGGAAGCTGCCGGCGAGAGCAGCCAGATCACGCCCTCGGCAACTTCGGCAGCGTCGCCGATTCTGGGTATCGGGATGGTAGCGGCAAGCCGAGGCAAACGATCCGCCATCCCAGAGGCCGCATGGATCTCCGTGTCAATTATGCCGGGAGTAACGGTGTTCACCCGAATACCCTCGCCGCCGACTTCTTTGGCCAGCCCGACGGTGAAGGTATCAACCGCGCCTTTGCTCAAGCCGTAATGCACCCACTCGCCGGCGCCGCCTAGTCCGGAGGCACGGGAGCCGATGTTCACGATAGCGCCCCCCTTGCCGCCATGCTTGGTGGACATGCGCCGCACAGCCTCACGCGCGCACAGCACCGTTCCGACAACGTTCACGGCAAGCACGCGCTCCAGAATCTGCAACTCAAGCGCCTCGACGCGGCCCGCCTTGCCCACGGTGCCGGCATTGTTCACCAACGCTGTGATCGGCCCCAGTTCGCGCTCGGTGGTGGCAAACAAGCGCAGCACGTCCTGCTCTTTAGCAACATCGCCGGCAATGGCGATGGCACGGCCTCCGGCTGCCTCAATCTCACGAACCACCGCGAGCGCGGCGGCTTCGTTGCTGTGGTAGTTCACGGCAACTGCGTAGCCTCGGGCTCCGCCCAGTTTGGCTATAGCAGCACCGATGCCTCGGCTTCCGCCAGTTACAATCAGTGTCCCTATGTTTCCCAAGGTCGTTTCTCCAGAGAAATCTTTGTTTCGCGCCAACACTGCTCGCGGCGTTCAATTGCGACAGAACGTCCCGCGGAAGAGCTGTATCCCACGTCAGCCCACGAGGAAGCTGCCCCGCTTGGCCGACGTGGGGCACCCGGCCACCTGCCGTATTCTCTTGGCGCCAGCCTACTCCCATTCGATGGTTCCGGGCGGCTTCGATGTAATGTCGTAGACGACGCGGTTGATTCCGCGGATTTCGTTCACGATGCGGCTGGAGATCGTCTTCAGCACCTCGTGAGGGAGCGGAACCCAATCGGCGGTCATGCCGTCCTCGGAGTTTACGGCGCGGATGGCACAGGTATAAGCGTAGGTACGCTGGTCGCCCATGACGCCGACGGACATCACCGGAAGCAGCACGGCAAATGACTGCCAGATCTTGGTGTACAGGCCCGCCCGCCTGATCTCGGATACAACGATATCGTCAGCCTCCTGAAGCAGCGAAATGCGCTCGGGGGTGACTTCGCCGAGGATGCGAACGGCCAGTCCGGGGCCGGGGAATGGCTGCCGCTGCACCATCTCCTCGGGCATGCCGAGATCGCGACCGATGCGACGCACCTCGTCCTTGAAGAGATCCTTCAAGGGCTCGATGAGTTTGAGGTTCATCTTTTCCGGAAGCCCGCCGACGTTGTGATGGCTCTTGATGGTTTGCGACGGGCCGCGCACGGAACGCGACTCGATCACGTCCGGGTAAAGCGTTCCCTGCACCAACCACTCGACGTGGCCGGAGCTCTGCTTGAGGCGGAGCGCTTCGCGCTCGAAGACCTCGATGAACTCGTTGCCGATAATCTTGCGCTTGCGCTCGGGGTCGGTAACGCCAGCGAGCTTCGATAAAAAACGCTCGCTCGCGTCAACGGCATCGATGTTGAGTCCGAGATTGTTGCGCAGGCTCTGCTGCACCTTCTCGAACTCATGCTTGCGAAGCACTCCATTGTTGACGAAAACGCAGGTCAGGCGTTCGCCGAGCGCGCGGGAGACCAGCGTCGCCGCCACGGACGAATCTACGCCGCCGGAAATGGCGCAGATGGCGCGCCCCGACGGACCGACGGTCTGGCGAACGTTTTCGACCGTGGAATCGATGAAACGCTGCGCGGTCCAGTTCGGCTTGGCTCCGCAGATTCCGAAAACGAAATTGCGAAGAATGTCCGTGCCGTGGCTGGTGTGGTGGACCTCGGGGTGGAACTGCACGGCGAAAATGCGCTTGGCACGGTTTTCGATGGCGGCCACCGCGGTGGCCGACCTGGCGATCAGTTGAAAGCCCTCCGGCAACTCCAGTGCTTCGTCGCCGTGCGACATCCATACGCTCACCTGCGACGGCACTGCTTCAAACAAGCAGGATTTTTCGATGAGGGTGACGTCCGCATGGCCGTATTCCCGCTTTACGCCGGGACTCACTTTGCCGCCGAGTTTGTGAGCAATGAATTGAAGCCCATAGCAAATGCCGAGCACGGGCACTCCCAGGGCAAGGACGCGTTCGTCGGCGGGCGGCGCATCGGGATCGTAAACCGAGAATGGCCCGCCGGAAAGAATGATGCCGACCGGATTGTAATTCTGGATTTCCGACAGTGCGGCAGTACAGGGCAGAACGGCGGAGAAAACGTTCTGCTCGCGGACGCGGCGCGCAATCAGCTGCGTATATTGCGAGCCGAAATCAAGGATAACGATGGATTCAATCGCGGGATGTTCCACGTTCTAATTTCGCAGAATCACCCCTCCACTGTAAAGCGAAAGTGAAGAAGCGCGGCGGGCGTGATGTTTCGAGAACTGCCTCAACGAAAAGCCCCACCCAAGCTTCGCTTGAATGGGGCACCCGGCAAAGCCCACGCTATCGCTGCGCGATAAGGATGGGGCACCCGGAGACTACCCCACGTTAGCCCAACAGCGGGGCGGAACGTGGGGCACCCGCATCCAGGGTTAGTTCCTCCAAAACTTAGGTTAGGGTCCGACGCCGCCGTTGTGACAGTCCGAACAGTTGACGGCCGCGAGATCGCCCAGGTCCACCGGATGCTTGAAGGCGACTCCGGTGGTGGCGGCCATGGGCGACTGCGCGCCTTCCTGCTCCGAGAGCATGGTGTGGCAGGCATTGCAATCCTTGCTGATGGCCTTGCCGGCCTTGCTCAGATGGTTGCCGTCGTGACAGCGGAAGCAGCCCGGAAAATAAAAATGCCCGACATTGTTGGGATGCGTGCGCCAATCGACTTTCATCTCCGGAAAGATGGTGGTGCGGAAAACACGCTGAAGTTCAGACACCACAGACTGTATCTGCGCCTGTTTGGCGCCGGCGATCTGCGGATATTTCTCGCGATAGAACGCCGGAATTGCGGTGGCAATGGCCTGCATCGCTTCGGGCGTCGTCTTGTAAGCCGCCGTCAGCACCTGGACCGACTGCTGTTTCACGTAGGGCAAACTCCGGTCAATCCGATTTGTCGCGAGCGAGTCATCAACGGCGCGGTCGGGGGGAAGATAAATGTGGGTGGGGCGGTTATGGCAATCGACGCAATCCATGCGCCGGCTACTCATTTTGGCAATCTCTTCGGGCTTGGCATCCGGGGCGAAATACTCGGTCACCTCGCCTTTCGCATTCTGAATCCGCACGTAGGGGATGCTCTGCCGCTTGGGATCGGAGGAGTAGGTGATGATGTTGGCGATGTTCATGTGCCAGTGAATTCCACTTGCCTGGCCGGCATTCGCATCGCCGCCGCCGGTCTTGATCAGCATCTGCAACTGCCGCGGAGTGTTCTGCTCGTCGCTGGAAAAGTGATTGATGACCTTTAATTGCGCTCCCCAGAACTTTCTGGGCCAGTGACACTGCTCGCAAGTTTCCTGCGGGGGACGCAGGTTAGCTACCGGCGTCTCGATCGGGCGGGGAAAGGTGTTCAGCGCGGTCTTGACGACCTGGCGGGCGCCGGACAGCTTGGAGCGGACATACCAGCCCGCGCCTGCCCCAACGTGACAATCGACGCACGTAACGCGAGCATGGGGCGAGGCCTGATGCGCGGTGAACTCCGGATGCATCACCGTGTGGCAAAGCTGACCGCAGAACTGGACGGAATCGGTGTACTCGTAGGCGCGATAACTGCCGGCAGCACTGAGAAGGATGAACAGGATCACGGAGGACAGGAAGAATGCGATCGTGCCGCGCTGCGTGGCGCTGTTCAGGTCCAGGACCGGGAAGCGACTGAGACTGGCCAAATTCCGGCGGTGCCGCTGACGCTCGATCCACATCCCCACAGGAACGAGGAGCAATCCCATCAGCAGGAATGCGGGCATCACCATGTAGGCAAAAATGCCGATGTAGGGACTTGGCTGGTTCGAAACGATATCGATCAGAAACAAAAAGATGATGTTCGCCAGCGATACGACCGCCAAGGCGAGTCCGATCAGGCTGACGTAATTGCGAAGCAGACTCTTCAGTGACAGATCTTCCGCCGGCGGATTCGGCGGAAGGGGCGTTCCCGCATCACTCATCGTGCGTAGTCCCCCACGAACTTAATCATATCGGAAAACGAGGCGTACTGAATTCGCGTGGTCGAAAGCAGAAATTGAGCTCTGCCGACGCTGAATTGGGCAGTCCCGCAGATTCCGGTCCTGGCGCCCTGGAGTCCGTTTGTTATTGGCAACAGAAATGAAACAAGAGATGGCTCGACTTCGCTCGCCATGACACTCTGACTCTCCAGAAAACCCCAGTTCCTCGCGCACTGGTCTACCGATAGGCGAACAGCATGGCGTACACAATCCAAACCACAATGCTGAAACCGATGCTCAACGCAATCCAGGCAAAGGCGCGGATGGTACGGACCACAATTTCCGGGTGCGGCTCGGCGAGATGCTGCTCCAGTTCGCCGCTCGCAACCAGCGCGTCGTATTCCTTGCGCTTGTCCCGCTTGAGCTCGGGGAGAGCCATGCGGCCAGTAAAGACCGTGGTATCCATCGGGAACTTCTCCGGCCGCAAGTGGGTGTTGAAGAAATGGACGGTGAAAATGAATCCGGTGGCGAGCAGAGCTTCGTCGCTGTGGATGATGGTGGCGACGTTGATGAACGCTCCCGGCAGAAAGCGAGTGAAGAACACGGGAAACCAGAGAGTCAGTCCGGTGGAACCGATGATGAAGACTCCCCAGAACACGGCAAAATAATCGAACTTTTCCCAGTAGGTCCAGCGCCCGTACTCCGGCTTCGGACCAAGGTGCACGAACCACTTCAGCGTGGCTATGAACTCATCCAGGTCGCGCTTCATAGGGATCATCGAGTTCGGTCCCAGCAGCAACTTGCGCCACGAGCCATACTTCCTCGTCTTCAGCTTGTAGAGATCAAAGAGGTGCGTAATGAAAGCGGCAAACATCACTACCGCCGCGAAGCGGTGAATATAACCGGCGGTCTGGAATCCACCGAGCAGCCGCGACAGGAAAACGGCCCACTTGGTGTAAGAAAATTTCAGCGTCAGGCCGGTCGTGGCCAGGCTGAGGAAGCTGATGACAATGCAACCATGAAGCGCACGCTGCAGGCGGGTGAAGCGTACGAATTCACGCTGCACCGAAGCGGCCGGTTTCATGTAAGCGGCGCGTTCTTCCGCGGTTGCGTCGGGGCGCGAATTGTCGGGCGCGGGCAGGCCTAGTTCACTCTTGTCCATGCTACTTATCCTCCGCGGCAGGACCATTCGGCTTGCCCTCGAGCGCGGCTTCCTCGGCGCGCAACTTGCGCTTCATCTCGATGGCACGCGGCAGCCACAACAGCGTGTGCACGCCGCCGACGATAAAGGTCCCAATCAGCAGCGACGTCATGCCCCAGAACACCCAGAACAAGAACGGATACTTCTTAGGATCGTGATGGGTTGCGTGCGTCAGATATCCGGCAAAGCGGCGGGACGCGTCGGCGTGGCACTTCCGGCAGGTGGTGACCACGTTGTCACGGCTCAGATGCGACCTCGGGTCGTCCACCTTCTGGATATCGTGAGCGCCGTGGCAGTCGTAACACTTGGCGGTCTTGGTGTAACCGAGCTTCGATACCTTTCCGTGATAGGTATCGAAGTAGGTCTGGGCAATTTCGCCATGGCACTTGCCGCACCTGTCCATGATCTCGAGTTTGAATCCATCTTCATCGGCTCGACGAATGGAGTGCGCGGTGTGACAGTCGTTGCAGACCGGCAATTTCTTGTCGGTCTTGTTGACCGTCGCGGAGTGCACGCTCTGCACAAACTGCTCTTCGATGCCGTGATGGCACTTGCCGCAGGTTGCCGGCAGATTCTTGCTGTTGACCGTCGAGTCGGGATCTTTGCCCGGCAATTCGCCGTGCGCGGTGTGGCAACTGGTACAAGTAGCGGTCACGGTGAGGCCGCTCTTCAACAGTCCCTTGCCATGAATGCTTTCGCTGTAGTTGGTAGTGATGTCATGCTGCTGGCCGGTGTAGCGCAGGGCGGCGCGCTGGCCCTCACGATGGCACTGTGCGCAAAGATTGGGAACGTTAGGCGGAAATGTCCGCGATCGCGGATCGAGTTTGCCAAGAATGCCGTGCGTGCCATGGCATTCCCGGCAGGTCGGAGCATTGCGGTCCTGCTTGGCGAACAGTTGCCCGTGAGTGCTCCGCTGATACTGTTGCCCGACGGCTTCGTGGCACTTGCTGCAATCCACCTGCCTAGTGATGGTCTCGCAGGGACGAACCTTCGAGGCGTTCACTTCCGAGTGGCACTGGCTGCACGAAACCTTCGCGTGACGCGAATCCGAAATCTCCGCCGCTTTGACGAACATGGAACGGCCGTCCGCCGACTTTAGGGCCTGATTGGTATGGCAACGCATGCAATCGGCATCGGCCATGCCCTGACTGTAGAAAACTTTCCGCGCCTTGTGCGGTTGGTGGCAGTCCACGCAGGCAGGCAGGACATTCGCTTCCTTCTCCCAAAGTTCGCCGCGGATGGTCTTGCGGTGCACGGCTTCGATCTGCGCATGACACTTGGTGCAGGTGGCCGCGATGTTACGCCGTGCAATAGAGGAGTTGGGATCGGTGTGCGGCAGAATCGAGTGCGCCGTGTGACACGACGCGCAATTGGCCGACACGGTCAAGCCCTTCTTAAGCAGGCCTTCGCCGTGGATGCTCTCGGTGTAATTTTCGATGATGTTGTGCTCATCGATATGACGTTGTGTTTGAACCGGCGTGCCCTCGCGATGACACTTTCCACAAAGGAACGGCACCTTCATCGGCGCGACGGGCGAGTTCTTGTCTTTCACCGGCAGAATATCGTGATTGCCGTGGCAGTTGACACAGCGGGGAGCCAGCGGATCGCCGCGCGCAACGGCTTTGCCGTGCAGCGACTTGGCATGCAGCTCCTGCTCTTGCGAATGGCAGGTGCCGCACTGCACCTTCTTGGGCGCGGGGTGCGGCAACTCCGCTCCCTCCAGGTCGACGTGGCACGAGGTACACGACAGGCTGTTGTGCACCGAGGCGGAAAACTTTTTCCCGTCCACGAAAAGCGAGACGGTCCGCCCGGCATGCTTGGTGGTCATGCTCTTGTCGCTGTGGCAGCCGAAGCAGAGATCGTTCTGGCCCGAGGCTTCTGCGGCTTGTACGCGGCCAACCGGCAGACACGCGCCGAGCGCGAGGAGAATTGCCGTCACCATGAGCGCACACGTCACCGCACGGCTGCGGCCGCAGGCGCGGCTACCCTGATGCATGCTGTTCATTAATTAGTGCCATCCAAAGAATTCGTGCCACCCAAAGCTGCTGATTTCCCCACCAGGATCAGCTCACATCAATTTACATATCATTACAGAAATACAGACTTCCGCCAACATTTCTTCCGGGAACTTAGGGCCTGCTCGTCCAACAAATGGCCGTTAGCTGAAAGCAACTTCCTCTTCCGACGCCGGAATAGCGAATCACTTATGATCCGGGACATTGTCGTCCTCAACGGGCGGAGCTTCCGTCTGCTCCTGCTGGCGCGCGTCGGTTTCCATCGCCTGAGTCAGCGTTTCCACATCGAGCCCGTGCTCGGACTGATAAAGCTCGCAGGTCACCTTGCCGTCGTACCAGGCCCAATTCATCGGGTAGACCTCCGGGTCGAAGATGATCATGTAGAAGTGCCACACCAGAATCGCCAACGACGCCAGGATGGCTTCGTAGAAGTGAACGGCGGTGGCCGCATCGATGACCCAGCGCGGCAGGTGATTGCCGAACTCAACCTTGGCCCAGATCATGACACCGGTCAGGGCCATGACAATCGTTCCCCACACCAGCGCCCAGTACTCCATCTTCTCGGCGTAGTTGAAGCGCTTGAACTGCGGCTTGTCTCCGCTCAGGCGCAGGTAGTAGAACAGCACGTCCTTGACATCGGTGGCGTCCTTCCACTCGGGCAGGAAATCCACGATCAGCTTGCGGCCCTCGCGGGTTGCCGCAACATACCAGGCATGATAAACGCCGACCATGATCAGGACTACGCCGGCGATCCGGTGCAGCACGCTTCGCACGGTTTCGCCCAGGAAAAGCATTCCGAGCCAGGATTCCGGGTACTTGAGCGCGAAGCCGGTAGCGACCAATACAAAGAAGCTCGTGAACAAAGTCATGTGCTGCATGCGCTGGTTGAAGGTCATGCGCAGCACGATTCTCGGACCACCCGAGATGTGCGCGTGTCCATGGCGAAGGTCGGCCAGTTTGCGCCGCATGACCAGAACGTTGTGCAAAAGCATGCCGCCAATAGTGGCGATGATCATCAGCAGGTAGAAGCGGCGGATCAAAGCGACGGCTTTGCTGCCGATATCGGCGGCTTGCGCGTCGAGGTGCATCTTGCTGGCGGCGAAATTAGCGTTCGCGCCGGGATGGCACTTTCCGCAGGTTTGAACGAGATGCGCCGTGTTGATTGTCGACTTCGGGTCGCTCGAAGGCAGAATGTTGTGCACGCCATGACAACTGGCGCAATTGGCGGCGATCTTCGACCCGCGGGCCGTGGCGAGCCCGTGATAGCTGGCCAGATAGCTGCTCCCGCGGCCGCCTACGATTCCGAACTCGCGCGACATCTTCACGTTCTCGTGACACTGCGCGCAGGTGTTGGTTGCCAGATTCTCCGACGAGACGGTTGAACTCGGGTCCTTGGCGTCCTTGATCATGTGCGAGCTATGACAGTCGGTACAGACCGGCGCATGCAGGTTGCCCCTGCCGATTGCCTGCCCGTGAATACTCGTCATGAACTCCGCTCTTTGCGCTTCGTGACACTTGGCGCAGGTGGCGGGAACGTTGGTCTTGTAAACGGGCGATTGCGGGTCGGAAACGCGCCGCATGTCGTGAGCGCCGTGGCAGTCGCTGCAAACGGCGGCTTTCTCATTGCCGCCAGCCACCAGTTTGGCGTGAACGCTGTCCTGGTAGGAGGTGAAAGGCCGCGTGCTTTCTCCTGCCTGCTGCATCACCGATTTTTGGCCATGACAACTGCCGCAA
Source organism: uncultured Acidobacteriota bacterium (assembly GCA_963832365.1). Lineage (GTDB taxonomy): Bacteria > Acidobacteriota > Terriglobia > Terriglobales > Acidobacteriaceae > CAWBRT01. Next base: position 178,458 of record CAWHUL010000030.1, on the reverse strand, counting down.
GTGGCAGCGATGTTCTTGTGGCTCACCTTGGACGCGGGGTCGCCCGCCGGAAGGATCGCATGAATGTCGCCGTGGCAGTCGACGCAACGCGCCGCCTGCCGGTCGCCGGCCGCGCGCGCCTTGGCATGCAGTCCGTTGTCGTACGCCTTCAGCTGGTCGCCGTGGCACTGCGCGCAGGATGGCTTGGCCGGCGTGGCTTCATGCGGAACCGAAGTGACATCCTTATGGCAATCCGTGCAACTGAACATGCCGCCGTGAATGGAGTTCTTGAATTGCTCCTCCTTCACTTGCAGGCTCACCTGCTTGCCATTTTCTTCCTTGGTCAGCGATGCGTCGTTATGGCACGCCAGGCAGTCCGCATTGGTAAACTTCTCCGCTTTCTGCGGTTGTTTGGCCTGGGCCATTCCGGTCAGCAGCACGAACATCAGTAAAAGCTTGGCGTAGCGATTCACAAGACCTCAAATACAAAAAGGGGACTCTCTGTTTTTCGCATTCGCATGCCCGCGTTGGCAGTGAGAGCTCTCACATGCAGGTGTGACTTCTATCACCATGTAAGCGTTTACTCTTATCGCTTTATGACTGTTTGCCCTAGCAAACGCATAGGCCCATGTGTCAGTGATCACATGGGACGTGTGCAAAGCGGAAAAGGAGCAGGCTACGACACGCCTGCAGCCAAAGTGAACTACCCCACGTTAGCCCAAAAGCGGTGCGGAACGTGGGGCACCCTCGAACCTCATAGCAAACACAAACGCCGGGCTGGGGCCCGGCTGGTTCGCGGAAAATATAACTTGTGAAATTGCTCTAGTCGGCGTGCGCGGCGCGCGGCCGACGCGTTCTGGCCAGGCCAATCGAGCGCACGCGCTCATAAGCCGCATGCAAATCCTGGCTTAGCATTTGCACAACCCGGACGCAAAGGTCGCTGTGGTCACGCAGAAATTTCAACAGGTCCTTGCGCCGAATGAACATCACTTGCGAGGTGTCCAGCAACTCGGCTGAGATTTCGTAAGGCGTGCCGGACATGGCCGCGCCGAGGCCGAGAACCTCACCGGGTCCGGCGATGCGCAGCATAAGGCGCTTGCCGGTTTCCGAGCAAATGGAGAGCTTCGCACGTCCGTCACAGAGGACGAATATTCCTTTTGCAGGCCGTCCTTCGGCAAACAATACGGAGCCCTTGGGGTGAATGGCCAGTGACTTGACGGTGTCCAGCAATTGCAGCGCATCGACCGGCATGTCGCAAAAGAGCCGGTCGGGCCGGAATTCACAGTAGTAACAGCTCGGCTGAGTTGCGCTCTCCATGATCATCTGGTTTATAGGAGTCGGCGTGGACCCGCAGTGATAACAATCACCCGTTGCCGTGACCCCGGTTACAAAACCCGCATAAATAGCGGGGAAGACGCTATTTTCACTCCCCGGTAGCGCTGCCACGAAAAAATGCCCCGCGATTTGGCGGGGCTGGAACTGTTGCCTACATCCATTTTGGGAAAATCAACAACTTCCTCAGGGGCTGAATCCCACGCCATTACAGGCTCTGGGCGGCGTTCAAAGAAATATTTATGCAACCAGCACTAATTAGAAAAATGCCGAACTTCTCCACCACAAGACTCAGACCGTGGCCAGGGATTTCAACGCAGCCTTGTTGCGGATCACCAGCGTCGAACCTTTGGCCTGAACAATCTGCCGCTTCTTCAATTCGGCGAAGAGCCGCGTCACGGTTTCGCGCGAGGTGCCGATCATCTGCGCGATCTCCTCGTGCGTGAGCGCCAACTTCACGCGTGGCTCCTGCTTGTTGGCCTCGCCATTACGGGTCGTCCAGTCCAGCAGCAACCGGGCCAGCTTTTCAGCGGCCGAGTGCGACAACCCGAGCGAACGGATCTCGCGGCAGGCTGTGTTGTACTTCTCGCTTAACTGTTCGGCGACACGCAGGCAGGCTTCACTGTGCTCGCGCAGGAAGCGCAGAAAATCTTCGCGCTTGACGAAATTGATCTGGCAAGGATCGACGGTCTCCGCCGTCAGTTCATAAGGTTTTCCGGAGATGGTCGCGCTCAGTCCCAGCACCTCGCCTGACTCGGCGATCTTGAGAATGAGCGTCTTGCCGTCGGTTGAGCAAATGGACAACTTTACGCGTCCTTTGCAGAGAACAAAAATACCGCGCGGCGCCTGTCCTTCGACAAACAGCACGGCACCCTTCGGATAAGCAGTAGCATATTTAATATTTTCGAATGATTGGAGCGCCGATGCGGGCAGATCGCAAAACAAACGATCGGTCTTCATCTTGCAGCTCAGGCAGCTCTCGATGATGTCTAACCCATACGGTGAAAGCACCACGCACCCCCTCTAGTCCCCGTCCGGGAATTTTTTCGAACACCCGGACGAACAGCAAATCGCTGGCCCCGCAACAGACTTCCGCGCGAGGTTGACCGCCGTTTGCGACAGGCCCGATTGCGCGCGTTTGAAGGTGCCATGGCAGGACACACATCAAGCGCACACGACCTGACTCGCCTTATCACTAAAATCGCGTATTCTATGTACCAACAACAAGTGCATCCATCACATCCTGGTGTGATATTGTCACAGAGGCCTTATCTAATGCCTTGAAATCTATGGCGATTGCACAAACTAATCACATCGAGATGTGCGCATCCGGCGGCACACCCGGCTTCAGAAAAGGGCCCGGGCAGGAGACAACGGCTTGCTGGACGGATGACTCAGGATTCAGATGGGCACCGTGCTCCCGATTGGTGGTATTTTCCCATTTCGCATCCCCGGCAGACGGCCATTTCGTGTAGATTTAATGTAAGTGCTCCAATTCGAACCCATGAGCAAGACGGTTCTGATCGTCAGTTATAACCCTGAACTGCTTTCGCCCCACAAGCAGATTCTGACTGAAGCCGGTTATGAGGTGCGGGAGTGCGGTTCGCTTTCCGCCGCTCTGGGTGCGGTTGGACCGGGGAAGACAGATCTCATGGTGCTCTCTCCCGATATTCCGGCCGGCGATCGTAGACGCATGGAGGCGGAGGCGAAACGGCGCAACCAGAACATCAAGATCGTGCTTTTCTGCGAAGGCGCGAAGGTGAAGGATGTGTTCGCAAGCGCTACGCTCCTGCTGTCGGAGGCGCCCGCGGCGCTGATCGAGACAGCCGGGCGGCTACTTTCGTCGTAGCCTGCGGCACTTTCGGAGCGAAGTATTAAGGATTGGAACGCAAGAATAATTTGCCGGTCACCCGTTTTTATGACGCAAATCACAGACCGGTTGGTCAAGGTTTTGAAGGATTAATTGCACAGCCTGAAACACCCCAGGCACGGGCGCACAGCGCTTGCCGGGGACTCCGGAAAGGAAACCTGGAAACCCAATATGTCCAGCACCGCCGCGAAGCCTGAAGTCGAAACTCTGCGTACCCTGCCCGGCGACGATGTTCGCCAGATTCTCTGGCGCTTTTCCGACCGCTATGACCTGCAGATGCTGGTGCAATCCTCACGCTCGGTTGCACGCACGATCGTCGCGCGCCTGGTGGCCGAAGGCGAACGCAATACGCATGAATGGACCGCGCGCAAGAACGAGTTGCTGAAAGCCTATGACGAGGCCGGCATTACCGCGGCCTTCATGGAGCCCGAAGAAGGCGGATTCATCGCCGGTCCGAAGAACTTGGCGCTGGCGCTGACGGCTTTCGAATTGGCATGGGTGGATGGCGGAGCCGCGACGGGCGCGCTCGCCAGCTGTCTGGCGCTGTCGCCGATTCACGAACGCGGCACCCCCGAGCAAAAACTGCGCTACATGTCGCTGTGCGTTCCGCCGCAGCCGGGTGAAGACCGCACGCCCTGGCGTGGCGCTTTCTGCCTGACCGAGCCCATCCCTTATGTCGGCGTCGACACCGGCATGCTCAACGGCAAGGTGCGGATCGCCGAGTGGAAAGAGGGCGAAGAGCCCATGTTGCAGGTCGATAAGCGCGGACGCTTCATCACCAACATGGGGTTCGCCAATTTCGTTACCGCGGCGGTGCAGACGGCGGATGAGAAGATCAAGGGAAGCTGCATCATCATTCTCGAAGAGGGCGACCCGGGAACTTTCGATCGCGGCACGCCGACGCGCAAGATGGTCCATCAGTTATCTTCGACCTCCGACCCGATCTTCAGCCTGAGGGTTCCCGCCAGCCGCATCGTCGGCGGCTACACGGTTAAGGACGGCACGATCATTCCCAACTACGACCACAGCGAAGTGATTGAAGCCGTGTTCAAACGCACGCGCGTCACGGTCGCGGTGATGACGGCGGCCAAGCTGCTTTCGGCCGTCGAGCCGGTCATACGTTATCAGCGCGGACGCTTTCGCGGCGCGGACCAGGCTACGCCGGGCACGCTGCGCTACGAACTCGGCCTGCAACAACGCGAAGACGTGCTGCACAGACTGGTCGATGTGTGGGCCATGGGCGAGTCAGCGGCTGCGTTGGGATTTGCGGCGGCTCGCTGCTTCGACGTGCTGGACCCGCTGGAGAAGGAAAAAACGCGGATTCTCGCCGAAAAAGGAATCAACGGCGGCAAATCGGAGCTCAAGTTTTTCCGCGGAATCGCCAAGGACGCGAATGAATTTCTGCGACTGTGTCGCAATCCCGAGGCGGCGAACAGCAGTCCGCGGCTGCAGGAGCTGCACGATAACACCCTGGTGCAATATGCCATTCTCGACGCGGTGGCAAGCGTGCTCTGCCCCGCCTCTAAGCTGTGGAACACCGGACAGGGATCGGTGATGATGCGCGAGGCCGTGAGCTTGATGGGCGGCTACGGCATCACGGAAGATTGCCCCGGCTTCCTGGGCCACAAGTGGATGGACTCGCAACTGGAAGCGACCTACGAAGGCCCCGAGGCGGTGCAGCGGCGCAACCTTACGGTCACCATGACCAACGAATTGTTCCTGGCCCAATTCCGCAATTGGATTGTGGAGATGCGCCAGATCGCCAGCGTCCGCCCCGGAACTGGAGCCTGCGCGCTGGCCACCGCAATGAGGCTGTGGCTGTGGGCCTTTGAACATCTGCAATCCGCGACCGACGCCAATGGCAGCAAGCTGTACCACGGGACGCGCCAAGGCGTGACGTTTGCGCTGGCAGACGCGCTTTGCTGGTTGTTGGCAGCTCGTCAGCAGGTGCTCGACGTGATGGAACTGGAGCAGAAGGGTCCGGAAAATCCGCTGGTCGCCGAAGGGCTGGAAGGCACTGTCCGTTTTTACAGCGACTTGTGCCACGTTCAGGTGGCTCGCGCCGCCGGTGAGGCAGGGCGCGTTTGCGCTGAGTTGGTGAACGGTTACAACCGGCATCCGGCGTGGGACGATGAGGGTTACAAGGGCTGCTTCCGGGCAGAGGAGATGGACGGCTTGGAGAATCTTATCCCCGGCATCGCCGCTGTCGCGACCGATGTGGTGGACGCCGACGGCTCGCATCCGGAGAAAGCAGGCCCGTGCGTTAGCGGCAAAGGGCTCGACGAATTCAAGCGTCTGCGCAGCCGGCTCGATCAGTGCCTGACCGGTTCCATGCTGGCGAAGGACCGCGCGGCTGAGGCGCTGACCAAGGTCATGATTCCCGAGGCGCTCGACTACCCGATGTAAGGATGTAAGCCGCTTCATATTTCAGTTTCAAGTTTCAAGTTTGGCATAGGAAGATTTATTGAGTACTGAAGAACAACCCGTCGATCTTGAGCGGCAAAGTCTGGAAGTGGACATCGCTTGCGTAGGATTTGGCCCGGCCATGGGAGGGTTTCTGACCACTCTGGCGCGCGGCCTGGTGAACGAAGACGGATCGCCCGCGGTGGAAAGTCCGGCGATGCCGGGGATGCCGTTGCAGGTGATCTGCTACGAGCGCGCCGATGATCTTGGGTTTGGCGTCTCGGGCGTGGTGTCGCGGGCTCGCGGCATCAAGCAGAGCTTCCCCGGCCTGGATGTCTCGCAGATTCCGATGGCCGCACGCGTCGGCCGGGAAAGAGTGGTTTACCTGCTTGACCCCACCGGCGCCAGCCGCCGCTCGCGCGCGTTGCGGATGGCCGACAAGGTTCTCAAGTCGCTGCGCTTCGCTCTGCCGCTTGAACATCAGGCGATCGAGCTGCCTTACACGCCGGAGTTTCTCAACAAGCACGATGGCTTACTGCTTTCACTTGGGCAGTTCAATCTTTGGGTCGGCAGCCAGGTTATGGGATCGGGTAGTGTGCAGATATGGCCGGGCATGCCCGTCTCGCAGGCTCTGATCGAGGACGGACGCGTCACCGGCCTGCGCATGGCCGATCAGGGCGTCGACAAAGCGGGCACCCCCGACGCCGGTTTTATGGCGGGCATGGACATCAAGGCCGCGCTCACAGTGGTCGGCGACGGCCCGGTCGGTCCGGTCGGACGTCAACTCGACGACCATTTCGGCATGCCCAAGGGAAACCACAAACGCGAGTGGGCCGTGGGCATGAAGGCGGTCGTCGATCTTCCCGAGCACGTCACGCTGGAACCGGGAACGGTCATTCACACGATGGGCTTCCCTGAGCCGGAGATCTTCGGCTTCCTTTACGTTCATCCCGAGCGCGTGGCCTCGGTTGGAATTTTTGTTCCATCGTGGTTTGATAGCCCTCTGCGTACCTCGTATCGCTATCTCCAGCACTTCATGATGCACCCATACCTGTGGCGATACCTGGAAGGCGGGACGCTGCGCTCGTGGGGCGCGAAATCATTGCAGGAGTCGGGCAAGCGCGGCGAACCCTGCTTGGCCGGCAACGGCTATGCGCGCATCGGCGAGGGCTCCGGCAGCACGAATGTTCTGACGGGATCGGGCGTCGACGAGGCTTGGACGACCGGCGTGCAACTTGCCGAAGGCGTCCTTGAGTTGCTGAAGGAAGCGAAGCCGTTTAGCCGTGAGAATCTTGAAGCGCGCTACGTCCGGCGACGTCGCCAGAGTTGGGTGGAGAAAGAAGGACGCGTTGCCGAACACGCCCGCGACGGGTTCCAGACCGGCTTTATCTCCGGCCTGATCGGCATGGCGATGGCAGGATTGACCGGCGGCAAGGTTGTGCTGTCCGACGAGCCACGACCGCCACACGAACATCTGCGCTCTCCCGAGGAGTATTTCTCCGGCAAGCTCAGCCCGGCGAAGATCGCGGAGTTGAAGCAACAGGCTGCCGCGGAAAACAGGTCGCTTCACGATGTATTCATGGACGCCTGTGGGTGGCCGGCAATTCCCTTCGACGGCAAGCTACTGATCACGCATCAGGACGCGCTGCTGGTGGGCGGAAAGGTGCAGGCCGCCGCTGGCTACGCCGATCACGTCCTCTTTATAGACCCCCAGTTGTGTCAGCGGTGCGGAGCCCGCACCTGCATCGAAATGTGCTCGGGACAGGCGATTACCACGGGTGAACAAGCGGTTCCGGCGTTCGACCGCGAGAAATGCATCCACTGCGGCGCGTGCCTGTGGAACTGCTCGCAGACGACGAACGGCGAAAAGAGCAACATAGAATTCCGCGCCGGCGCGGGCGGATTGCATTCCGCCGAAAACTAGAGAGACAGTTTCGAGTTTCAAGTTTCAAAAATTTTCGAAACTTCGTTTGAATGGGCACCCTAAAAGCAAGGAACTCCCCTACCCTCGAACTTAAATTAGCCAACGGCCGGGTGCCCCGTTCTAGCGAAGCCAGGGCGGGGTAGTTGACGTAAAACTCTCTCGAGTTCGAGCGCACCGTTGTGATGACGAACAAAAGCCCCACCCAAACTTCGTTTGAATGGGTCACCCTCGAACTTAGTTTCGCCGCTTCGATTCCACATTAGCCAACTCGGCAAATGTGGGCCGCCTGCAGTGAGATACACCTTTCCTGAAATTCCATTTAAGATATAGGTTTTGCGGAACTGATCTGGACAAACCTGAAACACAGTCAGGAAGACTATGAGCGATCCCTTACAAATCGTCGTATGCGGCGGCATTGTGCCCGACCCGCTGCAAACCCTGGAACCGATTGCCGGCACGGGCTTGCCCGCCCTCAAGAACGAATTGATGCTGCCGGCGGTGCTTGATCCGTGGGCCAGCCACGCACTTTACGAAGCCGCGAACCTCGCCAAGAAAGTGCCGGGCAGCAAGGTCTACCTGGTGAGCTTGGGCCCGAAGGCGAAACTTCAGCAGGTGATGATGACGGTGGCGCAAAAGGTTCCGTTTGAATTGGTCGCCATCGACGGCCCGACCGCCGGGTTTGCCGATTCGAGTGAAGTGGCATCGCTGCTCGCGGCGGCGATCCAGGCGATTCCCGGTCTCGACAAGTCACGACTGCTGCTGTTCGGCGGGTGGGAGTCGGCTTCGCGCGGCGCCGGTGCGACGTTGCAGATGGTGGGCGAACAGCTCGGAATCACCGACCAGTTCCAGGGTGTCGATCAGATCACGTTCAGCGCCGATGGGTCTTTTGAAGTGCTGGAGCGCGTGGAAGGCGGCAAGCACCAGGTTTCCGTATGCGCCGGAACGCCTGCCGTGCTTGGCTGGGCAACCGGCAACCTCGGCGAACCGCGCAACGATCCGCAGGTCGGCATGGCGAACATGCGCACCGTGATGCCCGCGCTGCAACGCGCCAAACCCGGAAAGCTTGGGAGCGAAGGCCTCTCATACGCCAAGGTCGAGTTGCCCAAGCAGCAGCGCACTACGCGCATCGTGAAGGATGTGCCGGCCGACGAGATCGCCAAGGAAATTGTGGCCTGGATCAAGCAAGAGTAGGGCATTTTGGTTCCCCACATTCGCCAACTGCAGGCGGATGTGGGCCACCTGGAGCTGCTGGACACGCTGCGGTTTATGGAAGGAACGAGTCATGGAAACAATTCTTTTTGTTGCTCACACGGAAGCGGATGGTCTGGTGGCAAAACCCGCGCTGGAAGCGCTTGGCGCCGCTATTGAGCTGGCAGCCGCGCTGGGCGGCTCGTCGTTGGCGGTGGGACTCTACGGAGCGCAGGTGGGTGCGGCGGCGGATCAACTGGCCAACTGCGGCGCCGCGAAATTTCTGGGCGTGGCCGCTCCCGAATTCGCCCAGGCGCGCTATGCCACCGACGCCGCCGCGGTCGAGTCGCTGATTCGTGCGGCGCAAGCGACGATTGTCGTCACCGCCGATACCTCGCGCGTGGCGCGCGTGCTGCCCGGCGTCTCGCACCGCCTTGGCGGACGTGTCGACACGCATGTGAACAGCATTCAGGTGGAAGGCGGAGCCTTGCGCGTGACGCGCTGGTTCTACCGTCAGCGTATGGTTGCCGAACTGGCACGCACGCAGCGTCCATGGTTGCTCGCACTGGACACGGGCTGCCACGCCGCCTACCAGGGAGCGCCGGGAAAGGCCTCGGCGGAGTTGATTCCGCTTGCACTCACGGACGGTCACGTACGCACGACGGTCAGCGGACTGCGCTCCCCAGGCACTACACAGCAAACCATTCGCCCGGACGCCAAGCTGCTGTTCGTCGCGGGCGCGGGATGGACCAAGAAGCAAAAGGACGGGCAGTCGCACGCCAAGGAAGCCGAGCAGCTCATTCTGGGGTTCCTCGATTGCTCGCAGGCCTCGCTCGGCGGCAGCAAGTCGCTGGTGGACCTGAGCGGCGAAGGAGAGGCCGTGCTCGGCTTCATGAGTCACATGAACCAGGTGGGCCAGACCGGCGCTACGCCGCGCCATCCCAAGGGCCTTTCCACCTGCTGCCACGGCGAAGAACCTCACGTTGTGGGCTGGCGATTCATCAACGAACGCCGCGCCGTCAATCTCGATCCCAACTGCGGATGGGCGCGCGGCAAAGCCGACGTGCTCTACGTGGCCGATGCGTTCGAGGTGATGCGCAAAGTCAATGAACTGATGGGCGCGAAGTAGCGTCAGCGATGGCAGCGGTTCGAGAAACTACCCAGGTTAGCCAGCTGCGGGCGAACCTGGGGCACCCAGCTGCATACGTTTTGAGGTGTCATTCTGAGCGAAGCGAAGAATCCCAGCACGGCGCAGAGCGGAGACGCAGCCCATGGACTTCATAGAAGCTCAGAGTGGTGCGAGTTGGGGCAGTTTTCGTGGGATGTTTCGCTACGCTCAACATGACACTCCACAGGAAGTTAGTTATCGCAGGTATTTCCGGGACACGACGCTAGAGCTACTCGCCCCACATTTCGTCGATCCCACATTAGCCGACTGCGGCAAATGTGGGCCACCTGTCAGCTGCACGAACTAGCCGCCCGCCTGATAAATCTCGTACTGATGCGTGTGAACGATTTTGCGCAGGAAGTCCGCCTTCTCGATAACGTGCTGCTCGAAGGGCGCGTTGTAAATGACGTACACCGGGCGAGGATGGCGCGCGAGCGAGATTCGCAGGTTGTCGCTGACAGTCGAGAGCACGTAATCCGGGAAGGGGTTGAAAAGATAGACGACCAGCGGATCGGGCGGAAACATGAATTCGCGAGCGTCGAGGCAGATCGAGTGCGCGTCGATCTTGCTGCCGTCTTCCCGAAGCCTCGCGAGGTTTTCCTCGGCGACGGCGTGAAGCTCGGCCTGCACTTCCACGCCAATGATGTGCTGGAACGGGTAAGCGGCGGCCAGCAGCAGTGCTCTTCCCTTGCCCGAGCCGAGGTCGATGAACGTGAACGACGTGAAGTCGACCCGCGCGAGGTGTTGAAGCATCTCGGAGAATTCAGCGGGAACCGTTGGCTGATAAAGGCGTTCGGTGAAGACCTCGCGCAGACGGACGCCCCAGCTCAGGCGAGCCCAGGTGGTATCGAATCCGTAATCGCAATCGTAATCGATGTCGCCAAAGCGGCTGCGCCGGCGCTCGGGCAGGCTGTCGCGCAACAGGCTCCAGCCTTGTCGCCGCTAGATAGGCGAGCGATTTGCAGAAACCGCGCGCACGCAGGGAATCACGGGCCCATCGCATGAACAACGGGCCGAGTTCCAGATTCTGGTCCTCGTCTTCCACTGCTTGATTATGCGCTTCCTAACCTCTTTGGGTACGGCTCGCGCGCAGCGGGTCCGTACTTCCGAGCTATGAAACAGCTTCGACGCCGCAGAGGTCCTGGTTACGCGTGATGACCTCTTCCCGTCCCGGTCGCGGTAAGCGCCGGAGCGGAACTATGAGCGAAGGCTTCATCCAATTGGCTTCGCTTCCCGCCTGGCAGGGCCGAGAACGTGATTGCACAAACCTGGCTGCTTTGCTGTCGTGCGCGCTCGGCATCGCGGGCATCCTGCTCGATCGAATTGTCCATAAAGAGAAAAACTTTGCTGACGCCTTCAAAGACAGTGGCGAGCGTAAGCAGCAGCATGCGAAGCAGCGCGGTCAGGGCTTTTCCACCACAATTCAGAAAGACTGTCGCTTGGCGTGCGAGTTTCTGTTGTGTCTTGGTCATATGTTCCATTCAGAGTCGAGCCCCCTCGGGCACTCGAGCGTGGAGTTCTTCCAATGCATGAGCTCTCGCAGTCGGCAATCCGGATCAATCACAGCAACTGGAAACACATCGGATTCGACACACAAGAAGTCCCGTGTGAGTAGATGCTGGACACCAAGGTCAGAGTTGCCTCAGGCCAAAGCACGATACCCAACTTATTGATTCTATGGGCCGTCAGGAAACAGCGCGGATTCGAAACCTGAGTTATGAAAGAGTAGAACCGTGCGTGCACTCCCCGATCCAACGCAGACCTATCGTGATACGATGTATACAACCTGAATTCTTAACCTGCGTGAGCGAATGATTTTCTCCTCTCCGTGACTTTGGTCATCGTGCCGGCGAACATCCTCTCTTAGATTACGAACAGGCGCGAAACAGCTGATTGACTTCAGCCAGCGCGATCTCACTTGCCGCCCGCACTCGAACGCGGCTGTTTTACGGAGCAATACAATATGGCTATCGACACGACCAAAACCGTTCGCGAGTTCGTACTCGAACTTCCGTCTTCCACCAATGTCTTCGAACAGCTCGGAATCGATTACTGCTGTGGCGGGCAAAAGCCGCTGGCCGAGGCATGCGCCGCAGCCGGAAAGAAGCTGGACAACCTCACGGCCGCGCTGGAGCGGCTGCAATCCGAACAACAGACAAGAACCGCAACGGAGAACAACTGGACGGCGCTACCCCTGTACGACCTGATCGAACACATCAAAGGCACGCATCACGCCTACGTCCGCGAGCAGATCCCGAACATAGAGGCGCTGCTGGATAAAGTCACCGCAAAACACGGACAAAATCATCCCGAGCTCGCGGATGTTCGCGACAAATTTGACGCGCTAGCCGATGAACTCGGCCCGCACCTGATTAAAGAGGAACAGATACTGTTCCCCTACATCGCGCGCATGGAAGAGAGTTCGGTGCAGCATGAGCCGGCGCCTCCCTCCTGCTTCGCCTCTGTGGAAAACCCGATTCGCATGATGATGTCCGAGCACGACAACGCGGGCGAGGCGCTGCGCGAAATGCGTAGACTGACAGCCGACTACAAGGTACCGGAAGACGCCTGCACCAGCTTCCGCGCGCTCTATAAGCTGTTGCAGGAGTTCGAGGCCGACCTTCACCAGCACATCCACAAGGAAAACAACATCCTGTTCCCGCGCGCGATGCAAGCGTGCCGGGCAGCCGCGTAATGGAGCGACTTTCGGGTAAGGAGGGCGGGTTCGCGTGCTTCTCACCCGATTGCGGACGAGAGGGCTGTGCGCCACGTCGAGGGGGGATTACGGTGATTTTTCCGGCGAAATACGATCAATGCCCTAGTCGGCGTGATAACTCATGATGTATTATCGCTACAGTTATTAGTGCATTTCCTCTCAATTAACCCCGTCGCCAACCAGCGCGGGGTTGTTTTTTTGGCTGATTCTGCGACAAGCAAGAGCGGCGATGGCGTGCGAGGGTTGGGTAGATAGAGCCTGACCTTGGGCCGCCCTCTGCCCCCGTCAGGGCGGCATGCAGTCCAAGCGCGCTGGTTACACTACCTCGGCGAACCGGGACGATAGACTAATCCTGTCGCGAACCGGTAATTGTTCTGCGTTTTTCCGGCTATCCCCGTCATCAGGTAGTCCGCCTGAACAATCCGAAGCGAGGTGCGGCGCGTGAACTTCACGTCAACACCGCCGCCCATCGCAGTTGCAACTCCCGACGACTGGGCTTCAACTCCGGCTGCGGTCGCTGTCAGCCGGGCTCCGCCCACCAGAGCGTGGACAAATACGTTGCCGAGATGGGTGCGGATGGTCATCCGCGGCCCAATCAGGATGGAGTAAAGCTGCAGATCAGCACCGAACTGGCTGCCGGATACTCCGTTGACAGACACGACCAAACCGAACGAGCGACCGAGGGTGGTCTGCATGTCAGCGACCCACCCATTCACGCTGGGTCCGCCGCCAGAAGAAGAATTCAGCGTCTGGTGGGAATACCCGCCGAACAGATCGACCCGCATTACTTCCTCCATACCGGGCAAAGGGGCCACCGGAGACACAGGGGCCGCCGACTGAGCGAAAGCGTCACTGGCTCCAATCGCAAACACGGTCAGCAGGACCGCTATTCCCAAAGTTCGTGTCCGTTTTGTGTGCACGTTTCTTCTCTCTTCTAGTCTCTTCTAGTGGGTGACGGTGATATTGAAATGTATCGATCCTTGCACCGCTCCCGCCGAACTGGCGACTATCGTGACGGGATAAGTTCCTGGCGCGGTGCTTTGCTGAGAGTTGGTGATGGCTGTATTCGGTGAGCCACCGCACCCCACGCCGAGCACCAGGGCCAGCAACAGCGCCAACCCAAGCACGCCCAGCATCCACCGGCGCTTACCGCGCCTGCCGGCGAAAGGCAGCAAGCAAACAGCGGGCAACACGACGGCAAGGGTCCATGGCGAGTTGTAAGGCCCGGTGTGCCCGATAATCATGAACCGGGTAGTGGTAATCGTGACGGTGACCGTCACCGGCAGACTCGCCGGGTCTACCGATGCTGGAGAGAAGATGCAATGCGCACCGGTCGGCAGACCCAAGCAGCTGAACGTAATCGGAGTCGTCAGGGTTCCCGCCGATCCAATCGTAAACTGCAGCGAACCTGAGCCTCCAGCGGTGAAGGTCGTTGTTGAAGGTAATGGGGACGATGACGTGCCCGTATCGATCGTAATGGCCGGCGCCGTCACGTCTTGGCCACTCGCTGTAGAAGTGCTGCCCACGTAATCGGAATTCCCCAGATACTGCGCGGTGATGGAATGCGTACCCAGTGCCAGCAAACTGTCGCTAAACGTGGCCACACCAGAGCTAAGCGCCGCCGTGCCCAAGCTTGTAACGCCGTCCAGGAAAGTGACATTTCCGGTCGGAGTTCCCGCCGTGCTGCTCACTGTGGCAGTGAACGTCGCCGTCTGGCCGAAGTGAATCGATCCTGCCGACACCACGCTTGTCTGCGTAGTACCCTTATCAACCGTTACGCTGGCCGAGGCCGTCCCGCCTGTGCCACCCTCGGTTGAGGTCACGGCGCCCGTCGTATCAGTCTGCGTGCCGGCATGGATGCCCTTGACGTTCGTCGAGAAAGTGCATGATCCGCCCGCAGCCAACGTTGCTCCCGTCAGACTGAGGCTGCTCGATCCGGCGGTCGCTGTGATCGTGCCGCCTCCGCATGAACCGGCCAGCCCATTGGGGGTGGAGATCGCCAATCCCGCCGGAAGTGTGTTGCTGAAGCTAACGCCATTCAGTACGACCGTCGCGTTGAGGTTGTTAATGGTGAAGCTCAACGATGTTGCGCCACTCAGCGGAATGCTCCCTGCGCCGAATACATTCGATATAGTCGGCGGCGACGCCACCGTGATGCTGGCGATGCGAGGTGTTACCCGTGCCGCCCTCTATTGAAGTCACCTGTACGCTGTTGCTCTTTATCCCGGCGGTCGTGCCCGTCACGTTTACGGAAACCGTGCACGATGCACTGACAGCCTCCGTACCGCCAGCCAGACTCACCGAAGCCGATCCAGACACCGCCGTGGCCGTTCCACCGCAGGTGCTGCTCAGATTGTTGGGCGTCGCCACCGTCAGCCCCGCCGGCAGATTGTCTGTGAAGACAAGCCCCGTGAGCGCAAAACCCGAATTCGGATTGGTGATGTTGAAGGTCAGCGAGGTGCTTCCGTTCAGCGGAATCGTGGCCGCACCGAACGTCTTGACGATGGACGGCGGGCTCGCCACCGTCAGGGTGGCCGATGTTGTGTTGCCAGTGCCGCCGTTGGTCGAGGTGACCGCACCCGTGGTGTTCGTGTACGAACCGGAAGCTGTCCCTTGCACGCTGACGACGACAGTGCAGGAGGTGTTCACGGCAATACTTCCGCCCGTAAGGCTGATGCTGGTCGACCCAGCTACTGCCGTCTGGACGCCGCCGCAGTTGCTGATTAGATTGTTGGGCGTGGCGACCACCAATCCCGCAGGCAGACGTGTCTGTAAAGGCTGCGCCCACCTGCGGCCACCGTGTTGGCCGCCGGATTGGTAACCGTTAGTGTCAGCGTCGTGATGCCGTTCAGCACGACGGAAGTTGGGTTAAATGCCTTGGCAATCGCCGGTGGCGCTACCACCGCCATGCTGGCCGAGGCCGTCCCGCCGGTGCCGCCCTCTGTCGAGGTCACGGCCCCCGTCGTGTTGTTCTTTGTGCCGGCGGTTGTGCCGGTCACATTCACCGAGAAGGTGCACGAGGTGCTCGTTGCCAGAGTCGCACCTGCTAGGCTGATCACGTTCGTTGCCTGGTGTTGCCGTGATTGCCCCGCCTCCACATGTACCGGCTAGTCCGTTGGGCGACGAGATCACAAGCCCCGCAGGCAGCGTGTCGCTGAAGCCGATCCCCGTCAACGCAACCGTCCCGTTGTTGTTCTGAACGGTGAAGCTCAATGAAGTTGATCCGGTCAGCGGAATGCTGGCCGCCCCAAACGACTTGGTCAGCACCGGAGGCGCCACCACCGTGATGTTGGCGGTGGAGGTGTTGCCCGTGCTGCCTTCAGTCGAAGTGACCTGTACGCTGTTGCTCTTTACGCCGGCGATTGTGCCCGTCACGTTAACCGTGACCAAGCAACCAGCATTGGCTGCCAGCGTGCCGCCAGCCAGGCTCACCGAAGCTGAGCCACCGGTTGCCGTCGCCGCGCCGCCGCAGTTGCTGCTCAGACCATTGGGCGTAGCCACCGTCAGTCCCGCCGGCAGGCTGTCCGTGAAGGCAAGCCCGTGAGCGCAACAAACGAATTCGGATTGGTGATGGTGAAGGTCAGCGACGTGCTGCCGCTCAGCGGAATCGTGGCCGCGCCGAACGCCTTGACGATGGACGGCGGTGCGGCCACCGTCAGGTTGGCCGATGCCGTGTTGCCTGTGCCGCCGTTGGTCGACGTCACCGCGCCCGTAGTGTTGGTGTACTGATTGGGAGCTGCTCCCAGCACATTGACGACAACCGTGCAGGAGGTGTTCGTCGCAATCGTCCCACCCGTCAGGCTGATGCTGCCAGACCCGGCCACTGCCGTCTGGACGCCGCCGCAGTTGCTGCTTAAATTGTTGGGCGTCGCTACCACCAACCCCGCAGGCAGTGTGTCTGTAAACGCAACACCCGTCTGGGCCACCGAGTTCGCCGCCGGATTGGTCACTGTTAATGTCAGCGTGGTGGTGCCGTTCAGCGCAATAGTAGTTGGGCTAAACGCCTTGGCGATCACCGGCGGCGCTACCACCGCAATGCTGGCCGAGGCCGTCCCGCCCGTGCCGCCTTCCAGCGAGCTCACGACACTTGTGATGTTGTTCTGCTGTCCCGCCGAGCTGCCGGTCGGATTCACCGTGAAGGCGCACGAGGTGCTCGCTGCCAGAGCCGCGCCTGACAAGGAGATGATGCCGGTGGGAGCGGTTATGGTCAGCGTGCCGCCCCCACAGATTGTGCCCGTGCCACTGCCGGGCAGAGTCAGCCCCGTGGGTAACACGTCCGTAAATGCTACGCCCGTCAACCCAACCGTCGTGTTGTTGTTCTGAAGGGTAAAGCTCAGCGCGGTCAAGCCATTCAGCGGAATGCTGGCCGCACCAAACGACTTGCTTATAAGCGGAGGCTCCACCACCGTGATGTTGGCCGTGGAGGTATTGCCCGTGCCGCCTTCGATCGAAGTGACCTGTACGCTGTTGCTCTTTACGCCGGCGATCGTGCCAGTCACGTTCACCGTGGCGGTGCAATTGGCGCCGGGTGCCAGCGTGACACCGGTCAGACTCACCACTCCAGAACCAGCCACCGCCGTCGGCGTACCGACGCAGGTGCTCGACCATCCATTCGGATTTGCGACCGTCAAACCAGCCGGCAGATTGTCCGTGAAGGCAATGCCCGTCAACGTTGCGACAGTGTTTGGACTGGTGATGTTGAAGGTCAGCGAAGTGCTGGTGTTTAGCGGAATAGTGGCAGCACCGAACGCCTTGACGATGGACGGCGGGCTGGCTACATTCAGGTTCGCAGATGCTGTGTTGCCGGCTCCGCCCTCGGTCGAGGTCGCCTGCACGGAATTGGTGAGCACGCCCGACGCAGTGCCGGTCACGTCTACCGAAACCTTACAGAGAGCTCCGGCAACAAGCGTTGCGCCGCTCAGGGCAACCGATGACGAGCTGGCTGCGGCTGTGACCGTACCGCCGCAGGTATTGCTCACGGCGGGAGTGGATGCTACCACCGAACCGGCGGGCAGGTTGTCTGTAAATGCGAGCCCCGTCAGTGCCACTCCAGGGCCCTGATTGCCGGTGACTAAATCGTAATAAAGGCTGCTCTGGGCCGTGTTTCCATCCCAGCTATCCTGCTCGTGGCGGATCTTGACTGTGAGATTGTTGCGGTTCAATCCGGCCGGGATCGGAATCGAGTGACGGTACCATGTTTGGCCGTCGACTCCGGTGCCAGTCTGGTCTTGGGTGTCGACAAAGTTTCCCGGACAGCCTCTTCTCCGTTGCCCCATGCCCGGCAGGCAAGCATGACATCCTCAGTGGTGACCCCGTCGGAGAGCTGCACTGTGAACTGCCAATTCCAGCGGGATGGGGCCGTATAACTCACATCCGAGCGCCAGATGTAGAGCGTATCGGCACTGGTCGAGAAAGGAGCGCTGGTGAGATCGACCGTGGCGCGCCGACTGTTAGGATCGCCACAGCCACCAGCGCCACCGGCGTTCTGTACGAGCGAATAAACCGACTTTGTTCCCGAGTATGACCGTAGCGTTGTAACCGTGGTCTGTTGCGATCCGAGGGGAGTGTTGCCCCGGACGGCACAATCGTTCGCGCCGTAGAAATCGGACGTCCATCCAGTGATGTTCGGTATCGCGGTGCCGTCAGGATCAAATTCGAAGTCGTTGTTCAGCGGCTGCCCCGCCTGATTACCAACGGTAAAGGTCAACGTGCTGGTGCCATTCAAAGAAATGACGTTTGGGCTGAAGGCCTTGGTAATCGCCGGCGGCGCTACTACCGTGATGCTGGCCGAAGCCGCCCCGCCCGGTCCGCCTTCCACCGAAGTCACGGTACTTGTGACGTTGTTCTGCTGTCCCGCCAGAATGCCGTCTACATTGACGCTGAAGGTGCACGACCCGGTCGGCAGCGCCGCTCCCACCAGCGAGATCAGGTTCGTTGCTGATGTGGCCGTGATGGTCCCGCCGCCGCACGAGCCGCTCAACCCATTGGGGTTGGAGATCATCAAGCCTGTGGGCAACGTGTCGGCAAAGCTGATCCCAGTTAGTCCAAGCGTCGCGTTGAGGTTTTGAACCGTGAAGCTCAACGAGGTCGAGCCGGTCAGCGGAATCGTGGCCGCTCCGAACACCTTGCTCAAAACCGGAGGCGCTACCACCGTGATCGTAGCAGTGTTGCTGTTATTGCCAGCGCCCGTCTCCGTGGAGCTAATCGTACTGGTCGTGTTGTTCTTTACGCCGGGGCTCGTGCCGGTCACATTCACCGTGACCGTGCAGGTGGCGCCTGGAGCAAGGCTTGCGCCCCACAAGCTTACGATGGAAGCCCCATCGGCCCCATCGGCCGTGCCGCTGCAGGTGCTGATCAGATTGCCGGGCGCGGCAACCAGCAGACCCGCCGGCAGTGGGTCCGTGAAGCCAACTCCCGTCAGGGTCAAGTGGCCGTTGGGGCTGTGGAGCGTGAAAGTCAGGCTGGTAGTGCTGTTCGCCGGAATGGTGGTTGCACCGAACGCCTTTAAGATCGTTGGCAGGTTGAAGACCGTCAGATTCGCCGAAGAGGTGTTGCCATTGCCGGCATCCGTGGAGTTGATGGTCACGCTGTTGCCGAGAACTCCGTCCGTGCCGCCCTTGACGTCAACCGTGATGGTGCAGATACCCGCCGCTAGGCTTGCTGCGTTGGTATAGCTGATGTCTCCAGTCCCTGGCAGAGCGGTTACGATGCCGCCGCAATTGTTGACTAAGTTCGGCGAGGCGCTCACCCTCATATTCGCCGGCAGCGTATCGGTGAAACTCGCGTTGATCGCGACCGTATTCCCGTTGTTGATGCTGAACGTAAGCGTGCTGGGCGAATTCACGGCAACCGCAGTTGGATTGAAGCTCTTGGTGATGGAGGGCGGTTGCAGGACCGCGATGGAAGCGGTGACCGTTGTGTGGTCTACGGTGGCATCCGCGGAGCCGTTCCCGCCCGCGCCGCCCGCATTGTAGGTGGCCGTGGCCTGGGCATTCACATCAAGCGCTTCCGGTTGGGCTTGCGGGATGGTTCCGAGAACTGCGTTATGAAAGGTGACGGGCAGCCCGACAATCAGATCGAGATTGCCGCTTAGGTCGTCGCCATTGGTGTTTTTGCTCATGTCGGCCGTCAGGCCCGCAGCTTGGTTGATTTGGAGCTTGGCCGGGCTGGCGGTATGGGTCAGGACAATGTAGGGGTCGAATGTAACGGTGCCATTGATGGTGGTCGCTGGCGTATTGGTATCCCACCAGTTATTGGTCGCCGTAACCGATCCATTAACGTTGTTTAGGTTGCTTCCGTGAGCCGCAGTATTCCCCACAAACCGGCTGAAGCTGATGCTGAGGTTGTTTGCCGGAGCAGCGAGGCCATCTACATGAATGCCGCCGCCACTTCCCGCGGCATTGTTCCCGGTGATGTTCACCTTGGAGAGCGTGACAGACTGAAGAACCGACGGCGGAGGTGCAATCGCCAGATCCGCAACGTTGCTCCAGAGCCCGCCGCCATCCCCACCAGCCGTATTATTGCTGATGACAGTTGCCTGGTCAATAGTCAGGCCTGCGTTGGTGTAGATTCCTCCACCATTCAGCGCAGCCGTATTGTTGGAGATGGTGCTTGCACCATTAATGACGATTGAAGGTGGACTATTCCCTGGCGTGGGGCCACCGATGAAAATTCCGCCGCCGTTGCCAACGGCTGGACGAGATTCGTTGTGACTGATATCACTGCCACTCATCGCGAGGTTCGTGTCGGGCCCCAAGTAGAGGCCTCCACCGAGTCCGGACTCGCCAGTCGCACTCGTACTGTTGTGCTGGATCTGGCTGAGCGATATGGTGACCCCGCCGCTCTGTCCAGCAATGAGGTTGCTCGCGAGGATTCCGCCGCCATCGTTATGAAGCGTGGAGTTGTAGGCAATCGTGCAGTTGGTTAGGAACAGGTTTCCTGTGCCGGTTGCCTCCCAGTCAAAAGCGCCACCATACTCATCGCCGTGACCGTAAGAATTAACGTTGCGCCCATAGCGGATTGTCAGGTTGCTGAGGTGGGTATCAAAAGCCGTATCCAGATTTGGATTGATGGAAAAGACCTTGTCGATACCATTGGTTTGGTCCGTGCCTGCCTGAATAATGGTGGTGGCTGGATCAACGCCAATAATGTTCACGCCATCGAGGATGTCCAGATGGCCGTGGTGCGCCGTGTGCTCACCTTCACTGCGAGGGATCGTTAGGGTAAAAGTCCCGGATGGAACCAGTATGGTGTCAACGCCGCCCATCGTGTTGGCTTCAATGACGGCTTGGCGCAGACTGCACTGTCCCATCACACCGAGCAGGCACGCACTGGGATTCGCAGACACCAGATCCGTCGTGGTGTTGACCGTGAAAACAGGGTCCGGCAGCGGCATCATTACCGAAGGAGCCAGTTGGCCCTGGTGAAGCACCACTAATCCGGGCCGCGCGTCGATATTCACACGAATCGCGAGCGCCGCTACGGGCGTTCCGGTTCCATAGAAGCGCACTGAAGCGGCTCCCGGCGCAAACGAACCATCTGTCTGAGTGGCCAAGCCATGCCTGGGGTTGGGGTGAGAGACAATCACCATCTGGCTGGCGGCGGGGTTCAGCACCAGAATGTCATCGCTGCCGTTGCTGGAGATGCGGGTGCGCATCAGCAGCGCCGGAGTGCTTGGATTGTTGGAGACGCCTACAGCCGGAATCGTCTCGACTACGCTCCAGGTAATGCCGCCTGCGCGATTTGCAGATGCCTGTGTGTTACGCCCACGCGTTAGCCGCTTGGCCTTCATTTCAGCCGCGGTAAAAGGACGCGGATCAAAGGCGCTGTGGGCCACGATATGAACATTCCCATCGGGAGAGAGCAATGCCATCTGCAGACCGGGGTTGCGGTCAAAGGCAAAAGACCCCAGTGCTACGGAAGTGACCGAAAACGGCAGGGACACTGCTTCCAGGCCGTTGCTGTTGCCGGCGGCCGGATTCAGCGCGCGGCCATCAAGAATAAAGAGATTACCGCCGGAAACAATGGCCGCATCGCCACGAGTGTCGTTATTGAGGTCACCGAAAGCAAACGCGGTAGACGGAGCCTGCAGCGGATAAGCGGCCGCCAGAACCAGTCCTTCATCCGAGCCGGTCAAGACCAGCAACGCCGACCCATTCGCCGTGGTGACGCCAACCAGAATCTGCGTGAACTTGCTGCCGGCGCCCAACTTGCCGGTAGCCATGGAGGTGATCCTTCCAGGCAAGGAAACGACGCTGGGAAAATCGAACGTCAGGTTGCCTTTTCCGGGAAAAACGTACAGGGAGCTATCGCCGCGAGCGCCGACAATCAGGTCTATGCGGTTGTCGCCAATCAACTGGCCGGCACCCAGAAAGTCCGGTTGAACTGGTACCTGTAACAGCCCCACGTTCGGGAAGAACGGAGACGGGAAGCGGTTCTGGCTGATACCCAGAAACGATTCGTGGCTCTGCGGCGCAAATGCGTCGAGATTGCCCTTGTAAAGCGCAACAATACCGCCGCCGGGCGCAGCGTAGCCGACCGCCAGATCGGTGACGCTGTCCTCGTTGAAATCGGCCGAAGCCAGCGAGAGCGGGCGACCCGCCGAGGTAAGCGCCTGAACCACATCCTTCGGTCCCACGTAATTGGACAGCAGACTGCGACCATCGTCGATATAAATGTGGGGACCTTGCGAATCGCCCTGCGGCAAAGGACTGCCGCTGACGGAGAGCCCGAATGCTAAAACGCAGAGAAGAGCAAGCAAAACATTAGGGCGCGCCACAAATGTGCGGCGACTGGGGCAGGACTTGATCACGGGACGCCTCCACAGAACAGCTCCAAACAACCGTTAAAATGAACGGATACCTAGGCCCAGCGCAGAACGGCGTGGTGCCACCTCTGTCGAGGGGTGTCGCAGCCCTTCCGCGCAAATTCCAGGGAAACGCGGCAGAGTCCAACAGGCTATGTGGGCTTTGCTGGGTCAAGAATCCAGCCACTCTGAACCTTTGTCAAGCAGGAACGTGCGAGGGGGTACTCACAAGGCAAAAATCCTCGCGCTTATGGTCAGCCGGATGTCTCTCAGAGGCATGGAATGGCAGCCCTGGGGTAAGTCGAACACCTGACCTTTGGGTTAGGAGATGCCGGGCTAGGCAGCCATCCTAAATTGTGTCAATAACTTGCGAGTCGGAATAAGTTTTCCACAAGGAGCGGCCAATCGGCGCTGATCTGTCCACGCATTTGTCAAAAGATCAGCAGAAGGAGGTGAAGGATCTGTGGCTCAATTTGGATAATGCTTAGGAAATGGCCCACGTCACCCCAACAACAGTCACCCTAGCGAGCGGAGTTCGTCGGACACGGGCGAAACATGGGGCACCAGTTCTTGCAAGATAAATCAAGCCGAATATTAGCGGGCTGCTGAAAGAATCCGTCGGTTCCCAGCGCGATTTCAACGAGTTGGGATGGTAGCCCTGGGGTGAGTCGAACACCCGACCTTCGGTTTAGGAAATGCCGGACAGGGCTACCTTCTCAATCGTATCAATCGCTTACAAGTGGGCCGAGGCACTCTGAAGTGGGGGAGATCAGGGCAATCGGCACTTATCTGTCAACGCATCTGTCAACGCTATCCAAAGCGTCCGGTGCGGCTAAGATGGCATTCCACCAGCTTCCTCTCGGAACCAACACCGTCATTATCGAAGCCTGAAATGAGCGATATGATTTCGCTGAAGCCTTACATTAATCCGCAAAGACCGGGGGCCATCTGAATCATCTTGTCCGACGGTGACACCCCTCAATGGAAAGGAACGCCCTTGCTTCGCATTTATCTTTCTCTGCGTCCCGTTGGCGCCATCGGTCTGATGACGCTCTTGTTGCTTTCCGTTCTGGGGCTGGGAGCCGCATCGGCTTCTGCCCAAACTGACTGCCGGGCCATCGCCGCACCAGTGGAACGACTGGCCTGCTATGACCAGCAGTTTGGTGGCGCGGTGACGCCTGCCAACGAGGCGCCGCGAAGTGTTGCCACTCCAACGGTGGCCCCGACGGCGTCAGACCGGCGCTTCTGGGCTAGCTTCGAGCAGGGCGCATTCGCCACCTCGAAGAGCGGGGTTCATCTCGGCCTGGTCTCGGGCGCTCCGACCATGAGATTCTCAACCACCGCCGCGCCGATCCCGACCGCGCCCGGCTTCATCGGCCTCTACACAGTCCAGAATCTGCCGGGTGACCCAGTGAACGGGGTGCAGCTTCAAGGCCCTACTGTCGGCGGCCTGCATGCTGGCGAGACTCTACACCTGGGCTACTGGCTTAATGATAAGCACAGCAAGGGCGTGGAAATCGAGGGGATGTACCTGACCGGCGGGTCCGGGTCGACGCAGTTTCTGCATTCAGGCAATACCCTCGCGGTGCCCAATGCGAACCTGTTCGGCGCAACCGGCAGTTACGTGATCTCCCAGCCGACAACGAACGCCACGACGATGGTGTACGTAAACACCACCCCCGCCGTCTTCGTCCACCTTTACGACCAGCAGGTCAGCACCACGACCAATGGCTCGCTGGGTGCGCAGGCTAACAACGGCTTCTATACCCTAGCGGCCAACTACCGCGCCAGGGTCTGGCAGCGGCGCCAGGATGCCGCGTTGTACGTTACTGCCGGCATGAGATATGCCAGTTTTTACGAGCGGCTCTCGATCAACAGCAGCAGCACGGTGGCGCAGACCACCACGGTAACCTACGATCCATCGCTTGGGCTTCCGGGCACTTCCGACTACACCAACATCCTGAACGCCGCTAACAGCACTTCGGACCTGTTCCGGGCCGACAACCGTTTCATCGGTCCAGAAGTGGGCGTCAGTGGCGATTATCACTGGAGGCGGTTCTGGGTTGAGGGTGACGCCAAGCTCGCGCTCGGCGCGACGTTCGAGAACCTCAGGATCGGCGGAACTAGCCAGTCCACCACCACCACCTCGACCACTCCAACTACGGCAATCATGCTCGCCGGCATCCCACTCAACGCCGCCACCGGAGTGCCGCCAGTGACAGCCAGCTCGAACGTGGCCCCGCCGAGCGGACTGTTCGCGCAGCCGGCTAACATCGGCACGCACTCCAGTACGGTGTTCGCGCTGATGCCTTCGTCGTCGGTACGGTTCGGCTATGACCTGATGCGGAAACGGCTTTCGGCGTTCATCGGCTACAGAATCCTTTATCTCAGCGCGGTCGCGCAGACCTCGCAGGTAGCTTCCACGCCTAGCGCGGTGTCGTTCGCCCAGGCCGGCTATTGGTGGCAGGGCGTCAACTTCGGCGTCCGCGCGCAGTTCTGATACCAGCCGTTTTGCTCGACGGCAGAGTCGTCGGTCCGGCGCCGCAGATGGAGCGCGGCACTGTCAACGCTTGTGTGGAATCGCCGGCATGTATCAATCGCTTACAAGTGGGCCGAGGCCCTCTGAAGTGGGGGAGATCAGGGCAGTCGGCACTTATCTGTCAACGCATCTGTCAACAGAATGAGATGTCGCTTTCCCGGCGAGAATCCTTAAGGGAAACCCCGGTGACCTCGTCGGATTAAGAACGAGGATATAATTCGGAGACTCGGGGCTCACGTGAGGTGGAGAACAATGGCTCGATTTGCGAAACTCTGGCCTTCCCTGATGTTGCTCACGATTGTTCTCCTAAGCGCATGCGGTGCCTCAAACAACGCTGCGGCACAATGGACAAGCGTTTCCGAGCGGACCAGTTGTGAAGCTCTGAATCCGAGTTCGTGCTCCGGGCTTTATGGTTTCACAATTGATAATGCCGCGAACTTCGCCGCCGGTCCGTCACCGGCTGGCGTTATCATTCGAGGAACTATTACCGCTGACGAATTGAATTTGCTATCGGCATCGGCAAATGCATTCCTGAGTTCGATCACCTCGACAGCACCCTGCCCTTTAGGTCCTATCACACCCGGAGTTGGCGACGGAATTAGCATCTCGCCGCTGTCTGGACAGTCTTTTGTCGTTCTTGCCTCGAATGCGTCACCGCCTGGGAACTGCGTGTCCTCAGACCCAGCGAAGGCAAACGGGTTGGCAACAGTGGTTCAGCAACTTCGGCTGAAGTACTACCCCGTGCCGTTCCCGTCGAGCTAACATGGGGGAGAAACAACGCTTCTACTAGTACGCAATACGCCATTGTGCGCCGGTCGGCTGCTAATTGTTTACCCTCCGCCTTTGCGATATATGCAGCGCCCAGTGCTTTCGGCAAATGGCACCTGCTTTGTTTCGTCGCCTTGCAAAGCCTCTGAAAAGCTCTCTGTGAATCGTCCGGTTGACCGCTGAATCGTAAGGTTGTACCGGATTGCCTTCCCAACCGTGTTCTGATACTTCAGTCCGGTAATGCTGAATTGAGTGTCATCAATGGTGACGACAACCGGATCACCGTCCTTATGTTCGGCATGATTGACGCTCGTGGACGAAAAGAGTCCCGTGTCCGCTTGTCCGCTGAGTGCCCAAGGCAACCACGTTCCGTTAAAGAACAGCCTTGGCATTGCGCTGTAGTCTTCGACTCCGTTCGTGAAGGTGCCGGCTGAACCCCGTCCCGCACTTGTGGCATCCTTATCGGGCCACATGCGCTTGTTTTCTGAATCCCAATGCTTTCGGAAATAGGGTTTTGAGAACCACACAAAGAAAAACTGGTCTTGTTTCTTTCTAAAGCAATAGTACGCATCCTCGTACAGTCCGGCGTCCTTCGCCTTTACTAATTCCTGATAGGACTTGCACGCTTGTCCCGCGTCTGGGTCTGGGCAGAAGAACGAAATGGGCTGCGTCTTTGGCGCGGCTTTCTTTACCGGATTATTGGTTTGACCGATGCTCAACTTCGCACAAAGGACCGTAAGCAATAACACGCATAACAAGACCCTGGGACGCACTCGTTGCCTCCGATTGCAGGCATTCTGGGGAGAAGTGGATATTACAACCTTAGCCGACCGGAGACAATTAACTCTTGCAAGCCCCCAAGTACGGTTCGGCTAAGCGTTCCAAATCGAACCTCCAAGCTGAGTCCTGGTGCGCCCAAAGAGAAACACCGTGTTCGGCTCCCTCGCAAGGTATATAGTTCACGGTATCCTGAGTACCTGAATTTGGAAAGGTGGCATCATGCGGAGACTCTGTGCGCTCTTCTTGACGGTTTTGTTCGCAGCTGGACCGTGTCTATTTGCCCAGCAAGCCCCTACACCGCAAACTGCGGCAGTGGTAACACCTCCGGCTGCCCCAGTTGCAGTGAAACACACTCCTGATGGGAAACCGATTCTTGAGGACAGCACGCCGGTGCGGATGCGCACCAAGCGCAATCTCTCATCGGCAGATTGCAAAGTTAACGACCAGGTTGATTTCGAGGTGCTGGACGCGGTTGCGCTCGACGGTGTCACGGTCATTCCGCAAGGCGGCATCGCTATGGGAAGGGTGACCGAGTCAGAGCACAAGAAAAGCATGGGCCGTGCGGGCAAGCTGAACATCACCATCGAGTCCGTGAAGATGACCAACGGCGAAAAGGTCGCATTGCGCGCCGTTAAAGACGCGAAGGGCGGCGGGCACGTTGGCGCAATGACTGGCGCAATCGTAGCCACAAGCATTGTGTTCTTTCCCGCCGCACCTCTGTTCCTCTTCATCCATGGCAAGGACATCACGATTCCTTCGGGCACGGAAATCACGGCATATGTAAATGGCGATACGATGTTCACTCCGCTTGGGACTTCCACCAACGCTGCGGCACAGCAACCGGCGCTGGCACCGATTGCTCCACCCCCACCACCGGCGGATATGCCGCCCCCGGAGGCTAAGGCGATTTCAATTGGCCAGACGAGGGATGAGGTTGTGGCGACTTTCGGACAACCGCAGAAGGTGATCAAAATGCCCACCAAGGAGTTGCTTTACTACCCGGACATGAAGGTGACATTGGTCGAAGAAAAGGTGGCTAATGTCGACTAAGGCTCTGCCCCGGTGTGCCATCCTGACACTGCTAATGTGTGTCACCCTGCTGACGCCAGTTGCAGCGCAAGACAAGCGAGCTATAAATCCGAGCACACCAGAGTTTCCGAATGAACAAGAGATTCGTCTTGTTCTCACTCAGGCAGAGCGAGCTGCCGTAACTTTTGCGTCGGCAATTGACTTAGAAGAAGCGACCATGAAGAAAGAGGCCGCGAATGCAGTTAGCAAGGATCGTGAGGTCCTCAAGGGTCTTCGGGTCGCACTGTCTGCACTAAACAAGAACCCGCAAGGGTTTAACAGTGCCGCTGCCTTTTACTTTGTGCTCTGGCTTGACGATGCTTCGCGAAATGCAGCGCTTTGCGCTTCCAGCGCAACCGCTGATGCTGCTGCCGCTGCAATAGGCGGGAATGTGAAGGACGCCTATCGCCTGTTGAATGCGGGCCAATCTTGCACAGGTGCATCCACTTTGCTCTATACCGTTTCAGAAAGCGCGTCAGAGCTGTATGCGCGGTATTTGAAAGCGAACGAGGGTTTATTGCAAGCTGGCTACGAAACAGCCCAGCGGTGTGCGGATATTCTCAAGACAAAGAAACGCTAGCTCGCGGACAGAGTGACACAGAGGAGAAGAAGTTTCAATTCTTCATTTCGGGTAACAAAAAACTCTCGCGGTAGTTCGGCTGGACGTTCGGGTCCTCCCCAGTGGTTCGCGATTTACTTCTTGCGGGAACTGCTCGGGCAGCATCATTTCCTCCTCCGCGCTCAAGTCTTCGGGAGGGTTTCCCATGTACGCCAGATCGAGATAGGTTTGGCGATTCAGTGGAAGGTTGTGCCGCCGCATCAGGTCCAGCGTTGCCGAGCCACTCGGGGTTTGTGAATCCACCGGCAGTTTTGATGATCTGTTTGCGGGCTTCTTCTGGGCTGAGTTTGCCACGATCCACCTCCTGCCAAATCTTCCGAATTATGTCCTTATTGGCGGCATTTTTAGACTCTCGGGAACAAGTTCGGGATGCCTTCCCATGTGATGCTCTGCAGTTCCCGAGGCAGCAAACCGCTTGGAGGGAACACTAAACGACGCCAGACCCAAGTCGCTTGAGCAGCCACGGCGGAGCCGAACGCGCGCCCGCTTCCTCGGCGGTTTGCCGAAGACGCCAGTACGTGCTCCAGTGCATTCCTTTGGGCTTCCACGGAAACGGTTCGCCCATGCTTCCTGACCCGCCCAGCTTTTCGCGGATTGACTGCGCACGCGTTAGCGCGCGGTTGTGTGGCGCTTCATGTTGGCTTTCGTATGCAAGCTGGTAACAGTTCCGGCAAGCGAAAATGCCGCTCCCATACAGGATCGCAACCCGCCGACCACAGCCCCTAGCCGGACAGCGAAACCAAACCCGCTTGCCCCCGTAGTGGCACGGTGTCCGTTCGAGCGGTACCGGATATTTCTCATTCTTCCACGGTTCATCAAAGCGGCGATGACTGTAGCACAGGACCACGCGATCCGTTTCGCACTGGAGGTTGATATTGCCTGCCGGTTCCCCGTTCCGCGACCACGTTACATTCGAACTGCGACCGGGGACAAGAAAGCCCTTGCGTCCCAACCATCGAACGTCCAATCGCAAGTAACTTGATGTCGTGTCCTTACTGCTTCCCCACCGTCGCCCGCTGCCGTATCCGCCCATTCATCCCCCTTTTATCGAAATCATAAGGCAAGTTGCACTTTTTCTCGACCTGAAGGGGAGCTATAAAAATTGGCTAAGATGTTGTACCACTGAGATTTGCAGAGCATGTCTCTTCTTGCCTGGGCGAGCAACTAGCTGCTCACTGTCGAGATTCCACGTCCGGCCCCGTCCGGTTCGCCACTAAAACACCTGCAAAATCCAATCGTCCCAGCCTTCAGGCGCTTGCAGGTGCACTTGCTTTCGTCAATGGGCACTCCGGGGGATATAAACCGGACAAGAATGCCTGGCACTCTTGCCACCTCTATGGCTTCTCTGGCGTCGAGCATCGCTCTGGCAGCCACCCGCGATTCCACAGAGCCAAGTGCGTAGCTTCCAGGCTTCGGCCCCGAATCTGTGGCGCCTAGGCGCCTCTGTGCGCCTTTATTTGCCATCGTATTCGTCCTCCCGACTGCCGCCTGCTGTTGCGCCTACGGTGACGGTGAACCAGTCCGGCAAGGTGCCATCGCGGGCATAAGTCTCGAGCTCGGCGTCCGTCATCTTTCCGAAAAGGTCGTTCAGTGAAACGGTTTCCGTGCGGTCGATCCATCGACCCGCCGCGTTGATTTTCGAGTAGGCTTGCACAGCCGCGACAACGGCGGAAGCGGTCACATCCACTTCGCCCGCTTTTTCAATGATGCGCTCCAGCGCCGCCCGCACATTCCCTTGGCGCTTCTGGAAGAGTCCAAGCGCGTGAGCGTGGCGATAGACGCTGGCTCTGTCCGCGAGCCCGTATTCTTCGGCGATTGCCGCCGGACTGCGCCATGCGATAAACGCGCCTTCAATTTCAGCGCGCTGCTGGTGGGCACAGACCGAACAGGTCCGCTTATGCCGGCCGAGGCTTACTGTCGCGTTTGGCGCGCGCTCTTGCTTCATGCTGCTATTGTGTTCTGATTGCCCTGCGCTCGCAAGCTAAGGTGTTTATTGGAAGCGTTTCACCCGAAAGAGTCACCGCGCTTGTGCAATGGTACGGCGTTAACTTCGAACTGACCGATGGGACCAAAGAGCGGCTTCGCAAGTTGGGCGCCGATGACGCACTATTGATCGTCATCGCCAAGAACCATCGCGAAATTTAATGCCGGAACCGGGGTGCTTCAGCGCTGCGCCCGCCGAGGCAATTAAATGGCTGACGCTTGCGCACTGTCCAGATTCTAGTTACTTCCGGTAATGTTATAGTCGCAACTTGACCCAGCATTGTTGCTCGTGTAAGAGGTTACCCGCCAACGAGTTTCGCCAGTTGTCCGCCGTAGGTAGTGACATCGTTACCGTAAAGTAATGCGGTAATCGTGCCGGCCGACCTGCCGCGCTCGCAAATGTCTGTCGCTGTAGCGCCTCTCGCGGTACTATCCCATTGAGCCGGATAGCTGCTGACTGATCATCGGCGGCGACAAGGCGGGGCGCCTTCCCGTCCCCGCCTTCCAGGTCACTCCACAAAACGGGAAGGTCACGGAAGGGTGACGCATGGCCGGCATACCTGATGAGCGAGAACTACTCACTCCCCAGCAGTTGATGCCCGCAGTAGACCACATAATATGCACGTTGTACGGAAAAGATGAGCATTATCTAAAAGCGACCGCACTCTACTGCTTTGCCAGCCTTCATTCTGACTCGATCGATGGTCCAACCAAGCGTGTTTATGCAGCGCGATGGTCAGACTATCGACAGGGACTTAGCTCGAGAGCGCTCCAAGAGGTGGACGAAACTCTTTCGAGAGGTACAGCTCCCGCAGTGCTCAAAGGAATATTTTCTGCGTTCAGTTACGGATCAAGTGAGCTGGCAGCATCCTGTTTCCGAGAGCTTTACGATATTGGAAGGGCAAACGCCACCTTGCTCAGTATGCACCCGCTCGAGTGGGCTAGAGCGCTTGTGTTGCACACCTTGTTTGGCGAGTCATGCATCGCGTATTTCTGGATCGGAATGGCTTGTCAGGGTTCGCGTTATGACTACAACTCACCAATACCGCGCTTCCTTAGCATGCATCCTGCGGGATGGGATCGATATGACGAAAAAGAACAATGGGTGCTGTGGGACGAACAGAAATCGCGTTCAGTACGGGACGAATATCGCCAGCAACTTGCGAGAGACGTGGCGAGAAGAGTTTTGCAAGAGTACGGTGCTGCTTACACAGAACTTGCCAAGCAGGCCATGCTGCCTCCTCCGTTCAAAGCGGTGCCCGAACCACTCGAATCTCTTAGTCGAACGGCACTGTGGGAGGAGATATATGCTGGCTTTCTTAAGCTCTCTATAGAGGAAATCAGTCGCGAACCTGCTTATCCCGACAACTGGCTGCGTGTCTCGCGCGCCCTGAATGGTTCGAACGCGAGCGAAGAGTGGGAAGTTAGTTGGAACGGTCCAGAAGATTTTCGTGAACGGTTTATGGCGCTTGCTTCTATTGCAGGTGAAGCGTTCGAGGACCGACCGCCTGAAATCTCGGGCCTGCAGCTCTGGATTCGGAAGCTATGTCGACGAATTGAGCAGACCCAAACCACTGATGAGCCATACCGCTGGGGAGACTATTACAAGCTCGTGAAAGAGGACGACAAGGTTTCCATCCCTCGTATTTGCGAATCTTCAGCTTGCTTTTCCCAATCAGTGCTATGCGCAACGGTTGGCCTCGAAGAGTGCGAAGGCATCTCTGTTTCGAGGGCGCCTGCCGGTGTGTCGTCCCCACCCTCAGAAAGTTCAGAAGCACCTGCTCGCGGTGCGAACGTGACCGAGACAGAAAAGGTACGTAAGTCTGTAGAGTCTAGGAGATCTTCGTGGGCGTCAGTGAATGATAAGCTACGCGACCCTGAGCGGTTTAGAGTGCTCACGGTTCAAGAAGCAGCCGAGGCGTGTAGAAGGTCTAAATCAACCATCTATAGGTGGCTTGACGAGGGAAAGCTCAGGCCCGCTGCGGTATCTGGCATGATACCAACCAAATTGGTCCTTGAGCTTCTCGAGGGTGAGAACGAGGAGGACACTTAGGCTCAGTTCTCAATTTTTCTCAATTCTTCCCAATTCTTCTCAATCCCCCATTCTTGATTTTCTCATTTGTCCCATCCGTCCCTAGACGATTCAGGTGCTCACGCCCACACTCTCTCCAGTTCGGCGGCATTGCCGAACTAAACACACGATCGGCGCCCGGCGCTCTTGGAAGGGGCGAGCCAGACGCCGATGGAGATTGCCTTGAATCAAGAGCATTCTGCCTTAAGTTCAAACCGTCTTGCAAGCCGTCGCCTCCAGCGGGCACTCGCCCACATCAATCGCGCTGGACGGCAATTAGACGCTGCCGGCGAAGCCTCTAACGACAAACTCGACCGCGAACACTTCCGCTCCCTGGCTTCTGGCCTGCGGGAGCTTTACCTGCCACTCTGCAGAACTGCGAGCCGCCTAGAGAAAGGCGGTGCCCGGTGACCGGCGGGCTTCGGCGGAATCACCCGCCGGGAAACAAGTCGGGCAATCTGATCGAGCGTTTCGCGCAGCGGCATCGACTCCGCATCGGACGGGACGATTGCAACGACGCGATTGTCTCTGGGCGACACGGTGACATTATTGAATTTGGCGACGGCAAGCGCCTGATCGCCTCCATTTGGGGATACGGGAGCTTTTCTCGGACCCGCGCAGCGCGTATTCGGAAGGCAATCACCGAACAGTTTGGCGAACGAATAGCCGGCAGTCTGGGCGGTGACGAGGCGACGTTCGCTTTCGACCCTACCGATGACCGGGCCAGCACGTTCTTTCTCTCGGCTCTGCGGATCAAGACGAAACGCAGAACTACGCCAGCCCTGCTCACCCGCCTTGCGCAGATGCGACTCCGCGCCAGAACCAAACAAATCTCTCCAGCAAGCCCATTTCAGACGCCAGAGACCGCCGCCTCTGTCTCAGGAGGGGTACAGCAGCATAGAGGTGGACTATGACGGAGAAAAGCACGCCTCTAGAGAGCCCGGCGGCGAAAGGCTGCTTGTGGCGAAACCACGAAGCGACACCGAGACAGCAGCAACTTTTCAAGGCGGGGAAAAAACGCGGAGCCCCCACTCAAGCAGACCTGCTGGTCGAGATGTTGCGGGAAGCACGCTTCCAAGGAAGGTCAGTCGAGTTGCCGGCAATCATGGCTGCCGGGATTGCCCAGCACGGCGCGCGGTTCAATGAACTTCGCTCGCATGGTTTCGTTATTCACAACGAAATCGAACGTGCCGCCGATGGCCGCGTGCTCTCGCGGTATTGGCTCCGCTTCGATCCTGAGCGGGACGGTGCGCAATGACGGGCACACAGCGGGAAGGTCCGGCGCGCAAGCGCCGGGCCGACTCAGACGCAATCGAGTGGAGAAACTATCCGCGCATCGCTCCCGGCGAGTACCGGGCCTATTGCAAATGGGGGAAGCAATACCGTGACCCTGGCTTCCGTCGCTGGCTCTGCCTGTTGCGTTGGGATGTGCTCACGGATGACCTGTTGCGCGTGATTGCTTGCGTGCCTCTGTGGTTCCCGCTGGGCGCCGGTGACAAGCCTCACGCCTCACGGCGGGGCAAGTATCTCCCCGAGTGGATACGGGCCAACAGCGGGCCGCCAGCGCGCGGAGATCGACTCTCCCCGAGGGTCTTTGTTGGGCGCCTGGCGCGCGTGGAGATTGGGGACACGGAAGGGCCGGTGCCGTATTCAGTTGTGCGGCGAATCGTCCAGTGGGAAACGGGTTTTCCGGGTCACTCAGTCAGCAAGTCACACAGTCAAGGACAGCAACGATTAAACGGAACAGATACAGAGGTTTCCAGAGAGTGATTGTCAGCTCTTGAAGCTTCGGCCCTTGCCGGGGTCGAGGGTGAACCGCTCACTCCAGCACACACCCAAGGGGCGGGCCTTCCCTCGCGCGCGCGCGTACTGGTCGCGAAACTCACGCGCTCGCAACGGGGATGGTCCGCCAAAGGCAAAGCGACACGGACTGTTGGTTAGTGTAACCGCTGCTCACTTCTAAAGCATTGAGCGGCAAAGACAAAATTGGAGCGTTGACACGATGTTGACAGATAACCAGAGTTTCGAGGTTCTGGATGCAAGTGAACTGGCGAAGCGTTGGCGCGTGCCGGTGAGTTGGGTTCGAGAACACACCCGCGACCGTGCGGCCGATCCGATTCCTACTGTCCGGCTTGGCAGGTACGTCCGCTTTGAATGGCAATCCCCTGCCCTGCTGAAGTGGTGGACCAGCAGACGAAAATAGTTGCGCCGAATCTCACTTTCCTCTTGACTAGCTTAACGGTAAGCGAGATAGTTTCCGCATGACAGAGAAAAAGAACCCGGCAGCAGTGGCGCTCGGGAAGTTGGGCGGGAAGGCACGGGCCAAGAGTCTTTCCGGCGCCGAACGCTCCGAGATTGCCAAGAACGCAGCAGCAGCGAGAAACGCTAGTCTCTCGGCTGCGGAGCGGAAACGAATAGCAAAGCTCGCCGTCGCAGCGCGTGAGCGGAAGCGGAAACAAGCACAAGAGAAAGGAAAGTGACCGTGAGAAAGAAACGCCAACAAACAGGAACGATCTTCCAGGCGCGCGGCTTCTGGTACGTGCGCTATTTTGAGGATCGTGTCGAGCACGGCGAAGTGAAGCACGCGAGGATTGCCAAGCAGGTAGGGCCGGTGACCACTCGCGGCAAACGTCCACCATTCACCATAGAGGAACTGGCAAAGGCTATCGTGGAAGATGCCAATGTCACCAACAAAACCCCGGAGCGCGTTCTGACCGTGACCGACTTTGTGGAGCGGGTTTACTTCCCGCACATGGAACAGTTCAAGCGGGCCAGCACGCAGAAGGGCTACCGGGACATCTGGAACATCCACCTGAAGCCCCGCAGCGGGAGCGAATGGCTCAAAAATGTTCGCACCTTCGACGTTCAATCGTGGCTCGATTCGATGGCGAAACCAGGAAAGCTTGGACGGAACACACTGCGGCACATCAAGACTTTCATTAGCGCTGTGTTCAAGCTGGCAAGGCAGCAGGGCTATTACTTGAACGAGAACCCTGTCCGAGACACCGGGATTAGTCCAAAGGCTCCGCAGCCCCAAGAAACCTATGCCTACAGCTTGGACGAGATTCAATCCATGCTTGCGGTACTCCCGGAGCGTGCCGCTGCCGTGTTCGCTGTGGCCGCATTCGCGGGTCTGCGAAAGAGCGAGATACAAGGCTTACTCTGGGAGAACTACCAAGACGGCACACTCCGTATTACGCGCGCCATCTGGCAAGGTCACGTAAACGACCCCAAGACGGAACGGAGCAAAGGCGCTGTGCCCGTCATCAAGCAACTGGCGGCGCGACTCGAAATGTACCGTTTGCGCTGCGGCAATCCGCAGAGTGGAACGATGTTCCCTAACACAAAGAAAACACCGCAAGATTTGAACAACGTGCTCAACCGCGAGATTTTGCCCGCACTGAAGCGTTGCGAGAAGTGCCGCAAGAACGAATCGGAACACGACGAGGCCGACCACGTTTTCAAGCTGGACGATTCCCTTCCGAAGTGGCACGGCTGGCACGCTGCACGGCGCGGGCTGGGAAGCAACCTGTATGCGCTGGGAGTGCCTGAGAAGGTGATTCAGAGCATCCTGCGACACGCCAACGTGAGCACGACTGTCACGTACTACGTGAAAACCAGCGATGAACAGAACGTGCAAGCCATGGGAAGGCTTGAAGATGCGTTGCCGGAAACCTTATCTGTCAACTAACTGTCAACGCTTTTGAGGAATCGCCCGGCATCCCCTGCCGTTATCTAGTGCGATTTCAATGAGATGGGATGGTAGCCCTGGGGTGAGTCGAACACCCGACCTTCGGTTTAGGAAACCGCTGCTCTATCCATCTGAGCTACAGGGCCGTTGCGACGTAACCTCATTCTCTCATATCAATTTACCGGAGTGGACACTTTACCAGAACCCGCATTTAGTGTCCGGCTGTCCTGAACGACCGCCTTCGCGTTTGATCACAAATACGTTTGATCTCAAAGGACTCAGGCGAGCAGCTTACCTGCCGCAACCCAGCGGCGGAGACGGACTTCTCAAGGAGCGGAGTCAAAGTAACGCTGTTCTTCATCGAATTGCGGAGGTTAACCCCATGTCCAGAAACGCACAAACCAAGTCCGCGCTCAGTCGCGAACACCAGCGGCAATGGAGCAGCCCTTCCCGACACGGTTCTTCGATTCCATGACCGCGCGTACGAGAGGGGCGCTGCGCTGAAACCGTTACCGCACGATTGAGGGCAGTGCCTTCGACGTGAAATTCGGCAACGGTTACGACATCGTGCTGCTTACAAACTTTCTGCATCACTTCGACGCGGAAACGAACGAGTCACTGTTACGAAAGGTACTTCGCGCACTCAAGCCCGGAGGCAGTGCGGTTGCGGTCGAATTTGTGCCTAACGAGGATCGCCTGACGCCGATCCCCGCCGAGTTCTCGCTGATGATGCTGGCAAACACCCCTTCGGGAGATGCCTATACGTTCAGCGAACTGGAACGCATGTTTGGCAACGCAGGATTCCGGTCGGTCGAATTGCATGACATTTTCCCTTCGCCCCAAAGAGTGATCATCGGCAGAAAGTAAGGGACGAACGCATTGGGAAGGCACTAGACCAGTTCCCCTGTCGGCGTATCCAAGATCCCAGGTAGATGTCATGGCGACCGGAGCGCCGAGCGCCTGTGGTCGGAGCAGCGACGCCGCGTACCTGATATGTGTTCGATCAGCAAGAAGCTGGTCGGGCGCGGAGTGGAGCCATCTTTTGTTCTTCAGCGGTGAGGAACAAGAGGTGGCTCGACTGCGCTCACCATGACAATCTGACTTGTGGGATACAACTACTCGGCAACAAGTTGCGGCGGTTGAGACTGCGCGATCAATAACTCTGCAATCGGAGAACAAAAAAAGGAAGCTGACATCCTCCCCCAAAGATGTCAGCTTCTCTTAACCTAATTCGGTAATTGGTATACCCCGCTAGTCACCGCCGGGCTGGATACCGAGTTTGTTCTCGGGGTATACCTTTTGCGAATCCCATCCAGCCCGAACACAGCAGATTCTCTGTGCAATCCGAAAGTATCGCGTGCCGATATCTCCACGCAAGTTACGTCGGGTACTAACGGTCAATGCGGAGCAGGTTACGGCTGTAACTTGCACAACCTAAGCAGAAGGCGCAGAGTGTGACACAGGATCTACTGACGTATACCTTTCCACCTGGTAACACACTGCATTATCAACTCGGGCCTAACTTACCTACTGAACCCTGACTTTCGAGTCAGGGTTTGTCATTCATGGGCAATCTTGGTCCGTTAATGGCAAGAGTGACACCGAGGGAAAGGCATAGTCACAGTCCTCCGTGGAAGCGACCAAATCCGTGGGCAAGCATGAGCGATATGATCAGGATGCCCGCACCCAGGGCGAGCACGTGACGGGTCCTGCGCAGATCAAAGGCGCCGACACGACAGACGAGAAGGTAGCCAATGGCAAGGTTGAAAAATCCCCACAGGACATTGACCATCGAGGAGGACAAGCCGACTCCAGGCGGTGATGCGAAGGGGCTCTGGAAGGCATGCCCTGAGATTCCATTACCGAGATGGGGCAGGGTGTTGCAAGAAATGCGCCCCCGAAGAAATATGCCACGTAGTGGTACCACCGCATCGTTGTTCCCCTTCGGCGCTTAGCAATGAAGGCTAATCTCATGATTTTACCCCCGAAGGCTCAAGGCTCTATCATTCATGGGCAATCTTGCAGTCCTGTCGTGGACTCTCGTTAGTTAATGGCAAGAGTGACACTTAAATGGCTTTGCAGTGAATGCTCGGGTACCGTGGGGTAAGTCCTGCTGGAGGTGATATGTCAAAGATAGTCCGCTGGTTTGCCTTAGGCACACTTTTGACGGCGGTATGCCTTTGCTTTAGTTCCTCTCCACAGGCCCCTGCCCCGGTGCCTCCCGGTGTGAGTATTGAAGCCCCTGACCCAACCCTTCCGGCTGAGGTCAAATCGCTGGTCGGGAAGTGGGCCGGCCAGTGGAATTCACGATGGGACTCTGTACTGTATGTCGAAAAAGTCGATAAAGATTCCGCCCAGGTTATCTTCGCGTGGGGGGACTATAACACCAGCCGGGGAACTTGCCATTGTGGTCCAAATTGGGTAAGGGTGCGGAGCGCCAAGGTCAAGTATTCGGCTGGAAAAGCGAAACTGGAGTTCTACACGCCCAAGCTCAGGCCGGGCTGGTTGAGAGAGTCCCACACAGTCACTGGGTCCTCTGACGAAACCTATCGCGCCCACGACAACTCGAGTGGCCGTTTCACGTATACCTTCGTGCTTAACTCGCATGAGCCCAACATGATGAAGGGAGATTTCAGCAGCTCCCGAAGCAGTCCATTGCGGATAAAAATGCGGAAGGTCGACTAGAAGCGCGTCCAAGTTACCTACTCGGCAAGGTTCAGCGCCCGCTTGAAGGATCCGGCTTCGTTCTGAATCTTATTTTGCAGCAGAGTAATTGCGTAGATTAGCTGCTCCGGACGCGGCGGGCATCCCGGTACGTAAACGTCAACTGGTATCCACTGGTTGACGCCCTGCACCAGCGCGTAATTATTGAACACTCCGCCGGAGGTGGCGCACGCGCCCATGGAAATTACCCATTTAGGCTCGGGCATCTGCAGATAGAGCTGCCGGATGACCGGCGCCATTTTCTGTGAGACGCGCCCGGCGATGATCATCAGATCCGATTGCCGCGGCGAAGGGCGGAAAACCTCCGCGCCAAAGCGCGCGATGTCAAAACGCGATGCTCCCATCGACATCATCTCGATGGCACAGCAGGCCAAGCCGAAGGTCATGGGCCAAATCGAGTTCTTGCGAACCCAGTTCACGGCCCTGTCCATCGTGGTGAGCACCACGCCTTCCTGTTCCGAGCTGCCTCCGAACGCAAGCCGCTCAATACGCAGTGGGCTCTGCGGATCGCCGGCCAGATTATCTGACCGCTCGGTGCCGCCTGGGGTTCCGGTCAGGCCGCCTTTAGCTTCAGTGCCTTCCATGGCGCTCCTATTGTACAAGCTCACTTATTGGATGCCAACGCACCGGCCAGAGACGCTGCGGTAGCCTTCGAAAGCGGTGCTTGTGTTCGGCGCCTGCTCAGGCAATAATTCCATGAAATGGACATCTACGAAGAGATCGTGGCCTTGCGAAAGGCGGGACGTCGCGCAGCGCTGGCGACAATCATCAATGCCCGCGGCTCGATTCCATCGTTCCGTACCGCCAAAATGCTGGTGCGCGACGACGGCTCGTCTCTGGGCACGATTGGAGGCGGCTGCGTCGAGGCCGAAGTCTGGCAGGCGGCCCGTGAAGTGATGAAAGAGGAAAAACCCCGTTCGCTGACGTTCGATCTGAATAACGACCCCAGCTACAACACCGGCCTGGTCTGCGGCGGCACGCTGGAGGTTTTTGT
The DNA here is from genome assembly GCA_963832365.1 of uncultured Acidobacteriota bacterium. Classification (GTDB taxonomy): domain Bacteria; phylum Acidobacteriota; class Terriglobia; order Terriglobales; family Acidobacteriaceae; genus CAWBRT01. Next base: position 138,836 of record CAWHUL010000030.1, on the reverse strand, counting down.
CGAACCGGTGATTCCACCAGCCGAGCTGTTCATCTTCGGTGGCGGACACATAGCGCTGAGCGTCTGCAAAGTGGCGCGCCTCGCCGGTTTCGAAGTCACGGTTATCGACGACCGCGAAAGCTTTGCCAACCAGGAGCGATTTTCCGAAGCCGGCCAAGTGATTGCCGCCGATTTCGAGGCCGCCACAGCCACGCTGCGACCTTCGCAATCGAGCTTTGTGGTCATTGTCACCCGCGGACACCGTGACGACATGCGCGTGTTGGGCTGGGCCGTCAAGACTTCCGCGCGTTATGTAGGCATGATTGGCTCGCGGCGCAAGGTGCTCACCATTTACGATGAGCTGGCAAAACAAGGCATGGAGCGCGAGCTGTTCGAGCGGGTGCACGCGCCGATTGGTCTCGACATTGGCGCAACCACGCCGGAGGAAATCGCGGTCGCCATCGTCGCCGAGATGATTGCGGTGCGCCGCAATGTGTCTGTCGCCGGGAAGAGCAAATCTGTTCAGGAGCTTCCGAAAGCCACGACTGACAGCCGGCCCTGACCTTGCTCGCCGCCCATACGGGTTTAGCCGGAGCTAGACACTGACAACTCCTTCATCGTCTGCTATCGTTCGCTCATGACGCGTTCACCAAGTCTATGCGGCATCATACTGGCGGCTGGCGCATCTTCGCGGATGGGTCGCGACAAAGCTCTGCTACCGTGGCCGGTCGGCCACCCCGGCGGCCTGCGCAATACCTTGCTGGGCGCTTGGATTGAATTGTTGCGACCGCATACAGACATGGTGATTGTGGTGGGTGGCGCGAACAGCCATAACCTGGAGCCGATCGTGTACTCCATCGGCGGGTTTCTGGTGGAGAACCGGGCTCCGGAACTTGGCCAGTTCAGCTCACTAAGGCTCGGCCTGAAGGAAGTGCTGGGGCGCGGACGCGATTCGGCGATCGTCGCGCTGGTTGACCGGCCACCTGTCCAGTCCGCGACAATGAATCATCTTCATTCGGCTTTTCTGGGAGCGCTGGATCAAAGCTTCTGGGCGGTGATACCAGAGCACGACGAACACCACGGACACCCGATCCTGCTGGCGCGCGAGATGATTGAGAAGCTTTTGCGCGCCCAATTGACGGCCACGGCACGCGATATCCTTCACGCGAATGCGACACACATCAGCTATGTTCCGGTGGAAGATGCGCGGGTCATTACGAGTATCGACACGCAGGAAGACTATGACCGCCTCGCCGTGGATAAAGATAAGCCCTGACCCTAACCTTTGGAGAGAAGATGCAGTCTGCCCGTCCCCTGACCGACTCTGCCCGGAAGTTCGTCGACAATGTTCTGGCACTCAAGCCGCGTCACGCTGTCTTTGATTGCGACGGCACGCTTTGGTCGGGCGACGTGGGAGCGGACTTTTTCTTCTACGAAATTGAGCGCGGCCTGATTTCGCCCGCTGCCGCCAAGCGGATTCTGGCGCGCTACGAGGAATATAAGGCCGGTACGGTCGACGAGCTCTCGATCTGCGGCGAAATGGTCACCATTCACGAAGGGGTTGCCGAGAAGGACATTCGAGCCCTGGCCGCCGAACTCTTTCGCACCGTGATTGAGCCGCGGATCTTCCCTGAAATGCTGGAACTCACGCATCGACTGACAGCCGCCGGCTGCAAGGTGTGGGCAGTCTCCTCGACTAACAACTGGGCGATTGAAGAAGCGATGCCGAGCTTCGCCATTCCTCGGGAGCGCGTGATTGCCGCTTGCGTCGAGATCGAAAACCTTTGCGCCACCGGCCGCCTGGTGCGGGTCCCCACCGATGAGCTGAAGGCAACCGCAATTCAGGAGCTGATCGGAAGCGAAGTTGACGCCGTCTTCGGCAACTCCATGCACGACCTTGCCATGCTGGAGATGACGCCACACCCGTTCGCCATCAATCCCAACCCCGACCTGGAGAAGATCGCGCGCGAACGCGGCTGGACGGTGTATCAACCGCTGCGAAGTTAGAGTCCTGTCCCAAGAGTTTCTGACATAACTTAGGATGTCATGCTGAGCGCAGCGAGGCATCCCAGTAATCTGTTCCAGCCCGCGCCACTTTGAGCTTCCGAGTTCCTTCGCTTCGCTCAGGATTTCGGCAGGCGGCTCATACGCCGCCTAGTCGCCTCAACTTCGCTCGCTGCGCTCACTCAGAATGACACTTCAAACTATTATTGCCTTGCCGTCCGCAATCGAGGCTCGCAGCGCATCAATTGCCAACTGTGCAGCATGGTGCGAAGCAGGGGGCAGGCCATCCAGCGAATCGATGATCGCATCGCGGCGGATGGCGAGCGCGCCGGCTACCGTGAGGCCCTGCACCATCTCGGTGAGACGCGAGGCGCAGGCGATGGTGGGCACGCACCCTTTGGCACGGAAGCGCGCTTCGGCGATCACGCCGTCAACAAGCCGCAGGCTCATCTCCAGCACGTCGCCGCACATCGGGTTGTCAAGTCGTGCGACGGCATTGGCGTCCGGTAGCTCGCCGCCGTTTCGCGGGTGTTCGAAATGTTCCAACACTAACTTTGAGTACATTAGATCGGCTGCGGCTGCTGGTGAGCTCGTGCAGGACCGCTGAAATTCTAACAGCGCGGCGTTAGGACTTAGAAGCTATCTCCCCTTCGAGCCCCACATTAGCTAACTGCAGCAAATGTGGGCCACCTGACGGCGGCAGAAACAAAAGGTGGCTCGACTTCGCTCGCCATGACAAGTCTAATCTATTGGGTTAGGAAACCCATTAGCGTGGCGACGGCGAACGTGGGGCACCATCGGCGATAGGTCTCCATGACATACTGTTGGAGACGTTGAAACACTTTAATGGCAGAGAATTCCCGGCCCATGATGGAATCCAACCAACGAAATATCAGGAAGCAGGTCGTTGCGGCACTGCTTGTCCGCGGCGGGCAAGTGCTGATCTGCCAGCGCACCAAGGATCAAGCGCAGCCGCTCAAATGGGAGTTTCCCGGCGGCAAGATTGAAGCCGGCGAGACCCGCGAGGCGGCTCTAAAGCGCGAATTGCAGGAAGAGCTCGGCATCAATGCCGAGATCGGACGGGGAGTGGCGAGCTTGTGCCATCGCTATCACGAGGACAGCGAGTTCGAGCTGCACTTCTTTCTGGTCGAACGGTACTCCGGCAAATTGAGCAATAACATTTTCGAAGACATCCGATGGGAAGCACTGGAGAAGCTGCCGCAGTACGACTTCCTTGAGGCCGACCGGCGCTTCGTGCAGGAGCTGGCGGCGGGAAAGATCAAGATACTTTCTCAGAAGCCTGAGTAGCCCATCAGCCACGCAGCGTGTTTACCAGCAGCATGATGGTAAGCACGATCATGATTATGGCTGTCGCCCAGGCGACGATATTGAAGGCGCGCGAATTGACGTGCTTGCCCATTAACTCCCGTTTGTTGATGAGCAGCAGCATGGCAATCAGAACAAACGGGAGCACAATGCCGTTGACCACCTGGGAGAGAATGCTGATCTTAACCAGCGGAATGTTCGGCAGCAGGATCACCGCGCCGCCCGCCACAAGCAGGATCGTGTAAAGCCAGTAGAATACCGGAGCCTCGCTGAACTTCTTATCCACGCCCGATTCAAAACCCAGCGCTTCGCACACGGTATAGGCCGTCGAGATGGGCAAAATGGAGGCCGCGAACAGCGATGCGTTGAACAACCCCGCAGCGAACAACAAATAGGCGTAATCGCCCGCCAGCGGCCGCAGTGCCTGAGCGGCGTCGGCGCCATCCTTGACGTCGCGGTAGCCATGCGCGAACAGCGTGGCGGCGCAGGCCACCACAATGAACCAAGCAACGATGTCGGTAAAAAAACATCCCACGATTACGTCGATGCGCGATGCCGCGTAGTGGCGCTCTTCGATTCCTTTCTCCACCACCGACGCTTGCAGGTAAAACTGCATCCAGGGAGCAATCGTCGTTCCCACCACGGCGATGACCATATACACGTAGTTCGAATTCTTCAGGTCGGCCGGGTGAGGAGGTTTCACGGTGGCGACGAGCGCTTCCCGCCAAGCGGGACCAGCAATCACGCCGGCAATGATGTACGCAAAATAGAAGAACGACGCGGCCAGAAACACCTTTTCCACGCTCTTGTAATCGCCCTTCACCACCAGCAACCAAACAAAGAGGGCCGCAAGCGGAACGCTGACGAAGCGCGAGACGTGAAACAGTTCCAGGCTGCTGGCGATTCCGGCAAATTCGGCCACCACGTTGCCGAAGTTGCAGATGATGAGCCCCACCATCATCAGAAAGGTGATGCGGAGACCGAACTCCTCACGGATCAGATCGCTCAGCCCTTTGCCCGTGACCGCTCCCATACGGGCGCACATCTCCTGCACCACCACCAGCGCCACGGTCATGGGAATCATGGTCCAAAGCAGCGAGTAGCCGAATTGGGCTCCGGCGGCGGAATAGGTGTAGATGCCGCCGGCATCATTGTCGACGTTGGCAGTAATGAATCCAGGCCCGACTACGGCAAGGATTATCAGCAGTTGTGTCTTCCAGCGTCTTAGCCCGTGCATGAGTCCATGCTTTGAGGGATTTGCCCGGAGAGGGCAAGGTCAGAATAACTGGTGCCGCTGCACTTTTGGGAAGAAAGTTCGAAGAATAAGTTTTCAGCGAAGATCCCGCTCGGCTGTTATCAATTCAGGGCTACGAAAATTTGTACATCACTTAGGATGTCATGCTGAGCGAGCCGGCGCCGTAGTTGCGCGTGTTGGGGTGGAGTAGCGAAGCATCCCCAGGGGACTGTCCCGCACCACGCCGCTTGAGGTTCTTGGCAAAATCCTTCGGCTCCGCATCAGCCCTATGCCGCGTAGGGATTCTTCACTCCCTACGGTCGTTCAGAATGACACAGTGCGATATTGCGAATTTCCGTGACAAGTTGTTGGAACGGCGCAAAAACGCAACCAGAGCGTGTCGCCACTTGATCGGAACCACCTACAGCTTTGCCCGCAGAATGCTGATGACATCGTCAGCGGTGATCACGCCGGTCAGCGCGCCGCTTTCCTCGTCCACCACGGGCAGGGTCAGCAGATTGTATTTGTCGAAGATTTCGGCGACCTCGTGCTCGTCTGCTCCGGGATGGACCGAAATGAGCGGATCGACCGTCAGCGACGAAAGCGCGGTATCATGCGGCGCCAGCACCAGTTTGACCAGCGGAACCGCGCCCAGCAGCTTTTCGCCATCTCCAATCAGGTAAATGGTGCTCATGCTTTCGAGGCCGCCCTCGAATTTGCGCAGCATCTCGATGGCATCGCTGACCTTGGCGGCCGGACTCAACGCCATATAGTCGGTGGTCATGCGCCCGGCAGCAGTATCCTCCTCGAATTCGAGCAGATCCTCCACTTCCTGCCGCTCTTCGGGCTGCATCTCGTGGAGAATTTCTTCAGAGCGCTCGGGCGAGAGGTCGCCGAGCAGATCGGCAGCCGCATCGGGGTCCATCTCCTCGACGATGTCCGCGGCGCGCTCCGAGGCCAGCGAGTTGACGAGCGAGACCTGAAGTTTGGGATCGACCTCTTCCAGCATCTCCGCCGCGGCTCCTTCGGGGAGAGACTGGAAAACTGCCTCGCGCTCAGATGGGGAAAGTTCTTCAATAATGTCGGCCAGATCCGCCGGATGCAGCTTAGCCAAACGATCGGAAGCGATCTTCAGGTGCACACGGCGCGCCGGATCGGTTTCAATCAGGCTGACGAATTCCCAAGGGATAGGCCGGGGCGGAATCTTTTCGACCAGGGTGCGAAGAGCCGCCGAAGGCACAATGCCACTCAGCAGCCGCCGGACGGCACCGCGGGCACCGACATCGACCGAGCCGATCCTAAGCTGAATGCCGCCGTCGTCCCGCGCTTGCGGTTGCAGCTCAACGTCGTTGACGCGCACCACCTTGCGGCCGTGCACGTCGATGATCTGCTGATCGAGCAAATCTCGGTCCATCAGCAGCATGCCCTCGGAACCGCTAAAGGCGGCCCACTCGGTCGGAGAGACCGAGCTGCGAATCCCGCCATTGATGGACTGCACCTGACGCGTTGCCAACAGGCGGTCGCCGCTCCCGGTGCGCACCACCAGCAGCGCAACGTGGGTCGAGTCCTCCTGCGGGACGATCGCCACTTCGCGCACACGGCCCACCTTGGCGCCGACGGCGTCGAAAACGGGCTGCCCGAGCAATTCGGATAACGCGAGCGATGTCATAAAGGCGAGAATACCTCGGTTACGCGACCGCGCCAAGCTAGAAGCGCATGGAACCAACTAGAATTAATTTGCGCCTTCGATATGCGGCAGATTTCCGGCGCAATCGGGGAAACGAGTTAACCACATGGGAAGCATCGAATGCGGCGGGGTGTTGTTTGATCTGGACGGCGTGCTGGTGGATTCGACCCCCGGCGTGACGCGGGTGTGGCGTGGCTGGGCCATCGAACACGGCTATGATCCGGTGGAGATCGTCAAACTTGCCCACGGACGGCGCGCCATCGAAACGGTTCAACTGGTTGCTCCGCATCTGGACAGCGCGGCAGAGCTGGTGGAACTCGAACGACGGGAGTTGGACGATACCGACGGGCTGGTCGTCTTCGAGGGAGCGGCCCGACTGCTGGCGGCACTGCCTTCGGCGTCCTGGACAGTGGTCACCTCCGGAACCCGCAGGCTGGCCACCAAGCGCCTGCGGCTGGCCGGCTTGCCGGTCCCGGAAAAGCTGGTTTCAGCCGACGAGGTGCGGCTCGGAAAGCCGGACCCAGCACCTTTTTTGCGTGGCGCCGAGTTGCTCGGCCTGCGCCCGCGGGATTGCGTCGTCATCGAGGACGCTCCTTCTGGAGTTGAGGCCGCGCACCGGGCGGGAATGACAGCCTTTGCCATCCCCACCACTTACTCACCGCCGGAGCTGAGCGATGCCGACGTGCTGCTGGAGCGCCTTGACCAGCTCCAGTTGGCCAGCGTATACAACAGCGGCGGGCAGAGCCGGATTCTTTTGCGCTGGTAGCTCCTGAGGTGTTTAGTTCAGCGCCCTGCGCCCCAGCAGTTCCCGAAGGCGGGATGCAATTCCATAGAGGAGAACAGCCACCACCTCTGGAAAGCTGAATTTTTCGGTTTCCCACCAAAGTCTCATTTTTGATTTAAAATTTGGATGCCCTCTTCTACCTGGGGATGCCATGAAAGTTTCCTACACACTGGACTCCACTTTGGAAAGCGTGGACAAGGCGGAGAAGGCGGCTCGAGCTATGGCGCTGAAGGCCGGATTCCGTGAAGAGGACTCCGGCCACATTTCCCTGGCAGTCCGCGAGGCCACGGTGAACGCCGTGTTGCACGGAAACGAATATGCCACCGATAAGCACGTCACCGTGCTGCTAGAGGCCGCGCCGGAGAGCCTAACCGTGCGGGTGCGGGATGAAGGCAAAGGACTGGACGCCGCTACCCTTCCCGACCCGCTGGCGCCGCAGAACCTGAATAAGGAGTCAGGGCGCGGAATTTTCCTGATCCGGGCATTTATGGACGAGGTGCGCTTCCGTAACATCAACCCCGGAACCGAACTCACGATGATAAAGTATGTCCGCGAAGCCACGCGGAAGGGCCAGGAGGCTTCTAAGTGACCATGAAAGCGAGCACGCGGAAGGTGGACGGAGTCACGATTGTCGATCTGAGCGGACGCATTACCCTGGACGAGGGCAGCACGGAGTTGCGCGACACCATCAAGCAACTCGCCGGCCAGGGGCAAAAGCAAGTCCTGCTTAACTTGAGCGAAATTCAGTACATAGACAGCTCCGGCATCGGCGAGCTGGTCAGCGCGTTCACCAACATCCGCAACCAGGGCGGCGAACTAAAGCTGCTCAATCTAACCAGAAAAGTTCACGACCTGCTTCAGGTCACAAAGCTGCACAAGGTCTTCGACATCAGGGACGACGAGGCCGCGGCGATCCAGGCATTCAGCAAATCGGCGTAAGAACGCATGCCGGAAGGCAGCAACACGGCCCGCCTTGTGACAGGCCGTGTCCATTCCTCTATCGCATCAGGCTTTGGCCTTTATCCGCCTTAGGCTTTGGCTGAGGCGGCGAAGCGTTCGCGCAGTTCGCGAATGGTGCGAGAGTGGTTCTCGCAGTGACCGGCCAGGAGTTCGACCAGCATCTGCACACTCATTTCACCCCGCTTCGGATGAATTCCCTTGTTGTTCCAAGTCTCCGCACTCGCTGCCTGCAACATGTTCGCCGTCATCCGCCGCAGTGCTCGGAAAGCCGCCAACGCGTCTTCTATCGGCTGCTTCTCGTAATGCAAGGTTGCGGTCCAGCGCTCCTGGTCAATGCCCATCATGCTGATGCCCGATTGTGCCATCATGGCCCGCAGTCTGGCAGCACTTACAATTTCTGCGTCAAAGGTGTGGATTACGTATTCCCGGATCGTCCACTTGCCCGGCGCCGGGACCTTGTCCAGTAGCGCGGGGTTCACATTGTTCACTGCATCGGCGAGAACGTCACATCCCTTCAGATAACGTTCGATCAGTTCGGTATGGCTCATCAAATCCCCCTTTTACACGGTGCAGGTAATCATACCAGTGCCGTGCAAGCCGTGAGGCGGCCTTCCGGCCCCCGCACGCGGAGCAGGTGCGCGTGATGAGGCAGGTCAACGGTATAATCAATTCTTCATGAGCTACACCGTTCTGGCGCGCAAATACCGCCCTCAGCGATTTTCGGACGTGATCGGTCAGGACCACGTGACCCGCACCCTGAAGAACGCCCTTGAGCAGCAGCGCATTGCTCACGGCTACATTTTCAGCGGGCATCGCGGCATTGGAAAAACCACGATTGCCCGCATCCTGGCGATGGCGTTGAACTGCCGTTCCGCCGAGCATCCGGTGGCGGAACCCTGCGGCGTGTGTGACTCCTGCCGCGAGATTCGCGAGGGCTCGGTCGGCGCAATGGACGTCATCGAAATCGACGCCGCCAGCAATCGCGGCATCGACGAAGTGCGCGGGCTGATCGCCACCGCAACCGCCGAACCGGCACGCGACCGCTACCGGATTTTCATCCTCGACGAAGCCCACCAGGTAACCGATGCCGCATTCAATGCCCTGCTGAAGACCCTCGAGGAGCCTCCGCCCTGGGCCGTCTTCATGATGGCCACAACGCAGCCCGAGGACATCCCTCAGACCATCCGTTCGCGCTGCCAGCACTTCAGCTTTCATGCCGTGCGTTTTCTGGACATCGTCGAGCAATTGAGAAGTATCGCTCAACAGGAAGGTCTCAGCGTCGATGACGACGCGCTTGCGCTGCTGGCCGAAGCCGGCGACGGCTCGATGCGCGACGCGCTTTCCATCATGGACCAGGCAATTGCCTGCTGCGGCACGACGCTCACCTCGGCCGGGGTTCGCGAATTAGTCGGCACGGTCAATGCCACCGTACTGGAACAGGTGATGACCGCCGTGCACGACAACAACAGCGAAGAGGTGCTGCGCATCATCGACAAGTTGCTGGTCGAGGGGCAGAGCCCGGTCCATTTCGCGCGCCAGTTGGTTCGTTTCCTGCGCAACGCCCTGGTTGCCAAGGTCGCCGGTCGCAGGGCTCGCCGCTATTGCAGATCTCTTCCGATGAGCAGGCGCGCGTCGCGCGCATTGCCACCCTGTTCGGCGAAGAAGATCTCACGCGCTTTCTGCAGATCATGCTCCGCACTCACGGCGACGTCAGCTACAAGCAGGAGCAGCGCTTCCACCTTGAACTCGGGTTGCTGAAGCTGGTGCACGCACAGCGCCTGCTGCCGCTGGAGCAATTGCTCAGTGAGTCGAGTCTTCCCACCGGCAGTAGAATCGGCACGGCCACGCCACCTTCGCGAGCGCCCGCAGCCCCGTCGAGGAGTTCGAGCACTGTCTCCAGAACTGCTTCCGGCACTGCTTCCAGTACTGCTTCCAATGACAGGTCCCAGCGCCCGTCTCCGTTCGAACTCGACCGCACACGCAGAAGCGGCGGCGGCAAACCGGAGATGAGCAGCGCCACCCCGATCGGCTCGCTACCCTGCCGCGCAGCATGCCGCGGCCGTTGCGGTCGCCGCGCCGGAAGCGCCGCCGGTAGGCTGCCCCCTCGACGGCCAAACGGCCGATCTTGAGACCGTTCGCAACGCTGTGCTCGCCGCTCTGGAAGAAGCGGGACACCGCATGGCCGCCGATAGTCTGGAAACGGGAGAATGGGCCATCACGGCGAACGGCTTGACCATCAAGGTTGCGAGCGGAGAGCAACTGATTGCCATGACCTTCGGCCCCGAACAGCGTCAACTGATGCAGCAAGCGGTGGAAGCCTCCGCCGGGCGTTCGCTGCGGTTCTCGGTCGTATCCGGCGGGACGAAAAACGCCGCGCCGCCCGCGGTATCGCGGCCAGCCACTCCGGGTGGCGCGCGCGCCAAGGCGGTGCAACATCCGGTGGTGCGGCGAATGATGGAAAAATTTGGTGCGGAACTGCGCACCGTGCGCGACAGCGATCAATAGGAAAGAAAGAACTATGAATCCGAAACAGTTGCAGGACATGATGGCCAAGGCGCAAGAGATGCAGCGCCAGATGCAACAGCGAATGCAGGAAATCGTGGTGGAGGCCGCCGCGGGCGGTGGCAGCGTCAGCGTGCGCATGAACGGCTCCAAGCAGATGCTCTCCTGCAAAATTGAGCCCGAACTGATGAAGAGCGGCGATCTTGAAATGCTTCAAGACCTGGTGACAGCGGCGGTCAACGAAGCCGGACGCAAGGTGGACCAGGCCATGCAGTCGCAACTGGGCGGCATGCTCGGCGGACTCGGCCTGCCTCCGGGAATGATGTAACTTCGTATTGTCATGTCAAAATTTCCCGAGCCGATGGCTCGACTCATCGACGAGTTGAAGAAGCTTCCCGGAGTGGGGAGCAAGAACGCGCAACGGCTTGCCTTCCACATCCTGCGCGCCAGCGACGAGGATGCCGAGCTGCTGGCAAACGCCGTCCGCGAGGTAAAAGCTCAACTCCGCCTCTGCTCGGTCTGTAACAACATCACCGACGTCGATCCCTGCGTCTATTGCAGCAGCGCCGTGCGTAATCAGCGCCTCATCTGCGTGGTCGAGGAACCGACTAACATCGCCGCCATCGAAAAGACGCGCAACTACAGCGGTGTCTACCACGTTTTGCACGGCACGCTTTCGCCCATTCACGGCGTCGGCCCCGAGCACCTGCGGATTGCCAACCTCGTGCACCGCCTCGAAAATGGCGGCGCCGACGAAGTTATCATCGCCACCAATCCCACGCTCGAAGGCGAAGCCACGGCCGCCTATCTGGCGCGCCTGCTCAAGCCGTCCGGGGTGCGAGTGACGCGCATCGCCACCGGCATTCCGGTCGGCAGCGACATCGAGTACGCCGACGAAGTGACCATGCAGAAGGCAATGGAAGGCAGACGGGATTTGTGAAGGTAGGCTGGTAGTTACCTAATACACCCGACTCGGGGTGTCATGGCGAGCGAAGTCGAGCCACCTTTTGTTTCTGCTGCCGAAAGCATAAGGGGGCCACTCCGCGCCCGAATAGCATCTTGCTGATCGAATGAAATGTCGGGTACGCAGCTTGGCACTACCCCAGGTTAGCGCCGAACAGCACGGCGCCGAACCTGGGGCACCCGCACTCAGCCGCCCCTAGGCTGGGCTGCTGTTCCAAACAAAAAGCCTCGCAACCCGCGAGGCTTTTGCACCCTGAAATAATTCTCTATCCCCTCAGCTTTGCCAGCAGGTCCTGCGGATGAACGGGTTTGGCCAGGATTTCGAATTCGTGGCCCCGTGCGCGTGCGCTCTCCAGCAGGTCCGCCGTGGCCGCCTGCCCGGAAAAAAGAAGAATTTTGCAGTCGGGAAGAAAGACGCGAATGCGGATCGCAGCTTCAATGCCATCCATGTCAGGCATGATTACGTCGCTGATGATCAGATCCGGATGGAGGTTCCTGGCCTGCTCGACCGCTCCAGTTCCGGTGTAAACCGCCGTGGCATCGAATCCATGCTGATTGAGAATGATGGCCAGGGTATCTGCAATTACGTGTTCGTCGTCGACCACAAGAACTTTCTTTTTCTTTGTTTCCATTTCAACTCCCGCCGAAGATGCAGAAGGGGAACGGTCGCGCTTCGGGTAATTGCAAGCACCCCTGCTGAGTTGATTATAGAAAGTCCTTCCCCTTCAAGGCAACCTGCGTTACCGAGAGCGTCGTCCACCGTCTGTTGCGCAAAACGGGATTGCGTCATCGGTTCTTCAGCTTCGCGGCCAGAAACGCGATCGTTCTATCCCACGCATCTTTCGCGTCCGCTTCCCGGTAGCCTGCTTTATTGTTCGGATTTTCAAACGCGTGTCCCGCGTCGGGGTAGATTTTGATCTCGATGGATTTGCCGAGTGATCGTACCTGTTGCGCAAAGGCGCGAACGCTGTCGGGGGGAATTCCGCGATCCTGTCCACCGAAGAGGCCTAAAATCGGCGCCTGAATTTTTTCCAGCGTGGAACGTTCCGTAGCGAGATGTCCGTAGTTGATTACGCTCGCCGCAAGCCGCGGCTCACTGACCGTCAAATCGAACACGTAGCCGCCTCCCATGCACCAGCCGATTGCGCCGATGCGCTTGGCGTCCACATCTTTCCGGCTTGCCAGGTAATTGAACGCAGCCTTCAAATCACGGTTGGCCCGATCCGCGGGCACGCCGCGCATCAACTCATGCGCCTCATCGGGCGACGAGGTTGACTTGCCGCGATAGAGATCGATGGCCAGCGCCGCGTAACCCTGATCGGCGAGGTTCGCCGCCTGCTCTTCTACCCAAGGCGTCAGTCCCCACCACTCGTGAATCACCACCATCGCGGGAAACGGTCCTTTTCCCTGAGGCATGTACAGCACGGCCTTGACGTTTTCATCGCCGCTCTTATAGGTGACTTCCTTGCCGCCGGCGGCAAAGGCGGAACCGGCGATCACAAGCATCGCGAGCGTGAGCAGAAGACATTTCATAGACAAGCCTCCTGGGCCTGTGAGATGTGCGGACCCCGCCGCCAGGTTTTCACCGGGAAACGGGCGTATCGAGCTCCGCATCGCGCTCTAATTGCTACAATCGAATTCGTAGGCTAATCCCCGTGTTTGCCCTTGCGAGGTCATCATGGTTACTACCGTCGGCAGAATCGAAACGCTGGACGCGACCGAGATAGCGCGCCGCCCGCTCCAGGCAGATGAGTGCGCCCTAGTCGTCGTCGATATTCAGGAAAAGCTGCTTCCGCCTATCTTTAATAAGGAGCAGCTGGTCAGCAACTCTCAGCTTTTGGTGCGCTTCGCTCAGATTCTCAACATACCCGTGCTGCTCACGACGCAGTACACCAAGGGCCTTGGCCCGGTCGTTGCCGAGATTGCCTCGCTCGTCCCAGGGATCGCACCCATCGACAAGATGGAGTTCAGTTGCTTTGGCAAAGACGCTTTTTGCAACGCCGTGAAATCGCTCCCCGGGCAGCGCAATACCATGCTTCTCTGCGGCATGGAAGCTCATATTTGCGTGCTGCAAACCGCTCTGGCCGCGCTCAACAACGGCTACCTGGTGCACGTCGCCTCCGACGCCATCGGGTCGCGCGCCGAGTGGAACTGGCGCGTTGGACTCGACAGAATGCGCTCCGCCGGATGCGTTATCTCAAGCACCGAAATGATGATGTATGAGCTGATGCGTCGCAGCGGAACCCCCGAGTTCAAACAAATACTGGCGTATCTGCGCTAGACCGGCGGACGAATGGCAAGCCATTGCACGAGCCTGATTCCGTCGAATGCGTTCCCCGAACAGGAGCGCGTCTTCGCTCGTGCTTTTGCGCTGCTCAAGCAAGCTGTCCAGGAGCGCGTCTTCCCCGGCGCGGCAATTGCCGTGGTCCATCGCGGAGAGTTGGCCGCGTGGCGCGGCATCGGACGCTTTACCTACGCACCCGACTCTCCGCCTGTGACGCCCACAACCGTTTTCGATCTGGCTTCGGTGACCAAGGCGGTCGCAACCACCAGCCATGGCGATGATCCTCTACGAGCGCGGACGGCTGTCGCTCGATCAGCCGGTCGTCGAAACGCTGCCGGAGTTCGGCCTCGCCCAGAATGATGACGGCTCGCCTTCCCCCGACCCACGCCGCCGCCAGGTGAGCGTCCGCATGCTGCTCGCCCACTCCTCGGGGCTGGCGGACTACTCGAAGTTTTTTCTCCGCGCCGGCAGCCGTAGTGAACTCCTCCGGCTTGCCTGCTCCGCGCCGCTTGCCGAAGCACCAATGCGGCGCGCGTGTTACAGCGACATAGGTTTCATCGTGCTCGGCGAATTACTGGCGCGCCTCGCAGGCGAACCGCTTGACCGCTTCTGCCAACGCGAGATTTTTGTGCCGCTTCGCATGAACACCGCTCGCTATTGCCCGCCCGCCGAATGGAAGAGCGAAATCCCACCCACAGTGGATGATCGGGAGTTCCGCATGCGCGTTATTCAAGGCGAAGTGCATGACGAAAACACCTCCGTCATGGGCGGCGTCTCCGGGCATGCCGGACTCTTTGCCAATGCGCTTGACGTTGCCATGTTCGGGCATTCGATGCTTTCCGGCGGCGCGCCAATGGTATCTCCCGAGACGGTTCGCCTCTTCGCCACACGCCAAGCCGCACCCGTGGGCACGTCGCGCGCCCTTGGGTGGGACACGCCATCCGCGCCTTCGCAATCAGGCAAGTATTTCTCTCGTGCTTCCTTTGGACATCTCGGCTACACCGGAACCTCCCTGTGGTGCGACCCCGAACGCCAGTGCGCCGTGGTTCTGCTGACCAACCGTACCTGGCCTGATCGCAGCACGCAGGAGATCAAGCGCGTGCGTCCGCTGGTACACGACGCGGTGCGTGAAGCACTCGAAGAACAGCCCCGATGAATGGCGCGTCGCGGGCCGCGCAATTGCGCTTTACAATGGAGACGAGGGACCACAGAACTAATATCATTTGTACCGCCAGGATTTAATCGATGGATAAATTTGTCGTTCGGGGTGGCAATCCTTTGCTCGGGACGGTTCGCATCAGCGGCGCCAAGAATGCCGCGTTGCCTGCCATGGCCGCCGCCATTCTTACCGAAGAGCCGGTCATCCTCGAAAACATTCCCCAAGTGCGCGACATCGAGACCGAGCGCAAGTTGCTGGCCGCCATGGGGGCCGAGGTCGAACTGGGCTACGGGCGCGCGCAGCATCGCACCATCATCTGCTGTCGCGAACTGAGCCGTCCGGAGGCCGGTTACGACCTGGTGAAAACCATGAGGGCTTCCACGCTCGTGCTGGGGCCGCTGGTGGCGCGCACCGGAAGCGCGCGCGTCTCCATACCCGGTGGTTGTGCCATCGGAGCGCGCCCGATCGACTTGCACATCAAGGGACTGGAGCGGCTCGGCGCCACCATCCGGCAGGAACACGGCTACATCGAAGCCCGCGCCGAACGGCTCAAGGGCAATCGCATCACCTTCGACAAGATTACCGTTACCGGCACCGAGGACCTGCTGATGGCCGCCGTGCTCGCCGAGGGCGCAACCGTCATGGAGAATTGCGCGCGCGAGCCCGAGGTCGTCGATCTGGCGGAGCTGCTCGTTAAGATGGGGGCCAACATCGAAGGCGCAGGGACATCGACCATCCGCGTGCAAGGCGTTGATAAGCTGCACGGCGCCAAGCACCGCATCATTCCCGATCGTATCGAGGCCGCAACTTTCATCATCGCCGGAGCCCTGACCGGAGGCGATCTGCTGGTCACGAACCTGGTTCCGGCTCACCAGACGGCGCTGCTCGCTAAGCTCGAACAGGCGGGCGCTCGCTTCCACGTCAATGGCGAATCGATTCGCGTGATGGGAGACAATCCGCTGAAGGCCGCCGATATCACTACGGAAGAGTATCCCGGCTTCGCCACCGACGTGCAGGCGCAATACATGGCGCTGGCGACGCAAGCGGAAGGCACCTCGATTATCACCGAGAACATCTTTGAAAACCGCTTCATGCACGCCCTGGAACTGGTTCGCATGGGAGCCAACATCAAGATCGAAGGCAACCGCGCCATCGTGCGCGGCAAGAGTCCTCTGAGCGGCGCCGCCGTGCAGGCAAGCGACCTGAGGGCTTCGGCTTCCCTGGTGCTGGCAGCGCTGGTGGCCGATGGCGAAACCATCATTGATCGCGTCTACCACATCGACCGCGGCTACGAACGCCTGGAAGAAAAGCTGCGCGCGATCGGAGGGCAAATCCGCCGCATCGGCGAAATGCTGCCAAGGCGCGCAGGGGCGTAGAGGCAAGCAGTTTCAAGTTTCACGTTTCGAGTTTCACGATTCAGGTTTGCGGGTGCCCCATTCAAGCGAAGCTTGGGTGGGGCTTTTCGTTCAATACGAAAGTACGACCGGGTGCCCCACGTCCCTTCCCGCTTTTGGACTGATGTGGGGTAGTTGGGCGGCTCACCGCAGGCGAGAGTGATCGTCCTAACGCTGCCGACCTGGAAACGTGCTGCGATAGATGGCCGCATCCGGCTTGCCGGGCGTACTGAACCCCGCGATTTTTTGCAGCCAGCGCGGATTGCGCGCCACGGCCTGCGCAACCGGATCGCCATCCACCGCGATTACGTAGTCCGCCACCTGTGCCGGACAGCTCAACCCCGCATCCCAGATCATTCTTCTGGTTTCGGTTACCACGCGGCTGAGATGCACATCGGCGGATTGCAATGCGCCCACGTACTCGCCGGTGTACATCAGCAACGTCGAATGCGGCGGCAGCGCGGCGAGCACCGAAGCCAGTTGCGATTCCAGGCGCATGCGATTGACGGAGTTCGTGCGCGCCTCGCGCAGGCAGATTGGAGTCGCCTCCGCCACTTTCAAGTAGTTCGTCGCCAGCAGCAAAACCAGGGCTCCCGCCGCCACTCGCCGACCGGAACTGGACGGAACCCGCTCGGCGATGAAAGCCACGGCGACCGCTGCAAACACGGCGAACGCGGGCAGCAACTCAAGTCCGTAGCGCACGTTGTAGTAGGAAAAAGGCCACCACACGGGCAGAAACACCGGCACGCTGCCATATGCGATCGCGTACGTATAGAATGGCAGCGGCAACCACAGCAGCAGCCAAGCCGGTGCGCGACGCGCGCGCAATAGCACTGCGATCAGGGTTCCCAGCGCGGCCAGAGCCAGCATCCATGTTTGCCACTCGCTCAACATCTCGGCCAGAGACGGCTGTATCCGTTGCTCGGCGAAGCCGTTGGAAAAATTCAGCCGCGCAGCTTTCAGAAACTGCTTTGCGGCAAGCGCGAGGTTGTGCTTGCCCGGATAGGGATAGTCATGCTCGCTGCGCTGGTCAATGGCTTGTGCCGAATACGGCCCATTCCACCAATCCAGCGGCTTGTAGTTGATGGCGTAGTTGTGCGCCAGCCAGAGCGCTGGGGTGAGCGCGCACAGCAGAATAGAGGCCGCCAGCGAACGCCTCACGCCGCGAACCGCTCCACAGGTACCTGTGCGCCAGACGACCACAACCGCCGCACAGCCGATGACAAAGGCGAGCACCCAACCGTCGTAGCGCGTCAGTATGGCAGCGGCCAGCACCATGCCGCAACGTTCGAGCGATTTGGCTGCGGGCAGACCCGAAGCGATCCCAAACGGAAACTCCGACGGTGCCCCACTCAAGCCTCCTTTGCTTGGGTGGGGTAGTTTCCCGGCCTCTGAATCCGCCACCGCAAAGCCGCGCACAAATTCATCAAAATAAACCACTGCCCAGATCATGGCGGCCAGAAAAATCGACTCCGTCATAGCCGTCGACTGCATGTAGAGGAGATTCGGATTCAGCCCGAGCAGTGCAGCCGCCAGCCAGGCCGCAAAGCGCGATTCCCTGCCCCGGACTAACCGGAAGATTCCTACAACGGCGAAGACATAGGCGATCATCGAGGCGATGGAACCGCCGACCCCGCTGCGCCACATCCAGTCGTTGATGAGAAATGGAATGCTGAGCAGGTGCGGCAACGGAAGCCACACGGTACCGAGTTGCACGGCGCCGGGCGCGCTCGAATCGAAGACTCGCCGCGCAATATTGATGTGCGCCACCGCATCGCCGAAAAGCAGCAGCTCACCATACCGGAAGAACCAGAAGAAACTCGCCAGCGCGGCCACGCACGCACACACCGTTACGAGTCCGAGGTCGCGGCTTCGGCAATGCGGTTCGCTCGATTCTGTCGTGAGTTTCTGCGTATCTAGGCTCGTCTGTGACATGCCACGCATCTGAGGGCGGGTGGCCCATTCAAGCCCGTCGTTGGCTTGAGTGGGGCAGTATTCTATGCAAGAACCAAACTACCCACGTTAGCCAACAGCTGGCGAATGTGAGGCACCGGGCCATAGGGGTCCCTCGACTTCGCTTCGCTCCGCTCGGGATGACAGCAGCAAATGATACTTGGCTATCGCTGTCGATAACAGGCGTTCTCACCACTTACCTTCACCCAAGGCACCCGCCAACTCCGATTCCGCACCTACTCCAGGTGCGTGAGGCTGCGGAACAACTCGAAGCGCTCCTCGATTTCCTCGGTCGACAGGTTTTGCAGCCGCTCGGTTCCGAAGCGCTCGACCGCAAACGATCCCATCACGCCGCCGTAAAACATGGCCTTGGTCAGCACCGAACGGTCCAGCTTCGCTTGCGAGGCGATGTAGCCCATGAAGCCGCCGGCGAATGAGTCGCCCGCACCCGTCGGGTCCTGTACTTCATCAATCGGCAAGGCCGGGGCGCGAAACGGGTGCAGCGCGCCATCGCGGAAAAAGATGGTTGCCCCGTACTCGCCGTGCTTGATGACCAGCGCTCGCGGCCCCATCTGCAAGACCTTGCGCGCCGCTCTCGGCAGGCTGCTGTCGCCGGCCAGCAGTTTGGCTTCGCCGTCGTTAATGAGCAGGATGTCGACTTCCTTCAGCGTCTCGGTCAACTGCGGACGGCTGATGTTGATCCACAAATTCATGGTGTCGCCGCCGACCATCTTGACCTTCGGCATCTGGCGGCGCACCTCTAACTGCAACGCCGGATCGATGTTCGCCAGAAACAGGAACGATGTGTCGGCGTACTGCTCCGGAATGCGCGGCTGAAAGTTCTGGAAGACGTTCAGGTCGGTGAAATTTGTTTTGGCTTCGTTGAGATTTTCGCCGTACTCGCCGCCCCAGTGGAACGTCTTGCCCTTGGCGCGCTCGATGCCCGTGGTGTCGATGGCGCGGGCTTTCATCACCTTCTCGTTCTCTCCCGTGAAATCCTCGCCGACGACGGCGACCACGCGAACCTCGGTGAAATAGCTGGCCGCCAGCGAAAAGTAAGTCGCCGATCCGCCCAGAATCTTCTCGCGCTCACCATAGGCGGTCTTGAGCGAATCGAAAGCTACCGAACCCACCACCAGAATCGACATGGCTATGCGCCCACTTTCTTGCCGTAATCAACCACAGGGTCCGTGTCGCCGACATACTTGCCGATAATCAGCTTCAAGCGCTCGCGGGTTTGCGCCGGGATTGCCTCGCGCGCCGTGAGGATGGCCATTGCCAGCGCCGAACCGCACTTGCAACTGCGTTCGCGCGGCATCGCCGCCACGGCTTCACGCACCACGTTGCAGGCGTTCTCGGCGTTCTGGTTAAGGACGGCAATAATCTGATCGACGGTGACCGCATCGTGCTCGGGATGCCAGCAATCGTAGTCGGTCACCATGGCGACGGTCGCGTAGCAGATCTCGGCTTCGCGCGCCAGCTTGGCCTCCTGCAGGTTCGTCATGCCGATCACGTCCATGCCCCAACTGCGGTAAAGATTGCTTTCGGCCTTGGTGGAGAACTGCGGCCCCTCCATGCAGACGTAGGTTCCGCCGAGCTTGCCGCTGACGCCCGCCTGCTTGCAGCCCTGCGCCACGACCCTGGCGACGTCCATGCAGACCGGATCGCCAAACGCAATGTGCGCCACAATGCCATCGCCGAAGAAGGTCGAAATGCGCTGCCTGGTGCGGTCGAGAAACTGGTCGGGAATGAGGAACTCGGTGGGCTTGTGCTCCTGCTTGAGCGAGCCGACAGCGGACATCGAGAGGATGCGCTCGACGCCAAGCTGCTTCATGCCATGAATGTTGGCGCGGAAATTCAACTCCGTCGGCAGCAAGCGATGTCCCCGGCCATGGCGCGCCAGAAATGCGACTTTGCGTCCCGCCAGCGTTCCTAAAACATAAGCGTCCGAAGGTTTGCCGAACGGAGTGTCAAGCGCAACCTCGCGCGTTTCCGTCAGGCCTTTCATGGAATACAGACCACTGCCGCCAATGATGCCGATCTCTGCCTGTGCCAAACTTAGCTCTCCTGCTGGAATTTCAAGTTTCGAGTTTCAAGTTTCACGTTTCGAGTTAGCGCGGGTGCCTGGATTTACCGTGAACGATTTGCTATGAATTCGCGATTATACAAGAGTGTCGGGCGGCCGCATGAACCTCAGGCCCCACATTTGCGCCCGACAGCAGGCGCAGATGTGGGCCACCTGAGCTCGTATTGAACGAAAGCCCCCACCCAAGCTTCGCTTGAATGGGGCACCCGCGTTAACTCGAAACTTGAAACTCGAAACTTGAAACTTCCGGTTTAACGCCCTGCCTGAAATGTCTCGCGGGAGGTGATGACGGGCTCCAACGGGAACGGCATCGCGGGCCACGATGCAGTCCGAGCCGGATGGGGTTCCGCGATAAAGGTGCGCTCTATTGTCTGTCGCACCTGGGTACGCTCATCGCCCGTGAGCCCTTCGATGGCGATCACAAACGGACCCGAGGCCGAAATTTCAACCGGGCCTTCTTCGGTCTTCCACTCGCCGGAGCCGTCCTGAGAGGGTTTGACTTCGGTGACACTGCGGTAGCGTCTGACGAGCGAACCGGCGTAGAGGCTGGCAAACTCTTTGGCGGCGGCCTCCGTAGCCCAGCGCGTCAGTGAAACCAGCACGTAAGGAGCGCCCGGCTGGCCGGCTTTCTCGTAGGTGAAGTAATAACCGCCGCGCCATGCCTGCGGAAGCTGGGCGCCGGTCTGCTTGCCGTACCACTGCCACAGCAACATGGTCACATCAAACTGGCCTAGACCTCCGAAGTCGTAGCGCTTGTACTCGCCCTTTAGAACCGCGTCAAGTTTGGGAACCGTGAGTTCGGGAATGTGCTCGCCCATGAGGTAAGTTTCCGGTTCCATCACCTGGCGCGTATCTCGCGGCGGCTTTTCAAAGACACCCTTGTAAGCAGCGTCGCGTCCCTTTTTCGCCAGCACCTGCCGCTCGAAGTCCAAGCCGAAGGTGTAAGGAAAGGTCAGAGCCTCGCGCAGAAACAGCGGAGCCTTGCCAAACATCGGCGTCTGGCCGCCCTCGAGCATTGCGCCTTTCATGGCGTCGACGACAGCCGGAGAATCGGCCACGCTCCGCCCGGCTGGGGCCAGCATATAGTCGAGCAGCACAAGCATCGCCTGACCCTCGATGACCGCTTCGCGCGCCGACTGCGCCTCTTCCAGAGCCATCTCCTCCTGATCAGTCTTGGAGTGCCTGGACTCTTCCGTCCACTGGTTGAGGTTGTAGCTCTGGTCCTGTAAAGCGTGCGTCAGTTCGTGGGCCAGCACAGGTCTTTGCGCGTCGGCATCCACCCAATCGAGCAGGAAAACGGTCTTGGTCTTGGCATCGTAGAAACCGGCAACCTGCTCCTTGAGCAGACTGAGCAGAAAAGGCCGCAACTCGAAATCGCGCGGCAGCAATCCCAGCTTTTTCAGCGACGCGGCGGAGCGTTCAAGGCGCTGGGTGTCTTTGTCCTCCTGCATGTGCTGCACGATGTACTGCTCCACTTCATCGCGATTGGCGAGTTTGCGCTTTACCTTCTCCTTGATCGGCAACCCCGTGTCCTTGCTTACGAATGCCAGGATTTCATCGACCGAGCGGAACAATTCCTCGGCCTGCTTTGGGGTAATTTTGCTTTCGGGGGTAGCGGTTTCCGGCGGCTTTGTGGATTCGGCTTGCCGGCCTTGGGAGGACTGCTGGGCCTGCGGCAGAGCGGCAGCAATCTGCGCGGAAGCGAGCAGCCCGCTGAACAGCAACACGACGAGTAACCAGAACGGCTTTGTCGGCCTATCGCCCGCGCGCGTCATCGAAGTGCGTACCCGCCTTCCCGCCAACAACGTGAATCCATTGTACCCGTATCGCCCGGCGGCATCGGGCCTTCTCTCGAAACGACAGTAGTGGGTCAATTTTGATGGCCCAAGTCAGCCCAACATCGGGGCGGGACGTGGGGCACCCGGCACCCGTTCTTGCAAAATATTCCAAATGACCCGCTACCAAATGGCGCTCTTCCAGCTCATGTTCATCCGTTGCAGGAGAAGATAACAGAAAAGAACACGGCGCTTGGTTATAATCGATGGTTCGGCTATGTCATCTACCTCATTCAGCGGCAAATCGGCTGGTTCGGGAGCGCGATTCGCGGTTTACGCGGGCGCGGAAGCTCCCGTGGCCTTTGCCAACCCGCAAGACGAATTCCGGGCGTTGCGCGGCGGTTGCGCGGCACTGGACCTGAGTTGGCGCGCCAAACTGGTTCTAACCGGCGAGGACCGCACGCGCTGGCTGAATGGGATGGTTACCAACAATACCCGGGATCTGCCGCTGAACCAAGGGAATTACAGCTTCGTTCTAAACGCCCAAGGACGCATTCAGGGCGATCTGGTGACGTACAACCGGGGCGATTATTTTCTGGTTTCGACCGACCGCGATCAAGTGGAAGGGATATGCGAATTCTTCGACCGCCATATCATCATGGATGACGTCGAAGTCACCGATATCAGCGAGAAACTCGTTTCGATCGCCCTCGCCGGTCCCGACTCGCGCCAGGTTCTTACCCGCGCGGGGATTACGCTTCCCGAGTTGCAGCCTTACGAGGTGCATGATTTCGTCTGGAACGGCATTGGACTGACCGCCGCGCGCGGCCCGGCGCTGCTGGCCGGCTTTGAGTTTTGGACGCATCCCGACAACGCCGCACGCCTATGGGACGGGTTGGTCGCGGCCGGCGCTGTACCGGCCGGCACGCAAGCATGGGAGTGGCTGCTGATTTCGCTCGGCATACCACGCTTCCGGATCGACATCCGAGATCGCGACCTGCCGCAGGAAACCGGCCAGCAGCACGCGCTGCACTTTACCAAAGGCTGCTATGTCGGTCAGGAGATCGTGGAGCGCATACGGTCCCGCGGCAATGTTCATAGGGTGTTGGCCGGCTTCCGGGTGCAAGGAGCAGCGCCCCAGCCGGGCGCGAAGATACACTGGAGCGACAAGGAAGTGGGCGAGATTACGTCGGCTGCGTCCATTCCGGCGCTCGCATCGAAAGATTCCGACGTCACACTCGCCCTCGGATATATTCGTCGTGAGGCTGCGACGCCGGGAACCGAAGTTAAAATCGGCCCGGACATGGCAAGGGTGGAATCCCTGCCGTTTTCAATTTGATTCGATATGCCAAAAGAAAAAGAGCCTGAATTCACCGTTACCGATAGGCGCAAGTTCACCGTTGAGGGTGAGCCTCTGCCTCAAACCAGCACGCCTGAAACCAACAACGAAGAGACGCAGCCTGAGCCACGGCCGACCGCTCAACCGGCGCCGCCGCCTCCAGTTGCCGCCGCCGCGCAGCCGGAGCCGCCCCAACCACCTCCGCCGAGCGCGCAGGAGCGCAAGCAGCAGGCGGATCAATATCAGAAATCGACGCGCCAGTTCGACTCGCACCTTCAGCGCGAACTCGATTCGCAGGGCCAGGGCCACAAGGCCTCCGACTTCGAGATAACGTTCGAGAAGTTTCTCGCTTCGCTCTACATGACGGCGCTGATGCAGCTAGGCCTGGTTCACGAACCGGGCGGGCAGCCGGCAGCCGACCTGATCGGCGCGCGACAGACCATCGATACGCTGTCGCTCATCGCGGAAAAGACGCGAGGCAATCTCACGCAGCAGGAAGATCACATGCTGAGCAACTGCTTGTATGAGGTTCGCATGGCGTACATTGAGGTGACCAACGCGTTGTCGCGACCGCCGGCGGGCGGAGCGCCACCCGATCCAGGCCCGAGACTTCGATAATGCAGGCTGTGTTGACAGTCCTCGGAAGTGGCACCTCAATGGGCGTGCCGACCATCGGGTGTCCCTGCGATGTCTGCCACTCGACCGACCCCCATGACCACCGCACGCGGCCCTCGGTCATGGTGGAGTGGAGCGGCCACCGGGTAGTGATCGACACTACGCCTGACTTCCGGCAACAGGCCCTGCGCGAGAAGATAGACCGCGTCGATGCCGTGCTCTACACCCACGGACACGCAGATCACATTCTCGGGCTGGACGACCTTCGACCGCTGACGTTTCCACGAATCACCGGCGGTCTCAAGGTTCCGCTTTACGCCAGCCCGGACACCGCGCGCGTGCTGCGCTCAGTCTTCCGATACGTCTTCGACCAGGACTATAAGTTCGGCGGACTGGCGCAAGTCGAGTTGCACGAGTTCACCGGCCCGGTGCAGATCTTCGACGCGGTGTTTTGTCCGGTAACGGTGATTCACGGCGAGACTCCGATCTTCGGATATCGCTTCGGTTCAGCCGCCTACCTGACCGACTTCAGCGAAGTTCCCGAAAGCTCGTTTCCCCTGCTGGGCGGGCTCGAAATTCTTTTTCTCGACGCCCTGCGCCACAAGCCGCATCCCACTCACTCCTCGGTTGCGCAGTCGCTCAGCCTGGTGGAGCGGCTGCGGCCACAGAGCGCTTTTTTTACGCACATTGCGCACGATCTCGCTCACCAGGAAACCAATGAGCAGCTTCCGTCCAACGTGCGGCTCTCCTATGACGGACTGCGGCTGGAGTTTCAACTGTGAGGGCGCACAAGGCTGAGAAAGCTGAAATTACGATCGCATGAAGATCTTTCGCAAACTCGATCAGATTCCCCGCGATTTTGGGCGGACCGTGCTCACGGTCGGCAACTATGACGGGCTTCACCTGGGTCATCGGCAGATCCTGAAGCAAATGGTCGAGCGGGCGAAGCAGCTACAGGCCCGCTCGGTGGTGCTCACCTTCGATCCTCATCCGATCCGCATCCTTCGTCCCCGCGAAGCGCCTCCGCTGATTACCCCCATGCCTTACAAATTGCGGCTTCTGGAGGAAACCGGCCTCGATGCGGTGGTGATTCTGCCGTTCACGCGCGACCTTTCGACGATGCCTCCGTTCGAGTTCGCCGAGCAGATTATCTCCACCGCGCTGCACGCCGTGGAGGTCCACGAGGGATTCAACTTCCGCTTCGGACACCGCGCCGAAGGCGACCTTGACCGGTTGCGCGAATACGGCACGCGTCTCGGCTTCACGGTGCATGCCTATGATGCGCTGCAATGGCGGAGCTATCTTGCGTCCTCCACCCAGGTGCGGGACCTGATTGCGGCCGGCAACCTTGGGCCTGCGCGGCATCTGCTGGATCGCCCGTTCCGCATCTACTCCAACCCCGGCCGCGGACGCGGTTACGGGCACAAATATACGGTGCCGACGGTCAATCTGAGTCGCTACGATGAACTGGTTCCCAAGCACGGGGTTTACATCACGCAAATCGCGCTCTCCGGCGAATGCTTCAACGCCGTGACCAACATCGGAAACCGTCCGACCTTCGGCGTCGATTCATTCGCCATAGAAACTCACATTTTGAATTTCCATCCGATCGAGCTGACCGTCGAGACCAACGTCGAACTCACGTTTCTCAAGCGCCTTCGGGATGAAATCAAATTTCCTTCGGTGGATGCCCTGCGCGACCAGATCAGCCGGGACGTACACTGCGCGCGCCGCTACTTTGAGCTGCTCAGGGTTTTTAGTCCATCATAATCGGCGTAGGGCGGGTGCCCCATTTGCAGCGAGGCGTGAAGGTGCCCCACGTTCGCCCGTCTTTCGCTAGCGTGGGGTAACTCTTAACGTGGGGGTACGAAGATTGAGGGCTGTCGTTTGTCATCTCAGCACGGCCGCCCCGAATCTTCTCGCTCTCTATTTCAGAGCCTTAATTTCCGTTACCAGTGTCTTGACCTCGGCATCAGTCAACTTACCCTTGAACCCTGGCATTTTCGGAGTCGTAGTCGTCCCATTCTCGATGGTTGACGTCAGCTCCGCGCTGCTCTTGCCAGCCGCAGCCTTGAGAGGCGCGACTTTCATTGCAGCTTTTCCTTCAGCATTAGCGCCATGGCACACGGCGCATTTGGCCTTATAGGTGGCATCGGCGGCCAAGTCGGCCCCGAAGGCGGCAGACGGTACGACCACCGCCAAAGCCAAAATTGAGAACAGCACCTTTTTCATCTTACGTACTCTCCTCATTGTTTAGTGTTTGTGATTTGCATCGCAAGGCTACCGAGCTTTGCAACCCCTACAAATTTGTAGAAGCCTACTATTAAAGTTATGCTTTTTGCAAATTCAGAAACTGGCTGACCCGCTTCTCTGAACTAGTGTCCCGCTCGAGGTGCCGCAATCGATGAGAAAGAAAATAGCGTTGTTCGCCGCTGTCCTGCTTGCCGGCTCGGTTATTTCCGGTGCGCAGAACTTAGCCGATGCGGGGACGGTCTTCGCTAAGAATTGTGTCTTGTGCCATGGAGCCGACGGCCGCTCGCAAACGCCCGCGGGCAAGACGTTGCAGGCCGCCGATCTCACCGCTCAGGGGGTTCAAGGCCAGAGCGATGCTCAGATCCGCAACGCCATCGCCAAAGGCAAAGGCAAGATGCCGGCTTACGGTCCCGCGCTCGGCGATAAAGGTCTGGACGCGATGGTGAAGTACATCCGGAGCCTGAAGGCAAAGTAGATTACTCCAGGAATGACAATCTGTTCCCGCTTGTGGTGACGCGCACCCGGAGCCGCAGGCGGAACTATTGGCCGCGTCCCCCGCTCCGGAATCTGCACAAGGATGGTTGCCGTCAGCACCACGACCATGCCAAAAATCTGAATTGGATTTAAGGTTTCGCCCAGCGCAACGGCGGCAATGATTACGGCGAAAACAGGCTCCAGGCAACTGGTCACAATCGCCCGCGTCGGGTCGAGGTGCACCAAGCCCCACAAATACAGCGAAAACGGAATCAGGCAAGAGGACACAGCGAAGATCAACAGGAACAGCCACTGCTGCGGTTCGTAGTGGGCTGCGATAATCCGGGTCGGCGGATTGATTACGATCCATCCCATGGCCGCGCCGAACATCGCCCACACCATAACCCGCCAGCGATCGCCAGTCTCGACGAGACTTCCGGCGTAGATATTCCAGAAAGCAAAGCCAACGGCGGCCAGCAGCGCCGATGCCACTCCCAGAATTTGAAATTTCAAACGCTGCATTTCCAGTCCGAGCCAAGGAAAACCAATCCTGCCGGCCACCACGCCGATTGCCAGTTCGCTTCCTATTACCGCCAGCACCACACCCATAATGCGTGAAACCGTCGCTCTCTGCCGACCGCGGGCCAGCATGTATAGCAGCACAAATACCGGCGCCCCCATGTACTGAACGATGATGGCCGTTGCCACCGTCGACTTTGAGATGGCAAAGTAATAAAAGAAATTCGATTCTGCGATCCCAAAAATCCCCAGTGCCACGCACTGCAGTGATCTCTCTCGGCTGCATGGCGACGCCTCGCCGCCCTCGAATCCACAGCAGCGCTGCCATCAGGATCAGAAACGAGAAAGTAACGCGGGCCTGCGCCAGCATGATCGGCGGTATGTAGCCTACCGTGCGGCCCGCAACCTTCAGCCGCCCGGTGAATACCGCTCTGCCCATCGATGCCGAGATTCCCCAGAACAGAGCGGCCGTGGCGACGCACAGGTAGCCCTTCACTCGATTGGCAAGAATTCGCGGTTCAGTGCCGGCAGCGGCCCGCCCAACACCTTCCTCCATCACTTTCACTTTGCAGTTGCCTTGGTCTTCCTGCTTTGACAATGAATCTCCTAGAACAATTCCACGGGGCTAACGGCGGTTATCGGTCTGCGGCTCGGGATGAATCAGCACTCTGAACAACTGCGGCGCCGCGGTCTTGAACCGGATCTCAAGTGCCGTCTGCACGTCATGGACGCGAGAGAGCGGCAGTTTATCGTGCATGGTAACGTGACAGGAAAGAAACAAGTGATCGCGCACCCGCTTCAGCAGAATCTCATGCACGTCGACCACCTCCGGAAACTGACCTCCAATGGCTTTCAGTTTCGCCTCGAGGCGCACGTCGCGCACAATTTCGTTGCTGGTCTCAATCGTCGCCGGCTCGCTTTCGATATGCGTCAAAATCGATGAACTTTCCGGCACCGACGCCCGTATATCGCTTTCCAGCACGGTCACGCGATCATGGGCCGCCACCAGCGTGAGCCTCTCATCGAGTTCGACATGAAGTTCGACGTGCTGCTTTCCGTCAAGGTCCTGCACGCTGATGTCGTGCACCGTCAGATTGTTGCGCAAAGCGGCTGCGCGGATTCGATCGAAGATATTTTCCCAGTGCCCGGCCCGCGAGACAGTGTTCACCACAACATCGGCCCCCGGCAGCATCTGGCGAACCGCTTCGGTGACCCTGTGCGCGACCTGTTCCGATGCCTGGAAAGTCACGTTTCTGCCGAGTCCGATAGCAAGGTCGACAAAGTAACGGCTCCCCGCGCTCCTGATTCGCACGCGGTCAACCTCCAGAACTCCGGGCAAGCGATCGACAGAATCAATGATCCGTGTGCGAATGCCGTGCGGGGCGCCATCCAGCAATGCATCGATCGTCTGCCTCGCCAGCCGCCAGCTCACATGGACGACGATCACCGCCACGAACAGCGCCGCGATAGGATCGGCCTTGAAGAGCCAATTCTGGTTGTACATGCGGGCGAGCCAGACGAGAAAAAGCCCGAGGATTACGACGGCGCTCGACCAGATGTCGGTCCTGAAATGAAGTGCGTCGGCTCTCAACGCCTGACTGTCGTATTTGTCAGCGACGATCTTCAAGGCGCGCGAGCGCCAGAAATCGACGCCGATGGAGAAAAGCATAACCAGCACGGCCGCGATGCTCGGCTCAATCTCAACCGAGTGCAGAAACAGGCGCTTGAAAGCCTCATAGACGATCCAGACGCACGTGATGAGCAGCAGGCCTGTCTCGATAAAGGCGGAAAAGCTCTCGACCTTGCCGTGGCCGTACTGGTGGTCGGCATCGGCGGGCTTGTCGCTTACCCGCACCGACACCAACGTAACGATAGCAGCCACCAGGTCGAGGCCGGAGTGCAGCGCTTCGGAGAGAATGCCGAGGCTTCCGGTAGAGAAGCCCACGACAAACTTAAAGGCCGTAATCAGCAGAGCGGCGAAAACAGAATTGCGCGCAACCCCGCGCTTTTCCGCGCGCATCGCTTCCGCGTTGAGTGTCTGCTCTGCCATTTGATTCAGCAAAATGCCGTGAGCTTACTCTGACATGGCGGACGAGGCGAAGCTGCCAAATCCCGGCTGCCGCGCAGCCCGCAGTTCAGCGCTTCACCGCCCGATAGAGTCCGGCGACGCCGAAGGTGTAGGGAGTGTATTGCGCCCGCTCAAACCCTGCCCGCCGCATTCGCGCCAGCATCTCCTCGGGATCGGGAAAGCGCGCGACGGATGCCGGCAAATAAGCGTAAGGGCCGCTTACACCCGAGATCATCGTGCCGAGTCGAGGCAAGACATAACGAAAATAAAGGCGGTAGAGTTTTCCGATCAGGCCTCGCGGTTCGCCGAAATCGAGGATTCCGATTTCGCCGCCGCTTTTCAGGACGCGGCAAATCTCGTCGAGTCCGCGATCGTAGTTGGCGAGGTTGCGAAAGCCGAAAGCGGAGACGACCAGCGCGAAACTGCCGGCGGGAAACGGCATATCCAGCGCGTCGGCCTCGACCCACTCCACGGGCAGGCCCTCGGCCTTGCGTCGCGCGCGCTCCAGCATCGCCGGGGAAAAATCCGCGCCTACGATTTTCACTTCCGGGGAGGCGCTCCGATAAAGCGCCAGGCTCATGTCTCCGGTGCCGCAGCACAGGTCCAGCACGTCCGCGCCCGGACACCGCAGAATATGCCGGAAGCTGCGAGAGGCGCGCCACCACCAATAGCGGTCCGTGTTCAGCGAAAGAACGTGATTCAGCAGATCGTAGCGCGGCGCGATTGCCGTGAACATGTCGCGCACCGCATGCGCGGCAGCCTGCTCGTCCTGTGCCTCAGCCGTGCGCGCGCCCAAAGATTTATCTTGCTCCGGCATGAGGGATTCCGGCTCGATCACGCTTGCGACAGGTAGCGAAGCTCTTCGATGGATTGCAAAATTGCGCGCTCAGGCGCATCCGTCACAAACTCCGCCTTGCCAATCTCCAGCGGCAGCACCCACTGAATCTTGCCGCCGATGACCTTCTTGTCGCGCTTCAAACAGCGAAGAACGTTGCGCGGCTTCACGTCGACCTTGGGCAGAGGGGCATATGACAGAATTGCGCTGATAATCCGCTGCGCGGTCGTTGAATCGGTTTTCTGCATTCCGGCGGAAAT
This sequence comes from uncultured Acidobacteriota bacterium, assembly GCA_963832365.1. Taxonomy (GTDB): domain Bacteria; phylum Acidobacteriota; class Terriglobia; order Terriglobales; family Acidobacteriaceae; genus CAWBRT01. The sequence goes on along the minus strand of CAWHUL010000030.1, from coordinate 108,383 downwards.
CATGGTTGCCGCGATCATCCCCCACGCCACGGCCTCTCCGTGCAGGAAGTGCCGGTAGCTCGTTTCCACTTCCAGGGCGTGCGCGATGGTGTGGCCGAAATTCAGAATCTTCCGCAGCCCATGCTCTTCCTCGTCCTCGCTGACCACGCTCGCCTTTACCCGCACGCACTCGGCGATCAGCCACTCCATCGTGCCCGGATCGCGCCGCAGAATGCGATCCCGGTTTTCCACCATGAAGTCGAAAATACGCGGGTTGCGGATAATTCCGGTTTTCAGCGCCTCGAACAACCCTGAACTGTATTCCCGATCGGGCAACGTCAACAGGACATCGGGATCGATCAGCACCAGGGAAGGCTGTTTGAAGGCGCCAAGCAGGTTTTTCCCGAGCGTCAGGTTCACGCCCGTCTTGCCGCCGACGGAAGAATCGATCTGCGCGAGGAAAGTCGTCGGAACCTGAATGAACTCTATCCCCCGCATATAGATCGACGCGAGGAATCCTCCCACGTCGCCCACAACGCCTCCGCCCAGCGCCACCAACGTAGCACCGCGGTCCGCGCCTAGTTTCACCAGCCGGCTGCCAAGCTCTTCAACCGTCGAAAGAGTTTTGTAACGCTCTCCGTTAGGCATCTCGACGAAGACATTCTCCAGCTTCGCCGCCTGAAAAGATTGCGCCAGGATTTTGCCGAAATGCTTGCGGACAGGAGCCACGGTAAGGGTGAACACCTTGTCTGCCTTCGGCATCACCTCCCGTATATAAGTCCCGGCGGAGCGCAGCACCGCCTGCTCGATGAGGGCTTCATACGGGCGCGAAATCGTATTGATGCTTACGCGTACCAAGTAATTTATTTTAGAGCAATTTCAGCGTTGGTGTATGGCTAATATGCTGCCGGGGCGCGACGCCCGGCTCCTTTCAGGGTATACCATCCGCGTATTCGGCCTGGCGCAGCTTCGCCAAAAGCACGAAGTTGTTCGATAGCAGCGCTGCTGCAATGATATATTTGCCTGCAACGGTGCATTAGGCTCATGCAGGAATTCTGCTGGATTGCCGCAATATCCTGTATCGTACAAATCGCACCGATGACCTGGTGAGGGCTCGTGCAGGAAACGGATTTCATTGTCGTGGGCGCCGGCATCGCCGGCATGCGGGCTGCAATCGAGCTGTCGGCCTACGGGCGTGTGCTCTGCCTGGCGAAGCTTGATCTCAGCGAATCGAACACGCAGTATGCCCAGGGCGGCATCGCAGTGGCTCTCAGCGATGAGGACGAGATATGCCTGCATTTGCAGGACACGCTGGTCGCCGGCGATGGCCTGTGCAACAGCGACGCGGCGCGCATTCTGGTCGAGGAAGGCCCCATGCGCATCGAGGAACTCATCAAGTGGGGCACTCACTTCGATAAGCAAGGGACCAAGCTCTCATTCACGCGCGAGGGCGCGCACAGCCGCAGCCGCGTGCTGCACGCCAACGGCGACTCCACGGGACGCGAAATCGGCCGCGCACTCTACCACCGCGCCGCCTCTCTCAAGCACATTTCATTTCGTGAATTTGGTTTTGCCACCGGCCTCTGGATGGAAGACGGCAGCGTGGTCGGCATCAATCTGCTGAACGAAAATGGTGAGCAGGAACAGATCAGGGCAGCAGCCGTCATGCTGGCCACTGGCGGCATGGGCCAGATCTACGCCAATACCACGAACCCGGGAGTCGCTACGGGCGATGGTGTCGCGATGGCCTTCCGGGCGGGCGCCGAAATCAGCGACATGGAATTTATTCAATTCCATCCAACAGCTCTCTATTTGAAGAACGCGCCACGCTTTCTGCTTTCCGAGGCTCTGCGCGGCGAAGGCGCTTACTTGCGCAACGCAAATCTTGACCGCTTCATGCCGAAGTACCACGACATGGCGGAGTTGGCTCCGCGCGACATCGTCGCCCGCGCCATTGCCCATGAGCTTGAGATTTCTGCGGCGCGTGAGCCGGTCGTCTATCTTGACCTTACGCACATGAATGGCGAACGCCTGGCGAAGCGATTCCCGCGCATTCACAGCACCTGTCTGAAATACAACATCGATCTGGGCACTGACCTGGTGCCGATCCGCCCCGCGGCGCATTATGCGATGGGAGGCGTTCGCACCGACCTGTGTGGCCGCACCTCGCTTCCGGGACTTTATGCCGCCGGCGAAGCTGCTTGCACGGGGGTCCACGGCGCCAATCGCCTGGCGAGCAATTCCCTGCTTGAAGGCCTTGTTTACGGCGCACGGGCCGCCGGCTACATGGGCAGCGAAGCAAGTCTGGTGAAGCACGGGAAAGGCTCTTCCGCCAAGAGCAAGAAGGCGGTCAACGGCGGCCAGATCCTCTCCAACCCTGTTCTCGAATGCCAAATCTCCGCGCTTCAGGATTTGATGTGGCGTGATGTCGGAATTGTGCGCGAAGCGAAGCGGCTGCGTGGAGCAATCGCCGCGTTGAAAGAATTGCAGGGCCAACTGCCTGAAGCGCACTGCCGGCGCGAATGGGAGGCCCACAACCTGGCTGCAATCGCCCAATTGATCGCACGCGCCGCCCTGGCGCGCGAAGAAAGCCGAGGCGCGCATTATCGGCTGGACTTCCCTGCTCACAACGACACACGATTCCTGAAACACTCGCGGATCGTCGGCGAAAAAATCGGATTCGAGTAGAGCAGGGGATTGCGCTAGTCAGCATGGATTTGCCCTGGCCTGAAAATTGCAGACTCCTGCCCCAGGCAACTTGACAATTCAGCCCTTAGGCTATCGCGCTTGAACCCTCGATTTCTCACAACCCCTGATCACCCTTGCCCCCTCTAACTTGAAACGATAGCACCCATAACAGGCGGAGGTGAACACTATGCTTTGGACTTTGTTCGTGATTCTTCTGGTCTTGTGGCTGTTGGGCGTAGTCAGCAGCTACACGTTCGGAGGATTCATTCACATCCTGCTGGTGTTGGCGGTGATCGCTTTGGTTTTCCAGCTCATTTCAGGACGAAGAATGAGTTTGTAAAGCCGGTGGCGTCGCCGCGCCGCCAGAGTTCAAACAGCCTGAGGTAGTCGCCTGTCTCCCCGAAATGGAAACCGGCATCCAGGCCTTAACGAATTACAAGGAGTACAAGCAAATGGATAAGGATCGAGTGGAAGGTAAGCTGAAGGACATCAAGGGCCGTATTGAGCGGCAGGTAGGCGAGTGGACCGGAGATAAAGACGCTGAGGCCGAAGGCACGAAAGAGCAGATCAAGGGCAAGGTGCAGAACGCCTTCGGAAAAATCAAAGACGCTGGCCGTGACGCGATGAATAAGGCCGAAGAGAAAACCGGAACGCCTGCTGACAGGGAGTTAGATCGCGACGACGAGGACGTTGCATAAGCAACTCTGAATGTCCCTCCGGTGGGTACCCGATTCCGGGTACCCCTATTCTTTGCCTGGCTGTTAGAGCCGCTTCGTCAGCAACAAAGCATCCAGATTGTGGGAGTAGTAGCGTGGCAACCGCTTCAGGATTTTGTAGCGATGCCGCTCATAGAATGCGAGTGCCGCGGCATTGTTCACTGCCGTCTCCAGCTGCATCATGAAGCCGCCAAGTTTGCGGACTCTCTCTTCGGCCGCCTGCATCAGCAAGCTGCCAAGCTTGTGGCGGCGAAAATCGCGACGGACATCGAGGGTAATGACGTGTCCAATGGCTTGGCGTTGCAGTTCGACAACTACGAAGCCGGCGATGCGCTGGTGTTGTTTCATCTGGCTGGGATCGACTGCCGCTTCCGCGGCTACCGCTTGCGGGTTCAAGTTCAGCAATGATGCAGAATGACTGCTTTCGCTGGACATAGCTCTGCAACTCACCGCGGGAGTAGGCAATCCCCGGCTCGAAGCAGTCGGTATCGATTCGATACAGCTCTTCGAAGTCGCCGAGCCGGTAATCTCTCAAAAGGAACACTCTTCGGTTGTATCGCGAGAGACGAGATGCGCGCAAGGACGCTGATGACAGATTCAGCCTTTGCTTCCTCAGGGGCTAAAGCCCGCATTTTTGTTGGCTGGTGACGGACGGGCTCAAGCCCGTCCCCTTCAAAGCAATATATACCCGCTTCTGGTCAGCGAGCGCGCACATGGCTGCCGTCCAGTAGCGAAGCCTGCTCGGTTTGGCCGGCGCGGAGATAGGCCTCCGACAAATGATGCTTCACCTCAACCAGTACGGCTGCCCCGCTCTGCCCTTTGGATTGGGCCAGCGACTGGGCCAGAGAGTGCGCGAGTTCCAGCACGGCGACGGCACGGGAGTACTCGTGCCGCGCCAAGTGCACTACTCCAAGTGTATCGAGCACGGCGGGATCGTCCGGCGCAAGCTCGCGCGCATGCATAGCCAGCGCCAGCGCCCGGTCAAGTTCGCGTCCTTGCCGGGCATAAATCCAGGCAAGATTGTTGGCCGAAACTCCGCTGCTGTCTCCGCCGTGCACGGCTGCTTCGTAGTTGCGGACGGCCGCATCCGAATCGTGTTTGCGCTCGGCATTCACTCCCGCCAGCAGTGTGGAAAGCTCGCGCACCCTGATGGCCGAATCGGCGGCTGCGATCATCTGGCCATGGCGGGCGAGCAGCTTCGCCTCGGCTGCGGCGGCGGAATCGCGCTCCCGATCCATCTCGCAGGCGCGCCGCAGACAGCGGATCGCATCCTTCGTCCAACCGCGTTCGGCATACAGGCGTCCCGTCAGTTCCATGAGGCTCGACAAATCTTTGTCGCTGGCTGCGAACTGTTCCATCTGCAGCAGCATGGGGCGCGTAACCTCTCCCTCGCCGTAGGTTCGGATCAGACCCTGCATGGCTTCGGGCGAGGTTGGATCGAGCACCATGGCTTGTTCGTAGATGAGCAGGGCGTTGGCCGTCTGATGCTCCGCCAGCGCGATTTCCCCGCGCAAAATGCTGGCTTGCACCGATGCTTTGTCAAGGGCGGCGACACGGTTTGCAATGACGTGAGCTGCCTGGTAGAGTCCCTTGCCCATAAGCACCCGGCCGAATATAACTAAAGCCCGCAAATTGCTCGGCTCCCGCCGCACCACGGGAACGACATGCTGCTCCGCCAAGCCGAAATCGCCCGCCCGCAGAGCGACGCCCGCAAGCGCGATGCTGGCCGGCACAAAATCGGAGCGGGTCTGCAACGCTGTCTGCCACTCCGTCACCGCGCGCACACTGTCGCCCATCCTTTGGTGCAGCAATCCCAAGACGTAATGTGCCGACGGTGAATCCGGCGCTATCCCCACTGCTTTCCGAGCCTCTTCGGCCGCTACCGTCAGGTCTCCATCGATGAGTTCAATCTCTGCCGACAGGATGGCCCGCGTGGCTTGGTCGAGTTCGGCTCCAAATTCGGCAAGATGCTCACGGGCTGATTTCATCAGCAGCGTTACCTGGGAGGGCTCGCTCCGCTGGAAGGCCTGAATATCCGCCTCGATCAGACGCGAAATCAACTGCGTGCGATATTGCTTCCTGTGCTCCCTTCGTGCCGCCGATGCCGGCTCAGGGCCGCGCTGTAGACGTCCGGCGTAGTTGCGGCCCGCGAGCACGGGCTCGCCCGCCAGCAGCTCGAAATCTCCCAGAACAGGCGGCGATTCGGGACGGGAAACGTCCACGGCGGCCAGAATCTTCTGTGCCTCATCCATGCGCGCCGAGCGTTCCAGAAACAGCGCCAAGTGCAGCTTGGTTTCTACCGTGTCCTCGATTTCAACCGCCTTCCGATAGGCCTGCTCGGCCTCTTCGGTACGCGCGTCCTGCTCGGCAAGACGGCCGAGCTCCATGTAAGGCGCCGCGCTCCGCGGTTGTGCATGGGCAGCTTCTTTCAATACCTGCCGGGCTTCCTCGTCTCTGCCTGCACGCTTCAAGAGCTGGGCGAGCGAGACAGCGACCTTCATTCGCGTAGGATCAAGTTGCAGGGTGAGGCGGTAAGATTCCATGGCCACGGACGCATTCTCGTCGGCAGCCGCAGCGGCGCCAAGCAACTCAAAGGCGTCGGCGCTCGGACCGGCGGAAGCCATCACCTGCCTTGCCTCTTGGCTCGCCTGCTCGGCGGAGCCACCCAGCAGATAAAGCTCTCCCAGCTTCAATCGGGCGGAGCTATTGTCCGGAATCGAGTTCCAGAGCACGGTTGTATGCGTTGAATGCCTCGCCGGGCTCATCCAGCGCGTAATAACATTCGCCTATGTGGGACCATAATCTGGATTGATCGGCCTTGCCGAGAGCAGGCTTGCGCGTCAGCAGCGACTGATACAGATCGAGCGCAGCGGCGGACCTTCCCTGCAACTGCAACCGTACCGCTTCTTTCATTTGCCGCTGCTGCCATGAACCGCCCACGATGAAACAAAGCAGCAGCAGCGAAAACCCGAAGATGCCATGTCGCCAACGCACGTGTTCCTCGATGCGCATCGGACCGGATCCGCGGAAGACAATGCCCCTTGCGAAAACGCTCCCGAACTCCTGGCGAAGCAGGTTCCTTCGCATTCACCGGATGATCCGCGCACGTAGCCATCCTGATGCGGCGGAACTGACAGCAGTTGCAACCATCGGTTTCGGCGGGTGCCCCACGTCCCGCCCATCTTTTGGGCTGACGTGGGTAACGCCAGTCGAATTTGGGGACTTCGGGGGTGACCGCTCTCAGGATTGAATGTCGGTGAGCTCGGTCGTGCGTTTCAATTGACCGCAAGCGGCGTAAATGTCGCGGCCGCGTGGACGCCGGATAAATGCCGGAATGCCGGCGCCAACCAGCACCCTTTGAAAGGCGAGTACCTGTTCCTCGGCGGGCGTGGAAAACCCGATGCCGGGGCCGGCGTTGAGTGCGATCAGGTTGACCTTGGACGGCAGTCCGCGCAGCAGACCCACCAATTCTTGTGCATTCTCGACCGAATCGTTTTCGCCGCCAAGCAGCACGTACTCGAAGGTGATCCGCTCGCGCGGCCGGAGCGGAAAACTTCTGGCCGCTTCCATCAGGCTGGCGATATTCCATTTGCGGTTGATCGGCATCACGCGGGAGCGGCTCTCGTCGTTGCTGCCGTTTAGTGAAATCGCCAGCTTGGGACGCACCGGCTCGCGGGCAAAGTCGGCGAAGCGCGGCAGAATTCCGGAGGTGGAAACTGTCATCCGCGACTCCGCAATTCCCGTGCCCTCCACCAGCAGGCGCACAGCCTTCATGAAGTTGTCATAGTTAAGAAAGGGTTCGCCCTGTCCCATGAACACCAAGTTGATGCGGTCGCGCTCCGGTTCGACGCCGTGGCCGGCCAGCACCAGCAAAACCTGTCCAACGATCTCCCCTGCTGTGAGGTTGCGTTGCAGCCCCAAAAGCGCCGTCATGCAGAAGCGGCAGTTCACGGCGCATCCGGCCTGGCTTGAAATGCAGATCGTCGCCCGGGTACGCGCTTCGGCAGCCTCGCTGCCGTCGCCTTGCTCGCCGCCATCTCCCTCCGGCATCCACACGGTTTCCACCGATACGCAGTCGCCAAAGCGAATCAGGTAGCGCTCAGTGCCGTCCACGGAAGCGAACTGCCGCTCGATTGTCGGGGTGCCGATCTCAAACCCCTGCTCCAGCAGGCTCGAGCGAAACGGCCCCGGCAAGGTCGAGATATCGGCTATGCTTCTCCGCCGTTGCCGGTAAATTGCCTCAAAGAGCTGAGCACCTCGGTAGAGTGGCTGCCCCTGAGACTCCGCAAGCGCCGTAAGCTCTTGCAAACTAAGACCTAATAGTTCGGATTGAGAAGTCTGGGTCATGCATCCAATCAATTGTACGTAGCCGTAGCCCCGAGCCCACGATGGGTCACACAGAGCCCCGGATTCCACCTCTCAGCCGTCAGGATATTATTATCTTAGATGGTGGGGCGACAGGGAGCGGCATTCATTTCGCAGTTTGATCTGGAAAACTCAACGGCCGCGGTAACGAACCGACAAAACCCTGCTTTGCCAGACTCGGGTATGAGGGAGCCAAGATGCAAAAAGAGTTCGTCGACGATCTTCGCAGCTTGCGGCGCACGGAACTGCCGAATGGGTTGACGATTATCTCCGAAGAGATGCAGCATATTCGCTCCGTCTCGATCGGTATCTGGATCCGAACCGGCTCCCGCCACGAGTCGCAAGACCTCAACGGCATCTCCCATTTCGTCGAACACATGGTCTTCAAGGGCACCAAGAGCCGCAACGCGGAAGCCATTGCCCGGCAAGTCGATTCCATTGGTGGAAACCTCGACGCCTTCACCGCCAAGGAATGCGTCTGTTTCAACGTGAAGGTGCTCGACGAGCACCTGCCAATCGCCATGGACGTGCTCAGCGACCTGGTGCTGAATCCGCTTTTCAACGAATCCGACATCACCAAGGAGCGCGGCGTCATTCTCGAAGAAATCAAGATGGACGAGGACAATCCCGATTTGCTCGTCCATGAAATCTTCACCCAGAACTTCTGGAAAGACCACCCTCTGGGCCGGCCGATTCTCGGCACCAAGGAAACGGTGCGCGGATTCCACCAGGCAATGCTCTTCGACTACTACGGAGCCCGCTTCGTTCCTGGAAATATGGTGATTTCAGCCGCCGGCAGCATTAACCACGATAACTTCGTGGAACTGGTGACGAACACATTCCAGCATCTTCAGCCGCAGCCGGACCCTTTACACCAGGTTCCCCCGCAGCCGCAGGCGCGCATCATGCTTCGCAATAAAAAGTCTCTCGAACAGGTGCAAATCTGCATTGGCGTGCCTTCGTATTCGATTTCGCACGAAAAGCGCTATGCCTCGTTCGTCCTCAACACCATCCTCGGCGGTGGAATGAGTTCGCGGCTTTTCCAGAATATCCGTGAGCGTCAGGGCTTGGCGTACTCCATATTCAGCGAATTGAATCCCTATCGCGACAGTGGATGCCTGGCCGTTTACGCCGGCACTTCCCGCGCCTCCGCCTCCAAGGTGGTCAACTCCATCGTCAACGAATTTCGCGACCTGAAGCAGAACCTGGTCTCCGAGGACGAACTCCAGCGCGCCAAGAATCAGCTCAAGGGCAGCCTGATGCTGAGCATGGAGTCCTCGACCGCGCGCATGTCAAACCTGGCGCGCCAGGAAATGTATTACAACCGCTTTTTCGGAATGAACGAGATTATCGAGCGCGTCCAGGCCGTCAGCGTCGATGACGTCCTGGAAAACGCGAACGAATTCTTCCGCTCCGAACAGATCGCCGTCACGATCCTGGGCAATCTCACTGGACTGAAAATCTCGCGCGATCAACTCGTCTGCTGAAAACCGGCTCGGGTCCAAAAACGCAAGCCAGAACGTTGTGTTGCGGCAGGACAGAGCGGATGGTAGCCTCGGAGCAGCCCAACAGCTTGGATACGACTCGGCTTTGTGGATGCCCCGACCATGAGCTTGGATTTCCGGACGGAAGAGCAATCTCCGCGCATGAATGGCGGCCACCCGGACTTGCCCCCCCAAAAGACGTCACCCCGGAAAGTCCTCATCACCTGTATCTTGCTGGGCCTTTCGGCGCTTGCGCTCTTCACCGCATTCCTCAACCGGCCACCAATACCGATATTTGATGAAGGCACGTACATTGAAGCAATCCGCTCGATTTTGTCCGGCGCCCATGCAGCGTTGCCGGAACATCCGCCTTTAGGCAAGTACCTGTTTGCCGCCGGAACAGCAATCGCCGGAGATAATCCAGTTGGTTGGCGTCTTGCCAGTGCGGTTTGCGGCGCACTGACCATAGTCGGAGTCTTCCTTTGGACGATTGTGCTGCTGGGCGACTACTCCCTTGCGCTCACCGCCGCCGGGCTGACGTTGTTTAACAACTTCCTGTTTGTCATGGCGCGGACCACGATGCTGGATGTGCCCATGTTCATGTTCAGCGTGTGGGGTCTGGCGGGGTTCAGCGCAGCCGTCGAGCTGGATGTAGGAGTGCGCACACGACGGATTTTTCTTTTGTTTTCCGGTCTGATGTTCGGGCTCGCCGGAGCCTGTAAGTGGACTGCCATAGACATATTCGCGGTCGTGCTGGCGGCGAGCTTCACGCTGCTGGCCTGCTGGAAGTTTCGTCCCGCGATATTGAATGCCAATCTCGCCATGCAGGCGCGGAACCTGCGGGAGATCGGGTTCCCAACGTTGTTCCTTGGCCTCGTTCTGCTGCCAATCGTCACCTATAGCTTGACTTATCTGCCTGCGTTTCGCGCCAGCCATCTGACTTTTTCGCTAACGGAGCTGGCAAGGATGCACGCGCGGATGTGGAATCTTAGCAAGGGTGTTTCGGGGAACAGGTATCTTTATTCGCCTTGGTATAGCTGGCCGTTCCAGGTGTCGTCCCAAAAGTTGCTATCCGACTTAATCGGCAATCTTGTCGTTATGTGGGGAGGATTGCTGGCCCTGGGAATCTGCGTGCGGCGGACATGGAAGCATTTTGCCTCGGCTGAGACATTCGTGGTCCTCCTCTATGCCGCCAACTTGGCGCAATGGGCGGTCACTCCGCGTGCCGTGACTTACTATTATTATTACTTTTCAGCAGCAATGTTCCTGGGCGTGGCAATTGCCGTGGCGCTCAAAGGAACTCCCAGGCCTCGGATCTTTGGCATCCGGTTGGCATTCATTACACTCTCGGCTGCCATTGTCTTTTTTCTCTATTGGTATCCCCGGATGGCTTACTTGGATGCGCCATGGGATTGCCTATTCGGTTGCTGGAGCTAAAGGACATGCCGAAAGCACGCATCAAAACCTAGTGTCAGAAACACATCGGCCATGATGACGAAAGTAACAAAATGTGTGCTCAGCACTTGACAACTTTTGTCATCTTCCCGATGATCAGGGTGAACACAGTTATTGGCTGTAACTGTTATCTTTTCAGTTTCAACAACTTACGAAAGCTGATCTTTTTCGCAATACCTCCGTTTTCGGCATGATAATTGCACGATATTAGTTGAGGGAATTTGAGGGTGCATTAGATTCAAGGAGAGTTAGATGCGTAAACAAAAAGGTTTCTCACTGATCGAGTTGTTGATTGTTGTGGCGATCATTCTGATTATCGCCGCCATCGCCATTCCGAACTTACTCCGCTCTCGTATTGCGGCAAACGAGGCATCCGCTGTGGGCTCGATGCGCACGATCAACACCGCTGAGATCACGTTCGCATCGACTTATCCGTCAACCGGTTATTCGGCAGACCTGCCTTCTTTGGCCGGTACCGCTTGCACCAGCCCGACATCGGCCGGCGCCTGCCTGATCGACGCCACTCTGGGAGCAGCTACTACCGCAACCGCGAGTAAGAGCGGCTACTATTTCACGTACGCTGCCGACGCCAACGTGGGCTACACCCTGAATGGAACGCCTGCGCATATTGGTTCCACGGGAATTAAGCAGTTCTACACAGACGGCACGGCGGTTATTCGCTACGCCTCTGGGGCCGCCGCCACTGGTGCCAGTCCCGCCATTCAGTAATATTTGGCAATGTGCTTGAGAGGTATAACCAAGAGGGGTCAGCAATGCTGGCCCCTTTACCTTTTGCGGGCGTGCAGCGCCCGCTGGAGCGTTTTCACGTTTGGTGTATCCGCTCTCTCGAAGTGTCATCCTGAGGCGGAGCGCAGCGGAGCCGAAGGATCTGCTTTCTGGCGCACAGGAGCAAAAGCAGATCCTTCGCTTCGCTCAGGATGACACTTCGCCCTGGATATACTTACGCTGAATCCGCTTTAGGTGAATAGGGATCGTGGGTCGGGCAAGAAGTCCCCCGGGTGCTCCGCCGTCCCGCACCGAACGGTCATGACACTTTATGACAATCGACACTGACAATTCCTGGTATTCTGGCCCCCGCTCCAATCACCACCAATTTCTACGGTAGTTCGCAAGATTAGAAAATTAAAAGACTTATAAAATTATAAGACCCACTTTTAAGATTGGTAGCCTTCGTGCAATAGGCTAGAGCATGGACCTGAACATAAGGTCTTAACTACAACTTGAATCATTTGAGGAGAGAGGGTCACAAAATGCGGAAACAAAAAGGTTTTTCACTTATCGAGTTGTTGATCGTTGTCGCGATCATCCTGATCATCGCGGCCATCGCCATTCCTAACCTGCTCCGCTCGCGCATTGCCGCCAACGAAGCCTCTGCCGTGGGCTCAATGCGCACCATCAACACCGCTGAAACCAGCTACAACACAACTTATCCGTCCGTCGGCTTCACCGCCGTGCTCAAGAACCTGGGCACCAATGGTGGCGATTGCACCGCTCCGACTTCGACTACCGCCTGCTTGATCGACGACACGCTCGCAGCGAGCGATGCGACGCACCTCAAGAGCGGCTATTACTTCGCTCTGGGCACGAGCGCTTCCGTGGGCTACACCCTGCAGGGAACGCCCGGAGGCACCGCCTACGGAGTTAAGAATTTCTACTCTGACGGCACTGGCGTAATTCGCTTTAACCCGAACGCCGCCGCCGTTGTGACGAGCGACCCGATTCAGTAACAGTTGAGGCAAAGTACCTGGGGAGGGTACAGCCGGGGGCCAGCCAAGCGCTGGCCCCTTTCATTTCTATTGACAAAATTTTGTATTTCCGACTGACAGATTCTGGTATTCTCAATTCGGCATCCAATGCAGCATCTTGTTTTCTTGTTGGCAAATTACATAAAATAAATGACTTACATAAATATTAGGTAAATGCACTGTTTGGTAATTACCGTGCTTGATTACCATTGGAACATTCGGCAGAGGGTCAGCCGACGGGAAATATCGAATGCGTAAACAAAGTGGTTTCTCACTCGTCGAGTTGTTAATCGTGGTGGCGATCATCATGATTATTGCCGCCATAGCTATTCCCAATATGCTTCGTGCCAGGATCAATGCCAACGAGACGTCGGCAATCGGTTCGATGCGAACCATCAACACTGCCGAACTTACGTACCTCACAACGTATCCCAAGGCCGGCTACTCCGCCGACTTGGCTTCGCTCGGTGGAACCAGTTGCACCTCTCCGACTTCAACCGCAGCCTGCATCATTGACAACTTGCTGGCGAATGCCACGTCGGCTTCGGCTTCCAAGACCGGCTATTATTTCACGTACGCGCTCGATGCCGATCTTGGATACACTTTGCTTGGCGATCCCTCCTATTGGAATCACAGCGGCACCCGGCGCTTCTATACCAATGGAGTTGGCGTGATCCACTTCAATCAGACGAACCAAACCGCAGTGGCGACCGATCCCGCAATCCAGTAGTCGGGCCAGGTCCGCCAGGTTTCACCCGCCGTCAACCCAATATTTTCGGGCCAGTACCTCTTTGATCAAGATCCGGCAACTCGGCTGCCTTGTATAATCAGGCTGGGATTGACTTTTTACGCTCATGGCGGCCATTGAAACCTTCAGACTGGCGAAGTCTTACAAGGTTGGCTTCTGGCGGCAGCGCGAACGACAGGCGCTGTCTCCGCTAACCCTCTCGGTGCAGGAAGGCGAGGTTTTCGGGTACCTTGGCCCCAACGGCGCCGGCAAGACAACTACCCTTAAGCTGCTGATGGGTCTTATCTATCCCACGTCAGGAACGGCGACCATTCTGGGGCGTCCCCTGGACGATCCTTCGATGAAGGCGCAGATCGGTTTCCTTCCCGAGCAACCCTACTTTTACGACCATCTGAGCGCACGCGAGTTGCTCACCTATCTTGCCAGCCTTTCGGGCGTTTCCGCCGGAGACAGGAAGGGGCGGGTCGAGACGGCACTGCGCAGGGGTGGCATCCACAAGCACGCAGACCTGCAGCTTCGTAAATTCTCCAAGGGCATGCTCCAGCGCGTCGGAATCGCTCAGGCCATCGTCCATGACCCGAAATTGATCTTTCTGGACGAGCCAATGTCTGGGTTGGACCCAATTGGACGGCGTGAAGTGCGCGACCTGATCCAGTCGCTGAAGGACGAAGGCAAGACAATCTTTTTTTCAACCCACATCCTTTCCGACGCCGAGACACTTTGCGACCGCGTGGCTGTTTTGAACCATGGTCAATTACGCGGCATAGGGGTGGTGGCTGACCTGGTGCGCGAAGTCAGCGGAAGGGTGGAGGTAGTCTGGGAAGGCGTTGCGGCCGAGGACGCGATCGTCGAACTCGGGGCCGAAGTACACCGCAGCGGAGCGTTCTTCCGGGCGGTGCTGCCGGAGCTAGCGATGGAACGCGCTGTCGATATCATTCGCAACAAAGGCTCCCGGCTCATCTCGCTGACGCCCGTGCGTGCAACCCTGGAGGATTTTTTCCTGGAGCGCATCGTGGGAGAAGTTGAAACAGGATCGAAGGTAGCTTCGGGGGAGGGCGCATCGTGATCGGCAGAATTCGCGTAATCGCCTTCAATACGTTCCGCGAGGCAGTTCGCGACCGCGTGCTGTACAACCTCGTCGTCTTTGCGATTCTGATGGTTGGCGGAGCGCTTTTGATGGGACGCATCTCGATCCGCATCGAGCGCCTGGTGCTGGTAAACCTGGGGATGACGGCGATTGCGCTGTTCGGCATTGTCATCGCCATCTTTCTGGGAATTGGCTTGGTCAGCAAAGAGATCGAGCGCCGCACTCTCTACACGGTTCTGGCGGCGCGGCCGGTGCGACGCTGGGAGTTCATTGTCGGCAAGCAATTGGGCCTGATTGGCACACTGGTCGTAAACGCCGGATTCATGAGCGCCGGCTTTTTCGCGGCCCTGCTCTACTTGCAGAACCGGTTCGAGCCGGCTGACCGCTTTCTGCTGGTGGCGCTCTACTTCATCATTTTGCAGTTCGTGATCATAACGTCGCTGGCCCTGATGTTTTCCACCTTTTCATCGCCTCTGCTCTCCACAATTTTCACGTTCTCGTTGTTCGTGATCGGCACGTTCGCCGAGGACCTTCGCGGCTTCGGGGCGATGGCCGGGGGAGCGACCCACTGGCTGACCACCGGACTGGCGTATGTGCTGCCCAATTTCGCCGTTTTCAATGTAGTTTCCGAGGTGGCGCATTCCGTGCCGGTACCCGGCCAGTTGATCCTGTTCAACAGCCTCTATGCCCTGCTTTATGCGACGGCTGTCACCAGCGTGGCGGTGCTGATCTTCGACCGCCGGAATCTGAAATGAGCAGCCGCACCAAAGCCAGTCATGGGCGTCTGGATACTGATTTTCTCGTGCCTGAGCCTGAGTGTACTGGCGCTGCGGAAAAGCGATGACGTGCGGGAGCGCGTTAGTCTGAAAGAAGCGCTTTATATTCCATCGCCGAAGGCAGTCAAGGCATTAAGTTTAGGATATACCGGGTTAATGGCGGACCTGTACTGGACGCGCGTGGTGCAGTATTTTGGCGGCAAGCATCACCTGCGGGCCGAACAATACAAGTTGCTGGCGCCGCTGCTGGACATTACGACGACGCTCGATCCGCACCTGCTGATCGCCTACGAATTCGGCTCCATCTTCCTCGCCCAGAATCCACCCGAAGGAGCCGGCGATCCCGAAGCAGCGGCTGCCTTGGTAAAGAAAGGAATTCGAGAGAATCCCGAAGCCTGGCGCCTCTGGTATCACCTGGGATACATCTATTTCGACGAACTGCACGACAGCAAAGCGGCCTCGGAGGCCTTCCTGCAAGGATCGAAGGTTCCGGGAGCCCTGCCGTGGATGAAGGTGATGGCCGCAGCCCTTGCCCAACACGCCGGAGAGGCGGAAACAGCGCAGTTTCTCTGGACGCAAATCTACAACAGTTCCGATAACCCGGACATTCGCCAAAACGCCGCGAAACGCCTGCTTGCCCTAAAGGTCGACAATGACGTGGAGCGGTTGCAGGCAATGGCAAGTCGTTACCAGCACGAAACTGCAATCGTGCCGGAAAGCTTTCTTCAACTCGTGCAAGCCGGGTATCTGCCTCGGTTGCCAGTGGATCCGCTGGGCAATCCGTACTTGCTGGTGGATGGCCGAGTACAGGTTTCCCGCCCCGATTCTCTGCCCTTTATTACCAAGGGACTACCCCCGGGCCAGAAGCCGTCCTTCCTGGCGAAGCCCAAAGCCGGAAGTTTATGAGTCGAATGTTAAAAGTCTGCCTGCTTGCGCTGCTTCCCTGTCTCTTTAATTTTGGCGGGTTGCACGCCCAGACGCCCGACCTGCACCGCGTTGCCGACGGGGTCGATAAGCACTACAACGGCTTGGCCTCGCTCGAAGCCAGCTTCAGCGAGACTTATCACGGAGGTGGGCTGGCGCGCAGCGAGTCTGGGACGATGTGGTTGAAAAAACCGGGCAAAATGCGGTGGGAGTACAACACTCCGGTGAAGAAGCTCTTCGTGACAGATGGCAAGACCGCATGGTTCTACGTTCCCGGCGAGCGGCAGGCACGCCGCGCCGCCGTCAAGAGTCTCGATGACCTGAAATCGCCGTTGCGCTACCTGCTGGGACATACCAAGCTGGAAAAAGAGTTCTCTTCCCTGTCCTTTGCTCACCGGCGAACGGCTCGATCAGCCAACGAATCTTGCCCTCTCAGGGCGTGCCCAAGGGGACGGAAGATCGCATTTCCAAAGTGATAATCGAAATCACCCCGGACAGCCGCATCTCCCGAATTTCCATCTACTCTCTTGACGGCTCGGTTACCGACTTTCGCTTCGAGCGACGAACGCGACAACGTGCCGATCCGCAATGAGCGCTTTCAGTTCCAGCCACCGCCGGGGCTGGAGGTGCTTGGAGCGACGGAACTTGGGCCTTGAGACGGTGTTTAGGCTACAATCCAGTTCTTCTCCAAGTGTTAAACTGGATTGAACGCCGTTCCCGGTGATCGGCTTCAGCAGCTTGGGCCCGCCCTGTAGCCAGTATCGAAACCGCCATGGCAGATTACCTGATCAAAGTGGCCGACGAACGCGGCCACGTAACCGAACAGACGGAGAAGGGATTCTCGGAAGACGAGATTCGCAACCGATACGTCCAGCAGGGTTACCTTGTCTACTCGATTAAGCCGCGGACGCTACTGGGGAAACGGGGATGGCGGCTTTCGTCTCGACGCAAGGTAAAACTCAGCCAGTTCGTCATTTTCAACCAGCAGTTTCTTACCCTGTTCCGCGCCGGGCTGCCGATCGTACAGGGACTGGATTTGCTGGCTAAGCGCGAGAAAAACAAGTTCTTTCGCTCGGTGCTGCAAGACGTTCGCGACCGGGTTAAGGGGGGCGAACCCCTCTCGGAAGCCTTTGATGCACAAGGGGTATTTCCCAAAATTTACTCGACCACGCTGCTGGCAGGCGAGAAGAGCGGCAACCTGGACGAAGTGCTTGCGCGCTACCTGGGTTTTCTGCGGCTGACGTTGACGTTCCGGAAGAAGCTGGTGACGTCGCTGATCTACCCGGCGGTGCTGGTGGTAGGCGTCACCGTTTTGATTACTTTTCTGGTTACGTTCGTCGTTCCGCGGTTTGGCGCATTGTATGCAGACTTGGGAGAGAATCTGCCGGCCATCACCATGTTTACGCTTACGATGGCCAACAATATAAAGACGTACCTGCCGATCATCGTGCTGGCATTGGCGGCGGGTGGAATCTTGCTGCATCGCTGGTCGCTCACCGACCGGGGCGGCCAACAGATCGACAAGGTTAAGCTCAGGCTGCCCATATTCGGCGGCATCTGGATCAAGTACCAGGTGGCCATGCTGTCGCGTATGCTTTCGACTTTGTTGAGCGGAGGGTTACCCTTGGTGTCGGGGCTGGATACGGCATCGCAGTCGATGCAGAGCCGGCTGATGAAGAACGCGATCACGCACGCCACGCAGAACGTTCGCGAAGGGCGCACTTTGTCGCACAGTCTGGAAGAGACAAAGCTTTTCCCGGCGCTTTCGGTCGAGATGATCGAGGTGGGAGAATCCACCGGGGCTTTGTCGGCGATGCTGAATTCGGTGGCCGATTTTTTTGAAGAGGACGTTCAGAACGCGCTGACGGCGGCGATGGCTTTGATCGAGCCGGCGATCATGATTTTCATGGGAATCATCGTCGCATTCATCTTGATTTCACTGTACCTGCCTATCTTCAGTATGGGCGTGGGCGTTGGCCATTAGAAGTTTTGTGGGGTTTTCATGTCTCAACTTTTTGTTCAGGCTCCAATAGCGGAAATAGGCGGCGAAGAAAGCCGGGCACGTGAGCTGGCCAACCGCTATCGATGCGAGTTTGTCGACCTGAGGAATCATCACATCCACCACGAACTGTTTCGCAAGGTTCCGGTGGATCTGATGTTCCGCGACAATTTTATTCCGCTGGAGGAGTTGCCCGACGGCCGGTTGGCAATCGCCATCGCCGATCCTGGCCAGTTGCCGATCATCGACGAGATCAGCTTGTTGCTGGGGCGCCGGATTGTTCCGCGCGTGGCCACACTGTCGCAGATCAGCGACATTCTCAAGAAGACGGAACAGTCGCAGCGCGTGTTGGACGAGGCCGGCGAGACCTTTACGCTGGACGTGATCCGCGAAGACGAGAACGGACAGGACGAGACCATCTCGTTCGAGCGGCTCACCCAGGAAAGCGACATCAGTCCGATCATCCGCCTGGTGGATACGACGATCTTCACGGCCTTGCAGCGGCGAGCCAGCGACATTCACATCGAGACGCGCGACGATTCCGTGATCATCAAGTACCGCATCGACGGTGTGCTTCAGGAAGCGATGAAGCCGATCGCGAAGGAGCATCACCAGACCATCATCTCGCGCGTGAAGGTGATGAGCGAACTGGATATTTCGGAGCGGCGCGTGCCGCAGGACGGCCGCTTCCGCGTGCGCTACAACGGGCGAGCCATCGACTTTCGCGTCTCCATCATGCCGAGCATCCACGGCGAGGATGCCGTGCTGCGCGTGCTCGATAAAGAGTCGATGAGCGAGAAATTCAAGAAGCTCTCGCTCGATGTGGTCGGTTTCAGCGACGAGGATCTGAGGAAGTTCCGCCGTTATATCGCCGAGCCCTACGGCATGGTGCTGGTGACGGGCCCCACGGGCAGCGGCAAGACCACGACTCTGTACGCGGCGCTCAACGAAATCAAGACGGATGAAGACAAGATCATCACCATCGAAGATCCTGTCGAGTACCAGATTCGCGGGATCACGCAGATCCCGGTCAACGAAAAGAAGGGCCTGACCTTTGCCCGCGGCCTGCGCTCCATCCTGCGTCACGACCCGGACAAGATCATGGTGGGCGAGATCCGCGACACTGAAACCGCGCAGATTGCCATCAACTCGGCGCTGACCGGCCACCTGGTTTTCACCACGGTCCACGCCAACAACGTGGTCGACGTGATCGGGCGGTTCCTGAACATGGGAGTCGAGGCCTACAACTTCGTCTCTTCGCTGAACTGCATTCTGGCGCAGCGGCTGGTTCGCGTGATCTGCGAGCACTGCAAACGTCGCGTTCACTATCCCCCGGAATTGCTTGAAAGCAGCGGTCTCTTGCCGGACGCCAATGAAACCATCGTGTTCTACGAAGGGGCGGGCTGCATCGAGTGTTCCGGCAGCGGCTTCCGGGGACGAACCGCAATTCACGAATTGCTGGAGTTAACCGACCGCATTCGCGAGATGATTCTGGAGAAGAGGCCGAGCTCGGAGATTCGCAAGGCAGCACGCGAAGACAGCATGCATTTTCTCCGGGAGTCGGCTCTGGCCAAGGTCAAGGCCGGCATTACCACGCTGAAGGAGATCAACAAGGTCACCTTCATTGAAACGACGCGGTAAGAGATATCAACGGACAAAGATAAATGTCGGAACGCAAAAGAACGGCTGTCGGACCGATGTACGCCTGCGAGATTACGCCAACGGCAGTCATCGCAGCCCGGGCCGCGGCTATCGGCGACGAGGTGGAACAACTGAGCACGCGTTCGCTTCCCGCCGGCGCCCTCGTCCCTTCCCTGTTGACGGAGAACATTCTGCAACGCGAGGTGGTGAAAGAAGCCGTCGGCAAGGTGTTGGAAGCGGTTGGCGCCCAGGCGCACGATATCATCGCGATTGTGCCCGACGCCGCTTGCCGCATCGCCCTGCTCGACTTCGACACGCTTCCCGAGCGCAAGGAAGAGGCGCATGCCATCGTGCGCTTCCGGCTGAAGAAGGCGCTGCCCTTCGATGCCGAAAAGGCTGCGATCAGCTATCACTCCGTGCGTGATGCAAAGGGCATAAAGGTTATCGCCGCGGTGATGCTCGATGCGGTGCTGAACGATTACGAATCGCTGTTTCGGGAGCTGGGCTGCAATCCTGGAGTTGTGCTGCCGTCGACGATTTCAGCACTGGCGCTGATTGACGCCTCGGAGCCTACGATGGCGCTCAAGGTCGACCCGCTGAGCAGCAGCCTTGCGATCGTGCAGGCGAACCAGTTGTTGCTGTACCGCACGCTCGAACACGCCGGCAAGAGCAGCCTGACGGCTGAGCAGTTGGCTGAGGATATCTATCCTTCCGTGGTGTACTTCGCGGACAATTTCAAGATGAGCGTTGAACGCTTGGTGATCGCCGGGCTGCCCGACTTTTCTCGCATTGCACCGCCGTTGGAACAATACACAGGATTGCCGGTTGAGGAGATGATTGCGTTCGGCATCCCCGGGGAAACACAGAATCAGGCTGAACTTTCCGCTGTGGCCGGAGCGCTTCTCGGCTGAGGGCATTCGATGAGACTCGATATCAATCTCGCGACTCGGCCTTACAGGGATGTTCGGCAGTTTCTGCGAACCTGGGGAACGGGGACAGTTCTGCTTGCGCTGCTGACCGCGGGCTTGTGCTGGTACACATTTCACGCATGGAGCAAGACCCGCAGCGCCAGGGCTGAGGTTGCGGTGGTCCAAAACGAGATTGACACGCTGAATCGCCAACGCGAATCCGGCATTGCACTGCTGAACCAGCCGCAGAATCGTGCGGTCGCCAATCAGTCGGCATTTCTCAACGGCCTGATCGCCCGGCGCAGCTTCTCCTGGACCCTGTTGTTTATGGAGCTGGAGCGCATCATGCCGGCCAGGCTGCATGTGACTTCGATCGCTCCATCGCTGAACAAACGCAACCAGATCGAAATTCATATGGTGGTCGCCGGCGACGCGCGGGAGCAGGCGGTGGAATTGGTGCGCCGCCTCGAAGACTCGCCTTCATTCCAGCAGCCGGAATTGCGGTCGGAGACGGTAGCGCAGAATACGCCCGGGGCACCGATTTTGGCCGGCGGTGATCGCGTGCAGTTCGATATCTCCATGCTGTACGTACCAAAGGCGACGCCGGAACGAGCCGCTGCGGACAAAGGACCTCAGCCGCAGACGACAAACGACGACAAGGCCGCCAAGCCAGATACAACTAAGAAAGATGGCGACAAGGTAGCTAAGCCTGCTACGGCCAAGACAGATGGTGATAAGGCGCTCAGGCCAGCCGGCGACAAGAGTGATAAGAAGAAAGTCGGCGGTGCCCAGACAGACAGCGCGGCCAAGCCGAAGGCGGCGAACGGCAAGGGGGCGGCTCGATGATGATGCGTAATGTGGCGCAAGCTCAACGAGGTCTTATCGTGGTCATCGTCTGCTTGGCGTTCATCGATGTTGCCGCACTCGCCCTGCTGCTGTCGCCGGCCATACGTTCCAGCAAGAGCACGCAGGCGGAGTTGCAGACGTTGCAGGCGGAGTTGGCGCAGAAGCGCATCCAGGCAGTTCCGGCGCTCGACATGGACAAGAAGCTGGCGGAGGCGCGTACCCAGATTTCCGATTTCTATACCCACGACTTCGTAAGCCGTTATTCGGAAATCTCCGAAGTGCTGGCCAAGGCCGCCGCTGAAAGTCACGTCCAGTTGACGAACATAACCTACATCCCCTTGAAACCCACTGCCGCCGAAGCAAAGAACGCGGTGAACACAAAAGTTACTGCAATTGATCTGTCGCTGGATATGACGGGCAATTATGACTCTGAAATCCGGTTTATCAACGCCCTGGAAAGGAGCAAAATGCTCCTGGTGATTGGAAGCGTGAACCTGGCTGAATCGCAGGGCGGGTCCATCCGCCTCAGCCTTAAAATGCAGACCTGGCAGAGGGCGGCGCAGCTGTGAAGCTCGGAACGGAAAACCCGAAGAAGATCGCGGTTGCGGGCGTTCTCCTGCTGCTCGGCGTGTTCTTCCTGATCCGCGGGTTTTACAACATGCCGTCGGAGAGCACCGTGTCCGGCCCGCCGACCTTGCAGCCTGTGACAGGCGAGAAGGCAGCAACACAACTCCTGCCGGAAAATAATCTCGATCCGCGGTTGCGAGTCGATCTGCTGAAGAACGCCGAGGACGTCGAATACAAAGGGAACGGCCGGAATATTTTTCGCGCGGGGGCCGAGCCGGTGATTCCTAAGCCTATTACTCCTGCGTTGATAAAGCAGCAGGAGGCCTTAAAAAAAGGGCCGCCTGCTCCTCCGCCCATCAATCTCAAATATTTCGGCTATTCCAAGCGGCAAGGTGAGGAGAACAAGATATTTCTTTCAGAGGGCGGTGACGTGTTCGTGGCAAAGCAGGGCGATATTGTGAATCGGCGCTACAAGATTCTGCGCATCACGCCCGCCTCGGTCGAGGTTGAGGACGTTATCAGCAATGCACGCCAGACGCTGCCCCTGACGCAGGGTTAGTCCCAGGATTCATTCATGCGGTATAGCAGTTCTATAAGACGTCGGCGAGACCGAAACCAAGGTTCCGAGGAAGGCTACATGCTGATCATCTTCCTGGTCGTGCTGACCATGATGATGATCGCCCTGACTGCGGCTGCTCCCCGATTGGCGCAACAGATCCAACGCGACCGCGAGATCGAAATGATTCATCGCGGTGAACAATACGCCCGCGGCATCCAGCGCTATTACAAAAAATTCAACCGCTACCCCGGCCGCATTGAGGATCTCGAGAATACAAACACCATCAAATTTATCCGCAAGCGGTACAAAGACCCCATTACGGGTGGTCCGTGGCGTCTGGTGCGCTTTGGTGAAATTCAGTTGCTCTCGCCAGCCGGAGGCATCGGCACTCCAGCCGCAGGCGTTGGCACCACGGGTCAGCCTTCGCAATCCGGATCGCAATCCGGACTCTTTAACATGAAATTCGGCAGCACATCCGGACAGCAAAACGCGGCCACGGCAGCGGCGGGCGGCAATGCCGCCGCAACCCCGGGCAGTACGACTGCAACGAGTGGGGTGCCTGCCGGCACAGGAACGCCTGCAACTACCGATACGACCGACGCCACCTCAGGCACGACGGGAACAACCGCGTCAGGAACAACGGGAACGACGGGCAGCACCGGGCAAAATACGACCACAAGCATGTTTGGCCAGACAGGCGCGGGCGCTCCCGGCCAGACTACGAGTTCGTCCGGGTCCCTGTTTTCTTCTCCCGCGGGCGCCGCGCAACCGGGAGGCGGTGGCGGCGCAATCATCGGAGTGGCCAGCCTCAGCAAGAAGAAAGGGATTCACGAGTTCAACAAGAAGACCGCTTACAACGATTGGCTGTTCGTTTACGATCCCGCACAGGACCGCGGCCAATTGCTGCGCGGGCCATATAATCCGCAGGCGTTCGTCGGCCAAGTGGGCAACCCTGCGGGAACCCCGCTCGCCAGTCCCGGCGGACCAGGAACGCCAGGCACACCCGGAACTCCGGGTGCGACGGGCACGGCATCGCCTTTTGGCTCTTCGCCGACCACCGCGATGCCTTCGCCCAGCACGGGACAACCATCCGGCAACATCGTTCCGAGCACGCAATAAGACCAATCAAAAAGACAAACCCCCGCTTTTCCAGGCTGTTACGAAACTGAGTGACTCTGAAGTAAGTTAATGGGAAGATGCCCTTGCGAGAGCGGGGGCATTTTTCATGGGCTTCATTCAGGGTGAGAGGCGGGATCAGCACACGTTGTTTCCGACGACTCTGGACGATCTGATTCCTGCCGATCATATGTGCCGTGTGATCGAGGCGTTCGTCGGCAAACTGGAGATGTCGGCGCTGGGCTTCGTTCGGGCCGAGCCAGCCGAAACCGGGCGTCCTGGTTACGACCCGCGCGATCTGCTGAAGCTGTATCTGTATGGATATTTGCAGCAGATACGTTCGTCGCGGCGGCTGGAAGCCGAGTGCCGGCGCAACGTGGAAGTGATGTGGCTGCTGAGCAGTCTGGAGCCGGACTACAAGTCGATTGCCGAGTTTCGGCGGATGCATTCGGAGGCGGTGACAGAGGCGGGAGCGGAACTCGTTCGCTTTGCGCGTTCGGTGGGACTGGTTCGCGGCGAGTGGGTGGCGATCGACGGCTCGAAGTTCCGCGCCGTCAGCAGTGCCAAGAGCGTGAGGGAGCGTGAGGCGATCCGGCGCTACCTCGATCAACTGGAGCGAGCCGACGCGCAGGACGAAGTGGTGATCAACCCGAGCGCGGTAGCGGCGGCGCTGGAGAAGCTGAAGAATCACCCAGAGGCGGAAGCACGTTTCATGCGCATGGCCCAAGGCAACGCGCCCGCTTATAACGTGCAGACGGCAGTGGATGCCGAACACGCGCTGATTGTTGTGCAGAAGGTGACAACTGAGGTCACCGACAATCGCAGCCTGTTGCCGATGGCGGAAGCGGCCCAGCAGGCCGTCGGCGCTCCGGAAACACTGCACGTGATGGCCGATGCAGGCTACTCCAATGGCCCGCAGGCGGAAGGCTGTGAAGCCAAGGGAATCCTGCCCCACGTCCCGGCCAATCGCGCCATCAACAACCAGGGCGATGGAACACTGTTCGACCGCACCGAGTTCGTTTATGACGACGAGACGGACAGCTTCCGGTGCCCGGCAGGGCAGACCCTGGCCCGCAAGCAGCTCCAGCGATGGAAAACGCGGGTAGTCTATGCAGCAGCGGCACACGCCTGTGCGATGTGTCCCTTGAAAGAGCAGTGCACGAACGCCCGGTACCGGATCGTCAATCGTCATCTCCACGAAGCCGCATTACAGCGCATGAATCAACGCGCTACGCCGCAAGCCATGCGATTACGAAGATCCACGGTGGAACATCCCTTTGGCACTCTTAAGTACCGCATCTTCGGGCACCCCAGATTCCTTCTGCGCGGAGTCACCGGTGCACAAGCCGAGATGAGCTTGGCAACCATCGCCTATAACCTGAAACGGATGATGAATGTTCTGGGCGGCCAAAAACTCACCACCGCACTCGCCCGTTAATCGTCGGTCGGCCACACCAAACCACAATAAGCACTGCCGAAAAAGAAAACGGTGCTTCGGAAATCGGAACACCGTTCGTTTACCCCATCAAAACCGTCGTTTCGTAACAGCCTGTTGCGCGGGGGCTTGTGAAAACTGTGAGTCTGAGTGAACGCCGTCTTTACGCGTTGAAGGACGATCCGCAGCCGCAAGTGCTCTTCACGTTCGGATTGTCGAACTTAAATCCCGCGCCTTCAAGGGTCTCGATGTAGTCGACGGTGGCGCCCTGCATGTACATCAGCGAGGTGGCGTCGATAAAAACCTTCAGTCCGTCGTATTCGAACACTTTATCCATGGCGCCGGGGGCGGTCTCAAACTGCATGGTGTACGAGAATCCGGAGCAGCCTCCACCGACGACTCCCACCCGAAGCCCGGTCGGGATCGGATTCTGCTGTGCCATGATCTCTTTGACCTTGGAAATGGCAGTCGGAGTGAGATTCACGGGGTTGGTTTTTTTCACTTCAGGGACGCTGGTTGTGGACATGCTGCTCTCCTCGAAAACTATTATAACAAAGCATTTTGCGGGACCGAAAGCCTTCACCGGCACCGACACTACCCAATCCGTTTTATTGGATGCAGCAAAGCCTCCGGCGGTCGCAATAGCCTCAAAAAAGCAATGTTGCCGTTGGGATCCAGACCTCTTCGTTGGTCGAACGGGCAAATTTTCCCCAAGAATCTGCAAATTCCCCGACCGTCTGGGAGCGGAATTTTCCCCGCGCGCGGCCCTTGGGCGAAGTATAATCTTGGCTCCAGTTTGGGTCTCCGCACGCGCCGGAATGGACGTGCAGCAACTCCGTTACCCGCACTGAACGGCGCTGGGGATTGCGAGGTGGCATATGCAATCCATCGATCTGCTGTTGATAGTTTGGGGAATCGTCACTACCGCCCTTGTGATTGTGACGATTTATCGCGGCACTCTCACCTTGCACGAGGATGATCAGCTGTTCCTCGGTGACTCCGAATCTCACCTCGCAAAGGAGCAGCAGGAACTGATGGTGCGGCTAACCAAGCTGACTCCCATTGTGCGTCTGCTGGGAGCCACTTCAGGTGGCTTGATTCTGGTGATTGCCGGAATCTGGATCTGGCGCGGGCTGAACGCGATGTAGTTGCGGCCAAATTTGGCAGATTCGCGCTAGGACCGCTTCTGCCATTCGTCAAAGACCAGGGGATTAGCGCGTTTGACGTTGCCGACTCGCATGCAACGTTCTCCCTGCAGGAATCCAAGCAATGGCGTCGCGATGATGTCGGCACGCCAGCCCCGCAAAAGCCCCGGCTTCTCTGTCCCGTTCTGCTCGAGATACCAGCGTACGAGTTCCTGCAAGTCTGCCGTCGTGGCCAGCAAAGCGGGATCGACTTCGTGTTCGGCCGCCAGGCCATTGGCCGCCACCGAGAGCAACTTGGCCAGCACTGCAACCTGGGGCGGATCGTCGCGCCGTTCATCGGTTGGCAGGTCCTGTTCCGGGAGCGCCAACGCCGCCACCACTGCCTTGACGATCTCCAGTTCGGCGCCGCGCAACAACCTGCGGTCAAGACCTCGAATGGCGAACAGGTCCTCGACGCTAACCGGCGAACGCCGCGCGACCTCCACCAGCATGCTGTCACTCAGCACGCGTGTGGCGGGCTGGTTCATCTGCTGAGCGACGCGGTCACGCCATCGCCAGACCTCGTGCAAAACCGCCAAATGTCTGCGGCCAAGCCGCGCGCTGCCGGAGATTCGCCATTTCTCCTGGTCTTCCATGACGTTGTGCGTTAGACGCCGGCATTCGTCATGGACCCACTCCAGGCGATTCATTTGCTCCGCGCGCCGCACCAGGCGCTTGCGCATTTCGATCAAATAGCGAACGTCATCGCCCGCGTACTTCAATTGCACGGGCGTGAGCGGACGCTTGCGCCAGTCGGTGAAGCTCTCGCCGCCGTGGATCTTTTGTCCCAGGGTGCGCAGCACCAGATTTGTGTGGCTGAGCGGATAACTGTAGCCCACAAGTCCGGCTGCGATTTGCAAATCGAAAACACGGGTTGGGGCGCGCCCGGCGCCCTTGGCGCAGAAGCGGATTTCCTGCCGCGCCGCTACCGTCACCAATTCACGGTCGCCTGTCAGCAGCACGCTCCAGAATTCATCCAGGCTGGGAACCGCCAGCGGGTCCAGAATCCAAATGTCTTTTTCGGTGGAAAGCTGAACCAGGCAAAGCGCCGGCTCGTAGCGGCCTTCGGAAATGAACTCCGTGTCGAGCCCGACGATGTCATGACGGGCGATCTCGGAGACGAGGCTCTGCAACTTGGCGCTGGAATCGACGTAGTGGACGGGCAAGGTCTCCATTGGTGAAACCATTCTAAAGGCTAAGGCGGCTCGATTGGAACTACTTCGATGGAACCTGTCGGAGAGGACCGCTCCCGCGCCTCAAACCCGGTTTAGAAAACATAGATATGCCCCCTAAGAGGTGAGTAGCGCCAGGATACAGGTACTCTGCCCTAAATCAGGTACTCTGCCTTGCGCCATTCGAAGAATCGTTTTACGGACCAAGCTGTTGAAAATGCGCTCCGGTAGCGGGTTTAGAGCTTTTGTGGTGGAACATTCCGCGAATTCGACGTAAGCTATCGGCGGGTTCCTATGGCTAAGCAAACGTATGTTTTTGTTGTCGACGATGACCGTCTTCTGGCCGATGCAATCTCCGCGGTTCTGCGCAGCGCCGGCTTCCGGGTCAGAACGTTTTACGATGGTCTTCCCGCAATCAACCACGCAATCGAATCGAAGCCCGATGTGATCGTGACCGACTACCGCATGCCGACCAACGGCCTGCGGCTGGCATCCTGGCTGAAAGATTATTGCCCGGCCTGCAAAGTAGTGCTGATCTCCGGTGACGTTTCGACCTGCAACCTGGATCAGGCGGATCACGGTTATCGATTTACCCTGCTGGAAAAGCCGGTCGATTCCGCGACGCTGATCGAAGCTGTGCAGAAGGCCGCCGTGCGATAGGCCGCAGTAGCCCTACGTAACCGGACCCGGATTAAACAACGCGGGCGCGTTGTGCAAACCCCATTGGTCCGCCCATGTTTGTTTGCGGCCGCTGGCCACCTCGAGAATCAAGCGGAAGATCTCCCATCCGACGTCTTCGATGCTCATGCCGCCGGTTGCAATGCGTCCGGCGTCGACGTCAATCAGATCCGGCCATCGCTCGGCCAGAGCGGTGCGCGACGACACTTTGATTACCGGAACGAGGGCAAGTCCATAGGGTGTTCCCTCGCCCGTGGTGAAGACGTGCATATTCATGCCGGCGGCGGTTTGCAGGGTACCGCAAATGAAATCGCTGGCCGGGGTTGCCACGAAGACCAGGCCCTTGCTGCTTACGCGTTCGCCGGGGCTTGCCACTGCCATCAGCGCGGTGCTGCCTGCCTTGGCCACCGAGCCGAGCGCCTTCTCAACAATATTTGCCAGTCCGCCTTTTTTGTTTCCGGGCGTGGTATTGGCACTGCGGTCGACGCCGCCGAGCCGCAAATATTCGTCATACCAGGCCATTTCCCGGGTGAACGCCCGCGCCACATCGACACTGGCCGCGCGGCGCGTAACCAGATGCGCGGCGTCACGAACTTCAGTCACCTCGGAGAACATCACCGTGGCTCCGGCGCGCACCAGCAGGTCCGCCGCAAACCCCACCGCGGGATTGGCCGTCACCCCGGAGAAGGCATCGCTGCCTCCGCACTGCATGCCTACGCTAAGTTCGGAAGCCGGGCAAGCGGTGCGCGTGCGCCGGTTGAGTCTGTCCAGGCGAATTTCGGCGAAGCGCATGATTGCCGTAATCATGTCTCCGAAGCAGCGATATTGGTCGTCCTGCAGACGCACGACCCATGGCTCATTCGGTAGAATCGGGAAAACGTCGCCCGCAAGCACGGAAGGTTGCAGCTTCTCGCATCCCAGGCTCACCGACATTACTTCCCCGCCGAGATTCGGGTTGAGAGCCATGTTGCGCAGCGTGCGAATGGGAACCTTCGCGCCCGGTGCGTCGATTGCCACTCCGCAACCGTAAGGGGTGGTGATTGCAACCACGTCGTCCACTGCGCGATACCGCGGCAGAATCTCCGCCTTGATGCGGCGCACGGCGTATTCCAGAGTCGGCGCGGCGCACTGCACGGTGGACATAATGCCGAGGATGTTCTTGGTGCCCACGCTTCCGTCCGGATTGCGGTAACCCTGAAAGCAGACGCCGTCCAGAGCGGGTAGCGGCAGCGGCGTCGCAGTCGCCATCGGCAGTTGATCGAGATCCGACGCCGAAGGAAGCGTCACGCAGTCTTCACGAATCCAAGCGCCCTGCGGGATTGCGCGGCTGGCATGGCCAATCACTTCACCATAACGAACGATCGGCTCGCCCTGAGCGAGATTGCACAGAGCGATCTTGTTGGCCTGTGGAATCGATTCCAGAGCGGTAAGGCCGCAGGCAAACTTCGTCCCCTCGGACGTTCCCTCCGGATTGGCGATGATGGCAACATTATCCGCGGCATTCAGGCGTACATAAAATGGTTTCATGGAGTGCGAGTTCCTTAGCTGTGCTTAGCTATACAGTAGTCTCAGAATAGTACATCCCGGAGCTATTAACTTCACGGGACGTAACTTGCACGGCGGACGAGGCGCGTGCCGGCTGTGCTCTTCCGCACCTCCGCCGGCACCAGCCAATCGGGACATGCCTACTTGCTGCCGAGCAGATCCAGCAACATCGCCGTTTCCGCCATAATCGCCGTCTTGAGAGATTCCGGTTCCGGCACCCACAGCGCTGAATGGGTCTGCGGCAGCGGTGTACCGTTTTGCTGCGAGGCGGCCAGCTTCGCCGGATTCGCCGCTCCAAAATGCAACATCAGCGAAGGAACGCCCGCCGTCCCATACACGGAGAAATCTTCCGACGCCGTGTTGGCCGGTATCTCTATTACATTCTGCGCGCCCAACGCCTGGCGCAAAACGGTTACCTCACGTTTGGTCAGCTCCGGATTGTTGTACAACGCGTCGGTCCCGACCTCGACTTTCACCAGCGGCTCACGCGGCGCAGCGCCCGCCATCGATTCCGCCTTGGCAACCCGCTCGATCGCCGCCAGCAGGTGCTTGCGGACACGCGGGTTAAACGAGCGTACGGTGAGTTCGAGTTTGACTTCGTCGGGGATGATGTTGTTCTTGGTCCCACCATGAATGCTGCCGACGGTGATCACGGCCATTTCCATGGGATCGTTCTCACGCGACACGATCGTCTGCAACGCTAACACCGTGCGAGCGGCGATAACAATGGGGTCCACCGTGGTTTGGGGTTTGGCGCCGTGCCCACCGCGGCCGAAGATGGTGATGTACACGGAATCGGACGAGGACATGTAGTAGCCGGGGTGAAAGCCAATTTGGCCTGTGGCCACCTGGCCCGTATCGTGCAACGCCAAGGCAAAGTCAGGTTTCGGAAAACGCGTGAACAGCCCGTCTTTGAGCATGGCTGCGGCGCCTTGCACGATCTCTTCCGCCGGCTGGCCGATCATGACCAGCGTACCGTGCCAGCGCTGGCGATTTGCCGCCATGAGATTGGCAGTCCCAATCCAGGCCGCCATGTGCGTGTCGTGTCCGCAGGCGTGCATCACGGGAATGGTATTGCCGGAATCGCCTTTCACCGTCACCGTGCTGGCGAAGGGTAGTCCTGTTTTTTCCTGTATAGGGAGCGCATCCATGTCGGCGCGCAGCATCACCGTGGGCCCCGGCCCATTCTTCAACACGGCCACTACACCGGTGCCGCCGACGCCGGTGGTGACTTCATATCCCAGGGTGCGCATGCGCTCGGCCAGTTTGGCCGCACTCCGCTTCTCCTGAAAGCCCAACTCAGGGTTTTGATGCAGGTCGATGTAAAGAGCTTTAACCTCGGGATAGACCGCATCCACTTGCGCGACCGAAAATGCGCTCGGCACAGTGCGGCCGGTTTGCGCAGCAGCAACAACAGAAGCAACCAAGATAGCGAGGGTGCATACGAAACGCTTCATTGCGCTCCTCCAGTAGGGAAAATCCAGTGGCTTTGGATTGCTCGAATTGTACTGCTGATGAGCGGTTTTGCAAGGTCAAAGACTGGGTCGCAGTGCGGAATGCGCGGGGTGTGAAATGGCGACTACTGGTTGAAACTGAGAAGCGAGCCGAGCTGCTGATTTTATTGGCTGCCCCCCAGGGATTCGAACGGCGGGGCAGCAACGCCCTCATGTCCGTGTTTTATCTCTTGGCAGGTCGATGCGCGGACGGGTTTGTGGTACCGGCTGTGTCCGAAAGATTTACCGCCGCTTGAATGAGAAAACGGAGAAAATCTCAAAACTGTGGATATTAACTGCCCGCCTTTGCGAGGTAACCGATGTATAATCAGAGCTGGTCACCCGCAATGACTACGCTGCAACCGACCTGGGCCAACGAGGCCTCCAAGGTCGAAGGTCCATCGTTGCCACAACTGCCAATTGATGTGCCCCGATGCGAAGCAAGGTGACCAATGTCGAGTAGCCAAGGGATGATTAGCGCCGGATAGACAAATAACCTGCGAAGAGAAAAGGGAAAATTCATGCACGCGTTGCGCACTCAGAAGTGGAATTGCGTTCGTTTTACAGCGGAGATCCTCATCATACTGTGCTCGCTCGTATGGTTAGGCCAAGCGGATGATAAGAAAAAGCCGGCGAGCCCGCCTCCTAAGGCCCCCGCTAGATCGGCCGCACCATCCAGGCCAGCGGCAACCCGCTCTGCTCCCACGCGCACTGCTCCCACCGCGAGCAGACCGACGACATCCAGGCCCACGGCGAACAAACCGACGACAACAACATCCAGGCCTGCGGCTCCGGCGGCGAACAAACCGACTCGGGGCACAGCGAAGCCAGCGGCTCCGGCCACCACCGGAAGGACGCCCACCACTGGACGGCCGGCGGGACCCGGACCAAGTACGCCTCACGCCACTCCCGCCACTGGAAGACCGACCCCAGGCCCCGGAGCCCACCCCGGGCAACCAGGAAGGAACGCGAGCATTTCAGGAAGGCCTGCCCCACGTGGAAGCCAGCAGACTCATTTGCAGAACGGCAGCGCGGTACAACGGCGCCCCAATGGCAGAGTCAGCGATGTGCATGATGCCAAGCGCGGGATGGATGTTCACCACAGCCTGAACGGGAGCCGGCGCGTTTCGGTCGAGCGCCACGACCACTCCAGGATCGTTGCCGAGCGGGGCCGAGCGGGGTACGTTCAGCGCCCCTACTCGTACCATGGGCACGACTACGCGCGTCGAACCTACTACCAAAACGGGCGTGCGTATGACCGTTACTACCGCGGGTACAGTTACCATGGCGTCTATATGAATGTGTATGCTCCCGCGCGCTATTACCCGTTGGGATTTTATGGATGGGCGTATAACCCGTGGTACTCGCCGGTGGCTTATGGCTGGGGCTGGGATGGCAGCCCCTGGTACGGCTATTACGGCTACTATTTCACGCCCTACCCGGTGTACGCGAGCCCTGCGTTTTGGTTGACGGACTATTTGATCGCCGCCAATCTGAACGCTGCATATGCGGCCCGCCAGGAGGCAAGAGAGCAGAGGGCTGCGCAGCAAGCCCCTGAAGGAGCCGCAGCGCTCACGCCAGAAGTGAAGCAGATGATCGCCGACGAGGTGAAGGGCCAGATTGCCCTGACGAACGACGAGGCAAGACAGGTTGCCGCGAAGCAGGAAATCGACCCGGCGTCCAGCAGTATCGGAAGATTGCTGGCGGATAACAAGCCCCATGTGTTCGTTGCCGCCAGTGCGCTGGATGTGGTCGACTCATCCGGAGCAGAGTGCGCTCTCAGCGATGGTGACGTACTGAAGCTGGTAGCGCCGCCGGGGCCCTCCGCCACGGATGCGAGTCTGATGGTGTTGTCGAGCAAGGGCGGTCTGGAGTGCCGGAAGTCTACCGTGGTCACGGTCGCTTTGACCGATTTGCAGGATATGCAAAACCATCTGCGGGAGACGATTGATCTGGGCTTGCAGGAGCTTCAGGAAAAGCAGGGCAAGGGCGGGTTACCCAAAGCTCCGCCGTCGGCCGTGGGCGCACCAATCAATTCGGACTTTGCGCAAAATGCTCCACCGCCGGAAGCCAATGCCATTGCCGAGATCAATCAACAGCTAAACGAAGCCGATTTGGCGGAACAGGATGTTGTGAGCCAGGCGCAACTCGAGCCTGGAGCAGCTCCGCCAACGACGGCTGCGGCCCCGAAGAAGATCGAGAAGGGACAGAGCGTTGACGACGTAACAGCTATACTTGGCTCCCCCGACACGGTGGTGGATATTGGTCACAAGAAGAAGATATACAAGTACAAAGACCTGAAGGTCAGTTTCAAGAATGGCAAAGTCTCCGACGTGGAGTAGTGCCGCCAGACGGAAGTGAATCGCGGGTCCCAGCCTGGAGTTGCAGATTTGGTCCAGTCCCAGGCTGGGAGCCAGATTGATTCTTCTCACAAGTTTCCGCACGACAAGGAAGCATTGTGGAATGTCCTAGACATGGGCTATGCGGTCAGGAATGCGGCATTCGATCAGGCCTCGTGTGTCTCCGCCCGCGGTCTCTTCCATCAAACCCGACAACATCGCCGTGCGGTACATGGAACCGGCCCTGGAGCAGGCCGGACTCCGCAGGTTCCGCTTTCACGATCTGCGGCACACGTTCGGCCGCCTACTGATTTCAGGACGGTGCTTCCCTAGCCTAGGTGAAGGAACAGATGGGCCACGGCTCGATTCAGATCACCGTGGATAACTCCGGCCATCTGATTCCGGGAGCGGATATTTCATGGATAGACCGACTGGGACGCGAAAACGACTCTGCAACTCAATGCAACCCAGGCGCAACCAGCGGCATTAACGACCGAAGAGAAATCGCTGGAAGTTGTTGAAAAAGATTGGCTGCCCCCCAGGGATTCGAACCCCGATATGCTGATCCAGAGTCATCAACTCTAAGACGCATGGTGACACACAAACAAAGCACTTGTTCTCTATCTTATTATTTAAGAAAGACATATCTTGACGTACTGCTGACAATGAGAGACACTTAACGCCATAGATGCGCGCTTTTTGGTGACACAGTGGTGACACGGAGGCGACATGGAACGGCGAATTGTTCAGCGAACTATCGGAAAGCTGACCGCCCCTGAGCAGGGGAATCGGATTGAGTGGGACGCCGAAATTCCCGGTTTCGGAGTAAGAATCACTCGTGCTGGCGTTGTTGCGTTCGTGCTCGATTATCGGATACATGGCCGAAAGCGCCGGTACACAATTGGCAGGCATCCTGAGCTGACCGCAACCGCGGCGCGGGAACGAGCGCTGCAACTCAGAGGGCGAATTCTGGACGGTCACGATCCATTGGAGGAGCGCGAGCAGGACCGCTCGGAACCGACACTCGGAGAGCTGGCGACGCAATACCTAGAACGCTATGCAATTACGCATAAACGGCCTTCTAGCCTACGCAATGACCGGCAGATGCTAGATACCATCGTCCGGCCGCACATCGGCGCCTTGCGCCTAGCAGCAGTCGGGAAACGGGACATCGAAGCGCTGCACGCATCGCTAAAAGCAACGCCCTACCGTGCGAACCGCGTGCTTGCACTCCTATCCAAGATGTTCTCGCTCGCAATCGAGTGGGAATGGCGCGCCGATAATCCCGCGCGTGGTGTCCCGCGGTTTCATGAGGACCGGCGCGAACGTTGGCTAACAGTAGAGGAAATGCAACGATTCAGTGAGGCACTGGACGCCTATGACGACCAGAACGCCTCTAACGCGCTCCGCTTACTTCTGCTGACCGGCGCGCGCGAGGGTGAGGTATTAAAGGCCGACTGGACGCAATTCGATTTACAGCGCGGCATCTGGACTAAGCCCAGCCATCACACGAAACAGCAGCGTATCGAACACGTCCCATTGAGCGGTCCAGCACTCGAGTTGCTGCGCGCGATGAAGCCGAAAGCGACCGGGCCACTGTTCCCCGGCGCGAATGGAAACAAGGCCCGCGTCACGATTCGCCGACCGTGGGTTCAGGCATGTAAGGCCGCTGGACTTGCTGAAGCAATCACACTCAAGGGAAAGCGGAGAACTATCACACGATACAAGCCAACCGTCCGCATTCACGATCTGAGGCACAGTTACGCGAGTCACCTTGTCTCGAATGGCGTGTCGCTTCAAATAGTCGGCAAGCTACTCGGACACACACAACCGCAAACCACGGCGAGATACGCTCACGTATCAGACGAAGCGCAGCGGGATGCGACCAATCGTTTTGGAGAAATTCTAAAAACTGCCAATGCAGGCAAGTAGGCAAATGGCGGCGAACATGGCAAATAATAAGACGATCAAAAGCACCGGCATCTACGTCACACCCGAACCAACCCCGGCAATCGATACCACAACCGCCGCGGGACAGGCTGAACTTTTCCGCAAGATCACGAACGGGCGGCGAGAGCTCCTGCCTCGGAACTTCGCAATTGCAATGCGAATTGTGCGGGGCGCGGTAAAGCATGTTTGCGGTGACCTTGTGCGAAATAACAAATTGGTTCACAAGTGGCAACTTATCCCTCCGTCTAAGTGGCCGACGGAGCCGTCTAAGACGTACCACAACGCGGAGCAAGTCTTTGCTGATGCTCGGAGGCTAAACGTAGCTCTGCACTGCCTACGACTCGCAATGCATGACGGTGACATTAGAACCGCCGTTCACGAGGCGATGACAGTAGGCAAACTCACCGAAAAGCTGAGAATCCGCATACCTTTCGAGTGGCCAGTATCGATGTACAAAAAAGCGCCTCCGCCGCGCGCGGACGAAGGGAAAGGACTCAATATGTAGGTGACAGGGATGTTTGGATTAACGAGGTGAAATCTCTCGCGGCACGCCTCGGATCAACGAAGGCCGCCGCCGAACGCGTTAAGCGCAACCGTAAACTCAAATATTCTATCCGCCACATCGTCAGATTGGCTACCGGCCGCTAGTCCCCAAATTTTTCGCGCTGCAATTTTGTTGGACGCGTAAGCCATCGTGTCTAACCGTCCCGTGCGACAGTTGGCAGCATGAACGCTATTCACAGACAGCCGCAGCAATTGGAAACAAATACCGCGTCAGTGCTTGACGGCTACGTCAACCGTGAAGCCCTAGCCGCTCAACTCCAGAAATCAGTGCGCACTCTTGACCGCTGGGAGACAAGGCGCATTGGACCGCCTCGCGTTGTTATAGGACGGACGGTCCTTTATCGCGTGGAGTCAGTACGCGAGTGGTTAGAATCCCGCGAGCAACGTAGAGGCGCGCGCAGGGGTTCGCGGTAATGGCCGGAAGCGTGGCCGCGGCACCGACGGAAACCGCAAAACTAACATCGGCCGACCTCGCCGCCTTTGCTCGCCTCGGCTTACCTCCCCACTTTGTCACAAACATCTATGACGTAAATCACTTGACGCATTTATATTTTCGTAGCAATATAGTGTCAGTGATACGGAGACGATATGACACAACAGATCGCACGACAAAATTTCTCACTGACAGAGCGGGTCTTTAGTCTGCCGGAAGCGGCCGCTGTTTCCGGTTTGCCGCAGGACAAGATTCGGCTCTGGATCAACCGCGGCGATGTGGTTATTGGGGAGAAGCAGGAGAAGCGCTGGACGTTCTCGGCTTACGAGATCATCAAACTCAGAACGATGGCGGACCTTGGAGTGAACTTTGGCCTTGCTGCCAGCCTGTTCGTCGCAATGAAGGTCGCGCACGTTGCCGATTACCGAGACTTAAAGGCGAGCCAAAAATTAAAAACACGCAAGGACGCGGACGCGCAGGGACTTGGGCAGTTGTGGAATGTTATTGATAAGAATGATTCCCACGATGAGCCTGTATTCTTGCGTCTGATACACGTCACGCCTGGATTGCCACCTGCTCACGATTACGTTCTCCAGCGCAACGTTAAAGATCATCCAGAGCACCTTCAGGGGCGGAACATAGATGCCTGTCCCGTTGTGATCGTTCCCGCCGACTACATCATTAGCGACACGCTCAATAAGTTATCGGGGATTCGGCGCAACCGCTGAGTTCTTGTTTGGTTGAGATTCTCCACCTTGGCGTCGGGCGTGGAGAAGCAAACGAAAACCGACGCGGCGAAAATGGACGTGTGTCGATGAGAAGCGAAGGCGACGAAGTTTGTTTGCTATCGGCAGTCGAAAGAAACCGCTGGGAGTACCACGGCCAACCGCCCGCGAGATGCAATCTTCGCAAGCATCAGCATATCTCCGAAGCAGACGCACGCGAGATGTGCCGTAACGGAGATGCACGGCTCGCCCTGATTGCCGGCCGCTGGCGCCTTTTGCAGACCAACATAAAAAAGGGTTGGCAGCCGCGAATGTCGGCAGGTTTTACGGTGAACCAGTTGACCAACTCTTAGTACTGGCGAAAGCCTGAGCGGAATAGAAAAAAGCGGCGTACCCGAAAGGGTGCGCTTTTTGTTGGAGCAAACATGACCTCATTTGATTACCACCTCAGTGATGCTGACCGGCGCGCGCTATTTGCGCGGTTCTATGGCGAAGATACGCCCGAACTGCTTGAACGAGTGCTGCCGTTTCTGCCGGAGTCCTATCAGTTAGGCTGATCCGAGTCAGTGTCCTGCCGTTGAACGAGGGGGCAAGCGAGAGAACCGCGCCGTCGTTGAAAATCAGGCGCCGGATAAGACTTTTCAATCATAAATGCGCTTGCAGAGTGCGTCAACAGCGCAACACCCGCATCACGATCGCCGTTGCTCTTCTCGTGCCTTTGTAGCGCGCTGAGCACTGGCAAATGCCTCAAGGCTGAAGCATGCGCCATTACATGGGCCTTAAATGACGCGGCTGAATACGCGTCCCTTCGAATAAAAACTTATTCAACCAGTTCTACACCCGCATTGCACCGCTCAGCGGGGGAGGCCAATTCAGTTTCTCGTGACGCGCGAGGATCTCGTCGATCTTCCGAGCTATCTCATCTGGGAATGGCGCTGTCTTGCGCACCTGGAGGTCGGCGAATGCGTTCATGCACTCGAATATGGCGGACAATTTGCCTTGCGTTACGTTCACCATGAACATCAGGTAGTGCAGACGCTTGGCCGAGCGCGCAACGAATCTCATATAAACAGCAACATCTTCGCCCGGATTCACCTCGCTCAGAAAGTGCATATGATGTTCCAGGTCGAAGGTGCCAGTCCGGTGCAAGCCGTGGTATTCGCGGGTCAGTCCGATCTGGTCGTGCAGAGCGTCTCCCGCATCATCAAAGATTGCGAAGTACCAGCGCATGTTCATGTGTCCGTTTTCATCGCGGTATGCTTCGGGCACCGTCATTTTCAAACAGGCGGGACTCAGAGTTAAAATCTCTTGCGGAGAAATCGAGGGCGGTTTCATAACCACACTATCCTACATGCCGCCCGCACCGGTGCAAATCCACCCCAACACACGCAACCGCGGCGCATGTCGGAGACACCGCGTTTCTTCCGCAACTCCGCAAGGGTGACACAATGAACGACGCCGAATCTCCCGAGGTCTTGAACAACACGAGCGCCCATCGATTTGAGCTTCATTCGGGCGAATCAATGGCACGGCTCGATTACCGTCTCCAAGACCGCACGATTGTGCTTGTGCACACGGAAGTGCCGCCAGAGATGGTCGGCGGCGGTGTGGGTGCGAAACTGGTCAAAGCAGCCCTGGAGTATGCCCGCGAGTCGGGCCTTACGGTCGTTCCGCGCTGCTCCTATGTCGCCGCGTATATTCGCCGGAACCAGCAATACCAGGCGCTGGTCGAACCATCCGCCGGCACGCACTGAGGACCATCCATGGACGACCTTGGACGTTCGATTGCCGAAGCCATTATCGGCATCGACACACTTTGGGGCGGCGATGTCATGTGCCCCTCCGGAGCCGGACGGTTTATTGCCGACTCATGGTTCGCCGATGAGCCGCTGCCGCATGCTTACACTGCTTTCGCCGCCGCGCGCTTGCGGGAGACGGGCGGCGTCTGCGGGCCGCAGGTCGATCGCGAAGCCGTCGAAAGTTATCTGCGCCAAGTGGACATTCCGGCGGCCATTGCCGGCGTGCGCACGTCCACGCGGAAGTCCCCGGCCCCCGAGCGCGATCTCTTTCTCGCGGGGCTCGCCGTTTGCCTGCAAGCTATGTGGGATCTGGCGATGGAGATGCTCGGCAAGGGCGATCCGGTGCCCTACGAGCGCTGCGTCGAGGCCTCGACTGGCAAGCCTCCGCAGCCTTCGCAGCCGCAAGGCAAGCGGGCGCGTCTGGCCGAGTTGCTCGGCAAGGCCGGTTACTCCACCACCGGGGCTGACGGTCTTTTGAAGGCCGTCGACGCCTGGCGTCGAGAGCGGGTGATCCCCATGGCATCCGTCCGCGCTCTGGGGGCCGCCGTCATCTCCTACTTCGACAGCTTGACGGTTGCCAATCTGCTGCCGTACCTGCCTGCGGAGCTGGCGCACGTTCCTCGGGCCAACATCGAATTCCTGCCGATCAAGGACGCCTGGTTTTCCGGTTCGATGAATTATGTCGGCCGGGCCCGCAACGCGGATGGCGGCCCGAAGTACGAAGCGAGCTACGAGATCAACGCTTCGCTTCAGATCTCCGTGCCGGAGTTCGAGCAACTCATCAGCCACGAAGTTGTGCCGGGACACGTGACCACCTTTGCCTATCTGCAAAATCTGTACGTGCGCGGATTCGCGGGCTTCGAGGCAACCGTCCTGACCATGAATACGCGCGCGGCCACTCTCTTCGAGGGCTTGGCCAACAATGCCATCCTGATCGCGCACGGCGTAACCGAAATCGAACAGTTGCCCGATGAAGATTTGCAGATCGGGGTGCTTCTCGCCCTGCTTCAGGACGACGCCAAGAATCAATCGTCGTTTTTGACCTGGGGCGAAGGCCGGAAGAAAGAAGAGGTCGCACCGATTTTGCGCCGCGATTTTCTGGTCAGCGAAGAGCGTGCCGATAAGCTCTCGGGAGCCTGGGGACGGCATCCCCTGCTCGGACGCATGTACCTGCCGGCTTACCGCTCCGGCACCGAAAGGGTGGCCGAGTTGCGGCGAAAGTATCCTCCCGAGCGCGTTCTTCCGGCGATCTACGGCTGCTTAGGGCTGGTCGATATCGTAACCGTGGAGCAGGTGTTGAATGACAAGCGTTGAGCCCAACGGTCAGGAAGGGTTCGATTTCTTACCTGAATGATGAATCGGTGCGCAGAAAGTGGAACGGGTGCCCCAGGTCCCGCCCGTTCTTCGGGCTGACCTGGGACATCACAGCGGGGACAGCTGGGCTGGCGTTAAAGTTTTCAAGCTGCGGTGCCGATATAAGTAGAGGCAAGCGTTGCTGGCGGAATTTATGCGAGTTGCATCGCGGTCACTGCCCTTCGGCACACCGCGAAACAGGCGG
Source organism: uncultured Acidobacteriota bacterium (assembly GCA_963832365.1). Lineage (GTDB taxonomy): Bacteria > Acidobacteriota > Terriglobia > Terriglobales > Acidobacteriaceae > CAWBRT01. Next base: position 67,884 of record CAWHUL010000030.1, on the reverse strand, counting down.
GCAGACCAAGCCCGCCTTAATTTTGTGTTCCGGACACCGCGCCGACCGCTAATTAGGGTGTCCCATGATGGCTCCGAAAACCCAGATCTTCTATATGAAACTCTCGGCCGTGCTTCGGCCCGGCGACTCGCTGGGATTCTTCGCTGCGCTCAGAATGACACCCTAAGAATTAGTTACGCGAATTTTTGCGCCGCGCCGACAATCACGGATACGCTGACTCTGAAATCGCTTTAGAATAGCTCCCGGATGAAACGCTTCGCGCCACGCGCAGTTATCGTTCTGCTGCTTCTGTCGCTGGCCGCCGTCGGTCAACAGGCGGCGCCGCACCCTTTACGTTTTGAAGTCACGATTTCTCGCGCGCTGGGAACTGCTCCTGTCTCGGGACGGTTGCTCGTATTGCTCAGCAAACGTGAGCCTCAGTGGGGCTTTCTTACACCTGGATTCGGAGCCACCGCCCGCAAAACCTGGATTGCGGCTCGTGAGATCAATGGCGTGTTGCCTGGGCAGACCGTAGTGGTCGACGCCGACGAATTAGCGTTTCCGGCTCCGCTCTCCACCGCGCCACCGGGCGATTACTACGCCATGGCAATGCTGGACGTCGATCATAACGCCGCCTATCGGTTCTTCACCGCCGGCGATCTCCGGATGAAGGCCGTCGCGCTCGGGACTTTCAATCCAGGGACAGCCGGCAGCGTGCGGCTCACGCTGGACGAACGCGTGCCGCAGCAAAAGACGCCTGCGCTTCCGCCGGGAATGGAATGGGTCGACTTCACCAGTCCCCTGCTCTCCGGCTTCCACGGACGCCCGATTCACATGCGTGCCGTCGTCGTGTTGCCACCAAGCTACACTGGCACGTCCCGCCGCTTTCCAACCGTGTATCTCATCCCCGGCTTTGGGGCCATCGCAGCCGATCTCCCGAGCTCCTTCGGCGACGAAGTCTTGAAGGAAATGTCCGACCGGCGGGCGCCGGAAATGATCTACGTGCTGCTCGACGAATCTGTGCCCACGGGCACTCACGAGTTCGCCGACTCGGTCAATAACGGACCCTGGGGAACTGCCCTGGTGACTGAACTGATTCCCTGGCTGGAGGCGAAGTACCGCATGGAGGCCAAGCCCGCAGGGCGCTTTGTCACCGGACATTCGTCGGGAGGCTGGGCCGCGCTGTGGCTGCAAATCACGCACCCGGATTTTTTCGGCGGCACTTGGGCCACTTCGCCCGATCCGGTTGACTTCCGCAACTTCGCCGGACCCGACATTGCCGGCGCGAAGCCCGGAAGCAACATCTACCTGAAGCCCGACGGCTCGCCGCGGATGCTGGTCCGGATGCATGGCAAAGACGTCGAGTCACTTCGCGACTACGCTCAACAGGAGCGCGTGCTCGGCGACTACGGCGGCCAGATGTCATCTTTCGAATGGGTCTTCAGCCCGCGCGGCGGTGACGGCAGGCCATTGCCGTTGTTCAATCGCGTTACCGGCGAAATCGATCCCACGGTCGCGCATGCATGGGAGAAGTACGACATTTCCCGCATTCTGCGCGAGCACTGGACGACGCTCGGCCCGAAGCTGAAAGGCAAGATCCATATCTTTGTCGGAACCGCCGACAGCTTCCACCTGGAGACATCCGTGGGCCTGCTCGAACAACAACTGAAGAGCCTTGGGGCGGATGCAGCATTCACCTATCTACCCGGCCGCACCCACTTCGACCTCTACAAGGGCGAGTTGTCTATCCGCATCGCGAAAGAGATGTACTCCGTCTCGCAAGTCCAGCACCACGAGTAACGTTGAAGGGCGAATCCCGGCTCTTTCTCTGATTGACACTCGATAATGCTGCTGGAACAATCCTAGAATACTGACAGACGAAGGAGTTATTCCATGTTAGGAGAAGAAACCGCGTCGGAACAGGCCGCGAAGAACGACACCATGTTGCGCAACGTGCTGATCGGAGTTGCCGCTATCTATGTGGTTGTGTCGCTTTTCCTGCTGTTTAGCCTGCGCAGCCGCGTGCAAGGTCTGGAGGCAAAACAGCAAACGATCGAGGCCTCCAACAAGGAACTCCGCGACAAATTGCACATGACGAACAAGACGATGTCGGAGTCGGTGCAAGCTCTCGGCTCGAAGGTCGGCATGACACAGGAGGAGATTGAGCGCCGCACCGCGGAGTTGCGTCGGCAACAGCAGCAGGCTGAGGCAAAGCTAACGGCGGAGCAGAGAAAGACCCAGCAACAGGTTTCGGCGGTTTCCGGTGATGTGACCGGCGTAAGGACCGATCTGGGAGGCGCCAAGCAGGATATCGCCAGCACGCGCTCCGATCTTGATGCGACCAAAGCCAAGCTGGAAAAAGCTATCGGCGACCTCGGTCTCCAGAGCGGCCTCGTGGCCCGCAACCACAACGAGCTCGAACTGCTGAAGCACAAGGGCGATCGCAACTACTTCGAGTTCACGCTGCGCAGAAGCCAGCGCCAGCCGGTTTCAACCGTCAGCATGCAACTGAAGAAGACAGACCCAAAGAAGTCGAAGTTTACGCTCAACGTCATCGCTGATGACCGCATTATCGAGAAGAAGGACCGCACCGCGAACGAACCACTTCAGTTTTATACCGGTCGCGATCGCAGCCTTTGCGAGGTTGTCATCTTCAAGGTCGACAAGGATTCGGTGAGCGGCTACCTGAGCGCACCTAAAACAATTCAACCCCAGAGCAATTAATTTGTGGGATCTAGCAGGCTGCTGAAGAACTGTTCCGCAGAGGTGTCGTCCTGAGCGCAGCGAAGGCTCCCAGCACGGCTCGGAGCTGAGACGCAGCCGAAGGACATATAGAAGCTCAGAGCGGCGCGGGTTGGGGCAGTTTTCATGGGATGTTTCGCTACGCTCAACATGACACGCCCGTGGAAGTTAGTTGTGGCAGGTATTTCCGGGACACGAGACTGGCCACTCGGACACTGCTTCAGCGGGCGCTTGCTGCCAGGCGAGCGCCCGGGCTCTTCCAGCGCTCCACCAGTTCCCAGTAAACAAGTTTCTGCCACTCCTGCAGCGTTGTCTTGATCCATTCCCGATTATTCCAGTAATCCTGCCGGAACTCGGCTTCATCGTGCGAGGCTGCGACCGACCACTCGTATTGCGGTAGTCTCCGCTGGAAAATCGAGAGTGCCCGCCGGGTGTGGAAGTCGGAAGTCACGATCAACACGCGACGCGGATGCAGCGGTAAGAGGCATCGTGCCACCTCTGCCGACTCGGCGACCGTCGATCTCGCCGTGAGGGGGCAGACGTGAATGCGGGCAGCCTCCTCCGGTGGCAGCGTTTGCAGGTAGGCTTGAGCAATCTGGGTCAGCGTTCTGCCGAATAGCGGGCTGCGGTTGTCGGCATCGAGAAGGAGTTCGTGGACGAGCCCCGTATTCAGTACTTGTAGACCACGGTTCACGCGGCTATCGCCCCAATCGCCCGCAAGCACCACCGCGGCATCGGAGGGTAACGGGCGATCAACCACCAGATAGCTGCCTGCGCGAGGAAGCGCCAGCGCAAGAGCGAGGATAATAACTGGCAGGATGCGCACCATAAAGGTTGACAAACATCATAGCGCACCGCTGCCGGTACATCGCCTTCCGTTACCTCTTTAGTCACCCTTGAAAGGCAAAAAAAGACTATCTTTCACGCAAACGTTGATACATTACTTGCAGTGCAAATGATGCAACAAGAGCCAACCAGAACGGATCGGCGAGAACCAAGGTTTCCCTTGCAGATGCCTACCATGGTATTTGGCTATGACCGCTCTGGACGCGCTTTCATGGAGCAGGCGCAAACGCTGGATATTTCCATCGCGGGCGCACGGCTCACCGGGGTCAGCTCCGAAGTCGCTCCGGGATCTATTCTTGCCGTGCAGCAAGGCGACCGGCGCGCGCGCTTTCAGGTCTTGTGGGTGGGCGGGCCGAATACCGACCTCGAAGGGCAGATCGGACTTCGCTGCGTCGAGGTAGGCGGGCACACTCGCAAACGCATTCTGTGCATCGAGGCCTACCCGTCAGAGCAGGCACTGGAGCGCTCTCACCTTGAAACCGCCGGTTACGAACTGGTGTGCCAGACAGACTGGCGCCAGGGCATGGCAGTCTTCCAGGAATCGGCCTTCGACCTGCTTATCATGGATGTTCAATCAGGACACAACGAGCCGGAGGATTTCATCAGCTTCGTGCGCCTGAATTCGCCTCACACCCGGATCATGCTGCTCAGCAATAACCCAGGGCGGATTCCTGAAACTTTGCTCAACCAAGCCGACGGATTCATAAACAAATCTAATTCCCGGCACGAGTTGCTGACCGTGGTGGAGGAGATGATTGGCGCGGGCAATCAGGTTCGCTGGCCACTGGCAAGACAAGCGGCACGCTATACCCTTGACACGCCGGTTTCGATATTGCTTCGTCGCTCCGGCCTTTCCATCAACATGCAAGGCAGAATTACGGATATCAGCGAACTCGGATTGGGTGTGGAGTTGGCTGAGGATCTTGTACCCGGAGAACTCGCCGAGGTGTGTTTTCGCCTGTCCGACAAAGATTCTGATTTTGCCGCCCAGTCCACCGTCCGCCGGCGATCGGGTTCGCACTACGGTTTCGAGTTCGTCAACGTAGAACCTGCCCGTCTGGAGGAACTCCGCCTCGCCTGTCAGAAGCTGCCTCGCATTAGCCTTCCCCAGCCAGCTTAACCCTGCTGCCCTCGGCACGGCTTCAAATCCGCAATTTCAACGTCTGAGACGCAATGTGCTAGATTCGTTTTCAGCACCCGCGCGGCGCTCGTGCTTTGCGCAATCAGCGAAATCAACCCATGCGACTAATCGTCCGATCCTCTCCTATCCACGCAGTAGGAGTGTTCACCCTCGAGAACATTCGTAAGGGAACCAGAATCCTGGAGTACACAGGCGAGCGCATGGCGCACGAGGCCGCCGATGAGTTCTACAAGCATCGCCCCTATACATACCTATTCGGATTCGGTGACGGTTCCAAGGTTATCGATGGCTACGGAATGGCCATGTATGTGAACCACTGCTGCGATTCGAACTGCGAGACCGAGGAAGACGAGGAAGGGCGCGTCTGGATCTCCGCGATGCACGACATCGTTGCCGGCGAAGAGCTGACTTACGACTATTTTCTGTACGATGGAGAAGGCGATGCGCCATGCACTTGCGGCACTCCAAATTGTCGCGGAACGATGTATTCAAGGAAGGAAATGCGCAAACATCAAAAAGCTGCAAGTTTGAAGAAGACGCCGCCTAAGAAATCCCGGTCCCACCCTACGCGCCGAAATACATAGAGCGGCCTATCCGCGGGTTCGCAAGGCGGAGGCTACGCCGCCCACAAGAACTCCAAATCCAATGATGGAGAGCAACGGCAGCGTGCTCGATGCGGGAGCGAGATCCGGCGGTTCGCTATTGTTGGCCGTCATGCCCGGTGCCCGCGTACCCGGCTGCTGCGATCCGCCCGCGACTACGAAAAACACTACCGTCGAACGTCCGCCCGTGACCGGAGTCCCATTGGCATCCACAACTTGAACGACGACCGTATGCTCGCCCGGAGTGAGTCCCGTAAACGTGTACGTCGTATCTTTGGTTGAGACCGGCTCGCGACCATCAAGCTGGACCTGAAAATCCGGCGATCCGCCGCTGACACCGGGGTTCACGAGTTCGTAATTCACGTCCACGTAACTTGTGCTGAGTTGCTGGCTTGGCACGGGACTCAGAATGCGAAGCAGGGAGTTTTGCGCGGCGACTGTTCCGGCAATGTGTATCGCTTGATTCACCGCGGAAAACTGCCCGTGTTCGGCAGCCAACGATCCCGCGGCAAAGCACGCGAGCAAAATTGCCTTCCACCATTTCATTCCAACTACTCCCTCAAGTGAACGCCGGGTATGCTTTCTTGCAATGCGGTTCCGATTGATGGCTTACCGCTACCGCCACCCGGGTTCCCGCTCCTTAGCTGATTCCATAAAAACTCGCCCTGTCGCGACTGCTTTTGCCCTCGTGACATGCGGGTGTTTTCTCTATTGATAGCGGACCTGCTGCCGAAAGCATAGCACCTCTATTACCATTTGGACGCAGCTCAGGCCGGCAGGTCTGCAATCTATTTTCACTTAATTCGACCGGGTTAGTTCTTTCGAACTAACCCACTCTGGCGCACGCACTGCTGGACAGTCGCGCTCCCGTGCCGCACAATGGGCATCTCCGTTGCGGTAGATCGGAAATCTCTGGATACGAAACAATGAGGTCCGGCCGACCGGCTCTTTTACCCGGCCTCATCGAGGACGCATTATGCGAATTCCACGGCTGGACCGCTCGCAAGTGGACGAGCCAACACAAACGATTTATGACCACTTTCAAAAGCAACGCGGAAACGTGCCGAACATGTTCCGCACGGTCGCGCACAGACCGGAAATTCTGCGCACCATGATCGCTCATTTCCGCGCTGTCATGGAGACCGGAACCCTGACGCCAAAGCTGAAGGAGCTGGTCATCGTTCGCACCTCACAGGTCAATGGCTGCGAGTATTGACTGAGCTCGCACACCGCTCTGGCAGAGCGGCATGGATGGACGAAGGATCAGATTCAGCACTTGGCCGAGTTCCGCGATCGCGACGATTTCACTGCCGCCGAAAAAGCGGCCCTCGAGTTGGCCGAACGCGAAACGCTGCATCCGCAGTCGGTCGATGACGAGCTTTGGGCGGAGTTGCGCAGCCATTACTCGGAAGGCGAAATCATCGAATTGGCAGCAGCCATCGGCTTGTTCAACTATTTCAACCGCTTCAACGACGTGTTGAAGATGGAACCCACCAAGTGAAATTCGAGCTCCGCAGCGTACTGGCGTGCGTGCTGGCCACAGGCATCTTCGCCAACGCCGGGGAATTGCAATCTCCGGCAACCGGCGCGGATGCGGATACCGACGATGCGGAGTGCGTACCCTTCACGCAGGCGCTGGAAAAGGCCGGCGAAATCGCCTGCGTCACCGGCAAAGTGGTCGAGGTCCACACGATAAAGACCGGGGTCACCTATCTCAATTTCTGCCGCGACTACCGTGACTGTAGTTTTTCGATCGTCGTGCTCGCCGGCGACGCGCGCCGTCTGCGCGATGTCCGTGTTTTGCAAGGACGGGAAATTCGCATCACCGGCAAGGTCACCAGCCAGGGACGCAGGGCTGAGATGCGTTGGCAAAAACCCGAGCAACTCCTGGTGGCCATCGATGAAGGCAAAGCCGCCAGGAAGAAGTAAGAGTTTAAGTTCCTTCGCTTCGCTCAGGATTTCGGCCTAGCAGCCTCAACCTCTAACTCCGGCGCGAAGCGCATTCCGTAGAACAGAATGATGGCGGAAATCCCTACCGCTGCCGAAGCCGCAAGAAAGGCGATCCGCAGATTCGTGCGGTCGGATATGTATCCCATCAGCGTGGGAGAAAACGCATCGCCCAGTATGTGGATAGTGAATAGATTCACGGCGATTGCCGTGGCGCGAATCTTAGCGCTCACGGAATTGACCAACGCGGCGTTTAACGGCGCGGTGTTGAGCAGCAGAAAAAACTCGGCCACGAAAATTGCCGGATACATCCCTGCCCCCGTAACACTGACCGCCACAACTATCGCCGGCAGCGTCACCACGGCTGCAACCGCCGAAACCAGGTAGTAGCCGCCGCGCGTGAATCGAAGCATCCGGTCGCCAAGCCAGCCGCCGATCAAGGTCGCCAGTATTCCGCTCGCCAACGTCATCAGGCCGAAAGTACGGTTTGCATCCGCCAGCGGCACGCCGCGCATGCGGACGAGAAAGGTCGGCATCCACACCTGCATGCCACCGATGGCAAAGGTCAACATGGCCATTCCCAGACTGCAACTCCAGAAAGCCTTGTTGCGGAAAAGCCCGGCCAAAGTGCTGCGTTCGAGAGTTCCGGCTATGCGGTCGGCTCTGCCGCGTTCGGGCTCCGGGAGGGCAAACAGCAGCAGCGCCAACACGAACCCCGGAATCGCTCCCACATAAAATGGCGCCCGCCATCCATACTGGCCGCCCAGGTAGCCGCCGAGAATATATCCCAGGGCGGTTCCGCACGGAATAGCGAGATAGAAGATGGAGAGCACCCGCCCTCTGTGCTGCTCGCCATAGAAATCCGCGATGTAGGCCGGAGCAATGGTCACAAAGGTCGCCTCGCCTACACCCACCAGGGTGTGGCGAATCAGCAGCGTGGGGAAATCGTGGGTCACGGCCGTCAGCAGCGTAGCTGCGCTCCACACGATGGCGCCAATGATCATGATCAGCCGCCTCGGGTAACGGTCAGCCAGCGGGCCGATCACCGGAGCGGTGCACATGTAGAAAATGAAGAACGAGGAAGTGAGCAGTCCGAATGCCGCGTCATCGCGCGGAAATTCACGCTGGATAAGCGGCTGCACCGCGAACAGCACCGAGCGGTCGATGTAATTGACGAAGTTCAGCGCCGTCAGAACTATCAGCGCTGCGGTTGCGCTTTTGCCGTTCGCTTTCAAAATGTAGGTTCCAATAGCGCTTGATGAGCAGATTACTTGCGGCGCGGTCTCGGCCAGCTTGCCTCAACCACCGTTCCCAAACCGCCGCGCGGATGAAACTGGCCGCGCACTTCGGCCCAAACAGGTTTCGACGCTCGCACCACGTCGTTTAGAACGCGATTAACCACATTCTCCTGAAAGATACCGAGATTGCGATAGGTGTTGATGTATTCCTTCAGCGATTTCAGCTCCAGGCACAATTTGTCGGGCATATATCGAATCCAAATTGTGCCGAAATCGGGCAAGCCGGTCTTCGGGCAAACCGAGGTGAACTCAGGAATATCAATCTCGATTTCGTAGCCTGGAAACTGGTTCGGCCAAGTTTCGATGGCGGGGAAGTCCACGTCCAGACCAGCCTTGGCATGTTCGGCTGTATATCCTGGCCTTGCGGCTCTTGCTTTCGGCATGTTCGCATTGTACCGGAGCGAATCCGGCACGTGCAGCGATTCCGGCCGTTGGGGAGAACATTTGTGCGGTTTGCGGGCCGCTGTCAGGCCGCGATATCAGGCTCGGAGCCGGCGGCGGCCTGAGGCTTCACCGTGGCGGGAGGCGACTGCTTCAGCTCAAGCCGTCCATCGCCCGATAGCTGAATGAGCGCGGAGTTTAGTTGCGCCCCCACCAGAATCACGAAACCGGTGTAGTAAACCCAGACCATCAACGCCACGGCCGCGCCCAATGCGCCATACGTTTTGTTGAAATGGGCAAAGCTGCGAAAGTAGATACCCAGCCCGAACGAAAGCAAAATCCAGAAGCCGGTCGCGACGAGGGTTCCGGGCAGGATCTGCATGGTCCGCTGGCGAATGTTCGGGGCTACCTTGTAGGTCGCCATGATGGCTCCCCCGGTGAATGCCACAGTCACGCCCCAGCGGAGATATGGCCACACGATTCGAAGCAGCGGCCCCATGCCAAATCTGTGGGCCAGCCAACGTCCGAAATCCGGTCCCACGACTTGAACCGCCAACGCCACCAGAAACAATGCCCCAACGCCAAGCGCCATCAGCAGTGCCACGCTGCGCGTCTTCCAGAACGACCGTGTTTCGGGCACGTCATAAGCAACGTCAAGCGCCTCGATCAGGGCCGCGAAGCCGGTGCTCACGCTCCAGAGCACTCCGACGATCCCAAAGGAGAACAGTGTGCCGCCATGCGGTGAAATCACGGAAGAGGTAATGTGGCGCACCAAGCTCATACCGTCGGCCGGCAGTATTTTTGAGACGAGATCGAGGGTCTGCGGAAACAGGCCAGGAATCGGCAACCACGCCAGTGCGGCGGCAAGCAGGATGAGCCCGGGGAACAGGCTCAGGACGAAGTAGTAGGCAAGTCCGGCGGCAAAGGCCCCCAGGTGATTGCGGCTGATGTCGCGAAACGTGTTCGCTAAAGCTTGTCTGCCGTTCTTGAGACCCATCGCAGACTCCCGGGAAACATGCCCTCGCATGATCCAATCATAATTCGCCTAGTTAGATGAGAATTTTCAGTGAGATGGCTGGAATTGCGCGTAATAGCGCTTATCGGGTCTTAGCCGGCTGCGAAACCCGTAGCCGATTCCGGTGTTCTCTCTTTGGGTACTCCCGAAGGCGGCTCAAATTGCGTACCCTTGCCAATGTGTAGTCGTGCGCCCTACTCTGACGGTGGAGGCGCACTAATCTATAATTGAGCTTTCCTCGTTATTATTGAATGGCTAACGGAACGAACGGTACAACAGAGGGTAGCGCACGCCGGAATTGGGCAATTCTGGCCGGGGTTGTCGTGATAGTGCTCGCCGCGAGCACTTACATGCTGCTGCGTCCCCGGAGAATTCGCATTCAGACCATCAGGCCGCAACGGCAGGATATTCTGAGCGTGATCACAACCAACGGCAAAGTGGAGCCTCGCCAGAACTTCGAGGCGCACTCTCCCGCGCCATCCACGGTGAAGCACATCCTGGTTCGCGAAGGAGATCACGTCAAGCCAGGCCAATTGCTGCTGCAGCTCGATGATGCGGCTGCGCGCGTCGAGCTTGCCCGGGCAACCGCCCAGCTCAGGGCGGCCCAGGCCAGCCATGCGGCTTTGCAGGCGGGCGGCTCACAGGAAGAGCTGCTCACTCGACAGGCGAGTTTGACCAAGGCGAAAGGCGAATACGATATCGCCAGCCGGAACCTGCAAGCCCTCACCCGGCTGGAGAAGGAGGGTGCGGCCTCTCCGCAGGAAGTGACTGCGGCCCGCGACCGATTGAGTCGTGCCGAAGCGGACCTGGAGTTTTTGCAGCAAAAGGGTACCCGGCGCTCTTCCCGGTACGATCAGGAAAAAGTTCAGGCTGATCTGGCCAATGCGGAGGCTGCGGTCAAGGCCGCGCAAGATCTCATTGCCAAAAGTAATGTGCAAGCCCCGTTCGCCGGTACTGTTTATTCCCTGCCAGTTCGTCAGGGGGCTTACGTCAATTCCGGCGACTTGCTCGTGCAAGTGGCGGATCTCGCGCAGGTGCAGGTCCGGGCCTTCATCGATGAACCTGACATTGGCCGTCTGCAAATGGGTCAGGCCGCCAGGATCTCCTGGGACGGAATGCCTGGCCGGACTTGGATCGGCAAGGTTTCCGCGCTGCCGAGCAACATCGTTAGCCGCGGCAGCCGCATGATCGGCGAGGCTCTTTGCGCGGTCGACAACCAGGACAGGAAACTGCTGCCGAACGTAAACGTCAACGCCGCGATTGTGACCGCCGACACGGCAAATGCCCTGACGTTGCCACGCGAGGCGCTGCACCAGGAAGGCAACCGCAGCATCGTTTACGTCGTCGAAGATGGACGTCTGGTTGGCCGTCCTGTCGAGACCGGGGTTGCAAATCTCACGCGGATTGAAATTACCAAGGGACTTTCGGAAAATGACACGGTGGCGTTGGCCTCGTTGAGTCCTTCGCCTTTGTCCGACGGCGTCGGCATTAAGATCGTCGATAATCCATGAGGCAATTGCGCGTGGTGTGTTGAGGACCGGGCGGGCATCCTTCGGGAGTTCGGCTGACAGTTTTGAGTTGATCATGAATCTGTTTCGCAAGTTCGTGGGCGGCGGCTTTGTGCTTTTTGTGCTCAGCACCATGCTTTCGGCCGCCTCGCTGGCCGAAGCGCCGGCGGTCAACCGCATCGATGAAGAAATCCGCCGGCTGAACCAGCAGGTGAATTCCAATCCGAATAATGCCGAGGCCTATTCCCTGCTCTGCCGTGTTTATTACCAGCTTGATGATTGGGACAATGCCATCGCCAACGGCGAGCACGCGGTGCGACTCAATCCCAATGTTGGGTCTTATCATCTCTGGCTCGGCCGCGCTTATGGCCGGAAGGCCGAGACGGTGACTATGGTGAGCGCCTTCGTACTTGCCCGCAAGGTGGTAAGGGAATTTGAGCGAGCAAACGAACTCGCCCCCGACGATTGGAGCGCTCGCCGCGATCTGGCTGATTTTTACGTGCAGGCTCCGGTGGTGGTCGGGGGCGGCGCGTATAAGGCCCAACGGCTGGCGAATCGCACCCAAAGCAGGGACGCGGCGGGAGCAAGCCTCATTCGCGCTATGGCCGCCCTCAACAAGAAGGACATGCCTGAAGCCGAGCATCAATACAAGATCGCGGTCGAGCGGAGCGACGGAGCCGCATGTCCCTGGCTGGAACTGGCTCGCTTCTACCGCCACGGCAATCGCTGGAACGAGTTTGACGACGCCGTCCGGCACGCCTTGAGTTCGCCGAAAAGGACTCCCGAAGACGTGTTCGACATGGGTGAACTGCTTGGTGGCGTTGGCCGTATGCTGCCGCAAGCCGCCGAAGCGCTCCGGCTCTATTTAGGGGGCAACACCTTCGATGAGCATGCCACCGCGTTCCGCGCGCATTACGTGCTAGGGCAAGTACTGGAAAAATTGGGCGATCGCCAGGGAGCCATTGGCGAATACCGCTTCTCGCTCGCGCTGGCAAGCGGCTATCATCCGGCGCAAGACGCTCTTCGCCGCCTTGGCGCATGATCTCCCGCCACGCGAAAGGAAGCGCCCTGATGAAGGTTTCGCATTTGAGAAAGGCCCGGCTGTCGCTTGCATTGACCGCGTTGCTGGCTTTCAGCCTGCCCTGCATGGCTGAACCCGTTCCCTTTGAAAAGGCTCTTGACCTGGCGCTGGAACACAGCGGCCTGCTTGTCATCTCGGCCGCCAACCAGGCGAAGGCCAGCGATGCCTACCAACAGGCGCGCGCGGCCTATCTGCCCACCATCGTATTCGGATCGGGGCTGGGATATTCCGCCGGAATCCCCCCCTCTATCGCGGGAAATGCGCCCTCGCTTTTTAATGTTGTCTCGCAGCAGGCGCTGTTGAACTTTGCCCTACGCGACTTCGTGCGCGCCGCCAGGAATGAGCTGCAAGCGACTCACTTCGACGTTTCCGACAAGCGCAACGCGGTCCTCCTGGACGCCGCGTCCACTTATCTTGAACTCGATACCGCGCTCCGCAAACTCAAGGCCCTCAGCGAAGCGGCGGAAGCCGCCAGCCGCGCCGAGTTCATTACCACGCAACGCCTGAAAGAGGGCCTCGACAGCCAACTCGATCTGAAGAAAGCGCAGCTCGGCATCGCCAGGGTGAACGTCCGCGTGGCCGAGGCGCAAGCTACCGCCGACGTTGCCCGCCGACACCTCGCGCGACTCACGGGCCTGGCCGCCGAGTCGATCGAAACGGTCAGCGAGTCCATTCCCTCGGCTCCGAAGATCTCACAGGACGAGGAACTCCCCGCCCGGGCCGCCCAGAATAATCCGGCGGTGCAATTAGCTCGTCGGAAGGTTGTAACCGCCGAATTCCGCGCCCGCGGGGAAGCCCGTGTGCTGTATCCGACGATCGACATCGCCAGCCAGTATGAGCGGCTCAGCAGCACCATCAACAATTACGCGCAGTTTTATAAGGATTTCAAACCGAACAGTTTCGCCATCGGACTGTCAATCCGCTTTCCTCTAACCGATTTCGCGCAGCACGCCAGGGCAAATGCCGCGGCCGCCGACCTGCTGCGGGCCAGGCAGGAAGCGCAGATGGCGAGTGACCAGGTGGCGGAGAATACGTTGCAAGTGCAGCGCAGCTTGCGGCAACTTGCGGCCACAAGCGATGTGGCGCGGTTGGAATACGAGGTGGCGCAAGCGGGAATCGACGCGGTCCGCGCCAAACTTGCCTTGGGCCAAGCTGACGTGCGCGACCAGGAGAACGCACGGCTCGACTCCAGCGCCCGATATTCCTCCTACCTGGATTCTCAATTGCAGTTTACGCGCGCAACCATGCAACTCATGCGGCAAACAGGCGATCTCGAGGACTGGGCACTGAGAAAGCCGTGAACCAAGCAGATCGGAACACAATTCCCTTACTCGTGCAGCGACTCTGTAGGCTGCAGCTTGGACGCCCGGTTCGCGGGCAAATAGCCAAACAACACACCGGTGCCGCACGACACAACGAACGAAACCACAATCGAGGCAAGCGAGATCGGAATCCGTATGTTGTACTCGGCCGGCAGCAACGGCTCGACGACAATTTTGACTCCGACAGCGATCAGTATTCCGACTACAGCCCCTATGCCGCTGATTAGAAACGCTTCAATCAGAAACTGGTAAAGAATTTCGCTACGCTTGGCGCCCACGGCTTTCCGTACTCCTATCTCCCGGGTGCGCTCCGTGACCGTCACCAGCATGATGTTCATGATTCCAACGCCACTGACGACGAGCGCCACGAAACCCACCATCAACAGGACCGCCGTCAGCGCCACGGAAATCCTGTGGGCCGCGTCCAGTATGGACGACAGATTCTGCACCAGGTAGACCACGCCAGCGCGATGTCTCGACTGCAATAGTTGCCGCACCTCGTCCGTCACCAGCAGAACGTTTTCGGAAGAGTCCGCCTGCGCATACAGCGTGCGCACGTAGTCCTGGCCCTTATAGGTCTTCATCAACTGAAACGGAATCAGCACCGACTCCGAAGCGATCTCGGACTGGCCAAAGGTCGCCACACGCTCCCGGAAGATGGCGATCACCGTCAACCGCAACTCGCCGACGCGGATATCTTTGCCGATCATGTCCTGATGAAACTGATTCGCCAGATCTTGCGTAATCAGACATGCCTTCGCGGCAGATTGCATGTCGAAATCGTCAAAAAACCGGCCCTTCAGGATGAGCAGGTTGCGAATTTTTTGAAACCCGTGGGTGACACCGACCAGAGTGACCGGTTTCTCCTTGCCATTCACTACGATGTTGGAATTAGTCGAGTCATGAGTACCTGCAACCTCGACCACGTGCGGGAGCTCGCGCACGGCGTTCAGGTCGGCCACTGATATCTCGTCGGAAATCGCCTGGGCGCTGCCGCCGACGTGATAGGCATAGACGATGTTAGAGCCAACACCTTCGATCTGAGCGATAACATAATTCTTGCCAATCAGCGCGATGGTCACGACCAGCACAATGCAGGCGCTGCCAATAATGACGCCCAACATTGTCAGCGCGGCCTTTACCTTGTTGGCCCGCAGTGCATCGATCGCCACGCCCCAGGTTTCACTGCTGATCATTGTTTAGCTCGTTTTCAAAATATAACAGAATGACCTCCTCTGCCGGCTTCCCATTCGACCCCGAAAAGACGCCATCCGCCCATTATTATTGGCTTTCCGCTTCGATTTCAATCGTTCCGCCCAGCATCCGGATGTTACTATGAGGATCACGTACTATGCCTTTAAAGACACTATTCCTGAATCCTCCTTCTTTCGAAAACTTCGATGGAGGGGCCGGCTCGCGTTGGCCCGCAACCCGCGAAGTTGAATCCTACTGGTACCCCGTCTGGCTGGCCTATCCTGCCGGCATGTTGGAAGGTTCACGCTTGCTCGATGCTCCGTCGCATCACATTAGCGCCGAGCAAACGATCGAGATCGGCAAGGAATATGAGTTCCTCGTGCTGTTCACTTCCACGCCGGGATTTGGCGGTGACTGCAAGCTCGCGGCGGCAATGAAGGCCGCTAATTCGAGGCTCAAGATCGCGTTTGTCGGTCCCCATGTCAGCACCTTGCCCGAGCAATCGCTGCGCGATGGGCACGCAATCGACTTCGTCATCCGGCGCGAATTTGACTGGGCGGTTGTGGAATTCGCCAATGGCAAGCCGTTGCAGGAAATACTCGGCGCCTCGTATCGGGAAGATGGACGCGTAATTCACAATCCCGACCGTCCGGCCCTGGCCGACCTGGATGTTTTGCCGAACGTTACAGACGTTTACAAGCGCGATCTGGACGTAACCCGCTACAACGTCCCTTTTCTTCTGCATCCTTACGTCTCGCTTTACACGACCCGCGGATGCCCGGCACAGTGTAGCTTCTGCCTCTGGCCGCAGACATTAAGCGGACATCCATGGCGCAAACGCTCGGCCCAGAGCGTTGCAGCGGAAATGGCAAAAGCCAAGGAGTACTGGCCCAACGTTAAGGAGTTCTTTTTCGATGACGACACCTTCAACATCCAGAAGGCCCGTACCATCGAACTTTGTGCCGCGCTGAAGCCGTTGCATTTGACGTGGTCCTGCACTTCGCGGGTTACGACCGACATCGAAACCCTACAGGCCATGAAGGATGCGGGCTGCCGGTTGCTGATCGTTGGCTTCGAATCCGGTGATCAGCAAATCCTCAAGAACATCAAGAAAGGCGCAACCATCGAGCGGGCGCGCCAGTTCACCAAGGATTGCAAGAAGCTCGGACTTGCCATTCATGGCGATTTCATCCTCGGCCTTCCCGGGGAGACGAAAGAAACCATTCGCAGGACCATCGATTTTGCCAAGGAACTCAACGTGGAAACCATTCAGGTTTCCGTCGCCCACGCTTATCCCGGCACGGAGCTGTACGATTGGGCCAAGGCGAAGGGGTATATCACCAACCAGCAGCAGATGGTCGACTCCGGGGGACATCAGTTGGCGCATATCGAGTATCCCGGATTGCCCGCCGATTACATCCTGGAGATGATCCATCGCTTCTATGACGAATATTATTTCCGTCCGAAGGTGTGGGTTCCCATCGTCTTCAAGGCCATGTGGAAAGGCGATGAGCGCCGGCGGCTTTACAAAGAAGCAAAGGATTTCCTGAAGCTTCGCGCCGCCCGCAACAAGGCCGTAAAAAATGCTCGCGCGCAGCAACCAGCTGCCGAGACGGCCGAGGTATAAGCGGCAGGCGTGACAAAGAATTAAGCCCACTCCCACCGAGTGGGCTTTTCACTTGCGAAACGACGCTTTAACAAGGCTCAGGAAACAGCGTTTAAGCCTTCATGATGCCGTCCTGAATCAACATCTTGCCACTTCAGCTAGAATGAGGATTCCGCGTGTTGCCGGCGAAAGGGCTGCTTTGAATTTCCGCAAGTATCTGGTGTTGGCGTCGGTAGTGCTGTTCAGTGCAGTCGGCGACGTCATGCTATCTCGCGGCATGAAGCAAATCGGCGAAATACATCTGACGAACCTGGGCGACATGTTCTCCGCCCTCGGAAACTTCTGGGTCCTGCTCGGTATCTGTTTTCTGATTATCTTTTTTGCCTCTTACCTGACAGCGCTCTCGTGGGCCGACCTTACCTTCGTCCTGCCCGCCACCGCCTTCAGCTACGTGGTAATGGCGCTGCTTGCGCATATCCTGCTGCACGAGCGCGTCAGCGTGCAACGCTGGTGCGGGATCATGCTGATCGTGGCTGGAGTGGGATTCGTGGCGGGAGGGCCCTCACACACCGAGCACGCGGCGGAGGCAACACAACCGGCGCCCGAACGGGATGACCCGAAGTTCGTGAAGGCGCGCAAATGAAGTCGCTCTACACATGGGCCGCAATCTTTATGGTCGTCACCGCTTCCACCGCGGGTGACATCCTGCTGGCCAAGGCCATGCGGAAAATCGGCGATCTCGGCCTTCTGCGTCAGAAGAAAGGCATCTTTGCCGTGGCCACACGGGTGCTTGGCAGCGCGATGTTTCTGCTGGCGCTGTTCTTTATGACGTTGGCATTTTTCAGCCTGCTGGTCGGACTCTCCTGGGCTGATGTGAGCCTGGTAGGTCCCGCAGCGGCCTCGCTTACGTTCGTCACGAATGCGGTTGCCGCGCGATTCTTCCTCAAGGAAAACGTTGACCGGCGGCGCTGGTTTGCCACCATCTTTGTGGCGGCCGGAGTTTTGCTGATCGCCCAGTGAACGCTAACCGGAACGCGATGTGAACAACCGCATCCACCCCTGCGCGGGCAGATCGGGGAACAGGAAATGCTCGCGTTCGCCGTGTGCTATCGTCAGGGCTTCGGCGGCGGCATAACCGGCGCGCACCGCCCCTTCCATCGTTGCCGGCCAGCCCGTTGCCGTCCAGTCACCGCTGAGAATGATTCTCGGCCACGGCCCTTGCTGCGGCGGGCGATAGCGGTCGACTCCCGGAGCTGGCGTAAATGTCGCATGAATTTCCTTGATCACGGTTGCCTTGAGCACGCGCGCCGTCTTCACTGCCGGAAAGAATTCACCCAACTCCTTCAGCGCCAAGTCAAGCACCTCTTGCCGTGACTTCTCTACCAGTGTCTTCGACGAGCTGACGACCAATTCCAGGTAGCTGCCGGCCGGCGGCGCATCCGCCGACTGTGCCTGTTCCGCTAAAATCTTCGACTTCTGGAACATCCATTGGATTGTGCGGTCGAGCAGGACGGCATGATCCAACTCCGTCACCTCGCGGTCGAACCAGAAATGAATTCCCGTGATCGGAGACGTTCGCAGTTGCGCCAGGTCCTCCCGCAACGCATCGGATTGCATCACCGGAGGCATGAGCTTCGCCAGCACCTGGAACGGCACGGCGGAGATCAGGTAATCGAATTCGCGTCTCTCGCCTTCCACGGCCGCAACCTGGTCGCCGCGAACCGTAACCCAGGCGCGCCGGTTGGTCGCGCCCAGACTCTCGACTGACGCCCGCGTCACGACCTCGCCGCCGCGCTCGCCAATGTAATTCGCCGCAACGCCATAGAGCTGCGAAAGCGGAACCGAGGGAAGTCCCATGCGCCCAGCCTGCGCCGATTTCAGAAACGCATCGCGAAAAACCATCGCGCCATAGTGGATGGAAACGTTGCCCAACTCTTCATTCAGGGCGCTGACCAGCACCGGCGACCAGAAACGACTGACGGCGCGTTCCGTTTGCCCGTGGCGCTTAAGCCACTGCAGAAAAGAGCTTCCGTCATCGGCGGGAGCGCCCTCGATCAGCGACAGCATCCCCATCGCAATCGAAAGCTTGTCGCGCAAAGAGAGCAGTGGAAATCTGAAGAATGCAGGCAAAGCATGCAACGGCGCGGGCAAACCCGAAGGCTCCATGGTTCCCCGGCGGCCTCCCGGTTCGATGTAGGTCAGGCGATCATACCAGCGGATGCGATCTTCCACGCCCAGCCGCCGGTACAGATCGAGCAGGTTGGTGCAGCAGCCGAGCAGCACGTGCTGGCAGTTGTCGACCACCTCGCCCGTGCCTGGATGCACATAGGAAGAAGCGCGCCCACCCAGATAGGGCCGGCGTTCGAAAAGCGTGACTTTGTATCCGGCTTGCGAGAGCGCGCAGCCCGCCGCCAGGCCCGCCAGACCGCCACCGATGATACCCACGGCCGCCTTCGCCGCTTGCGGGCTCTTGCCGGCCGCGTATTGTTCTTGCTTTAGGGTCACGTGAGGCGGCGTACCCATCCCTTGCACAGCACGCCTAGCTTTTCGGCCACGCTGAGCCGGATGCGCTCGCTGAAGACATCATAGTTGCGCTGCTCGATTCTCTCCAGCAGCCGCCGGTAGATCTCCACCAGTGCCCAAAGCGCCGGCTGAGCGTCGTCATCGATTAACGGAAGCAACTGCTCGGCTGCCGCGTAAAAGTCGCGGGCCCGCTGCGCTTCCATTTGCAGCAGCGGACGCAGCCGATTCAGATCCGCTCCGCTGGCCAACTCCTCCGCGGTGATTCCGTGCTGCGCCAAGTCTTCCTGCGGCAGATAGATCCGGCCCATCTGCGCGTCTTCCTTAATGTCGCGCAGAATGTTGGTCAACTGGAACGCAATGCCGACATGTTCGGCGAGGGGCTCGGCATCCCGGTCGCGGTATCCGAAGATGCGAATGCACACCAGGCCCACCACCGCGGCCACGTGATAGCAGTACTCGTACAACTCAGTGAAACTCTGGTAAGCCACCACCACTTGTGCGTTTGGCTCCCCTGCGGGTTCGCCTGGGGTCCCCGGCAAGCCCGCTTTGGGCTCGCTGGGGTGGTCCTGCAAATCCATTCCCGTTCCGTGCACCAGCAGGTCGAGCAGTTCGATGGGAATGCCGAAATGATGCTGCGAATCGCGAAGCGCCAAGAAAACCGGATCGTCGGTCGGCTCTCCATCCGCCACGCGATGATAGCCTTCCAGCCAAGCATCCAATTTCACCCGGCGCTCGGGAATGGTCATCCCGGGGTCATCGCAGATATCGTCGGCGTGACGCATGAAGGCATACACGGCCGACAACGCGTTGCGCTTGCGTCGGGGCAGCACCATGAATCCGTAGTAGAAATTCTTGGCCGCCGTGCGCGCCACGTGCCGGCAAATACCGTATGCCGTGTGAAGCTGCAACGGATGATGCCGCGCGACGCGGGCAGCGTCGGCGCCCTCGGCCTGGCGTACGGCGCTCATCGCGCGACTCCCGCCACGCGGCGCACCAGCGCCCGGGCCAGCAGTGCGAACTTGCGTGACTTCGAAATCGTGGGGCGGCTCTTCAGCACGTCATAGCCCTGGCCCTCTATCGCGTTCAGGATTGCCTGGCCGCCGCGCGTAAACAGCTCGATATCGAGCGCGAGTTCAGCGCTCACCTTGCCTTCCAGCGGGAGCCCGCGAGCAAACCATTCACGCGCCCTCGCCACTTCATAGCACATCACGTCACGGAAGCCGGCTGTCGCCTTGCCCTCGGCGATCACCTGTTCGGCAACGCCGTACCCGCGCAGGTCTTCCAGCGGAACGTAGATGCGTCCCTTGCGGAAGTCGACCGCGACATCCTGCCAGAAGTTCGCCAGTTGCAATGCCGTGCACGTGTAATCGGAAAGCTGCTGGCGCTCCTGATCGGCATAACCGCACAGATACAGCACCAGATGGCCGACCGGATTGGCCGAATTGCGGCAATATCCGAGCAGATCGTCAAAGCTCTCGTAGCGGAAGACCGTCTGGTCCTGGCGGAACGCCGTCAGCAGATTGGAAAACTCATGCTGAGGGATTCCGAACTCCCGGACGGTTTCGGCCAGCGCGACAAAAACCGGATGCGTCGGGCCACCCTCGCTACCCGGCGTCCCCGGAGATGGCAGCGTGTCCAGCCTGCGATACATGGCGCGCAGTTCTTCTTCCCATCGGTCGAGCAGAGCCAGGGCGATCTGTGTGTCGTCGACCTCATCGCCGAGATCGTCGGAGATGCGGCAATAGGCGTAAACATTGAAAAAATGCTGATGCAGTCGCTTGGGAAGGAACCAGCTTGCGACCGAAAAATTCTCGTAGTGTCCCCGGGCCAACCGCGCACAATAAGCGCGCGCCTCGGCGATTTCAGGAGCCTGCTGGGGGATACGATAGGATGCCGGTAGGCGAGCCCAGCCCTGCGAAAGCAGGTCGTCCGTGGATCGATTCTGCGGAGAACCTGTACTCACCGAACCGTTCATCTCTCAGCTCCGACCGACCGGGGTTCCCGGCGAACTTGCTCGCCGGCGAGTTTGCTCGCTCGGGGTGATTGGCTCAGTGCCCGGGAATAATTGCCGTCTTGATCTGTCCGTTGCGGTTCAACATATGCCGCAATACCTGCTGCAACCGTGAAAGGGGAGCCTCCCCCGTAATGTAGTCGGCGCTCTTGATCTTGCGTTCCGTAATCAGCGCAAAGGCCCGCCGCACCGATTCAGGGGTGTGGTGGAAAGTTGCTTTCAGCGTGATTTCCGAATAGTGCAGGCGCTGCGTGTCGAGCTGGACCTTGGTTCCGCTGGCGCAGCCGCCGAACAGGTTCACCGTCCCGCCCTTGCGAACCATGTCAATGGCCCACTCCCACGCCTCCGGACGGCCCACGCACTCGATCGCCACATCGGAGCCGCGGCGCATGGGCGTTACCGCGCGCACCGCCTCGACGGGGTCGGAAACCTTCGTAACCTGCACCACATCGTGAGCCCCGGCCTTCTTCGCCGCCGTTACCTGCTCATCACGCTTGACCACGGCAATCACATTGCAGCCAATCAGCTTAGCCACATGGATGAACATCAGCCCGATGGTGCCGGCGCCAATGACCGTAACCGTGTCGCCGATCTCGACCCCCGTCTCGTGCAATCCACGCAGCACGCAGGCCAGAGGTTCCGTCAACGCAGCCTCTTCAAAGGTCACGTCGTTCGGGATCGCCAACAGGTTCGCCTCGACGATCCGCTTGGGGATGCGAATGTATTCCGCGTACGCGCCGTTGTTGAACAGCAGGTCTTCGCAGAGGTTTTCCTGGTGTTTAGAGCAGTAAAAGCACTGCTGGCACGGCGCCGAATTCAGCGCCACCACCCGCGTTCCCTTTCGAAAGCCGCGCACGTTCGCGCCAGTCTCCTGAACGATGCCCGCCAGCTCGTGTCCAAAGAGTGCGGGAGGAACGATCATTCGGGCGTGATATCCGCGCTGGTAGACCTTGAGATCGGTGCCGCAGGTGAGCGCCACCTGCACCTTGATGAGTACTTCACCTTCCCCGACGGTCGGAATCGGGACCTTCTCAATCTTTATGTCCTCTTTACCGTAGAGGACAGCGGCGGTCATCTGTCCATTCACTCTGCAAGTCCTTCCCACGTGCTACCCGGCTGAATCGCAATCTTCATCGTCGCCGGCTGAGGGTGGGCAGCTAAATTCAAAGCCTCAATCGCTCCACTCAACGGGAAGCGATGGCTATAGAGTGCCTCCAGATTCATTTCACGGCTCAGCACGAAACGTGCTGCCTCGTCCTGCAAATCCACCGAGGCGCTGTAGGAGCCCATCAGCGTCTTTTCGTCGACGCAAACAGTCGCGGGATCAATCGTGACTGTGCTGTGTTGGGTCTGCGCAAACAGCATGATCTTTCCGCCAGGACGCGCGGCATCAATCGCGGACCCGATCAGGGCATTACTTCCGACGGCTAGGATTACGGCATCCGCCCCCCGCCCCTCGGTTAGTTCCCGGATTCGTTCGACCGTGTCGACGCTGGAAGCGTCAATACTACATGTGAGCCCGAAACTCTGGGCTATTGTAAGCCTCTGGGGAAACAAATCGGAAGTAATCACAAGTGCACCGGTCCGCTTGGCCAACATCGCCAGAATGATTCCGATAGGCCCCTGTCCCATCACCAGCACGGTGTCCCCAGCCTGGAGCGCCATCGAACCGACGCCTTTCCAGCAGGTGTTGACCGGCTCGATGAAGGATGCCTGCTCGTAGGACACCTCATCCGGGATGCGGACCACTCCTCCGGTGCGGACAATCCAGTCCATGACCCGCACATACTCGGAAAACCCGCCACCGCTGGGATCGAATCCGGCGGTCGCTCCCACCTTCTTATAGACTTCGCACTGGGCAAACACCTTGTGACGGCAGTAGTAGCACCGTCCACAGGGAATGTGATGGAAGACCACCACCCGGTCGCCGGCTCCAAACTCCTTCACTCCCGCCCCGGCGGCAACCACCTGCCCCGCAGTCTCATGGCCGAAGATGCGCGGAGCGGAATGAGAACCGGTGGAGATTTTCTTCAGGTCCGTGCCGCAGATGCCGCAGGTGTGTACCCGAACCAGTAGCTCGCCGGGACCGATTTCGGGCACTGGCACGGTTTCTAGCCTGACGTCGTTCTGTCCGCGATAGACAAGCGCCTGCATCTTTGTGGGAATTTCCCGCGGCGAGCGCAGCGAAGATGAAGAAGTATGAGTGCTAAGCTCCATTGAATCCGTCTGTTAGCTCCCTTTCAATTCTGCTTCCAGCACCTGACCGGTGCCATAAAGCGCTTCCAGCGCACCTCTCCCCTGGGTGGTTAAAACCCGGATCGCGCCGCAAAGATGCTTCGCCGCAAGGCAACTGTTTCGCCGTAAACAAAAAACCGTCGGCCACAACCAGGGGCGAATCGAGAGATGCGCCAGAAAAGCCGCGACGCGGAAGCCCTCAGGCTTGATAAAGGGCTCGACAAAGTCTATAGGGGTGTCCAGTTCGTCGGAAATGACCTTCAAGGCCAGAAATTCGCAGTCTCGTGAGGCCGCAACCGCAGCCACGGCGGCCGCTTCCATATCCACGGCTTGGGCACGGAAGCGCGCGAAAAGAACGCGCTTGCGATCCGCACCCGCAACCGTATCGGCCGTCACCAGAGAGCCCTTGCCACGCGGCGAGGTGAACGCGGAACCAGTACGCTCGGAAACAATATGCCGCGGTACGAAAATGTCGCCAACTTTCATCCCCGGCGCAAGCGCACCGGCAAAGCCGATCGAGACCACCATCTCGGGAGAGAACCTGTCAATTGCCTGCCTGGCCGCGCTGGCAGCATTTTTGTAGCCCGGTCCCGAGCAGACCACGATGCCGCTCTCCCAGCGATAAACGGATAGCGGATGACGAAGCGTGTTTGCCGAGTCCTGGACGCTCAGGAAATCGTCTACCGTTAGCGGCTCGCATTCTTCAAGCAGAGGTTGAACTTCCCTTTCCATTGCCACTATAAACGCGGTCTTTATCTGCTCGCTCATGCCAACTCACAGACCTGCCGATAATCCGCTGCGTAGCCATGCGCCGCGAACCATTCCGCCGCACGCCGCAGCGCCTCGCGCACCGGACCGGCACGATACCCCAATTCATTCTCCGCCTTGGCGGAAGAAACCCACATCATCTTCCGCCCCATGCGTACGGAATCGAGCGTGACGCGAGGTTCGCGATTCATCAGCACGCCGGTGAAGAACGTGTCGAATACCCCGCTAACGAACGCCGCCGCATACGGCAGCTTGATGAAAGGAGAAGGCAAACCGGTGATCGAACCCAGGGTATCGAGAATCTGCTTCAACGTAAGGTTCTCTCCGCCCAGAATGTACCGCTCGCCAACGCGTCCCCGCTCGCATGCCAACAGGTGTCCCCGCGCCACGTCGACGACGTCCACCAGATTCAAACCGGTCTCGACGTAAGCTGGGAACTTCTTCTTCAGGAAATCGACCACAATGCGGCCGGTCGGCGTCGGCTTGATATCTTGCTCCCCGATCGGCGTGCTGGGATTGACCACGACTATCGGAGCGCCCTGTTGCGCCAGCTTGAGCGCTACTTGCTCGGCCATGAACTTGGAGCGTTTGTAGTGGCCGATCATGTCACTTTCACGCACCGTCGACTGCTCGTCGACCGCCTCCGGTTCATGATGGAATCCCACGGTTGCCACACTGCTGGTGTACACAATGCGGCGAACGCCGGCGGCTTGCGCGCTGCGAATTACCTGCTCCGTGCCGCCCACATTGGCCGCATACATGGGCTTCGGGTCGCGCGTCCACAAGCGATAGTCGGCTGCAACGTGGAAAACCACATCGCACCCTTGCATTCCGATGCGCAGCGAATCGGCATCCGTCAAGTCACCGGAAACGAGCTCGGCTTTGAGTCTTTCGAGGTTATCCCGTCGGCTGCCGGGACGAACTAGCAGACGCAACTCCGCGCCCTGCTCACCCAGCAAGCGCGCCACATGACTTCCTACAAAGCCTGTTGCTCCGGTAACAAATGCTTTCATATCAGCCAAATCGATCTTTTTTGCTGAGTACAAGCTTTAACTGCTTATTCGCATTTCCCGGGGTGACAGTCGACCTGGGGGTGGCTCCGGATCAGCAATAACGGCTCTAGCTGAAAAGCGACCAGGCAAGCAGCTTCCACGTGTCGGTAAATCCGCTGGCTGTGGCCGCGCTGGCCTCGTAACCGGAGTGCACGAGGCAATCCTCGCAGCGTGGATCGCGACCGTGCCCGTACCGCTGCCAAGGCGTGTCGTTGATAAGCCCCTCGAAGGTCTCGTGATGCTGATCGGTTATCAGGTAGCATGGGCCCTTCCAACCCTTCGTGTTGTAGGTCGGATTGCCCCACGCCGTGCACGAGAGCTCGCGGCTGCCCGCCAAAAATTCCAGATAAATCGGCGAGTCGGCAATCGGATACTTCCGCGCCAAGCGCTTGATATCTTTGAACTTTTCGCGGATTGCCCGACGGTCCAGGAAAATCTCCTTGGTGTGCACGGCCGAATACGAATAGCCGGGCGAGACAACGTGCGAATCCACTCCGAGTCCCTTGAGATACTCCAGCAGCGCCTCCACCTCGTTCATGTCTGTCTCTTCGTAAACGGTGGTGTTGGTCATCACCCGGAAGCCTTTGGATTTGGCCAGTTTAATCCCCTCTACCGCTTGGTCGAAGACGCCCTCGCGCTCGACCGCTAAATCGTGCGATTTCTTCAGCCCGTCGAGATGGACGTTCCAGAGAAATCGAATGTCAGGCGCAAAATCCCCGATCTTCTTCGAGATAAACATGCCGTTCGTGCAAACGATGACATGTTTCTTCTGCTCCAGCAGCATTCGAGTGAGCTTGCCAATGTCTTTGTAGAGCAGCGGTTCACCGCCGCAGATGGCGACCATCGGAGCGCCGCACTCCTCCGCCGCAGCCAGGCACTTCTCCATGGACACCACTTCCTTGATTGTGTCCTCGTACTCACGGATGCGCCCGCAGCCGGTGCAGGTCAAATTGCACGCGTGCAACGGTTCCAGCATCATCACCAGGGGAAAGCGTTTCACCCCTTTGGCCTTTTGCCGGATGATATATTTCGCCATGTCAGCTTGAAGTCTTAGCGGATGACGCATTGTTGTTCAAAATCCTTCCAACTCATTTCACGGGGCCAGTCAGGCGCCCGCTTCAGCCTCTTCCAGAACTCCAGCCCCGGACGCGATAAACTTCGCGTATTGCGTTAGAGCCAGCAGTGGAAAATACTGAAAATACATGTGATACTTCAGATAGAATACGCGCGGGAAGCCCGTACCCGTGTACGGCACTTCAAACCACGAACCGTTCACCTTTTGCTCTCCGAGCAGGTACGCAACGCCGTGCGCGACCGAATCGCTGTGGAAATCTCCCGCAGCCATCAAACCCAGCACAGCCCATGCGGTTTGCGAGCAAGTGCTCGGACCGGTTCCCTTCCTGTTCGGATCGTCATAGGAATCACAGCTTTCGCCCCAACCGCCGTCAGGGTTCTGCACCATACGGATCCACTCGGCTGCCTGCTGCACCATGGCTTCATGGTTATCGAACCCGATCGCTTCCAAGCCGCGCAACACGCACATGGTTCCGTAAATGTAGTTCGCGCCCCAGCGACCGAACCACGAGCCATCCGGTTCCTGTTGGGCGCTAATGAACTGGATCGCCCGCTTAACCGGTTTGTCGTTCAGCGTAAATCCGTACGCGGCCAGGCACTCCAGCACCCTTCCCGTGATATCCACCGTCGCCGGATCGAGCATGGCGTTGTGGTCGGCGAAGGGAATGTATTGGAAAACCATGCGGTTGTTGTCCTTGTCGAAAGAGGCCCAACCGCCGTTCTTGCACTGCATGGAAAGCACCCAGTCGATGGCGCGCTTTATCGATTCTGTCTGGTAGCGCTGGTTGGGGGTGTCGACATGACTAAGCCCAAGCATAACCATAGCTGAATCATCGACATCAGGGTAAAACTCATTGTTAAACTCGAAGTACCATCCGCCCGGTGCCGTCTTCGGGTTCTTAACCGACCAGTCGCCCTTCTTGTGAATCTGCTTTTTCAAGATCCACTCGGCAGCAGCCACCATGCGCGGGTCTTCGCGGCTCACTCCGCTTTCGCCGAGGGCGAACAGGGCATAAGCGGTATCCCACACGGGTGACATGCAGGGCTGCATGCGGAAAGTGTCTTCTTCCTCGATGCCAAGCTTCTCGAACTCGTCGATGGCGCGAATAACCTGGGGATCGTCCAACGAGTATCCCAGGCAGCGCAACGCAATAATCGAGTTGAGAATCCCCGGGTAGATCGCGCCCAGGCCATCGCTCATCTCGAGTCGCGCGAGCATCCATTGCTTCGCTTTCTTCAGGGCGAGCCAGCGCAGCGGGCGGACGTAGACGCTCTCAAACATGTGCGTCATGCGATCCAAAACCAGGAAGAAGTTACGCCAACTGATCAGCTTGTCGGCCCACTTGAGCCGCAGTTGCGACTTGAGCCGCCCGTTCGGGAACAACTCGTCAATACCCTGCTCTGGCGCGATCTTGCGAAACGGCTTTTTGGCGTAGCAGATCGAGAGTGGAATGAGGATGGCCCGCGACCACGACGAAATCTCGTAGATGTTGAACCAAAACCAGTTCGGGAACAGCACGATTTCGGGCGGAATCGCAGGCACGGCGTCATAGTCGTACTGGCCGAGGGCGCAAAGATAAATTTTGGTAAAGGTATTGACCGCCGGGACGCCCCCGTGCGCCAGGATGTAAGTGCGGGCTTTGGCCAGCGCAGGTTCATCGGCGTGGTGTCCACAGAGCTTGAAGGCAAAATAGGCTTTAACTGCGGCACTGATGTTCGAGGGGCCGCCATGGTAGATGGGCCAACCACCGTCCTCGTTCTGGTGACGGGCGATCTCACGGATCGCCTTTTGGAAGCGCTCTTCGTTGCGAGTGCCAAGCAGTGTATGCAGGAAAATGTAATCCGATTCCAGGGTGGTGTCGGCTTCGAGCTCTCCGCACCAGTAGCCGTCCGCATCCTGCGTGGAGAACAGGTACTCGCGAGCCGTCCCGATTGCCGATCGCAGACGGTCTCCGATCCCGTCTATTCTGCCGAAATGCATACTCGTCGATGGTGGAACCATTTCCATACTGTCTAATCGGCCGCGTTGGGCGGCTGGGCCGGCGCCGAGCCAATGGCTTCGACGATTTCCGGCGGCAGCGCAAAACGCACGTTCTCAGGCATTAACTCGATTTCTTCCAGCTTGGAAAACCCGTGCTGCATGAGAAAGTCAATCGCCTCCTGTACTAGGACCTCGGGTGCGGAGGCGCCCGCCGTGAGGGTGATTGTCTTCACGCCCTCGAGCCATTCCTGATTGATGTCCCGGTAGGTATCGATCAGGTGGGCGCTGGTACCCAGGTTTCTTGCCACCTCGACCAACCGGTTCGAATTCGAACTGTTCGGCGAACCCACAACCAGCACGAGGTCGGACTTGCGGGCCACGTCCTTCACCGCAACCTGGCGGTTTTCCGTGGCGTAACAAATATCCTGCGCTTGCGGCCCTTTTATGTTCGGAAAGCGCTCTTTGAGGGCGACGATGATATCCCTGGCTTCGTCCAGGCTGAGCGTTGTCTGCGTCAGGTAAGCGACCCTGTTTGGATCGGGAACCCTTAGAGTCTTGACCTGTTCGACGCTGTTGACCACCGAGGTCACTTGCGGCGCTTCGCCCAGAGTTCCGATAATCTCATCGTGATTGAGGTGACCGATCAGAATCAGCGAATAACCATCGCGGGCGAACCTCACCGCCTCGACGTGAACCTTTGTCACCAGCGGGCAGGTGGCATCGATCACTCGAAGTTTGCGCTCGCGACTTGCTTCGCGCACCTCCGGCGCAACACCGTGGGCGCTGTAGATTACCCTCTCGCCCGGCGGAACTTCGCTGACATCGTCGACAAAGACCGCTCCCTTTGCCTGCAACTCCTCCACCACGTAACGGTTGTGAACGATCTCCTTGCGTACGTAGATGGGCGGACCAAAGGTTTCGAGGGCGATGCGCACAATATCGATGGCACGCACAACGCCGGCACAGAAGCCGCGCGGCTTCAACAAGAACAGGGTTTTGGGTTCGGTGTTCGCAGTCATGATGATCTCAATCGCCGGCCAAGCCAGCCCGGCTCTTAATTAATAGCCTAGCCGTTTTCGCCCCCTTTGCGAACCGTAACACATAGAAAGGGATGGAATTACCATCCTCCAGTATGATTCTCACAGCGAGCAGCGTTTTGCCCGCCTGACGGCATTCGGCGTGGAGTACCTTGCGATTATTGTAGCAGTGTTCCAGTGAGTTCCGGAATGGAATCGACGTAACTGAAAAGACGGCACTTCCGAGCGTCAGGCGTTCACTTTCAACATTTGTTCAGCATTTTTCAGGGAGGCTTCGGTGATTTTGGCGCCGCTCAACATGCGGGCGATTTCCTGCTTTCTTTCTTCGGCGGCCAGTTGACGAATTTTGGTCTGTGCGCGGCCCGCGCTTTCCCGCTTTTCGATCAGGAAGTGCTGATCGGCGAAGGACGCGATTTGCGGAAGATGAGTCACGCAAAGCACCTGCTTGCTATGCGCCAGTTCTTTCAGCTTCCGGCCGACGGCCTCCGCTGCACGGCCACCGATGCCGGAATCGATTTCGTCGAACACCAGGGTCCGCTGCCGCGTCTGGTCTCTTCCCTTCCGTCCGTTTCCAGGCGGCGCGACGGCGCTGGCCTCGACGCTGGCTTTCAGCGCCAGCATCACGCGCGAAAGTTCGCCACCCGAGGCAATTTCTTCGACCGGCCCAAGCGGTTCGCCGGGATTTGCCGAGATCAGGTATCGCACCAGATCGAAACCCGTGCCGGTCCAGTACTGTTCCTCATCGGAGCCGCTCACCTCGATCTGAAAACGCGCCTTCATCGCAAGGTCGTTAATCTCAGCCTCGACAGTCTTCTCCAGCTTGCGGGCAGCCGCGAAGCGCTTGCGGGAAAGTCCGCGAGCCAGATCGAGATAACCGGATGCTTTGGCCTCGAGTTCCCGCTTCAGTTCATGCAGAAGCTGGTCTTTGTTTTCCATCTGGCTGATCTTCGAGCGGATTTCCTCGCCATAGACGAGCACGTCGTCGATCGATTTTCCATATTTTCGACGCAGGCGGTCTAAAGCCGCCAAACGGTCCTCGACCTCGGCCAGCCGCTCCGGCGAAGCGTCTATCCCGTGGGCATAGCTACGAAGCGTTTCCGCAAGGTCTTCCACGGTAATGCGCGCCGAGTCGAGCTCGCCCAGAGACTGCTGGAACTTGGGATCAAAGCGCGCCAGCTCCTCTATCTGCTTCATGGCGGCGCGCAGGCTGGAGATGGCGGACGCGGTGCCTTCATAAAGAGCGTCGTAACCCGCCATAGCCGCTTGAAAAAGCCGCTCGGCATTGGCCAGCACGCGCTTTTCGGCTTCGAGTTTCTGGTCCTCGCCGGGCTCGGGCCTCGCCGATTCGATTTCCTTGGCTTGGAAATTCCACAGATCGAGCATCCGCAACCGGTCCTGCTCGTCGCGCTCAAGTTCGGCAATGCGCTGCCGCACGTCGATCCAGGACTGATAAGCCTGCGCCACCAGATCGAGGTCGAGTGCGGCGGCGGAATCCAAAAGCGCGAGCCGCGCCGGAGGATCGAAGGCGAGCACCGATTCGTTCTGTGCGTGGATGATAGCCAGGTGCGGAGCAAGTTGCTTGAGAACCGTTACCGTGGCGGGCTGATTATTAATAAAAACACGGCTCTTGCCGTTGGCGGCAATTTCACGGCGAACGATGATCTGCGCCTCGTCGCCGTCGATGCCGTTGGCTTCGAGCACTCGGGTCACCGGCTCGGAGGCATCGAAAACCGCAGAGACGACCGCCTTCTCGGTTCCGTGGCGAACAATATCGCTGGACGCTTTTTCACCAAGCAGCAGCGAGAGGGCGTCGATCAGAATCGACTTGCCGGCGCCAGTTTCGCCGGTCAGCAGATTCAGTCCCGCGCCGAACGGAACCACCACCGAATCGATCACCGCGTAGTTCTCAACTCTGAGCTCGATCAGCACCGGCAGTCCTGCCCAATCGCGAATTCACTCCGGCGAAGCATAGCATGGATTTACTTCGCCCCAATAAGCCTAACAGCAGGATTGCCCACGTTATACGACAGGCACCTCTAATGTCTACAACACGGTACCTCTCAGGGGAATTTCTGAAACTCTGCATCCCTGCGAGTGTCTATAATGACAGTTGCGCTCACTGCAAACATACGGAACCGAGTAGAAATGGACCGAATCTGTTTCATGGCATTTGCAATTGGCGGCGAGATTGCCGATCTGGTTCAGCAGACCGGCATTGTCGCCAAGCTGGTATTGGTCATCCTTCTGGTATTCAGCCTCTTCTCCTGGGCGATTATTGCCGCCAAGTGGGGCGCGTTCCGGCGCGCCGTCGTGCAGAGTTCAAGGTTTCTGCGGGCCTTCCGCAAGAGCGGACGCATGCAGGAGATAGCGGCGGTCTCCGAGCAGTTCAAGCCCAGTCCGCTGGTTCCGGTTTTCGATGCAGCCTTCGACGAGCTGCGGCGGCAGCCCGGCGGAACCCGCATCGTTGCCGTTCAGCGGGCTATACAGATTGCGGCATCCGAGGAGCTGACGCGCCTGGAGCGGCGTCTTCCCTGGCTGGCTACGACCGGCGCGGTGACGCCGTTCATCGGACTCTTTGGCACGGTTTGGGGCATCATCGATGCCTTCCATGGTCTCGGCGCCTCCGGCGCGGCCACCTTGCGCGCGGTTGCTCCCGGCATCTCGGAGGCGCTCATCACCACCGCAGCCGGCCTGTTCGCGGCCATTCCCGCAGTGATCGCCTACAATTTTTTCATGCAGGATATCCGGCAGTTTGGCGCTCGCATGGACGACTTTGGCCTGGAGTTGCTGAACACGGTCGAACGCGCGCAGGCGGCGCCCCAAACACAGCCGACAACCTACGTGGAGCAGCGTTAGATGGCTTTCACCAATCAACAGGGTCGCACCCAATCGTCGCTTTCGGAGATCAACATCACTCCGTTCGTCGATGTCGTGCTGGTGCTGCTGATCATCTTCATGGTGACCGCTCCCATTTTGCAATCCGGAATCGAGGTTGCGGTGCCCAAGACCCGGGCCGTGAAGGAAATCACCGAAGAGCGGCTGGTGATCACCATCGATAAGCAGCAGCGCGTCTATTTCGGCAACGATCCGGTCAACATTAACGAAATCGGCAACAAGCTCCGGCAGAAGATTCGCGACCCGCAGGGCCAGTCGATTTTTGTTCGCGCGGACGAGAATGTTCCCTTCGGCGCTTTTGCAACCGTGATGGATGCGGTTAAGTCCTCCGGTATTTCCAACGTAAGCATTGTGACCCAACCCTTGAGTGAAAATGGCGGCAAACGCTGACATCTTCGTAGAGCGCGAGAGCTGGCGAGGACCGCTGGCGATCTCGGCGGTGTTGCACGCGACGCTGTTCGGCTCGATGATCTTGTACGCGCTGTTCTTCGCGGGCAGATCGGGCGGCAGTTGGGGAAGCGCGGGCGACGGCACCGGCAGCGCCATGAGCGCAACATTGGTCAACAACATCCCCCTGCCTGCGAACCCGCAGGCGCAGCCGGAGAACGTGCTGGCAAACGAGTCCAAGGGTGTGTCGCAGTCAGTCCCCAAGCCGGTGGAAAAAGACACGACGGCGATCCCGATTCCCGACCGCAACGCCAAGACTAAGACAAAGATCAAGCCGCAGAAGCAGCCCGCGGTTACGCCCACGCACGAAAAGCCGCGCGAGGTAGCGACGGCGACCAATGTGGTTCCCTTCGGGCAGGGCGGGCCGGTGAGCGGCCCCTATGGACAGTTCAGCGCGGCAGGCGCCAAGGGCGGCTTCGGATTCAACGGCGGCGGCGACTTCGGCACGCGCTTCGGATGGTACGTCGATGCGGTTCGGCGGAAGGTCTCCGAGAATTGGATGAAGTATGAGATCGATCCGAACCTGTCGACCACGCGGCGAGTCTATATCTATTTTGAGATCACTCGCCCCGGAGCTCCAGCCAATATCAAAATCGAACAGTCGAGCGGCATTCCATCGCTCGATCAATCCGCGCTTCGCGCGTTACAGCGAATCGATACCTTCGGGCCTTTGCCGCCCGAGTATTCCGGCAACCGTGTATCGGTCGAGTTCTGGTTCGATCCGCCGGTGAAGGGCCGTTAGAGCAGTTCTAGAGTGAGCGGGATATCCGCTAGGATCTGTGAGGCGATATTGCACCCGACGATAAGAACGACAAGAAAAATTGCAGTCGTGGTTGTTCTGCTGCTGTTGGTGGCTGCAACCGCGACCGCGCAAGACTGGATTCGCACCGGCACCGGACTCGGCATGGAGAAGGTTCGCCTTGCCGTTCCCGAGTTTGTTCCCGCGACGGCGGAGCCGCAAGCCGGCGAGCTGTCGCGAACCTTCAACGAAACGCTCTGGAACGACCTCCAGCAAGCCGGCATTTTCGATATGGTCTCCAGGAGCTTCTATCCGATTGGCTCATTCAGCGCGCCGGCAGCGATCAAGTTTGACGCCTGGAGCAGTCCGCCCCCGAATGCAGGCATGGTGGCGTTCGGCAACCTGGGCATCAACGGCGGCCGGGTACTCGTACAGGGATGGCTGTTCGACGTCAGGAACCAGCAGTCACCGCAGGTACTCGGCAAGCAGTACAACGAAGCCGCGTCGGTACAAAGCGCGCGCGTCATTGCTCACCGCTTC
Organism: uncultured Acidobacteriota bacterium; assembly: GCA_963832365.1. Taxonomy (GTDB): domain Bacteria; phylum Acidobacteriota; class Terriglobia; order Terriglobales; family Acidobacteriaceae; genus CAWBRT01. Next base: position 33,920 of record CAWHUL010000030.1, on the reverse strand, counting down.
GCCAACGAAATCATTCTCCGCCTCGGCGGCGGCGTGCCAGGAATTGCTGAAAGCCGCATTTATTTTGTCAGCGCGCGCGGCGGCCACAAAGAAATATGGGTCATGGACTACGATGGCGCGAACCAGCAGCAGTTGACGCACCTGGGATCGATCGCGCTCTCGCCTCGCGCCTCTCCCGATGGTTCTCGCGTCGCGTTCGCGGGGATCTCCCACGGCAACTGGAACATCCTGATGCATTCCAACGATCTCAACCGGCTCGTTTCGTTTCCCGGTTTCGGGGGAATGAATCTTTCGCCGGCGTGGTCGGGCGACGGAACCAGGCTGGCGCTGTCGTCTTCACGCACGGGCGATCCGGAGATCTACACATGTGACGCAAACGGCGGGAACCTGAAGCGGCTGACAGAGGTGAAAGGGCCAGACGTTTCCCCGGTATGGAATCCCAAGACCGGCGCCCAAATCGCATTTGTCAGCGGCCGGACTGGTCTGCCGCAGATCTACGTGATGGATTCTGACGGGTCGAACGTGCAGCGGATTACGAACACCGGCTATGCGGTGTCGCCGTCATGGTCGCCGAATGGGCAGTACCTGCTGTTCTCCTGGATTCGTCGCTACGGCCCGGGCGCGCCGGGGGGCGATGACATTTACATCATGGACGTCGCCAGCCATCAGTGGGTACAGTTGACGCACGATGGCGGACACAACGATTTTCCGTCGTGGGCTCCCGATGGCAGGCATATCGTGTTCCAGTCGAACCGCAGCGGTTCCGAACAGATATGGACTATGCTTGCCGACGGAAGCCAGCAACGGCAGTTGACGACCAGCGGAAGAAATTCTCAGCCTAACTGGGGCTCACGCTGATGGACATCCCAACAGCCGCAAAACGGCGCCTGTCGGGGACCTCGGCCCCAGCACGTTTGTCCAACCCGTTGTGCTCAGCCTTGGGTGGAGCAGGTTGGGTCTGTTCGCAGGGGCGATTGTTCGCCCTTTGCGCTTTCTTAACTCTACTGAAGCGCGGTCGCTACCCGCGGGTAGCGACCGCTTCATCGCGAGGCTTCTCGCATGGAGGATGTAGTGAATCAAGGTAATCGGAAATGGTTTTTTGTCGTGTTGGCACTGGCAGCAATGCTGATGGTCACCGCCTGCAATAAGAAGGTTGCGCCCGCTCCGCCTCCGCCACCGCCCGCTCCGGCGGCTGCGCCGACGGCATCGTTGACCGCAAATCCGGCGACGATCCAGGCTGGCGGATCAAGCACACTCACGTGGAAGACGCAGGACGCCACCGAAGTCACGCTGGAAGGGTTCGGCAACGTCGGCCCGTCGGGCTCCCAGATGGTGACGCCCACGGCTTCGACGACGTATCGGCTGACCGCTAAGGGTGAGGGCGGAAGCCAGGACGCGACCGCACGGGTAACCGTCACTGCGGCGCCTCCACCGGTATCTGCCGCCACCTCGGCGAGCGATCAGGAGTTGTTTGCGCGCAGCGTGAAGGACATCTACTTCGAGTACGACAGCTACCAACTGACGCCGGCTAACCAGTCGACACTGCAAGCCAATGTGGCGTTCCTGAAGAGCCACCCGAATATGCGCTTCACTGTCGAGGGCCACTGTGACGAGCGTGGCTCCACCGAATACAATCTGGCGCTTGGCGAGAACCGCGCTAACGCCGTCAAGCAGGCGCTGGTAAACCTCGGCATTCCATCCGGGTCCGTCAAGACCATCAGTTACGGCAAGGAAAGGCCGGCGTGTAACGAGCACACTGAAGGCTGCTGGCAGCAGAATCGCCGCGGGCATTTTGTTCTCGGTCAATAGCCATAACCGTGACCAGCCAGGGATGTAACAACAGCCTCTGGCTGGTTTCGCCTCCCGTTGCTGCTATTGCCAAAGAGGTTACGTTCTTGAGCGGAAACCCCGGCCAAGGCATACAATCGGGATCAGCTGGCAGCTTGCGGAAAGTCGTTCAGCGGTCATCAAAATCAAGCATGGAAGGCGCGGGGACTCCTATGAGACTCCATAAGTTTTCACCCATTCTCGTCACTGCCGTCCTCGTTCTGGGCTCGGTCACACCTACGTTTGCCGTCAGCAAGGAAATGATTCAACTGCAAACGCAGGTGCAGGCCCTCACTGACCAGATGGCACGCATGCAACAAAGTTTCGACGAGCGCATGGGCGTGATGCGGAACCTGGTTGAGCAAAGCACCGACAGCATGAACAAGCTGGCCTCCAGCCTGGACACGGTGCAGAAAACGACGCAACAGCAGAGTGGCGACACGCAGGGCCGCGTCGATCAGCTCTCGGGACAGATACAGTCGCTGCACGATTCGCTCGATGAACTGAAGGCTCGCCTGACCAAGGTAAGCCAGCAACTGGATACCCTGAGCGTCTCGGGCCAGAACATGACGCCGCTGGCAACAACCGTGCAACCCCCCGCGCCGCAGGCGCCCCCGCCGGGAGTGCTCTATGACAACGGGTTGCGCGACTATAATGCCGGCCGCTACGATCTGGCATCCCAGCAATTCGGCGACTACCTGAAGTTTTACGCGAACACGGATTTGGCCGGGAACGCGCAGTTCTATCTGGCGGAAATCGAATATCGCCAGGGGAATTTTGAAAAGGCCGTGCGCGATTACGATAAGGTTCTGGAACAGTTTCCGGGCGGAAACAAAGCGCCGGCTTCGCAGCTCAAGAAAGGCTATGCGCTGCTTGAGCTTGGGCAGCGTGACGCGGGAGTGCGCGAGTTGAACAGCCTCATCCAGCGCTATCCACGCGCGATTGAGGCCACGCAGGCCCGTGAACGCCTGAAGAAGCTGGGCGCCACTACTCCCAGCAAGCCCTCGGCGGTTAAGAAAGTGCATCCCTAGCGTAGCGTCCCGGAAGTTGAGATGTCATCTTGAGCGCAGCGAAGTTGAGGCGCAGAGGCGGCGTCTGAGCCGCCTTCCGAAATCCTGAACGAAGCGAAGGAACCGAACCTGGAATCCCAGTGCGGTACGGAGCTGAGACGCAGCCGAAGGACTTGGTAAAAACTGAGAGCGGCGCGGGTGGGGCAATTTCCATGGGATGTTTCGCTACGCTCAACATGACACTCCGGGAGAAGTAGCGGTTCCCACGGCTTTCGCTGCTCTCAGCTGACGATCATGCCTGCATAGCCGACCACCCAGTCGCGGTCGCCCGAGACATCGCCGGAGGTGGCATACTTCACCAGCTCCGCCTTGGTTGCGCCCAGCTCGCGGGCTGCCGTCAGCATCGCCACCGCCGGTCCATATCCGCACATGCTGATCTGTTCGCGCTGCACGGTTTCCCAAAGGCCGGCGGGATCGAGCGCCAGCACCTGATCAATCGCCATGCGATCCTTGACGCGGGTGCGCTCGTCGCCTTCATAGTGATTCATGTCGCTGGAGGCCATCACCAGCACGTCGTGCTTCGGCCCATCCGCGATGGGACGCCCGTGTGTTGGGGTGGACGGGGCGAGTCGTTTCAGTACCCGCGCCAGGCTCGATCCGAGTTCCGTCAGCATCTCCAGCCGGCCGGTGCCGACCGCGATCGGCACAAACATGAATTCATGCACAATCTGTTGTAGGAATGGAAGCTGAACTTCCAGGGCGTGCTCGCGGGAGTGCGCAACGTCATCCTCGCGCAACAACGAAAATTCGCGCTTCAGTTCCTCCGCCAGCGGTTCGTCGATGGTGACTTCTCCCAATGGGGTCATCCAGCGCCCCCGGCTCATGATGGCCAGCGGCTGCCCTGCTCCGGTGTGATTGGGACAGAGAATGATAAAGCGGCGCGGCAATTCCAGCCGCGCATAAACGGCACCCGCCACATGTCCGGAATACATGTAGCCGGCGTGGGGCACCACGCAGCCGAGAGCGCTTAGCTTTTCCTGCCCGGGCTGGACAAAGGTTTCGATCTCCTGCCGCAGCTTATTGGGATTAGAGGGATAGAACTGACCCGCCACAGCGGGATGCCGCACCGGAGCATTCATGGCTCATTCACCTCCAGGGCCGTCAACCTTCGCCGATTCAGTCAATATGCGATACAAAGCGGCCATCTGGTCAAGTGCAACGGCTTCGGCCCTTATTCCACGCTCGATGCCGGCCTGCTCCAGTGATTGTTGTATGACTGCCGGAGTGAAATACCCGCGCAAATTGTTCGCCAGCATTTTGCGCTTCTGAGCGAAGCTGCGCTTGAGAAACTCGATGAATCCGTGCTCGTCGACTCGCAGTTCCTCAAATCGGGGAGCAATGTCGATCCGCAGCGCTGCCGAATGCACCTGGGGCGGCGGAGAGAAAGCTTCCGGCGTCAGTTCGAACAGTTTTTCAACGCGCCCGTAGAGATTGGCTGTGGCTGACAGCAGACCATAGTCGCGCGTACCCGGCGAGGCGGCAAGGCGATCGGCCACCTCCAATTGCACGGTGATCACCAGGCGGTCGAAAAAGCCGTGCTCGGCGAACAAGCGCAGCAGAATGTCCGAAGTGATGTAGTAAGGCAGGTTGCCAACCACTCTTGCCTTTGGCGGCTCGCTCGGACGCAGGTCCCGCAGCGGCCCGGTCCGGTTGCCGATCATGGTTCGGATATCGACCGTCAGGATGTCTGCCTCGATGATCTCGACGTGCGGCTCACGAGAGTATTCCATGCGCAACTGTGCCGCCAGCACGCGGTCCAGTTCCACGGCAACCAGGTGGCCGGCCCGCGGAACCAGCAGGCTCGTCAGGGCGCCGTTGCCCGCGCCGATCTCAATGACCGTGCGCTGCGACACATCGCCGAGGGCGTCAACAATCTGACGCATCGCGCCGTGGTCGATCAGGAAGTTCTGCCCAAGCTTCGGTTTTCGTCCCGCGCGTTTTTCACCCTCGTGAGATTCGCCGCTAGACATGTTTGACCGTCCTCGCCGCTGCTTTTACACTCATCAAGGCCATTAGAATGAAGTACCGGGGCACCAACTCGGGGCGATGACCGCGGCGGTTATCGATGCACCGAGTTCCGCGGGAGAGGTTAGACATGCACGTTGCGTTCGTAGCATCGGAGTGCGTTCCATATTCCAAGACCGGAGGCCTCGCCGATGTGGTGGGAGCGCTCCCGGGGGCGCTCGCCGCCATGGGACAGAAGGTCAGCGTTTTTCTTCCCAAGTACCGCCAAACGAAGCTCGAAAAGGCCCCATGCGTGGTGCGCAGCATTACGGTTCCCTTCGACGACCGCTATCGTTTCTGTTCCATTCTCGACGGCGGCGTACACAACAATGTTCAATATTACTTTATTGATTATCCGCCATTTTTCGATCGCGAAGGGCTCTACGGCACGGCGCTGGGCGACTACCACGATAACGCCGAACGCTTCGCGCTGTTCTGCCGCGCCGTCATTGAGGGCTCCAAGGTTCTTGGCGTGCCCGACATTTTCCATTGCCACGACTGGCAGTCGGCGCTTCTCCCTATCCTGCTGAGTTCGCTGTACAACGACGATCCAGCGTTTCGCAACGTGACCACCGTGTTCACCATCCACAATATCGGCTATCAGGGATTATTCCCGCCTGACACGCTGCCGCTGCTGATGCTTCCCTGGGACCTGTTCACCCTTTCCAAGCTGGAATTCTATGGCAAGGTGAACCTGCTGAAGGGCGCGCTGGTCTATTCCGATTTCATTACCACGGTCAGCCGAAGATATGCCCAGGAGATCCAAACCGCCGAATACGGGTTTGGCCTGGAAGGCGTATTGCACACTCGCGCGAACAGCCTTGTGGGCATTCTGAATGGCGTCGATTACGAGCAGTGGAATCCGGAGAAGGACGCGTACATCGCCGAGCGCTACACCACCGATTCTCTGGAAAAGAAGGCCGTTTGCAAACGTGATTTGCTGACCCAGTTCGGCGCGGCCGCAGCCACCGATCTGCCAGTCATCGGCATCGTCTCGCGCTTTGCCGCGCAAAAGGGATTCGACCTGATCTCCAACATCGCGGATCGCCTGGCGCACGAAGACCTCATCCTGGTGGTGCTCGGAAACGGCGACAAGCCGTATGAGGAAATGTTCCGCCGTCTCAACCGGCAGTTCCCCAAGAAATTCTTGGTCAAGATTGCATACGACGATGCGCTGGCCCACAAGATTGAGGCGGGCGCCGATATGTTTCTGATGCCCTCGCGGTACGAACCCTGCGGGCTGAACCAGATATACAGCCTTCGCTACGGAACCGTCCCGGTCGTCCGCGCCACCGGCGGCCTCGACGACACCATCGAGCCGTGGGACCCGGTCACCGCCAAAGGCACCGGGTTCAAGTTCTCCGAGCACAGCGGCGAGGCGCTGCTGGAAACGGTGCGCGCCGCTGTCGACGTGTTCAAGGATCGGATTGCATGGCAAAAGCTGATGCGCAATGGCATGAGCCGCGACTTCTCCTGGGCGGTGTCTGCTCGCGAGTACATTAAGACCTACGAAAAAGGGCACGGAAGCCGGGGAGGTCCACCGGCAGGGGCCGCTTCTCCGTCAAAAGACTCCTTGCTGGAACTGTAGATCGCGACGAGACAGCCGTATGGTTGAAAGGCACATGCGTGGAAGCAATCCTATTTTCGGTTCTCACTTTCTTTTCCACTCTGGCTGGGGGTTTGTTCGGCATAAAACAGCGGGAACAACTGCATTACATAGAGAGCTTTACGGCCGGGGTGCTCTTGGGGGTTTGCTTTTTTGACATCGTGCCGGAGGCCTTTCGCATAAGTGCTTCGTTGGCAACCGGACCGACCCCAATGCTGGTCGCACTCGTGACCGGGTTCATCGTTTTTCACATTCTTGAAAAGGCGATTCTCATTCACCACTCGCACGAGGCGGAATACGCCGACCACAAGCATCCTTCGGTAGGTCTTTTCGGTGCTTTCGGTCTATCCTTCCACAGCTATTTGGACGGCGTTGGCATAGGGGTCGGATTCCATGTAAGTCCGGCAGTGGGTCTTTTAATAGCGATTGCCGTCATTGCCCATGATTTCTGCGATGGCTTGAATACCGTCGCGCTGATGCTGGCTCACAAAAATACAACACGCAAAGCCCTATTTTTGTTGCTCCTCGACGCCACGACGCCGGTGATTGGAGTTGCCTCGACTTACGTTTTCCAATTTCCTGAATCCTGGCTGGTGCTCTATCTCGGTTTCTTTGCCGGCTTTTTGCTCTACATCGGGGCGAGCGATCTGCTTCCTGAGGCACACAGCAAGCATTCCTCGTGGTCCATGCTCGGCTTGACTGTGCTCGGCGCCGTTTTCATATTTCTAGTGACGCGAATTGTGTAGTGGCGCGACTCGGAAAACGCATTTTCTATTCAGGCGGCAATCGTTTATTGTTTCAGGAGATCCGGATTGACTCCATCGGCAAAGCTGTTACCGCGATACCCAGAGCGTTAGGGAGGAGAGGATTCGATGAGAAACGTACTTGAGTTGGAAGTGCTTTACAAGAACGGCAGCAAAGACAAGATCGGCATGGTGGTGTGGAACATCTTCAACGGCGGTTATGCGGCGCGCAATCAGCAACACGTCCGCGAGCACATCGAGGAACTGGCGAAGGTCGGAGTGCCCGCGCCGACAACGACTCCTACGCTGTATCCGCTGGCGAACTACAACCTGACCACGGGCAGGTATCTCCAAGTGCAGAACGCCGAGACCAGCGGCGAAATCGAGTACGCGATTCTGTGGCAGGCAGGCATAGCCTACGTGACCGTGGGCAGCGACCACACCGACCGGTTGCTGGAGAATTTCAGCGTCGCCAAGTCGAAACAAGCGTGTCCGAATATGATTCCGCAACAGGTTTGGCTATACGACGAAGTGAAAGATCATTGGGACGAGATTCAGTTGAAATGCTGGGTAACCAAGGACGGCAAGCGTTCGCTCTACCAGGAAGCCGCGCTGGCGGCGTTGATGACTCCGGAAGAGTGGAAGCCGATCCTCAAGAAACTGGGAATCGAGAACCTGAATAATAGCGTCTTCTTTTCCGGCACCATCAACACGGTCGGCAAGCAGCTGATCTACGCGGATTCCTATGAACTGGAGATGATCGACCCCGTGCTGAAGCGCACTCTGCGCCATGAATACCGGGTAAGTAAGCTGATCGACGGGATAAAGTAGTGGGTTGCTGACGACGTGGGTACACGTACTGCGTCAAACAAATGCGCTGTTCTTTGAAAACGGCGTCTTTCCCTGTTTCAGATGTCATCCTGAGCGCAGCGAAGGATCTAGAGCTGGTTTCATAAATGGGTTCCGCCTCAAGTAAGTGACTTATGTAGCGGGCCTGCGTTGTTGTTGGCTGGGAGCATGCTCAGCGACCAGCAGTGGGCGGTGATTGCGAAGTATTTTCCGGAACCCAAGCGCCGACGAGATGGGCGGGGACGACCTTGGGTAAACAATCGAGTTTGTGTTGAAGGCATACTCTGGGTAGCGCGCAACGGGGCGCGATGGCGCGATCTGCCCGCCCAGTTTCCTAGCGCCAGTACCTGCTGGCGACGGCTGCGGAGATGGGAAGAAGCGGGAGTATGGCTGGCGGCCTGGCAGCAGTTGTTGCGCCAGTTGGACCAACGAGGATTGCTGGACTGGAACGAGGCGTTTCTGGACGCCACGTTCATCGTGGCGAAAAAAGGGGCGCTGGAGTGGGGAAAACCATGCGCGGCAAGGGTACAAAGTGCGTGGTGGTGGCGGATGGCGCGGGCATTCCTTTGGGAATTCAACTCGCGAGCGCCAAGCCGTCGGAACACAAACTTGCCGAGAGCACGCTCGCGCAGGTGAGAGTGCCGCGTGCGGGCCGCGGCCGACCGCGCAGGAAGCCGCTGCGGGTCGTAGCCGACCGCGGCTATGACAGCGATCCCATGCGACAGCGGCTGAAAAGGCGTGGGATCGAGTTGATCGTGCCTTATCGTCGTAACAGCGTCCTACGCCGTTACGAGGACGGACGAAAGCTGCGTCGCTATCGTCGCCGCTGGAAAATTGAGCGCACCATCGCCTGGTTACAGAACTTTCGTCGTGTGCTGGTGCGCCACGACCGCGTTTTTGCTGTGTACTGCGGCTTTGTGCACCTGGCGTGCTTGATGATCACGCTGAGGCATTTATGAAACCAGCTCTATGTATTTTTCTGCGCCGAAATACATAGATTCTTCGCCTCGGCTGAATAGCTTCTTGCTCATCGAACGCAACGTCGGGTACGCAGCTTGGCTGCTCCGGCCACAGGCGTTTGGCGCTGCGGCTCGGAATGACATCTCTCTTAAGTTATTCGGCTTGTGACGCACTACACTAGCAACTCAGGAGGATGATTCTTACGGAACCGGAAGCAGCAGTCGCGATTGTGCGCACGCGCGGGCAGGACGAATCCATTCTGTTCATCCGGCGCTCGGAGAGGGAGGAAGATTCCTGGTCGGGGCACTGGTCGTTTCCCGGAGGCCGGCGCGATCCGGAGGACGCCGATCCCTTGCACACCGCCCTCCGCGAACTGGAGGAAGAGTGCGGTATCCGCCTTGACCGGGAGCAGATGGAGGCGGCGTTGCCAATCGTGGTGGCGCGGCGCAAAACCGGGCCGTTCGTGCAGGTCGCTCCCTTCGTCTTTGGAGTGAAGGCCAAGTTGCCCACCGTTCTCGATCCGCGCGAAGCGGTGGCAGCCGTATGGATTCCGCGCAGCCTGCTGTGCGACCCCGCTCAGCATTGCCTGCGCCCGGTGCCGCATCGTCCGGGTGAAATGTTATTTCCCGCGATTGATCTGGACGGCATGCCGCTGTGGGGGTTCACCTATCGGCTGCTGACTGATTGGCTTGCTCTGGGCCCCGAACGCACACAAGCCCCCCACGGTGAACCAGCGGGCTTTCAGGCAGCCCGCCTCGTCCTGGACTTCCTTCTCTCCAAGGGGCTGAAGCTCAAGCACGGATTTGCGGACCGCCTGGCGCAACCAGGAACGGCGGGCCAGCACGCGGTGAAGGTCGCAGCCGTGGAAGGCGCGATTCCAGTCGAACTGGTTCTCGCCCACTTTGGCGTTCCGGGCAATCACGTCCCGCTGGTAAACCTGCTGGAGGTTCGCCCGGACTACATCCGCGTGGCAGGACTCGACTTCGAGGAATACCTGATCTCAACCGCCGATTAGCGCGGGTCCTCATTGGTGAATCCCAAAATTCCCAAAGATTCATGGCGCGCTGGTGCCCCAGGTTCGCCCGCTTTAGGCAAACCTGGGGTAGTTCCTGCGGGTGAACTGGAGCGGAGCGGGTGGAGGATTCATGCGTGATGGTGCAAGAATCCTCCCCGCCATAAAACTGCCGGCCAATCTCTACGCCTTCACTTTCTCCACGGCGCGTGAATCCTCTTGGTGATCGAGTTCATCGAGGTCCAGATCCCGCGTTTCCCGTATAAAGAGCAGTGCCACCATTGCGACCGCGGCATAGATGCCATAGACAATGATCACCCAGTGCCAATTGTGCATGGCATCCTGCCCGATCAATCCCGCTAAAAGTGCCGGCGCGATCATGCCGCCCATTACGGCCGAGATGCTATACGAGATGCCCGTGCCCGAATATCTGAACTTCGTCGGGAAGCTCTCCGCCGTCAGGATGGGAGCCAGTCCGTGCAATATCCCAACGCCGAAGAAGGTGATCAGCAGCTGGGTGACGATGCACATGGCAATGTTCTTGGCCAAAATCGCCTGCACCAGCGGATACGAAAGCAGGAACGTGGCGGCAATGGACAGGTAAGCGACCTTGCGGCGCTTGAGCCAGTCGGCCAGCGGCCCGGAGAGCCCCACGCCCCCAATGTCACCGATGCGGCTGGACATCATGATAATGGCCGTGGTGGCCAGGGGGATGCCGGCCAGGTGATGGAAAGTGATGATGTAGGTTCCACTCACATATCCGTCCATCTGCTGGAAGGCCGATACCAGGGCAAGAAGGAAGATAGGCCGGGAGTATTTCTTGAAAACCGAGAAGCTCGGCATCTTGGCAATCTGGTCCTTTTGCTTGAGCCGCTCGAACAAGGGAGAGTCGGCAAGCTTGTAGCGCGCCAGCAGCGCCGGGATCACAATCACCAGCGAGAGCAGCATGGCCACGCGCCAGCCGCCCGTCTTGAAACTCTTGCTCAGCATGAACATCACGCCGCTGGCAGCGATCGCGCCCAGCGGAATGCCCATGTTGGCGAGGGACATCCAGAAGGCCCGGTGCTTGCGGTGCGAGCCGAATTCCGCGAGCAGCGACGACGCGCCGCCAAACTCGCCACCCAGCCCTATGCCCTGGATGACACGCAGGAGCAACAGCAGCAGGGGGGCCGCGACGCCCAGCTTGTCATAACCTGGCAGGAGGCCCACCAGGCAGGTGGAGGCACCCACGATTACGATGTTGACAAGGAAGGCGAACTTGCGACCCGAACGGTCGCCATAGTGGCCGAAGATAAATGCCCCGAGAATGCGGGCAGGAAACCCGGCCCCAAACGCCAGGTACGAAAACACCAGAGCCACGGTGGGCGACAGCTTGGGAAAAAACACATGTGGAAAGGCGCTGGCCGCGGCATATCCATAAATGAAAAAATCATAGAACTCGACCAGCACTCCCGCCGTCGCCGAAAAAGCGAGAATCGACAAGGTACGAGTGTCCACATGCAGGTCCGCCTCACGCTGCTGCGGCTGCTCCAACATTGCACTGCCTCCTGATATAACCTTTTGAATTTAGCAACGGCGGTGGAATTGCCATGAGTCGGCCCTTCAACGCAAATGATTCCTCCGCCCCGGTCCACGCGGACGAAAGAACACGAAAATGCTAAATACGCTGCTTGAAGAAAATTATCTTCCACTCAGAGCCATCTGGCGAGCAGAAAGTGAACGACAGGCTAACCCGGTGATCCAGACCGAAGCGGCAAATAGTAGCTACGACCGCTGTCCAGCTTAAAGCACCGAACCGTAGCTCAAACGTGGTGCGCCGCAATACTACCAGGCATTCAGGTCATTCAGCGGAACCACAATGTCATATGGCAGGGAGTACATCTTGATTTTGAGCTGTTGCTCCTGCGGAATCTGGAGCGCGGTATTTTCGTACAGTGCCACGCTGTCACGCCAGCCTTGGTCGTTGCTTTGAATGGGAACCCTGGCAATCAGTCGAAACTCCGGGCCAGTCAGCAACTTGCGCAGCGTCTGTTGAACCGGAACCTCCGGTTCCATCTCTTCCGAGACAACGATGAAGCGGACGCCGTTATGCTTCAGGCTTGTAAGTATCTCCTCTGAAGTATGGAGCAGTTCAACACTGCCGCCCTCTTCCTTCATGCGGGAGACGTACAGAAGCTTGCGTAGTACGACAAAACGCCTTTGGGGATCGTGTTGATGGAGGAAGAACGTGAAAGTACCGGTAAGATTTGCATCGTACAGGATTACACCGCGATCACCGGCGGAAGCAATCTTCTGCGCGACCTCGGCATATCCTTGCACATACGGACGCTGAAACGTCCAGCCGAACAGAATAGCCCAGCAAGTGAGGACGATCGCCGTTGAGCGTCCCGCCAATCGCACGGGCTTGGGCCAGCGATCGCTGAGAAGGAATCCGGCAGAGAAGTAGACCAACGCCGGTACCCAGAAAAGGACGTGGCGTCCCTGCTTGATCTCCAATATTGAAAAAGTCACGTAACAGGCGGCGATCCAGCTGAACATGACTTTCGAACCGTTGCTCGTGTCCCACCAACGCGAGCTCAACATGCCTGCGATAGACAACAGAAACAACGGCCAACCTAACTGTTCTCGTGCGATGTTCACGTAGTAGACGAGACCAGCCAGTGGATTGCTGCGCTGCACATGCGTAAAGTTCGACATGGCTCCCCAGTGCAGCGTGAATAGCAGGTAATAGTAGTAGCTGATGATGCCTGCGATAATCGCCAGCGCGAGCACCGTGCGCCAGCGCAGTACCAAGCGCCACTTCTTCAACGCGAAGGTTGAAAACAGACAAAACGGCGCAAGGTAGAAGGTGGTGTACTTGATGAGAGCGGCCAATGCGGTGAAGATGGCAAATATGTACAGGTTCCGCGCGCGCTCGTCCTGGCAATATCGGGCCCAGTAGTAGATGGCAGCCGTGCTTACCGCCAAAGCGGGAACTTCCAACATTACCGATTTCTCGTACAGCAACATCGCCGGGACCAGCGAAAATGCCAGGCTTGAGAAGGCCGCGGGCCATTCGCCGAGAAACCCTTTCACCATGCGATACCAGAAAAAGATTCCGAAGAGTGAAAAGCAAAGGACTGTAAAACGTGCGCTTTCCACCGAGGGGCCGAAAACCCGAAAGCTCAACGCCTCGCAAAGATAGAAGACCGGAGGCCAATGAATAAGCCCGCTGATCGCAGGGTAATGAGCATAGTAGAGCTGAGCGTAGCGCCCCGGATGCGAGAACGGCAGGTCGCGGGCAGCATCCAGGAAGAAATACCCGCTCATGCCATGCAAGCTCTCGTCGAAGTTGAGATGAAATTCGCCGAGCGAGATTCTGTGCGCAATACAGGCGGCGGCGATGGCCAGAACAGCGAACAGAAGGCAGTTTGACCGGAGAATGTGAACCAACCGCGATTTACGGCTGGTTGCGCTGAGCATCTCTGCTCCCGATCCCTCTTGCAGGTTCTGTTCTGTTATCTGACACATAAAAGACACTCCGAATCATTTTCCGCGCCTATCACGGATAGCACGAGATATCGAAAGTCGTGGAACTACTGGGAAGCATTAGAATACGTGCGGCGTGCCTGCCGAGTCCAGCAAGGAAGTATCAGGCACCAAGAGTGCCGCCTCCCGCCGGTTGTCCCATTTCCGCGGTAAGCTGCGATTGAAGTTTCTCCGGGAAAAACAAAGGCCCCGCTTTTCCAGGCTGTTACGAAACGACGGTTTTGATGGGGTAAACGAACGGTGTTCCGATTTCCGAAGCACCGTTTTCTTTTTCGGCAGTGCTTATTGTGGTTTGGTGTGGCCGACCGACGATTAACGGGCGAGTGCGGTGGTGAGTTTTTGGCCGCCCAGAACATTCATCATCCGTTTCAGGTTATAGGCGATGGTTGCCAAGCTCATCTCGGCTTGTGCACCGGTGACTCCGCGCAGAAGGAATCTGGGGTGCCCGAAGATGCGGTACTTAAGAGTGCCAAAGGGATGTTCCACCGTGGATCTTCGTAATCGCATGGCTTGCGGCGTAGCGCGTTGATTCATGCGCTGTAATGCGGCTTCGTGGAGATGACGATTGACGATCCGGTACCGGGCGTTCGTGCACTGCTCTTTCAAGGGACACATCGCACAGGCGTGTGCCGCTGCTGCATAGACTACCCGCGTTTTCCATCGCTGGAGCTGCTTGCGGGCCAGGGTCTGCCCTGCCGGGCACCGGAAGCTGTCCGTCTCGTCGTCATAAACGAACTCGGTGCGGTCGAACAGTGTTCCATCGCCCTGGTTGTTGATGGCGCGATTGGCCGGGACGTGGGGCAGGATTCCCTTGGCTTCACAGCCCTCCGCCTGCGGGCCATTGGAGTAGCCTGCATCGGCCACCACGTGCAGTGTTTCCGGAGCGCCGACGGCCTGCTGGGCCGCTTCCGCCATCGGCAACAGGCTGCGATTGTCGGTGACCTCAGTTGTCACCTTCTGCACAACAATCAGCGCGTGTTCGGCATCCACTGCCGTCTGCACGTTATAAGCGGGCGCGTTGCCTTGGGCCATGCGCATGAAACGTGCTTCCGCCTCTGGGTGATTCTTCAGCTTCTCCAGCGCCGCCGCTACCGCGCTCGGGTTGATCACCACTTCGTCCTGCGCGTCGGCTCGCTCCAGTTGATCGAGGTAGCGCCGGATCGCCTCACGCTCCCTCACGCTCTTGGCACTGCTGACGGCGCGGAACTTCGAGCCGTCGATCGCCACCCACTCGCCGCGAACCAGTCCCACCGAACGCGCAAAGCGAACGAGTTCCGCTCCCGCCTCTGTCACCGCCTCCGAATGCATCCGCCGAAACTCGGCAATCGACTTGTAGTCCGGCTCCAGACTGCTCAGCAGCCACATCACTTCCACGTTGCGCCGGCACTCGGCTTCCAGCCGCCGCGACGAACGTATCTGCTGCAAATATCCATACAGATACAGCTTCAGCAGATCGCGCGGGTCGTAACCAGGACGCCCGGTTTCGGCTGGCTCGGCCCGAACGAAGCCCAGCGCCGACATCTCCAGTTTGCCGACGAATGCCTCGATCACACGGCACATATGATCGGCAGGAATCAGATCGTCCAGAGTCGTCGGAAACAACGTGTGCTGATCCCGCCTCTCACCCTGAATGAAGCCCATGAAAAATGCCCCCGCTCTCGCAAGGGCATCTTCCCATTAACTTACTTCAGAGTCACTCAGTTTCGTAACAGCCTGTTTCAGCAGGGCTTCAAAAAACAACTTTCCGCTTGGTTGTACTAATTTGTCCCGGCCTGGAAGCCAATCCAGACCGGGACCGAACGATCAGGACCATTCAAGCGATGACATTACTCCACGTCGGAGACTCTGCCATCCTTGAAACTTACCTTCAGGTCTTTGTACTTGTATATCGTCTTCTTGTGACCAAGATCCACCACCGTTTCGGGCCGCCCAAGTATGGCGGTCACGTCGTTGATGCTCTGTCCTTTCACAATCGTCTTCGGGGCCGCAGCCGTCGTTGGCGGAGCTGCTCCAGGCTCGAGTTGCGCCTGGCTCACAACATCCTGTTCCGCCAAATCGGCTTCCTTTAGCTGTTGATTGATCTCGGCAATGGCATTGGCTTCCGGCGGTGGAGCATTCTGCGCAAAGTCCGAATTGATTGGTGCGCCCACGGCCGACGGCGGAGCTTTGGGTAACCCGCCCTTGCCCTGCTTTTCCTGAAGCTCCTGCAAGCCCAGATCAATCGTCTCCCGCAGATGGTTTTGCATATCCTGCAAATCGGTCAAAGCGACCGTGACCACGGTAGACTTCCGGCACTCCAGACCGCCCTTGCTCGACAACACCATCAGATTCGCATCAGTGGCGTTGGGACCCGGCGGCGCTACCAGCTTCAGTACGTCACCATCGCTGAGAGCGCATTCCGCTCCGGAAGAGTCGACCACATCCAGCGCACTGGCGGCAACGAACACGTGAGGCTTGTTATCCGCCAGCAACCTGCCGATACTGCTGGACGCCGGGTCGACTTCCTGCTTCGCGGCAACCTGCTTCGCCTCGTCGTTCGTCAGAGCAATCTGTGCCTTCACCTCGTCGGCGATCATCTGCTTCACTTCCGGCGTGAGCGGCGCAGCTCCTTCAGCGGCGGCAGCAGCCCTCTCCGCCTTTGCCTCCTGGCGGGCCTGATATGCCGACGTCAGACTAGCCGCCAGCAAATAGTCTGTCAACCAAAGCGAAGGACTCGAGTACACGGGGTAGGGGGTGAAATAGGAGCCGTAATAGCCGTACCAGGGACTGCCGCCCCAACCCCAGCGGTAGGACACCGGCGCGTACCACGGGTTATACGCCCAGCCATAAAATCCCAACGGGTAATAGCGCGCGGGAGCATACACATTCATGTAGACGCCATGGTAGCTGTACCCGCGGTAGTAACGGTCATACGCACGTCCCTCGTGGTAGTAGGTGCGACGCGCGTAGTCGTGTCCATGGTAAGAGTAGGGGCGTTGAACATATCCCGGACGGCCCCGCTCGGCAACGATTCTGGAGTGGTCATGGCGCTCGACCGAAACGCGCCGGCTCCCGTTCAGGCTGTGGTGAACATCCATCCCGCGCTTGGCATCATGCACATCGCTGACTCTGCCATTCGGGCGCCGCTGTACCGCGCTGCCGTTCTGCAAATGAGTCTGCTGGGTCCCCTTGGGGACAGGTCTATTTCCCGAAAGGCTCGTACTTGCCGGATGCGTTCCAGTGTGTACCCCGGTCGGCTTTCCAGTGGTCGTCGCAGTCGAGTGACCAGTGGTCGCCCCAGTCGGCTTTCCAGTGGTGGTCGCAGTCGAGTGACCAGTGGTCGCCCCAGTCGGCTTTCCAGTGGTGGTCGTAGTCGGGTGACCAGTGGTCGCCCCGGTCGGCTTTCCAGTGGTGGTCGTAGTCGGGTGACCAGTGGTCGCCCCAGTCGGCTTTCCAGTGGTGGTCGTAGTCGAGTGACCAGTGGTCGCCCCAGTCGGCTTTCCAGTGGTGGTCGTAGTCGAGTGACCAGTGGTCGCCCCAGTCGGCTTTCCAGTGGTGGTTGTAGTCGGGTGACCAGTGGTCGCCCCGGTCGGCTTTCCAGTGGTGGTCGTAGTCGGGTGGCCAGTGGTTGCCCCGGTCGGCTTTCCAGTGGTGGACGTGGTCGGGTGAGGCGTGGTCGTCGTAGGTTTGGACGTTGTTGTTGGTGTGGTCGGTTTGGCGGTGGTCGTCGTCGGCTTGGACGTTGTCGTAGTCGGCTTGCTTGCGGCAGGAGTCGCCGGCTTGGACGTTGTTGTAGTCGGCTTGCTTGCGGTAGGAGTCGCCGGCTTGGACGTTGTTGGTTTGCTCGCGGTGGCGGGCTTGCTCGCGGTGGCGGGCTTGCTCGCGGTGGCGGGTCTGGATGGTGCAGGTTTAGCGGGGGCTGCCGCCTTAGGGGGCGGGCTGGCCGGCTTCTTATTATGATCGTCGGCTTGGGCTAACCATCCGAGCGAGCACAGTATGATGAGTATTTGCGCTGCGAAACAGGCCCAACTTCCCTTCTGAGTGCGCGACGCGTGCATGACTTTCTCCTTTTCTCTTCGCCGGTTTTGATCCCCGGCGCTAACCATCCCTCGGCTATTCGACATTAGTAACCCTTGATTTAACCAACGTCACCTTCATATCCGGATAGTACAGAACCTCTTTGGTTTGCAGGATGACCACCTTCTGCGGTTGCCCGAAGGTTGCCACAACCTCGTCCTTCGTCTGGCCTACTGAAATCGTCGGCACGTCGAGTGGCGGTGGAGGCGGAGCGATTGACGGCGGAGGCGGCGGCGGAGCGATTGGCGCCAATGCCTGCACTTGTGCCGGTCCGTCCTCTTGCGACGCATCTTCGTCTGCGGTCTCGTCTGGCTGCACCGTTATCACTTCAGCAATGGTCTTCAACAGTTCATCGGCTGCGGGAATGGACTTCTTGGGAAATCCAATTTTCAGTCTTCCCCAATACCGAACATCCGCATACGGATCACTGTAGAGTTGAAACACGACGCCGTCGTCCAGGACTTCAAGGCCGGTGACCCAGAATTTTTCTCCAACCGCAAACTTGCGCTTTGGAACCGCGTCAGGCCTCGTGCCGGATGGCAGCCTTGCCGCCCAACTCATGGTGTTCCCCAAATTCGTCGAGATATTGCCATCTTTGTAGTTGCTCGTCTGCGGAGGAACGGCGATGGTGCACATCTGAAACCCGCTCTTCTGCAAAACCAAAATACTGCCGGCGGTGTCAATGTCGCTCTTGTCCGCAGTCAATTTCGTCAGTACAAACTGCGAGTCCAGTTTCTTTCGGATGTCAGCTTTCCGATCTGCATCCTCACCGTGTATCCACGGAGCCGCACCCATCAATAGAACGGCAACAATCAAGTGAACTACTGTTCGCATAGAACCCTCATAAGTGCCTTTGCACTCGCTTGCTGGAAAAAACAGGGAGAGCCGAGCACCGCCGAACCCATCTCTTCGCGGCCAACAAACGACCCGAATTATGTCGTATTGATTGCAGAGCTGGATAATACCCCAATTTCCGCGAATTACGGAAGGACAATAGAGGACTGGAACCCTTCATTTTTCTAGCGCCTAAGTTTTACTGATTGCAAGATACGTGCGTTCATCCGGAAATTGCGGCATGAACGTGCTATATCTCTGGAGCTTTGCGGCAGCCCTCCAAATCGGTAATTTTGTGCTTTACGCCGAAGCTCCGTCCGGATCGAAGTCGTTGCGCATTTACAGCATCTCAGGGTACCCTTCGTTAAACGGAAAGCTGACTGACGCGCGCGGCAGTACGTAAACGGTTGCCTCCGGGAGGATTCGGCATGAACATATTTGCTCGTAAATATTGGTTAGCACTGATGCCATTACTTTTTGGGACGGTGCTCGCAACCGCCGCTCCTGTTGGGCGTATTGCTGTCCTGCAGTACATCAATGGAACCGTCTCAATTCAGCCGCATGGAAAAGGAAGTTGGGTTGCGGCTTCGGCCAATGATCGCCTAAACATTACGGACAACGTGTGGACCGACAAGGCTTCGCGGGCAGAGCTCAACGTCGGAACCGGCTTGATGCAACTGAACGCGGAGACGAGCCTGACCATTGTCAACGTCACTCGCCACTCGGTCCAGGTACGACTCCACCAGGGGACTTTGTATTTGCACGTACACCACCTCTTCGACGGCGAAATTTATGAGGTGAATAGCAACAACGGCGCATTCACCCTCAAGAAGTCAGGTGATTACCGCTTTGACGTCGACCCGGCGGCTGCCACCACCACGATTACCGTTTGGAAGGGTGAGGGCACCGTTACCGGAGAGCATTCAGCGCTGCGCGTGAAGGGACACGAGCAGGTTCTGCTATCCGGAACCGCGGCTGCTTATGAACGCCATAAAGACCCCGCACCCGATGGTTTCGATGAGTGGTGCCGCGTGCGAAACCAGCGCCAAAATAGCTCCTACCCGCGCGCTGCTCCATACCCATATCCCTATGGATACCCGTATCCATACCCGCCGGGTGTGATTGTGTTTGGAAGACGTGGACCGTGGTACTAGAGCAGTTGGCTTGAGGACGGTGCCCCACATCTGCCGTAGTTAGCAGATGTGGGACCTTGACCGAGTCGAACTAACCCACGTCAGCCAACTGCGGGCGGAACGTGGGGCACCAAGTCAAACAGCATATCTACTTATCTCCCCGGCCTCGACGGCTTTCCAGGTTGTGAACGTGGACATGCTGGCCCGGTGCGATCTCACGCGTGGCAACGCCGATCACCTCGCCATACTTGATGATCGGATCGCCCTGCTGGATTGGGCGGATCGCAAACTTGTGTCCGAACGGAATCTTTTCGCCAACCGTGATGCCGATCTCCTGTCCGTTGTCTTGAACGGCAATCACGCTTCCGGGTTCGATATTCTCGACAACCGTGCAGACGTTGTCGGATGATTTCATGACGATTACCTTGATCTTGCTCATGATCCCCTCCACTCCGGCTACATGGTCGGCCCGATGCGCTTAATGGCAAAATCATTGAATCCCAGCGCTTCCGCCTTGGTCAGTTTGCCGGAAGCCACCTCCAGCATTTCTTGAAAAATACGCACGCCAACCTCATCGACTGTTTCGTCGCCGCTGATGATGGTGCCGGCATTGAGATCCATGTTGTCATTCATCTTTTCGAACATCGCGGTATTGGTGGCTATCTTAATGGTTGGAGCAATCGGTGAGCCGCACGGAGTGCCACGCCCGGTGGTAAAGACAACCAACTGACAACCCCCGGCTACCATGCCCGTGATCTGCTCGATATCCTGGCCCGGGGTATCCATCCAAACCAGTCCCTTCTTCGTGACCGGCGCGGCGTATTCGATCACATCCTGCAACGGCCTGGTGCCCGCCTTGTAGATGCAGCCGAGCGACTTCTCCTCGATGGAGGAGAGGCCGCCTTCGATGTTGCCGGGCGTCGGCTGGCCACCGCGCATGTCCACTCCCATCGCATTGGCGCTGGCCTCACAGCGCTCGATTGCCTCATAGCAACGCCGGGCGACATTTTCATTCACCGCGCGTGCGGCAACCAGGTGCTCAGCGCCGATCAGTTCGGTCGTTTCCGCCAGGATAACGCTGCCGTCGGCGTCGATGAGCATGTCGCTGGCCGCGCCCAGAGCTGGGTTGGCCGAAATGCCGGAACACGCATCGGAGCCGCCGCACTCGGTGCCAAGAATAAGCGCAGAAGCATCCACAAATTCGCGCTCCTGGCACGAAGCTTCCGTCACCATCCGGTGTGCCGCCGTCACCCCGATGGCGGTCGCCTTTACGGAGCCGCCTTCATCCTGAATAATGACGAGACTTACAGGCTTGTACGGGCACTTCGCTTTGATCGCCGCGGCGATATCCTGCGCGCGAATGGTCTCGCACCCCAAGCCAACCACCACCACGCCAAACACGTTCGGATGAGCACCGTGCGCGATTAGCACCTGTGCGGTTAATTCGGCATCGGCTCCCAACTGCGTGCAGCCATGCTGATGCTCGATCCAGGTGGCGCCCGAAACCTGCTGCGCAATTCCGCGAGCTACCCGGTTTGCGCACACGACAGAAGGAATGACAAGCACGTGATTACGAATGCCGGCAGCTCCGTCTGGACGGCGATAACCTTTGAACCTGATCATTGTTCACCCTGGTGGAAGTTTCCGCCCGCTTGAAAGCGCTGCGGATTATGCAGCAAATCTGCCGGCCAGTCAATGTCGAGCTGGACTCGGTAGTGGGTCAATTTGAATTTTCCATAAGAACGGGTGCCCCACGTCCCGCCCATGTCGGGGTCCCCAGCGAGCCTCGCTCGCTGGGGTGACTGTAGTTGGGCTGACGTGGGATTGGTTGGCGGGTATTACGTCTTTTCGTCCGTAACTGCGGCGTCTGTAAATGCGGCGCCCAGATTGGCCCACGCCACCGCGTCGCTCGCCACAAGCGCCGACAAATAGAACTGCACGTCTTCCGCCGGGAATGCGGCACGGAGGTGATCGGCGGCTGCCCGGAGCGCATCGGCGCTCGGAACAGCGGTGCTGTCGTCGGCAATCACGCCGTTCTGGTGCGGGATCTGGAGCTCGTCCAGAAACATGATCAGCATCGGTGCATGATGGGCGAAGAGATAGGTGCGGACGAGCAATGCGGCAAGCGGCTCATCAATCGACTCAATTGCCGCAAGGTATGCTGCCGCCTTGTCGGCGGGGAGCTTCGCGGCTTTCTGCGGGCGCAGGTTCAGCTTCATCGCAATGAATCCCGAAATCCTCCGCAGCTCGCCTGCGGCTTCGGTGCTGGAGAAAAAAGCGGCAGCGGTTTGCTGACGCCGCTCCCGGCCCATGTGCTTCCAAATTTGCTGGAATGTTTTGTCAGTCTGATTCGACATTGTTTAGAACTCTCTGATTGGACAGTTGTTGTCGCTGGCTCTTAACGTCGTTAAACTGTCCCACAAGAGGCAGTGCCGTCACAACAACTTTTCTTTAGACGGACAGCCCATGATTGCCTCTGGTGACAGATGTGGGGCGGTTCAGGATTCCGAAGTACAATAACATGAGCGTGTTGCTCAATTTCAGATGCTGGGCGACGAAAACTCTGAAAAGGTTTCAATGCCATATGCGAGACTCATAAGAGCATTTTCGACCGAGTAGAAGCCGCGCTATTGGAAATTGGGTCCCGGGTGATGCCTCGATGCCTCAACGAGCCAAGCGTCCTTGGATGCAATACAAGCATTTCGAACGTGAGCCGATCGACACTGACGCACGAATGTTTCACGAAGCTCGTCCACATCATTTTCTACGCTGGGTTCAGGGCGGCGACGGTCGCGCGAAACGCTTCTCAAATGCCTCACAGAGGTTCACCACGCTCCGAGTGGCAGGTTACCGCGAAGGTGAATTCGATTCAACCGTTTTCTCACATGTCGCATGAACCGCAGAGGGGCTGATTCGTCGCTTTCAACCAGACGGAGCAGCGTATCAGATCGGACGTAATTTTTCGTTTACTACGCTAAAACCGGGAAAAACAAAAATCCTCCGTGCAAGCCGCTAATTACACCAGGGATAAGATGGTGCCGAAGGGGAGACTCTGCCCCTATAACGGGCACAAGCAAGTTGCTGATTTCTGAAAATCCCCCGCCCTAACCCTTCTTCTTGGCGAAGTCCTCGAACGACTGCATCAAGTACACCTCCGAGGTCACGGAAGTGTCCCCCAAGGCGACGCGCTGCATGATCTGCGCAAAGCGCCGCTCTTCCGCGCTCTCCTCCTGCGGTTTGGCGGCGTTGTCTGGCTCGGTGGGCTGGAGGTTTTCTTCTTCCATAGGGGTAACTATTACAACAACCCACGGAGAATACAACTGTTTCCGTAAACTAACTGTGACGAAGCGCTCGAAAAAACCCTGCTAAACAAAAATCCCCTTTGCAAAACTGCTCATTGCAAAAGGGATCAAAACTTTTGGTGCCGAAGGGGGGACTCGAACCCCCACACCCTTGCGAGTACATGGACCTGAACCATGCGCGTCTGCCAATTCCGCCACTTCGGCATTTCAGGAACCCCGGCAGCAACCAATCGCTTCCACTGGGGTATTGCATTGGGCGGCGGCCCCGGAGGGCCCGCCGATCACTCAGGCATGCAACAAGATTGTAACGGCATCGGCGCGCCACGGTCAATCCGTGCTGCACATCGGCACATGAAAATGGCGGGACCGTTCGATCCCGCCAATGGTTCAGCTTCGTTACGCGACATCCATTTGCCCGCATTGTTCATGAATCGGGTGGAGCAGGCCTTCAGGCCTGCGGAAAAGCCAGCAACCATACGGGCTTTAGCCCCTGAGGCGATTCCGCTGTTGCTGACAGCATGTACCTCAGCGGCTAAAGCCGCCAATTCGGGCGGGCCGTAAATGCAGGGCTGAAGCCCTGCTCCACCCATATTTCGCAGCACTCATGAATAATCCACACTGGAAACTACTTTACCGTGTCCACTGGAAACCTACTTCACCGTGATGGTGAAGGAGTTTTTGTAGACTGCACCTGTCGAATCCCATGCCTGCACGGTGACGTGGCGCGAGCCGCTGCTGAGCGTCAACGTCGTGTTGATGCCTGAGGCGTTCACCGAGTACTTCGACACGGAATCAATGTAAATCTTCATTGCCGTGATCTTCGCGGTCGATGAAGCCGGTTTCGCCGTGGCCACGAACTTGACCGGATTGCTGACCGTCGAGGCGGACAGCGGCGCAGTTACGGTCACCCCGGAACTCTGCACGGGCGCGGCGGCGGTGATGCTGACCGAGGTTTGCGCGCTTCCCTTCACGCCCACGTTATCGGTCACCGTAGCCTTCACCGTAAAGCTTCCGGCAGTGGAGTAGACATGCGAAGCGCTGGGGGCGCTCGCCACCGTTCCATCGCCAAAATCGATGGAGGTGGATGCGATCGAGCCATTCGGAGCGGTAGAGCCGGCGGTGGAAGCCGTCACCGAAAGCGGCGCGGAGCCGGTTGCAGGCGAGACCGACAGTGCGACCACCGGAGGTTTGCTGGACATCACGGTCACTTTCTGCTGTGCTGTGCCGGTCAAGCCATTGCTGCCGGTTGCGGTGGCAGTCACCGTGTACGTTCCCGCGCTGCTATATGCGTGGGAAGCCCCGGTGGCTGTGACCACAGTTCCGTCGCCGAAATCAATTTGCGTGGACTTTATGGTACTGCCCGAACAAGTCGAACCGGCGGTCGAGGCGGTCACGGTTACCGGTGCGATGCCGCTGGCCGGAGTCACCGCCAGCTTCGCCGTAGGAGGCTGGCTCACGGTGCCTGCCACCGTGTAACTGACCGCGGCTGACATGTGGTTCAGCAGCGTTGGCTTTCCGACGGCCTTCACCAAAAACGAATACTGCCCTGCCGGCAATCCGAGCGCGCTCAGGTCGGCCGCATGCGTGCCGGCTGCCACCTGCTCGACGGCCATGAGATTCACACCATCCTGGGACGCGTACACCGTGTAGTGATCGATCGTGCTTTCCTGTCCGGTGATCGTCCAGCCCAGCGTGCTGCCACTCAGCGCGGCAGAGATGGTGACGCAGTTGTCGATACCGCTCTCAACCTCCGTGCCTTCCTCGTAGTCGTTCCAAGTCGCAATCTGCATGAGCGGCAGCTGATTCGAGGCCGAATAGTACTTCCCAACTTCGGCCCAGATCGCCAGCCAAGTCTGTCCGCACTGCTGGTTCTTGATGCGGTTCGATCCCCACGACGCAATCGTGTCGTTGAAGCCCTTGTAGGCTGAACCGATCGTCAGCAGCGACGGGTGCGCAAGGCCCGCATTGTAGAAACTGTCCTGCGAACTCAGCCCCATATCGCTGGCGTTGCTGGACGTATTCGTCCAGGCGAAGCTGCCATCGGAGTCCGTGGCGGTGAAGCCGCTGGAGTTGCGGAAGATGAATACAGGGTTTCCCGCCGCCTGGGCGCGAACCGTAGCCCAATTGATTGCCAATGACGTGTTCAGAAAGAACGTCACGACCGGACGTCCGTTCCAGCGCAAATAACGTGGCGAGCTGAAGTAGTTGTCGGCCATGTACTGGATGTCGCTCAATAGTTTCGCGGTGACATCGGTGGCGCTATTCAACGAGCCGGAGTCCTCGGAGATCGCAAACTCGAAGTTCGCGCTTGCTTCCGCCGCTGCTTTGACGTTCAGCGTCGCCGTATTGTGGTGGGTACTCGTGGGGCCGTACCAGTCGACGATGAAGCCATCGATGCCGCGGCTGACTGCGTCGGCCACTTGGGCGTTTACGACGACCGGATTCGCTTCATCGCCAAGTCCAATGCTGACGTGGCCCGAGCCGCCCCACCACGGCTGGTAGTGGGCAAATACCTTCGTAGTTCTACCGGCGTAAAGCAGCGTATGGATGTCTACTTTGCTGATGTTCCCCGGTCGCACATCGCCGTTGGTCGTGCCAGTGAAGCTGCTGGTCAAATTGGTGTTGTTTCCAGTTTCCTGGGCAAGTGTGGTGGTGGGTTGAAATGCAGTGGAACCCAATGCCGCAACCGATAAAAGCAATGCTCCCATGAGAGCAAGGGCCTTGCGCACGTTATCCTCCCGCGCTTGACTGCCGAGGGCAGTCCGAACTGGCGGCGGCAATTGAATCCGCCACCGCTTGCAGGAGAATAGAACTTGCTTAATCCAAACGAACTACAGCAAAGAACTAAGGTTATAGCCTGTTATGCCCTAGGTAAACACGGGAGTCCATGTTCCTCCGTCCGCGCTGTGATTTGCGCGGTGGGCCGGGAGGTCCACGTGAGTTCCGATAAAGTTAATGAAAAATGAGAGGGGTCAGGCCGCCAGAATGCGGCCGCGTAGCTTCTGTGCGCGCAGGTAGTCCTGGGCTGCGTGATAGCCTTCCAGGGTTCCCGACGTCCATGTAGTGTTCCCCTGAAAAAGTGGCGCGCACGACGTTGCCGGCGGCCATGTATGCGTTCAGCAAATGGCCCAGGAATTCGTCCTCGCGATGGCGCGCATCCCACAATCGCTTGAGTGCCCTGAATGCGCTTCCGCGGGCCGTGACTGCGCCCCATATCCAGTGCGAGTGCGCGTCTGGAAGCTTTACTTCCACGCGCTCCACGTAGCCGAGGTCATCGCATACAACCGCATCGAACACCGATGGGTTCAGCACCGGGAACAATACCAGGTTGACGTCCGCATTTTGGTTGATCGCCGGAGTGTAGGCATTCTCCGGAAACCAGATGGTATCGGGCAATCCGATGAGCACCGTCTGATCGTCGCGTACGAAAGGCTCGGCGCGGAAAAGCGCGTCACACAGGCCGCGCGGCTGCTGCTGCACAACGTAAAAAATCTCCGCCGCATAGTCGCGTTCGGCGAAGTACCGCACGATGTCGCTCTTTTCGGCCGAAATCACGACGCAGATCTGCGTGGCTCCGGCTGCGATCATGCGCTCCACCAGGTACTCGGAAACGGCCTTGGGACGCTCTACGCCTTCGACCACGCGCGAGCCCACCGGCAGCAGTTCCTTCGAGCAACCAAGCGGCTGAATGCGCTGCCCGGCACCGGCCGCCGGAATGATTCCGATCACGATGTAACCCCCTCTACCCCGCTACGCGTAAATGCCCGCGCGGCGGGAACCCGCACGTGCTCTCGTTGGTAAGGCGTTTTCAATGAAGGTGCTACGGACTTCCCGTGCCGCGCCGCGAAAGCCTCTTCGAAGTATTCCAACATCTGGCGCGCGCGATGCTCTCCCGTGTGCTCATCGAGCGTACGCTGACGCGCACGCGCGCTGATTCCTGCCAAGTCGCCGTCGCCGAGGTCGAGAGCCTGAAGCGCATCCTCGACGCTGGAGGCAATCAAAACTTCTTCTCCAGGCCGAAAGAAAGTATCGAGTCCCTCGAACCAGTCGCTCACGATGGGGGTGCCACAGGCTGCCGCTTCAAAAAATCTGCCCGACGGACAATAGCCGCACGCCGCCATCTCCGCGCGCGTTAAATTCAGCGTCAGGCGCGACGAGGAATACAGTGCGGCATGCTCGGACGGGGAGACGTGGTCGAAACGCTTGACGTTGGCCGGCCACTGCCAGTGCCATGGGTAAAGCGTCCCGGCCAGCAGAAATGCC
The DNA here is from genome assembly GCA_963832365.1 of uncultured Acidobacteriota bacterium. Classification (GTDB taxonomy): domain Bacteria; phylum Acidobacteriota; class Terriglobia; order Terriglobales; family Acidobacteriaceae; genus CAWBRT01. The sequence goes on along the minus strand of CAWHUL010000030.1, from coordinate 6,733 downwards.
AGCTCCGGCCGACGCCTCGCGCACTCCAGAAACAACCGGTCGAGTTTCTCCTGGCGGTCGGCCGCGTAGGTTCCCATGTAGCTCAGGGCGCACTCAAATCGCGCGTCACGCGGAGCGCCCGCGTAGATGTCAGGATCGACGCAGCCGAACAGAGGCCTCGCCAGCGCCGCCTTCCACACCGTTTCCAACTCCAGCAGTGAGCGGCCGCCGGTCCAGGAGAGCACCAGATCGAATTCCGGAATCTGCCCGGCTCGCAGGTAATCCAGATCGCCGCCGTGCAGTTTGCCGAGCGTCACCGGCGTATCGAGATCGTAAAAGACGCGCAGCGGGCGCTCCAGACTCAGCACGGCGTCGTTGATCCGCGCGCCTTCAGGACAAAAGCTCGCGGTTATGACCACGTCCGACTCGGCGGCTTCCTTCAAAGCCCGGCGGCGGATCTCCTCCCACTCGCCATAGATCACGAGATCGCAGTAGCCACACGAATTGAAGTCACGCCGCAGCGCGTAGTATTCGGTGTCCTTCTCGAAAAACGTAATCGTATGGCCATGCTTCGCCAGCGCCCGCAACACCGCGCGGTAAGGCGTTGCGTGTCCATTGCCCCACGAGGAAGAGAGCGTCAGCCCGAAAATCGTGATCTTCACAACCCACCGTCCATCCAGGTTCCTCGTCTAGTACGGCAAAGCCGCTCCGGAGCTCGCCGGAACTGGCCGGAACTGACGTACTTACCTGTGATGTATGACAGCGAGTTACGTTTGCCACGAATCTGGCGCGAATCATTCAGAATACCGGGCCGCTGGGCCTGCAACCCTTGTGGGGAGCCCCGGAAAAACCAGCCCGCATTATTCATGAATCGGGTGGAGCAGGCCTTCAGGCCTGCAGAGAAGCCAGCAACCATGCGGGCTTTAGCCCCTGAGGCGATTCCGCTGTTGCCAACGGAATGTACCTCAGCGGCTAAAGCCGCCAATCCAGGCGGACCGTAAATGCAGGGCTAAAGCCCTGCTCCACCCATATTTCGCCGTACTCATGAACAATCCAAATTAGAACTGCTGCTGAAACGAAAAGGCCATCCCGGAGGATGGCCTTCCCTGCGCCCCAGCGGGCGTTTAGCCTTCCAAATGCGTTGTCAGTGTGATCTTGGCGTTGTTGGCAAACAGCTTCGAAACCGGACAGCCCGCTTTCGCGTTGTTGGCCGCCTGCTCGAACTTTTCCTTGACCGCGCCGGGGATCTTCGCCGTCAGGTCAAGCTGAATTGTGGTGATAGCGAAACCTTCTCCAACTTTTTCCAGCGAAACGGTCGCCCGGGTATCAATGCTCTGGGCTTTCATCCCGGCCGCGTCAAGCTGCGCCGAGAGCGCCATGGAAAAACAACCCGCATGCGCTGCCGCCAGCAACTCCTCGGGATTGGTGCCTACGCCGTTTTCAAAACGTGTGGCGAATGAGTACTGCGTGTCTTTCAGAACTCCGCTGGCGGATGAAACCGTGCCCTTGCCGTCTTTCAGTCCGCCCTGCCAGTGTGCGCTGCCAATTCGCTGCATACGATCCTTTCTCCTGACACTCGTCCCGAGCCCGCGCATCCCGTACAACCAGAGGTCACACCAGACGCCCGGCCCCCGGGTCCATCAAGCATAATACGCCGTACGCGCGTTTTCGGTACACGAGGGCCGGGTGTGGTTCAGTTTGAATTTTCCCTATCAACAAAGGGTGCCCCACGTCCCGCCCTGCTGTTGGGCTGACGTGGGCCATTCCCGCACGCGCTCGGAAGCCAGCGCCCTACCCTGCTATTCTTTTGTGAAGTCCATTTGGAGATTACGGTTCCCTTTGCCTCCCATCCTCAATGCTCAAGGCGTCTCGAAGGCATTTGGAGCAGCGCCCCTGTTCCAGAACGTCTGCTTTACCATCGCCGAAGGCGATCGCATCGGCCTGATCGGGCCAAATGGCTCGGGTAAATCGACGCTGCTGCAAATTCTGATCGGGCGCGTGCCGCCGGACAGCGGTGAGATAGCCGTCCGCAAGCTTGCCCGCCTCAGCTACGTTGCGCAGGAGTCGCAATTTGCCCCGGGCGAGAGCGTCCGCTCGACCATTGAGCGCGCTCTGGAGGCGTCCGGCGTGCCGCACGCGGAATGGGAGGGCAGGGTTGCCGAGACGCTTGGCCGCGTGGGATTCGACGACTTCAAGGTGGAAGCCACGACGCTCTCGGGTGGCTGGCGCAAACGCCTCGTGATTGCCGAAGCCTTGGCGCAGGAGCCTGACGTTCTGCTGCTGGACGAGCCGACGAACCATCTCGATCTGGCCGGCATCGAGTGGCTCGAAACTCTGCTGCAAAGCGCCAGGTTCGCCTGCGTCGTCGTCAGTCACGACCGCTATTTTCTGGAAAACGCCGCAACCTCTGTGGTCGAGCTGAACCGCCTTTATCCGGAGGGCATTTTTCGCGTCGACGGAAACTACAGCGCCTTTCTGGAGAAGAAGGAAGAATTTCTGGAGGCGCAGGCGAAGCGGCAGGAAGCGCTGGAAAATCGCGTGCGCAACGAGATCGAGTGGCTGCGGCACGGCGCCAAGGCGCGCACCTCGAAGTCGAAGGCCCGCATAGACAAAGCGCAGGATCTCATCCGCGAACTGGCGGACATGGATGCGCGGGCACGCAGCTCGTCCGCCAAGATCGATTTCTCCGCCACGGATCGCAAGACCAAGCGCCTGATCGAAATGCGGCAGGTGAGCTTTCGAATCGGCGAACGCACGCTGTTCGAAAACCTTGACTTCATCGTCACCGCAGGCATGCGCGTGGGATTGGTCGGGCCAAACGGGAGCGGGAAAACCACGTTGCTTCGCCTCTTGCAAGGCGACCTGCTGCCATCGACGGGAGAGATTCGCCGTGCCGACGTCGCTGCGTATCGTGCACTTCGATCAGAACCGCGAGATCGATCCAACCCTGACGCTGGCGCGTGCGTTGGCGCCCGACAGCGACTCCGTTGTGTATGGCGAGCGGGTGATTCACGTGGCCTCGTGGGCGGCGCGCTTTCTGTTTGCTGCCGAACAACTCAACCAGCCGGTGTCGCGGCTCTCCGGCGGCGAGCGCGCCCGCATTCTCATCGCGAAGCTGATGCTTGAGCCGGCCGACGTGCTCCTGCTGGATGAGCCCACCAACGACCTCGATATACAAACGCTGGAAATTCTGGAAGAAAGCCTGCTTGAGTATCGCGGCGCGCTAGTGATGGTAACGCACGATCGCTACCTGCTGGACCGCGTTTCCACCGTGGTGCTGGGACTCGACGGCATGGGCGCGGCCGAGCGCTTCGCCGATTACTCGCAATGGGACGCATGGCAGAGAGCCCGCAAGCAATCCATGGTCGCTGAGTCCCGGCGACGAGAACTCCCTCAAACCGCGCGCGTCGAGAGCTCCTCTGGAAGACGAAAACTTTCCTATCTGGAAGCACGTGAGTTTGCGACCATCGAGCAACGCCTCGCCGAGGCCGAGCAGGCGCTGGCGGCCAAGCGCAACGCCTATGAGGATCCGGCGATTGCCTTCGATGCCCCGCGTTTGTTAGCTACGGAGGCAGAGATGATCGCCGCGCAGAAGATTGTGGATGATCTCTACGCTCGATGGGCAGAGTTGGAACAAAAGGGCAGCTAGAACCGCATCCTTACGGCAATGGTTTCCCCTGCGGGAGCTGCCGGAAGGCTTCCTGCCGGCGACACCAACGCCTTGGTCAATACGTTAATAGTCTTATATACAATAACTTACGGATGCTGAATTGAAGGTGGGAGAGGGCACAAAGGCGAGCCTTTGGCGCAGGCAGGTCACTCGGCCGACAATATTTGTGCAAAATTGGTACCGAAGCGCTTCAAAATGATTATATTTAGAGCCAAAAAGTGAAAGTTGCTGTAAGCTAGCACCGCCAAGTGAAAGTAGCTTTGGCGCGAAGACGCAGCAGTAAGAAGGCTCGCAGAGAGCAAGACTGAATTCAACGCGGGCCGCTGCTATGAGCGGCCTTGCCTTTTGCCCAAGCGATGTACGTGGTCTTTGATCGGTAGTGCGGTTTCATGGAAGTTACGGGCCGAACCAGGGGACTAGCGAGCGCTTTCGAAATTGCAGCATAAATTTCGCGGTGCGCGTGTGGGCTGAAAGGGGCAAGATCCATGGAATTCCAGGATAAGGTTATCAAGTGCATTGACTGCGGTGAAGATTTCGTTTTCACGGCAGGGGAACAACTGTTTTTCCATGACAAGCAGTTCAAGAATGAGCCTAAGCGTTGCAAGGGCTGCAAGGCAAAGCGCGGGCAGGCTCTGGGGGTAACGCAGGCGACGGCGCCACCGAAGGTGGAGACTCGCACTGTATGCTCAGGCTGCGGTAAGGAAACCACGGTCCCGTTTAAGCCGACGCAGGGCCGTCCGGTTTTGTGCCGCGAATGTTTCCAGCAGAAAAAGACAGCAAGCGCCTCTGCTTAGACCAGTTTCGCGAACGGTATATCCCGAAGATTGTTAGCTCTAGGGACACATCAATCCTGAAACTGTTGAAGTTACAACTTCCGCTCCTGCATGGTTGTGCACCTCTGAATTGCACAACGAGAGTTTTTGTTCGCGCGGCTGCCATCCGCTGAAGACCAGCTACCAGAGCCAATCTAGAAGAAACCACTTCTAAACATACAAGGCAATTCCACGATTCGAAGTGGAAGAGAAAGTAATGTCAGGCTTCCGGCAAACGTACAGGCTTCCGCAAAAAAGCCCCGTTCGGCGACTATGCCGGACGGGGCAGTGAGGGAGGGAGTAGTAAAGGAGATTGAACCGCACCACCGCCACGCGGAACCTGACCCCGGGTGGGCCGATCTGGATTCGCAGACGCGAATAAGCGCGTTCGATAACACTCCGGAGCAATTCTTTATCCAAAGTGACCGGCAGCCATGCAAGCCGCAATTGGTGGAGTGATTTCCTAAAAAGAGTGCAGGATGGATATTACTTAGTGGATGCCGTGAGTGCTCAAAGTGAGTACCTGGATACACAATGTTGACATCCAACAGCTCACCTTGACGACTCGCCGCCACATCGCGCTTAATGGGAACAGGATTGCATCCAACGGGGAGAGCAGTGGTAATCGGTACGTACCACTTTGGCGGGCTATTGTGAACTGCATCAATCGATCAGCGGCAATCGGCCTTCGGGAGAACGAATTGAGAACCCAACCTCGGCTGCTTCTGGTGTCTTTTTGCCTGTTGAGCTGTGTCCTCGCGGCGCAAACGGCTCCCTACGGCGGCGCTACGCGGGCGGGATCAGCTCCCCTCGCGGCTCCCATCGATCCGGAGTTGAACGGCATGTTGAGGCAGATTGAGCAGTTGGCTTCGAGCATCAATCTGGAGCTGGGCAAGCTACGGGTCGAAAAATGGAAGACCGATTCGGCAAGCAAGCGGCAGGCGGAAGGCACCATCGATTCCATGCAGAGAAATCTGACGGCTGCGCTCCCGGAATTCATCACGGCGGTGCGCAATTCACCGAGAAACTTGGCCCCTGGGTTTCGCCTGTATCGCAACTTGAACGCGCTTTCAGACGTATTGAAATCGCTGGCGGAGTCGGTTGGGGCGTTCGGGCCCAAAGACCAGTACGAACTTCTGGCTGCCGACATTAACGGCTTGGAGACTGTGCGCGCAGCATTCGGCAAGCGCGTGGAATCCATGGCCGAAGCGCAGGCGCTGGAGCTTGCAACACTCAGGCAACAACTTATCCAAGCCAGGGCGCAGAAGAACGTCGTGGACGACAATGCCGCGGCCAAGCCGAAATCCACTCCTCACAAAAAGCCAAAGCCAGCCCCGCCGTCGCAATCTCAACCGCAGCAATGAAAGCGAGCTTCCACTTTCGATTGGGATGATGACTCCAGGTTTGGCCGCTGCTTCGCAACACTTGCAATTGGACGCCTTCCAATCGCATACCGAGGAGACGTTCCTCGTGTCGCGGTGTTTCTGTGAAAGAATAGCTCTCATACCGGCTTCCATTGCGATCCAGGCAGAAGCATCCAAACAGCAGGAAGCCGGGGACCGGGGATTTCGATAGATTGCACATGAAACACGCGGATGCGGCCGACCTTGAACGGAAGATTGGCTACACTTTCAAGAGACGCGAATTGCTTGTACAGGCACTCACGCATAGCTCCCACGCCGGCGAGCATGGATCACCCCATGGACGCGAGAATGCGCCAGAGAACCTGCCGTCGGTCAACCCTTTGACGGCGCTCGGAACGCCGCCGCAACACGTTTTCTCGCAACACGTTCCCTCGCAAGACAATGAGCAGCTCGAATTCCTGGGTGATGCGGTGCTTGGATTTGTAACCAGCCAGGAGTTGTTCCAACGTTTCCCGGACTACACTGAAGGCGAACTCTCGAAGTTGCGGGCTTTGCTGGTGAGCGCCCGTCACCTGGTCCACACCGCCAGAGCGCTGCAACTTGGCGAATATCTGAGGCTCGGACGGGGCGAGGAGAAAAGCGGCGGACGCGACAAAGCTGCCCTGCTTGTGGACGCTTTGGAAGCCGTTGTCGCCGCTCTGTTCCTTGACGCGGGGCTGGAAACGGCGCGCGACTTCGTGTTGGCATGGGTGTTAACTCCCGAACTGGAGCGCCGGCAGGGCGGAGTAGAGTCGCTGGTATCGCCCGATTACAAGTCGGAGTTGCAGGAGCGACTGCATGCCTCGGGGCGTCCCGAGCCGCAGTACCTGCTGATTTCCGAAGAAGGCCCCGACCACAAGAAGCTGTTT
>CAWHUL010000029.1:0-7454 GCA_963832365.1 uncultured Acidobacteriota bacterium | reverse complement strand
GCCGACGTTTACAAGCTGGACAGCAGAATCTGCTCTCGCTCTGGAGCGCATCGGAGACGAATCAGGCGCAGAACGTTCTAGACGAAATCGAGCGATCGAAAAAGTTGCCGCTGGAGCGCGTACTGTTCGGACTGGGCATTAGCTTGTGGGCGAGCGCACCGCGGAATTTCTGGCGCAGCACTTCGGGTCCATTGATGCGCTGATCGAGGCTGCCACAAACACCGATGCCGAAGGAAGCCTCGCCGAACTACGAGCAGGTGGAAGAAGTCGACGCGGGCATTGCCGCCAGCGTGGTTGGTTCTTTTTCGAAGGACCCCGAAAAACCTGGAACTCATCGAGCGTTTGCAAAAGGCCGGGTTGCAGTTCAGCGGCAAGAAAAAAGAACGCGGCACAACCCTGGCGGGAAAGACTTCGTGCTCACCGGCGCACTGTCGAAATACACCCGCGACGAAGCCGAGGCGTGATTGAAGAAGATGCTGGAGGCAAGGTCGTGGCATCGGTCAGCAAGAAGACCAGCTACGTCGTTGCCGGCGCCGATCCCGGATCGAAGCTGGACAAGGCTCGCGAGTCGGGGGTGAAAGCGTCGAGCGAGCAGCAAATGGAAGCGTTCTGAAAGCGGTAATGAAGGGGCAGATCACTGGCGAAATGCATAGAGCGTCACGTGGGTTCGCAAAGAGCGCGAACCTCCTCACGGTGACACCCACAGCAAGAGTGCAGCAACGCAAACACCGTTTGGACCCAGTCCGAACTACCCCACCCTAGCCAACCGCGGGCTTCCCGTAACCTGCGCTTTCGACCCCACGTACGCACTCCGCCTGTGGCTTCGCAAATGTGGGCCACCATAGGAATGTAGTTACGCGCAACGCGATTACTCCGCTTCGAAAGCCTGCCGGATGTCGGGCGTAGGTCTGTTAGATCTTCGGGCAGCAAGCAGATTCGCCAACGACGCTCATGAAGCTGGCGTCGGCCACCCAGCGGGGAAGAACGTGCATGTGGATGTGCCCGGCCACCCCGGCTCCAGACGGGCTTTTCCCGATGTTCATGCCCAGATTGATTCCATCGGCAGATCTGGAGAAGTTGCGCAGAGATCTTCTTCACCGCTGAGCAAGCATCATCATTTCGACTGCGGCTTCGGGCGCAAGGTTCCGAAGCCTGGTCGAGGTGCTCATCAGCCACAACCATTACGTGCCCGCTGGTGTAAGGAAAGGCATTCAAGATGACGAAGCAGTGCCGGCCGCGGTAGACGATTCCTGCCTGGTCATCGGATTCCTCCAGCACTTTCGCAAAACAAACAGCTTTTAGCTTTGTCCCACGTTATTAGTGGTCGGCGACCGGGCCAGGAAGTGCGAGATGATCCCATGTTGCCGAGAGTACCAGAATGCCGCTTGGACAAGAAACCTGGGGGTGCAACCGTCGCCGAGCCGGGGCGGCGGGCAGTTGCAAACGAAGAGTAAAGTGGCATAGAATTCACGCACTTGCCGTAATAAATCATATTTCTCCGATTGACACTTTTTGACAACGGTTGGTATAGTCAAGAGAGTCATGCAGTGTGGGATTCCGTACTGTGTGAGCCGGCCGCTGGATTGTTCAAGATGCCCTAAAACTCAGCCATATCTCCCAGAAAGACTCAAGAAGCCGAGCAGTCCGTCAAGGAAACCTTCTCATCTTCGCTTCCAAGCGAGGGTGAGCCGATGCGCACCGATGGCCTTTAACGACACCCGCAACGACACCCAGTCTGACGACACACAGTCTAAGGAACTGACTCAGAAAACCGGTTCCGCATCCCGAACCATCAACCGCCGAGGCACAGAACGACTCGAATCTAAATCCAAACGCTAATGGTTCCGAGCGGCCCAAAGTGGGCTCAGCCCGGAACGAAAAAGAAACCATGACGGGAAGACTTCGCAACCGCACTCAGAAACATTCGAACAAGAGCAAAGTGAACTGGCAGCCAATGAGGACCGCGTCCTCAAGGGCACCGTAATCAGTATTAACCCCAACTACCTTGTCGTGGACATCGGACTGAAATCCGAAGGTGTCGTGCCGCTGGCCGAGGTGCAGGACCACGAGGGTAATGTTAAATTCCAGCCCGGCAATGAAATCGACGTGATGATCGAAAAGGGTCACACCGAAGAGGGCTACGTAAATCTTTCGCACCAAAAGGCACAACGTCTCCACGCCTGGGACGAGATCGAAAAGGCGTACAACGACAAGTCTTCCATTAAGGTTCGCGTCATCGATCGCATCAAGGGCGGCCTCACGGTCGACGTAATGGGAGCCCGTGCATTTTTGCCCGGCTCACAGGTCGACACCAGGCCGATCCGCAACCTCGATTCCCTGAAGGGCCAGGACATCGAAGTTCGCGTCATCAAACTGAACAAGAAGCGCGGCAACGTCGTCGTCAGCCGTAAGCAGATGCTGGAAGAAGAGCTCACCAGCAAGCGCGATAAGACGATGGAAAATCTCGCCGAGGGCGCGGTGCTCACCGGGACGGTGAAGAACCTGACCGACTACGGAGCATTCGTCGACCTGGGCGGAATCGACGGCCTGCTGCATATAACGGATATGTCCTGGGGCCGGCTGACGCACCCGCACGACTTGGTGCAGGTCAACGACCAGATCCAGGTAAAGGTTCTTAAGTTCGACAAAGACAAGCAGCGCGTTTCGCTGGGCTTCAACAGCTCACGCCCGATCCCTGGCTGGATGCCACAGAGCGCTATCCGGTCGGCGCGCACGTGCAGGGCAGGGTCATCAGCGTGACCGATTACGGCGCGTTCGTCGACTCAGCAGGGCATCGAGGGCTTGGTGCATGTCAGCGAGATGACCTGGTCGAAGCGGATGAAGCATCCGTCGAAGATCGTCAACGTGACTGATCACGTCGAAGCCGTGGTGCTGAACGTGAACGCGCAGGAGCGCCGCATTTCGCTCGGCTTGAAGCAGTTGGAATCGAATCCCTGGGAGTCGCTGCACGAGAAGTATCCGGTGGGCTCGATTGTCGAGGGCAAGGTTCGCAACCTCACAGACTTCGGAGCTTTTATCGAGATCGAAGACGGAATCGACGGCCTGGTGCACGTCAGCAATCTGAGCTGGACCAAGCGCATCAAGCATCCTTCCGAAGTGTTAAAGAAGGGCGACAAGGTGCGCGCGGCAGTGCTGGCGATCGAACCCGATCAACGCCGTCTCTCGCTCGGGGTGAAGCAGCTTCAGCCTGATGTGTGGGAGTCGTTCTTCGAGCAGCATAAGGTTGGGGATGTGATTCACGGCAAGGTTCTGCGACTCGCCAGCTTTGGCGCGTTCGTCGAAGTTGCCGATGGAGTCGAAGGCCTGTGCCATAACTCCGAAGCTGCCGACGCACACGGCGCTGCACTCACGCTGGAACCCAATCAGGAATACGAGTTCAAGGTTATCAAGATGAACCCGGAAGAAAAGAAAGTCGGGTTGAGCATTCGCGCCGTAGGCGCGGAAGCGACGCGGGCGGACGTGGAGGCTTACAAGCATCCGCCATCGGCGCCAGGAACCTCAACCATCGGCGAACTGCTCGACTGGAAGCGCCATCAGGAGTAGCTCAATTTAATTGAAGGAATCAGGGCCGCCGAGAGGCGGCCCTAGTTTTTTGCTCGTTTATTCACCCGCGTGCCCGGTGAATCTATCGCTTCCCGGTCGGCTTGAGATTGACGGCATCCATGACTTCGAGAGCGAATCTGGCCGACACCGTCGCGGGTCCTCCGCCCATCTCGATGGCAACTTCGATTGCCTCAAATACCTCTTCGAAGGATGCGCCCGCGGCTGCCGCTTCCCCGATGTGCCACTGCATGCACGACTCACAGTTGTTTGCGACTGAGATTCCGACCGCAATCAATTCCTTGTCCTTCTTGAGCAGCGCCCCGTCTGAATACGCGGCCTTCTCCATTGCCAAGAAGCCTTCATAAACTTTCGACTTGAGCGCCACTAATCGTGAGTGCGCCTTCTTCCGTCTTGCCGAGATATCTTCGAGTTCGTTCATGAATTCGTCTTTCGCCGATAAAACTAGGGCCGCCTCTCGCGGTCCATCTAAAACAAACGGTAGCATATTCTATAAGCAGCGCCTAAAGGCGATTCCTCTTTTTGCCTTGGTTCCCACGCCTGAAGGCGTGGGCTTCCACAACAGAGCCCAGCTCATCGCGCAAACGTTCTTGCACTCCGAAGGTGGATTGTCACTTGTCGATCTTTAGATTGAGGCGCGCTTCCCGGCGGCTATCGAATGCGCTAAGGGTTTTGACGCCGCTGCGCTTGCCCGCGTGCTCGGCGAAGATCTTGTAATCGACGTTGGGCGAAAGCGCCGGAAAACGAAATCCACCGTCTTGTCCGGCGATGTAGGTCTTCACCACGAGCGTCTTGGTGTTCTTGAGGTAGACGATCGCACCGGGCACGGGTTTGACATTGCGATTGAACACCTGTCCCTGGAGCAACCGCGAGGCCCCGCTCTCATACCCGCCGCGCTCCTGCGCAAAGGCCGACACGCTGAAGGGACCCGCAGACGCTACGCAGAGCAAAACCAGCAAGCCGGTCAGATAAAGTTTCTTCAACGCCGATTCCTCACGATGGACGTGATCGCCGCGCCACGGCAGCGTGTTTCGCCGCGCTGCCGTCCGGCACGGAGCTACTCTTCCTTCTCGTCCTCTTCTTCGTCGTCCTCGTCGTCTTTGACCTTGTTCAATTCAAGCGGGTGTGTGGCAACGACTTCGAAGTCGGTGCCGCACTCCAGGCAGGAGACGACTTCGCCCTCGTCGAGTTCGTCTTCTTCAACGTCAAGATCGGTTTCGCACTCTGGACATAAAACCATGATTGCCTCTCTTCGACCCGTGTCCTCATTCATATTGCCTGAGGAACTGGAAATCCGGGTGTCGTTCGTCTTTATATTTAGAATCGCCCCATAGCGTCAAGTGGTCAAACGAAAATTGCCGGTGGAACTTTGCCCCAGCCGGCCCATTAGGGCTAATACCCTTTCCCATCGGCCGAAAACTCCCGCGATCGCGGAAATGGTTGCGACCGGGGTGGAGTGGTCGGCCGCGATCTGGCGGCGGCCGATCGATTCCATTACGGCACAGGGATTTGCGCCGTTCCTTTTGGGGAATGGCGAGAAAACTTCCACCATCAAGAGCAGAACCCTCAAGTAAGAAGTAGCATCGAATAGGATGGAGTGCTGTAGGCCGGAGCGGGTCCCGATCAAATCCCGGAATTTGGAAAATGATGGCCTCGGAAGCGGCCGCGCTGGTTTCGAAGGATAGTGTAATCTTCGGAGTGTGGGCTGGGCCTCCACCCCAGCAACGGCAAAAGCGGCCGCTGCCGGGGGCCCCGGTCGGAATGGCCGTGGGTCGCAGGCGAAAGAAGGACATATGCGCGGATCTGGAATCATGAATCGGGGCGGCGGGGGCGGAATGTCTCTGGCATTGCCTCCATTCACCCACATCGTAAAAAAGCTGCTGATCATCAATACCTTTGTTTTCGTGCTCACGCTGCTGGCGGAGAACTTCGCGCCATTCCTGCTGCGCGTGCTGCGTTTCGGCTGGTTGATTCCGAGCGACGTCCTGCACGGCGCGCTGTGGGAGCTGGTGACCTATTCGTTCTTTCATGTGGGTCTGTTCCATCTGCTCTTCAACATGCTTGCGCTGTGGATGTTCGGCTCACAATTTGAGATGGACTGGGGTTCACGGCGATTTCTGGAGTTCTACCTGTTCTGCGTAGTTGGAGCTGCGATTTCGACAATCGTGGTCGGCTATATAGGCCTGGCATTCAGCGGAGGGAGTTCGTTTGGCTTCTTCGCGAATCTCGGACGCCTAGTCCACACGCCGACGCTTGGCGCCTCAGGCGGCATTTACGGCCTGCTCATCGCCTTTGGGATACTGTACGGCGACCGCCAGATCTATATGTTCCCCCTGCCGTTCGCAATCAAAGCCAAGTACATGGTTGGCATATGGATATTCATAGCCATGGTGGGAGCTTTGCAGGGGCCGGGCGGAGTGGCCAATATTGCGCATCTTGGAGGCGCTCTCTGCGGCTGGCTCTATCTGAAATTCATGTCGCAGAGCAGACCGGCGAGGGGAGTGCAAGTCAAGGCTTCAGAAGGTTTCTACGGCATCCGGAACAGCTATTACCGCTGGAAGCGCCGCCGCGCGGCAAGAAAATTCGAAGTCTACATGCGCAAACAGGACCGCTCGCAATATTTCGACGAGCATGGCAACTTTAAGGCTCCGAACAGCGACGATAAGGACAGCGGCCCCCGCTCGCCTTGGGTGACCTAGTATCTAGTTGCATAAATGAGCGAACGGTGTATAGTGCTGAACATGAAAGCTCGCACGATTACACTCAAGCCGGAAGAGCAGGCTAATTTGGAGTTGGTAGTGCGGCGAGCCACGAGCACGGCGCGGGATGTGTTTCGCGCCGGGATGATCTTGCAGGCGGCGGCAGGAGCCAGCAACGAGCAAATCGCGGCTACGATGAAGACGCGTCCGGCCACCGCGAGCAAGTGGCGCGGCCGATTTCTGCGCCACCGCTTGCAGGGACTGCAGGATGCACCGCGTTCGGGCAAGCCGGCCATCTATGACCAGAACAGCGAGCGGCGCATCCTGGCGCAACTGGATCGGCTGCCGCCGTCGGGCTTTGCCCGCTGGAATGGGGCCATGCTGGCAGCGGCCCTGAAGGACATCTCCGACGATCAGATTTGGCGGGTCCTGCGCAAACATGGGATTTCCCTCGAACGTCGCCACAGTTGGTGCGTCTCCACCGATCCCTGCTTTGCCCAGAAGGCGGCCGACGTGGTCGGGCTGTACTTGAATCCGCCGGAGAATGCGCTGGTGTTGAGCGTGGATGAAAAGCCTCACATCCAGGCCCTGGAGCGGGCGCAGGGCTGGCTGAAACTGCCCAACGGCAAGGCGCTCACCGGTTTTCAGCACGACTACAAGCGGCACGGCACCACCACCCTGTTTGCCGCGCTGGAGGTGGCCACCGGTCTGGTGAAAGGCAATCACTACCCGCGCCGCCGTCGGGTGGAGTTTCTCGACTTTATGAACCGCATCGTGACCGAGCACCCAGCTCGCCAGATCCATGTCATCCTCGACAACCTGAACACCCACAAACCCAAGCAGGACCGCTGGCTGGCGCGGCACCCGAACGTGCATCTTCATTACACACCTACCCACGCCTCGTGGATGAATCAGGTGGAAATCTGGTTTTCGATCTTGCAGAGCCACTCTCTGGCCGGTGCCAGCTTCACCAGCCCCGGCCAGCTGAGAAAACACATGGACGCGTTCATCGCCGCCTACAACCAAACCGCCCACCCCTTCGAGTGGAAGAAACAGGTGGTCTTTCAGAAACACCCCAAAGCATCGTACGCTAACTTATGCGGCTAGATACTAGGGCAGAACGACCGTTGCTATATAGTTCGCGACAGCCGTCTCAAGATTGAAATACATCCG
>CAWHUL010000028.1:0-59483 GCA_963832365.1 uncultured Acidobacteriota bacterium | reverse complement strand
CCACGGCCAAGCGCCCCACATTTGCCTCAGTTGGCTAATGTGGTTTGTAGAGATTTCAGTGATACCTCTAGCAACTCATCCATATCTTCTTCTCAGCAATAGAGCCTATTCGATTGTGTCTTTGCACAACCGCATGTAAGAAGCGCTGGACGCTCTAGCTTTCAAAGTACCTTAGTCGAGCATTGCGCAACTCTGCTCCGCGGTGATTGCACCAGCAGCATCTCTGGCCGTTTATTTTCAAAGCGGAAACTCTGCTTGTCCGCAAGTCTCTTTCGGACTCAGCGGCTTCGTGCTCAACGAGCGCAACCCCAGAAAAAAACTAGGCTTCTAGGAACTGAACAAACTAGGTGTAACCAACCGCGTGAATACTAACAGCGCCTCATTTTCCCGTCCGCCAACCGCCCGTACTCTCCGGACATGGAGTTTCCACTCCCGGAGATGTTGGCATTGAAAAAACTTACGACCTTCGCGACGCTGGCAGCCGTTGTCCTGTTGGTTACCGCAACTTTTGCGCAGGTCCCGGCAAGTAGTCACGTGGTTCTGGTTATGGAAGAGAACGAGAGCGCCAGCAGCGTAATCGGCAGCAGCTCGGCTTGGACCTACCTGAACAGTCTGGCAACGCAATATGGCCAGGCGACCAATTTCTACGGCAACTACCATCCCTCGATCGACAACTACTTCATGATTACTGCCGGCACCAACCCCGCCAAGAACAATGACTCGTTCACCGGGACGGTCAGCGCGGACAATATTGTCCGCCACATGCTCACGGCCGGCGTAACCTGGAAGTCTTATGCCCAGTCGCTGCCTTCGGTGGGTTACACGGGCGGCAACGTTACCGACAGCCAGGGAAAGTACTACATCCGTCACAACCCGTTTGCCTACTTCTCCGACGTAAGAAACAGCACCGGCGAGGCGGCCAATCTCGTGCCCTTCACCCAGTTCGCCACCGACTTGGCCAACAACCAGTTGCCGAATTTTACGTACATTGTTCCCAATGGAACTTACGATGCGCATGATGGCACCCCAGCCCAGGCAGACAGTTTCTTGAAGACCAACCTAGCGCCACTGCTCGCCAGCCCAGCCTTCCAGCCGGGCGGAGATGGCTTGCTGATCATCGGCTTTGACGAGGCGGCTACCAGCGACTCCACTCATGGCGGCGGACGTATTGCTGTTGTGATGGTCGGGCCAAACGTGAAGCCCGGTTACAAATCGACCGTCCTTTATCAGCAGCAGAATCTTGGACGAACCATCTTCGAGGCCCTCGGCCTGAGCAGCACGGGGTATCCCGGCGCGATTGCCACTGCCTGCCGACATGGCGGACATGTTCGCAGCTACCGCTGCCAGCGGCAGCCCCGCCGCCAGCAGCCCTGCCCCCACTGGAACACCGGACTTCACGATGACCGCACCCGCAGGGGGCATGATGCTGAGCGCGTCCGGCGCCGGCACTTCGTCCATCGCCATCACCCCGGAGAACGGATTCAACAGCGCGGTGACCCTGAGCTGCTCCGGCTTGCCGGCTGGCGGCACCTGCTCGTTTTCGCCCGCGACGGTAACCCCGTCCGGCGGGATGATGAGCGTCACCATGACGCTCAACGTGCCCACGGCCCACGCTTCGTCCGACTCCGGCGCACCAAAGCAAGCCGCTGTTGGCGTTCACCTTGCCCTTCTTCGGCATCGCATTCGGATCGCTGATCGTCGGCGGCAAGACGAAAAAGAAGACCGCCTTCTGGGTAGTGCTGTTGCTCGTACTCGCGCTCGGTGCAGCGAGCATCGGTTGCGGAAGCGGTAGCGGCAAGGCCAGCACGCCCGCCGCTGCCACGCAAACCAACCCTCCGGCGGGCAGCGCCAGTAGCTATACCGTCACGGTAAACGCCGCGGCGGGCGCCATCCAGCACTCCACCACCCTGACCGTGACCGCGAACTAGCAACGATTTGAACCTGAACTCCCGCAGTCAACCAGCCGCGGGAAACCAACCGAAAGGGCCGCGCAAGCGGCCCTTTCTTTTGCGAACGCGGTCAGGTGGCCCACATTTGCCGCAGTTGCTAATGTGGGATCGACGGCGGGTGCCCCATTCAAGCGAAGCTTGGGTGGGGCTTTTCGTTCAACCCTAAAGTACAGCCGGGTGCCCCAGGTTCGCCCGTTGAGGCACCCGGCTTAATGTTGGGCTGTTGCTTGCCGCAGCTTAGGGTACAGCAGTGCTTGCACAACCAATGCAGCAGTGATTGCCAAAGGGAAGCACAACGCGGTCGGCAAGGCGCCAAGACCTAGCGCCATAACCCCCAGAAAACCGGTTGTTCCGAGCGTTCCGGTTACAACGCCCCTGAGCACAGCAACCGCTGATGCGCTGTTCTTTTTGTGATTGAAAACCGCAAGGATACTTGTGTACGCGGGAAAGGTCGCCAGCAAGCCGCTGATTTCCGGGCCAAGCACTCTTGCGGCGGCCACCAACCCGAAGACGACGATGGCTGCTGTAATCATTCTGAAGATCAGTTCTTTCCAGCCCGAGTTGCTCTCTGACGAATGAGCGCCAGACGGAAAGTTCAACAGCGCGATGACCAGAAGACACGCGGTAAGCGAAACGACCAACCCCGGCGCTTTCAGGGGTTGTCTTAGCAAGATGCTTGCCACTACGACGTAGCTCACCGTCCCTGCCAAAAGACTAGCGCCCCATCCGCGGGATTGTGCCACCCACGCATAGGAAAGAGCAAAGGCGACCAAGGCAACTAAACCCAGCAACGTGCCAACCGCAGCGTGAGCGGCGAATGCCGGTCCGCGATCAAGCACGAGGCAAAAAAGAAGTGGCCCCGAGACCGTAGGCAAGCCGATAAGAACCCCTGCAACGGCGCTGCCCCACTTGCGCTCAGCAAGCGAAATCAACCCAATCAGGATAGGAGCTAATGCAATTCGCATCATTTCTGGCATGTGTAGGGAGCATAGCATCCTGTCATTGTTGGCGATAACCAGGCGATATCACTTGTCTGCCAAGAAAAGGGAGGATGAGGCAGCTTCTTCCTGAGGCGCAGGGTGCGCCTGGAGTGAAATCCTGGAGAATTCACGGCCGCTCTAAATTCACGGCCGTCCTAATTAGAATATTGGCGTGATAGCGCCCTACCGTCCGCCGGGGATTTCCCGTTCCGCGCCAAGTTCATGTGGAGAGGCGAGTGCCGCGCTGTCGGGGTTCAGCAATCCATCGTGCCGGGGGCCGAGACCGAGTTTGATAAGAGCGCGTGAATCAGGGGTGATTTTGGTTTGCCAGCCGTTCTCCGCCTGGTAGCGGATCATCGCATCCTTCGTGCGCTGGTCCCAGACGCCGGTAGCTTCGCCATCGAGACGATTTTCACGAATCAGTGCGGATTGAATTTGCCCGGCGCGTTCGGAGCTGATGACCTGTTGTCCATGGCTTGCGCGTGCCGTGCTGACCGCGTGCTTGCCTTTCTTGGCGGCGGTGTGCACCCGGCCTTTGGCGGAAACCGCCGCATGGTGCACCTTTGTAAGCTCAACCTGGGGATGCTGGTGTCTCGGATGTCCTCCAAGCTGCGGCGCACCGCTCTCACGGCTCGCCTCGGCGGCACAGGCACCACCCAAGACAAGCGTGGTGCAGACCGTTAATACAAGGGCCCTTAAAGCGCCCCACGGAAAAACTGTATCTAAATGCAAATAAACACCTCAACGACATTCCGGCGGGATCATCTCCGGCCAGTACCGGATATCATGACACACTATGATGCCCGAGTACCAGCCGGAGATGGGTGAACCGCCGGTTACGGGAGGGTCCCGGCCACAAAGACATTCGAGCCGTTCCGGCCCTGTCCATTCGGACGCACCAGAAAGACCACATCCTGCCCTGACTTCAGCGACGACTGCACCTTGTCGAAAGCCTTTTCATCGCTGATCGGCTGCCGGTTAATCTGCATAATTACGTCGCCCCGGCTCAGGTTGATGGTGTCGGCAAAGCCTCCCGGCTTCACGTCCTGAACCACAACCCCTACACCCTTCGGCAGATTCATGCGCTGAGCCACTTCCGGCGGGATCGAGCGTACGTTTAGGCCGAGTTTGCTTTCCTTCGGCTGCTCGGTTTCGCCCTGCTCCTCGACCAATCCGAGTTGCCGTCCGAACAGCTTTTCACGATCGGCAATTGTTACCGTAAAGTCCTGCTTCTTGCCGCCGCGGACGACCGTCATGCGAACTTTGGTACCCGGTTTGCGATTCGAAATGTCATTCACCAAGTCATCGCCCGTCTTCACCGCCTGGCCTTCCACGGCGATGATGGTGTCCCCGGACTGCAAACCGGCTTGACCCGCCGGACCTTTGGGTTCGACATCGCTGATGGTGACGCCGCCATTGACGCCATAGACGCGAGCAACCGCCGGATCAGGCATGGCGTTGAACATGACGCCGATGGAGCCGCGAACCACCTTGTGATCCGGTCCGATCAAGTCTTTGTAGACCTTAACCACCGTATCGGAGGGCATGGCAAAGCCTACGCCCTGGTAGCCGGAAGATTCCGTGTAGATGGCGGTATTGATGCCGATCACCTGCCCGGCCATGTTCACCAGCGGTCCCCCGGAGTTGCCGGGATTGATGGCGGCATCGGTCTGTATGAACGACTGGAACTGCCGCTGCGGCACAATGTTGTTGCGGCCGATGGCAGAGATAATGCCCGCCGTTACCGTCTGGTTCAGGCCAAACGGACTGCCGACGGCAAGCACCCATTCTCCAACCTGCGACTGCTGGGAGTTCCCGAACTTGGCTGCCGGCAGGCTACGGCCGACATCGATCTTGAGCACCGCGAGATCGGTTTCACGGTCGCTCCCGATGACCTTGGCGTTGTAGCTCACCGACGGCGGATCGCCCATCAGGTTGACGCGAATGCGGTCCGCCTTCTCGACCACGTGGAAGTTGGTGATAATGTAGCCGTGCGAATCGACAATCACGCCCGAACCCAGCGAACGCTGCCGCATTCCTTCGGGTGGCGCACCGGGACCGTTGGGATTCTGTCCGCCGAAGAAGCGGTCAAAGAAGTCCTGGAAAGGATTGTCCTCACCGCCCTGTCCCTGTCCATTGTCCTGATTGTCATCGCCCTGAGGCGGCATGCCGCGGCGGGGGCGCCGGTGCGGGTTCTTGATCGTCGATTCAGTGTTGATGTTGACCACCGCGGGCTCGATTTGCTTTGCCACTTGGGTGAAAGCGTTCGACACCGCCTGTGGATTGATGTTCGAGATCTGTAGCGGGGTAGCGTCTGTGGAATCGACGGTTTTGCCCTTTACGCCAGTGGCGACAACCGTGCCGATAAGGATTCCCAAAGCCAGCGTAACCGCGATTACCAGCGTCGAAGCGAAACGATTAGTTTTCATCTTTGCGAGAAGCCGCCTCCGTTAGCGGATCGATGCACTTACTTATCTGATGCACACTCGTATTCGGCCCGGCCCATAACAGCGCAAGCATTATAGTTCCCGTACCAAATTGGAATTGGCCGATGATTCCCAGAATTGATTCTTGGCGCGTTCAGGAACCCTGCGGGAGTTTTGCTCCCTGCTCGTTAGACGTGCACACAGGCACGTTCGTTACCAGGAAGAATTGTAAGCCCGAGGTCGCCGTGTCTGCATCTCACAGGACCTCCTTTGCCAGCTCCACCTCCGGCTGCCGCACCTGGCCCAGCAGTTCACTAATCAACACGCCTGCCAGAATCAAGCCGGCTCCGGCTGCCGCCCGCAACCCGAGGCGCTCGTCGAGCAGCACGTAGGACGTCGCCCAGGCAAACACCGGTTCCACCGAAAAAATCAGAGCCGTGTGCGTCGGCGGCGTAAACTGTTGCGCCCAACCCTGCACCACGAATCCCGTGCAGGTCGACACCAGCGAAGTGATTCCCAGAGCCCAAAGCACCGTCGGCGACCACACGATGCGCACCGGCTCCAGCAACGGCGCCGACACCAGCATCACCACGGCGCAAGTGGCGATCTCGACCACCACAATCTGGGCGAATGCATGTTTCTGGGTGGCCCGTCCTAACACGATGATTTGAAAGGCGAAAGACACGGCGCAGCCCAGTGTAAGCACGTCGCCCAAGTTGATTCCGCCCAGCCCGCCACCGCCGCCGGGAACTGCCAGCAGGTATAACCCTAAAAAAGCCGCCGCCACTCCCGCCAACGTCCAGCCATTCACCCTTCGCCGCCAAAAGACGGCCAGGAAGACCGGAACCAGCACGACACAAACGCCGGTCAGGAAGGCCGACTTCGAAGGCGTGGTCAGCCGCAACCCCAGGTTCTGGAACTGGTAGCCCGCGCACAGCCAGAGGCCCACTCCAATGCCGGCCCGCAGCGTCCGGCGGTTGATCGACGCCAGGTGCTCCCGGAAAATCACCGCCAGAATGATCGCTGCCACCGTGAATCGGACCGCGTTGAAGGCGAGCGGCGAGACGTCCAGCAAAGCGTTCTTCACCAAAACAAACGTCGAGCCCCAGACGAAGGTGATGAACATCAGCAGAACGTGAGCTTTCAGCGAGCGCGACAGGGGATAGCCTTTCCGAAATCCTTGCGTTGGCGGAGAACCGATACGCTCGTGTGCCCACCTGATGTCGGTGGCCCAGCATTTGCCTGCGGTCCTGGCTAATGTGCCGGATGCAACAGGTTCGGGGTGCCCCAACGCCGTTCCGCGTCGTGCAGTTCGACGCTAAGGTGGGGTTGTTGCTTTGTCTTTCAGTATGGCAACTCTACCGCCTCACTCCGCCAGGCCCGCCACCGTGAGCACAGTCAGCAGAATACGCTTGAGCGCCACAACGCGTCCGCGAGGGATGAACCACTCCTGAAGCGTGTGTGCCCGTGCTCCCGTGCCCCCTGCGCCGATGGCCAGCGCCTGCACCCCAAGCGACAGCGGGATATTGGCGTCGGTGGAGGCGCAATGCACCTGCGACCTGATGCCCAACTGCGAATCGACGGCGCGCAACGCTTCCAGAATAAAGGCCCCGTCCGTGAGCTCGGCCGCCGGACGATCGCCGATGACGCGCACCTGCGTTTGCACCCCGGAAGCGCTTCCCAATCCGCCCACAACCTCGTTCACGATGGCCTGAAGCTGTCTCTCGATGGCGGCGATCCTGGCCGGATCGATGGAGCGCAGATCGACCCGCATCAGCGCCGATTCCGGAATCGCGTTCACCGAGGTTCCACCCTCGATAATGCCCACGTTCAGCGTCGTCCGTGGGTTATCGGGCAGGGCAATCCGGCTGAGCCGTTCGATCACACGCGCCAGCAAAACGATGGGATTCGCCGTTCCAAAGTCGCTCCAGGAGTGTCCTCCCGGCCCGCTGATGGAAACCTCGAAGCGACGGCTGCCAAGCGCCTCGGTCACGATCGTGTCTGTGCCGGCGCCATCGAGAGCCAGCATGCAATCGATCTTCGTGCGCCATTGCTCATCTTCGAAGAAGTGCCGCATGCCCCGCAGATTGCCTTCGCCCTCTTCGCCCACATTCGCCAGAAACAGCAGCGGCAGACGGGTTTTGATTCCCGCCGCCTGCATGGCTGAGGCAATCGCCAGCAGCGCCACCAGCCCCGCGCCGTTGTCGGCGATCCCGGGCCCGACCAGCCGTTCACCGTCGCGCCGCACATCCAGTTTGGTCTCGGAGAACACGGTATCGACATGGGCTGAAATCGCCACGAACGGCCCCTGCGACACGCCCGGCAGCAAGCCAATGACGTTGCAGACGGGGTCCATGCGCGCGTCCTGCAAACCGCATTCTACGAACTTGCCCAGCATCCATTCCGAACGCTGACGTTCGCGGAACGGCGGCGCGGGAATGGCCGTCACCTCGAGTTGCCGGTCAGCCATTTCGCGCTCGTGCGACTCGAACCACTCGAAGGCCTCGTGGACAGATTTCATCCCGGCCAGCCGCGTCACCTCTTTACGCGTCTGCCGCTGCCCGAATCCCCCGCCAGTGATCAGCTCGACTTGCTCGTTAAAATTCATAGTGTCCGAAGAATCTGAATGGTACACGAAAGCCCGGCTCTGTCGTATCTGCCGAATAGAAGGCCTCCCGCTCAGTGGCGCATTGTGAGCGCGGCTGGTCGGGGTGCCCTACCCTTCCGGCGGAGCCGGGTGCCCCACGTCCCGCCCCCTCTGTTGGGCTGACATGGGATAGTTTTTCTGACCCGATGACAGAATTAGAACGAGGTGGCCCACATTTGCCGCAGTTGGCTAATGTGGGAACAAAGCAAAGGCACGGGTGCCCCACGTCCCGCCCCTCGGTTGGGCTGACGTGGGGTAATTATTTTTGGGCGGATGACATTCAATCTGAATTAGAGGGCAAGTGCTGTTGGGGGTCTCCAGCGCGCATCTTGGGCAGGAAGACTTGGAAAACCGTCCCGCGCCCTTGCGAGCTTCTTACGCGAATCGTGCCGCCGTGTTTCTGCACGATGGTTTTGGAGACCCAGAGACCCAGGCCATTGCCGACCGTTTCCTTGGTCGTGAAGAACGGCTCGAAGATGTTGCGCCGATGCTGGGGATCGATACCCCGGCCACTATCGGCAACCGTTATTCTCAGCCCGGGCTTTTGAGAATTGCCCCATTCGCGAAAGGGGACCACTCGCAGGAGAAGTCGTCCACCGCTGGGACAAGCATCGACAGCGTTCGAAATCAAATTGGCAAATACCTGCCGCAGCTCACCCGCATTCGCCAGAGACGAATTGTTCTGTCGACGTGGCGTCTGTCCACGTCGATCGAGTTCTCCTGAACCTTCCGGGTATACAGCTCGACGGCCTCATCCAGCAACTGTGCGACATTCACGACACAATGGTCAGCGTCACTGCGATAAAAGCCCAAAGTTGTCCGTGAGATGTTTGCAAGCCGTCTCATTTCGTCGTCGATCACGGTGACCAACTTGGCCGCATCTGCGTCCAGCGACGGATTGGCACAAAGCACATACAACAGGTTCATTACAGCGGCAATAGGATTATTGATTTCATGAGCGAGGGTCGCGGCCATACGCCCGGCAGACGCCAGTTTTTCGGTCCCTGATCAGAGATCTGTGCCCGTGTTGGCGCTCGGTGATGTCTTCGTTCGTCGCCACTACGCCAACGATTCGTCCATTCCCATCCTTCACCGGGAAGGCGGAATTGAAGATGGTCTTGCGCTGCCCGTCGAAAGTCTCGATTTCGATAACCTCATTGATACATGCTGCGCCGCTCTTTAAGGTGCGGCACGCGGGCCATTCCTCAGCCTTCAGTCGCTCGCCAGTAGAGGCCCGCCAACCTTTGTAGGCGGCGTACCGCTCCAAACCCCCAAATTGCACACCTCCCCAGATACGTTGCAGTGCGGTATTGGCGAAAATCGAATTCCCTTGGGAATCGGTGAACATGACTCCGATCGGCAGGTTATCCACGATCGTGCGCAGGTGTCCCTCACTGCGGGTGAGCGCTTCCTCCAGTCGCTTTCGCTCAGCCAACTCGGTTTGCAAACAAGCACACGTTATATCAAGTTTCTGGAGCGCATCCGTCAGCGCTTTCGCCTGTTCTTGAGCCTCCATTTTCTGGCTGTTGTCGCTAAAGACCTCCACTGCTCCCACTATGCCGCCCGAGTCGTCAAAAAGAGAGCTGGCGCGCACACTGACCGAAACCCTGTGGCCGAGTTTGTGACGCAGGTAAATATCCCCATCGTGTGGAACTCCGCTGGCCATCGCGTGGCTTACCGGACAGTCTTCCTTGCAAAGCTGGCAGCCGGATTCATCGACGTGCGCCAGAACATTGTCGGCACACTTGGTGCCTAATACTTCTTGTGCGGAAAATCCCGTCAGTCTTTCGGCGGCTTTGTTCCAGTAGGTAATCCTGCGCTGGCGGTCCAGGCAATAGACGCCGTCATGCAAGTTGTCCATCAACTGCTTGCAGAACTCGTCGCTTTCTCTGCCGAAGGCCGAAGCGTCTTGGTTCATCGTGCACCCCACCTCCACTATCAGGGGTGCTTTAGATTGCCATAAACAGCACCTGGAAAGTGTGCAAAAGTGCACGTTTACTCATAATGAAAAACGATTCGCCTAATCAAATTTTGAAAAGACTCACCTTAATCGTGAAGAATAACGTTCAGCAGGGAGCTGTTCACCTGCAGTCCCCCGTTGTAGTCAATGAAGCCCATCTTGCGGAATCGGTTCATGAAGAAGTTGATTCGTGATCGCGTAGTGCCAATCATCTGCGCCAAAGTCCCTTGATCGACTTTGGGAATAATCGTCTCGGGTTTTCCTTGCTTGCCGAATTGAGCGAGTAATAAGCAGAGCTCGGGCCAGTCGCTTCTCGCTGGAATTGAAAAGCTGATCAACCAAGTCCTCTTGAATTCGGGCATTACGGGCAAGCAGGAAGGTCGTAAATGTGCTCGATAGATCCGGATTGCTCGTGGAAGCGTTCGTATCATCAGCGCGCGTTCGATTCTGAGCACCGCGCACTCCGCCATCGCGGTGGCGCTCGTCAGGCGGATGGGATGAGAGGAAGCAATCGATTCCTCCCCTACGAAATCGCCAGCGTCCAAAAGCGCGATATGTCGCTTCCTTCCCTTGTTTGGAGACAACGGTGAGCTTGACTTGGCCCTTTTGGATATAAAAGACATCATCGGCAGCCTCACCCTGGGAGAAAGCACGATGCTTGCTGCGCACCTTCATGATTGTCCTGCCCAGCCAGCTTCTCTGAGAAAGGACTTCAGCTCGAACGTCGCTTGTTTTGCAGGTCGCATGTTAAGGCCTCATTCCCATTCCACGTCACTCGTAAGGCATCCCCGGTTCGTTGTCGGGGCTCCTTCAAACTGAATGGTAATGAAAAAGGGCTTGGCTGAACAGTGCGATGCTATCACGCTCCGGGGTGATGCCCGGCACATGATCTGCCGGGGTAAACGTCTAAAGTCAAGCCTCCACCCAAGTGTTTGTCTTCTTCGGCCCGCACTACCACTCGGGCGAGAAAAGACCTTGAACTCCACTGGAACCGCCTCTTCAAGGCAGGATTCGGCGGTTAGCCCTTAGAGGATTCGAAGTGCGATTTCGGGCGATCCCCGAGCGGGGACTTCGGCACCGCCCACATTTGAGAACCTCGCAGCGTAGAGCCCCAGTAACTTGGCACGGGATTGCATTGCGACGATTCTCCTGAAATTTGCAAACAACCTAACACCTGTATCGCGGCGCGACGCATATCGAGCTTGTCTCGGTGGAGGCAACAAATGTCTGCAGTCATTCTTTACGTTGATAGTGACGTTGGTGCACGTCGGGCTCAAAAGCTGCTTCTGGAAAGTGCAGGATATCAAGTGCTCACGGCCAAAACTGTGGCCGAGGCTCACCGAATCTTTAGCTCCGCCCCCGATCTGGTCATCGCCGAGTACCACGTGGCGGAGGATGATAACGGAACCAAGCTGGCTGCCCAATTGAAGGCGGTTCGTCCCGGGTTACCTGTTCTTTTGCTCTCCGCAACGGAAAAGCCTGCTGGATTGGAACACGTCGAGGCTTTTGTACATAAGCTAGAGGGACCGACAGTTCTGCTGGAAAAGGTTCAGCAGTTGTTAAAGCCCCGCGTGTGATCAGCTCGTGCGCACCCAGGCCGGCTGACGGCGAGTCCGGTTTGGGTTAGATGGTGTG
Organism: uncultured Acidobacteriota bacterium; assembly: GCA_963832365.1. Lineage (GTDB taxonomy): Bacteria > Acidobacteriota > Terriglobia > Terriglobales > Acidobacteriaceae > CAWBRT01. The sequence continues at coordinate 47,886 of CAWHUL010000028.1, read as the reverse complement.
GCCATTATCACTCTCGTTCGCCCTTCCCGCCGATTCCCCAATTGCGCCCCGACCGAAAAACCGATCCAACACAAAAGAACCCAGCCATCAGGCGATGACCGGGCTGGAATTTCATGAAACTTGTCAGATAATCAGCTAGGACGATCTTCGATTACGCATTATCGGACACGAAATCGTTATCGGACATTGCGTGGCTGCGCAATCGGTGTCTTTTATGCCTTTTTATCGTCCTTTACGGCGGGTTCTTCGTCCTTCTTGGTGGGCAGGCCGACGATGGTGATCTGCCCGATTCCGGCCACATTCTTACCCTTGGGCTCCGCCGCGCTTGGCAGATAGACCGTCTTGCAATGCTCGCAGCGATACACTTCGGCGCTTCTTTCCCCAGGCGCGCTCCACGTCGCCACAAGCGCACTCGACCGTGTCGAAGGCGTAGAACCATCGTTTCAGGTGCCCGCCGCACAGCTTGCCCTTCTCGTCTTTTTCATTGCAGGCGCGCTGCAATGGCATCTTGATCTTCACTTTGTGATTGGGTAATTGCTGCGTCTGAGCGGGGTTTGAGTTTGCGGTCGGTTCCATTTGCGTTGCTTCTGTGGCCACGGATTTCCTTTGTGATTTTGCCCTAACAGGCGCTTCAGCCGTAGAGTTCGGTATAGAACCATTTTAGCTCAGGAGCACGGTCCCTGCCGACTATCCCTTAAAGATGATCGCCGCTCCTCCGGCCGCCTGCGGCGCCACAACCACTCCACCGGGCGTTTCGCGGTGCGCAACTCCCTGTGCGAGCCTCCGGATCGCCTTGGTCGCCATCGTCCGTACGAAGGGCAATCGCGGCGATCAGCGGCAAAGAATCAATCGCCACTTCCGGCAGTTCCGCGCGCAATGCTTCCGGCGGCAGCAGGCGCAGGCGGCTGTGCTCGAAGTTGAGCGCGTATCCTCCGGCTGCGTCGGCCACAGCGGGGCGGCCGGCAAGCAACGAAAAACGCGCCGCTGATTCCGCCGGATGCTCCACGGCAAGCACAACTTCCTCGAGGGCGACCGCGTGGTTGGCGTGGTCCATGAATCGCGGCTGCCATATCGCCTCCGGCGTGAGATGACGAATCAACTGGATGCGGCCCTCCGGCGCGTCCGGCAGCGGCAGCCGGGCGAAGCGTGCGTGCAGGCCGTTCGGGTCGGCGTCGTCGACGGGGCGCTCCAACCATGCAACGCCCGGAATGTCTATGCCCGCTTGCCGCAGACGCCGCAGGTTCTCCAGCTCGTCTCCTATCGAGAGGGCGATGATATGCAGCCCCGGATGCCTCGCAACAAAGTGCTCCAGCCCATCGCTATAGCAACTCGGGTCGACAATCGCGATCAGTTCCAGGTATCCCCGGCGCAGCATGATGCAGCGATTGGCGGTGCCGAACGGCTCGACCGGGCCATCGGGTTTCCGCCTTCCGGAGTGCCGCGCCCTCGGCGTCAACTTGAACCCAAGCCGTTCGAAAGCCGCAGCCAGCGAGTCGAGGTCGCGTCCGGCAACTCCAGCGTGATCGAGGTCTATCGCATTCATGACGTTTCCAATCTAATACTTCTTTAAGTCTTACAAAATCTTCGCTCGAACTCCGTGGCGCGAAATGAATATGTCGGTACATCCCAAGAATGACTATTTCAGTGTGTCACCCTGAGGAGCGTCCGCGAGGACGCGACGTGAGGGCCTATGTATTTGCCATTTCCGGGCTTCGGGTGAACACCGAAAATGCATAGATCGTCACGTTGGTTCGCCCGACGAACCTCCTCACGATGACACCGTAGCGAAGGACACCGTATCCATGCCACTTCAAAGAGGCCATTTTGGAAACATGTTCGAAACAAATTCAGTATTCCACCGAGACCAGGAACAGGCCGCTGGCGGGCGCCGTCGGACCGGCGGCGGAGCGGTCGCGAAGCTCCAGGATGCGCCGCACATCGGCCGACGCCAGCGTTCCCTTCCCTACCAGCAAAAGCGTTCCCACCAGGTTGCGCACCATGTGGTGCAAAAAGCCGTCGCCACGCACTCGATAGACCAGTAAATCCCCTTGTCGCTCCAGCCGCGACTCGAAGATTGTGCGCACGTTCCCCACATGCCTTGGCGGAGCGGCGTCCGTGGCTTGCAGCCGTTGGGTGCGGTCGGAATCGGCTGCCGCGAACGAGGTGAAGTCGTGTTGACCGACGACCAGCGGCGCCGCCTCGGCCATCCATCGCTCGTCCAGCGGATAGGGATAATGGGTCACATAGCGGACGAGGAACGGCGGACAAATATCTCCGCGGTAGACGCGATACTCGTAGCTCTTCTCGCGTGCCGAGTGCCGGGCATGAAAGCCGGCTGCCGCCTCTTCCACGCGGAGCACCCGTATCGCCGGAGGCAGCCGGTCGTTGAGCACGATCCTGAAATTTTCCAGCGGAATTCGCGACTCGGTTTGGAAGCTCGCAACCTGTGCCAGCGCATGCACACCGGCATCGGTCCGTCCGGAGCCCTGCGGCAGAAGCTTTTCTCCGGTGACGGACTCGATCGCGCCGGCCAGCGCGCCTTGTATGGTCGCAGCCCCCGGTTGCACCTGCCACCCGTGGTAATCGTAACCGTCGTAGCTGATGGTGAGCTTAAGAGTGCGCAACAAACAGAGTTCCCCGGTGTTAGTGTTGACAAGCATTCGTGTGCGGCAACCTGTTGTCATGGCAAAGGCGATGGCATGACCTTTGCGCGGCGATACGGATCACCGTTCCAAACAATGCAGTCGGATATACTATTTCACTTCCCGGCCTTTTCGTGAACTCTGCTCGGTTGGCGCGGGTCGAGTCCGGATTTATGCGGAGAACTTTCTTAATGGCGAGTTGTGAAACAGCTTGTAGGCACGTCATACACGTGGTCGAATGAACCACACACCGATCAGCAGTCGTATTCCGGAGAAAAAGAGAATGCCAGCCTTACGCTCCCTTGCCTTTTTGATTAAGGCGGCGGTAGTAATAGCCTCGCTCGCACTGATGGTCATCGGGAGTTCCGCTCAGCAGGACGCGGGCAGCAAGCCCCTTCCCGATGCCCCGACCAATCAGACCGCCATGCAGAATTACGGCGTGCCCCAGTCGGTCCTGACCGTGACGGGACCCTACAAAAGCCGCGGCGTTCCGCAGGTGAACCTCATGAATTCGCCCCGGCTCGACTCGCTGATCAAAGATGGCGTGATCATGCTCTCGATGAGCGATGCCATCGCCATTGCACTGCAGGATAACCTCGATATCGACATTGCACGCTACAATCTGCCCATTGCGGATACGGATGTTCTGCGCACTAAGGGTGGCGGTACACCGCTGGGTGTCGCCACGGGCATTGTGTCAGGCACGCCGGGCGGCAGCGGATCCGGTGTGACCGGAGGTGCGCTCACCTCAACCGGCAGCAGCGCGGGCGGCACCACCGCAGGCACGGGCGGCGCGGGCGCCGGTACATCCGGCCTGGTTCTGTCGTCGCTGGGCGCCGGGCCGGCAGCACCGCAGTTCGATCCATCGGTTGTAGGCAATTTTCAAATCGAACACGCGATCTATCCTCAATCAGGCGCCTCAGCCGGAACATTGAACGTAGCGCAAAATACCGGTACGGCGAATTTCACCTACTTGCAGGGTTTCGCCACCGGCACCAACATGGGCGTTACCTTCGGTAACTCGCGGCTAACCAGTAACAGTCTCTTCCAGACGTACGTTCCTGCCTTGAATTCAGCTTTCCGACTGACGCTTACGCAACATCTGCTACAGGGCCGGAGTTGGGCCGTCAATAACCGCTTCATCACGATCTCAAAGAACAACCGCAGGATTACCGACGAATCCTTCCGCCAGCAGATTATCTCCACGGTAGCGCAGATCCAGGATATCTACTGGGACCTGGTGAGCGCCTACGAAGATTTGCGGGTGAAAAAGGAGACCATGGCGTTCGCCGAACGCACGCTCTCCGACAACAAGAAGCAGTTGCAGATTGGCACGCTGGCTCCGATCGATGTGACCAATGCGGAGTCGCAGGTCGCCACCGCGCGACAGAACGTCATCGTCTCCGAGACCAACCTGCAATTGCAACAGCTCTTCACCATCAACGCGCTGAGCCGCAACATGGGAGCTTCGCAGGTGCACTTCGCGCCTATCGTCCCGACCGATACGATGGTCATCCCCCTCACCGAGGCGGTTGAACCGACGCAGGACTTGGTCACCGAGGCGGTCGCAAAGAATCCCACCCTCACGCAGGCGCGAATCGACCTGAAGAACCGCCTGCTCAACGCCAAGGCGGCTGCAAACGGCTTGCTACCCACGCTGGACCTGGTGGGATTCTACGGCGCCTCATCGCTGGCCGGAGACTTCAACACCCCCCTGTGTACACCGCCGATTACGTCGACGACTGGTCGATTCGTAGGCACACCCCTATGCAATCCGCCGCTTCCTGGGAACACCGGCTACGGCACGGCGTTCACCAACTTATTCAACAGCAGCGCACCGGACAAAGGCGTGGCGCTGAACCTGATCATACCGATCCGCAACCGCCAGGCGCAGTCGGTGCAAGTGCGCTCCGAGTTGGAAATCCGCCAGGCGCAAGTGCGTTTGCAGCAGTTGGAGAACCAAGTCATCATCGCCGTTCGCAACGCGCAGTTTGCTTTGCAGCAGAACAAAGCCCGCGTAGACGCCGCAGTTGAGGCGGAGCGTTACGCGCAGGCAAATTTGCAGGCGGAGCAGAAAAAGTATCAGTTTGGCGCCTCGACCAGTTACCTGGTATTCCAGCAGGAAACCAATCTGGCCACGGCCGAGGAGAACCTGCTGGCCGCCAAGATCGCCTACGCCAAATCGCACGTCAACTTCGATCAGGTGATGTCGCGCACGCTGCAGCGCAATGGCATTTTGCTGGCCGACGCCGAGACCGGCAAGATCAGCAATCTGCCGCTGACACCGGACGCGGCTCCGACCAGGAACCTGCCGACCGCGGTTTCGCCGGAGATCCCGCCGAAGGGAACTTCGACCCAACCGTTGCTGAACACGCCGAACTACCCGGGACCCGGCCAGCCGAATCCGCCAACGGCTCCGCCTCCGCAACATTGAGCTTTCTTGCGCACGTTTAAGGCGGCCCTTGCAGGCCGCCTTTTTTATTGTTTTCGAAACGCACGTTCTTCCGGCGGAAGCGTCGCTGGTGTCATCGTGAGGAGGTTCGCCGCCTGTGCGAACCGACGTGACGATCTATGCATTTCACCAACCAAACCTGGGGCCGAAAAAACTAATGCATGGACCCTCACGTCGCATCCTTACGGACGCTCCTCAGGGTGACATGCTAAAGTAGTTGCCCTTCACTCGAAACCGCACGTCGCGAAGTTTACGAAGGGACTTCTCCCACCAGCACCGGGTTGGAGGTTGGGGCCGGAGAACCTTCTTCCGGCTCGACCGTAAGCGCGAACCCCTTGGCTTCCACCGCCGGAGCCTGCGGACACATCATCGTGGCGCTTCCCTGTGCGTCGGGCTTCAACATGCCGGCGGAGATGGGAGCGCCTTGCATGGGCAAAATCCAGACTTGGTAGGTCATGTGCGCCGGGAGTGCTCGCAGATTGCTGGCCATCAGCAACAGCCGTCCCTGCTCGCGCGAATAGATGGCCTCAGCCTGGGGCTCCCGCTTAGCTAGTCCAGCCTTCATCGGCACGCGCATGGTGGAGCGCGAGTTCAGCATGGCCAGCACGTGCGATGCGTTTTCCAAAGATGCCTGTTCCTGCTGATGTTGTGTCTGCTCTTTGTGCAGGTCCTGCCGCAATGCCGTAAGTTGAAAACGCAGCCGCGCATTTTCCGTCCATAGCAGACCTGCGGCAATCGCCAGGATGAGAGCCCCCGTATAAGTGGTGGCCGCCCACCAGCGCGGATGCGCCGCCTCGGCGGGTTTCCGGCTGCTGCCGAGTTCATGGATTGTCCCTTCGCCGATGTCGGCCAACAGGCGTTCGCGCACACGCGCGGGCGGAGCGACCTCGGGGGCAGTGAGGGCCACGGCTGCTAAATCCGTCCGAATACGTTGTAGTTCGGTGCGGCACGAACTACATGAACCGAGATGCCCGGAGATGCGCGACACGTCCGCGGACTCCAGCGAGCGCATCGCATAGAGGGCCAGATCGTCGGTGGAAATCTCGTGCGTGTTCATCGTTGTTCCAGCGCCCTCCTGACGGCAAGCAGTGCCGAACGGATTCGCGTTTTGATCGTGCCCAGCGGCTCGCCCGCCTGGGTAGCGATATCGGCATGCGTCAGTCCCTGAAAGAATGCCAGTTCCAGCGCCACTCGCTGTTTTTCCGGCAGGGCGTTCAACGCCAGGCGAACCCTTTCAATCGCCAACTTGCGCTCAACCTCGCCGGCCATGTCCTCGTCGGCCACCAGTTGAACTTCCGACAGATCTTCCTGGAGACGCTGCTTGCGTATCCAGTCGATGGCGCGGTTGCGCGCGATGACCGCCAGCCAGGGAGCCAGCTTGCCGCGCGCTCCGTCGAACTGCTGCGGCGATCGCCACAAGTTCAGAAAGATGTCATGCAGAATATCTTCCGCAATGCCGGCGTCCCTCACCACGCGTAGCGCAACCGAGTAAACCACGCGGGAATAGCGGTCGTAGATGGCCCCGAATGCGCCTTCGTCGCGATGCACGATGCGCGTCACCAGCCGGTAGTCGGTTTCGCCGGAGCGATCGGCCGTGGACCTTCGCGAATCAACGGGGTGCGAGGCTTGCAAATCCGAATTAGGCGCTGTGGCCATTGTTGTTTGTTATTCCAGACATTAGAGAATCGCGATTCCATACTCCGCGCGCTATCGAGGACCGAACACTGAAAACTGGTCAGCGATGGCCGCCGCGGAGCGGACTGCATTTAGAGCTACACCCACTCAGATGTGATGTACTCACCCGGTGCTGCTCCGTTTTCATAGCCAAAATGTGGTGAGCTGGATCGGATTGGCCAGAGTTGCGGTTGCAATCTGGCTTTGCAGTACATGAGCCTCTTCGTCCTGGATGGCATCTTAAGGAAGTGGGACTTTTGCGCCAGCGGAATTGGCTTCCGCGGGGATCGCGGAGTTCTATAACCCGACGAGGGGTCTTTGGGAGTTCTGATGCCTGACGAAAAAAACGCCGGCAAGGTAGCCGAAGCGCTCGCGGCAGATGTCTTCACCGGCCGCGCGCCCGCCAACAGCGAGAGGGAGTGGGTGGAGAAGACGCTCTCACCCGCACTGGAACAGACTCCAGAGAAGCCGCTTGGCGCACCTACGGGAACCAACCTGGACGAACGCGGCGGCGCTCGTTTTACCACGGTTTCCGGCGAGCCTGTACGGCGGCTTTATACGCCGGCCGATCTGCCCAATGACTGGAATTACGAGCAATATCTCGGCTATCCGGGTCAGCCGCCCTACACGCGGGGAATTCATGCCACCGGATACCGCGGCAAGCTCTGGACCATGCGTCAGTTTTCCGGCTTTGCCTCTCCGGAAGAGACCAACGAGCGTTACAAGTATCTGCTGGCGCATGGCAGCGGAGGCCTTTCTGTGGCCTTCGACCTGCCCACGCTGATGGGCTATGACAGCGATCATCCGTTCAGCGAGGGCGAGGTCGGCAAATGCGGCGTCGCAATCGATTCGCTGGAGGACATGGAGATCCTGTTCAACGGGATCGATCTGGAGAGCACCACGGTCTCCATGACCATCAACTCGCCGGCTTCGATCCTGTGGGCCATGTACCTGGTGGTCGGCGAGAAACAGGGCGCCGACTGGAAGAAACTCTCGGGCACCATCCAGAATGACATTCTGAAGGAATACATCGCGCAAAAGGAATACATCTACCCGCCCGCGCCTTCGATGCGGCTGGTGATCGACACCTTCGAGTTTGGATCGAAGTTCACGCCCCGCTTCAACACCATTTCCATCAGCGGATACCACATCCGCGAAGCCGGGTCGACGGCGCTGCAGGAGTTGGCCTTCACCATCTACGACGGCGTGGAGTACGTTGAATGGGCCCGTCGGCGCGGGCTTGACGTGGACGAGTTCGGACCTCGGCTGAGCTTCTTCTTCAACGCGCACAACGACTTTTTTGAAGAGATCGCGAAATACCGCGCCGCCAGAAAAATCTGGTACCGGCTGATGAAGGATCGCCTAGGGGCGGCCAGCGAGCGCACGCGGTTGATGCGCTTCCATACGCAGACGGCGGGCGTCTCGCTTACGGCGCAACAGCCTCAGATCAACATTGCGCGCGTTGCCCTGCAGGCGCTGGCGGCAGTCTTGGGCGGAACTCAGTCGCTGCACACGGATTCCTTCGACGAGGCACTGGCATTGCCCACCGCCGAGGCGGCGCGCATCTCGCTGCGCACGCAGCAGATCATTGCCTACGAATCGGGTGTCGCCAACACCGTCGATCCCCTGGCCGGCTCCTACTTCCTGGAGCGCTTGACGCTCGACATGGAAAAGGGTGCCTTCGACTACTTCGACAAGTTGGACGCCATGGGCGGCATGGTGAAGGCCATCGAGAATGGCTATCCGCAAAAAGAAATCGCTGAGGCCAGCTACCAGTTCCAGCGCGCCGCCGAAGCCAAAGAGAAGATCATCGTCGGGGCCAACGAATTCACCATCGAGGAGCCGCCGCCGCACATTCTTTATATCGATGAGACGGTCGCCAAACACCAGGCGGAAAAACTGAAGAGCCTGCGCCAGCGCCGCAGCAATGACGCGGTGCGGCACGCACTCGACGCACTCAAGCGTGCTGCCGCCGAGGAGCTCCAAGGCGGAGGCCGATGGGAGAATTTCGCCGGCGAACACCATGCCGTACATCATCGACGCCGTGCGCGCCTATGCCACGATCGGCGAGATATGCGACGCACTGCGCGAAGTCTACGGGACGTATGAAGAGCGCGCGGTCGCGTAGTACCGTCCTGCTAGCCCAGCTCTTGCGGTATCATGTTCTCTCGATGGCTACCGACCGCAGAATACGGGTGCTTGTCGCCAAGCCGGGAATGGACGGTCACGACCGCGGAGTCAAGGTGATTGCGCGCGCACTGCGCGACGCCGGCATGGAGGTTATCTACACCGGCCTGCGCCAGACGCCCGAAATGATCGTCAACGCATCGCTGCAGGAAGATGTCGACGTCATCGGCTTGTCCATCCTGAGCGGCGCACATAACTCCATCGTGCCGCGCGTGCTGGAGATGCTGAAGCAGAACGAAATGACAGACGTAATGGTGCTGGTCGGCGGCATCATCCCCGATCAGGACATCGCCTCACTCAAGGAAAAGGGCGTGGCCGCCATCTTCCCGCCGGGGACGCCGATGGATGACATCGTACGCTTCATCCGCGAGAACGTGCGGACGCGCAAAACAGTGTCGTAAGAGCGCGGGTTCCAACAGCTTCATCGCTTTGCGTATTATGCTTATCAAGGGCCTCTCATTTAGGCTTGATGACTCTGTCGTATTCACACTTTCATTATTTGCCCAGCAACGAGCGCCATCATCGCGGTCGATGGGACAAAAGGTAAACTATGGCCGATCGCAACAAGATTGAGGCTGCAATCAACGTCCTGCCTACGAAGGTCCAGACCAGTCATCCACGATTTGAAAAGAACATGCGCGAGATGGCGCGGCTTGTCACCGAGGTTCGCAACCAGGAGCAGAAGATCGCCGAAGGTGGCGGCCCGAAGGCAATCGAGACGCAGCACAACAAAAGACGTTTGACGGCGCGCGAGCGCATAGCACTGCTCATCGACCCCGGAACGGAACTGTTCGAGGTGGGCGGCTACGCCGCGTGGGAGATGTATGGCGAGTGGGGCGGAGCGCCGTCGGCGGGCGTCATCACCGGACTGGTACGCATCCATGATCGCCTGTTCATGCTGATCGTCAATGACGCGACGGTCAAGGCCGGAGCCTTTTTCCCGATGACGGCAAAGAAGGTGATCCGCGCGCAAAACATCGCCATCGAGAATCACGTTCCTACCATCTACCTGGTCGATTCGGCGGGCATTTTCCTGCCTTTGCAGGAAGACGTTTTTCCCGACCAGGACGATTTTGGACGCGTCTTCCGCAACAACGCGGTCATGTCGGCCATGGGTATTCCGCAGATCACGGCCATCATGGGCATGTGCGTGGCCGGAGGAGCTTACCTGCCCGTCATGTGCGATCACATCCTGATGACGGAGGGCAGCGGCCTGTTTCTTGCCGGTCCGGCGCTGGTGCAGGCGGCTATTGGACAGAAGAGCTCGCCGGAAGAACTTGGCGGCGCGCAAATGCACGCGGCAATCAGCGGCACCATTGACTTCCGCGAACCGAACGACGAAACCTGCCTTAAACGCATTCGCTCGCTGGTGGAAAAGATGGGCTACCGCTCCCAAGGCGGGCCGTTTCACCAGGCACCCGCGGAGTCGCCGCTATATGCCTCCGAAGAGCTTTACGGTATCTATGAAAGCGATCCATCGCGTCCTTACGACATGCGCGAGGTGATTGCACGCATCGTCGACGGCAGCAAGTTCGACGAGTACAAGGCCGAGTATGGCCAGACCGTGCTGTGCGGCTACGCGCGCATGGGCGGCTACGCCGTCGGAATCGTGGCCAATCAGAAGCTGCACGTGCAGCAGACCGATCAACAGGGCAACCGGCGCGTCGAGTTCGGTGGCGTCATCTACACGGAGAGCGCCGACAAGGCCGCGCGCTTCATCATGGACTGCAACCAGAACGTCATTCCGCTGGTCTTCCTGCACGACGTGAACGGCTTCATGGTGGGACGCGACGCCGAGTGGAGCGGCATCATCCGCTCCGGCGCCAAGATGGTGAACGCCGTCGCCAATTCCGTGGTGCCGAAAATCTCGGTCATCATTGGCGGTTCGTTCGGCGCCGGCCACTATGCCATGTGCGGCAAGGCCTTCGATCCGCGATTCATCTATGCCTGGCCGACGGCACGCTACTCGGTGATGAGCGGCGAATCCGCGGCCGGAACGCTGGTCGAAATCAAGATCAAGCAAATGGAACGCGAAGGCCGCAAACTGACGGACGAAGACAAGAAGGCGCTTTACGAAGGCGTGAAGCAGACCTACGACCAGCAGATGGACCCGCGCTACGGCGCAGCCCGCCTCTGGCTGGACAAGATCATCGACCCGATGGACACGCGCGACGCCATCATCCAGGCGCTGGAGGCGGCCTCGCACAATCCCGACGTGCCAAAGTTCAACGTGGGGGTCTTGCAGACGTAGAACGCCTATGCCTGACCTCAAACTCATCGAGTGTCCCCGCGACGCGTGGCAGGGCTTGCCGGGACGGATTTCCACCGAGATCAAGGTGCAGTATCTGCGCGCCCTGATCGGCGCCGGATTCAAGCACATTGACGCCGTCTCATTCGTCTCTCCCAAGACGATCCCGCAGATGGCCGACAGCGAAGAGGTGTTGCGGCAACTGGACCCGCCCGACGATGTCGAGATTATCGGGATCGTGGTGAACGAAAAGGGCGCGGAGCGGGCGATCGCGACCGAGGCGGTGCGCACGCTGGGGTTCCCCTACTCCATCTCCGAGACTTTTCTGAAGAAGAATCAGAACCAGACCGCGGAGGAAAGCGTCGAGCTGCTGGAAGCGATCGCCGGAAAGGCCCTCGATGGCGGGCTGGATGTTGTGGTCTACATCTCGATGGCTTTCGGTAATCCATACGGCGATCCGTGGAATGCGGACGAGGTTGTCGAAGCCGTGGGGCTGATCGCGGACATGGGTATCCGCTTCGTCTCTCTGGCCGACACCGTTGGACTCGCCACGCCGGAGCAAATTGCCGAACTGATGGGCACGGTGATCGGCAAGTTCGATCACATCGAAATCGGCGCGCACCTGCACAGCCGTCGCGACCAGGCGGTTGCCAGGGTGCTGGCCGCGTATGACGCCGGAGTCCGCCGCTTCGACTCGGCTATCGGCGGCCTCGGCGGATGTCCGTTCGCACAGGACGCGCTGGTCGGCAACATTCCTACGGAACTGGTGCTGGAAGCACTCGCTCAGCGCGCGAACGGCTTGCCTATCCGCAAACCGCTCGAATCGGTGATGGCAATGAACGCCGACATCGCCGCCCGCTTTTCGAGCAGATAATTCTGCTTATCAGGTGAGTCCTTCCGTAGATACTGTATCCTTCGCGCGAGTGTCATCGTGAGGAGGCTCGCCGCTTTTGCGAGCCGACGTGACGATCTATGCATTTCGCCGAGCACCACCCAAAGGCCGGAAAAGCAAATACATGGACCCTCACGTCGCGTCCTCACGGACGCTCCTCAGGGTGACACGCTGGAATAATCCTTCCTGGGGTACACCGACTCCAGCACTGCTCTAAGGTAACAGCCCATTCCAGAGTTTCTGGTTTTCCTCTGCGGCATCTCCGGTTAAACTGGCTCGGTTGAGAAAGTCTTCGCAAATTACGCTGGGATTGGTGGCCTCGCTCGCCATGGCGTTCACCTCTGGCTGCCGGCGGACGCAGGTGCAGAACTGCGTCGGCGCGGACAACCGCATTGTTGGCGACCAATACTGCGATGAAGCCGAAAAGCAGCGCAGGAACAGTCCCGGCGGCTACTATCCCTACCGCTGGCTTTTTGGTGGCAGCAGTGGCGGCCACATTGGCGATAACGTTCTCGGCGGCTCCGCCTCGGCCTGGCCGGGCGCCACGACGGTTCGCGGCAGCGGTGCGAGCGGCAGTGGCGCGAGCAGCAGCGGCGTGAGTACCGGGGGCTTTGGAAGCTCCATGGGAAGTTCCGGACACGGATCAGGAGCGGGCGAGTGAAACGGCTAACCATCACGCCACGTTCGGACTGGCGACAGAAAGTGGAATCGCTCGGGCTCGTATATCACTCGGCAAGCACCGCCGGTGGAGAACTCAACCCGTACTGGGATGAGTCGGCTTACTATGAATTCACTTCCGCGGAGGTCGACCGGCTGGAGGCGGCCACCGCGCAACTGCAATCCATGTGCCTGGAAGCCGGGCAGTTCATCATCGATCACGCGCGCTTCGCCGATCTGAAGATCCCCGCCAACGCGGTCGAGGCCATCAAGAAGACTTGGAACGACGAACCGCCGGCGCTCTACGGACGCTTCGATCTGGCCTACGATGGCCGCCAGATCAAACTGCTCGAGTACAACGCCGACACCCCTACGGCACTGCTGGAAGCCGCCGTCGTGCAGTGGTTCTGGCTGCAAGAGCTGTTTCCCGCGGCTGACCAGTGGAACTCGATTCACGAGAAGCTGATCGCCAAGTGGAAGGACCTGAAAGACTACGTCGCCGATCCCGTCTACTTTGGACACCTGGACACCTGGGAAGACGACTTCACCGTCGCCTACTTGCGCGACACGGCGGAGCAGGCAGGGCTGAAAACCGTCGACATCCTGATGCCGGATATCGGCTTCGACAACAACACATTCAGCTTTGTGGCTGCGGATGAGCAGCCCATCAAAACAATGTTTAAGCTCTATCCCTGGGAGATGATGCTGCGCGAAGAGTTTGGCCCCATGGCGCTGGACTTCATGCACAAGACGCAGTGGATCGAGCCGATCTGGAAGATGATGTTTTCCAACAAGGGTCTGCTGGCGATTCTTTGGGAAAGATATCCCGACCACGAGTTGCTGCTGCCCGCCTATCTCGATGGCCCGCGCGGCATGCACGACTACGTTCGCAAGCCGCTGCTCTCACGCGAGGGCGCGAACATTCAAGTGGTGCAGGGAGACGAAAAGACGCAGACCTACGGCCCTTATGGCGCTGAGGGATTCGTCTACCAGGCGGTGGCGCCAATCGCGGATTTCAGCGGCAAGCGTCCCGTGCTGGGCAGTTGGATGATCGACCAGGACCCGGCCGGCATGGGTATTCGCGAGGCCGATGGATTGATCACCGATAATCTCAGCCGGTTCGTGCCTCACCTCTTCCGCTAGCCGGCGCAGGGAGCAAATTCGTAGAGCACGTAGCTTTCCAACAAAATCGACTGAACCCCTTGTGCTCCGTGCGCCTGTTTCGTAGCATCAAACGCACAAGAAGCCGGCCTGCAAAGTTGGTGATGGATGGTATCCACTGCTGAACCGTAATTCTTGTGAACGGGAGCCCTACTCGAATATGGTCTGGTGTGCTAGTCCCCAGTCGGATGAGCCTAAAGGACCACGGGGGGCACCCACGTCTTGAGACGGGTTCACAGGTGCTCCACCCACACGGCCAAGCGGGTCGGTTTTGTTTTACCTTTCAAGATTGCCGAATTTCAAAAGTTTCCGGGACGAGCGCATCGCGTTCTTCATCCAACCATGCGAGCAGCAATGCTTTTACCCTGCTGCGCCAATGCCGTTGAACGGTTTCAGTGCAGGTGGTCCCGAAGCCCGCTAAACTGATCTAAAATAGATGAATGAGGGTAATTCCCCAGGAACAATAACCCTCCAGGAACAACAAACGTGTATCCCCGCCTTTTCGAATTTCACGGATTTGGTCTGCCCACTTACGGCCTGATGGTTTCCATCGGAGTGATCGCCGGCTTGATGGTGGTTTTCAAAGTTGCCCGCCGGCAGGGATTGAATCCCGACCAGATGTGGAATCTGGGCGCGCTGGTCATTCTGGCCGGCATTCTCGGCGCCAAGGTCCTGCTGATTGTGAACGACTGGAGCTATTACTCGCGCAACCCGCGTGAAATCTTCAGCCTCAATGTGCTCCAATCGGGCGGAGTCTTCTCCGGTGGCCTGGTCGCGGCCATCCTGGTTGCCTTCTGGTATGTCCGCAGCAATCGCCTGCCTTTCCTGCGTATCTGCGACACCTTTGCGCCCGGAGTTGCCATCGGCCACGCCTTCGGGCGCGTGGGCTGCTTTGCCGCGGGCTGCTGCTACGGCAAGCCGACGAGCGAGCCTTGGGGAGTCACTTTCACCAATCCCTTGGCCCATCAGTGGGTGGGAACGCCTTTGGGGGTCAGGTTGCACCCGACGGAACTTTACGAGATGGTCGCCGAGATCATCAACTTCCTGGTGCTCTACTGGCTGTTGCGCCACAAGAAATTTGAAGGCCAGGTGATTGGGCTCTACATGATTCTTTACGGCATCGCCCGCTTTTTCATCGAGTTCTTCCGCGGCGATCCGGGAAGGGGCGACGTTTTTGGCGGTTTCATGAGCGGAACCCAACTGATTGCCCTGCTGATGGTTGTGGCTGGCGGCATCCTCTGGGTGGTGCGTTTCTCGCTGCAACCCCCGCCAGAGGTAAAGCCGACTTCAGGCAAGCGTTCTACCCGTCCGGCGACTGCCACGGCCAGCCGCTCGTCCTGAGGCCGCGCCGATTGTCGAACAATGCGGTCTGAATTTTCTATTTGCGCGCGACGCGCCGCTTGATTAACTTCTCTGCAATGAAAGAAACCAAACGTGGGCGAAAGCCTGCCGCCCAAACCGACGCTGGTGCCTCGCAACTCGCAACCGCCGAACCGCCGGCGGCGAACGATCCACTCGTGCGAATAGACGTGCTTCCCGAGCACGCCGGAGTGCGGCTCGACCAGTTCCTGGTGTCACGTCTGCCCGAGGTGAGCCGCGTACGCGTGCAGCAGTTGCTTGAACAGCAAAAAGTTTTGCTGAACGGCAACTCAGCCAAGCCTTCGCTCAAGCTCAAGGGCGGCGAGCACATCGAAATTGTTGGACAGGTGGAGCCGACGCCGTTGCGAGCCGTGGCCGAAGACATTCCTCTCGATGTCGCTTACGAGGACCGCGATTTGGCCGTCGTCAACAAGCCGGCAGGCATGCTGGTTCATGCCGGGGCGGGCACCGGAGACGATCCGCGCAACCGGGGGACACTGGTCAATGCGCTGCTGCACCGCTTTGCAAAGCTTTCAGAGGCGGGAGGCGATTTGCGTCCGGGAATCGTGCACCGGCTCGACAAGGACACCAGCGGCTTGCTCGTAGTGGCCAAGAATGACTTTGCCCATCGCAAACTGGGTGAGCAGTTCTCGGGCCGCGAAGTCAGCAAGCTCTACCTCGGGCTGGTGCATGGCTGGCCGAAGGCGGAGGCGGCAACGATTTCGGCGCCCATCGGGCGCGACCGCCTGCACCGCACGCGCATGACTACCCGCGGTACGCAAGCACGCCAGGCGGTGTCGCATTACAAGGTGGTGGAGCGTATCACCTCGCGTTACGGACGCTTTGCGCTGCTGGAAGTAAAGATCGAAACCGGGCGCACGCACCAGATTCGCGTTCACCTTTCTTCGATCGGCCATCCGATCGTCGGCGACACGCTTTACGGTGCGCCGCAGGCGCTTTCGCCCCATAGCTTGATGCGAGAGTTGGCTGGATCACCCATTTCGTCGCGTACCGAGGCCAAGAAGGCCCGCTCCAAGCCCGCTGCCGCGGAAGGCGTGCTGTCGTTGCCAAGGAATTTTCTACACTCGGCGGAAATCGAGTTTACCCACCCGCGCACCGGCAGGAGACTGCGCTTGCAGGCTCCGCTGCCCGCCGATCTGGAGCAGTTTCTCCACCGCCTTCGCCCATCCGATTGATACGATGAGAGCATGTCCTGCAAAACCGCGCCCGGCCTAACGCAAGTAGAGAAGTGGCAGCTCAGATGCAGATATAATTTATTCTTCATGAAAATCTTGTGCTCTCTTGCATTCTTGTTCGCTCTTGCCGCCACCACAGTGGGCCAGAGCACGCTCTCTCCAAATCCGCGGCCGGCGCTACCCGCTGCGCAGCCAGCCAAAATCGCCCAGGCGACCCAGCCTCCGGCGCCCCCGTCGCAGCAGACGCAGGACGCAGTGCAGAGGCAACCAGGGACGGTTAGTGGCGGAAGCGCTGCCGACGATAACGCGGATTCCACGACGACGATCGTTAAGACCGTAAACGAAGTCAACCTGGTGTTCACGGTCACCGACAAGCACGGACACTTTATAAAGGATCTGAAACGCGACGACGTCAAGGTCCTGGACGACAACAAGCCCGCACTCATCTCCAGCTTCAGCAGTCAAACCGACCTGCCCCTGCGCGTGGGCTTGCTGATCGACGCCAGCAGTTCCATCCGCGACCGCTTCCGCTTCGAACAGGAAGCGGCGATCGAGTTTCTGAATCAGATTATCCGTTCCTCGTCCGACGAGGCGTTTGTGCTTGGGTTCGATTCCGTCTCTGAAATCACGCAAGACTTCACCGACGACACCAGCAAACTGGCGCATGGAATTCACATGCTGCGTCCGGGCGGAGGTACGGCGCTGTTTGACGCCATCTACGAAGCTTCGAAATCCAAGCTGGCCAATGCCCACGCCAAGGTTCCAACCCGGCGGGCCATCATCCTGCTCTCCGACGGCGAAGACAACCAGAGCCGGGTCACCCGCGAACAAGCCATCGAAATGGCACAGCGCGCCGAGGTGATCCTTTACGCCATCAGCACCAACATCAGTGGCATCAAGACCCGGGGCGACAAGGTGCTGGAGCGGTTTGCCGAAACCACCGGCGGGCTCGTATTCTTTCCCAAGAAACTGGATGAAGTGACCCAGGCATTCACCCAAATCGAAGATGAGCTTCGCAGCCAGTACGCGTTGGCCTACAAGCCGGCGGAATTTGCCGCCGATGGCCGATTCCATACCATCGCAGTCGAGTCCGGCAGAAAAGGATTGCGCGTCCGCTCCCGGCGCGGATACTACGCGCCGAAGCGGTAAGCTCAAAGGGCCTTAGTTTTTGGGCGCGTAATAGCCCTTGCGCGCCTGCACCCGATACTCCCCGCTTTTCGTGTGGATTTCCACCTTGCGGAACCCACCGTCGGCGCTCACGTCCGTCGGCGTGTAGCCGATGTAGTACTGACTGCGAAGCTCGTCGGAAATCTCCTGCAAAGCTTTTTGCAGCTTGTCGGGCTTGCTTCCAACTTCGATCACGCGGCCGCCGGTCTCCTGACAAAGGCGTCGCATCTCGCGATCGCCCCTGATAAATCTCGGGTCGTAGACGAGCACCACATAGACGATGGTGTCCGCCTTCTGCGCCGCCTCGATCGCCTGACCAAGGCTCGTTTGGCTGCCTTCATCATCGCCGTCGGTGAAGATGATCATCGCCTTGCGTCCGACCTCGTGCTTAAGCTTTTCCAGCGAGGCCAGGTAGATGGCATCGTAGAGCAGCGTACCCCTGGAGCGTGTCTGCGGAACCGGCCCGCCACCCATGCCGGGAAGACCGCCGCCTCCACCGGTGTTGATGCGGGTCTTGCGCAGCGCCGCCCGCAAGTCCTGACTCGTCGCAGTGAGATCCTGCATAAGATCAACGTTCACATCGAAGCTGATCAGGAAAGCCAGGTCCTTTTCGCGAAGCACCGTCCCGATAAACTGGCCGGCCACTTCCTGTTCGACGGAAAGCATGCGCTCTTCGCTGCCGCTGGTGTCCACCAACAGGCCCATGGTGAGCGGTTGATTGGCGTCAGCCTTGTAGTACTTGATGGTTTGCGGTTTGCCGTTTTCAAGGACCTCGAATTGATCCTGCGGCAGATTCGGTACCAGCGTCCCATGCTTGTCCTTGGTCACAAAGTACAAGTTCACGACGTTGACATTGACTTTGAAAGTGCCCGCCGAGTCCTGCTGCCTGGGCTCATCTTGATGGTGGCCGGGCTCAATGTTTGGTGACTGGTCCGTGGTTTGCTGCGCTGCTCCGGGAAAAGCAGTCATCGAGACGAAAACAACCCAGAACAGTAGCGTCGATTTCAGTGGCGTTCCAGCAAATTGCATAGCGTTCCACGTTCGCACGGTGTGCTCTGCCGACAATGCCGCAGTTGCATTTGCCGCGCCGAACCTATTAACTTAGAGAGCAAAGTTCGCCGGTCTGTTGTGCTCCAGAGCTGAAGAAGTCGTGCCGGGGGAGGAAAGTATATGAAAATGGGCTTGCTGCTCAGCTCAACCGATTCGAATCCGACTGTTGGCCAAGGCCACGGCAGCCGCCCTGTGGGTGCCCGGATTCCAGCGCGCATCCTGTTCAAGGGATTTGCATTGCTGGCCTTCCCGCTACTGCTGATGGCGACCTTGCCCGCCAGCGGTCAGGACTCGCTTCCCGACGCTCCCTTGCCGCAAAACAATGCCCCCGCCCTACCAGCAGCAGTTCCCCAGGCTCCGAATAATCCGACCCCGGACGCCGGATCGGCTCCGGCCCAGGCACAAGGCGATGCGGCGGAGCACCCCGCGCCGCCCAAACCGGCCATTACCACTCTTGCGCCAGGCCAGCAGCCTTCGGGCACGCCGGCACCGCAGGAGCAGTTGTTCACCTTCTCCAGGGAACTTAATTTCGTCCAAGTCGCTGTCTCCGTGAAGGACGGCGAGGGAAACCTGGTCAACGGCCTGTTGCGCCCGAATTTTTCCGTGCTGGAGAACGGGGTACAGCAGAACATCGTATTTTTCACCAGCGATCCCTTTCCGATCTCGGCGGCGCTGATTATTTACGTAAACTTGCCCAACATTTCGCTTGACCGCATCAAGGAGACCTTTAGCGCCTTGATCGGCGCCTTCACCGAGTTCGACGAGCTGGCGGTGTACACCTATGGCAACATCGTCCGCACGCGGCAGGACTTTCTCGGCGCGCAAAGCGAAAAAACCGCGGCCACGCTAAACACGGTGCGCAAGATTGAAGGGATGCCGTCGGGGCCGGCCATCAGCGATAGTCCGATGACAATAGGCCCCAGCGTCAACGGCCGTCAATTTCCCGACACCGGACGCGACATACCCAGTATGGAAAATCGCGCGTACCCCGAATCGGCGGTGCTCAACGACGCCGTTCTACAAGCCAGTGCCGATCTCGGGCACCGTGATCCAACGCGGCGCAGAATCCTGTTTATCATCAGCGACGGGCGCGAAAAAGGAAGTGTCGCCAGCTACGAAGATGTGAAGAAGGTGCTGCTGACAAACAACATCACGGTATTCGCGGTGGGGGCCGATACCGCAGCCATGCCGCTCTACGACAAACTGGCGAAAATCCGCCTGCCGCGCCAGGGATACGGCAACATCCTGCCGAAATACGTCTCCGCCACCGGAGGTGAGCTTGCAGCCGAATTCACCCGCGCCGCCATCGAGAACGCGTACTCAAGGTTGACCGGGCAGGCTCGCAACCAGTACACCCTCGGTTATTACAGCAACGCGCCCAGCAGTTCGATGGCATACCGCAGCATCGATATCAGGGTGAACCAGCCGAAATTGAGGGTTTACGCGCGCGACGGTTACTATCCAGTACCCCCAGCCGCAAAGTAGGTGCCTTCGGTAACCTTGTTTGCCTCGTGACAAAACGCTCGCGGCTGACGCACAATCAGAACAGCAGGCAAGTACGAGGAAGAGATTGAGCTTCATCAATTTCGCGGCACGCGAGATCAATTGCAAGATCGTCTACTACGGCCCGGGTCTTGGGGGCAAGACGACGAATCTCCAGCGCATCTACGACAAGACGTCCGAGACCCAGAAGGGCAAGATGATCTCGCTTGCGACCGAAACCGATCGCACCCTGTTTTTCGACTTCCTGCCCCTTGATCTCGGGACGGTTCGCGGCTTCCGCACCCGCTTTCACCTGTACACAGTGCCCGGCCAAATCTATTACGACGCCAGCCGCAAGTTGATCCTGCGCGGCGTGGACGGCGTGGTTTTCGTCGCTGATTCGCAGCATGAGCGGGTGGACGCCAACATCGAAGCCATCGACAACCTTGCGGCGAACCTTCAGGAACATGGCTACGACCTGCTCCAGATTCCGTATGTTCTGCAATTGAACAAACGCGACCTGCCCAACGCGCTGCCGGTGGAAACACTTAAGAAAGAATTGATGCGACGCGAAGAGCATGTCTTTGAAGCCATCGCGAACCAAGGCATTGGGGTCTTCGACACGCTGAAGGAAATAGCCCGCCAGGTGCTTACCGAACTGCGCAAGGGCTAAAGCCAGGGTTGTTCCTTTGCTTCGCGGTCGCGAGGCATTCCCTTCGGGCACTCTCGATTACGGGCGAAAGGGCGATTTTGCAACAGCTTTCGCCTGACCAGTCCTGTCGCACGGACGACGGCCAGCTCTGACTGTCGCGCACAAACTATTGCTTTTGCCAGTTGGCGAACTATTACATAACTCCTACCATCGGAAATCAACTTACCTCCGCAGACTACGTACGGAAGAAACTTGTGCGAGGTAGGGATTCTCGGCAGAGGCCCGAGACTTCAGCATCGATTTTGGCTCGGCTCTATCGAGCGCCGCCCGCAATAGGTCAGAAGTGGAGAGTAAGAGGATGAAACGAACTATTGGATCGGCAATCGCGTTGCTCGCGCTCGCAGGGCGTGGCCGCGCCTATGCCGGTGCAACAGTCCAGTCGACGCGCCGCCAGCGGGAGGATGTGATCCCCTTGGCGGCGAGGGATAACACACGCAAATTGCAGTGAGTTTGACTGCAGCGGCCGTCCAGCCAAGACACGGATTTGACGGAAACCAGAAAGGAACATATCCCATGTTGAATCGAAAGAACTACCTGAGTGTTGCTGTCAGCTTGTGCCTGTTGGGCCTGGCATTCCCCTCATCGGCAGCAGCTCAGCATGACAAAGCCGTAGAACCAGCGCCAGTCGACAAAGCCAAGGTAGAAGAGCGAGTCGAGGACCTAAAGGTGCAAGAACGAGTCACGAACTCAGGCCATGTAATGAGGGAATTGG
Organism: uncultured Acidobacteriota bacterium; assembly: GCA_963832365.1. Lineage (GTDB taxonomy): Bacteria > Acidobacteriota > Terriglobia > Terriglobales > Acidobacteriaceae > CAWBRT01. The sequence continues at coordinate 26,295 of CAWHUL010000028.1, read as the reverse complement.
CGGACGCACGTCGCGGCGTGCCGACTGGTGTTCTGAACAAGGCAGAATGCGTCATCGTTCTGCCCAGTGTGAAGAAAGCCGCGTGGATCTGGGGCGCGTCCTATGGACGCGGAGTGATGACCTGCCGCACCGGCGAAAACTTCGACGGCCCCTGGAGCGCTCCCACTATGATGAAATCCACCGGCATCAGCTTCGGTTTCCAGGGCGGCGTAGAGGCGAAAGACTTCGTGATTCTTGTCATGAATGACAAGGGTGCGCGGGCGTTGATGAACGGAAAAGTCAAGCTGGGTGGGGACTACAGTATTGCCGCCGGTCCTGTGGGCCGCGGCCGCGAGTTTGCAACCAACGGGTCCATGAGTGCAAAATTGCTTTCGTACGCTCGTACACGGGGAGTATTTGTCGGTGTTTCTCTGGCGGGAGCGACCTTGGGACCCGACAAAATCGCAAACGTGTATCTCTACGGAAAGAGAGTAACTTCCGAACAAGTCATTGACGGGCAAGCGGGGGAAACCCCACCTTCCGCCAAGGAGTTGTTGGCTGTTTTGGAGGCGAAGTCGCCCCAGAACTTGTCCGCAGGAAAGGGTGGCCAAACCAAGGAACAAGAGCGAGTCACGGAGGCAGGCCATGTAATGAAGGCCTTGGCGAACTCGTCTAGTGGCGTACCGACTGGCCTTCTGAATAAGGCAGATTGCGTCATCATTCTGCCCAGTGTGAAGAAAGCCGCGTTCGTCGTCGGCGCATCCTACGGACGCGGTGTGATGACCTGCCGCTCCGGCCAAAACTTTGACGGTCCCTGGAGTGCTCCCACGATGATGCAATCCACCGGCGGCAGCTTCGGTTTGCAGGCCGGCGGAGAGGCAACCGACTTTGTCCTTCTTGTCATGAATGACAAGGGTGCGCGGGCGCTGATGAAAGGAAAACTCAAGCTGGGTGCAGATGCCGCTATTGCTGCCGGTCCTGTGGGCCGTGAAGCTGAAGCTGCTACCAACGCGGGAATGAATGCTGAAATGCTTTCGTACTCGCGCGCACAGGGAGTATTTGCTGGTGTTTCTCTGGAGGGGTCGACCTTGGGACCCGACAACGACGCCAACAAAAGTCTCTACGGAAAGAAGCTAAGCGCCGAGCAAATCATAGGAGGGCAAGCAGGCACCCCACCTTCGGCCAATGAGTTGTTGGCTGTTTTGGAGGTGACGTCGCCCAAGAACTTCTCCGCAGGAAAATAGGGAGGCTTCTTCTAACTTGGTGGAAGCACGAGCTTGACGCTCGCCCCGGACGAGTTGCTCCGTCTGCGTGCACCTTTTCGCGGCAAGCTTCCTCGCGCATCCGCCACTCGCAGAGGCAGGGGAAGGTGGAGCGCTTCCATGGTGAGTTGCAGCGGGCGGTGGAGCGCCGCATTCCAGCGCCCGGGGGCTGCAAGGTCGTCGTTCGATCCGACAGGGCAGCGTGCCTGGATTACCTTGAGTGTGTCGGCGCGAACGGATGCTCAAAACTCAGGTAGAGAAGGATTCCCTTCTCGCCTGCGCTGGGCCCAACCCCGACCGGCACGCCTACGCCCGGAACAATCTGCAGACCGCTGCTGAAGTTGTAGGCCCAACGAACTCCGGGGCTGATGTACAGGTTTTGGAAACGGTCCGTCTGTCCTTTCGCGAGTACGCGTTCATTGGAGGTCCAAACGGTTTCGAGAAGGGCATTGAATCTTTTGGCGACAAGCCACACCACGGACTGTCCGAGGTTTACACCCACCGTCCGCGCTTGCTGATCCGACTCGTTGCGAGCCTGCGGGATCCAGGTTGCGCCGGCGTTCCAGTGCGTAACGATCCTTGCACTGTGCTGGATACTGATTGGGATGTTGGTCTGAACGCCCGTTCCGCCGAAGCCGCGTCCCACGGCGGAATCCCCGCTCGGTATCAACAGCGAAAACCGCGGCGCGACAGCGAGCTTTGCCTCGCCGTTGCCCACCAGTTGATAGCGGTAGTTGAGTGCTGTGTCACCCAACCCGGCGCCTGACCCGGCGAATGCTCCCGCGTGCGTCGCGGCAATTGTCACACTGAGCTGGTGCTTCAGGGTGCGAAGCGGCCACTCATCGGTTTCCGTGAACGTCCAGTCGCGGGAGTTGGCCCAACGCTGAAAACCGCTGATGTGCTGGATGACACCGTCCTCCTGGTTGTAAGCCTCTTCCACGAGGAAGCTGTTGTCCTGAATCGGGCCATCGTTGGGGGTCGCGCTCTTCTGGCTGAACTCCACGGCTGCGGGGGGATGGGAGAAGGATGCGCCTGAGCCGTCGATTGCGAAGACGGCTGAGGCAGAGAGGAGCAGGAGTGCGGTAATTCGGATGACAGTGAGCATGATTGTATTCAAGTATTAGTGAAAATGAATTTCAAATTCATCGATAGTGTAGCCGACCTACCGCTCGCCCAGTGTGAGATGCATCACTCCCCAGAGTGACCACCGAATCAAAGATTCTACCGCGTGGATGAAACCCCGGATAAGCGCCCCATCCTAGCCGCTTTTGCTAGCAGGCTACTGAAAAACAATTCTCCGAGGGTGTCATCCTGAGCGCAGCGAAGGATCCCATTGCACTGCCGAGCTAATGGGCGGCCATCGGATTTCGTAGAGAAGTCGCCAGCGGTGCGGGGCAGGACACTCTCCGGGGATGCTTCGCTACGCTCAGCATGACAGCCATCAAAACGGTAAACGCTCTGACCGTAACTGTTGCTAAGGCGATTAATGAGATGGTCCGCCGCTTCGATCAGCCCATCGGTGGGATGATCGAGCGACAACTCAGTTCGGGAGGATCATCTCATGCATATCGCATCTGTCGGCATCGATTTGGGAAAGACCACCTTTCATCTGGTTGCGCTTGATGAGCGTGGCCAGGTGGTAATCCGAAAGAAGTTCTCTCGCCCGCAACTGCTGGCCTACACGGCCAACCTGCAGCCCTCATTGATCGGTATGGAAGCCTGCTCGGGGGCGCATTTTCTCGGGGCTGCACTTTGCCACCAGGGCCACGACGCCCGGCTGATTCCCGCGCAGTTCGTCAAGCCGTTCGTAAAGTCCAACAAGAACGATTTCCTCGATGCCGAAGCTATCGCCGAGGCGGTGGCACGGCAAAACATGCGCTTCGTGCCGATCAAGACGGACGACCAACTGGATCTGCAAGCCCTGCATCGGGTGCGGGACCGTCTGGTACAGCGGCGCACGGCGGTGATCAACCAGATACGCGGTTTTCTGTTAGAACGCGGCATCACCTTCGGCAAAGGGCCTGCCCAACTCCGCAATCACATGGCGGATGTCTTGGAAGACGCCGACAGCAACCTAACCCCACGCATGCGTACTCTGCTGGAGCGACTCTGGGTGGAATGGCGACAACTGGAGAGCGACATTGCCGTCGCCGCCGCAGACATTGAGCGAATCTGCAGCGAAAATGCCGCTTGTCAGCGCCTGCGGGAAATCCCTGGAGTAGGGCCGTTAGTGGCCTCTGCCACCATTGCAGCCATTGGCAACGGGGCGGCGTTTCACAAGGGCCGGGAGTTTGCCGCCTGGCTGGGACTGGTGCCCCGCCAACACTCAACCGGCGGAAAAACGCGCCTGCTGGGCATCAGCAAACGCGGCAATCTCTACTTGCGACGCATGTTCATCCACGGAGCACGCGCCGTGGTCTTTCGCGTACGCCACGACACCGGCGGTTTGGGGCAGTGGGTGCAGCGATTGCAGGAGCGAGCGGCTCCCTGCAAGGTTATCGTTGCGGTGGCCAACAAGCTGGCTCGAATCGCCTGGGCGGTACTATCCCAAGGCGCAGCTTACCGGAACCCGGCCCTCGCATAGCTAGAAGCACGGCCGTGGAAAACACGCCTAACGGCTTGGAAAGCGCTGCCGCGCTTCCCAGTTTTCCACCGCCGCTACGACGGCTGCGAATCTCCCACCGAGTCTGCTAAGGAGAGAATCAGGACGAGCGAACAGTCAAAACGGCGTGCCGGAAAACCTGCGTCGAAAAATGGTTCTTGTAACCGAGCGATTTATCAGGACCGGCACGCGCGGATCATCATTGTGGCCCGGAGATTAATCTCCAACCAGAGGCCGGATACATTTGCGCAGACTGTTACTTCGCCCAACTAATCTCCCCTTGCAGTCAGGCGGCGGACCATACATTCTCGACAATGATCCTACGGCGCAGCGAAGATTTCACGAATGCGTCTGCCTATGTCGCTGCACAATCGTTTTGAACTTGAAGGGCAGTGAAATTGTGCGTTCTGCTGCACGGCCTTCAATTCTTCTTCTGACGCCAGCTCATCCACGTGGCGAATCACGAACCTCTTAAACGCGCTGTTTGCATTAGCAAGCCGGGTCAACTCTGGCGTTTGATCCCAGTGATGGACTAATAAGCGCATGATCCTGTCTGAATAACCCTCTCCGATTGACGCATCATCGCAGTGACCGAACTTCTTGAATGAGCGATAAGCATCGCTCCACGTTTGTATTCTGTCTGCGGACGTGTCCGCGTCCATCGCCTCGCGCTGTGTGCAGGTTCGCTGAGGCTGACGCGTTGACGTTTCGGCTAGACCCACCACGGAGCACGCGGCGGCAAACACAACCAAGATCAATCGCAAGTTGGCAAGAGCATTCATATCAGGATCGCGGACTGTGCCACTACCAGAATACCTGCTCGTAGCTGGCGATAACAGGCGTTAGCACCAATTACCCCGAAACCGGCAGATTTTGCCTCACCGCATCTTCAGCGATCGCAGCATTCCCTCGAACATGGGCCGCAGCCTGGTGAAATCCTGCTGTGGCGCAGTGTAGACCATGAACAGCGCCGAACCATCGGAGCGCGGCAGCGCCACCAGCCAGTCGTGCTCTTCGACCTGCTGCCCTTTTTGAATTTGTATGGGTGAAACACCGCTCAAATCCACAGACCTTCCTGCCACGCCGCTGACCCGTATACGTCTTGGACTGCCGATCGTCCGCATGTCCGGGTTGTTGCGTTGCAATGTGCTGAGGATCTCATCCGTGATCTGGTCGAAAGTCTGCCCGCTATTGCCTTGCGCGGTGCCGATGGATACGCCATAGGCAATCTGGTTCTGGGCAATTCCGGATGGCGGGGCGATGACAATCGAGTTGCCCAGGCGATCTGCCATCACCTGCCAATTGGCTGGGTACGAGATGCTGAATCCGGGCTGATCCAACTGGCGCATCGTACTCGACGGCCTTATGTCGGTGGCCTTGACCTCGCTTACCTTTGCACCGCTTCTCCGCTGTTGAGCAATCTCCTGTGCGCTATAGGCGCGAACCTTGAGCGCATCCTGGTGAACCTGCTGGAACTGCGGACTGTCGACGATGTACTGCTTGGGAGGGAACCTGGAGATGACTTTCTTTATGGTTTGGGCCCGGTCGCCGGGGTCGGGGTGGTCGGAGAGGAATTGCGGCACGCTGCTTCCGCCGCGCTTCTTGAGTTTGTCGAAGAACGTCACCATGGCTTGCGGATTGAACCCGGCGTTGTACATGATTTGCGCGCCCATCAAATCCGCTTCCGTCTCGGCGGTGCGCGAATACTTCATGATCACGCCCCCGGCGCCCAACTGAATGCCCAGTTGCGCGAGCTGGCCGATGGCCGTGCCTCCGAAGAGACCGCCGAAAATTGCGCTGCCGAGCGCGCCGGCAATCTGGTACGGGCGGATTTCAGCGGCCTCGCGCGCCGAGTGCATCATCACCACATGGCCTATCTCATGCGCCATGACGCCGGCAAGCTGAGCTTCGTTATCGGCTGCCTGAATCGTCCCGAGGTTCACAAATATCCGACCGCCGGGCAGCGCAAAAGCATTGATCTCTTTCTGGTTGACGACGCGGAATTCGAATGGCCACTTGTAGCCCGGCGCTACGGCTGCCAACCGGCTCCCCAACTGCTGCACGAACTGGGTGACCGGACTGGACTGGGGCAGTATCGGATACTGTCTCTCCACCTGCGCGGCGGCCTGCCTGCCAAGCTTGATCTGGTCTTGAGGACTGGTCTTGACGCTGCTCGTGTCCGGTTCAAGACGGCCGTCAGACTGCTGACGCACGTACCTGGTTTGCGCCGCCGCCACGCCGAGGGTCAGCCAGAGCGCTAACCACACGCCGAGCAGGCCTCGCGATTTCGGGCCAAGAGTGATCATGCCTGTCTTTCCCAGCGATGGAGTTCGCTGCATTCTCCACGTGACACTGCCAGAGATGATATCAATTCGGATGCCGCCGTTGGCAGGAACCGATGGATTGAGCCCGACAGGCCGGGTGCCCCAGGTTCCGCGCCGTGCAGTTCGGCGCTAACCTGGGGGAGTTCTCTTCTGCCGTTCAGGGCCACTAGATATCCCACGTTAGCCAACAGCAGGCGAACGTGGGGCACCTGCAAACAAAAAAAGGAGTGCCTCGCGGCACTCCTGCCAAATCAGGGGGAAAGTCTACTTGTGGTCCAGAAGCGAATTATTGGCGCCTAATTCCTTACGGTTCGTGCTGCTCACGGTGCGGCCAGAACGCGTCGCGGCTGCGCCGGCGGCAAACTCCGGCCCGTATTTCTCCAGCAGCACGGGAACCAAAGCTCCCTCTGCTTCTTTGACAAACGTCATTTCGCCGGTCGAATCCATATCGATCCGAATGAAGTCGCCAAGCTTCACCTGCCCGGTGGCAACCAAGTTGGCCAGCGGGAAAACGATGCACCGCTCAATGGCGCGCTTAAGATGCCGTGCGCCGTACTTGGGGTCCGTGCCTTCCTTCAGAAGGTAGTTTTTGACCGTCGGAGTGCAACTGAACACGAACTGGTTATTCCCCGTGGCTTGCAGAATGCGCTGCTGAACCATGCCCAGTTCGATCTCCAGAATCTTCTCCAGATGCTCAACCCGCAAGGTTTTGAAGACCACGACCTTGTCGATGCGGTTCATGAACTCGGGCGAGAACTTGCGCCGGGCGGCGTCGACCGCGGTGCGATTCATCTTCTCGTCCAGCTTGCCGTCGAGTTTGGCGGGGCCGGTGGAAAACCCCATGGCCCCCTCGATCAACTCATTCATTTCACCGGCGCCGAGGTTGGAGGTCATTACGATCAGACACTGCGACAGATCCACACGACGGTTGTCGCCAAGCGTGAGCGAGGCTTTGTCGAGAATGCCGAGAAGCAGTTGCCATAAGGCGTCGGAAGCCTTCTCGATTTCGTCAAACAATAGGATCGAGAGCTTCAACTTCTCCGTGTGCCACTGGTTCAACGCTTCCTGGGTCAGCAGCGGATGGGTTTCGCGGTGCCCCAGGTACCCCGGCGGCGAACCAATCAGCTTGGCAATCTCGTGGGAATGCTGGAACTCAGCGCAGTCGATCTTGATCAAGGCGCGAGCGTCGCCGAACAGAGCTTCAGCAACAGACTCGACGACCCGGGTCTTGCCCGAACCGGTCGGCCCGAGGAAGATCAGGTTCCCTACCGGACGTCCCGGAGCGTTCAACCCCGCCAGGAACATCTGGTAGATCTCGGTGACTTTTTCAACCGCGATATCCTGACCAACGATACGGCGGCGAAGAGCGGCCTCAAATTCCTTTGCGTCAGTGCTGCGGCGCGACGGATCCAGTGTGGCGTTGAGTCCAGTTTTCATGATGTGTGGCCCTGCTCACCTCGTGTCCGGGGCCTATCCCTCAGGACTGCGACTTCCGTTCAGATGGAACAACATTACCGCTGAGTTGGCTGGAAGTTCCAAAGCAAAATACCTTCGCGCCAAGTACCGCCAATGCCCGCTAACCATCTTCTGCATACCTTAGATGCTCATTTTGCGCCAACGATGCTGCGGAAATCTTCGCGGCAAGGTGGATTTCCAAACAAATCCCGACGAACATTTCCGCGCGTAACTCGGGCCAGCTTTCGCGAGCACTTTCGCTGGATTTGAAGTAACCCAGAGTGCAGATACTTGTATTAAGACAAGAGGCACTGCCAAGCTTCCCACTTCGTTTTCTTATTAGTAACTAGCAATGAACGACTGCTCCCATTGAACCGCTTGCGGCACAAGCATCTCGCCTGAGCTGTAACTCTTCGGCCAAGACCAACATTGCAGTTATGAAATGCGCTAGCCATCTCGCGAACCTCGATGAGAAGTGCAGCTTTGGGGATTTCTCATCTATAATCTGGAATTACGCAAGCTCCCATCAGGTTGGCTGCCGGGATCGAGTTCGGCAGGCGCGGGTAGCCCTTACTTTTATAACTCTTAGGAGTGCTGATGCCTATTCAGAAGACGGAAAAAATCTGGCGCAATGGCAAACTGATTGCCTGGGACGAGGCGACGATCCATGTTATGTCGCACGTCGTTCACTACGGAAGCGCGGTGTTCGAGGGAGTACGCTGCTACAAACTGCCCTCCGGGCCGGCGATCTTCCGGGCCCAAGAACACATGCAGCGCCTGCTCGACTCCGGCAAGATCTATCGCATGGAAGTCCCCTACTCGTGCCAGCAACTGGTTGACGCGACGGCAGAGGTCATTCGCGTCAACGGAGCATGGCCATGCTACATTCGGCCGATCGTCTTCCGCGGATACGGAGAGATGGGAGTCAATCCGCTCGCCGCTCCGATTGAAGTTTTTATCGCCAACTTTCCGTGGGGTAAATACCTGGCGACAGGCGACGAAGGGGTTGACGTGTGTGTCTCCTCCTGGACGCGTATGGCGCCCAACACGCTGCCGGCGATGGCGAAAGCGGCCGCCAACTACATGAACTCCCAACTGATGAAGATGGAAGCGATTACCAACGGCTATACCGAAGGCATCGCCCTCGACGCTACCGGCTATGTCAGTGAGGGCTCGGGCGAGAATCTCTTTCTCGTGCGCCAGGGCAGGCTGTGGACGCCGCCGACCGGCAACTCCGTGCTGCCGGGAATCACCCGCGCTTCGGTGATCCAGATCGCGCAAGATCTGGGCATAGAAGTCGTGGAGCAGATGATCCCGCGCGAGATGCTCTACATCGCCGACGAGGTATTTTTCACGGGCACCGCCGCCGAGGTCACGCCGATTCGATCGGTCGACAAGATTCGAGTCAGCGATGGAAAAGTCGGCCCCATCACGCGCCGCATCAAGAACGAGTTCTTCGGCATCGTCGAGGGGACTCTGCCGGATCGCCACAAGTGGTTTACCGCGGTCCCGGTGAAGCAAACAGTAGGCGCCTGAGAGGCTGCGGAGCCGATAGTTTTTCGTTAGACTGGCCTTACGGAAGCTCTAATTCGAAGGTAATTGGGACGCTAGCGGCGTCCCATTTTTTTCGCTAGTTGCGAACAGCTACACGCACTGCGGGCCGAAAAAGCGGGTCACCGGAAAGGTACTTGTCCGGCGGACGCGAGTTGTTTGATTGCCAATAGCATGGTGAACGTGCTACTTTCGGCGAAGTTTCCGGCGACACCTCATGAATATTGACGACCTGCTTGCAATCGTAATGGAGCGGAAAGCCTCCGACCTGCACCTGAAGGTCGGCAATTATCCCCATCTGCGGATTGACGGCGACCTCGTGCCCCTAACCGAGTTTGCACGCATCAACCCGGAAGACATGCTGAACATGGCTTTCAGCATGATGACCAATCGGCAGAAGCAGAAACTGAAGGAAACGACCGAACTGGACATGGCCTACGGGATCGCCGGTATTGGCCGCTTCCGCGTCAACATCTTCCAGCAGCGCGGCAACGTTGGAATCGTTATGCGCGCCATTCCAACGAAAATACGCTCGCTGGACGAGCTGAATTTGCCGCCGGTCGTTGACAGAATATGCGATGAATCGCGCGGGTTGGTGCTGGTCACCGGCATCACCGGCTCGGGCAAGTCCACGACGCTGGCGTCCATGATCGATCGCATCAACGCCAGTCGCGCCGAGCACATTATCACCATTGAAGACCCGATCGAGTTCCTGCATCGCGACAAGAAGGGCTTCGTCAACCAGCGTGAGGTCGAGGTCGATACGTCGTCGTTTGCCGCTGCTCTTCGCGGAAGTCTTCGTCAGGACCCCGACGTTATCCTGGTGGGCGAAATGCGCGACCTGGAAACCATCGTCACGGCACTGCACGCGGCCGAAACCGGACACATGGTTTTCTCCACGCTGCACACACTGGACGCAGTCGAGACCATCAACCGCGTCATCGCCGTGTTCCCGCCCCTGGAGCAGAAACAGATACGCCTGCAACTGTCGGCGACCTTGCGGGCGATTGTCAGCCAACGCCTGGTGAAGCGTTCCGACGGACCCGGTCGAGTTCCCGCAATCGAAGTGATGATGACCACCGCTTTCATTCGCGAATGCATTAACGTGCCGGAAAAGACCGCCCAGATACGCGATTTAATTGCCCAGGGCGGATCGCAATATGGCATGCAGACGTTCGATCAATCGCTCTTTCAATTGCTCAAGAACGGCCTCATCTCGATGGAAACTGCGCTGGAGAACGCTTCGAATCCCGACGACTTCAAACTCAGAGTCGCGGGCATTAGCAGCACGACCGATTCGGCGCGCGACCAGATGACAGGCATTTTTTGATCCAACTCACGGCGGCGCTCGCCGCAGTCTAGAAATATGTGGCGACAATGATCCAGTACACCGGAAGCGAGTAAGTTCTGCTGGTTGCGTAACAGGCGCCCACGGAGAATCCACTGGCGGGTACCGCCTTCATATCCTGCAAGTAAGTAGGCATTTGCGCGAGGTTTGCCACGGTGAAGGTCACCACCCGCGCCACATTCCGCAGCGCGCCGGCTTGGGCCGGACTGATCGAATCTCGCCGTGCCATCTGGCAGGCCAGGTGGCGCAGCCTGGGGTTTGCGATCACTCGCAGCGTTTTGCTTCGGGCACTTCGGCGCAGCTCGTTAAACTGACGCGCAATTCGCGCTTCCGCCTCCGCCGCTGAAATGTCGGGAAGACGCTCGACGAAATCCTGCGTCACCCATACCTGCTGCCCGGCGCGCAACACGCCGATTCCAATGGCGTTGTACCGCGGGTTCAGAATGTTCTCGCGGTGAGGCGGCGAACTCATCAGACTCTTGTGCGTACCGGCTGCCGACGTGTTCACGGCCACGTTTTCGCCGCTTGCATTAAAGTGCATGTTGGTGGGCGCAAGCCGCGCGTTCAAATCGGGTTCGCCGCGAAACTGGTGCGATAGTGCGCTTTGTTCCGCCATTCTTTGGGAGTGCCGCCGGGCCACAGTGACAAGTTGCGGCTCCATCTGGAGTGGCCGTAAGCCTCTTTGGGTCCGCTCCTGATTCAAAAGACGAAGAATCTCCTGCTCGGACGCGGCGTCCCAAATGCCGCCGCTTTGACCGGAAGCGCACAGCGCAATCGATAACACACTCAAAAGCAGCATCACCCGCGAAAACACACTCAAAAGCAGCATCACCCGCGAAAAAATACGCTTCACAATTTGTCCTTGTGTTGCCGTCTCACCGTTTTTCGCCACCCGCCTGATCTGGAGGGGTTCCCGGATCGCTGGATACCGCTGAATAAGTTCGGAAGCGCCCAGGTCAGTCCTGCCCAGCAGCTTACCCGAGCGGAATGCCGCTGTCTCCGCGAAAAAGTTGATAGCCAACGATGACGATCATTTTTCGCATGGCGCGGCGTTCCCTCAGATACCAACCCCTTGGAATTCCCTTTGCTCCGATTCGCACTCCGACTCGGTGGCGGTTACTAATTACTAAAGGTCAATGCCTCTCGGGGTGGAAATAGTTTTCCCAAATGGTGCAACAACTCTGTTTCCAGAGTAGCAGGGTGCGGTTATCTACCTTATTTACTTCCACTTGTATTTTGGAGCATGGTGGCAGTCCGCATGCACTATTAGCAGCGTGCAGACTTTCAAGATATTCAAGATAGAGGGATGCGAAATGCGCAAATGGGTATTGTTGCTTGTCTTGGGGCTCCTGTCCACCTCGGTGGCGACGATGGCAGACACCGTCTCGCTCACGTTTGAAAACGCGGCTGGCCCGAGTGGGAATGGGGTGACCGTCTATCCGTACAATATGACGATGGTGCGGAATGGCACCACCAGCTCCGTAGCAATGCTCTGCGATACGTATCCGTACCACATCCAAGGCGGCGAGAGCTGGACGGCGAATGTGGCCACCTTCAGCAGTAACAATACCTTAGCGGGGCTATCTGGAACCCTTTTTGGATCGACGACTTATGATGGGGCGGCGAATCCGTTGTACCGATCTAATGCCCTCCAGCTTTACCAGCAAGCCGCATACCTCTTTCTGCAACTCGGTACGCACTCGGCGGACGCTGTTGGCATCAACTTTGCCATCTGGCAGCTTATGTATCCGAGCACCCCTAGCTATGCGGGAACAGGGAATGGCACAATTACCGATCCCACAACATCCGCATATTGGGTCAATCAGGCGCAAACCACTACCTTTACCACGGGTGAGTTCAACGGTATTGCGATTTACACCCCCGTCGCTGGCAGCGCCACCGGTTATCCAAGCGGAAGTCCCACGCCACAGGAATTCATCGGTCCGGCTCCAGTGCCCGAACCAGGCAGTTTGGCGCTGCTCGGCACGGGATTGGTAAGCCTGGCAGGCATCGTACGCAGGAAATTCAAGATTTAGCTCGACGCATCGATTCCGCACTCCTCCTCGGGCGCTCTACGGAGCGCCTTTTTTTATGGTGAGCACTGCTGGTCCCCAACTGTCCCAATTTCCAGTTTTCAGCGCGCGATGCTGGTACATGTATTACAGATGTGCAGCAAGGGAGTTCCAAGCGGAACGGGGGCGGAAACAACCGGCGGAAAGAAGCTTTTGGAAGGTTCAGGCTTGTGCGCGTTTAAAGATCGAGAGTTCCCCGAGGCAATTGTGGGATTGCTCCGCGATCTTCAGATTTGAATCCGTAGGACTGCCCATGACCCTGGCGCACAGCAGGCAGGTGGACAGAATGATCCCGTTGCGAATGGTTTTGCGAACAAAATACGGCACGTTGGACTGCAGATTCACCGGGTTCCTTCGCAGACAAATCCAGATCAGAGTAAGTACATCCTAGCCACTGCAGAGCGAGTTCGGAATAAACTGATCACCTGATTTTTCCGCCGGGCGGCAACCGTAGTGCGGTGTCTGTTTTGCTTAGTTCGAAGGTGTGAGTTCGGCTTTGCTTAGTTCGAAGGTGTGAGTTCGGCAGCAGAATGGGAATCGAGGGAAGCTGGGAAGCCAGGAAAAGCCCGAACTTGTTATTATCATCGGTTCGAGGTGAGCATGAAACAGCTTGCTGAGTGGGCACTAGGGACGGCGCAGGCGCGGGGGGCCAGCCACGCCGAGGCGCGGGTGGTGCAGGAGCGCGACCGCGCACTGGCGACAAAGAACGGAAAGATCGCGACTGCCTCCAGCTTTGAATCGATGGGAGCCGGGATCAGGGTGATCGCCGATGGCGCGTGGGGCTTCGCCGCCACCGAGAATCTGACGCAGGAGGGGGTCGAGCGGTGCGCCGCCGAAGCCGTAGCCATTGCCAAGGCTTCGGCGAAGGTGAAGGAACGCCCGCTGCAACTGGTTGCGGAAAAACCGGCGAATGCCGAATGGAGTTCGCCTTGCAAGATCGACCCGTTCACGACGTCGGTAGACGACAACCTACAGTTGCTGATGAGCATTGACGCGGCCCTGCGCGGCGTCCAGGGCATAACGCTGGCCGAGACGAGCCTCAACTTTCGCCGTTGCGAGCAGTGGTTCTACAACACTGAGGGCTCCGCTATCCGCCAGACGCGCTTCACCACCGGGGCGGGCTATGCCGCCTACGCATTTGCCGGCACCGAGATCCAGAAGCGTTCGTATCCGAACTCGTTTGGCGGACAGTGGCAGAACAAGGGGTACGAGCTGATCGAAGAATTGAAGCTGGTGGAGAACGCGCGACGCATTGGCGAAGAGTGCGTGGCACTGCACCAGGCGGCAAAGTGTCCGCAGGGACGCCTGACGCTGGTGCTGGATTCTTCGCAGATGGGATTGCAGATTCACGAATCGATAGGCCACCCGATTGAACTCGACCGCGTGCTCGGCATGGAAGCGAACTTTGCCGGGACTTCGTTTCTTACCCTCGACAAGCTGAACAACCTGCGCTACGGCAGCGACCTGGTGAACGTGGTGGCCGACGCGACCGAAGCGCATGGCCCGGGGTTGGGCACGTTTGCCTACGACGATGAAGGGGTGCAGGCGCAGTGCGTGCCCATCATCCAGAAAGGGCAGTTCACCGGGTATCTGTCATCTCGCGACACGGCGGCGATGATCGGGCGGGCGCGCAGCGGCGGCAACCTGCGCGCCGAAAGCTGGAATCGCGTGCCCATCGTGCGCATGACGAATATCAGCCTGCTGCCGGGCGAGCGCCCGTTGACGCTCGACGAGTTGATCGCGCAGACCGACGACGGCATCTTCATGCAGACGAACCGCTCATGGTCGATCGACGACAAGCGCTACAACTTCCAGTTCGGCTGCGAAATCGGGTGGGAGATCAAAGGCGGCAAGCTCGGGAGGATGATAAAGAATCCTTCGTATTCGGGGATCACCACCGAGTTTTGGAATTCGCTGGACGGCTTGTGCTCGCGCGACCAGTGGACCCTCTGGGGAACGCCGAACTGCGGCAAAGGGCAGCCGATGCAGACGATGGGAACCGGGCATGGGGCCTCACCGGCGCGCTTCCGCAACGTGCAGGTGGGCTCGGCGTATAAGGGGCAGTGAAGAAGTTTCAAGTTTCAAGTTTCGATCTCGCGTAATGATTCAAGGGCACCATTAAACGGTTTTACGCGACCGAACTGGAATCCAACACGTGAAAGAGTTGCACGATGCTGAACAGAGACAGAGCTCGCGAGATTTTCGAACGCATTCGCAAGCTTTCCTCCGCTGATGAGGTGGAGTTGATCGTGAGCGGCGGGCGCAGCGCGCTTACCCGTTTTGCCAACAACGCCATCACTCAGAACGTGGCCGAGGAAAACTATGACGCCTCCCTGCGCGTGGCTTTCGACGGACGCACGGCGCGGGCGAGCACCAACCGCTTTGACGACGCCAGCCTGAGGCGCCTGGTTGAGCAGGTAGAGTCGTTCGCCAAGGTGCAGCAACGCGATCCCGACTTGCTTCCACTGCCCACGCCGAAGGAGACAGGCGGCGGTCCGGCCCCAAACCGCCATGTGGCGCGTACCGCGGCCGTCGATCCGGAACAACGTGCCGAAGCCGTTGCCGGGATGGTCGAAGTGGCCAAGCGCGAACGTTTGACCGCGGCCGGCACCTTCGCCGTCTCGGAGCAGATGGAAGTGCTGCTGAACTCGCGAGGGGTCGACCTCTACCACTCGCAGACGTTGGCCGAGGCCTCGGTAACGATGCTGGCGGGAAACTCTTCCGGTTGGCAGAAAAGCAACTCGTCCGATATCGGCGAGATCGATGCCCTCCGGCTGGCGGAGAAGGCGGCCGACAAAGCGAAGCGTTCGGCCAATCCGACGGAACTGGCCGCAGGCAAGCACACCGTAATCCTGGAGCCGGCCGCAGTGCTCGACTTGGTTGGCTTCATGTTCTGGGACTTTGGAGGCATGGCCCTGCTCGACCAGCGTTCGTTCCTGAACAACCGGATCGGGCAAAAGATTTTTGGCGAAAACATTACGATCGCCGACGATGTCTATCACCCCTTGCAATCGGGGCCGGCCTTTGACGGCGAAGGTGTGCGCCGCACCCGGGTGGAGCTGGTAAAGAACGGCATCATCAAGAATCTGGTATACGCTCGCGGGACCGCGCGGCAGCTCGCTGCTTCGCCATTTGGCGCGCAACTGGGAACGATTCGGCCCACCGGCCATGGCTTCCCGCTGCCGAACGAGATGGGCGAGGCCCCGATGAACATTGTGTTCGAAGTGCCAGGAGCGACCAAAACGCTCGAGCAAATGGTGAGCGAGACCGAGCGCGCGGTCTACATCACGCGGCTGTGGTACATCCGCGAGGTCGACCCGTATGAGAAGATCCTCACCGGCATGACACGCGACGGGACCTTCCTGGTGGAAGACGGCGCCATCGGCAAGGGAATCCTAAACTTCCGGTTCAACGAGAGCCTGCTGCACATGCTCTCCAACGTAGTGGCCATGGGAACACCGGTGCGGGCCAGCGGCGAGGAATCATTCGACATGGTGGTGCCCGCGATGAAGGTGACCGACTTCAACTTCACCGAGGTTACTAAGTTCTAACTGCGCTTTAACTGACTGCGGGGTAAGCACTTGCTGGGCCGCCGGGCTGCGTTCCAGGAGTCATCCCGCCCAGAATTACTTTCGTAATTCGGACAATTCGCGGTTCGGGTATATGCTCCGAATCGTGATAGCCCCAAACTACATTCCGGACATTCGCTGCGGTATTCGCTTCCCGATCAGGCTCCTAATCAACATTCGCTACAACGGGCAGGAGTTCCCTGCTGAGTCTCGAAACATTTCATCGGCGGGTGCCCTCTTTCACCTGGATCAGTTCATCCCGGCAGGCAGTATGATCGAGTTCGTCATGGCTATGCCTGCGGGAAATTTCCGCTCGGGCAAGGATGTGCTGGTGAACTGTACCGGGCGCGTGGTACGCTGCTCACCTGAAGGTAATCGTCATGAGCTGGCTGTTATTATTGACGAGTACCGATTCCTGCGTTCGTAGATAGGAAAGGGAGAGTTTCCCCAGGGAACCGCGATGGCCACTGAGCCCACTGAGGCACAGGGACAAACAGAACAAGAGCTTGATGGCGGTGTCGATCGGATTCGGGTGATCGTTGCCGATAGCGAGCCGATTTTCCGTGTGGGCATGAGGAAGATTTTCGCCCTGGAAGATGACTTGCGCGTTATGGCCCAGACCGAAACTCTGGCCCAGACGGAGACAGCCGTCCAGCGGCATCCCACTGACGTTCTCCTGATGGAGGCGGGGATTGCGGTCGAGCCCGCCGAAAGCGTCGCCGCGCTGCTGCAACTTGCACCCAAGTTGAAAGTGGTGCTGATCGTGGCCGATCAGGATGAAACGGAAATCCTGGAATACGTCCGCCGGGGTGCTTGCGGGGTCGTGCCGCGTTCTATTTCTCCAGACCTGCTGATCAAGTGCATCCGCAAAGTTGCCGCCGGCGAAACCTGGCTGGATAATCGTTGCATCAACCTTGTCATCGAGGCCTATCGCGCGCAGGCGATGAAGTTGATCAGTCCGAAGACCCGGACTAAGTTGAGCAACAAGGAGTTGATGATCATCTCGGGCGTCACGCAGGGATTGCGGAACAAAGAGATCGCAACGGATGTCGGCACCACCGAACAGGTCGTGAAGAACTATCTGCGCAAAATCTACGACAAGTTAGGCGTTTCGGACCGCTTGGAACTGGCGTTGTATTGCATGCATCACAAACTCCTCGGCACCTCGCCGAGCGTACCGGAAACTCCTGCCGCTCCTGCTGCGCCTGCCGCTGACAGCATCAGTAACATCGCCGGAAACTCCCGCTAGCGCAATTTTGTCGGCCAAATCCGTTTCAACCCAAATTATCAGGCCTTTACCCGCGTTTGTATTCGACGGCTCGGAAGGGTTTACAATGCAGTGTCGCGGATTCGACTCCGCAAATGCATTCAAGCGTTGCTTCGGGAGGCTGGAAAGTGAAAGGTAATCCGAAAGTTATCGAGGTACTGAGTCAATGCCTGAAGGCAGAACTGACTGCCATCAATCAATACTTTCTCCATTCTGAGATGTGCGAGAACTGGGGCTATGAGCGCTTGGCCAAACTGATGAAAAAAGAGTCCATCGAAGAGATGGTCCACGCCGAAAAGCTCATGGAGCGCATCCTCTTTCTGGATGGAACGCCGAATATGAGCGACTATTTCAAGATCAATATCGGCACAACCGTCGAACAGCAATTCCGCAATGACGTGCAACTGGAATATGACGCCGTGAAGCGACTGAATGCCGGCATCAAGACCTGCACCGAGACCGGAGACAACGGGTCCAGAACGCTGCTCGAGGAAATCCTGAGCGATGAAGAACACCATATCGACTGGCTGGAAGCACAACTGCACGCCATGACCGAGATGGGCGTTAAGAATTACCTGACCGAGCAAGTGAAAAAAGACGAATAGTGACGGCGCCAGCCGCAGCCGGGACATCGGACTGTTCTGCGGTCTCGCTCGCCTCTGAAGGGCGTGGTGCATATGCCGGGCGAAGGTTCGACTGCGGCGCATGCTGAAACAAGAACACTGAACGCTTTCCAGGCAAACCTACGGAGGCCGCGCAGGCCCTCTGCTAGAATGAATTAAAGTCGCAGTTGCGCGTTCACGAATTGCTCCTGCGGAGAGATGGCCGAGTGGCTGAAGGCGCACGCTTGGAAAGCGTGTTTAGGGGTAACTCTAACGTGGGTTCGAATCCCACTCTCTCCGCCATTAGAATCAACAACTTACACAAATCACTTACGCTTACTTGCTCCGGGAAAAAGTCTAAGCGTGTTCCCTTCTCAGCGCAAGGATTTCCTGCTTATCCTTCGACTGTCCTCATCGATTTCTGCGACGATGATCAGCAGTTCTGTGGAAGCTGAAGCAAAGACCAGAGCTGTCCGTGTTAATGGGTGCAAGGGGCCTCGCGGATCGCGCAACAAGACCGCATGACGCATCATATTTTGACGTTGTAAGTATCCGACCTATTGCAAAATCTTCTTTACGTGCTATTCTGAATGTGTAAGTAGGCAGTAACCACGTACTTGGTGAGCGGTCAGCCTAAATCGCGGGAGCGAAACCCGCGCCTGACAACTCCTGTACTCGGGGCCGCAAATCACCCGGAGCGGCTTTAAGATAGACCGGCGGTCTTTCACGGTTGGGGCCGATAGAACGCATAATGGAAACCGAAGTGGCCTCCCCGGCCATCGAGTAGCGTTTTAATACGCGACTACCGGGTAATCCGGTAGGACTCCTGTCAGTCCTCCCTTAAAAACGAGAAACTCTCAATGGCTACTACTACGCCTGCAGACGTACGTCTGTTCACACCCCACAAAGCTGCGATGATAGCTACCGCAGATAACCCACAGCAACTCGTTAACCGCATCCGTGGCAACTTCCCGCAAGAGTTGCTCGACAAGAAAATCTGGTGTCTGTGGCAATTGGAGCAGAAGGCTGGCTCCGACAAGCCTACTAAGGTTCCCTACGTCCCTGACAACGCTGGCGGCTTCCATCGTGCGAGTTCTACGGACAGCAGCACGTGGGCGACGTTTGATGACGTTTGTGCAGCATGTCTCGCGAACACGACGGCAACCGCAATTGACGACGGTCTCGGCTGCTTTAACGACGGCAGCTACGCTTTCTTCGATCTCGACGACTGCGTCGGCGTGGATGGGCAGTTGGAACCGTGGGCAGAACAGTTGATCACACGCCTTGACACCTACGGCGAGCTGTCACCGTCGGGCCGTGGGGCGCACCTGTTTCTCCGTGGCTCGATTCCTGGCGATGGCAAGAAGATCAACGGCGTTGAGATGTACTGCCATGCGCGGTACTTCACCGTCACAGGCAGCCCAATCTCCACAGCTCGTCCAATGCGCGATGCGCTGCCGGGTGAACTGGAGCAGCTACACGGGGAAATCGAAGCGAACGCTCTGCGCCCTTACCAGAAGTCCGGAGCGGCAAAGGCGACGAGCACGACCAGCAGCACCATAATCATGCCTTACACGCCACTCACCACAGCAGAGCGTGACGCGAAGCTTACTCGCGCATTGTCCGGTGATCTGAGTGACTACGGCGACGATAGGTCGGCGGCGGTGTATGGCGCGTTGCAATTACTGGCACGCAAGTTCAACGGCGACGAAGGGAAAGTGCGTGAGCTGTTTGAAGCGTCTGAACTCTGTGCGTCATGGGGCGACAAGTGGGACCGTCTGGGTGACAAGGAAATACCGAAGGCTGTAAGCGAGTGGGAAAAAAACGGCAAGCCTTCGTGGGAACCTGAGGCTGCGCAGCAGCCGAAATATAAATACCCAGTGCGGCAGTGGAAGATGTTCGAGTATGCGCTTGGATGCAAGGATAAGGCTCCGTACGACGGCTGGTTACCACGGGGTCGCGTCAACATCATCGCTGGCAGTTCTGGTGCGGGTAAGACGCGCTTCATGGTCTCGTTGCTGCAAGAGGCTTCGCTGAAGCGCGTGGCGTTTGGGCATCTTGGTTCTGGCCTGAGCTACGCTGTGGTGTTCGCTGATCGTGGAGCGATCTCTAACGCAGAGACGCTGGCTTCGATGGGGCTGGAAGACGCGAACGTCGATATACGCCACATGCCGATGCTGCGTGGAAAAGCCGCCGTTGATCGCATCCAGTACGAGCTGGAGAAAGACGGCCCTGAGGCTATGCCGGAAGTCTTCTTCGTGGAGGGCGCAGACATGCTGGTCAATGATCCCAACGACTTGCCGGAAGTATCAGCATTCCTGGGCATGGTGGGCGCAGTGGCTGAACACTACTACGTCACCATCGTACTCAGTCTTGGATCGGGCAAGCACAAGAAGGGCGAAGGGTACAGCCAGACGCGCGATCGCGCTTACGGGTCTGTGGCATGGTCTCGTTGCTCGGCGCAGATGTTTCAGATAGATCGCGTTGGCGACGACACAACCGACACATATCGTACATTGACCGTAAGCCATCGCAACTTCAAGGAAGAAAAGATCGACTTGCAGTTCACCGGCAATGGCAAGTTGATCGAATACACACCCCTGCAGAAGGAGAACGCCGAGATGTCCAAGAGTAAGCAGTCGCTGTTCGATTTCATCAGGGACCACGACGGCGAAACGTTCACCACGCAGCAGGTTCGCAAGGCCACGAAGATGAATGGTCAAGTTGCCAAGGCGGCCTTGGCTGGCTACGCGGCGACTGGACACATCAAGCTGCACAAGAAGGGCCGTTCAACGTATTACGAGATCACACTCCCGAAACCTGCCGCTTCGGTCGATGAGGAGATTTCGGACGAAGATCTGCCATTCGCGGCATATCAACCAGCAGAGCAGTAGTTCAGGTCAAGGTCAGGCAGGGTCAGAGTGCTCAGGTCAGAAAATTTGACCTGAGCACGTTGACCTGAGGTCAGACCTGACTGCGCGCAAGTCCGCGCCAATCGAGGGTTTGCCCACAGGTCTCTTAAAGGGGGTAAAAACACTGACCTATGACCTGTGGGTCAAAGGTCATCGATCCGCAACATACCGGCACGCCCTCACTGAACTGTTGGTGCGAGAGACGATTTCGGTTTGCAGCGTGAACTGGAGATCGTGCGGGCCTTGGCCACGGAACCGCAACTCGTCCTGCTTGATGAACCGGCAGCAGGCATGAATCCGCAAGAAACAGCGGAACTCATGCGGTTGATCCGCCAGGTGCGGGACCTGGGGTTCACGGTTTTGCTGGTGGAGCACGATATGAAGCTGATCATGAGCATCTGCGATCGCATAGCCGTTTTGAATTACGGCCGCAAGATCGCCGAAGGCACTTCCTCGCAGGTGCAGGCAAACTCTGAGGTGGTCGAAGCCTATCTTGGCCGACGGGTGAACTGATTTGTTGCGCGTAAGTAATCTTACGGTTGAATACGGCCGCATACGAGCCCTGAAGGGCGTCGACTTCCATGTCAAGGAAGGGGAGATTGTCACGCTCATCGGCGCGAATGGCGCAGGCAAGACGACGACCGTGAAAGCCATCTCTGGCTTGATGCCGATTGCCGGCGGCACAATTGCACTATCGGGTGCAGACATAACCGGCCGCGATCCGCGGCATATCGTCAAGGCTGGGGTGAGCCACTGCCCCGAGGGCAGACAGATATTTCCCAGGATGACAGTGCTGGAGAATCTGGAATTGGGCGCCTACACGCGCGATCGGGAAAACCTTGTCGAGGATTATGAACGGATCTACAGCTATTTTCCCTTACTCAAGGATCGGCTGAGGCAGGTTGCCGGCACATTATCCGGCGGGGAGCAGCAAATGCTGGCGATGGGCCGCGCCCTGATGTCGAGGCCACGGCTGTTGTTGCTGGATGAGCCCTCGCTGGGGTTGGCACCGATGCTGGTTGATAAGATTTTCGAGATCATTCAGACGATCAATCGCCAAGGCGTCACCGTGCTGTTGATCGAACAGAATGCGTTTCTGGCTTTGGAGATCGCGCAGCGAGGCTACGTTTTGGAAACTGGGCAGGTGACCTTGTCCGCTTCCGCGGCCGAGATGCTGGCGAGCGAGCACGTCAAGAAGGCTTATTTAGGTGAATAATTTCTGGAGGGCGATTGCATGACTAATTCTCACGGCAGTGCGAGGTGGACGGCTGTTCTTGTGGTCCTGCTGATGGTAGCCGGTTTTGTCGCGACCGGATGTCAGGGCGGCGGCGGCAAGAAAGAACCTATTAAATTCGGCGTGATTGGAGCTTACACGGGACCTAACGCCAAGCCTGGCCAAAGCATGAAGCAAGGCGTGCAATTGGCCGTCGATGAGATCAACAAGGCCGGAGGCGTGGGCGGCCAGATGATCGAGCCACTTTTTGAGGATGATGCTTCGGTTCCCGCGCAATCGGTTTCGGCGACGGAGAAGCTTGTTACGAAGGATGAAGTGCGCTTCCTGATCGGTACCTTCAATAGCGCAACTACCCTGGCCGACATGAAGGTGATTGATCGCGAAAAAATTCCAATGCTGGTTCCGATCGCGGTTGCTATCGACATTACCGAGTCGGGTAACAAGTGGGTGTTCCGCAACTCGGCGACGAATCCCATGCAAGCCGAACAGTTGATGAATTACATCTACAACAACAGCAAGAACCGCAAATTTGCCGTCATTCATGAAAATACCGACTACGGCAAAGGATTGGCTTCGGCTGTCACCAAGTACATCGCGAACAAGGGCGGCGAGTTCACTGCCGAGTCCTACAGCATCGGCGATACGGACTTTTACGCTCAACTTACGAAGCTCAAGAACGCCAAACCCGATGGCATTATCATCGCTGGCAATCTGTCGGAAGGGTCACAAATTACGCGGCAGGCCAAGGAACTCGGAATTAAGTCTCAACTGTATGGCTTCGGCGGTTTGTCGTCGTACGATTACAACAACCTCGTCGGTGGAGCAAACGAAGGATTGATCTGCACCAGCTATTTCGAGGTCACTTCTCCGAATCCCTTGGCGCAGCAATTTGTTAAGGGTTACAAGACGAAGTACGGTGTTCCTCCGGATATGTTTGCCGCCGCGATCTATGAATCGGTGTACATCGGAAAGAACGCCATCGAAAAATTCGGAGCCGCCAAAGATTTAGCCGGCTTGCGCAGCGGCATGCGGGAAGCTCTGGCCGCGACAAAGGATCTTCCCGGCGTTCAGGGACAGACTACCTTTGACGCAAAGGGACAAGCCGCTAAAGAAGTCATGATTGTGCAGTGGCAAAAGGGAGAAAAGAAGATTCTGTATCCGGTGAACTAAGGTTCTCGGAGTGCCATTTCTGCGCGACACCACTGCTAGGGAAGAATCCGGCGCGACTTCTGCTGAGGCGCGACCGGGATTTCGTTACATGTCCGCCACCAACTTGGTCATGGCCTCGCTCAGTCGTTCCATACCCTCTTTGCAATTCTCATACGAACATGAGTACGAGAGACGTATGTAACCGTTGCCGCCGCGCCCAAACACGCTTCCGTCGACGACGGCGATCCCTGCCTTTTCGAGCAAATAGTCAGCCAATCGCGCGGACGTTACGCCGGGCACCGTTATCTTCGGAAAAATATAGAAGGCGCCGCAAGGATTGTTCTCCAGTTCCAGGCCGGGTACCAGCTTCATTTGTTCCAAGACAAGCATGCGCCGACGTCCGAACTCTTTCATCATCTCGTCTGTAGGGGCCTGACTCCCTGTGAGAGCGGCAATCGCTCCCATTTGCGCGAAGGAGCAAACCGAAAGCATTACGTTCTGCTGCGCTCTGACGGCTGCGCCAACTACTGATTCAGGGGCTGCGATGTACCCGATCCGCCATCCTGTCATGGAATACGTTTTAGACAAGGAACCACAGATAATGGTCCTCTCCCGCATTCCAGGGAAACTCGCCGGAGAATAGTGGACGCAGTCCTCGTAAACCATGTGGTCATAGGCTTCGTCGGAGATGAGGATTAGATTGTGCTTCGTCGCAAACTGTGCGATCTTCCCCAGTTGCTCCCGGGTGAGAACGCTACCAGTGGGATTGTGCGGCGAATTGACGACCATCGCTCTGGTCCTTGGAGTGATCGATTTCTCGGCCGCTTCGAGATTGAACATGAAATTTTCTGCAGGAACTAAATTATTGGCGACCGGAACTCCACCCGTCAGATGCACTGCCCACGCGAAGGTCTCGAACGCTGGGTCGGGAATCAGAACCTCATCGCCTGAGTCGAGGATGCTCATAAAACTCAGATACAGAGCTTCCTGGCCTCCGGCAGTAACTATGATCTCTTTTTCGGGATCATAACGGACACCCTTCTGCTTTGCGACTGCGTCAGCCAGCGCCTCGCGCAAAGCCGGCATTCCGACATTCGGCGCATAGTGAACGATGCCTTGGTCCAGCGCCTTCTTTGCAGCGTCCTTGATATGCGCTGGGGTGTCGAAATCAGGGCGCCCAATGTCAAAATGGATCACCCTCACTCCCTTAGCCTCCATCGCACTCGCTTTTTCAACTGCCTTCCGAATACCCGCGAAAGGAACTTCCCCAATTCTCTTGCCGGTCATAGATGCATTGGTCATCTATCAGTCCTTTCCGCAGTTACGCGGCATAAAGAAGGCGTTTCGACCCGGGTGCTATTGGCGAGCACTTGGTCAGATTCTTCCCTTTCAGCGTATCAGGAACTCGGCCAGTTCGCAGTGACCCGAGGCCTCGCCTACACCGCCCAAAGCGCGGTTTCTTTTCGCCATCTGCATCCTGAAAATGGTCCCTGTTGTCTGGTTGAGGGCGGGCAGAAGTTTCCCACTAAGTCGCAAGACGGGCTGCGGCTTCGGCTGCGGCTGGCACGGGCGAGATCTTCGTATTTTGGAACGCGACGATCTGCCATTTGTCCCGTTCCTTTACCACGATCATCGTTGGGCGGGTCTCTATTTCGCGCGCCTCGTTGCCTTCCTCGAACTTCACGTGCGCTCGGGCGAATACCACCGCGACATCAGGGCGCAGAAAGCGGATACTCCGTAGCGCGAAACGGGCATGGCTGCCTCGGTAGATCGTCTCGAAGATGTGTCGGTGCGACGCCTCTATGGCAGCTCGACCGTCCAACTGTCCACCAAAGATTTGGATGAAGTTGGCATCCTCGGCAAACTCCGCCGCAAGGCTGATGCTGTCGTAAGCGTTCCAAGCGGTTTCGATTTGTTGCAGGATCCCGTGGATGACTTGCTCATCTGCTGTCATAACTGTTCTCCTTCGAATACAGCCACTCCGAATCACTATTTGCCGTCTTGCCCTCCGGACAGTAGAGGGTCACTGGCCCGCTACTTAGCAGGCGCTGCGATCGTCATGCCATGACGTCGGAAGACGTCTATCATCTTCGCGCTGTCGGGCGGGCCGCCGCCGGCAGCGCCGATTACTTCGGCAGCTTTCGCGAAAATACGCAGGACCCATTACCGCAGGACTTATGATGGCGAGCTGTCTCACATCTTCGCTCCCGAGGTTGTCAAAGCGGTGTACTGCGCCTCGGGGGATGCACAGCGCCTGTCCGGGGCCAACCTGCACGGGCGTGCCGTCAATCGTCCACGTAAGGACACCCGCAATACCGTAGAGGATTTCCTCGTAGCTGTCGTTCTTGTGGGCTGGCGCAGTCAATTTCTGCCCGACTGGGACGAAAACCTCGAACACCGACACGCTGCCGTTGGAATTATCGCCGGTGAGGAGGAACCGAATCCCTAGCGGACCAATCTTAATTGTCTCTTCCGAAGGATTAACTCTGGTCGTATCCTGCTGCATAAACACTTCCTCTGGCCATCTCGTAGAGCCTAAATCCTTTTAACACCGTAGAAAGATGCGCATACTGGCCCGAACGGCTGCTCCACCAAAGGGAGCTGCCGGTAAGAATGCATCTGTTGCGCCTGCGGAAGGCTTATGGATTTCGCCTCAACGACCCGATGGCGAGCGACATGCGTTCCAGCAAATTCTGAACCCAAACGCAACAACGAAAAACGCGTTGAGTGGGCCACCAGCCGTCGTCTGGATTAGTCCTGAGTGGGATAATCAATCGGGCAGCATGCATCTTCAAGATCATCATGCGCATATCAACTTCCGCCGGTCTGGATTCCGTCGCAATGAGCATGCCTACTTTTTAATGTCGCTATTAGTTTTGGCAGTTACGTCCGCAACCACGTGGATTACCGTCGCATTGGCTAGTCCGGCGCGAACCTGTTGAACGGACTGACTTACCGATTCAGCACCC
>CAWHUL010000027.1:0-260363 GCA_963832365.1 uncultured Acidobacteriota bacterium | reverse complement strand
GTCCTCAACTCAGGCAGGGGCTCGAGCAGTGAGAGTTTGCGCAATTCGTTCTGGAGGACAAATAATATGGCAGGCCGACGGTTATCACTGGAAGAAAAGCAACGTAGGATGCACGCGCAGCAGCCGCCGAGTGGGCGCCGCGGTCGCGGCCGCCCCCAGCTGCGCATTGACCCCAACCTCGTGATGGAATTGGCCACCCTCGGGCTACCTGAACGCCACATCGCTAATCGCGTCGGCTGCGACGTCCGTGTCTTGCGGTCACGCTTTCGGGCACAACTTGAGCAGGGATGGGCCCGCGAAAGTGCTAGCACCAAGCTGGCGGTTTATGAGCTAGCGATGATCGATGGGCATCTTCCAAGCGTCATCTTAGCCCTGGAATTGCGCGCCGGCCGCTGGCCCGGACAGAAGCCGCCGCCGGCCAAGCGCCCGCGCCGAAAAGCTACTCCCAGCCCGCCGCCCGCGCCGCCTGCTGTGCCGCCGGCCTCACCCCAGCCGCGACCATGGACGATTGCGGAGTTTCTGCTGTGATTTTCGGGAAACAGGTAGCGTCAAAAACCGCGCAAAAGAGGCAATAATGCCAGACCAAGTCACTGATCGGCTGAGAGTTAGTCAACAATATTTGCCAGTGCGCCAAGCCCGGCCCCAAGCCTCGGCGACACTCGACACAGCCGCCGAGCGCGCTCCTCATGCGCCAGAAAAAAGCCGCCTTGGGAGCGGCTTGCATGTAAATCCGGTTTCGGCCAGCAGTGCTGGCCAAGCGACAGCCTACCGTAAATTTCTCGCTGCCAGCTTGCGCCGCACTACCCCGAGCATTCCGAATAATCCCGTGCCTAACATTACAAGGCTGCCCGGCTCAGGGACTACTGTGAAGTACTCCTGAGGGCCGCTGAGGGACTTATCAGGGCGGCCGCAGGCATCGGTTGGGGTGTAGATGACCAGTGAGTTTTCCAATGCGGTAACCTGGGAAGCATTCGCCGAGTTTCCATACCAGCTCTGCGCGTTACCAAGCCAAGTCGCGGCGCTCGCATCCCAGCCTGGTGTGTTTTTTGAGTTTTCAAACTGCGTCAACGTTGGGTCGGATAGAAACAACGCCCAGATCGCAAAGTTGATATCTCCCGCCTGTGCCGGATTTGTTGTGAATTGGGTGTACAGCCAAGCAGCTTCGGCATACTCTTGTTCATCAGCCACGCCGAACTTCGTATGGCTCAGAGTTGCCCACGTGTTCACCGTACCCTTCCAGCTCTCGCCAATGGTCACATGGTTGTAATAGCTGTCGCAGATTACGGTTATCTGGGGCCCGTAGGTGGCACCGTTGTTGGTCGAAAGCTCGATGAAATAGGGGGCTACATAAACGCCGCCCTGCTGGTTGGTCCCCGTTCCCACGATCTCGATCATGGTGTCAGAAACTGCGAATGTCGCGCTGAACAAAATCAAAAGCCACAGCAAGCCCCGAGTCTTCACGTTCTCTCCCTTAGTTCGCCCCAAATCCAGGCGGATGCTACCAAAAAGCGATAGACCAGAAATTACACGGCCGTCGCTGGATTCCAATAGAGTCTGGCGCTCTAGGATGCAAGCTGGATGCCAAGCCAAGAAGCAATTAAGGCGTTGAAAGCAAAGGCAAATTATTTTTGTTCAGGGGCTGCGACTGCAAAGTCGTGCACTATTTTTGGATAATGCTTTACCGGGAGAGCTTCTTTTCGAACTGGCTGCGACCTAACTGTCCAATCCCGATCCCGGCTGATTGTGGACCAAATCCACGGCGGCGCCCGCCGGCATTGATCGAACGCTCTTGTGGTGGCGCGGGCCTTGCGCATCGACGCGAAGCCCGGCGACTCGAGGAATAGATGAGCGGGCGTGCCATGCCTCTCGCTAGAATTCAAACCGAAGTTCTGTGCGATGGCTCGTTCACACTTTTCGTATCGGCCCCGGATAATTTACAATTCTATGGTCATTGGTGAGGGCTCAAGAACAAAGGGACGACCCATACATGTCGTTCGACTGCTTCTTCCATACCTGGGTCACCCATCATATTAGTGCCCGCCCGTACTGTCCGGCATCATGATGGTCTTGTACCACTCGACCGTGCGCCCCAATCCTTCTCTGAAGTCTACGCGCGGGGTATAGCCAAGATGCTCCCGTGCAAGGCTGACGTCGGCCAAGGAATGTTTGATGTCGCCGGCCCGCTCAGGGCCATGCTTTACCTCTCCCCGATAAGCGGCAAGCTCACGCAGTAATTTTACGGTCTCGTTCAGCGTGATTCGCGTCCCGGTAGCGATATTGAAAACGCGGCCGGCGACATTACTAGCGGCCACTTCGGCGGCCAAAAGGTTTCCTTCAACAACATTCTGGATGAAGGTAAAATCCCGGCTCTGCTCACCGTCTCCATGAATTGTCGGAATTTCGCCGCGGAGCATGCACATAGTGAATTTGGCGAGCACCCCACTGTACTGCGACGACGGGTCCTGATGAGGGCCGAAAACATTGAAGTACCGGATCGTCACCGTCTCTAACCCATAAACCCGGTAGAACGATTTCATGTAGTACTCGCCGGCGAGCTTGGAGACCGCATACGGCGAGATCGGGTCAGGCAGCATTCCTTCATGCTTGGGCAAACTCGGCGTGTCACCATACGCGGAGGATGAGCCGGCATACACGACGCGGCGCACGCCTGCGTCGCGAGCGGCAACAAGCAATTGAAGCGTTGCCGAGACGTTCGATTCATTGGTGAAGATCGGCTCGAGCACTGAACGGGGCACGGAAGGAATTGCGGCCTCGTGGAAAACAATTTCCACCCCTTGGCAGGCCCTGGTGCATGCACCTGCATCCCTGAGATCTGCTTCGATGAAATCCATTCGCTCCAGACCGACGAGGTTCTCCCGCTTGCCGGTCGAAAGATTGTCGATCCCGCGGACACTTTCGTTCCTTGCGAGAAGTTCAGCGGCAATCGAGCGGCCAATAAAGCCAGCCGCCCCCGTCACCAGATACTTTGCCATCGCACCTCCAGAAATCAACGGTCCAGTTTCAAATTGCGCATGTGATCACCCAGGGCAATCCGGCTGAGATCGTTATCGTTGCAGTTTACGCTAAAAGCCTTGAGCCGCCGTGTCCGGCCTCTGTTTAAACAGCAGTTGGGCTGCCAAATGGATCGCATAGTTACGCTGAGAACTCGGCGGCTTTGCGACGGGGGTGCCAAAATAACGATTATGTCTTTAGAGTTTTTTTGCCCTAGAAAAAGGAAAAACATTTCCTGAATGCTGGTATGCCTATTTGCCGATTTCAAGTGCCTGGCGCTGCGGGTCGCCCGCCAGTAGCCAGATCATATTACTTGGTGCAATCGGCCGATGACGCTTCGTGCGGCGAAGTATTCAGCGTGGAGCCTACGCAGTTCGGTATCTGCGATGATGAGTTTGACGATGACCGTAACGAGCGGAAAAACCAAACGCGGGGATCTAATTTAACCAACGCTCAAAACAGGGGCGGTTTCCCTCCGACCATGATTGTGGCATTAGCGCGAATTTCGCTCCCCATGCTGAAAGGAATCCCGGCGGATTTTAAGGCTTGCATTACTGTGGCCGCATCGGGGTCAGGTGACTTGTACAAAATTAAGCCGGTCCAAACAACACCTTGAGGAAGGAGCCTTCCTTGCAGCTCCCATCCCGAGTCGATGAACGTTTTCAAAACATCTTCAGCGAAGAGCCCCGATTCCGGGTCTCCCATTGTCTCGATAATGATCCGCCCGGTCTTCTTTGAAAGAATGTCTACCAAAACCATATGCTGCTTTTTCGTAATTCGTCGGTTGGCTAGCTGCTGCTTCAATTCCAAGTATTCCTTTTCCATTTCGGCGGCTTGTCGGCTTGCCAAGGCTGCGGACTTTTCAGCCTCCACTAGCGCCTCGCTTTTTATCTGTTCGATCTGTTCGTCCTTTTCCTGCTGAATTCGCTCGATCTGTAAATCCTTCTCTTTCAAAGCAAGCGCCGACTCGCGGTCTTTTGCATTCATCAATTCTGCGCTTTTCCTGCTGCTTAACACTAAGAAGGCGGCAACGGCGATAACTATCGCACCAGCGACAATGAGCAGCCCCAATACAACATTGTTATACAGATCATATTTCGCCTGTAGCTCGGCCGTGTTCAGAGCCACCACTAGTGCCTCCTTGATCTGGCCAACTGGGGTGCCATGAGTATCCTGCTGTGTAGCTGCGCTCATCATAGTCGCGCATACAAATTTGCTTGCATTAGATGAGGATGAACTCACGCCAGTTGCCACAGTTTCTGGAATTTGCATCGCCATTAGCAGGTGAAGAATGTTCTGCCCAGTCCGATACATCGGCGTCGAAAAGGCCGGCTCGTGCATTGCCGCTGACTCCGGGATTACGTCCGTAACTTGACGTATCGAAAAGATAGACGCATAGTGCTCTCGTTTCGCGCATTACCCTCCTCAAGAATCCCAGCTCTTGGGCTGGGATTTTTACTAGCACGCAACAGGGGCGCATTACTTCAGTAACTTGCCCCAATGAGGACGGCAGACCAGACTACCAGCACCGGATCCCGTTGCACATTTCCGGGAAAGGTCCGACATGTTTGAGAAGCGCAAAGAATCCCGCAGAAACGCAGTTGTGCCCGTCAGAATTGCTCGAACGACAAACTCAAACGGCGAGCAAGTGATAATTGCTCACACCTACGACATTAGCCCGGAAGGAGCACGGCTCGGAGGCGTTCAGGAAAATTTGTCGGTCGGCGAGATTGTCACCCTTGACCGCCGTGGTAGGCGGGTAAGATTCTCGGTGTGCTGGAAAGCGGAGGATGGAATCTTCGGTCTGCAGTGCCTGGAGCCGGATAGGGACATCTGGGACTTAGAATCCGAATTTCGGGCGAGGGAAAAGGAAAAGTTGACCGAAGAGAACGCATTCCTAAAGTCGCCCAATCGGTCTTCATTCCCGGCAATGCTGCGCTGGAAACCTGCAAAAGTTGACCGCTCTATCCAGTAACGTGTGCGGCCAATAGATATTGGTCGGCTACTCTGCGGGGCGGCTAGTTGACCACACCGGCCCCTGACTCACCCGATCGCGGCTTGCTCCAGAGTCCTCATCCGCTTCGCCTGTTCGAGCTTCAACCCACCCGCATTCCTAACGCCAGCGATAATAGGTGCGCTCAACGATGCCCGCCTCCCGGCAGGCTTGCGGAGTGCTCCGGCCGTTGCTCACGGCCACCTCAACCTAACGCAGAATCCCGATGATCTGCTCCGGCGTGTATTTTCTCCTCGCCATTTTCCAGCTCCTCTCGTAACAGTGTCTCTTTACCACCGGTACAAAATTCGCCTGTCACGTCACCCAGCTCTCTGTTCCGATACGGGCCCATTTGGCGGTCAGCCCGACTGAATCTCGGAACCCCCGAATATCCTTTTTCGTACCTTTGCCAGCTGTGCCGCCGCAGATAACCCGTCTCCGTAGAGATACAACTTGCTGGCCTGGGACGGCACAAGATCAGTAACCCGCTCGCCATATTTATCACGGAGAATACGGCATACCTCCTCGAAGCGAGAGTCGAATCCGCCCCAAACTTCGGGTTCTGAAAACAGGATATGGTCACCATGTTGAATCACGGTCCAACGCTTTCCGTTTCGAACCGCAGAATCCCACGTTAGCTCGAAGATCGCCGCATCAACGTCGGGCAACTGCTCTTTGCTAACCAACTGCGGGGAGTTGAACTCACGCTGAGTGTTCTCTATCCACGCACCCTGCCTGATGCCAGTGGGATGACCGGAAGCCATCTCGGCGACCGTTGGGCGGGACACTATCGCCAGTATCGAAACGGTCGAAATGTCGCACTCGGGGCATGAGCATTCCATAAGCTCTGCATAATATTCAACCGAGCCCTGCTCGAATGTTCCCTTCCAATGGCATGTCGGGCATTCTAGCTTCACCAAACGCCAAGCTTCTTCGTAATTAAAGCGTATGGGCACTCTTCCCCTCACATTTCCTCTTGATTATATGTCACACTTTTGCTGCAATGCGAGAAATGAACCCATGCCCAAAAACCAAAACTGCTATTGTCGCTCCGTATACACCGGCGAGATTTTATGACGCTCGATGCCTAAGCTCGTAAGACAGAAGATCTGAGGGACTGAAATCATCAGGACGGAATGTTGGTTATGTTAGGTGAGAGTATGAAGGCAGCTGAACTGCTCTCCTGTGCCGCGGCAATAATCACGGCGGAAAGGATTCAGGAGTACTTAAAACCCGCCAGGCTTCTTCTTTTTCTAACCGTTCAGTCGAGCGCTAAACTATCGGCCTGCCGTACCGACGCGTGGCGGCTCATTTTCAGGTTTGAATGCCGCAACCCGAGGCTTCATGGCGGGGCCGTATTTGATAGCGTACATGTCTTGGTCAGCGGCGTCGAGAACTTCGTCCAAGGTTTGGCCGTCTTGCCACTCTGCCACCCCGATACTTACAGTCACATCCAACCCCTCAAGATGGCGGCCCTTGTTCCAGCGGTTTAGATAATCCATAATCCGCCTCACGACAACACCCGCGCCATCCTTCGTGGCGTTACCCAGAACGATGAGAAACTCATCTCCACCGTAACGCACAACGGCATCGGAGCCACGGGTTGAACTTTTGAGCAATCCTGCGATTTCCGCGAGTACGAAATCGCCAATGAGATGTCCAAATCGCGTGTTCACCTCTTTGAAGCGATCAAGGTCCAGCAGCAGGAAGGTAAGCGGCTCTTGTGTACGTCGGGCATGGCTGATATACCGTCCCGCCATTTCATCGAGGGAGCGGCGGTTATAGACTTCGGTCAGAGGATCAGTGAACGATCGCAGCCGTATTAGTTCGCTTTGGACAGCAGTGCCAACTAAGTTCCGACGCGTTCGGCGCAACTCAGTGCGCCGGACTGCAATATACGTGTTCAACAGGAGCAAGAAAGAAATCACCCCGAGGAATAGTCGCTTGGAAATTGTGAAATCGAAATGTATCTCGCTTTGTTGCCGAAAGACCGACGGAAACAGGATAAAGAGCAGTCCGCAGCTAGCGACAAGACCACTCAAAGCGACAACGAGCCACAACTCCCAGTCGCGCTTCTCTAATCGAGACAGCTCTCGACTCACCCTCGATAAGAGAGTGTCGGCGGCGACAGGGGTGTTCTGTGTCTGGTTGAGTGCCATGTGTCCCTCTCTTCGGCTCTTACGAATGCCAAGCTGCTCTTAACGGGTCCTGTCGCTATTTAGCCTGCGTTGCTTTCCGTTTTGTGCTGTGATGTTATCGGAGTCTTGTACTGCAACGGCCGACCTCTTCGGAGTCGATGTTGCTTTCAGAATTACGCCTCACTCGTATACATTCCTCTTCCACTGCGCTCTGTGCAAGTTACTTAAGGAAGTTACCTAAGGAACCTCTGAACAAGAACACGTTCTGTGAGCGAGAAGCTGTAGGTTCCAAACGGCATCTCGGTTACGGGTGCTGATTTGCGGTCCTGCGGCCCCTTGTCGCAACTTGGCGGCGTCAGGAGACACTACGACGCCGAGGACACAGCTTTCTGCGCACCAGGAACCGGTTCACCAGAGCGCAAGCGGCAAACAGCCGGTTGGCATGCTTTGTCAAGCCTCGATAGCGCACCTTCACGAATCCGAACTTCAACTCTAGGGAAGGTCTGAACCAGTGAAGAGCGGGTACGGGCTTAGCCGGGGGACGTAAGCTGCTGATTTTTGCTTTGCGGGCAGGCCAGAGTTGGGTAGCCTCCCACTACCTCTGAACCGTAGGTTTTGACTCCGTTGACAGTCTAAGTGCAGTCGATTCAGAAGCGTACAGACAGCGAAAGTTTGTCAGCTTAACCGCCGCAGTTCACACGCGACGATGCTAATGCTCTGTCATCGCCGCAACTTCGGCCAGCATCGCTCTGAACTCGCTTTGTTTCGATTCTGGTATGGGAAGGAACTGAAATCCCATACCGACCAGCGGGTGATTTGTTGCGACCCATGCCCAAATCTCCAAGCTGATGTTCGCTATATTGAGCCGGAGTTGCACTTCGCTGCCGATGGGCAAAAGTTGTTCCGTTTCAACGTAGCATCCCCCACGGCTCATATCCGTGACAGTACCCCATCCGAAACGTCTGCCCTGAGCTAGGATCTCACATGAACCGCTGCAGTTGCGGCGTGGAAAAGCGCGGCGTTCTGGCCGTTTGTTCGGTTCCTGCGGCACCAGTTTGTTTCCCCAAAGAAAGATTGAAAGCAGCAGAATAACACGGAAACCGAAGCCAGTAGCCACTCTTCAAGTGCTAGCCCTTCTGATTAGTTGCCGGAACGAGCGTTAATTTTGGGCCCAGGCACAACTCCTGCCACGCCACTACCAGCTCCATTTCCGCGAATCTGGCCTAGACGTTGGAACCCTGGCACTTCGTGGAATCGATGATAGACAGTGCTGACCGCAGTGCCTTTTGCAGCGCGGCAATGCTGTACGACTCCAAGGCGCGTACGCGGGCTTTCCTGCCCATTTGCGCGCGGCGTTCGGGTGCATCCAGAAGCGCAGCCGTCGCCTGCGCAAAAGCTTCCGCCGTATCGGCAAGCACAATCTCCGCCGGAGCAGCGAACTCCAAACCTTCAGCGCCGAGCGAGGTCGAAACCACAGCCTTTTCCATGGCCGCCGCTTCAATGATCTTCAACCGCGTGCCACTGCCCATACGCAACGGAACAACACAGACCGTGGCGGCGGCAAGTTGTGCCGCCATGTCCGGCACCTCCCCGGTAAACACCACATCATCGGCCTGTAGCGAATTCTGGAGTTCCTGCGACGCGCCGCGGCCCGCCACTACGAAATGGACGCCGGGCACGAGCCGGCGTACGACAGGCAATACCTCGCGTACGAAGTAGCGGACCGCATCGCGATTCGGGTGCCAATCCAGGGCGCCGATATAAAGCAAGGTTCGTCCGTCGTCAGCGTCGAGTGCGCTGGCCGGGGTTCGAGGTTGGTATCGTTCGACGTCGATCACATTGGGGACCACGCATACGGCCGTCCGCGGACAAAGCTCCCGAATGATGTGCCGGTCGCGCTCCGAGCAGGCGAACACGGCGCCGACGGCATCGCACACGCGCACTTCCCAGCGCTTCACCTTGTGGCCTTCCAGGCGCACATAGGCGCGCGTTACCGGATTGCTTTCATAGGCGGCGTAGCGCTCCATAATCTCGTAAGTGAGGGCGTGCTTGTTCAGCAAGACCGGAGCATCGGTGTGGGCCGGCAAGTTGCCGAACATGTAGATGTCGTCGCAGATCACCACATCGAAGGTATCGCGGCGCAGTTCGGTGAGCAGCGCCGTCGCCATTTGCGCCTGAGAGAACCGCTTCACTCCGAACGGCGTTGCCGTGGCGGCCGCAGCCAGGCGCAATAGCAAATCCTCCGGCATCTGCGGGCGCGGCTCCGGCACCGTGATAACGCGTTCGCAGCAATGTTCGGCCTGCGGCAAATGCGGGCTGTCCTCCGGGCTGGCGAACGATACCAGCGTCACGCGATGGCCCTCGCGGGCAAGCGCCAGCAGCAAGCTGCTATTCCGTATCCGGTGTCCCTTGTTAGGCGGGAACGGAAACGCCAGCGATGTGAACAGGATGCGCATATGCTTCAGTTGCCGCCCTCGACGACTCCGAGCTTTCGCAGTACCTGCACGACTGCGCGAATGGGATAAAGAATGAAGTCCTTTTCCAGCATATACCGCACGAACCCGCGATAGCGGGTCATATGGTCCATCGCCGCAATCGCCTTGTCGAGTATGGCGGGTTCGAAGTGAGTAGTGTACCGTGTCCAGTCGCTATCGATCTCGATTTCCACCGGGTCTAGTCAGAATGGGGCAGCGTAGGGCGGCCCCCCGCCAGAAACTGACACACGCGGATGGGAAGGTCGAGAATGATCCCGGCGGCCGGCAAAATATGACCGAGGTCTCTCTGGAGTTTCGTGCGCGTAATGGAGCTTGATTCGGTGTGCGATTCGCGATGTGGTGGCGACTGGCGGCGGCGTGACCCAGCTAAAAACTGCGCTAAAGAGGCAATAATGCGAGACCGAATTATTGATTGGCTGGGACTAGTGTGTTTGCAAGCGCACCACCCGGCCCCAAGACTTTGCGGTTATCTGTCCAGGGAAGAACGACGCAGTTCAGTTAGGTGGGGCCGCCCGACAAGTGATCGAATCAGTATCTTTCATATCGCCACGAAGTCACAAAGGCAGACGACCCCTAAGTCGAATGCCCAGGCCCAGCAAGGCAAAAGACTTTCCCTAAACCGTGGGAAAGGTTTTTCCCATTCCATATGAATCGGATTGCGTCAGGCCCTAGCCAATCGCTCCTGCACCTTTAATTTCAGTTGGTTAGGATTAGTTTTACAGGCTGGCGGCCAGATTGCAATAGCGATAAATGAAGTATTTGGTGCGCAAGTGGTTGAGCCGCCTCCCCCTGCTCTCATAGCCTTGCGCGGCGTGAAAAGGGCGAGGTGTCATGACGACAATCCTATTGACGTTACTGCTGCTGTTCCCGGTGGTCGGCTTCGCGAATACCGACGTTGCGGAGGCCCCGGTGAGTACCCCCAGTGTGGAAACAGCGCAGCAGAACGGAATGCGGGACAGCGAAGCAAAGAAAGGCTCTATCCCAACCATCCCGGAAGGAACCCAGGATATAGCAACCGACGTAAAGGTTGATACTCAGCCTACGCTTCGCGCTGCGGCAAACGCTGAGGGTGGCAATGAAGGCGGTGCTAGACTTGCCGGTAACTTCAATCCGGAGTTGCTGCTTGCCCAAGAAAACACTGGCGCAAGCGCCACCAGCCCATTCTGGCTTGCTAAAGCGGAAGCCATTTCCCACTTTCCCGTCCAGACGTCTAGTCTGTTCATTGTTGCCGTTACTCCCGTGAACGTCGCGCCACATCGCTTTTTCGACCGAGCAAATCTGATTGGTATAGCGATTCACGCGGCAGTTAGAACGGCGGATGCAGTGCAGACCTGCGCCTCGATCAACGCCGGCGCGCATGAAGCATGGCTTCCAATGAAGGGATGCCCCGCAATCGCGGGGTATAGTCTTTCGATGGTCCCCGCGCAAATTGGGAGCTCGTATCTGATGCACCGCCGCGGGCATCACAAGCTGGAAAAGTTGATGCCGTATTTATGGGCAGTGCCCAGCGTTGCCGCCATCGGAGTCTCTATGCGGGCTTGGTAACGTGAGGCGAGGCGCAAAATTCTGCATTTCTTGCGGGAAAAGGTTTTCCACTTTGGGGGCAAGGACTCAGCTCTCGCCAGTTCAAGGTTTGGGATGAAATCTCCATCTGGCTGGCAACCAGATGCAAACGCTGGATTTGCTAGCTTCCGCGCACGTCGGGGATCGAGCAGCAGTTCTTTGGTTCTTTAAGTGCAGGTAAGGATGAGCAGGCAAGATCATGGAGACGAAAAAACGGACTAGACGCAAGCCACGGTTAATCAAGCGGGTGCTTTTGATCGGGGTCACGTTGTCGTGTTTGTTGGGTGCTGGCTTGTTCGCTCAGCACGTCTGGGTGTTGTATCACGCCGAGGAACTTCTCTTAACGCCGCCTGTTCCCAACTTCCGCGCCGCCCGTGAGATTTATCCGTACTCGGTCGTCCCCGGTGGCGTGTTTGATAGCAAGGACGTCGCTGATACCATTGCCCATGATCCAGTAGCCCGGGCACACTATGCCGGGATTCACGCTGAACGTCTCTGGGCTGAGCGGGCCAATGAGCCGATGCTCGCCTACGTTTCCTACCGAAAGGATGACTCTGTTCACTGGACAGCGCAACCCGTTCGGATCGCCAAGGGCGAGATTATATTGACCGACGGAACCAATCGGATCCGGGGTCGTTGTGGCAATCGGATTGAGCTCAAGAAGCCAGCTCCATTACCGGCGGCGGTTTCGGCCCCTGAGGTTCCTCCCCCCGACATCGTGTTCGAGACACCCCTGCCGCCTTTGATTCCGCCTATCATCGTTTCTCCCCTGCCGCCACTTCAAATCGTGGAGAAACATCCGTCGCCGCCTCCAGTGCCGCCTCCGGTACCGCCGTTGTGCGTCGGATCCGGATGCACTCCGCCGCCGACGCCGGTGTGCACCGGAGCGGGATGCCCGCCGCCTTCACCAGTGCCAGAGCCCGGGACCTTATTGTTGGTGGGCACTGGACTTGCACTTGTTGGCAAGTTGGGAATACGCAAGCGGCGCTAGGGCGTGTAGGCATTCCTGAAACATTCCAGGGCCGAACCCCGAACAAACAAGTAGCTGGGAGCAATTCAGGCGGCTGGATTGCACAGATGCTTGCCGGGTACAGATTCGTTTGAATATGCAGGGAATTGCGGCGCTTACGGTACACAGCCCCGTTTCGCAGCTGAACGCAGCTACTTCTCCCCTTGTTCAGATAGACGGCTCAGCGCGCGGCAAGAAATGCGAAAATGGAATTCAAAATGCGACCGAAATCTTTGTGCGGTGTACAGAGAAGTCACGAGCGAGAACTAGGAGGGGAAATGTCCACAAAGGCTATTAGGGGTAGTTCGGCGGATGTACTGAAGGAGAAGATCGCGGCTCGAGAAGCAAAGGTTGCGATCATCGGCATGGGCTACGTCGGGCTGCCGCTAGCACTTTTGTATAACGCTGCGAAGTTTCCTGTGACCGGCTTTGACGTTGATGAAAAGAAGGTTAAAACTCTTACGGATTGTGGTTCCTATATCGTTCGCATTGAGCCTGTGGAGATTCAAAAAGCCCGCCAGAGCGGCTTTACGGCCACTTCGGATTACCGGTTAATCGCCGAACAGGACGCAGTCATCATTTGCGTGCCGACGCCGCTCAATGAATACCGCGAACCCGATATGAGTTACATTATCCGGACGGCGGAAACGGTTGCACCATATCTGCGTGCCGGCCAGCTGATTGTCCTCGAAAGTACCACCTATCCGGGCACGACCGAAGAAGTCATGGTGACGATTCTGGAGAAAGGCAATCGATCTGGATTGAAGGCATCACGCAACGGGTCGGATGCCAATAGCGATGTGTTTTACGTTGCATTTTCGCCCGAGCGCGAAGATCCTGGGCGCACCGACATCGAGCGTCACGATATTCCAAAGGTCATTGGCGGAGTGGACGCAATCGCTACTGAATTGGCGTGCGCACTCTACGGCAGCATTTTTCGGCGCACGGTTCCCGTATCCACCCCGGCCGCTGCAGAAATGACCAAGCTGCTGGAAAATATCTACCGCTGCGTGAACATCGCTTTGGTCAATGAGCTAAAGCTGCTCTGTCTCCGCATGGGAATCGATATCTGGGAAGTGATCGACGCGGCGAAGACGAAACCGTTCGGTTTCCAACCGTTTTTTCCTGGCCCCGGCTTGGGCGGACACTGTATTCCGGTAGATCCGTTTTATCTTTCCTGGAAGGCTAAGGAGTTCGATTTCCAAACGCGCTTTATCGAATTGGCGGGCGAAGTAAACACCTACATGCCGTACCACGTTGTTACCTCTGTAGCAAAGGCGTTGAATATCCGCAAGAAGCCGTTGAACGGATCGAAGGTATTGGTGCTCGGCGTGGCCTACAAGAAAGACATCGATGACCTGCGCGAATCACCTTCTCTGACGATCATCGAGGCACTCCAGAAGGAAGGGGCTAAGGTCAGCTACAACGATCCGTATTTTGCTTTTGTTGGCCGGGGCCGCCATTATGACCTGCAGATGAGTTGCACGCCGCTCGAGAATCTTGGACAGTACGACTGCGTACTCATTGTTACCGACCACTCCGACTATGATTTTCGGG
Organism: uncultured Acidobacteriota bacterium; assembly: GCA_963832365.1. Classification (GTDB taxonomy): domain Bacteria; phylum Acidobacteriota; class Terriglobia; order Terriglobales; family Acidobacteriaceae; genus CAWBRT01. Next base: position 246,596 of record CAWHUL010000027.1, on the reverse strand, counting down.
GCATTGTCGCGGAGGCACAATTAGTTGTCGATTCACGCAATGCTACGCGTGGCATTGTCTCGGACAAGATTGTGCATTGCTAGATGGCAGCAAGGTGAAAAGACATGTGACGGGGCCGGATCTCGCCGGAACAGGAGAGCTTTTGACAAGACATCGATGGCATTGGCCGGATGCCCGCGTTCTAGGGCACAATGCGTGGTGGCGGAGGATGTTACGAGAATCTGTGCGCTATTGCTGATCCTCGCGATGGCAGTTCCCGGCACGCATGCTGCGGATGCAATTTTCGCCGCTAATTTAGCGGAACGTGTGCTTGTGGTCTTCAATGCGAAGTCGCGCCAGTCGGAAGAGGTTACAGACTATTACATTGCAAAACGCGGGATTCCCGCGAGCAATAAATGCAGGGTTAACCCGGAATCTCCGGACGGTCCCGGGAATGAAACTATCGACGTTGCGGCCTTTGATCGGCTAATTAAGAAGCCGATTCAGAGATGTCTTACGGCCGTTGGCAAAGATAAAATCCTCTACATCGTGCTTGCGTACGACACGCCCTACAAAGTGAGCGCCGGGGCGGGACTTGGCATGGCTGTGGACCAATATCTTGCAGACGTCTGGGATGTGCTCCCGCCCCCGGGACGCGTGCTGAACCCCTATTACGCGCACGCTCGGGCAAAGGCAGGGCGGTATCCTCGCTTGATAACTCTGGCGAGCTACCGCGCCAGACCTGAGTCCAAGACCATCTACTCGGTTTGGCGGCTTGATGGGGCATCGTCTGCCCTGGCCAAAGGTCTTGTGGACAAGGCGCTTGCGGCTGAAGCGCACGGGGCGACTGGGCAGGCTTGCTTCGACCGCAGGTTTGGTGACCTGGCGGCCATTGACGACAAGGGATATGGGTCAGGGGACTGGCAGTTACATCGCGCGGCGCAGTTCGCCAAAGCAGCAGGCTTTACGGTAGCCGAGGACACCCACGAGGCCGAGTTTGGCACGCCTCCTGCCCCGGCTCGCTGTGATAACGCCATTCTTTACGCAGGCTGGTATTCGCTGAACAATTACAACGATGCGTTCTCCTGGCGGCCGGGCGCAGTCGGCATTCACCTTGACAGTGCCTCGGCTGCAAATCCGCGCGGGGGGAGTAATTGGTCTGCTAATGCCATCAAGAAAGGGATTACCGTCACTGCCGGAGCGGTTGACGAGCCCTTCCTGCAAGGACTCCCCCGACCTGACGGCATCATTTTCAATTTATTGGAAGGTGCGAACGTGGGCGACGCATTTCTGCGCAACACGCTCTGGCTAAAGTGGATGATTATCAACATCGGTGATCCACTTTATCGGCCTTTCGCCAAGAAGCTCGTGCCGTTCCGTTGATGCATCTCGAGATCCTGTCTAGCCGGGCTGGTGCCACGCATCGGAAAAGCGGCGGCATATCAGCCGAGATTCCCGTCCCGCCGTTCAAAAATCTAGATAGAGCGATCACACGCGTAGTAATAAACGTAAGCGCCCAGTGAAGCTTTCAATTACCCACAAGTCTGGAACTGAGGTGCGGTAGAGTGGTCAGGGTGTTTGCGAAGTAGGTGCGGCCTCAGGCTGGGCACTTATGGGAACGGCACGATGAATGTTGTGCTGTCGCCATGAATAACCGGCGGGAGCTGTTGCGGTGTGCGAAAGGGGCTGCTCGCTCCACGGTTTCCCGGAGCGTGGCATGGATTGATCAGGAGTTGGCGGGTTGCGTTTTCAGCGATGTGCGGTTGGGCAAGCGGTTTCGCCGGCTCGTGCAGCAGTTCTCAAGCGGCATAGGCGGAAGCATCCCGTGGGCCTGCCAAGACTGGGCCAACACCAAGGCAGCCTACCGTTTCTTCTCCAACGATCGGGTCAGTGAAGCCAATATTTTGGCCGGACATTTCCAGGCTACCAGTGAGCGATTGCTTGTCCACGCTGGACCAGTTCTCATCCTTCATGACACGACGCAGTTCAGCTATCGCCGCGAGGATGTGGCGGCCATTGGCGTTCTTCGTGATTGCAATAGCGGCAGGGACAAACTGGGGCGCCTGCGGCACCACACCGTCTGTGGCATTTCCATGCACTCTAGCCTGGCCGTGACGGTGGACGGGCTGCCGCTGGGTCTGACAGCGATCAAGTTTTGGACTCGCGACGAGTTTCATGGCTGTAACGCCTTAAAGAAGAAAATCAACCCAACCCGCGTACCCATTGAACGGAAAGAGAGCATCCGCTGGTTGGAAAACCTGAGACAGTCCACCGCCTTATTGAATGATCCCCAGCGTTGCATCCACATCGGCGACCGCGAGAGCGACATTTACGAACTGTTCTGTGCCGCACAGCAGGTGGGCACGCATTTTCTGGTACGCACCTGTGTGGACCGCCTCGCCGGAGACGGTACAACTACGATCGCCGAGGAGATGAAGCAGGTGCGCGTTCAGGGCCTGTATCGCATTGAGGTCAGGGACAAGGAAGGCGCCGTATCCGAGGCTGTGCTGGAGATTCGATTTTGCCGCACGGTGGTTCTTCCCCCGATTGGTAAGCAGAAGAACTACCCCAAGCTGATCCTCACGGTGATTCATGCCCAGGAACGAGGCACGCCACACGGCAGGGACAGAATCGACTGGAAACTACTCACCGACCTGCCCGTTCGTTCGCGCAAGGAGGCTGTCGAGAAGATCCAATGGTATGCGCAGAGATGGAAGATCGAAACCTTCCACAAAATCCTAAAGTCAGGTTGCAAGGCAGAGGAGTCGAAGCTGAGAACTGCAGAGCGGCTGGTGAACTTGCTGGCCGTGCTCTGCATCCTGAGTTGGCGAATCTTCTGGATGACCATGCTTAACCGTTCAGTCCCAGAAGCTCCACCGCAACTGGTGTTCACAATATTGGAGCTACGTCTGCTGGACGCACTGGTGAAAGACAGCACAGAGACCGGAGACAAGACTCTTCCCGCTTACCTCACCAAGCTTGCACGACTGGGCGGCTATCTGGCCCGGGCCAACGATTCTCCACCCGGCAATATGGTCATGTGGAGAGGCCTTTCCCGTCTCACTGACATCGAACTGGGGGCTGCGGTCGCTGCTCAACTTGTGGGTAATTGAAAGCAGAACCGAACGCTTACTAATAAACAACATCACTTGTCTTTGCTGAGCGATAACTGTTGAGCACGTTCGTAGGCGGCTTGCGCCTCCGTGGGCATTCCCTTGTCTCTATACGCATCCGCGAGTTTCAGTTGAGCGTCGTAATTGCGTGGTTGAAGCAGGAGAACCTTCGTGAACGCATCAATGGATTCGTCATAGCGCTGGAGGTGCATGGCGGCAAGGCCCATATCGTATAGTGCCTGCGCATTGAACGCATTCAGTTCGACCGCGCGGCGAAATGCCGCTAGCGCAATACTGTAGTTTTGATCCATCATAGCTACTCTACCGAGACCAAGAGGAGCAATTGGGTTTTTGGGTTCGATCTTCTGCATTTCCCGGAACATCGCCATCGCCTCTTGCGGCCGACCTTGCTTTGCCAGCACTAGCCCAAGCTCGTATCTGGCATCATTTGCGCCTGGCCGGAGCGCGAGTGCTCGCCGGTAAGCAGTTTCTGCCTGGACATATTGTGCCTTCTTCAGATATGCCTCGCCCAGCAGGAAGTATGCCTCGGCAGCAGTTGGCTTCTTGAAAATGGCCTTATTGAGCTCATCTAGGGCCGTGTCTGTTTTCCCAGAAGCCAATGCCAGCCGCCCGCGCTCCTCGTGCACAACATAGCCTCTGGCACGAGCCAAAAAAATACAGCGCAATCAGGGTGATTACCACCGTTGCCCGCCGTCCGATCTGGAGAAGGTATCCCAGCGCCAACCCCGCCAATAAGCCGCCGATGTGCGCGGCATTGCCTATCCCCGGGGTGATGAATCCGAAGAGCAGATTGTAGCCAGCGAATGCCAACAAACTAGCCAGCGTAATCTGAATATGGCGCCGCGGAAACGGCACGTCTCCGAACCAGAAAGTCACGATCAAAGCACCTGCTACGCCGAAGACTGCCCCTGAGGCACCAGCACTCACGGCAAATGGATGCCACGCGAGGCTGACAATTGCCCCCGCAACTCCAGCCGTCAGATAGAAGCCCAGGAAAACAGCGCGGCCGTAAATGCGTTCTGCGAGTTCTCCCAGGTTCCACAGGCACCAGATGTTAACTGCGAGATGGAAGATCCCGATATGCAAGAACACTGAGCTCAGAAGGCGCCACCACTGGCCGGCTAGCGTAAGCGGACCGAAATTCGCGCCCCAATGCAGCAATTGCTCTGTTGAGGGGCGAATCGGTGAAATCTTGAAGAGAATCATGAAAACGAACACCAATACGCAGAGCCCCACCAAAACTGGAGTGACCACCAGCGGTTTCGAGCGGGAACTTATCGATTCTTCTGTGGGAGAACGTGTTTCGCCAAACGGTGATTTAGCGGACTCAATACAGCCAGGAGACTTGTCGTGGGGATTGGCTTGGGAGATTTCTCCGGGAGACATATGAAGAAGCTTGCTCTCACCTGCAGCGAAGTGCAAGTTCCACCACTCTGGTGTCAGCTTGCTGTGCCAGGCGGATCTAAGAGGAAAATCATTTGCTTCCCGTCCCGCCAGCGCAACGCAAAAAAGCGGTAACGTAGCGACTGGTATTCGCTTTGCCGTGCGTCCTGGAGGAGTGGCATTTGCCTCGCACAAGAATCCAGATTGAGCTTGGCGGGGCAAAACCCCGGTCATGACTCTAAATAATTTCCCAAAGCGTAGGCAAACAGTTGCCATTAACCGCTGAAAGCCGATTCCATGGCTGATTCTAGCTGTGCTAGCTCGCCGTTAGTACTAACGCTGGCGGCATCACACAAATGAACCCATATTATGCGGGCAAAGACTTAGTTGGAACTTTCTCGAAGTCGCTGTTGTTCTTGTATCCAGCGCTTCAAGCGGAAGCGGTCGAATTCTGGCAATTCCACAAACTTTAGACCAGCGCGACCTGACTCATCAGACCATACGACTTTGCCAGAAGCTTGCACGAGCGAGGCTGCGCTTGCGTGGTGATTCTGCAAATCGAGTAGCGGGAAGGTGATGGCAAATGAGTCCCCAAGCCGAAGGGCATCGAGCGCTTGTATTCCAATGCCTTCTTCGCTGAGATTGAGGACGACCGCAGTCTTGCCGTTCAAGTTCAGATGAATTGGTTGATGGACAAGAACTCTTAAGCCACGTATCTCACTGTTGTCATACATGATGGTAGTTCCTGTGCTGCAAAGTATATCCATCAACGGGCAATCGGAAAAATTTATTATGACAGGTGTATCCAGCAGGAAATGAGGGGTCAATGGCGATCGTTTTCGAGCCAAAAATGAAATTCTGGCCTAATCTCATTAGTCAGAAACAGAAAATAAAATTCCCATTTAACATGCAACGCTTTGCACCCTCAGCTTTAAGCGCTGGCGCGTTGAGGTCAAACCACCGGTCAACCTCACGGAAGTGAGGAAGACTCCCGGTTGTTACACTCAACCTGAGCGAGGGATGGGATGGCGATACAAGCCGGTGGGGCTTTTGCAGCAGGATATTCCCTAGGGACTTGACTGTTTGGAGCGAAGATTGCAATGGATTTAGTGTCTAGTTAGCGTTTTGGTCATGACAGCGAGGCAAAGGAGTGTTGTGACTCGGCGGGGGATATTTATGGCGTGCCTCGCGGCTAGAACGTAACTGTTTATGGAGCTTCCCGTGTTGGGCATGATCCCTGAGTTTCGCTTTTCTGCTCCGACCGAACGCTGCCTCTCCATCTCTAGCGGTGACGGAGAGGATGGCGTGCTTAAGCCTTCATCCGCGGGAAGCGGAGCACCGGTAGGTGCGCGCCCGACGGCGCAAGACGCAAGTGACGTGCGAGGTGGTAAGTCTGCTAAATTTCTAATGGCAGAGTCCATGCTTCCTGACGAATGCGTGGTCAAGGCGTTCTCTGAATTTAGCCACGAAACACTGGACAGTCGTTGGCAAGCGGTTAACGTTCTCATAAGGACGGGTATGCTTGCCGGGCTTAAGCTAGAGCTGGAACAGGCCTTAAGTTTATTTTGTGATCTGGCTCGTGAGATTGTTCCGTACGATGGCGGCTTGGCCTTTTTCTGGGAAAAGGAGCAGAAACAGCTCCACTTGCGGCTGACCCGCCATCTAGATATGCCTTCTGGGCCGGAGACTCTGGAACGATGCAATCTCGTCAACGATTGGGTTAGGGTGTGCCAGGGACCAGTGTTGATTCCATGCGGTTCTAATCCCGAGGCGGATCTGCTGTTGGCCGAGGTTGGAGCGCAATCCTTGTTGGCAATTCCGCTGTTTGTAGACTCGCGGATTCTTGGCGTTCTGCAGTTGTTCCGCACGGCTCCCAATCGTTTCACGGAAGAAGATGCCCACTTCCTATGGATGCTGTCTTTGTTGTCGGAAAAGCTATTCCAGCAGGAGCACGCTAACGAGGCGCTGATCGAGTTGGCCTTCACTGACTTTTTAACTGGGCTGAAAACGCGCAGATATTTTGAGGAGCGACTCGATCGTGAAATCAAGCGCGCTGAGCGCAACGGCAGTCCATTATCCGTGGTGCTCATTGATGTTGATCATTTTAAGCTAGTCAACGACAGTTACGGTCACCAGGCGGGAGACAGAATATTGCGGGAGATCGCCTCGCGTTTGATGAATGGCAGGCGCGAGATTGATACGGTGGCACGATATGGAGGCGAGGAGTTCATCATTATTCTCCCTGACACCAACTTGGTGGGCGCAGATCACGTAGCTCAACGCTTACGCGAGGACATCGAGAGCACCGGTTTTGCTGTAAATTCATCATCGCAGCTCGCACGACTGACTATTAGTCTTGGCGTGGCGTCATTTCCACGGGACGCGCAGTCCAAATCTGATCTGCTTGCGGCTGCCGACGTTGCACTTTACGAAGCCAAAGACAGTGGCCGGAACCGGGTTATGCTGCACTCGGAACTTGACGTTAGGCAAGGAATGAGACGCGAACAACGCTTACATTTGGTTCTCCCCGTTCGCATATGGGGGATGGACGTTAATGGCGAGCTTTTTGAGCATGAAGCTATGACGATCGATATAACGACCACGGGCGCTCGACTGGAAGGAGTCACGGGTCCGCTTCAAAAAGGCTGTATCGTCGGTATTCAACACGCGATCAGCAAAGCGAGGTACCGGGTGGCTTGGGTCGGAGCAGAAGATACGTCAGCGCAGAATCAAATTGGCCTGCAACTGGTTGACAGTGGGAAGCTCATTTGGGGACGAGTGATTCCGCGAATTTTCGGAGATGATTTTCTCCGCGGTCGACCGAAGATCTCATCGCCAATTCATCAGATAGACCCCCCGAGTAGTACGACAAGTTCTGAGGAGCTGAAAATTCCACATGCGGCTGAACCTTCCGAGAAATCGATGTCTCCGCGATATCGGTGCTCGGGCTCTATTACCTTCCAGCAACCAGGAGACGAGCATCGCTTTCCTGCGACCGTGAGCGATATGGCCATCGATGCCGGTCACGTCGATGTGCCTCCCCTTGCTCCGGGGATGAAACTCTCGGTTTTGCTTAGTCTAGACGATCTACGATAAGGGTCGAGGAGAACTCCGGACCTCAAATATCCGACCGACGATGCCACGCACGAGGCGCGAAGCGCAAGGCTAGGCCTTTGGCGAACCGAACCACCGTGGTCGGCTTGCCGTGCAGAGGCATGAAAAGCGCGACCTCGCTGGCGAGAGTTCCCAGTACGTCAGATTGCTGCGGCGCTAGCTGTGCCAGTCGTTCGGCCAGCTATTGTCCATCAACAGAATCAACGTGAGCGGGGAGAACTCCAACTCCATTTCTGGCTGGAGCTCAGGTGACGGTGACATGATGTTTGGCAACGGAGCGTTTAATAATGTCACTTCGGAATATGTTTGCATGGCTAACTCCTAGATCATGCACCTCCTTCATAACAGACTATCGGCAGGTGTTCGCGTTCTATTGGCTTGAGCAGTAGCTTTTTGATTGAAAGTTGTCCTGGTATGTTGCAGGCCCAAACCGGAACTATTTGCCAAGCTGAGGAAAACGGCACTAGCAACGAGCTCCACACGGTTGGTGGGCGATTGCCTGCCTGGCCTGCCAATTCCGAAATTGACGTCCTGAGAAAGAATGCCGCCAGGGAGTTGGGAATCGTCGAGTTTCCCCACTAACCGGCTAATCCTGGACAACTCCACGACATTCGCTCGAAATCGCCGGTTGTGGGCGAAGTACCGTCTGCACCGTAATCACCGTCACAAGCGGAATCGAGTCTATTGAGGAAATGAAGGTGCGTCTCAATTTCATTGACTTGGGACGCCGGCAAGTGAAAAATGACATCGACTCCGGTTTTCACGAAACATGCACGAGGCAAATCGCAAGGGGGCACAAATATATGGACCGTCGAGATTTCTTGTGGACTGTTGGCAGCATGTCGTCTATGGCGCTTCTGGGCGGCGTAAGCTTCGCTTTAGACAATAAGAAGGTGGCGGCACCGGTCAAGAACGCGCAACTGAGCGCGGCCTGGTTGCCCAAAGGGGACACATCCTACACGTTGTTCAAGAGGATGATTGAAAAATCCACGGATTTTTCGTGGCTGAAGAAAGGCGACAGAGTTCTTGTAAAACTGGCCTTGAACTCTGGTAATCCCTTTCCTGCAACCTCCGACCCTTGGGCGCTGGATTGTTTGCTCAAGGTATTGAAGGAGCATGGCGCGACGAAGGTTTATGTTGGCGATCAATCTGGCGTTCGCAACGTATTCTGGACGGCGCAGGGACAGGTAAGAGGTACTTCGCGGGCATTCGCCCAGGCCTCGGGCCTCTTGGCCATTACCGAGAGGAACGGCGCGTCCCCGGTTTTCTTCGAGGAGCGCGGCTACGGGGCGTACATCGAGACCTCGCCGGTTGGCGAAAACCACTGGAAGCAACCGATGCTGATTACCTCATTCGTGAACGAGGTCGATCACATCATCTATTTGCCGCGCCTTGGTTCGCATGGCTTCGCCGACCTTACGTCAGGCATGAAGATCGGTGTCGGCTTCCTGAGGGAGGACAGCCGCAGGGTGTTCCACCAGGGCGGCGCGGACTACTATCCGATGTATGAGGAGATCAATGAAGTCCCGCAGATCAAGTCGAAGCTGAGATTGACAGTCACGTCAGGCCGTTCGGTCATGACGCTGATTGGGCCTGATGCCGGTTATGTCGTCGAACCGGAATCGGCTCCTATTTTTGCTTCGGAAAACCTGCTGGCGCATGAGATCTACGCTTATGCATTCCTGGAGTACGCGCGCGCGACGATGACGCCGAAGGATGCCGCCGATACCAGCATTGGGCCGGGAACGCTGTGGGATGTGCAGAAGAATCGGACAGCTCGCAACCGCGGCTTCCTGAAATATGTGTGGAACCTGCCGGAAAGTGCAGTGCCGGAAATGCCGGTCTTCCAGCCAGGCGATATCTACAGGCATCCGGCGATCGTGAACTACATGCGGCTTAACCGTCAGCAGGACTTCAAACTCTCGGTGGTCGAGGTGAACGAAAACACTGACAAGAAGGCAAGACAGTTCATTCAAGGCCAGTTGAAGGTCTGACTCTGAGTCAGTCCACATCTGGTTTGCGAAACGGGATCACCAGAGCGGGTGAGAGCTCTGGTGATCCCAGATCAATCTTCCGACCCCGCGTGGTGCGTGTCCTCCTATGAATCTGCGGCCCTCCGCACAGGTTGAACAGTGAATCAATTAGTCGAAACTTCTTTTTCATAACTTATTCGAACCCAACATGTAATGTAACCCGAATCGCACCTGAAACGGTTCGACGGGGTGGAAAACGTCTGTGAATGCCGGCGTGGCTGTTGGCGTTATTCGGGAGGCATAGGCGTAGTCAATGTCGTGATCGCGGCGGTTAAGCAAATTCAAAAATTCGGCCGAAACGCGCCATGTCTTGTTAATTTGATAACCGACCTCCGCGTTGAGCAACGCCGTTGCCCTTGAGCGATAAATTCCGTCGGACGTCAAATCGCGCGGGCCAAAGTAGCGCAGGCGCAAACTCCCCGTAAAAGCCTTTGAGATGGTGCAGTGTGATGCCCGAGGAAATCACCAACCCAACCGCTTCGGGCACACGCCTGCCACCTGGACTGCCCGGCGCCGCATCATCTCCATCTATTGTGGTAAAAAGGGCGCGGGAGTCCGCGAGGTCAAAATCAAAAGCCAAATGTTCCAGTGGCGTGTAGTAGTTCGCCCATTCGACGCCGTAGCGGTTGCTCGGCTGTGTTGAAGCAACCGTGCCTCCGGTGTCGCCAGACTGCTGCAGTTCGGAATCACTGTGGAGATACCAGAGCGAAAGGGTGCTTTGCAGATGCGGGACGGCCAGAGTGCGCACGCCGATTTCCGCGCCTTTGGTTGGGACCAGGGCGGGAATTCTCGAGGTGGGCGTATTGGGGTAAGGATTGTCCGCCGAAACCGGTTGCACCGTTTGCGTTGCGCCACGCCCGTCGTTGCTGTGAAAACCGAATCCGCCCTGTACATAGAACTCAGTATTGGACCACGGGCCGAAAATCAAACTTAATTTTGGGCTGGGCAGCACCTTGGTGGCCGTGCCGGAATTGGCCGGGGTAACCAGGCTGGTGACGTCGACGTGTTCCACGTCGCCGCGCAGGGCCGCGACCGTGCGGAATTTTTCCGCCCACTGGATTTTATTTTCCGCATAAAAACCTACTTGCGTGTCCGTAAAGCGATCCGCTTGCGTGGTCGCGGGCAAAGTGTTGCCGGTGGCGGAATCGGTTTTGTCCACGCGCACGCGATTTTCCGTCTGGTAAAGGCCGTTGTTGATCCAATCGTTGCGGACCTGCAGGCCGAACGTATTTTCCACCTTGCGGCCGAACCATTGGCTGAAAATCGTGTGGCGTGCGTCCAGCCCAGCCACCCAGCGCCTGTCCTTCTGTTCGAACTGGTCGCCGCGAATGGGGTCCGTCAGGAAGTAAGTGAAATCAGAAAATAAATCGAGATCATAATAAAACCCGTAGGCCATGATTTTCGTCTCGGAATTTGCGCCTTGGCGATGCCATTCAGCCTGCAAGCTATAACGCTGTGAATTGCCACCGTCAGTCGGGTTCAGTGTGCCGAAGAAACCAACGAGGGGCACGGCGTTATCGGCGATTTGATCGCTCGAGTTCCATTTTCCATGGTAACCGCGGGCCGTGATGCTGAAACCATTGGCGTCTCCGCCCTGGCTGTAGGTTAGAAGGCCGTTGAATTTGTAATAATCATCCGGATGCGTCCATGGGCCGTCATCGTGATACACTTCTCCGCCGTACAGCAAACTGCCCGAACCGAGCTTTTGCGATACGCCGAAAACGGCCCGCCCATAGCCATACATGCCGCCTTCGACCTTGAAGAAGTTCTTGGGCAGCGTCTTGAAAAACACCACATGGGCCGATCCAGCCGAGCCATAGTTGCCGACATCGGCGTAATAAGGACCTTTCTGGTAATCCACCCGCTCCACAAACTCCGGGATGACGGTGTTCATGTCCGAGTACCCCTCGCCGTGCGCGTGCGACGGCAGGTTAAGCGGCATACCGTCGAGGAAAATGGCGAAATCTGTGCCGTGGTCGAGATTGAAGCCGCGAAGAAAATATTGGTTGGCCTTGCCGCCGCCGGCGTGTTGAGTGATGATGACACCGGGAACCGTCTCCAAAACTTCTCCCGAACGAAGAATCGGACGATCTTGGATTTCCGTTGCGCCCACCGTTCCCTGGGTGGCGGAATCGGCAATTCCGATGAGGTCATCCTCCCGGCCCTGCACGTTTATGGTGGTGCTCACGGAGCCCACTGCCAGAGAGATGCGCAGCGGGGCCGGCGCCTCGGTGGTCCCTATGGTGACGGGGATTTCTTTGGTTTCAAAACCGGGATTAGATACCACGAGTCGATAATTACCTGCCGAGAGTCCAGAAATAATGAAGGAGCCGTTCGTGTCCGACTGTGTCGTTATTTGTACAGTACCGTTCGCGCTTCGAACCTGCACGGTAGCCCCGGCAATCACCGCGCCAGACGTGTCAACGACAGTTCCTGATAGCTGAGCGATTCCTTGGGCAAATAGAAGGCTGGGAACAAGAAGCAATAAGAACAGCACACATTTCCATTTCATTGCAGCACCAACCTCCTGCGGACGCGCAGCGCACCGGAATTCAAAAGCTGATCCGGAAGGCCACTGCGAACTGAGAAAGACAGATTCGGCGCAACGGGATTTTCGAAATCGGAAGCCAGGTCGTAACATGATTATGGAAGTCGTGCTACCAGGGTTGTAACACGAGTATAAAAATCGTGCTACCAATTTTTTCACGCATCAGCGTGACCGGCATCACCCTCCGGGTGGTCTAATTGGGTTGCAGAGAAGCGCAACACCGACAAGAAGAGCTCGCGCCCGAGCCGGAGCAGTTCGTATCCGGGAGCTGTGGTCAAGAAGCGTGCTGAAGGAGAGTGTGACGTATGGCGGAACTGGTACGAACCGGGGTCTCGATTGAACGGGAGCTACTGGAGCAATTCGATAAGGTCATTGCCCGGCGCGGATATAGCAACCGCTCGGAGGCTTTGCGCGACCTGATTCGCGAAACCTTGATCGCCGAAGAGGTGAACGATAACAAACCGGTCGTTGCCACGCTTTCCATGGTTTACGACCACCATCGTCCGAATCTCTCCAACAAGCTGACGGAGACTCAGCACCACCACCATGGCAACGTGCTGGCCGCCACGCACGTCCACCTTGATGCGCACAACTGCCTGGAAGTGGTGATCATGAAAGGCCGAAGCGGCGAGATCAAGCATCTTGCCGATCACATGCTGAGTATGCGTGGAGTGAAGCACGGCAAACTCGTCCTGACCTCCACGGGTGGAGACGAGTGAGTCTTTCACGCGTCGCGACGCCCCGGCAAACGTTGGTTACCGCGCCGGCCGCGAGGTGTCCGCCTTGGGCCGGCGACTTGGCTCAGATCTCGACCATCTTTCCGGGGTTCATGCGATTGTCCGGGTCGAACGCGCGTTTGATAGTGCGCATCACCTCGACCGCCGGGCCGTGTTCAGCTTCCAGATATTTCATCTTGCCGTAGCCAATGCCGTGTTCCCCGGTGCAAGTGCCGCCCATGGCGAGCGCGCGAGTGGCGATGCGGCCCGCCAACCGCTTGGCCTCGGCGAGTTCCGCTTCATTTTCGGGATCGAAGGCGTAGACGCAGTGAAAATTTCCGTCGCCCGCGTGGCCCACCAGCGTAGCGGGAAATGGTGCGCTGCGATTGTCCTGCTGTGTCTCCAGGATGCACTCGGCAAGACGTGAGATGGGCACGCACGCATCGGTGGCCAAGCCCTTCGAGCCGGGACGAAGTGCAATTGTCGCGTAGTAGGCCGAGTGACGCGCTTCCCAAAGTTTGTCGCGGTCTTCCAAACGGGTGGCCCACTGGAAGCCACTAGCTCCGTGCTCTTCGGCAATCGACTGCACGAATTCCGCCTGTTCGCTAACGTGGCGGTCACTGGAGCCGTGAAATTCAAAAAACAATGTCGGTGCGACGGGGTAGTTCGTCTTCGAGTACCGGTTGATGGCGTCCATCTGCGCGTCGTCGAGCAGTTCGATGCGGGCGACCGACGCGCCGAACTGGATGGTTTCAATGACGGTTTTCACCGCGCTTTCAATGCTCGGGAATGAGCAGACCGCCGCGGAAACAGCTTCGGGCAGCGGGTGCAGACGCAAGGTCAATTCGGTAATGACGCCGAGCGTGCCTTCGGAGCCGACGAACAGGCGCGTCAAATCGTATCCCGCTGATGACTTGCGGGCGCGCGTGCCGGTCTTGATGATGCGGCCGTCCGCCAACACGACGGTGAGCGCGAGCACGTTGTCGCGCATGGTGCCGTAGCGGACGGTCGTCGTTCCCGACGCGCGAGTCGCGGCCATGCCGCCCAGCGTCGACTCGCCACCCGGATCGATGAAGAAAGTGAGTCCGGTGTTGTTGAGCACCTTGTTCAGCTGTTGACGCGTGACGCCCGCCTCAACGGTCACGTCGAGATCTTCCGGGCTGACCCTGAGCACCTTGTTCATTTCGCGAAGGTCGATTGAGATGCCGCCATACAGGGCATTGACGTGGCCTTCGAGCGAGGTTCCCCCACCGAAGGGAATCACCGGAACCTTGTACTTGGCGCTGATCTTCAGAATCTCGCTGACCTCTTCGGTCGTATGCGGATAACAGACGGCATCGGGCATTGCGGGCGCATGATAAGACTCGCCGTGGGCGTGGTGTTCGCGCTGCACCATGGCAGTGCTGGCTCGCGAGCCGAGCAGAGACTTCAGCGCCTCCACGGCGCCGTCGAGTTGCAAGGCGGTCGCGGACGTGACATGTGGGTTCAGCATATGAGCTCCTTATCGAAACGCGGCTGGGCGTGGATCGCGCCTGTCTCAGGTTAGGATGCTCCTGCCCTGTCCTGCCGGTGTCTTTCGGCGTGCGCAATCCGTTCTTCGACCTGCTGGATCGCGTGGGCGATGCTGTGGCCTTCCAGATACGCAATGATCAGGGGTGCCAGTTCCGGTGCATGTGCGCTGGTGTCATGGGTGAGCCAAGGCAGATCGAAAGCGATCGCCAGTCTGGGCCAATTTTGCGTGCGGCCCGCGATGACGTTGTCATTGGATGAATAAAATGCGATCCGCTCCGGCATTCTCCGCTCCAACCGAACGGCATCGGCCCAGGTTGGAGAGTTGAGACAGAGGACGCGGAGGTCTTCGCGGCCCTGCTCCTGTAACTTCGCCGCCAGCAGGCCACCAAGGCTGATGCCGATGACCACCGTGCTCTTCGGGATATCCCTCGTTTGCAACTCGGCCAGCGACTGCTCGGACAGAATCTCTCCATCCGCGTGCAGCAGCCTGGGACGCTGAAACGAACTCGCGGGCTTTTTGGGGTAGTGGGCGCGTAGAAGCGCTTCGATGTCCTTGACGCTACCTTCAGGGCTGCCGCCTTTTCCGTGCAGCAGAAGTATGTTGTCGAAACTCACGATGCTCCTTCGGGCAGAAACGCAGAACGCGACCTCAGGATGCCGCCGCATCTTTCCGCAACCGGCTATTGTAGTGCGTCACAAGTCGAGTAATTTAATTGGAAGTGTCATTCTGAGCGAGTGCAGCGAGCGAAGAATCTGTGTATTTCGGTGCAGGTAAATGCATAGAGCTGGTTTCATAAATGGGTTCCGCCTCAAGTAAGTGACTTATGTAGCGGGCCTGCGTTGTTGTTGGCTGGGAGCATGCTCAGCGACCAGCAGTGGGCGGTGATTGCGAAGTATTTTCCGGAACCCAAGCGCCGACGAGATGGGCGGGGACGACCTTGGGTAAACAATCGAGTTTGTGTTGAAGGCATACTCTGGGTAGCGCGCAACGGGGCGCGATGGCGCGATCTGCCCGCCCAGTTTCCTAGCGCCAGTACCTGCTGGCGACGGCTGCGGAGATGCGAAGAAGCGGGAGTATGGCTGGCGGCCTGGCAGCAGTTGTTGCGCCAGTTGGACCAACGAGGATTGCTGGACTGGAACGAGGCGTTTCTGGACGCCACGTTCATCGTGGCGAAAAAAGGGGCGCTGGAGTGGGGAAAACCATGCGCGGCAAGGGTACAAAGTGCGTGGTGGTGGCGGATGGCGCGGGCATTCCTTTGGGAATTCAACTCGCGAGCGCCAAGCCGTCGGAACACAAACTTGCCGAGAGCACGCTCGCGCAGGTGAGAGTGCCGCGTGCGGGCCGCGGCCGACCGCGCAGGAAGCCGCTGCGGGTCGTAGCCGACCGCGGCTATGACAGCGATCCCATGCGACAGCGGCTGAAAAGGCGTGGGATCGAGTTGATCGTGCCTTATCGTCGTAACAGCGTCCTACGCCGTTACGAGGACGGACGAAAGCTGCGTCGCTATCGTCGCCGCTGGAAAATTGAGCGCACCATCGCCTGGTTACAGAACTTTCGTCGTGTGCTGGTGCGCCACGACCGCGTTTTTGCTGTGTACTGCGGCTTTGTGCACCTGGCGTGCTTGATGATCACGCTGAGGCATTTATGAAACCAGCTCTAGATCCTTCGCTTCGCTCAGGATGACATCCGGAAGAGGGCAAGCAGCCGCCTTTAACGGCCCATCTGACGCACTACATTAGTACTTCGGAACCTGGGGGTCGACCCGGTCGGCCCACGCGAGAATGCCGCCGGCGAGGTTGCTTGCCTTGCCAAAGCCGGCCTTGCGCAGGAAGTCGACGGCCTTCGCGCTGCGTACGCCGCTGCGGCAATGGGCCACGATCTCGCGGCTGGAATCGAGTTCATTGACTCGCTTCGGCAGGTCGCCCAGCGGAATAGGATACCCACCCAGGTTGCAGATTTGGTATTCGTGGGGTTCGCGCACGTCCAAAATAAAGACGTCTTCGCCGGCATCAAGCTTATGCTTCAGTTCTTCGGGCTGAACCTCGGGAACATTCGTACTCACTACACTCTCCTCGCCGCGGATACCGCAGAACGCGTTGTAATCGATCAACTCCCGCACTGTGGGGTGTGTCCCGCAGATGGGGCAGTCGGAGTCTTTGCGCAATCGAAGTTCACGGAACCGCATTGCCAGCGCATCGACCAACAGCAGACGGCCAACCAGGGAGTCACCGGAGCCGAGAATCAGCTTGATGACTTCGGTGGCCTGGATTATGCCAAGCAGTCCTGGCAACACGCCCAGCACTCCGCCTTCGGCGCAGGAGGGCACCAGCCCCGGCGGAGGCGGCTCAGGATAAAGACAGCGGTAACACGGGCCGTCTTTGGTGGCGAAGACCGTAGCTTGTCCCTCGAAACGAAAGATGGATGCGTAGACATTGGGCTTGCCGCTGAGCACGCAGGCATCATTGACCAGATAGCGCGTGGCAAAATTATCGGTGCCATCGGCGATGATGTCGAAGTCGCGGAAGATTTCCAGCGCGTTGTCGCTGGAGAGCCGGGTTTCAAAGCGGCGAAGGTTAACGTAAGGATTGATGGCCGTCAACTTTTCCGAGGCGGACTGCAACTTCGGACGGCCGACGTCGTTGGTCGTGTGCAGTACCTGCCGCTGAAGGTTGGTGTAGTCGACAACGTCAAAGTCGACGAGGCCGAGAGTACCCACACCGGCTGCGGCCAAATACAGCGCAAGCGGCGAGCCAAGTCCGCCGGCGCCGATGCACAATACACGCGCAGCTTTGAGCTTGAGCTGCCCGCTCATGCCCACCTCGGGCATGATCAGATGGCGGGAGTAGCGGAGAATTTCATCGTTGCTCAGCGTGAGAGCTTGCGGGTTTTCGAGAACCGTGGACATCGTAGATCCTGGGTCGCCACCGTACAGGCGACCTGAAAGCGATACCAGCCAAAGCAAAGTTCAGCGGGTGGCGGAGCCGCCGGCGATTGATGGAACGATGGAAATCGTGTCGCTCTCCTGCACTTGGGTGCTTTCCTTGTTCAGGTAGCGAATATCTTCATCGTTGAGGTACACGTTCACGAACGCCCGCAGCTTGCCGTCCTCGGTGAAGAGGTGCTTGCGCAACTCGGGATTCCGGCTGACGAGGCTGCCGAGCGCTTCTCCAACGGTGCTGGCGGGAAGCTCTACGCTGGCCTGCTTTCCCGCATATTGCCGCAAAGGGGTTGGTATCATCACTTTCATTTCAATTGTTATTGATGCAGAGCGAGGCCCTGCGGTTTCAGGCCAAGAACTTTCCACCCTAATCCGCGCAAACTAATGCGCGTGTTGGAGACGCGGGCGCGGCGGATTCGACGCCTATTCGACCGTGATTTCTTCGTCGTGAAACTGCTTGGTTTCTTCTTCTCCGGCCAGTTCAAAGGAGTTGGTCTGCGCCGCCCGGCCCTGCTCCACGCTGGTAATGACATAGGAGCAGCCTATCCAATGGGCCTCGGCGAGATCGGTCTGCGACCAACGGGCGGGATGGTCCGGGTGCGAGTGGTAGAACCCGACGATGTCCAGCTCCGCTGCGCGGGCATCGCGCTGGATGCCGATCAGTTCACGAGGATCGATGTGGTAGCGGTTATGCGGAGAGTCGCTGCGCGTGTTGCCGCAACGCACGATACTGCGCACATCCTTCACCCCTCCGTCGTTAATCTGCCCCAGCAGCACGCCACAGCACTCGTGGGGGTAAGTTTGTTCGCCGTGGCTGCGAAGCTCTTCGAGTTGCGATTTGCCAATCTTTAGCACGATGCCCGCCAAACGGTAATGAGAACCGAAGAGATCACGTTCAGGATAGGCTCGTGTAGCTCTCGATGGAAGCTGCGGGGCTCAAAACTCATCCCAGAATCTCTCGCTCAGGTACTTGTCGGCTGCATCGGGGAAGACGGTTACAATCACGGCTTCGGGGCCCGCGATGTCTGCTATCCGCAGACAGCCGGCCATGGCTGCCGCGGAGGAGATGCCGACCAGTAGCCCTTCTTCCCGCACCATGCGTTTCATCATGCCATAAGCCTCCTCGGTGCTGATTTCGAGATTGCAGTCGGCGAATCCAGGGTCGTAAATCCGGGGAACGATCGAGGTCGCCATGTGCTTGGCGCCTTCGATGCCGTGGAAGGGCGAATCGGGTTGCAGGGAGATGCAGCGGATTTTAGAATTCAGCTCCTTCAGCCTTCGGGCTGCGCCCATGAATGTGCCGCTGGTGCCGAGCATGGCCACAAAATGGGTGATGTGGCCCTCGGTCTGGCGCCAGATTTCGTTTGCCGTGGTGTAGTAGTGGGCGCGCCAATTAGCGTCGTTGGAATACTGATCGGCGTAAAAATACTTGTCCGGCTCGGCGGAGGCGAGTTCGCGGGCTTTTCGTATGGCGCCGTCGGAGCCCTCGCCCGGGTTGGTAAAGATCATTTCAGCGCCATAGGCCCGCAGCATGCGCTTGCGCTCAGGAGACACGTTAGACGGCAAACAGAGAGTGACTGCGAACCCCTGAGCGGCGCCCAGCATCGCGTAAGCGATTCCCGTGTTGCCGCTGGTGGAGTCCAGCAGAGTTTTGCCCGCGACGAGCTTTCCGGTTCGGGTGGCTTCGGCAACGATATTGGCCGCCGCACGATCTTTGACCGAGCCGCCGGGATTGACCCACTCGGCCTTTGCAAGCACCTGTGCGTTCAGATCGCGGGTTATGCGCTCGAAGCGCAGAAGCGGGGTATTGCCAATGCGTTCCAGTGCGCTTTGCCCCAGCACGCGGGGGACGATTGCCAGCCTGGTGTGCTCTCGCGACATCAATTCATTGGATGAAGGAATACGAGTTGCCGGATCAGGGTTATTCCGGCCTTTTTTCCCTTTGGCTTTTTGAGAGCGGCCGGGGCGCATTTGCGTGAACCGTCGGCGTTCGTCGGGGCATCTCGATATTAAAGGCGGTCATCCGACAGCATACGTCTACTCAGGAGCAGTCAATGGCACATCAACATTCCCCTCGTTTTCTGGAAATCGTCACGGACGCGAAGCGGCGAATTCAGGAGGTGACTCTGGAGGAGGTGGAGGCGAAGCGGCAAAAAGGTGAGCATTTCGTTCTCGTCGACGTGCGGGAGGAGAGCGAGTTTGCCAAGGACCATATTCCAGGGGCGCTGCACATGGGAAAGGGAACCATCGAGCGCGACATCGAGCGAAGAGTTCCAGACCTGGACACGCCTATCGTTCTCTATTGTGGGGGCGGATTCCGTTCGGCGTTGGTCGCCGATAATCTCAGAAAGATGGGCTACCGGAACGTGTTCTCAATGGACGGAGGCGTTCGCGGTTGGCGGGAGAAGGGATTTCCGTTGGCCGCGTGACCTGAACGATTTGATATTTCCAATGGGGGAGTAAATGAGCGACTACGCAAGACCGGAAACTCTAGTGAGCGCCGAGTGGGTCGAGAAACATGTTGACGATCCTGTCGTGCGCGTGGTGGAAGTCGATGTCGACACAGCGGCTTACGATGAAGGACACATCCCTGGGGCCATCGCCTGGGCCTGGAATTCGCAGCTTTGCGACACCGTGCGGCGCGATATCCTCTCGCAATCGGCATTTGAGCAGCTAATGATGGACTCGGGCATCGGGAACAGCACAACCGTGGTGCTGTACGGCGATAACAACAACTGGTTCGCGGCCTGGGCGTTCTGGCAGATGAAGATCTACGGGCACAAAGACGTTCGCCTCATGAACGGAGGCCGCAAGAAGTGGATTGCGGAGGCAAGGGAACTGTCTTCCGTAACGCCAAAAATTGCCAAAACCCAATACAAAGCCGTCAATGCCGACCTTTCGTTGCGGGCATTTCTGCCGCAAGCGCAGGAGGCAAGCGCACGGAGCACGGCGGCGCTTGTGGACGTGCGCAGCCCGCAGGAGTTTAGCGGAGAGATCCTTTCGCCTCCGGGCCTGCCTGAGACGTGTCAGCGAGGAGGTCACATCCCGACGGCGCGCAACATTCCCTGGGGCATGGCGTGCAACGACGACGGGACTTTCAAGTCGCATGACGATCTCAAGCGCCTCTACGGATCGGAAGGTATCGACGGCAGCAAGCCCGTGGTGGCGTATTGCCGCATAGGCGAGCGCTCTAGCCACACCTGGTTTGTCTTGAAATATCTGCTTGGATTCCAGAACGTGACTAACTACGACGGCTCATGGACGGAGTGGGGTAACCTGGTTGGAGCTCCTGTCGAAAGGGGCGAAGCTCCCGTCGCCAAGGCGGCCTGAACGATGAAGCCGGAAGCCTACAGCGAACGAAAAATCGAACTCAATGGTTGGCAGATTCGTTTGACCTCGTACAGACTTGGCGGGGAATTCTACTGCACGGCGGACAACGTATCGCCGGGCGCATGGCTTGCGCGTACGAGGAGCGCCACCCGGCGTGAGGCGGAGCAACAAGCGCTGGACAAGGCCCGCAAACTTCTGGCACGAACGCACCGCCAAGCCTCGTAGCTTTCAGCGAACGCTAGACGCACACAATCGAATTGCAAAGCGAAACGAGCGCCGGATAGATCGAGGTTGCGATTCCGGCGCTCGTTTTGTCGCTCCCGGCCTGATGAGCAGAGCCGGGCTCCCCGGCGAGTGGTGTTTGACACTCGCCGTGATTGAGGTCTATGCGGCCTTGCGCATACGTTCCTGCCTGATGAGTTCATGGTAGGCGGGAACCGTGAGGAATTCGACAAAGGTCGGCGAAGTATACATTTCGCGCATTAATTCAGCCGCTTTGTCGTAAGAGGGATATTGGCCGGCAGGGACGCCTGCTTTCGCTTTGGCAAGCTCTTCGTGCAGAATGGCATCGCAGAGCGCCACGTCGATCTTTCGGCCGTCCTTCAGGTGCGCGCCGTGACGAATCCACTGCCAGAGCTGAGAACGGCTGATCTCCGCCGTCGCCGCATCTTCCATCAAGTTGAACAAGGGCACGCAGCCAATGTCGCGCAGCCATGATTCCAGATACCCCATCCCGACCACAAGGTTCTGCCTGAGACCAGCCTCGGTGATGTCTCCCGTCGGCACTTGCAGCAGGTCGGCAGCTGTGACTTTGTATCCTGGAAGCTTCTTGTCGATCTGGTTCGGTTTCGGCATCAGGCGGTCGAAGGGCTCCTTGGAAATGGCCACCAACCCCGGATGAGCCACCCAGGTTCCGTCGTGGCCGTCGGTGGCTTCACGCTCCTTGTCGGCGCGAACCTGGGCCATCGCCTTCTCGTTGATTTCCGGATCGCTCTTGACCGGGATGAAGGCGGACATACCGCCCATGGCGTGAATGTTGCGCCGATGGCAATCGCGGATCACCATTTTGCTATAAGCGCGCATGAAGGGCGCGGTCATGCCAACCTGCCCGCGATCCGGCATGACAGCCTTTGGGTCGTTGGCGAACTTCTTGATAAAGCTGAAGATGTAATCCCATCTGCCGCAGTTCAATCCCGCCGAGTGATCGCGCAGTTCGTAGAGAATCTCATCGGTTTCAAAGGCGGCCAGAATCGTCTCAATCAGGACCGTTGCGCGGATGCTGCCGTGAGGCACGCCCAGTGCCTGCTGAGAGTAGGTGAACACGTCATTCCAAAGTCTGGCTTCAAGATGGCTCTCTATCTTCGGCAGATAGAAGTATGGGCCGGTGCCAGACGCAAGCAGCGCCTTCGCGTTGCGGAAGAAGTAAAGCCCAAAGTCGAATAGCGAGCCCGACATAGGCTTGCCGTCGATCACAACATGTTCTTCATCGAGGTGCCAACCGCGGGGGCGCAGGAACAATACCGCCGTCTTCTCGTTCAGTTTGTACTGCTTTCCGGAGGCCGGGTCGCTGAAGGTGATCTTGCGCGCGATGGCGTCGGTGAGATTGATCTGACCTTCGATGAGATTGCCCCAACTCGGCGTATTCGCGTCTTCGAAGTCGGCCATGAACACGCTGGACCCCGAGTTCAGCGCATTGATAATCATCTTACGGTCAGTGGGGCCGGTGATCTCGATGCGGCGGTCCTGGAGGTCGGCCGGAATGGGAGCGACAGTCCATTCGGACTCGCGAATTTGCGTCGTCTCCGGCAGAAAATCGGGTTTCTCGCCTGCGTCGAGGCGCTTCTGGCGCTCTTCGCGGGCGGCAAGCAGTTCCAGACGGCGAGCATTGAACCGGCGCTGAAGCTCAGCTAAGAAATGAATTGCCTCAGGTGTAAGCACCTGATCCTGCCCCGGATGACGGGGCGCATCGATCCTGACCCCACTGGTGGTCGTGGAATGTACGCTCATCAAATATCCTTTCTTCTCCGACTGAAAGTCCGGAACCTGACGCAGCCGGGGCCCAATCCAACAGCCGGGGCCGCCGAGGAAACCGGATGCAGCCTAACTATTCATATAGATGCAGTTCTGCCGCATTTCGAATCCGTATTTCAAGGGCTGCGCGAAAACTTCTCTGAGGTGTCCGGTATTGCGCCGAGGGCGGAAACCTCCGCAGGCTTGGCCGTATCGTCCTTACGGCAGGATGGAGGAAGCAACGGCGGGGGTTCTGTATCGGGACTATTAGCTTCTTTTTCCCCTTGAGCTGTGAGTTGCTGTTGTTTTGCTGGTCGCAATCTGGTAACAATGGCGAACGCTACAGTTATCACTTCGTGGGGGGATTCGCACTATGTTCGATCTCGATCGCCGTTCTTTCTTGCGTGCGGCCACTGCTGCTTCTCTTGTGGCCGCCGGTAGTTCCACGCCCTTGCTTGCGGCAGCTCAAACCGGCAATGCTGGAGGCAGCGCCCAGAGCTCTCCCCCTGCCACGGGGGTCACCCGGACACTGGCCCGGTATCTGGTCAATGCAAAATACGAAGACCTGCCGCCCGCGGTACGCAAGGAAGGAGTCCGGACGCTGCTGAATTTTATTGGGGTTGGCGTCGGTGCATCGCGTCACGAAGGCGTCAATATTGCAGTTGCCGCGATGACTCCATTTTCCGGACCACCCCAGGCCAGCATTTTGGGGCGGCGCGAGCGCTTCGACATCTTGAATGCCGCCATGATCAACGGCATCAGTGCCCATATTTTCGACTTTGACGACACTCACCTGCGCACCATCATTCATCCCGGGACACCGGTAATTCCGGCCATCCTGGCGTTGACCGAGTACCGGCCGGTTTCAGGCAAGGACTTCCTGAACGCGGTGATCCTCGGAGTCGAGGTTGCGCTGCGCGTGGGCAATTGCGTTAGCCCCGAGCACTACGACCGGGGTTGGCACAGTACTGGAACCTGCGGGGTCATTGGCGCTGCCGCCGCGTCAGGCATGCTTCTTGGCCTCACTGAACAGCAGATGGTCTGGGCTCTGGGATTGGCCGCCTCGCAGCCAATCGGCTTGCGCGAGTCGTTCGGGGCGATGAACAAAAGCTTTAATCCGGGCCGCGCAGCAAACGATGGCCTGATGGCCGCCATCCTCGCTTCCAAGAACTTCACCAGCTCCGAGGGGATGCTTGAGGCCAAGCGCGGATGGGCAAACACCGTCAGCACGAGGCAGGATTACAAGGAGATCACCGAAGGATTGGGGAAACACTACGAAGCGGCGTCCAACACGTATAAACCGTTTGCCTGCGGAATCGTTTTGCACCCCGCGATCGACGCGGCCATACAGTTGCGCAATGAATACAAAGTGAAGGTCGACCAAATTGACCACGTTGACTTGCGCGTCGCTCCGTATGTGCTCGAATTGACCGGTAAGAAGACTCCCTACGAAGGTCTTGAGGGGAAGTTCAGCATCTACCATTCGGTGGCAGTTGCAATCGTGGAAGGCCTGGCAGGCGAGAAGCAGTACAGCGCGCGGGCCGTTCGGGACCCGATTATTGTGGGCTTGCGGAGCAAGGTGAGACCGGTGATCGACTCATCCATCAAGCCGGAACAAGTCGATATGACGATTGTGCTGAAGGATGGCCGGAAGTTGCACAAGTACATCGAGCATGCCGTCGGCAGTGTTGAGGTGCCAATGACTGACCATGCGCTGGAAGCGAAGTTCATCGATCTTGCGGAAGGCATACTGCCGGCTCCGCAAATCAGGCGGCTGCTGGACGCCTGTTGGGGTGTTGAGAAGCTGCCCAGAGCAGCTGCAATCCCGCAGGCGGCAGTCGTGTAGATTGCGCCCCGGCACGGCGCACAAAATGAATCGGCTCACTGGATGTTGTCCGGTGAGCCGATTTACTTTACCGCACTTGCCGTGCTGCAATCCTATTTGTTGACCATGTGCTTAGGCAGCGAAAGCACCGTAATTGCGCCCGCAGCCACAGTGACGGCCATGACGATCATGGGGATCAAGTTGCCATGGGTCAGGTCCTTGAGATAGCCAATAGCGAAGGGGGCGACGAAGCCGCCGAGATTGGCAACCGAGTTGATCCACGCGATGCCGGCTGCTGCCGCCGTACCCGCCAGGAATGAGGTAGGCAGCGCCCAGAACATAGGAGCCGCGGGAATGATCCCGGCCGCCGCGATCGAAAGCAAAATCACGGCCAGTACCGTGTTCCCGCCACCAACCATCATGCTCAGAACCAAAGCCGCTGCGCCCACAAGCATGGGACCAGCCTCATGCCAACGGCGCTCACGCCGCTTATCGGCGCTGGCTCCAAGCACGACCATCATAATGGCAGTACAAGTGTATGGAATGGCCGATACCAGACCGATATTCAATACGCCTTTGACTCCGGCGTCCTTGAGGAGGGTAGGTATCCACAGCGTCAGCGCGTATTGACCCAGAGCGACGGTGAAGTAGATCCAGCACATCAGCCAGATGCGGCCATCGGTGAATACGGCTATAAGAGAAGGATGCTCCTTCTTTTCCTTGGCTTCCTCGGCGACGTAGTACTCGAGAAGCTGTTTTTCATCTTCGGTTAGCCATTTGGCGTCGCGAATCCTGCTACTGAGATAAAGAATGCAGGCGACACCCATAATCAAGAGAAGGGATGGCCTCGAGAAGGAACATCCACTTCCAGCCAGGCCAACCGGCAGCGCCGTGAGTCATCGACATAATGGCGCCGGAGAGCGGGCCGCCGATCATCCCGGCCATCGGGATTCCGACCATGAAGATGCCCACCATCTTGGCGCGACGGTGCGAGGGGAACCAATAAGTGAGGAACAAAATGATTCCGGGGAAGAATCCTGCCTCGGCCGCGCCGAGGAAGAAGCGGACCAAATAGAACTGCATCGGCGTTCTCACCAAAAGTGTGAGCGCCGAAATAATTCCCCAGGTGATCATGATGCGGGTGATCCAGATGCGCGCACCCACCTTGTGCAGAGCGATGTTGCTTGGCACTTCGAAGAAGAAGTAACCAATGAAGAACATGCCGGCGCCCAGACCCGTAAATCGTCTCGCTGAATTTGAGTTCGCCGAGCATCTGAAGCTTGGCGAAGCCCACGTTCACGCGGTCCAGGTAGGCGACGATGTAGCACACCATCAAAAACGGCAACAGACGGATGGTTACTTTTCGATAGGTTGCGTTTTCGAACTCCAGGGAAAACTTTGGTTTAGTCGATGCCGCAGGTCCGGCGGTCTTCAAGTCAGCCATTCGGAAACTCCTCGTAAACGATGTCGGGATGGTCACGCATATAGCTTCGCTTTCAGAAACGCCGCCGTTCCTGCAGCACGTTCAGATTGTCCGGCTCTATGATGACTTCTGAGTATCTGGCACTGAATGATAGGTCGGGCTTTCACCCGCAGTCAAGGCGAATCTCGATTATTGCACTACAGCCAAATGCCTCCAGGAGAGCCTAAATCGAGACAAATCGGTGTTGAACGGACAGAATGGCCCGAACGGCAGCCCGCCGGGTAGGGGAAACGCCTTGGTCCAACTGGACGCGAGAGAAAAAGCACCTAGGAAAAGCAAAACCGGCCACGGAATCGCGGCCGGTGAGTTCGTGCCTGAAGCTGTCCTAGTCGCCTGCCTTGGATGCGGGTTTGGCCAGCGGGAATTGGGCGAGAATATTCTCGAAGTCGCGCAATGTCAGCGTCCCCTTCTTCTCCAGGGCGCGCGCCTTAACCTTCAGCAGTATCTCCATTTGGGTCTCTTCGCTAGGCAGCGGATGACCGATTCGATCCAGCCATATCTTAATCGAGTCCGCGCCACTGTTCTTACCCAGCACGATCTCCGGCGCGTCGTGTCCGACAAGATCCCAACGGTAGGGGCAGAGCTCAAGCGCATGCTCGTCGCCGCAGTTCCTGACCCAGCCGGAGATGATGCCCGACTCGACCTTGAAGATATCGTCGCCAAAGATGCCGCGATTCGGGCGCACCCGAACCCCTGCCATGGCAAGCACCTCCTTGGAGATCGCGTAGAGTTTCTCGGTCTTGATCCCCAGATCGATGCCGTACATCGTCAGCAGCGTCATGACCACGTCTTCGTAAGCGGCGTTGCCGGCCCGCTCGCCGAGAGCGGAAATGGTTGTGTGCGCCACGTTGGCCCCGGACGCCAGACCGAGCACGGTGTTAGCCGAGCCCATGCCGAAATCGTCGTGGAAATGGGTTTCCAGCGGCTTATTGATGCGCTCCTTGATCTTCTTGATCAAGTAGGGGATGGCGTGCGGCGAGCAACCACCGAAGGTGTCAACCACGGCCAGCGCATCCATGTGGCCTTCCTTGGAGATGCGCTCGATCAGGTCCAGAAACCAGTTGATATCCGCGCGCGAGCCATCGATGGGGAAGAAGACCGTGTAAAGACCATTCTTCTTGGCGTACTGCGTCGCCTCGATGGACAGATTGACGGCTTTTTCCAGGGGCCACTTGTAGGCGTACTTGATGATGTGATCGCTCGACGGCACTTCCATCACGATGCCATCGACGCCGCAATCAACGGCCCGCTGGACGTCTTCCTTCATGCAGCGGCCAAAAGCAAAAATCTTAGGGCCAAGCTTGCGCTTGACAATTTCCTTGATTGCCAGCTCGTCTTCTTTGGAGACTGCCGGCATGCCGGCTTCAATTCGGTGCACGCCGGCCTCGGCCAGCAGTTCGGCGATGCGAACCTTATCATCCTTGCGGAAGGTCACGCCGGCCTGCTGCTCGCCGTCGCGCAACGTGACGTCGTGCAACTCAATCTTGGGGGCGAACTTCAGTTGAGACCGAACTTCCTCGGCAAAATTCCAAGGGCTGGTAAACCATTTCTTCGTTTTGTTGCTCATGAGGACCTCACTCCTGCCGCAAAAATGTATTTAGTATCCGTTCCGGAACGGTAGCGCTGTCTGAGGTACACCGAGGCAAAGCCCAGGGACCATGGATCGAGACAAATCGTTACACTGGCGGCACGTGTGGATTCTACGCTGGCCGGTTCTGCATGGTCAATTTGCATTCGCCTGGAGCGTATCCCAAGCTGTGGCCGGCTGCTGCTCAGAGGGGTGGCACCGCGCTGAGGACGGCATCCCATGCCAGCTCGGCCGCATACGAGGCCAACTCTTCAAACTCCAGTCCGGTGCTCTCCACCTCTCCGGTGGTGACGGCGTAAAGCACGTCGCCGTCTCTTTCCGTGTGGAAGGGTTGAATGCCGCGTGCCATGGAGGTGTGGGTCTGAATCGCCAGCCTGTTGAGTTGCGTGTAGCTCAGCTTCTGATTGACCGCTACGACCGTCAGCGCGGTGTTCTCAGGAGTGGCAGACACCGGCAGCGGTTCAGCAATCGGGCTGGCCACGCTGCGCTTGCGCTGGGCGGTGCCGTCGTTGAGGTCCTGGGCAAGGGTGCGCCGCTGTGCCGTTAGCGGGTCGAAATTGCCGCGCACCACGCGTCCATCACGGCCGACAACGACTCCGATTGAATTCACCACGCTGAACGCGGCAAGTTTCACATCGCCGACCTGGCGGAAAGCGCCGCCCTGTCCTGAGCTCTCCATGAACGTCGGGCCGAAAAACTTGCCGACATGAACCATGCGTCCCGCGCCTTGTGCGCCGAGCGGGAAGCGGCCTTCGCAAGCAGCTCTCAGAGCGGCGCGACCGAGCTCTTTGTCGGGGTGTATGGCGTTATTGCGCCCGCGGAAGTCGAAGACCACGGCTCCGGTCACGGTGGGAATCATCTCCCATGCGGTGGCGTGTCCGCCCAAGACGAGCAGCTCGGCCATGATTCCCGAGGCGGCTTCGAGGCCATAGCTGGAGCCGCCGGTGAAAAAAATAGCTCGCACCGCTGGCTGGTCATAGCCGAGCCGCAAGCGATCGGTGTTGATGGTAGCCGCCGCTCCGCCGCGCACGTCCACCGCGGCCATCACGCCCTTGGGGAAGTGGAAAACGGTGAGCCCGGTCGGCCCTTCTTCATATTCAGCAGCGCCAATCAACAGCCCCGGAAAACAGAACTCGAGCGCTGGTCCATCGAAGCGAATCCGCGGAGTCGGTATGGTCATCGGCTTATTTTCCCGTCCAGCAAGCCGCGCGCTTGCCGAGGAATGCCGAGATGCCCTCCTGCGCGTCAGCCGCGAGGGCGTTCATGCTCATCACTTCCTTGGCGTAAGCGTAGGCCTTCGGTTGATCGAGATCGATCTGCGTGTAGAAAGCCTGCTTGCCAAGAGCAACCGTGAACGAACTGGCCTCGGCGATTTTGCGCGCAAGTTGCAGGCTTGTGGCGCGCAACTCTGCGGCTGGAACGACCGTGTTAACTAGCCCCCAGTCGGCTGCGGTTGCGGCCGGCACCATCTCGCCTGTCAGCAGCATCTGCAACGAACGCTTGCGGCCAATTGCCCGTGTGAGGGCGACCATGGGCGTGGTGCAGAACAATCCGATCTTCACGCCGGGCGTGGCGAAAACGGCATCCTCGGACGCGACCACCAGATCGCAGGTGGCTACCAATTGGCAGCCCGCGGCGGTTGCGACGCCCTGCACTTCGGCAATCACCGGCTGCGGAATCGCCTGTACTTTCTCCATCAGCACGGTGCACACGTCGAAGATTTGCCGATACTCGTTGATATCTCTTCCCGCCATCTCGCTCAGGTCATGGCCGGAGGAGAATACCTTGCCGGCTGCGGCCAGAATGATGGCTCGCACTTCCCGAGAGCTGCCTATCTCTCCGAGGCAGCCGATCAACTCCTGCATCAGCTCCAGCGACAGTGCATTGCGCCGATTCGGACGGTTCAAGGTCACGATGGCGATGTCGTTGTCACGTTCGCAAACGATATTCTGGTGCGGCATGGGTCACCCCCAGTCTCAATTGCGTATATATTGTAAGGCCTCATGGTACTGGTCGGGATTGGCGAGGTTCTGTGGGATCTGCTGCCCGAGGGATCGCACCTGGGCGGCGCACCGGCGAACTTTGCCTGCATCGCCGCCGCGCTCGGGGCTACCGGCATAGTTGTGAGCCGAGTGGGAGACGATGAGCTTGGTCGCGAGGCGCTCGCCGGACTACAGCGTCGTGGCGTCGATGGTTCTTTCGTTCAAACCGACGCCGTGCACCGGACAGGATCGGCGAGAGCAACCCTGGCGAGTGACGGAAGCGCCGGCTTCGAGATTGCGCCAGACGTTGCCTGGGACTATCTGCAATGGACTCCAGAACTCGCGAAGCTTGCCGGCCAGGCCGACGCCATCTGCTTTGGAACTCTCGCGCAGCGTTCACCGGCGAGCCGCGAAACGATTCGCCAAGCGCTGACGCATAGCCGTCCGGAATGCCTGCGCATCCTCGACGTGAATCTGCGGGCGCCATTCCCGAGTCCTGAGATTCTCGAAGATTCGCTGCGGCGAGCGAATGTACTGAAGCTGAACAACGAGGAGTTGGCGTTCGTATTGCGCGCCTGCAAACTGCCACCGGCGCTTGAAGTCGACGCCGCGAGGTTGTTGCAGCGGCACTTTGACTTTCAGGCGGTTTGTATCACACGCGGCGCTCGCGGCAGCGTCATCGTCTTCAGGGACAAGACCGTGGTTCATCCGGGAGTCGCCGTTGAGGTCATCGACACGGTTGGCGCGGGGGACGCATTCACCGCCGCACTGGCAGTGCAGTTGATTGCGGGATCGGCGCCGGAGCGCGTCTCCGAGGCCGCGAATCAAGTGGGCGCATGGGTTGCGTCGCAAGCCGGGGCAATGCCCGTCCCGAACGACTCCGGCTGGCAAAGAGTGCGCGCGCTTTATGGAGTGCCGGGGAAGCCGTGAGGGCCGTCAAATCCCCCTGTCAACTGGTGGCCCACATTTGCGAAGCCGCAGGCGAAGCTAATGTGGGGCTCGCAAGGCCCACGTCAGCCCAAAGGAAGGGCGGGACGTGGGGCACCCGTTCTTGCAAAAAATTCGAAATGACCACTACCCGTTGTCATCCCCATAGCAAATATGAGCACCTTCGGCTAGACTGACCGCGACGAAGATTTTTTGGGAGGAAAGATGGCGGACATTGCTTATGTTTCGGAAGTTGACCTGGAGCGACTGGCCGGTCCTCTACGGATAGCTCACCTGCCGGGCGAGCCGAGGCCGGTTTATTTCAGCACTCACGGATCGGTGGCCAAACACTACGGGGTAAACCCGAAGAACCTCAAGGAAACGCACGCAACGACTCTGGATTATATAGTTGCTGCCGCCGCTGGTTGACTGTTAGGCACATTTGCCGGCGCGCTGGCAGCGCGCAAAATCGAAGTAGATGACGGGAAGGTACAAGCTCACGCTCGCGGCGAAGTGGAAAATGAAGGCGGGACGCTGATTATCCGCCGCATTCACGTTCACCTCAAACTCGCGGCGCCTGAAGCGGCGCGGGAAACCGTGGAGCGGGTTCACGGCATGTACGCCGAGAAATGTCCAATCTATCGCTCATTGAATCCCGCGATCAAAATTACAACCAGCTATGAGTTAGTGGCTGGTATGAAGGCCGCCACTTAAAGAGTGTTATCGGAGACAGCCTTTCGCGCAGCGGCGTTAGGCTGTCATCTGCACGTGGAGCTGTTCGTTGTAGATGTCTTCCAGGCGATTGAGTGTGTCGATATCTTCGACGGGCTTATCGCTTCGCAGGCGCACGATACGAGGGAATCGCAGCGCGAATCCGCTATCGTGCCGGTTGGAACGCATCACGGCGTTGAAGGCCACTTCGATGACGATCCGCGGTTCCACCTGCCGCACTTGTCCATGATCGGCCATGGTGTGCTCGAGGAACCACTGCGACATCGTCACTATCTCGGCGTCAGTCAGCCCCGTAAAGGCCTTGCCGATGTTCAGCAGTTGGTCGCCATCGCGCACGGCAAAGGTGTAGTCGCTCAGCACGCCTGCGCGTTTGCCGTGGCCGAACTCGACCGCCGTGACGACGACGTCCAGCGTGGCGAGTTCGCGCTTCAGCTTGATCCACGACTGGCCGCGGCGGCCGGGAGTGTAAGTCGAAGCAGCATCTTTGATCAAGAGCCCTTCGTTGCCGCGAGCCCGCGCGAGATCGAATAACTCGTCGAGATGGACAGCGGAGGCAGCGCGCGCCGAAGGGGCACGCAGCAGGCGCACAGTGTTGGGAGCATCGCCGGCGGCAGCGAAGCTCAACAGCCCCTGGGCATCGGCCACTTCGGGCTTGAGTGGATATTGCAACCAGGCGAACAGGGCATCGAGAATCGCCGCGCGTTCGCGCAATGGCCGGTCGATCAGCAGTTCGTGTCCCGCGTAAAGCACGTCGAATATCACATAAGCGACTGGAAACTGCGCAATCATGGCGGGGGTGGGTCGTTTGCGGCCCACCCGTTTTTGCAGTTCCTGGAAAGCGCGAGCCCGTCCGCCGTCTCCATCGAAATGCCAGCCGAGTATCTCGCCGTCGAGCACGACATCCTCGGGGAACGCCGCGAATGACGGCATCAGTTCCGGAAACGAATCGGTGATATTGTCCATCGTCCGCGAGAAGAGCCGTACACATCCTCCGGAGCAGTGAGCCTGCGCGCGGATGCCATCGTACTTGTCCTCGACTACCATGTCGGGAAACTGCTCGAACGCTTCCACTGCGCTCTCGGCGGGCGTGGCGAGCATGAAGCCGATGGGGTGGAATAGTCGCATTTGCGCCTGGCCGGCGCGACCCTGAGCGGTAAGGCGCAGGGTTTCCGGCAAATCTCCCAGCAGCATATTGGCCCGCCTGACCACCTCGACGGGCGTAGACCAAGCAGCGGCAATCGCCTCTTCCACAAGGCTTTCTTTAAGGCCTATGCGCAGCTCACCGTTCATGATCTTGATAAGGTACTTGGCCTCCAGGGAAGAAGCATGCGCCAGCAGGTCGCGCAACACCGCATGTTTGGCGGCAGGGCCGCGCGATTGAGCAATTTTGCGGAAGCTCTCGGCAACCATGGTCAGCGTCAACGGCTGCGCGGGCGGCTTCCTGGAGGAGAGCATCTCGGCTGCCGCTGCGCCAAGATCGCCGTGCTTGCGATAGATGAGCGCCACCTTGGCTTCGTTGGTGTTTGCTGCTTCGGCCAGCGCCCTCCATAACAACGCGCCGCCGGCCTGCAGCGTTTTCTCGTCGTAGGAGGGAAAAACCCTTCCTGAAAAATATAGGGCTGAAAGTTCGGCATCCGGTATTGCCTGCGAGCGAAGGTATGCGGCCACAATTGCCACCTTCTCGTTCTTGCCGGTGGTGGCGGCTACGGCTTCACAGGTCTTGGCAAATGAATTCATTCTTTAGCGTGGCCCACTTTAGTTTGGATGCGAGTTACGGGCCTGCCGGTCAGGATACTAAGGTTCGGATTCAATTAGTCGCGACTCACCGAGCCAGGGTGGGCAAGTGCCGAATTAGCGTGCTAAATTGCTGGTTTGTTTGACACTACGGCAACGCGGTAGATACCCTGACTGTATACCTTGTTCCGCATCGAATATCGTCGGCAGGGAGCTTTTTCCGGGGGAGAGTCCAAATTCTGAGTTCCGTCATCCAATTGTGTATGTTCTGGTTTCGCCGCACGCTTCGATTCCATACAGCCCTTCACCTGTCATTCGCTCTGGAGAGCGCGCAGGAGACTCTAGTCGGAGGTCAGGCCGTGTTGGAGGGCGTCATGATGCGCTCGCCGCATGCCTGGGGAATCGCTGTCCGTAAGCCTTCGGGCGAATTGGTGACCCACTCGGAGCCGCTGGAGCGGCCATCCGAGAAGAGTCCGTGGAAGGGATGGCCGCTGATTCGCGGAGTGATGACGCTTGGGCAGGCGATGATGCTGGGATTCAAAGCTCTGCGCTACTCGGCCAATGTCGCGCTCGACGAGGCCCAGCCGGATACTCCCAAGGGAGAGAAATTTGAGCTGAGCGGTTGGGTGGCGGCGCTGAACATCACGCTTTCCCTCGGATTCTTCATCTTCATGTACAAATTTCTGCCCTACCTGGCCACCAAGGAGTTGCGGCAACTCAACCCACAGGGCAATCGCGTGGTGTTTGCCTTGATCGAGGGCGTGATCCGGCTTGCCCTGTTCTTGGGATTCATCTGGCTCACGTCGCGGTGGAGCGATATTCGCCGGGTCTATGAGTATCATGGCGCCGAGCATAAGACGGTGTTCGCCTTCGAAGCGGGCGATCCGCTGGAACCGCCTGTCGTGCAGCGTTGGTCGACTTTCCATCCCCGTTGCGGAACCAGCTTCCTGATGACGGTGATGCTGATTTCGATTGCCGTCTATGCGCTGGTGCCGATCCGGACGTTCTGGGCCGGGTTTGGCATGAGGTTGCTGTTGCTGCCGCTGATTGCCGGGGTCTCTTACGAGATCATCCGTTTTTCCGCCAAGCACGCCTCGTCGTTATTCGCCATCATGACGCGCCCCGGCCTGTGGTTGCAGCGCATCACCACGCGCCAGCCTGACGACAAGCAGGTGGAGTGCGCGATTATCGCCCTGAACGAGGCCATGGAGTTGGAGAAGCAGCGTGGAGGCGAATTGGTCATCGCCTGACGAGGAATTGCAGTACACTACATACATGTTTTGTCCGCCGGCAAATCGTTTAGGCAACGTCCCCGCCCATCTCTAGCGGCGCCCGCCGCGACTTGTGTTTTCGCCTGATCACCACATCGCTCTCGCCCACGTGCGCGGGCAACCATCAAAAATTCAACCATCGAAAACCAACGGGTGCGCAATGTTTGAACGACTAGCCCAGATTGAAGTGAAGTACGAAGAATTGACGCAGGCGCTGGCTTCGCCCGACATCATGGCCGACTCGGCTAACTACCAGAAGACCGCGAAGGCGCATAGCGAACTTGTTCCGATTGTCGAGAAGTATCGCGAGTTCAAGGATCTGAAGCGCGGGATCGAGGAGAGCAAGGTGCTCGTCGCCGAAGAGAGCGATCTCGATATGAAGGCCTATGCGCAGGAAGAACTGACGCAACTGGAAGCGCGAGTGGCGCAAGTGAGCGCGGACTTGAAAGTTCTGCTGCTGCCCAAAGATCCGAATGACGAGAAGAACGTGGTGCTGGAAATCAGGGCGGGAACCGGCGGCGACGAGGCTACACTGTTTGCCGCTGAAATCTTCCGCATGTACGCGCGCTACGCGGAGATGCGCCGATGGAAGGTGGAGGTGCTTTCCAGTTCGGAATCGGGCGTTGGCGGGCTGAAGGAAGTGATCGCGATCATCGAAGGCCAGCGCGTCTACTCGCAGATGAAGTACGAGAGTGGAGTGCATCGCGTGCAGCGTGTTCCGGCCACCGAGACGCAGGGCCGTGTTCACACCTCCGCCGTAACCGTCGCTGTGCTGCCAGAGGCCGAAGACGTGGACGTCAAAATCGAAGCCAAAGATCTGCGCATCGATACTTTCTGCTCTTCCGGGCCGGGTGGGCAGTCGGTGAACACCACGTATTCGGCGGTCCGCATCACGCACTTGCCCACCAACACGGTGGTTAGCTGCCAGGATGAAAAGTCGCAGATCAAGAATCGCGAGAAGGGGATGCGAGTGCTTCGCTCCCGCCTTTACGAGATGGAATTGGCCAAGCAGCAGGAAGCGGTGGCCAAGGAGCGGCGCTCGATGGTGGGAAGCGGCGATCGCAGCGAGAAAATCCGCACCTACAACTTTCCGCAGAACCGCATGACGGACCATCGCATCGGGCTTACGGTTCACCAGTTGGGTGAAATCATGGACGGCAAACTGCAGCCGGTAGTCGATGCACTGGTGACGCACTACGAAGCCGAAAAACTGAAGCAGGAAGCGGTCGCGTTGGCGTAGGTTCCGCGGAGCCGCCGCCATCAACCATGCAACTGAGACAGGCACTCACGGACGCCGTGCGCAGGCTCGAGGACGAGGATGTCGGCTCGCCTCGCATGAACGGCGAGATGTTGCTGATGTTTACCCTCGACTGCGACCGCGCACATCTGTATGCCCATTCCGAACGAGAGCTTACAGCGGACGAACAATCGCGCTATGAAGATGCGATTGCGCTGCGCGCTTCGGGTTATCCCGCGCAGTACATCACGGGACATCAGGAGTTCTGGGGACTGGACCTGATTGTTTCCCCCGCAGTGCTCATTCCGCGTCCGGAGACCGAGCACGTTGTCGAAGCCACGTTGGATTTAGTGCGCGCAGGCGCGTGCCGCCAAGCCACTCCTGGACTGAAAATGATTGACGTAGGTACTGGTTCAGGGGCAATAGCCTTGGCGCTGGCGACAGAGTTGCCCACGGCCGAAATCTTTGCCACGGACCTTTCTCGCGAGGCGATCGAAGTCGCCAAGGCCAACGCCGCGCGGCTTGCAACTGGAAGACCGCGTGCATTTCCTGGTGAGCGACGTACTGGAAGGCGTGCCACGCGACGGCAGTTTCGATTTTGTGCTCTCCAATCCTCCGTATGTGGGCTTTCACGAGGCTGACAAGGTGCAGGCCGTGGTGAAGAAGTACGAGCCGAAGATGGCGGTCTTCGCCGGCGAACACGGCCTGGATATCATTCACCGACTTATTCCGCAGGCATACGAAGCGTTGCATCCCGGCGGCTATCTGGTCTTTGAGATCGGTTACACGATGGCTCCAACGATGATGGAGCTGCTGGCCGGATGGATCGATGTACGCGCCGTTCCCGATTTGGCGGGGATTCCCCGCGTGATGGTGGCCATGCGGCCCTAGCCTTCCGGTCTTTGACACACCGCCGCTGTGTGATGGCAGTCACGGCTCCGTGTGCCACCGTCTGCTTACACTGGAATCGGCCGCGATTGCGGCTCATCGTCTTCAGACTGGGAGGGTAACGTGGAGAAGATCGATCGCAGAAAGCTAGTTACGTTATTGGGTGGACTTGCCGGAGTGGGCGCGGCTGCAACTCTTGTGGCGCACGCTGACCAGGCTGCTACGGCGAAAGCTCCCGCGGCAGGGATGCAGAAGGTGCCCTGGCCTTACAAGCCGCTTGACCCGGATGTTATCGCTCAGCGCGGATTCGAAGGCTACTACAAAGCTGAATGCATGTGCGGATGTTTCGAGGCGATTGTCAGGCCAGTTACCGAGCAGCTTGGTTCCCCCTATACAGATTTTCCGTTCTTGATGTTCAAGTACGGCGGAGGCGGAATCAAGGGCTGGGCAACCATTTGCGGCGCGCTGAATGGCGCAGCCGCTGCCATTCAGCTTCTCTCTCCCAACCCTGACCCGCTGATCAATGCGCTCTTCGAGTGGTATGAGCACCAGCCGCTGCCGAACGTGCATCCCAAAGGTGCTAAATTCCCCGAGATCCGCTCGGTCGCAAATTCGCCGCTCTGCCATCAGTCGATTGCGTCGTGGACGAAGGTCAGCAACAAGAGTGCGTATAGCCCGGAACGCGGCGAACGTTGTGCCTCCCTGACCGCATCCGTTGCCAAGCAGGTTATCCTGCTGCTGAACGAACAGGCGGCGGGCAAGCCGATAGCATTTGCTTTGCCGCAAGCGACGCAGGGTTGCATGAGTTGTCACGAGAAGGGCGGAGCGCTCGAGAACATTCGCACCAAGATGGACTGCGGCGGCTGTCACGCTCCGATGCTTGGCAAGCATCCATCCAAATCCTAAGTGAGCGAGCAGGCTGCTGAAGAACTGTCCTCCGAGGTGTCATCCTGAGCGTAGCGAAGGATCTGCTGTTTGCATGCACTAAAAATAAAGCAGATCCTTCCGGTTGCGCGGAAGCGGCGCGACCTCAGGCCAAAACGTGTGCCGGGAATCCAAATCCCCGGCTGCTTTTTGGGTCTCGCCATTGCAGTACGCACGGCTACGCCTGTATATTCACTGGGCGGTTTCTCGCTCTGGTGGTCTGAATGTTCAAAGCGATCTATCTGACAAAGGAAAACAATCGTTTTTCGGCCCAGCTTACGGACCTGGATGAATCTCAATTGCCGGCTGAAGGAGACGTGCTGGCGAAGGTCGAATACTCCACAATCAATTTCAAGGATGGTCTAGCCCTTACGGACAGCGCTCCCATTGTCCGGAAATGGCCTATGGTGCCCGGGATAGACTGCGCCGGCGTAATCGAGAGCAGTAGCAACCCGGAATTCAAGCCGGGTGAAGCCGTCGTATCAGCCGGCTCCGGACCTGGAGAACTGCTCTGGGGCGGACTGGCGCAGAAGATCAAGCTGAAAAGCGAGTGGCTGGTGCGCCTCCCGAAAGGCATGACGACCAGACGCGCAATGGCAATTGGCACCGCCGGCTATACCGCGATGCTTTGCATAATGGCGCTCGAAAAGCACGGCATCCGGCCGGGGGACGGTGACATTCTGGTGACCGGCGCTTCCGGCGGGGTGGGGAGCATCGCCGTCGCCGTACTCGGCAAACTCGGGTACAGGGTGGTAGCTTCAACCGGAAAGCTGGCGGAGAGCAACTATCTGAAGGGTTTGGGAGCTGCGGAGGTAATCGACCGGGCCACGCTCAACGCCCCTGGAAGGCCACTGCAGGAGCAGCGATACGTGGGAACCGTGGACTCCGTAGGCAGCCACACGCTGGCCAACGCCTGTGCCCAGACCAGGAACCACGGGGCTGTTACTGCCTGCGGACTGGCGCAGGGAATGGATTTCCGTGCAACCGTCGCCCCATTCATTCTGCGCGGGGTAGCGCTTTATGGCATCAATTCCGGGCTCGCCCCGGTGCCATTGCGTCTGGAGGCCTGGCGACGTCTGGCGATTGATCTCGATCCCGACAAGTTGGATCTGATGACGCAAGAAATTTCGCTGCCGCAGGTTATCGAGGCTGGGCGCGAGATCATCGCCGGCAAGGTGCGCGGACGTTTGGTGGTCAATGTGAACGTGTTTTAGGAACCCAGAGGGCCGGCGGAAAGCCCCACTATAATTCATGAAAATGGTTGATATTCACTGTCATTTACTTCCGGGACTCGATGATGGCCCAACCTCATGGGAAGAGACATTACAGATGTGCGAAATCGCCGTAGCCGATGGCATCACGCACATCGTTGCGACTCCACATTGCAACGACCACTATCGCTACGATCGCAAAGCCGCGCTCGTCCTGGTGGATGAGCTTGCGCGCCGTGCACCCAAGATCGCATTTAGCCTGGGGTGCGACTTTCATCTTTCGTACGACAACATCGAAGATGCCAAGAGGCATCCCGAGCAGTACACGATCGGGAAGACGAAGTATCTGCTGGTTGAACTCAGCGAATATAGTGTTCCCAGCTCCATGACGACCGTGCTTTCGCATTTATGCAGTCTCGGGCTGGTTCCGATCATCACCCATCCGGAACGGAACAGCTTGCTGGAAGGCCGGTTCGAACTTATAGAGGAATGGATTTCCGTCGGCTGCCTCGTGCAGATTACGGCCGGTTCGCTGACTGGCCAGTGGGGATCGGCCGCGAAGAAGTTCTGTGAGAAGCTGCTCAAGAATGAACAAGTGCATGCGATTGCAACCGATGCCCATGATCGGGATCGCCGTCCTCTGGTTCTTTCCGCTGCCCGCAAGATCGCCGCTCAAAAGAGTCGGAGAAGAATACGCACAGGCGATTTGTTTCGATATTCCAGCGGCTATCGTGCGCGGTGAAGAGCTGGAGCGGCCAAGGGTCTGGGCGAAGCGCAGTTTGAAATTGTAGATTCAACGCAGGTAATGCCCGAAACGAGCTACTGAAATCGAAGTGGTTGCCGTGGAGGCGAATATGCGCATATTGGTGACGGGTGCGGCCGGCTTCCTGGGTTCGCACCTTTGCGACAGACTTTTGGCGGAAGGGCAATCGGTTGTCGCCGTGGACAACCTGATCACCGGAAGCCTCGACAATATCAGGCATTTGGAACACGAACCGCGCTTCGAGTTCATCCAGCACGACATCTGTCAGCCCTTCGATTTCGGCGCGGTCGATTTCATTTACGAATTTGCATCTCCGGCAAGTCCCGTGGATTACATGAAGTACGGGATTGAAACTCTGCTGGTGGGATCGCAGGGAACTCTGAACTCGCTTGAGCTGGCGAAGAAGTACAACGCCGGGTTTCTGTTGTCTTCCACGTCCGAGTGCTATGGCGATCCGTCGGTGCATCCGCAGCCGGAAACCTACTGGGGCAATGTCAATTCAATCGGCCCGCGCTCCGTCTACGACGAGTCGAAGCGCTTTGCGGAAGCGCTCACCATGGCGTATCTCCGGTACCACCGGGTGAACACGC
Organism: uncultured Acidobacteriota bacterium; assembly: GCA_963832365.1. Taxonomy (GTDB): domain Bacteria; phylum Acidobacteriota; class Terriglobia; order Terriglobales; family Acidobacteriaceae; genus CAWBRT01. The sequence goes on along the minus strand of CAWHUL010000027.1, from coordinate 206,743 downwards.
GCATTGTCCGCATCTTCAATACGTATGGGCCCAGGCTTCAGTTGAACGATGGGCGCGTGATTTCCAACCTGATGAAGCAAGCTCTGCGGGGCGAGGACCTCACGGTCTATGGGAATGGCAGTCAGACGAGAAGTTTCTGTTACGTCAGCGACGAGATCGAGGGAATTCTGCGGTTGGCCGCGACCGACGAACATCTACCGGTGAATATTGGCAATCCCGGAGAATTTACGATCCTGGAGTGCGCTCAATTGGTGCTGAAGGTTATTGGGTCAACTTCGCCGATAAGATTCCGGCCGCTCCCGGAGGACGATCCCAAGCAGCGTTGTCCCGACATTACGAAGGCCAGGCAGTTGCTCGGATGGGAACCTGAAATCGATTTGGAAACCGGACTGAAACTTTCGCTTGATTACTTTCAGAAAGCAGTTGCAGAGTTGGCAGGGAGCCAGGCATAAGGAAGATCGTCTAGTGGATCTGCCGGGCTTGAGTGTCACCCCAACCAACGCTGGAGCGCATTCGCCGGGGAGTTTCTGTCCCCGGCTGTTTCATTCAATGTGCCTGCAAAGCCGGTCTAACGTGCCGCCCTCTTCTCAACCGCGAGCGCGCGTTCGCTTCTGGGCGGCCGACGTGCTCCGCCGCGCAGGGCCCGAACGTCGACTTTCAACTCGGCGATGGTGCGACTCAGAGTATTGCGATGCATTCCCAGTTGGCGCGCTGCCTTACACTGGTTTCCATTATTTTCTTCCAACACGGTAATGATGAACCGCTTCTTGAACTCGCGTACAGCCTCGCTATAGAAGATTCCGCTTTTATACATCTGCATCACGAGCGCTTCCAGCTGGTCCTTCACGATGCCCCTCACTTTCCCGAAATCAATCAGTTTTACCTGCGCCGGTTATTAACGTTGGTTAAATCGCCTGCATCCGGCTGCTATTTTTTAGCGCCATCCTTTGGCGCACCCTCTTTAGTCCCTGCGTTGCGAATTTCGCTAAGCGACCGCAACCCGTCCTTGAACCTGGCTTGCAGTTCCGATGGAGCCGCCAGGGTGGCGCCCCGGCCCATCACCAGGAAATACGATCCCAGCCTCGATTCGGCTAGCATGTGCGAACCGGGAACGAAGGCCGCCATGGACATCACGACGACCATGACGATCAGTGCTCCACGAAGCAAGCCAAACGCCGCGCCGAGTAGCCGGTCAAACCATCGGAGCCCTACGCCGTGTGCCGCCCATCGTGCCAGCCGGCCTATCGCTCCAGCCAGAAAAACAATGCAAATAAAAATCAGCAGAAAGGCAACGCCCTGGGCAATCCACTCGTTCTTGGTGTAAGGCAAAAGCCACGCGCCAAAACGCTTGTAATTCCACGCTGCCAGCAAATAGCCGATCACGGTGCCGGCCAGGGAAAACAGCTCATAGACAAATCCCTGCGCCGTTGCCAGCAGTACCGATAAGAACAGAATCGCTACGATGATCCAGTCGAGCCCCGTCATCGAAGCACCCCTAGTCCACCGGCAAATCCCGACCTGTCAGTTGCCGGTATGCCGCCACGTACTTCGCGCTGGTATTCGCCGCGACGTCGGCAGGCAGAGCGGGCGCCGGCGGCAACTTGTTCCAGCGAATCGATTCCAGGTAATCGCGCACATATTGTTTGTCGTACGACTGTTGCGCCTTGCCCGGCTCATAGGTGTCGGCCGGCCAGAAGCGCGACGAGTCCGGAGTCATTACTTCGTCTGCCAGAACAAGCCCCTTGGGGGTGCGGCCGAATTCAAACTTGGTGTCCGCGATGATGATGCCCCGGGTGGCAGCGTAGTTTGCGGCCTTCATGTAAATCTTCAAGGTCAGGTCGCGGAGTTGCTCGGCTTGCTCGGCGCCCACCTGCTTTACCATTACGTCGAAAGAGATGTTCTCGTCATGGCCGCTCGCGGCCTTGGTCGCCGGGGTAAAGATGGGCTCGGGGAGCGCATCGCTTTCCCGCAACCCGGCGGGCAGCTTGACGCCGGAAACCATCCCCGTTTTCAAATAGTCCTTCCAAGCCGACCCCGAAACAAACCCGCGCGCCACGCACTCGACCGGAAACATTTCGGCCTTGTTGACCAGCATCGAGCGGCCGCGCAACTGGGGGGCGTACTTCTGGATCGCCTGGGGATACTGATCGACGTTCGCCGTGACCAGGTGATTTGGAATGATGTCTTTCAGGAAGTCAAACCAGAACAGCGAGAGCTGGGTCAGAACCCTGCCTTTCAGCGGAATTCCGGTCGCAAGAATGTAGTCGAAAGCCGAGAGGCGGTCAGTCGCTACGAACAGGAGATGATCTTTGTCGGCGACATACACATCTCGAACTTTGCCACTGGCATAAAGCTCGAGGTCGCTGAAGGCGGTGCGCAGTAGAACTTCTGGTGTTTGAGTGTTCACAGTTTTGAAATTTATTCGTCGGAGATTTTTAAAGTAGCATTTCTATTTTGTCAACGAATCTTCTTTTACGCAAAACCTGGATGAACGGCTGAGCGGCGGACCGGACGCTGCCGGCTTCGAATTCCGTAAAACGCAATCCTGGCAAGGGTTTTCAGGCGATTTTGCCAACCGCCGGCGGCCTGTCCGAAGGCGCGCGGCAGCCATTTTCCTTGATCACAAATCCAGCTACTTGGCAAGTATCCTTCTAGTACAAAATAAAAAAGCATTCAACGCGCGCGCATTCTCCCGCTAACCCGCTCTGGGAGCGCCTTTCGGCGGCTCGACCGATTTCGGAGCATAACTTACAAGAATCTTTTCGGCGCCAAGCCCCGCAAAAAAAATCGCAACTGTAAATCTCAATAAGCTTCGATTACTTTCCCAAAATGGTGAAAAAGCGAATTACCGACTCAATGCCGCGATAAAAGTTTGGAATGTGGAATTTCTCGTTTGGCGCGTGCAGATTGTCGTCGGGCAGGCCGAGACCCATCATTACGCTCGGCAGCCTGAGGTAATTCTGAAACTGGGCGACGATCGGGACCGAGCCGCCGGAGCGGATGTAGACGGTCTCCTTCTTGAAAACCTCGCGCATCGCCTGGTTAGCCGCCCTTACGTAATCATTATCGGTACTAATGACCGACGCCGGACCTTTGCTGTGTACCTTGATCTTCACCTGGACGCCTTTGGGCACAAGCGAGTTCACGAACTTGGTGTACTTGGCAAGGATGTCGTCGGCATCCTGCTCCGGAACCAGGCGCATGGAAACCTTTGCCGAGGCACGCGCGGGAATCACCGTCTTGGCGCCGGTTCCGGTGAATCCTCCCGGCATGCCATGCACTTCGAGAGTGGGCCGCGCCCAGGTGCGGTAGAGCACCGGGTACCCCGGTTCGCCGGTGAGCGCCGTGGAGCCGACCTCCGTCTTGCGATAGTGTTCCTCGTCGAAGGGCAGGGCCTTCCACGCCTTCAGTTCGTCTTCGGTCGGCGCCTTCACGGTGTCATAGAAGCCGGGGATCAGGATTTTCCCGTTCTGGTCCTTCAACTTGGCGATAATTTCGCAGAGCGCAAACAGCGGATTGGGAGCTGCGCCGCCGTAGATCCCGGAATGCAGATCGATGGATGCTCCCTGACACTCCAATTCGGTGTAAACCAGGCCGCGCAGTCCAACGCAAAGCGTCGGCAAGTCGGGCGCGAAGAGTTCGGTGTCGCAGACGAGCGCGAAATCGGCCTTCAACTTGGACGGGTTTTCCTGCACGTACTTTTCAATCGACTTCCCCGCCCACCTCCTCTTCGCCCTCGTAGAGCACCCGCACGTTGATGGGCAATTTGCCGCCATTGCTCTTGAACAAAGACTCGAAGGCCTTCACCTGCATCCAAAGCTGGCCTTTGTCGTCCACCGCTCCGCGCGCATACAGATTGTTGTTGCGTTCGGTGGGCTCGAAAGGAGGCGTGATCCATTCGTCCAGCGGATCGGGCGGCTGGACGTCGTAGTGCGCGTAGGCCAGCGCCGTGGGCTTTCCGGCGGCGTGCAGCCAATCGGCATAGACCAGTGGGTGGCCGGCGGTTGCAATCACAGAGACGTTTTCAAAGCCGATGCGCTTCAGCTCGTCGGCCACGAACGTGGCGGCGCGCTGAATGTCCGGTTTATGCTCGGGCAAAGTGCTCACGCTGGGGATGCGGAGCAGGGCTTTGAGCTCATCGAGAAATCTCTGCTGATTCTGTTGCGCGAAGGTGAGAGCCGGCGCGGCCATGGCAGGTGTCCTTTCTCAGCGGGATGTGATGATCTGTTTTGTCTTTTTGTTGGAAATCCCATCGGTGCAAACCGGAGAGTATAGCACCGCAGTCAAGCCGGGTGCCCCATTCAAGCGAAGCTTGGGTGGGGCTTTTCGTTCGACACCGCCAGTTGCTATCGCCGTCAGTGCGAACGCATGCGCATGCGATTGTGAATAGGCCGGGTGCCCCATTCAAGCAAAGCTTGGGTGGGGCTTTTCCTCTCAAACATCCAGCCCCATCATGCGCATCAATTCCAGCCCGTTGCTCTTTTCCACAATTCCGGGCCGCAGACGATAATCGAATCGCATCACGCCTTGCTCGATCTCTTCCTGGAAGTGAACGTTTTTTAGTTTGCCGGAGAGCGCGTCCGCAATCTCGGTCAGCGCCAGATCGTGCGTGGTTACCAGGCCAATATCGTTGCGCTTCACCAGCGCACGCAGAATGCCCTCGGCTCCAATGCGGCGATCCTTCGAGTTGGTCCCCTGGAGCAACTCGTCCAGCAGAAACAGCACCGGCATCCCATGAGCCGCCAGGTCGAATATCTGCCGCAGCCGCGTGATCTCGGCCTGAAAGCGGGAACTGCCTTCCTGTAGCGAGTCGTTAATTCGTATGCTTGCGCCCACCTGCACGGCCGCCAGTTGCAGCCGCCGGGCGCGCACCGGACCCCCAGCCATGGCGAGCACAACATTGATGCCGACGGCGCGCAGCAGCGTGCTTTTGCCGGACATGTTTGAGCCGCTGATGAACAGCACGCGCGTCTCCGCGTCCAGGCTCAGGCTGTTCCTGACGCAGGTCGCGGCGGGGATGAGAGGGTGCCCCAAATCCTCCGCCATGAACCGGGGGCCTTCGGTCGCAAACTGCGGGAAAGAATCTTCCGGACGCTCGTAGCTGTAATTCGCCAGCGACAGCAGCGCCTCGATTTCGCCAATTGCCTTCAGCCACCGCCGCACCGCCTGACCATGCTCGCGCCGCCACGCTTCGGCGGCAAAGGCCACCTGCAGGCTGTAGAGCATCGGCAGGTTCAAAACACGAACCAGAAGGTTGTCGGAGGAATGGATGAAATCGACGACGGTTTCCAGCCGCCTGATCGCCCGCGACCCCGGAATGCTGTGCGATTCGAGTTCGTTGCTCAACTGTTTGAGCCGTTCTGAGCCGAACCGCTCGCGCTCCAGGCGGGCAAGCAGCGATGAAAGCAGCCCGAGATCCTCAAAGGCGTGTTCCGTCTCGTGCAACATCCGGGCGACACGTTGCCGATAGCGGAAGAGGATCGCCACCTCAACGGTCAGCAGGGCAACCGCTGGAGCCGCGAATCCTGTTTGGACCCAGAGCGTGGCGCTGGCGGCGACCAGGGCTGCCAGCAAAGGAGCGACAACTCGAAGCCACGGCGGGAAATCGCAGCGTGACTCCGCCCACTGGCGCAAGCTACGCGAGCGCACTCCGGTGCGCTCCCCGGCGCCTATGAGAAAAATTTCTTCACGCAGATCGAGGCGGTCACGCAGTTCGATCACCGCTTGCTGACGGCCAAGCACCTCGGGCGTGGCGGCTGGCGACAGCAGCCAGCGGGCAAGCGTTTGTTCCCCCATGCGGGTGCGCGCCGTGGAAAGCAGTTCGAACAGGCTTCCGGCGCCAAACAGGTCCAAGTCACTGGCGTAGACGTGATGCGGGTTTCCGAAGCGTTCTCCGTGCGAGCCGTGGCCGCGCCAGCGATCTTCCAGCCTCGCCAAGCCCTTGCGGTAGAACTGCGCGCTGCGCTCGGCCAGCGATTTGTTGCGGAGCAGGCGGGAGTGGTAAATGCCGGCGGCAACGAACAGGGCCACGGCAATTGCGAATGGCCAGGCCGGAATGACGCCGCGGCCAAAGGCGAGCCATGCAAACAGCAGTCCCGCGCCCGCCAGCAGCAGTTTGAAGTAGCCCAGGCGCAGATGGAACCCATCGTAGCGGGCCGCGCGCGCTTCCCGTTCCTTCAGCCGTTGAGCGTATTCCTCGTTGGGCGTCACAATTCAAGAGGTTATCAAAGAGTTTTCCCCGTGGAATAGCGCAAGAGTGACATTCTGCTCTAAAATGTGAGCCAACTTGTGGGGAGGGGATATGGCAAATCCTCAAACGCCGAGCACTCGCGGCGAGAGCCTGAAGGCTTTTCTTGCCGCCCGCGACTTTCTTTTCAAGCACCGCGAAGATTACGAAACCGCTTACCGGGATTTCCGTTGGCCCGGTCTGACGCAGTTTAACTGGGCGCTCGACTACTTCGACGACTACGCCCGCGACAACCAGAAGCCGGCACTGTGGATCGTGGAGGAGAGCGGCGCGGAGCTGAAGTTGAGTTTCGCCGAACTCTCGAGGCGATCGAATCAGGTGGCAAATTTCCTGCATTGGCAGGGAGTTAGGCGCGGCGATCGCGTCGTGGTGATGCTGCCGAACGTGGTGGCCATCTGGGAAGTGATGTTGGCGGCGATGAAATTGGGCGCCATCCTGATTCCGGCGGCGACGCTGCTGACCGAGGCTGATCTTCGCGACCGCCTTGGCCGCGGCAAAGCCCGGCACGTGATCGCCATCGGCTCCGCAGCCTCCCGCTTCGCCGGGATCGGCGGCAATTACACCCGCATCGCCTGCGGAGGCACGGAGCCCGGGTGGCTCGCCTACGAAGAAGCCTACAACGAGCCTGCGGCATTCGCGCCCGATGGACCGACGAACGCCGACGACCCGTTTCTGCTCTACTTTACGTCGGGCACCACGGCGGTTCCCAAGCTTGTGCTGCACACCCACCAGAGCTACCCGGTCGGCCATCTGGCCACGATGTACTGGGTCGGCCTACAACCGGACGACGTGCATTTCAACATCAGCTCGCCCGGATGGGCGAAGCACGCCTGGAGCAGCTTTTTTGCGCCGTGGAATGCCGGGGCGACCATTTTTGTGCACAATTACGGCCGCTTCGACGCCAGGAACACCTTGCGCGAGGTGGAGCGCTGCGGCGTGACCTCGCTGTGCGCGCCTCCCACAGTCTGGCGGATGCTGGTGCTCGAGGACCTGAAAGCCTACAAGATGAAGCTCCGCACGCTGGTCGGCGCGGGGGAGCCACTGAACCCGGAGATCATTGAAAGGGTGCGCGCAGCCTGGGGTATCACCATCCGGGACGGCTTTGGGCAGACCGAGAACGTGCTCACGCTGGGCAACTTCCCGGGGCAGACGGTCAAGCCCGGAGCCGTCGGCAAGCCATCGCCTGGGCATGAGGTAGTGCTGCTCGATGGCGAAGGCCACGAAGCTAATGACGGCGAGATCAGCGTGAAACTCGACCCACGCCCGCTGAGCCTGATGGTGGGTTACATGGACGACGCTGAGCGCACGGCGCGGGTTATGGAAGGTGGTTACTATCGCACGGGCGACGTGGCTCACCGCGACGCCGATGGCTACTTCACTTACGTTGGACGCGCCGATGACGTTTTCAAGAGCTCCGATTACCGGCTCAGCCCCTTCGAGCTGGAAAGCGCGCTCATCGAACACCCGAGCGTGGCTGAGGCGGCTGTGGTCCCAAGTCCCGACCCGATCCGCTGGAACGTCCCCAAGGCTTTCCTGACGCTGGTTCCCGGCGCACAGCCCTCGCGGGAGCTGGCGAAAGAGCTGTTTGCCTTCATTCGGGAACGCCTGGGGCCCTACAAACGCGTGCGGCGAATCGAATTCTCCGATCTCCCGAAGACCATCTCCGGCAAGATCCGTCGCGTGCAGTTGCGTGCTGTCGAGCAAGAAACCCGTCAATCGGGCGAACGTCGCGAAGGCGAATACTGGGAAGACGATTTTCCGGAGCTGAAGTAGCTTTGTTTCAGATGATTGAAGTTACGGCCAAGTAACTCCCGTACGGGTAAGTGGTGATAGCGCCTGTTATCGACAGCGATAGCAAAGTATCATTTACTGCTGTCATCCCGAGCGGAGCGAAGCGAAGTCGAGGGATCCCTATGGCCGTAACCAACCGGCGCTTCGCCGTATACATCGCCCCCACGCACCGCGATCGATCGGGAAGAGCAACTGAAGGGCTGGTCGCGGCGCGAAAAGATTTGGCTCATCGAGCGTGTAAACCGGGTGGTATGACGATAGGGGTCCTTCGACTCCGTTCGGCCCCGCCGAACTCCGCTCAGGATGACAGTGCAAGCTGTTATGGCTTCCTAAGAAGGGTAACTGTCGATAAATGCCTTATTCACCACTTTGCGGCGGTCGCGCTATAGCCCCCTGTCCCCGCTCCTACGCTGTATCTGATTCAAATCGGGAAATACCCCAAATTCCATCAACACTTCATGTAACCAGTTGGTAGGAAAAGGCATCTGCTCTGGTAGCAGGTTTATTTCGTCGCCGAATGAGGATGGCGACTGGGCTTTCGAGGCCGTAATCCCGGACTACGGAGAACCGAAAACTGTGACAAGCTCCTCAAGCACAACTTTTAATGGGGCGCATCATCGGTTTGCTATTTTCGTTGCGCTCTGCACTTTCTTGCTAATCATGGCTGGTGCGACGGTAACCAGCAACGATGCTGGACTTTCCGTGCCCGACTGGCCGACCTCGTTCGGTTCGCTCTATCGCATTCCGCCGATGGTGGATGGCGTCCAGTTCGAACACGGACACCGCATGATCGCGCAGTTCATCGGGCTGCTCACCATTGTGCTGGCGGTGTGGACTCAGCGCGTGGATCGCCGCCCCTGGATGCGTGCCCTCGGCTGGGCAGCTCTGGCAACCGTGATTGCGCAGGGTATTCTGGGCGGAATCACCGTCCTGTTTTACCTTCCGCCGGCGGTTTCAACCGCTCATGCAGCGCTTGGGCAGACTTTCTTTTGCATCGCAATCAGCATGGCATTGTTCACCGGGCGCAACTGGGTGAGAGAGGCGCCGGTGCTGATCGCGCAGAGCGATCGCCCGCGGTTGACAACATTGAGCGTGCTGGCCGTGTGCTCGGTTTATTTGCAGTTGATTTTGGGCGCGGGCTTTCGTCACTCGGGAATGAAGTTGTTGCCACATCTTGTCAGCGCCGTTGCGGTTACGGCGATCCTGCTCTGGACTTGCGTATGTGTGCTGTCGCGGTACGCGCGGACGCCACAACTTCGCCAGCCCGCCGTCGCGTTGCTGGTGCTGTTGTTTGTGCAGCTCTCGCTGGGTTTCGGGTCATACCTTACGCGCGTTGAATGGGGCAAAGGTGCGACAGTGGCGTCGATGAGCATGGTGCTCACGACTGTCGCTCACGTCGCGGTAGGCGCGCTGCTGCTTGCGACCTCCGTCATTCTCGCGATTCAGGCCCGCAGGCACACCGTAGTGGAGGAGACGCTGTTGACCAAAAATAGCGAGGCCGTCACCGCATGAGTTCGATCACCCAACCCCTGGTGCTGCCACGCGGCACCGCCGTCGCCGCTCTGGCCAGAGACTATGCCGAGCTGATCAAGGCCCGTGTCACCACGCTGATTGTGATGACGGCTTGGTGCGGATTTTATTTTGGCGCCGCGCACTCGGGCGTCAGCTCTCTTTCCTGGACATTGCTGCACGCGCTGCTCGGCATCGGCCTGGTTTCCGGCGGCACGGCTGCCATGAACGAAGTCGTCGAACGTGACATGGATGCCCTGATGCGACGCACCGCGATTCGCCCGCTGGTCAAACAAACCATCAGCGTCGAGCATGCGACGGTCATTTCGCTGGCAATGATTTTCGGGGGCCTGCTCTATCTCGCGATTGCGACCAATCTGCTTACCGCGGGGCTCACGCTGCTGACCTCTTTCGTCTACCTGGTCGCCTACACGCCGCTCAAAAAGGTCACGCCGTTGTGTACTTTCGTTGGGGCATTTCCCGGCGCGATGCCTCCGGCGCTCGGTTGGACGGCCGTTCGCGGCCACCTCGAATGGGAGGCATTTGTCCTCTTTGCGATCGTATTCTTCTGGCAGTTTCCGCACTTCCACTCGATCGCGTTGCTGTATCGCGATGACTATGAACGTGCCGGAATTCGCATGCTGCCCGTAGTTGAGCGCTCCGGCGTTTCCACCGCGCAGACAATTGTTGTTTACGGGCTCGCGTTGATTCCCGTGACGGTTGCTCCGTTTCTCATGGGCATTTCCGGGCGCGGCTACTTTCTTGGTGCGGTTGTGCTCGGGATTGCGCAGTTCTACTTCTGCCTGCGCATCTGGAAGGAGAAGCTCGCGCCCTCCGAACCCCGTGCCAAGCTGATGGCGCGCCAGTTGTTGCAGGCGTCTGTGCTTTACTTGCCTCTGCTGTTTGCGCTGATGATGATCAACAGCATCAACTATTGAGTGAGCGGGGCTATTCGGCAGAACCAGCGATCATGAAAATGTCAACCGGCTCAAGCGAAATCGGCGTGTTGGAACGCACTCCGGGGACGGAACCGTTCATCAGTGTTCAGCAACTGCGCCACGTCTACGACAACCGGGCCGCGCTGAATGGTGTGTCGTTCGATGTTTATCCGGCGGAAATATTCGGGCTGCTCGGACCGAATGGCAGCGGTAAGACCACGATGTTCCGCATCCTCTCGACGCTGATGATGCCATCGGCAGGGCGTGCCGGCATCATGGGCCACGATGCGGCTACCGATCCCGCCGGCGTTCGCCGTCACATCGGCGTTGTCTTTCAGGCGCAGAGCCTCGACGGCAAACTCTCTGCCGAAGAGAACCTGCGGCACATTGGGCATCTCTACGGATTGCGCGGAGCGGTGCTCAAGCAGCGCATCGGCGAGATGCTGCGCCGTGTCGGCTTGGCGGAGCGCGCAAAAGATCGTGTCGAGACATTTTCCGGCGGCATGCAGCGTCGGCTGGAGCTTGCCAAGGGCCTGTTGCACCGGCCATCGGTGCTGCTGCTCGACGAGCCGACAACCGGGCTCGATCCGGGTGCGCGGCGAGACCTGTGGCAGTATCTGCAAACGCTGCGCGATCAGGAGCGGGTGACGATTATCGTGACCACCCACCTGATGGAAGAGGCCGAACGCTGCGACCGGCTGGCAATTCTCAGCCATGGAAATCTGGTTGCGCTCGGCACGCCTGCCGAGTTGAAGCAGGAGATCGGTGGCGACGTCATTCTGCTGGATACCGCGACCCCGGAAGCGCTGGCCACCCGCATCCACGCGCGCTTTGCGGTCGCAACCACCGTGCTGGACAATCAGGTTCGCATTGAACGCGAGGCAGGGCACCGATTCGTTCCCGAAATCGTGGAAGCTTTTCCCGGCGAAATCGCCGCCATTTCTGTCAGCAAGCCGACCCTGGAAGACGTGTTCATACGGCGCACCGGCCATCGTTTCTGGAACGAAGACGAAGAGAACAAACAAGTCGAGGCCGCCAAGCAGTCGAAGAAAAAGCATTAGCGAAGCGGCACCGTACTTGTCGAGGGAAGGTTTCGAGTCTAAGAGCTTCCATGTTTGAACTTGAAACTCGAAACTTGAAACCAACTGGAGTAATCGTGGCGACACAGACGACCGCCATTCCGGCGCACGCAAAAGAATCCGCGTCCTTCAGCCTCGTTCCGGCGCTTTCGCTGTGGCAACGCGAGGTCGTGCGCTTTTACCGCAACATCAGCCGCGTGGTTGGCGTAATCGCCTCGCCGCTGCTGTTCTGGATCGTGATCGGCTCCGGCTTCGGCACCTCGTTCCGCAATGGCGGATCGGACCAGCACTACTTGGAATTTTTCTTTCCGGGCGCGCTCATTATGATCGTGCTGTTCACCTCGATCTTCGCCATGATGTCGCTCATCGAGGACCGCAAGGAAGGTTTTCTGCTCTCCGTGCTGGTGGCCCCGGTTCACCGCTCGGTGATTGTGCTGGGAAAAGTCATGGGCGGTACCACGCTGGCAACATTGCAAGGACTGTTCTTCCTGGTGTTTGCGCCCCTGGTGGGCGTCCACATCGGCCTGGTGCAATTCCTGCTGGTGGCGCTTGATATCTTCCTGGTGGCATTTTCGCTCACCGCGCTCGGCTTCGCCATCGCCTGGCCAATGGATTCCACATCCGGCTTTCACGCCATCATCAACCTGTTTCTGATTCCGCTCTGGCTGCTCTCCGGCTCGATGTTTCCGCTGAGCGGAGCTTCACTCTGGATACGCGTGCTGATGCGCGTCAACCCCCTGACCTACGGGACGGAGGTATTGCGCGCCTTGCTTTTCCCCGGTACGGCCACGGATTTTTCGATTGGCATTAGCCTTGCGATTTTGGCCGGTTTCACCGGGGTCATGTTCGCGCTGGCTTTTTTCATGGCCAACCGGCGCATAACGAAACCGGCAGCTTGAGGCGTTTTGCGGCGCCGCGAGGGGAGTTTTTCGGGTAACTGAACATGCAAGCTGAATTGAGTTCGCTTCCCGCACTGAATGCTTTGCTCAATGGCGCCTGCGCCGTTCTCCTGCTGGTTGGGCGCAACCTCATCCGGCGCAAACGGATGCTGGCCCATAGGTTCGTAATGCTGGCCGCGCTCTGTACCTCGGCGGCTTTCCTCGCTTCTTACCTCTACTATCACGCCCACGTCGGCAGCATGCACTTTCAGGGACACGGCTGGCCGCGCCTGCTCTATTTCTCCATCCTGTTGAGTCATACGATCCTGGCCGTTATCATCGTGCCGCTGGTGCTGGTCACGCTCTCTCGCGCGCTGCAGGCCCGCTACACGCTGCACAGGGCGATTGCGCGCTGGACCTTCCCGCTCTGGATGTACGTCAGCGTCACCGGCGTCGTCATCTACCTCATGCTCTATAAGCTGTTCGTGTAATGGGTGTCCCAAGAGGAATTTGTGTCCTGCCCGCCTTAGCAGCCTGACGAAAATCTGTTCCGAGGGTGTCATGCTGAGCGAAGCGAAGCATCCCTGGAGACTTTCCCAACCCGCGCCGCTCGGGGTTTCTTACTGAAACCTTCGGCTGCGTCTCAACCTCACGCCGTTTTGGGATTCTTCTCTCCCGCTGGTCGCTCAGAATGACATCGTAGAGCTTCCCCTTGAAACCTTCCGCTTTGCTGCTAAACTTGAGCGTTCAACTGCAAATCGAGGAATAAGCGCATGGCAAAGAGTGTCAATAAAGTCATTCTGATCGGTAATCTCGGCAAAGATCCCGAGGTGAAGTACACGCCTCAGGGCACGGCGGTGGCGAAGTTCTCGCTGGCAACCAACGAGCGCTTCAAGGACAAGAGCGGCGAATGGCAGGACCGTACCGAGTGGCACAACATTACCTGCTGGGCTCGGCTGGCTGAGATCGCCGGCGAGTACCTGAAGAAGGGCCGCACGGTCTACATCGAGGGCCGCCTCCAGACGGACTCGTGGGATGACAAGCAGACCGGCCAGAAGAAGTACATGACCAACATCGTGGCCAATGACCTCGTATTGCTCGGCGGCAAAGGCGGTGAAGGCTCAGGAGGCGGTGGCGGCGAAGAGGGCGGCTATGCCGGAGGACGTTCGCGTGGCGGCGCGGCGGGCAACGACTTCGATCAGAGCGCCCACGAGCCCGCTGGCGCCAGGAGCGCCGAAAAGAGCACCGAGATCACCGACGACGATATTCCGTTCTGAACTACATCGCGTCTGAAGTGGTGTAGGGGCGAGTTCGGAAGTCCCGCTGGAATTCAGCATTATGAGGCGCGGGTGCGGAACTCGGTGATCTGGAACGAAACCTCAGTTTCGCAAAAATCGCAGCGTGCGGTGTTCACACCCTCGGGAAGCGGAACCGGGACGGGGAACGTTCTCAGACAAGAAGGACAGGTCACGGCAACGTAGCTTGCCTTGGTACTGACCGGAATCCAGACGGTGGGTTTCGATGGACGGCTGACACGCGGACGTGTAGGAATTTCTTCCAGTAAGGCGATGATTTTCCGGAACAGGTTCTCTGGGGGATACTGCCCCTTTTCAAAAAAGGCGTCGGCCAAGACGCTATCGGGCACGTTTACGCCGGAGAAGTCGCCGCTGATTGCAATGACGGCGATGTGGGGAAAACGCTTGCGTACGACCGACAGGAATTCAAATCCATTCATGTTGGGCATTCGCAAATCGGAAATGATCACTTCAGGCAGAGATTGTTTCAGGGCAGAGAGTCCCTCGAAGCCATCCGCCGCACACAACACAATATAGCCTTGTTCCTTAAGTAGTGCTTGCGCTGTGGTGCGTATTCGCTCGTCGTCGTCAACAACGAGAATCCGGTACTTGAACGGAGTTATGTCCATCTCAGTTAGAGTTGCCTCTGCCTGCGGCGTTCGTTATGCTGCTGGGACGCGCTGCCGAATCTCATCCATCGAAAGGTTCTCCTTGCGAGTGGCGACGTACCAGGTATGTCCAAACGGATCGACCAAGCTGCCATTGCGGTCGCCGTAGAATTGGTCCTTGACCGCCATGGTCGAGGTTGCTCCCGCGGTGATGGCCCGGCCAAAAACTTCGTCCACATTTTCGACGTACAAATATAGACCGCAGGAAGAGCCGCCCAGAGACTGGGGGCTGCGCGTCCCGTGCTGCGGCGATTCATCGCCCATCATAATGATCGAATCCCCGATCTTGATCTCGGCATGGGCGATGTTGCCATCCGGCATCTCCATGCGCTCCAGTTCGGTCGCGCCGAACGCCTGCTTGTAGAACTCGATCGCCCTGGCGGCTCCTTTCACGATGAGATAGGGCGTTGCCGTATGATAGCCATCGGGCACCGGTTTCACCTTGCCTGCCATAGAGACTCTCCTCCCACGAATTTTTGCTCTTGAGACAGGTTAGATGCGTGCCTCGCAGGGAGGTTCGCGCCGGCGCGCAGCAAAAGCGCGAGCTGCTGGCCTGTTCAGCCGACGGATTAAGGAGCTGAGATACTGGCTGTGGCCGGTCGGCTACTGGCGTCTTCCGGAAGCCGGGGCGGAAAAAGCTGCTGGCGTGTTCTCCATCGCCGCGATCACCGCGTCAGCGAACTGGTTGGTGGAAGCGGTTCCGCTCACATCGCGGGTAAGGTGCTTTCGCTCGGAGTACACCACTTCGAGGGCGCGCTGGATGCGGTCCGCCGCCTCCTGCTCTCCCAAGTGGCGCAGCATGAGGATGCCTGATCGCAGCACGGCGGTCGGGTTGGCCAGTCCTTTTCCTGCAATATCGGGCGCTGAGCCGTGAACCGCTTCAAAGATCGCGCAATGCTCGCCGATGTTTGCCCCCGGAACCAGCCCGAGCCCTCCCACAAAAGCCGAGCAAAGGTCGCTGATGATGTCTCCATACAGGTTTTCCAGCAGCAGCACGTCGTATTGGTAAGGGTTGGTCACCAGTTGCATGCAGGTATTGTCGACGATGTGCTCGCCGTAGGCGATCTCCGGGTACTCCTTCGCAATCTTGCGGGAGCACTGAAGGAAAAGGCCGTCGGAGAGCTTCATGATATTGGCCTTGTGAATCGCGTGCACCTTCTTGCGATTAAACTTGCGGGCATATTCGAAAGCCCATCGCGAGATGCGGGTCGAGGCTTTTTCGGTGATGATCTTGAGGCTTTCGACGACCCCCGGGACGACTTCGTGCTCGATTCCGGAGTACAGACCCTCGGTGTTCTCGCGAACGATGATCAGGTCTACGCCCGGATAATGCGTTGCCACATTGGGCAAATTGACAATCGGGCGAAAATTGGAAAATAGCTCGAATCGTTTTCTGAGTTGGACGTTGATGCTGGAAAAGCCGCCGCCAATCGGGGTCGTGAGCGGCCCTTTAAGCGCCAGGTGAGTGCGTTCAATCGAGTCGAGCAAGCTCTGGGGGATGTACTCGTGGTACTTCTCGTAGGCGTCGGCGCCTGCCTGGAACGGTTCCCATTCAAACTTGACTCCGGATGCTTCCAGGATTCGAACGGCTGCGCCGGTCACTTCAGGTCCGATGCCATCACCGGCGATCAAAGTGATTTTGTAAGCCACGGATGCGCACCTTTCACGCGAGCGGGGGACCTGCCTTTGCCTTGGTGGAGGCAGTCTGCTTGCCGTTATCTTTATCTTTTGTTTTTAACAAGTCCTGCAACTCGGACATGAATTCCTGGACATCTTTGAAGTCGAGATAAACCGAGGCGAAGCGCACGTACGCGACCTTGTCGAGGCCGCGCAGGCGGAACATGATGAGCTCGCCGATTTCGCTGGTCTTGCGTTCGCGTTCGGCGGAGTCGATCACAAAGCTTTCGGCTTCGTTGACGATTTGCTCCAGTTTGCTGATGGAGACCGGACGTTTCTCGCAGGCGCGCAATAGTCCGTTCAGCACCTTCTGACGCTCGAACTTCTCGCGGCGTCCGTCCTTCTTCACCACCATGTACGGAATTTCGTCGATGCGCTCGTAGGTGGTGTAACGCTTCTCGCAACGCAGGCATTCCCTGCGGCGGCGTATGGCTTCGCCTTCCTTGCTCTCGCGCGAATCGACTACTTTGTCCTGCTCAAAGCCGCAAAAGGGGCATTTCATGGTATGAAGAGCACCAACAACGAGGCAATTGTAGCAGGAAGAAGGTTGAGGTGTGTGGCTGCCTCGCTAATTGCCCCTTCGGGCAGAATCAACGTGCCCGGTGACTACTTTGGTGCGCGCTCAGGCTCTTCCGCCTGCGTAGCTTCAATTTCGCTTTCACGTGAAATCATGCGCAGCGAGACGCGTTCGCGATGAGCCATGATGAGTCCTGGGGGAATCACGGCCATGAAGGTCACCAGCCAGCACAGCATGCCGACACTGACGGCAAGTTCGCGGGAAATGTTATAGGGTTCGTTCTTGAAAATGTCGGAGGACAGCAGTTCGATAACCGCTAACTGTGAGCCTCCTCCAACCCCAGGCAGTTGCACAATGGACCCGGCCATACTGGCTCCCATAACCAGTAGCGCGTCTTCCAGTTTCATCTGGTGAAGACGAACCGTGCGGGTCACCGCCGGGCCAGCGGCGTTATCGTCATCGGAATCGGCCCGCACATGGACGGTCGTGACTGGATAAGCGTGCATGACCTGAATGTAGGACTGCGCGATGAATATCCACAGGCAAAGCGAAACCAAGGCAATCAATACGAAGGACTTCAGGTCGCGAATGGTGTGCAGTCCCAGCCCGAAGGCGCGTACCTTGCGGCAGACCGCGTTCGCAAACTTTTCCGAGCGCGGCCGCAGCAGACGCTCCAGAAAGGAGGCAATCTGTTCGGTGCGCCACCACAGAAGAAAAAAAGCTAGCGCCAGCGCCGCCGCCAGCAGAAGCAGCAGATACCCTGCGGTTTGCACCTGCGGATAGGCATTGAACTTGTCTCCCCAAATCGCCAGGGCTAGACCCATCAAAACCGCTACGGAGGAAATATCGAATACTCTTTCGACCGCCCAAACTGCCAGTTGTGAAGAAAACGTCAGATTCTCTTTGCGGGCCACCAAAAATGGCCGCACCAGTTCGCCGGGACGGCCCAGCAGGGCGAGCCCGGTGAAGCCTATGAATTGCGCAGGGATCAGACGCCTCACAGTGGTATTGCAGGTGGGACTAAGAAATATCTTCCAGCGCACGGCGCGCAGAACGTCAGCCAGATAGATCAAGACCACTCCACCCAGCACCATCCAAATGTTCACGCCTTTGCTCACCATCCAAAACTGTTGCCAGTCAAAGCTCCGCCAGTGCCGGAATTGAGAGTAGACAAGCGCTGCCAGAACCGCCAAGACGATAGCCGAGGTGATTGCGTGCTTCTTCTTCATCGGAGTTGATTTCTGGCAGAGAACGGCACGATTGCCCGAGTCGAGTCCTCTCCTTCGACCCTCTTGGCCCGATCCTTGCGTGTTTCGGTTGCGGGCGCGACGGTGGCCCTCTTGCGTTCACCCGTCTGCCGGGGCTTGGAAGCGCCCTTAACCTCGGGCACCGGATGCTTCGAGTCCTTCACCGGCGGGTTGGAGGCCGCCAGCCTGGGTCCCTGACAAACGCTGTCTTTGCCCTTGTCAGGGCAGAGTTTCCGGCGATTGAAGTCAGTGATGACGCGTGCAACGTAGCTCCGGGTCTCCCGGTAGGGCGGAACCCCTTGATATTTCTCCACCGACTCGGGTCCGGCATTGTACGCTGCCAATGCCTTGATAGCGTCTCCGTTGTAACGCAACAACAACTCACGCAGGTAGCGGCTGCCGCCGTCGATATTGTTCGCCGGATCGAGACTATCTTGCACCCCCAGCTTCGCCGCGGTCGCCGGCATCAATTGCATCAGCCCCTGGGCGCCCTTCGGCGAAACGGCCTTCGCATTGTAACCACTCTCCGCCCGGATGACGCTATGGATAAAGTCGGGATCGATCCCCGTCTGCAACCCGGCATTCGCGATGTGGTCGGGGAGAGACAGCGTCTTCGCCGGAAGCGCCGGAAGCTGCAACGCGGGCGCCGCCTCATACCCGGAAACACGCTCAGTAGGAAGATCGATGAAGCCCGCGCGTTGTGCGTCCAAATACAAGCGAGTCAGGCTGCCGATTTCCTCGTGGCTCTCGCATCGCAGGCTGAAGCCGTTTGTCAGCCGCGCGAACTCCGCCCCGTGTGCGCAACAAGCGCACAGCAGAAGCGCCAGCCATGGCCAGCGGCGGCCTGTCATCCCAGCACCGACTCGACGGCGTGAGCAACGCCGTCCTGATTGTTCCCCAAGGTCACCATCCAGCCATTCTGCTTCAACTCATCGCATGCGTTGGCCATGATAACCGGGACGCCGGCGAACTCCAGCATTTCGATGTCGTTGTAGTTGTCTCCGATGGCCATCACCTGCTGCCGTTCGATTCCGCGGTGTTCAGCCCAGCGGCGCAGAGAGTGCCCTTTCGAACAGCCATGGTTCAGCACATCTACGATGCAAAGATTGCGTTCCTCGTACTGGGTGCGCAAAACGGTGATCCGTTCCCAGAAACCCGAACTCATTAAGGCCTGCTGCACCTCCTGCATGAGCGCAATTTCTCCGCAGAAAGTGGCCTGAACCAGCGGTTCGGTCACGGCATCTTCCAGCGGCCGCACCACGTCCAGGTACTCCGCATTCTTTTCCATCCAGCGGCGAATGGCGATATTGAGCAGCTCGGTGGTCTCAACCACCAGCGCGCCCTTGCCCTCGCGGTCGAACGACAAGACCGTGCTTCCGCGGAAAGCGGCCATATGGCAAACTATCTCGCGGGCGATATCCGCCGGAAGCAGGTCGCGGTGAAAAAGGTTGCCGTCACTGGAGCGGGTGATCGCGCCGTTGGAGCTGATGAGGGTTACGCTGAAGCCTAGCGATTCAGCCACGGGCAGGGCAAAATTGTGACGCCTGCCGGTAACGAGCGCGATTTCGACGCCGCGTTCGTGGGCGCGAAGCAACGCCTTCAGGTTTCCGGCTGAAACCTGAAAGTTCGCATTCAGCAGGGTTCCATCGATGTCGACGGCAATGAGCCGAATAGAATCCATTCTTCTCGATTCTACACGTCCGCAGCTCGGCCTTCTATCCAAGGAGACGCCAGGGTTCTTCGAACCTCTCTGGGCTCATCACGCCCGTCCTTTGTTTTTCAACAACCCATCAGGTGCTTACGCTGCTAGTATTTAGTGGCATGTTCGGATTCTTCAGCTTCGGATTGCCGGGAATTTTGTTGATGGCAGCGGCTCTCATTCACTTTGTGCGCCGCCAGCCGGAATCGTACTGGCTTTGGGTTATCCTGCTTCTCGGCCCGTTGGGGTCGCTTATCTACCTGGCGGTACAGGCCCTTCCCGAGTTGCGCGATCCCGGCACGTTCGACTTCGTGAGCCGCAACCGCCGGATCAGGGAACTGGAGTCCGCTGTCAGCCAGAATCCTTCAGCCGGAAATTACGAGGAGCTCGGGCAGCTTTACCTCGACAAGGGTAAATGGGAAAAGGCGCGCGCTTGCTTCGACCGCTCGATCACGCAACGTACCGACTCGCCCGATCCGTTTTATCGGCGGGCATTGGCCTTGCTGCAACTAGGCAATTTCCCGGCTGCCATAGTCGACCTGGAACGGGTGACGCGAACCGATCCCGGCTATGACATCCAGCGCGCCCCCGGGTTGCTGGCATGGGCCTACGCGCGAACCGGACAGAACGAAAGGGCGGAAGCGCTTTTCAGCCGCATCCTGCAAGGCTCGACCTTGACGGAGACGCAATATCACTATGCCGAGTTTCTGGCAGCGCAGGGCCGAGTCGCCGAAGCGCGGGAGTGGGCGCAGCAAATCATGGCCAAACGCCCCACCATGCCCGGCTTTCAACGCCGCCGTGAACGCCCTTGGTTCCGGCAGACGCGCTCGCTGCTCTCGCGGCTGAAACTAAAACTGAAATAGGTAAACTGTTAGAACGATTATCTTGCTGTCATGCTGAGCGGAACATGAGGCGATCTAAATCGCAAATTTATGAAAAACCCTGATGTCGCAAAGCAAATCAGCGAGCTTATGCTCGACATCTCTGATCGCATAAGCCAGTCTGTTGCCTTCACCAAGAGTCAGTGTTCCGCCGAAGATCACGCCGCATACCAGCGAGCCGCGGCAAAAGTTATCGCCACCGTACACCAAGAGGTGCTCGGTCCGCTCTATGCGGAGCATCCATCTCTGCGCCCAGCGGGATGGAAGATGACGGCCTCCCCGGTCGGCGAATCGCGCAGCCTGGGAGGAATTATTCAGCCGGTGTAGTCGTGGATTATCGCCACAGCGTTTTCGCCCTACCCTTGCGCCGCGTCTTCGGCGCAGGGTGGGGTCTCTGATTTCGTTGCGTGGACTGGTTTACAGCCGGATTACGCTCAGTTAGGCACCTCAACGACCTTGACGCTTCCAGTGAGACAATAGTTCGGTTAACGCCAAAGCAAAATGCCATGACAGAACGCCTGTACTACGAGAATTCGTTTCTTTACGACTTTGTCGCCGCGCTGCTTGCAGTCCGCCCTTTGCCGGACGGCCGCCGTGCGCTCGTTTTCGACCGCACCGCTTTTTATCCCACCAGCGGAGGGCAAACTTTCGACACTGGCTGGATTGAATGGCAGGACCTCGATCACCCTCAGGCGCTGCGTCCCAAGTTACGGGTCAGCGAGGTGCTGGAGGATGAGGCGAGCGGCGAAGTATTGCACGTGATCGAGCCTGCGCCGGAGTTGGAGCCGGCCCTGGCCGGCGCAACCGCGGCGTCCGCCGAAAAAGCGGTGCGCGTGCGCGGCTTTATTGACGTCGAGCGGCGTCGAGACCACTTGCAGCAGCACTCGGGGCAACATGTGCTCTCGGCGGCTTTCGTGGAGCTGTTCGAGCTGCCGACCGTATCGTTCCACATGGGCGAAGAGAGCTGCACCATCGACCTTGAGGCAAAGAGCCTCTCGTCCGAACAGGTTCGCCGTGCCGAAGAGCGCGCCAACCAGATTGTCTTTGAGGACCGTGCGGTCAAGACGCATTTCGTAACTCCGGAGCAGGCGCGCGAGATGGGCCTGCGCAAGATTCCGCCTGCCGGTCGCGAGCGGCTGCGGATCATCGAGATCGCGGACTTTGACCTTTGTGCCTGCGGAGGGACGCACGTTCGCGCCACCGGGCAGACCGGCGCGATTCTGCTGCGCAAGGTGGAAAAGGTGAAGCAGGGGATGCGGGTCGAATTTGTTTGCGGCGAGCGAGCCGTGCGCTTTGCCCGCAAGGACTACGAAATCCTCACCGAGGCCGCCGGGTTGTACTCGGCGCATCTGTGGACCGCGCCCGAGCAGATCAGGAAATCGCTGGAAGAGCTAAAGACCGCAGCCAAGCGTGAGCACAAATTGCTGGAGGAGGTCGCTGAATTGACCGCCGCGAAAATGCTTGCCGCGACCCGACCCGCTGGCGGCATCAAGCTCATCACGCAGGTCTTGACCGGACGCGATATCGCGTTCGCCAAGATGCTGGCGCAAAAGCTGGTCGCCGAGCCGGGGACGGTCGCGTTGCTCGGCTGCGGCGCGGAGCAGCCTGCGTTGGTTTTCGCCCAGTGGCGGGGCGGCCCTTTCGATATGGGCGCCCTGATGAAGCAGGAGATGGCGCGGCTCGGCAGCCGTGGTGGCGGTTCGCGCGAGCTGGCCCAGGGCGGCGTTCCGGGACCTGAGCAGCTCGACGGTGCCATTGAACGCGCAAAAGCCGCTATACTCTCGCAAAGCTCGATCGCGGCGCCCGCTCCTGCTTCGCAACATAGTTCGTAGCAGGTCTCGTGCCCTCTTTTGGGTGTCATCCTGAGCGAAGCGAAGGATCTATGCATTTCTCCTGTGCCGTTACTCGACTTGTTACGCACTACACTAGACCGCTTTCGCGGAGCTGACGATTGGACCAGGGACTGATTCTCATCACGCTGCTCATCAAGCTCGGCGTCTCCGCCGCCGTCAGCAGTGTGCTTGCGCGCGGCCGGCGCTTCCGCGCGCTGCTGTTCCGGGAAGATCGAAGCCTCTCGGAAAACCTCGAGATGGTGTTGCTCATCGGCATTCCGTTCGCCTTGGGCGTGGTGGTGCGCGCAAAGATCAGAAATTTCATGGCTGCCGACTTGGGCTTTGAGAGTTCGATCCTGATGGGCATCATCACCGGGCGCTGCGGCGGAATCGCCGGCGGTCTGCTGGTCTCGATTCCTTCGCTGTTTCTGGGCGAATGGGGCAATCTGGCGCTTAACGTTGGTGCGGGACTGGTGGCCGGGTGCCTTCGCAATCTTGCCCAGGACAAAGAAGCAATCTGGTCTTTCTCGCCGCTGTTCGACCTGAGCCTCTACCGTTGGATCAGGCGGACTATCCGCAAGTCTTTCATCGATTGGCAGACGTCGTTCTTTGTCATGATCCTGGCGCTGACGTTCGCGCGCGAGCAGCTCAAGGATGTCTTTGGCAGGCATCTGTTTGCACTCGCGAGTCCGAACTGGTTGGTCACGATTGCGATGTATCTCGCTACGGTGATGTGCGTGGCGATTGCATTAAAGGTTTTGAACAATGTGCGGATCGAAATGAAATTGGAGGAGCAGGAACGTCTGCTGCTTCAAGCGCGCATGGAGGCCTTGCAGAGCCAGATCAACCCGCACTTCCTGTTCAACACCTTGAACACCGTTTCCTCGCTCGTGCGTTTCAATCCGGACATGGCGCGCGAGGTGATCGTCAAACTTTCGAACATCCTGCGGCGCTTGCTGCGGAAGAGCGATTCGTTCGTTCAACTCAAGGACGAACTCGAGTTTGTCGACGATTACCTTGATATCGAGGTCGTGCGCTTCGGACACGACAAGTTGCGGATCGTGAAGGAAATTGAACGCGAGAGTCTGGAGGTCGCCGTCCCCAGCGTCATTCTCCAGCCGCTGGTGGAAAACTCGATCAAGCACGGGCTCTCGCCCAAGGTCGAGGGAGGCACGATTTACCTGCGCTCGCGGATAGCCAATCGCCTGCTGGTCATCGAAGTCGAAGACGATGGCGTCGGCATGGAGAGCGGAGGACGCGGCGGTACCGGCATCGGCATGGCGAACGTCCGCGAACGGTTACAGGTTCTTTATGGCGATACGGCTCGCATCGAAATCACCAGTCAGCACGGCCATGGGACGTTAGTCCGCCTGGTGTTGCCCGTGCCGAATCCCGACGACTTCTCCTCGTCGATTTACGACATCCGCTCCAGTACATCCCGGTAGAACTGCTCGTAGTGAGGAATAATCAGGGTGCTGCAGAAATTCTTCTGCGCCGTTGCCCGGGCGCGCTTTCCCATCTCGCGTAACTTGGCGTCATCGGAGAGCACCTCGATGGCATGGCGTGCCATCGTGTCCACGTCGCCAACGCCAACCATGTAGCCGTTTACACCATGTTCGATTAACTCCGGAAGACCGCCCACATTGGTCGAAATGGGGACCACCTCGCATGCCATGCCCTCCAGTGCGGCCAGACCGAACGACTCAAGCCGGCTGGGAAGTAGCATCAGGTCGGCAACCGCCAGCTTCTCGTTAACCAGGTTCTGCTTTCCCAGGAAGAGAACCTGCTTGTGAATTCCTTTGTTCATCGCCAGCCACTCCGCCTGTGAGCGATCGGGCCCGTCGCCAATCATCAGCAGCTTGGCCGGAATCTTCTTTAGCACGCGATCGAAGACCTCAATTACATCCGTGACGCGCTTGACCGGCCTGAAGTTGGAGAGATGAACCAGCACGCGCTCGTCGGGCTGGGCGTACTCGCTGCGCCGAAGGACGGAGTTCGGATCGCGACGATAGAGATCGCAATTCACGAAGTTCGGAATCACCTCGATGTGGTTCTGGATATTGAACTGCTCCAGCGTCTGCGTCTTAAGGTAATCGGAGATGGCGGTAACGCCGTTGCTTTGCTCGATGGAAAAACGCGTGATCGGCAGATAAGAGCTATCCAGGCCGACCAACGTAATGTCCGTTCCATGGAGAGTGGTCACGTAGGGCAACCGACGGCGCTTGCGGGCGCTATCGCAGGCCAGCATCTGGCGCGCCAGCATCGCGCTGACGGAGTGCGGAATGGCGTAATGCACGTGCAGCAGGTCGAGATCGTAAATCTCCGCCACCTCGGCCATCCGTGTGGCCAGCGCAAGATCATAGGGCGGATACTCGAACAGCGGATAACGCGAGACCTCGACCTCGTGATAGTGAATATTCGCATGCGGTTCGACGAGCCGGATCGGCTGCGAGTAGGTAATGAAGTGAACCTGGTGCCCTCGCTCGGCCAGTTCGATTCCCAACTCGGTCGCCACAACTCCGCTTCCGCCGTAAGTTGGATAACAGGTGATTCCTATGCGCATGGATCTTCCATCAGGGGACTGCATGGACTAGGTGTAGCCCGGTCTTCTGGACGTTCCTGGGCATCATTCACATGTCTTACCTCGGGTGTCATGCATGAGCATCGTAAGTTCCGAAGTAGCATGCCCATGAGATCTATCACCGTTCCGCGCCGCGAGACGTCCATCCATCCGATCCGAAACAGCGCATCTTTCACTCGCCTGGCTTTTTCCGCCTGCCAGGAACTCATGCCGCCGCGAAATCGAAATGGATGCCTGGCTTCAACTCGCCCTCCTCCAGCATGTACGGCCGAACTGCGAAGGGCTTGAGCCGCTGCAGCGCACAGCCTCACCGTCGGTGACTGCCGTATTTCGTTCTCCAGGAGGTTCTGAAATGTCGGCGAGCCACCGGCCTCCATCTCGCGCCGTTCCGCATCCGACACTAAGGCCGTTGCTCCACCGCGATTTCCTGCTTAGCGCCGTCGCTAGCTTGTAACCGCATTTTTCAGCCCAAAGCCAGCTTTCTGAACGCCATATAGAAGAGCAGCCGCCGGCGAGGCTCGCCCAATTCCAGCCTCCGTCGGTCGCTCGGAATGACAGCCCCGACGAGCCTCGCCGCTTAATTCCTGAAATGAAATCAACTGTATGCCATTTCGCTCCAGCGCCCGACGAGTGCTCTCCGCGGTTAGCGCCTGCATCTCGGTTTCTCGCGACGCCCGCAACCGGGTGTTGATCGTGGCGAGCTGCGCATCGTTGTAGCCGGGATGCGCAAACCAGCTCCCAAAGACCGTCTTGCATCCGATCGAGCAGCGCGGAAAGTTTTGAGACGTTGAGCGTGCCGGTCGCGACCAGGCCCAGACTTCCATCCGTAGTGCGCAGACCGGATTCGGCAACCATGGCGTGGAACTTGGCGCGGAAAGCGCGCAAAGCCAGCACCTCCGCATAGCGCACGGGGATGCGCAGCAGGCTGGGGATGGGCATGGAAAAAACCGGCTCAAAGGGATTACGCAATGCCGGAACGCCGCAGGCGGCCGCAGCCCTCAAGAGAGGCTTGAGAATCGAAGGGAAGATGTGTGCGTGCTTGTGCGCGTCGAAATGCGAAATCCTTATGCCCGCGGCCTGAATCTTTTGGAACTGCGCTGTGGCCTCGGCCTCGATTTCTTCGGAGCGGAAGCGATTGCCAAGCGCCTGCCTTGCCAGTTGCTGAATGGACTGGTAAAAAAGCCCGGTTCCGGGCGCGAGCAGCGACGGCACTTGCGACGGCGGCAGCACAGGCCCGCCATCCGCGAGCACGATATGGCAGCCGACGCCCAGAGCAGGGCCGGTAGGCTGCGGAACGAGACGCTTGACCGACTCGACGGCGTCCGGGAATTCGTCGCTGTTCGCCATCAGAGTCGTCGAGGTCACAATGCCGCGCTGATGGCACTCCGCGATAGCGCGATTGACCCCGCGAGTGAGCCCGAAGTCGTCGGCGTTTACTATGAGCCGCTTCACCCGCCAAGTTTAGCAGGCTGCTGAAAGGCGCGCCGGAGCCGGAAGCAAGGCGCTTCCGAATGTGTAATCATCTCGGGAGTGTCATGTTGAGCGCAGCGAAACATCCCAGACAACTGTCCCACTCAGAGCCGATCAGGGTCTTTGATGAAGTCCTTCGGCTGCGTCTTAGCCCGGTTTACACCTGTGAAAAAGGACGCCGCGAGGCGTCCTAGATGATGATTGACTGTGGCGATCGTCTGACAGGCTAAGCTGTGCGCACCGTTTCAGCAGTCTCGCTTTCGCCGAGGTAGAGTTTGATTTTTTCGAGTAAGGCGGGAAAGAGTTGCTCCTTCTGGAGGCAGGCGCTTACGTCCTTGCCACCGTCAACCGGACCATAACCGGTAACGATGATGACCGGAACGCTGGGATCTTTCTGATGCACCTGCTTTGCCAGCTCCAAACCATTCATGCCTTCCATGCGAAAATCCGTGACCAGGATGTCGAACTTCTCTTTGGCAAACTTCTCCAGTGCATCGGCGGCACTGTATGCAGAGACTGCACGGTAGCCCTGCATTTCCAGAATTTCACAACTCAATCGCGCCAGCACCTCGTGGTCGTCGACGAATAAGATAGCCTTCATAGAATCACCTTTGGTTTTATCGGAAGCATCTCGACGCGGCTACTTGATAGTTAGTTTAACGAAAAGCCCTGAGAGATGCCTCTCCGGTAAAATTTACATAAATCTAGAGTAGTCACTCGTGATTAAGTCTTCGCGGAGCTCATTATCGGACACGCAATCATTATCGGACATAGAACAAGTCGCAATTAGCGGCTTTTAACATCGAATTAGGCGATGATTCGGCACGGTTTCACCGGCAGCGCAGATGCCGTTGGTGAACGGCTATAATCAGAAGTTTGAGCTGGAGCTGTCTGTTTTACCTGCACTCTCAATCGAAGCTGCGGCACGGGCGCCGAGGCGCCGACCTATCAATTATAAGAAGGGAATCGTTATGACTGAAATCGAACTGATTCATGCGCGCGAAGTTCTGGATTCACGCGGAAACCCCACGGTGGAAGCTGAAGTGACGCTGGTAAGCGGGGCGAAGGGCCGCGCCATCGTTCCAAGCGGTGCTTCCACCGGCGAGCACGAGGCCGTGGAACTTCGCGACGGCGACAAGTCGCGTTATCTGGGCAAAGGCGTGCTCAAGGCCGTGGACAACGTGAACGAGGTGATCGCTCCGGTGCTCATGGACATGGATGCCTCGTGCCAGGCTGAGATCGACGCCAAGATGATCGAACTGGACGGCACCGAGAACAAGGGCAAACTCGGGGCCAATGCGATTCTTGCCGTAAGCATGGCTTCGGCGCGTGCCGTTGCCGACTACTATGACCTGCCGCTCTATCGTTATCTGGGCGGCGTCACCGCGAACATTTTGCCGTGCCCGATGATGAACATCATCAACGGCGGAGCGCACGCCGATAGCAATGTGGATTTTCAGGAGTTCATGGTGATGCCGGTCGGAGCGCCGTCATTCGCCGAGGCGCTGCGCTGGGGAACCGAGACGTTTCACGCACTGAAGTCTGTGCTGAAAAAGAAGGGCTACAACACCGCGGTCGGCGACGAGGGCGGCTTTGCTCCCTCGCTCAAGGCCAATGCCGAAGCGATCGAGGTGATTCTCGAGGCCATCCAACTGGCCGGATACAAGGCGGGCGATCAGATTGCGATTGCGCTGGACCCGGCGGCGAGCGAGCTGTTCTCCGATGGCAAATACAACTTTAAGAAGAGCGATAAATCCAGCAAGAGCCCGGCCCAGATGGTGAAGTTCTATGCCGACTGGGTGCGTCAGTATCCAATCGTGTCCATTGAAGATGGTCTGGCCGAGGACGACTGGGAGGGCTGGAAAATGCTGACCGACGAGATCGGCGACAAGATTCAGCTCGTAGGCGACGATCTGTTCGTGACGAACACGGCACGGCTGGCTCGCGGCATCGACACGGGCGTGGCCAACTCGATTCTGATCAAAGTGAACCAGATCGGCACCATCACTGAGACGCTGGAGGCAATCGAGATGGCGCGCCGCAACGGCTACACGGCCGTGATGTCGCACCGCTCCGGCGAAACCGAAGACACGTTCATTGCGGATTTGGCGGTAGCCACCGGCGTCGGCCAGATCAAGACCGGCTCCGCCTCGCGTACCGACCGCATCGCCAAGTACAACCAGTTGCTGCGCATCGAGGAACAGCTCGGGGCCGCGGCGAACTTCCTTGGCCTGGCGGCACTGAACTACAACGGCGAGCTGATGGAAAGCGCCGGGGCGTAAGCGCCGCTCATATAGAGGTGTCATCCTGAGCGAAGCGAAGGATCTGCTTTTGCGCGTGCTGAAAATAAAGCAGATCCTTCGGTCGCGGAAAAGCGGCGCAACCTCAGGATGACACTCCTGTGAGTTCTTCAGCAGCCTATAAAGTCTGAAATCGGAGTCTGAGTCAAAATCTGAAATCTGAAATGCCTAAACCCAAACCTCTCGTGCTGATCGTCCTCGATGGCTGGGGTTATGCGCCGCCGTCGAATGCCAACGCCATTTCGCTGGCGCGCAAGCCGAATTATGACAAGCTGCTCGCCGACTATCCGAACACGCTGATTCACACCAGCGGGCGCTTCGTCGGACTGCCGGATGGGCAGATGGGCAACAGCGAAGTCGGGCACCTGAACATCGGCGCCGGGCGCGTCGTTCACATGGACATCACGCGCATCGATCTCATGATCGAGAACGGTGAATTGTTTCGGCATCCCGTGCTGCTCGACGCCATGAAGCACGCCAAGGCGAATGGGCGGCGATTGCACTTTTGCGGATTGCTCTCCGACGGCGGCGTTCACTCGCACCAGAACCATCTCTATGCGCTGCTGAGGATGGCGAAGCAAAACGGCGTGGAGCGCGTGTTTGTTCACTGCTTTACGGATGGCCGCGACACGCCGCCGGATTCCGGCGCGGCCTATATCGAGCAGTTGCAGCAGAAGATGCGCGAGTACGGCATCGGCAAGATCGCCACCGTCGATGGCCGTTATTACGCCATGGATCGCGACCGCAAGTGGGATCGCCAAAAGAAGGCCTTCGATGCCATGGTGCACGGCAAAGCCGTAGCTACCTATACCGACCCGGTACGGGGGATTAAGGATTCCTACGATCGCGGCGTCACCGACGAGTTTGTCATTCCGTTTGTCTGCACGGATGCGCGTGGTGAACCAGTGGGCACAATCCGGTCTGAGGATGTCGTGATCAACTTCAATTTCCGCGCCGACCGTGCGCGGCAGATTACGCGCTGTCTGGCTCGCGAGAGCGGCATCACGGCTGAGGGTGGGCGCGACCTTCCGGATGCCGCGGCGATGGACAAGGCTATTCCGCGCGACGAAGTGCCGAAAGACTTGCAGTACATTTGCATGACCGAGTACGACGCCAAGTTCAAGCTGCCCGTTGTGGTGCCTTCCGAGCGCCTGACGAATATCCTGGCGAACGTCATGGCAAACCTTGGACTGCGTAATCTGCGAGTCGCCGAAACCGAGAAATACGCGCACGTCACGTTCTTTTTCAACGGCGGCGTGGAGAAGCCGTTTCCAGGCGAGGAGCGCGTGCTGATCCAATCGCCGAAGGTGGCTACCTACGATTTGCAGCCGGAGATGAGCGCCAAAGGCGTCGCTGAAGCCGTGGTGAAGGCCGTTGAAGACAAGACATTCGACGTGGTGATCGCGAACTTCGCCAATGCCGACATGGTTGGGCACAGCGGCAAAATTCCGCCGACCGTTCGCGCTGTCGAAACCGTGGACGGCTGTTTGGCCGAGATTTATGCGGCCATCAAGCGCTGCGGTGGCATCATGCTGGTGACCGCCGATCATGGCAATGCCGAGCAGATGATCGATCCGGCAACTGGCGGGCCGCAGACGGCGCATACCACCAATCCAGTTCCGTTCATCTACATCGCCGAAGATGCGAAGCAGTTCGCGCTGCGCCCGGATGGCGCATTGCAGGACATAGCGCCGACCGTGCTCGGCGCGCTGGGCATTGGGCAGCCAAAGGAGATGACGGGGCGCGATCTGCGGGTGAAGAAGAACACATAAGGCCGTCCATTTTCCGCGACCTCTTAACGGTAGAAAATTTCTTTCCCGAATTGATTTCAGCTACTCTAAATGCAAATGAAACTTGTCATCGCCGTTCATCATCACTTCCATCTCTGGATACCGCCGAAATCGTTTGCCGATCGCATTCGGCGCAATTTTCCTGAACTCGATGTGGTGCAACTCGATGGCTACGACGGCCTCAAGACCGAGATCGTGGACGCGGATTTGATGATTTCGTTTTCGATGAGGGCGGAGCAATTTAAGGCGGCGCGCCGGTTGAAATGGATTCACTCGACCGCTGCCGCCGTTCATGCGCTGCTGCTACCGGAAGTTGTGGCCAGCGATGTCGTGGTAACGAACGCGCGCGACGTGCACGGACCCGCGGTGGCCGAACACGCCATGGGCCTGGTGTGGGCCGTTGGCAGGCAACTGCACCGGGTCCGCGACTTTCAGCATAAGCACGTGTGGGCGCAGGAGCTCTTGTGGGATGAAGTGCCGCATCCGCGCGAAATGCGCGGTTCGACGCTGCTGGTCGTCGGCTTCGGCGCGATCGGGCGTCCGGTGGCGCAAATGGCGCATGCGGCGGGGATGCGCGTCATTGCCGTGCGCGAGCACCCGGACCGTCCCAGCGAGCCCGCTCAGCAGGTATTTGGGTTTGATGAACTTGATGAAGCACTGCCACTGGCCGACTTTGTGGTGGTTGCGGCACCCGTGACCGAGAAGACCACCGGCCTGTTCAATGAAGAACGACTCCGCAAGATGAAACGCGGCGCTAGCCTGTTTAATGTGGGCCGCGGCATCCAAATCGACTCGGCCGCCCTGGTGCGGGTCATACGCGAAGGTCATCTGGCCGGCGCCGGACTCGATGTAATAGAAAAGGAGCCACTCCCGCCTGACTCGCCGTTGTGGGACGTGCCCGAGATCCTTATCTCGCCCCACGTCGGCGGGTTTGACGATCTGCTTTGGGAGCGGCAGTACGAACTCTACTCGGAAAACCTGCGCCGCTATTTTGCCGGTGAACCGCTGCTCGGATTAGTCGACAAGCAAAAGGGATACTGAGTTTATTTCAGATTTAAGATTTCAGATTGAAGATTGAAAACCGTCGTTGCGGATACTCGGTTCTTCAAATCTGAAATCAAAAATCAAAAATCTGAAATGACTTACTCCTGGCACGCCGCCACGGCAACCGGCACTGGCACCTGCTCGATAATCTCCAGTCCAAAGCCTTCCAGCGAGGCCACCTTGCGCGGACGATTGGTGAGCAGGCGCAGGCGCTTGAGCTTGAGGTCGGTCAGGATCTGAGCGCCGATGCCAATTTCGCGTTGAGTTTTCCGCTGCGAATCAGGGAGCGTTGCAAGGCGAATGTCGCGATGAAATTGCAGCGTGATCTTCTCGCCCAGTTTCTCGACAGAGAAGCCCTTGGAAGTCTGGTGCAAGTAGATGATGGCGCCGCGGCCTTCGTCGGAGATCATCCGCATCGATTGGTCCAGCATGTTGCGGCATTCACACGAGGTGGCGCCGAAAACGTCTCCCGCAAGGCAATGCGAGTGCATTCGCACCAGGGTGGGGAGGTCGCCGCTCTTCTCCACCTCGCCCTTCACCAGCGCAACATGCGCCTGCCCATCGATCTGCGACTGGTAGGCAATCATGCGAAAGTCGCCGTAACGGGTTGGAACGACTGACTCGCCGAGCCGGACAAGGTAGGTTTCCGTCTGCAATCGGTAGCGAATGAGTTCCGCCACGGTCAGCATCTTCATCTTGTGCTGCCGGCAGAATTCTTTCAGTTGCGGCACCCTGGACATGGTGCCGTCGTCGTTCATGATCTCGCAGATGACGCCAGCGGGAACGAGTCCGGCCAGGCGGGCCAGATCGACCGAAGCCTCGGTCTGTCCGGCGCGAACGAGCACGCCGCCTTGGCGAGCGCGCAGGGGAAAGACGTGTCCGGGACGGGCCAGATCGCCTGGGCGACTCGAAGGATCAATCGCAACTTTGATGGTCTGCGCGCGGTCGAAAACCGAGATGCCGGTAGAAACGCCGTCGCGCGCATCGACCGATTCTGTGAACGCGGTGCCAAAGTTCGACGTGTTTTCGGCGCTCATCGGGCCGAGCCGGAGCTGGTCCAGCCGTTGTTCCGTCATCGCCAGGCAGATCAGGCCACGGCCATACTTCGCCATAAAGTTGATCGCTTCAGGGGTGACCATTTCGGCGGCCATCGTCAAGTCGCCTTCATTTTCGCGGTCTTCATCGTCAACCACGATAATCATTCGACCGGCGCGAATTTCTTCAATTGCGGCAGGCACGTCACAGAACTGCGTTTCTTGAGTCATAGGGGCTGTAGAAAAGTCTATCAAACCCAGGGCTGGCCTGCAGGCAAGCTATTTCAGATTTCAGATTTTTGATTTCAGATTGAAAGAGCGTTCAATGAAAGAGCTTCAAGATTTCAGAGTTTCAAGCGTCGAACGCAAACGCACGAAACCTCATTAGATTATAAAGACTTTAGATTGAAGGCCGTTTCTGGCGGGTCTCAATTCTTCAATCTGAAATCTATCGAAATCTGAAATCTGAAATGTCTTTGTTTTGACCCTTCGAAGCCACTCGATTTTTCCGCCCGGTTCGGCTACAAACTATTTATGACGCACGCAAAGCTGGTGGAAGTCGCTATAGCCTGGCTGCGGCGGTACCGATGTGGAATCGTGCTCAGCGAACAAGGCTGCACGAGCGGCGAAATGCCGGACGCGATTGGCTGGAAAGGGAAGTGCCATTCCGTGCTCGCCGAGTGCAAGCTGAGTCGCGCCGATTTCCTTGCCGATCGCGAGAAACAGTGGCGAACGGATCCGGAGGTCGCCCTGGGCTGCGAGCGCTATTACGTGGCGCCCCGCGGCTTGTTGCGGGCCGAGGAAATGCCCGACGGATGGGGATTGCTGGAATTGCATGCCCGCGAAATGATCGTGAGCAAGAAGTCGAAAAAAAACCTGCGGCAACCCGGCGGCCTCATGAACGAGATGAATCTGCTGCTGGCGAGCCTGCGGCGCGTTGAAATCCGCATAGAGCCGCAAACGATTACGGACTTCCTGAAATGGAAAAATCGGTTGGCTGAGTACAACGGCGGCGCTTTGCCGGAAGGCGTGCTGGCGCCGGACCGGGAAAAGAATACGCACTTGATGTAAGGGCAATATTCTTTCGTGCTGCCTGTTTATCACCCTGCCGTGTGAAGCAACTCACAAAAATCGCCTGTTCAGGCTGGAATCACGGAATTTTGTGAGGACCGTCACAGCGAATTTGTGCGCTGGGCTCTGTAATGGTTCTGTTCCCTGGATTTCATTGTCCCGGACTGGCAGGTAGGATCTGAGACCAGCGTGGACCTCCATAAGAGCACGTCGTCGTCCGCGAATTCGCTCAGGTTTGAGAGGTTTTAGCCAGCCCAGAAAGATCGGGGACTCGCCGGAGAGGTGGTCGCCGACGAATGCGGAGCACGCCTGATGTGCGGAGACAAGTGCTGGCGCGGCTCCACGACAACTCCGGACTCAGCGATTGGCCGCTGCACCCGTGGCTTGTTCCAAGCCTGACGGCGGAGCGGCAACCTAACTTAAATTTTGGTATTCGAGAGTGGATCATTCGATGAACAGACCTTATATAACGATTGACGGCAACGAAGCGGCTGCATACGTTGCCCACAAGATTAACGAAGTTATCGCGATCTATCCGATCACCCCCTCATCGCCGATGGGCGAGTTTTCGGATCAATGGTCGTCTGATGGCCAGCCGAACATCTGGGGCACGATTCCCCAAGTAGTCGAGATGCAGAGCGAGGCCGGAGCGGCTGGTGCGCTGCACGGGGCGTTACAAGGCGGTTCCCTGGCCACCACATTCACATCCGCGCAGGGCCTGCTGCTGATGATCCCGAACATGTACAAGATCGCGGGCGAGTTGACCCCCTGCGTGCTTCATGTTGCCGCCCGTTCGCTGGCGGCTCATGCGCTGTCGATTTTCGGCGATCACCAGGACGTCATGTCGGTGCGCGGCGTTGGTTTTGCCATGCTGGCTTCCAATTCGGTGCAGGAAGTCATGGACATGGCGCTGATTTCGCAAGCGGCATCGATGGAATCGCGCGTGCCATTCCTGCACTTCTTCGATGGCTTCCGCACCTCGCACGAGGTAGCCAAGGTGCAGGCCCTGGCGAAGGAAGATTTGCAGGCGATGATCTCCGACGACCTAGTTAAGGAGCACCGCAAACGCGGCCTGACGCCGGATCGCCCAATGCTTCGCGGCACCGCGCAGAACCCCGATGTCTATTTCCAGGGGCGCGAGACCGTGAACCCGTACTATCTCGCCGTGCCCACCATCGTGCAGAATGCGATGGATAAATTTGCCGGCCTGGTCGGACGCAAATACGAATTGTTCCAGTATTCCGGCGCGCCGGATGCGGAGCAGGTGATCATTCTTACGGGCTCCGGCGCTGAAGTTGCCGAGGAAGCCGTCGATGTAATGGTCGAGAAGGGCCAGAAGGTTGGGTTGATCAAGGTCCGCCTCTATCGTCCGTTCTCGGCGGAGCATTTCCTGCAAGCCCTGCCTGCCACGACAAAGAGCATCGCGGTGCTTGACCGCACCAAGGAACCCGGCTGCCTGGGCGAGCCGATGTATCAGGATGTGCTGACGGTACTGGCAGAAGCGCAGGCCAGCGGCACCTTGAAGTTCAACTCGATGCCGAAGGTAATCGGCGGCCGTTACGGCCTCTCCTCCAAGGAGTTCACGCCGGCGATGGTCAAAGGCATCTACGACGAACTGGGCAAGGCGAAGAGCAAGAACCACTTCACCGTGGGCATCATCGACGATGTTACCCACACCAGCATCGACTACGACGCGCAGTTCTCAACCGAGCACCCGAAGACGGTGCGAGCGCTCTTCTACGGTCTTGGCGCTGACGGCACGGTGGGCGCGAATAAGAACTCGATCAAGATCATCGGCGAAGACACCGATTTTTACGCGCAGGGCTATTTCGTATACGACTCGAAGAAATCGGGCTCGATTACGACCTCGCATCTGCGTTTCGGCCCCAAGCCGCTCAAGTCAAGTTATCTGATCTCCCGTGCGAACTTCGTGGCTTGCCACCAGTTCTCGTTCCTGGAGCGCATCGACATGTTGCGTTATGCGGACCAGGGCGCGGTGTTCCTGCTGAACAGCCCGTTCCCACCCGACCAGGTCTGGGACGAGATGCCGCGCAAAGTGCAGCAGCAGATCATCGACAAGAAGCTGAAGTTCTACGTGATTGACGGCTACACGGTTGCAAAGGACACCGGAATGGGCAGCCGCGTCAACACCATCATGCAGACCTGCTTCTTCGCGATCTCCGGCGTGCTGCCGAAGGAAGAAGCGATCGCGGCCATCAAGCACTCGATCGAAAAGACCTATGGCAAGCGCGGCGAGTCGGTAGTGGCGAAGAACTTTGCCGCCGTCGATGCGGCGCTGGCGGAACTGCACGAAGTGAAGGTTCCCGCCTCCGCTACGAGCAGCAAGGAAGTCCGTCCCGGCGGTTCCGGCTGCGGCTCCCGCATTTGTGCAGAACGTGCTGGCCCCGATGATTCTGGGCAACGGCGACGATCTGCCGGTGAGTGCGCTTCCGGTCGACGGCACCTTCCCCACCGGTACGGCACAGTGGGAAAAGCGAAACATCGCGCTCGAAATTCCAGAGTGGGATGAGAAGCTCTGCATTCAGTGCGGCAAGTGCGTGTTGGTTTGCCCGCACG
Source organism: uncultured Acidobacteriota bacterium (assembly GCA_963832365.1). GTDB lineage: Bacteria > Acidobacteriota > Terriglobia > Terriglobales > Acidobacteriaceae > CAWBRT01. Next base: position 170,618 of record CAWHUL010000027.1, on the reverse strand, counting down.
CCGTCATTCGCGCCAAGGTTTATGACAGCGGCTTGCTGAAGGACGCTCCCGCGACCTTCAAGTCGAAAGACGCGATGTGGAAGAACTTCACCGGTTCCAAGTACACGCTGCAGGTTGCGCCCGAAGATTGCACCGGATGCGCCCTCTGCATCGAAGCCTGCCCGGCGAAGTCGAAGACGGAACCCAAGCACCGCGCCATTAATATGGTGCCGCAGATTCCGCTTCGCGAGCAGGAAGCGCGAAATTGGGAATACTTCCTCAACCTGCCAGAGGTCGACCGCAGCGCATTGAGCCTGGCTCAGGTGAAGGACGTGCAGTTGCTGCAGCCGTTGTTTGAATTCTCGGGCGCATGCTCGGGTTGCGGCGAAACGCCCTATGTGAAGTTGATGACGCAGCTTTTTGGCGACCGGACCATGATTGGAAACGCCACGGGCTGCACGTCGATTTATGGCGGCAACCTGCCAACGACTCCATACACGTTCAACAAGGACGGAAGGGGCGTCGCATGGTCGAACTCGTTATTTGAAGATGCGGCTGAGTTTGCCATGGGATTCCGTCTTGCCTACGACAAGCAGACCGAATACGCACGGGAGTTGCTGGTTCGCTTGGGCGGCCAGTTGCCCGAGGCGCTCGTCAAAGCCCTGCTGACGGCCGATCAGAGTGGCGAAAAAGGTATCCGCGAGCAGCGGGCGCGGGTAGTCGAACTGAAACAGAAGTTGCAGGGCACCAAGACACCCGAGGGCAAGGACTTGCTCAGTCTTGCCGACGCTCTGGTGAAGAAGGCCGTTTGGGCGCTCGGCGGCGATGGCTGGGCGTATGACATCGGTTACGGCGGCCTCGATCATGTGGTTGCATCGGGACGCAATGTCAACATCCTGGTGCTCGATACCGAGGTGTACTCCAACACCGGCGGACAGATGTCGAAGTCAACGCCGATGGGGGCGGTCGCGAAGTTTGCGGCTGCCGGTAAACCGCGTCCCAAGAAGGACCTGGCGATGATGGCCGTCAACTACGGAACGGCTTATGTCGCCCGCGTCGCAATGGGACAAAGCGACATGCAGACCGTCAAGGCGTTCCTGGAAGCGGAGGCCTATGATGGTCCGTCGATCATCATCGCCTACAGCCACTGCATCGCGCATGGCTACGAGCTGGTACACGGACTCGATCAGCAGAAGCTTGCCGTTCAGTCCGGTCACTGGCCGTTGTTCCGCTACAACCCGATGTTGGCTGCGGTAGGCAAGAATCCCTTCGTGCTCGATTCCAAGGCTCCGACGATTCCATTGGAGAAGTACATCTACAATGAAACCCGTTACACCATGCTGCGGCAGGCCCATCCTGACCATGCCGCCGAGCTGCTGAAGGGAGCACAGGCAGAGGTGAATGAGCGCTGGAGGCTCTACGAGTACCTGGCAGCGATGCCTGGTTCGACATCAAAAAGCGAGGCGAAACCCGACGACGGAAAGTCGCTCAGCAAGGGAGCCGCAAATGATTAATCTTTCGACAAAGTACTTAGGACTGAAGTTGAAGAGTCCGTTGGTCGCGTCTTCCGGGCCGCTGTGCAAGGATTTGGCGACCTTGCGGAAACTGGAAGACGCGGGCGCCGGTGCCGTAGTGCTGGAATCGCTGTTTGAAGAGCAGATCATGATCGAGAGCAACGATCTCGATCGCAATCTGTGGCAATCGGCGGACGTTTCGGCCGAGGCGCAGGGCTACTATCCCGACTTCGGTACCTACAACCTTGGACCGGAGAAGTATCTGGAGCACATCAGCCAGGCGAAGAAGGCACTGGGCATCCCGGTGATCGCCAGCCTGAACGGTGTGTCGAAGGGTGGATGGATCGATTACGCGAAGCAGATGGCGCAGGCCGGTGCGGATGCGTTGGAGTTGAACATCTACTTCGTGCCCACTGACATAACAAAGAGCGCCAATGACATCGAGAACATGTACCTCGAATTGGTCGAGGCCGTGGCGGCGAGCGTGAAGATTCCGGTTGCGGTGAAGATCGGGCCATTCTTCAGCTCGATTGGGAACATGGCGCTGAAGCTGGAGAAAGCGGGCGCGGGTGGACTGGTAATGTTCAACCGCTTCTATCAGCCCGACTTCGACCTGGAAGCGCTCGAAGTGGTTCCGCACCTGGTTCTCAGCCGTTCGAACGAGCTGAAACTGCGCTTGCACTGGGTCGCAATCCTGTTTGGCAAGATCAAGGCAGACATGGCGATTACAGGCGGCGTCCACACGGCGGAAGATGTGCTGAAGTCGATGGCTGCCGGCGCCAAGGTCGCCATGCTGACCTCGGCACTGCTTGAACAGGGCGTTGGACACCTCAAGACCCTGGAAAGCGGAGTCCGTGAGTGGCTTGAAGAGCACGAGTACAACTCCATCGAGCAGATGCAGGGCAGCTTGAGCCAAAAGAACGTAGCGCATCCCGCAGCCTTCGAGCGCGCCAACTACGTCAAGGTGCTGAACAGCTACGCGTTAGGTCTGCCGGTCATAAAGTAGCAACCACGATTCAGGACTGGTCAATCGAAGCCCGGAGAAACCCTCCGGGCTTTTTTCTCTGCGAATCCGGTCTCGCCGGGATTTCAGATGTGGACTCAGGCGCGCCACGTCTTCATGTCGTATGATATTGCGTTTGTCATTGGGCAGCGGTCGACTGCATCAAGGAGATTCCAGGGTAAGGTTATGAAGAGAAGGCTTGGGGCGCTTGCGGTGGTTCTCTGTCTGGCGTGTGGGGTGGCCTCGGCGGATGAGGGGATGTGGCTATTCAATAGTGCGCCGGTGCAGCGTATCAAAGCCAAATATGGTTTCGCGCCGTCGAAGGCGTGGCTCGATCATTTGCGGCTGGGATCGGTGCGCTTCAACAACGGCGGTTCAGGTTCGTTCGTTTCGGCCGATGGCCTTGCCTTCACCAACCATCACGTGGGGCGCGAGTGTGTTCAGGATCTCGTCCACAAAGGAAAGGGACTACATCCAGAGCGGGTTCCTGGCTAAGACGAACGCCGAAGAAAAGAAGTGTCCGGCGCTCGAGCTGAACGTGCTGCAAGAGATTGAAGATGTTACCTCGCAGGTGCAGGGTGCGGCGAAGCCGGGCATGAATGTTGCCGAAGCCGGGCAGGCGCAGCGTGAAATGATGGTGCAGCTTGAGGCCGAGTGCACCAGAAAGAGCGGGCTGCGTTGCGAGGTCGTCACCTTCTATGCCGGAGGTCTGTACCAGCTCTACAAATACAATCGCTACACCGATGTTCGTCTGGTGTTCGTGCCGGAAGAGAGGGTCGCATTCTTTGGCGGCGATGCAGATAACTTCGAATTTCCGCGCTACGACCTCGATATCGCCTTCTTCCGCGTGTACGAAAATGGCCGGCCTGCACATCTGAAGACTTACCTGAGGTTTTCCCACGGCGGCGTCAAGGATGGCGATCTGGTGTTCGTCTCCGGCAATCCGGGCCGGACCGAGCGGCTGCTGACGACGGCGCAATTGGATCTTCTGAGAGACGTGCAGACGCCGTTCACATTGGATGTGCTGAACCAGCGATACAGGGCTTTGAAGGCGTTTGCGGCTGAATCGACGGAGAACGCCCGCATCGCATCCGACGATGTCTTCGGCTACGAGAATGCGCTGAAGGCTTACAAAGGACGGTATGCCGGACTGATGGACAAGCAGTTGATGGACGAAAAAGCGGACCATGAGGCAGCCCTGCGCAAAGCCATCGACAGCAACCCGAAGATGAAATCCGAATACGGCGCGGCCTGGGATGCAATTGCGAAGGCCGTGCAAAGTCAAGAGCAACTCTATACGCCGTACTACTTCATCGAAACTCTGGGCGGGTTCGCCGGAGCGGAGCCCCATTTCGCGCGTCTAGTGGTGCGGGCTGCCGCCGAAAAAGCGAAACCTAACAATCTGCGTCTTCGCGAGTATGGTCAGGCGCGTCTGCCGTCAGTGGAACAACAGTTGTTTTCAACCGCTCCGGTTCACAAGGCGCTGGATACCGTGGTGCTGGCGGCGTCTCTGCGGGTGATGCGGGAAAAGCTTGGCCCCGAAAATGCCGTGGTGAAGCAGGTTCTTGGCGAGCGAAGTCCGGAAACTGTGGCGAAGGAAGCGATCGAGAATACAAAGCTGAACGATGTCAGTTACCGCAAGCACGTCTACGAGGGCGGCTTGCAGGCGGTGGAGCAAAGCAAAGACCCGTTGATCGTGCTGATGCGCGAAATCGATCCGGCAGCCCGAGCCCTCCGCAAGCAATGGGACGACGAGGTGGAATCCGTTCTGCGTGACAGCGGCACTCTGATCGCCAAGGCGAGATTTGCCGTACAGGGGACCGATACCTACCCGGATGCAACCTTTACTTTGCGTTTAAGCTACGGCGCGGTGAAGGGATATGAGCAGAACGGCAAGACGATTCCATACTCCACCAATCTCGGCGGGGCCTTTGAACACGCGGCGCGGCATGACAATCGATATCCATACGAGTTGCCGAAATCCTGGATTAACTCCAAGGCGGCGCTGAATCTGAAGACGCCGTATAACGATGTTTCAACCCCGGACATCATCGGCGGCAACTCCGGTTCGCCGACCGTCGATAAGAATGGCGAAGTCGTCGGCATCGTCTTCGATGGTAATATCCAATCGCTCTCGTGGGACTTCCAGTACGACGACCGCCAGGGCAGGGCGATCCAGGTCGACACGCGGGCGATCATCGAAGCTCTGCGCAAGATCTACCGCGCCGACGCGCTGGTGAATGAATTGATGAACGGCAGGGCAAACGCCGCTACGAAAGTTGTGCCCGCCCGCTGAGGAGCTGGAACTGGAGCTGAGTGCCGACCATCTTCCATGTCGATATGGACGCCTTCTTCGTATCCGTCGAGGAGCTGTACGATCCCTCTTTGAAGGGTAAGGCCGTTGTAGTCGGCGGGCGGGCGGACGAGCGGGGGGTGGTTGCTGCCGCGTCCTACGAGGCGCGGAAGTTCGGCGTACACTCGGCGATGCCGCTGCGCACTGCCGCCAAAATGTGTCCCCAAGCTATCTTCCTGGACGGACATCCCGAACGATATCGCCAGGAGTCGGTTCGCGTACACGAGGTTCTGCGAGAGTTCTCGCCACTGGTGGAGATGGCGTCGATCGATGAGGCGTACCTCGACATGACAGGCACGGAGCGACTGCACGGCCCTCCCTTGCGGGCGGCGCACTTGCTGCACGCGCGGATGAAGGAATTCACGCGGCTGAATTGTTCCGTCGGCATCGGAACCTCACGCGTGGTGGCGAAAATTTGCTCTGACCAAGCGAAACCCAATGGCGTTCTCTGGGTTGTTCCGGGCTGCGAGCGGACGTTCCTGGCTCCGCTGCCGGTGCGCAAGATTCCGGGGGTCGGAAAGGTCACCGAGGAACATCTGTTGAAGCTGGGGGTAAAGACCGCCGGAGATCTGACAAGCTACGGCCGCGAGCGTCTGCGGGAGCAGATGGGCGATTGGGCGTTGGCATTGGCCGACAAGGCCGCGGGGATCGACGCCGGTGGATGGTTCGACGAAGCGATCGGCGCGGACTCCGGCCCCAAATCGGTGAGTCATGAGCACACGTTTTCGGTTGATGTTCTGGATCGGGCGATACTCGAAACCACGTTGGCAAAGCTAGTCGAGAAAGTTTGCCGACGGCTCCGTGAATACCGGCTGCATGCCCGCCGCATCCAGCTCAAGCTGCGGTATGCCGACTTCAGCACCTTTACGCGGGCCCGCACGCTGGAACACCCCAGCCAGATCGATACCGAGCTGTTGCCGGTTGTACGTGATCTCTTCAGGCGAAATTGCAAACCAGGGTTATCGATCCGACTGCTTGGGGTGCAGGCGGCGATGTTTGCCGAACCGGATGTTCAATTGCATCTCGATCCTGGAGCGCGCGACGAACGCTGGCAGCAGGCGATGGGCGTCGCCGACAAATTGCGCGACAAATTCGGCGAGCAAGCCGTCTCACTCGGCTCCGGCATGCGGGCGGACATACGCGAGCGCACGCATGATAATCCGGCGGCCCTGCCGGGGAAGCGGGAGAAGAAATGACCCATCGGGATATTATTTCTCCAGGATAAAGCTTCTCGCCCACTGAATGGCTTGTGAATAGAGGCTCCAGGCAACCGACTCCGCAGTGTCGAGGGTGGAGCACTGACGACTCATGAGGCCCCACTCGCCTCGCTCGCAGGCCACCACGAGTTGCAGTGTCTTGCTCAGCGAATTCTCTTGACCTTCCAGGGCCGCGCGGCACTCGGCCGAGATGGGCAATTGCGCCAGAACCGCGCTCATGGGCTGCGACAGGAGGGCGTCCATCAACGAGAGCAGGCCTACCAGGAAGTAATTGGCGCTCGGTCCATCCAACTCGGCGGCCATTAATTCGCAGAAGCGTGCGCGGACCAGTGCCATACTCACCAGCGCAGTTGACGTCTTCTTCCCCAGCATGACGGCAGTGACGAGCGCCACCCATTTTTGGGTTTCGCGCTGGCCGAGAATGGTCAAGGCATGTCCGATTGTGCGGATGGGGTAGAGTCCGAAAGCCGCCGAATCCAGGTAACGCAAAAGCCGGTAGCAGAGAGAAGGCTCCTGCTTGATAATCGTCGCGACTTCCCTCGGCTCGTAATCGGGGTCGAAAGCCTTTTGCAGGATGCGCAGGCATTTTGACTGCAACAGAGAGATGTCCGCGCTGGAAACCATCGTGGGCTTGGCAAAGAAGTAGCCTTGGAAATACGTATACCCAAGCTTCTTCGCCAACTCGAACTGTTCGCGGTTCTCCACTTTTTCGGCCAGCAGGGTGATGCCCCGCTTGGCATAACGGGCAAAATCAGCCTGCTGCAAGACGTTGGTCGCAAGAAAATCGACCTTAATGATCTCTGCGACCTCAATGAACGGCGCATACTTCAAATCCCCGGTGAAGTCGTCCATCGCCAGCGTGTAGCCGCTTTTGCGAAGACTGCGGCAGCGGTCGAGAACTTCGCGATCGGGTTCGACATCTTCCAGGATCTCAAGCACGCAAACCTTGCTCGGTAAAACCGTTACCATGTCGCTGAGCAGGATTTCGCGGGTGCAGTTGATAAAGGCACGGCGGCCCTCCGTCAGCGAGTTCGTTCCGATCAGCAGCGAAGTATCGATGGTGCGGCAGGTGGCAGCGGTCGGGTCCGACGCATCGAAGATATTGCTGTTTCCGGAACGAGCCAGCAGTTCGTATCCGTAGACGCCGCCATTTCGATCAAGAATCGGCTGGCGCGCAACAAAGCGCTGCGGCGAGGAGACAATAGCGGGAGGAGCGGCAAGGCCACTGAAGGGTTGTGGGGCAAAAGCCATACAGATTGACTATCGGCCAGCCTTGCGCGGGAGGTTTATGACGCACAGCACTAAAGTCTGATCTCGGTTCCCACTCCGGGGATATTGCCAATTTGGGACGGAAAGGAATCACGGCGTACCCGTTCGCGAACCGGTATCCGCGCCAATGAATAGATAACTGCGAACTGGGGCAGAAAGTGCTATTGTACGCTCGCAGGGGAGGTGCAAATCCCCGGCGGTTAAATAGGCTGCTGAAAAACGCGCAGAAGCCGCGTTACATCACGGGCTGTATCTTCGAACTGTCCGTAATCTGTTTTTCAGCAGCCCGTAAAGCAGTGAAATCTCCAAAGGTGCTATTAATATCGCATGCTGCTGCACACAAGCGACGCTGAGCTGTTCTTCAAAACCGAAGGCAAAGGTCCGGACGTTGTGCTATTGCACCCGTTTCCGTCTTGTCATGAGTTCTGGATTCCGGTGCAGGACAAACTTGCGGCAAAGCACCGGCTGATCATTCCGGACTTGCGTGGTATGGGCGAATCCGGGGCCGGTGACGGCAGCGCCACAATGCAGAAACACGCCGAAGATCTGGTGAGGCTCTGCGACGAATTGAAGGTGGGGAAAGCGGTTTTCATCGGCTGTTCGATCGGCGGCTACATTCTTTTTGAATTCTGGCGAAGGTTTCGCGAGCGCATGGCCGGACTTGTGCTGGCAAATACGAAAGCTTCAGCCGACAACGCCGAAGCCAAGGCAGCTCGTCTGCAGTCGGCCGAACAGGTGATGCAGCAGGGTCCGGAACAGTACATCGATGGCATGTTGCCGAAGTTGCTCGGCGAAGTTACGCAGCGGAACCGGCCGGAGGTCGTGGAAAGAGCGAAGTGCACCATGATGAGGTCGACTGCCCAGGGAATTGCCGCAGTGCAGCGTGGCATGGCCGAACGACCAGACTCGACAGCTACCCTCTCGAAGATCAGCATCCCGACGCTGATTCTGGGCGGAGCGTCGGATGTCCTGATTCCGCGCGAAGAGCTGGAAAAAATGCGCGCCGGAATCCGGAACAGTACGTTGCAGATTGTGCCTAAGGCAGGGCACTACGCCGCCTTCGAGCAACCGGAGGAAGTTGCCATCCTGCTCAATCGGTTTCTGGAACAGACGGCAAAAGCCTCACGTCTCTGATCTGAAGTGATCTCACTCGGCAGCCGAGGTGCTGAGCCGTGCCTGATTGAGTGTGGCGCGTGCATAATCAGCTTGCGGGTCTGAACGATGAAACGGAGAGAGTGAACGGAGCGATATGAATGAGGGCAGGCAAAAGCGGACGGTAGCTCCGGCGGGCAACGTCAATGGCAGCCTGACGCCGCCCGGTGACAAGTCGATATCGCATCGCTACGCCATGCTGGCCGCGCTGGCCGAGGGCCAATCCACCTTGGAGAACTTCTCGGCGGCAGCAGATTGCGCCAGCACTCTGCAATGCTTGCGGCAGGTGGGCGCGTCCGTGACTCAGGAGGGAGATCGCGCGGAAGTCACCGGCGGGCCTTTCAGTCAGCCACGTGAGGCGCTCGATTGCGGCAACTCCGGATCGACCATGCGGATGCTGGCCGGAATTATGGCCGCGCAATCGTTTGCTTGCCAGATGACAGGAGACGATTCGCTGAAAAAGCGGCCGATGGCGCGAATCGTGGAGCCGCTGCGCAGAATGGGCGCTCAAATCAGCAGTTCGGAGGGGACCCGGCCGCCCTTGCTGATCTTTGGACAGCCTCTTCGCGCTATTGACTACGTGCTTCCGGTAGCCAGCGCCCAGGTGAAGAGTTGCGTACTGTTCGCAGGGCTCCTGGCGGAAGGCACAACCGGTGTCGAAGAGCCCTTGCGAACGCGCGATCACAGCGAACTGGCGCTGCGCGCCTTCGGCGCCACGGTCGAGCGTCAGGGCAACCGCATGACCATCCAGGGTGGACAACCCTTGCGCGCGATCAAGGCTTCCGTTCCCGGCGATATTTCTTCCGCGGCTTTCTTTCTCTGCGCTGCCGCGCTTTTCCGGGGATCGAACCTGGTTGTCGATAACCTGCTGCTCAATCCCACGCGGTCGGCGATCCTGGATGTGCTCTCGCAGCTCGGCCTTGAAATCCGTTTCCTGCACGTGGCGGAGAGGAACGGCGAGGTGGTGGGATCGGTCCAGGTGCGCGGCGGCAAACTGCGCGGAGCGGTAGTACGCGGCGCTACGAGCGCATTGCTGATAGACGAGTTGCCGGTGCTGGCCGCGATTGCGCCTTATACGGAAACGGGCGTCGTCATTGCCAATGCACAAGAACTGCGGGTCAAGGAGTCCGACAGAATCGCAGCCGTCGCCTCGAACTTCCGCGCCATGGGGGCCACCGTGGAGGAAAAGGAAGACGGCATGGTGATTCCAGGCAAACAGCAGTTGAATGGCGCGACGATCGACTCTCATGGGGATCACCGCATCGCCATGGCCTTCAGCGTGGCAGCCTTGCGAGCGACAGGCGAGACGGTAATCGATGGATCGGAGTGCGTGGCGATCTCGTATCCGGCGTTTTTCGATACGCTCGATACACTGCTGGAACGGTGATTCGGGTTCTGGTTCTGTTCTCGATCCACCGATGTGATAAATTACGAAGTGGGAGCTTCGCGGAACCGCCTTTCAGACGTGACCACAGTCATTCGCAGGCTGGAGCGTAGATCCTGTTTCAGGGCGCGTAGCTCAGTAGGTAGAGCATCTGCCTTTTAAGCAGAGGGTCTCGGGTTCGAATCCCGACGCGCTCACCAATTTCCTTCATCCAACAACTTAGAGAAGATTGCCGGCGGTGACTTGCACGCCAGGAGCGCAGCGTGCCCAAAATTGCGCCACTCAGTCGAGAGAACGCCTCGTCTACCCGGATCGTATGCGAGTTGACCCAGGTCAGCGCCTAACGACCGGCGCGGGACCTGGGGCACCCGGCGTGGCACACCATCTCTGGAACCGATCTAGCTGTTTCTACGACTCTGGCGCGCGATTCTCGACTGCCGCGTCGGCCAGTTCCTCCTGCTGCTTTTCCGGCCGCATCAGCGGGAAAAGGATCACGTCGCGAATCGATTTCGATCCGGTCATCAGCATCGTAACCCGATCGATGCCGAGTCCTTCGCCGCCGGTCGGCGGCAAACCATAGGAAAGCGCCCGGACGTAGTCTTCGTCCATCTGGTGTGCTTCCTCGTCGCCACGTTCTTTTTCCGCCAGCTGCTGCTCGAATCGCGGCGCTGTTCCTCCGGATCATTCAGTTCGCTGAACGCGTTGCCAATCTCCATGCCGCCGACAAAGACCTCAAATCGCTCCACCCAATCGGGCTTCGTCTTGCTTGCGGCTGTTCTTCGCAAGCGGCGAAATCGCCATCGGAAAGTCGTAGATGAATGGTCGGCTGAATCAAATTCTCCTCGGCCACTGGCCTCGAAAAGATCGGCGATCGTTCTTGCCGGCAGGATGCGTTTGGATGGACAGGCAGACTTACGCCGTTCCCGACGCATCCGCCGCGTACCAACTGGCGACCTTGGCTGCGTCGTCTAAAGTCAGGCATCTCCGGTTTGTTTCCAGCTTCGTCGGGCCAGTACTTGATGATGGCTTCGCGCATGGTGAGCCGTTGCGAGCGACCAGTCGATTTCGTCCTCGACTCGAATTACGGTTGCGCCATTGACGTCGAGCGCGATCTGGCGCAGCAGTCCTCGCTCATCTTCATCATGTCGTACGATGTCCGCGTAGGCCTGGTAGAACTCGAGCATGGTGAACTCGGGATTGTGATGCGTCGAGATGCCTTCATTGCGGAAATTGCGATTGATCTCGTAGACGCGATCGAGTCCACCGACGATCAGCCGTTTCAGATACAGTTCCGGCGCAATTCGCAGGAAGAGGTCGATGTCGAGCGTATTGTGATGCGTTACAAACGGACGCGCCGCCGCGCCGCCGGCAATCGAGGGTGCATCATTGGCGTCTCGACTTCGACGTAACCGCGCGCATCGAAGAATTGGCGAATAGTGACTTCACGATCTGGGCGCGCTTCACGAATACTTCGCGCACCTCGCGGATTCATGAAGAGATCGACGTAACGCTGACGATAACGCAGCTCCACGTCCTGCAATCCGTGCCATTTTTCAGGCATGGGCAGAAGGCACTTGGCGAGGAAGGTGATCTCGTCCACGTGCACCGTCAGTTCGTTCGTGCTCGTGCGGAACAGGTATCCCGTGACGCCGATGTGGTCGCCGATATCGAGCAGCTTGAACAACTCGAAGTCCTTTTCTCCGACGGCATCTTTCTTGACGTAGACCTGCAACTGCTCTGCCACCCTGTTGGAGATGCACGAATGCCGCCTTTCCCATGGTGCGGATTGCCATAATGCGTCCCGCCGCGCGCACGTCCACGCGGTTGGCCGTAAGCTGCTCGCCGGTGCTCTCCCCGTATTGAGCAAGGATTTCGGGAAGCGTGTGGGTGGGATCGTAAGTGTAGGGATAGGCTTGGCCCCCAAGTGCCTCAATCTGCTTCAGTTTTTCTTTGCGGAGTTCGTAGATCTTCTCGTCTAGTGCCAATGTATGGTTTCCTTAGTTGGTCCCGGGTGGCCGCCGTCGATGTTTCACCCCACTGCGCGCAAACTACGGCGTTTAGCGGGCCCCGGTCAGAAATTACCGGATCAATTGTGACGTGGCTCACAGGCGCTACCGATTGCTTCGTTTATCGTCAAAATAAGCTCCGGAGCTGGACACATTCGAGATTATAGACCGGGTTCGCGGAAGGTGTACCCATGATTGGTGATAGCCTAGGGTACATCGACTTTGAAAGCGCTCTATAAGGCTTGCTTCGCGTGTGCCGCATTGCGGTCAAGTTGCCCGGCGCGGTTCCCTCGCAGCGCGTGATGCGTATGTCGGTGTGCAACCCGCAAGGGAAGCGTTCTTCCGCATGCTCCGGAAGCAGTGAGGAACAATGCCACAGAATTATGTCCCGATCTTTATCTTCCTGATCATATCGTTTCTGATTGGCGCAGGAACGATTGCAATCGCATCGCTGGTTCGACCGAAGAACCCGAACAAGACCAAGTTGATGCCCTACGAGTGCGGTATCGATCCAGTCGACAACGCCCGCCAGCGGTATACGATCCGGTACTACATTGTGGCGATCCTGTTCGTGGTCTTCGACGTTGAAACCGTCTTCCTGTTCCCGTGGGCCGTGCAGTACAAACTGCTTGGCGTCTTCGGTTTCGTGGAAATGCTGGTTTTCCTGGGCATCCTGATCGTAGGGTTTATCTGGATCTGGAAAAAGGGCGCCCTCGAGTGGATTTAGGCTCGAAAGCGGGTTGCGCGGCATCGTGCGGGCAAACGCCTTCCGGCAAGTCCCGGCCCGCGTTTTGGGAGAGGCGTAAGATTGTGACAGAAGTCACACCTGAATGTGATATGAATCCGTTTAGCCTTCGCTTTCAGGTTGTTATAACTGAACTTAGATACGGACCAATCTGGACCCGTAAGGAACATCAATAATGCCCGATGAAATTCAGCCTGTAGGGGCATCGAGCCCGGCGGAAAAGCCTGTGGAAGAGAAGAAGGCGGTTCCGGCGACGGCATCCACAAGCCCGGCAGCCGAGCTGCCCGGACCCCCGGCCGAACCGAAACCTGCAAGCCCCGAAGCACCAAAGCCAACCGCGGAAAAGCCCGTAGCTGCGGCCGAGAAGCCAGCCGCGGTCGCTCAACGCGGTCCGAAACCCGCCGTAGCGGCACCCGCAGGTGCGGCGAAACCAGCCGCTGCCGCCGGTGCAGTCGCGAAACCTCCAGCCGCTCCGCCCAAGCCTCCGGCCCCCAAGCCCGATCCCTGGGAATCGCCGCTGATCGCGAAACTGCGAGCGGCTTACGGCTCCGGTTTGCGAGAGGCCTCCACTTACATGAAGCAGAATTACATGGTGGTGGACAAGTCAATCGCCAGCGATGTGCTGCGCCATATGCGCGACCAGGAACAGTTCGATTACTGTGTCGACGTCACTGCCGTGCACTATCCCAAGCGCGACGAGCAGTTTGAGGTGGTCTGGATTCTTTATTCGTTCGCGCGCAACGAGCGCGTTCGCGTCAAGACCCAGATCAAGGAAGGCGAGTCTGCGCCGAGCGCGGTTTCTCTGTGGCCGACGGCAAACTGGTTGGAGCGCGAAGTTTTCGACATGTTTGGGATTCATTTCACCGGCCACCCGGACCTGCGCCGAATCCTCATGCCAGACGATTGGAAGGGACATCCGTTGCGCAAGGATTACGGCCTCATGCAGCAGGATCAAGAGTGGGTCAAGAGCAACCTTGGCCTTGAGAGCGGTCAATGAGCGAGTCGAAGTTTTACGAGAACACGGAATGGCAGGAGACCGGGAAGACCTTCCTGGATTCCAGCGAACTGGTCCTCAACATGGGGCCGCAGCATCCGTCAACCCACGGCGTGTTGCGGGTCATCCTGAAGCTTGACGGCGAAAAGGTTCTTGGCACCGATTGCGTCATAGGATACCTGCATCGCGGTGTCGAGAAGATCGCCGAGAACCGCACCTACGTGCAGTTCAATCCCTACGTCGACCGCATGGATTACGTCGCGGCGGTTTCCAACGGTCTGGGCTACTGCGAGGCGGTCGAAAAGCTGCTGGGCGTGGAAGCGCCGGAGCGCGCGAGATATATCCGCGTAATCCTGACCGAACTCAACCGTTTAGCAAGCCATCAGGTGTGGCTGGGCACGCACGCGCTCGACATCGGTGCGCTGACCCCGCTGTTCTACTGCTTCCGCGACCGCGAAGAGATTCTGAAGATTTTCGAAAAGTATTGCGGCGCCCGTCTCACCACGCATGCCTTCCGTATCGGCGGCTGCCAGTACGAGATTTACCAGGGCTTCGAGAAGGAAGTTCTGGATTATTGCGACTTCGTGCTGCCGAAGATCGACGAGTATGAAGAGCTGCTCACGACCAACCGCATCTGGCTGGAACGCACGAAGGGAGTCGGCGTGCTGACCGGCGCCGAGTGTATCGAGCTGGGAGCTACCGGCCCGGTGCTGCGCGGCAGCGGCGTGAAGTGGGACCTGCGCAAGGCGCAGCCCTACGCGGCGTACGACAAGTTCGAATTCGACATCCCGATTGGCAAGAACGGCGACACCTACGACCGGTACCTGGTGCGCATTGAAGAGATGCGGCAGTCGGTACGCATCCTGCGACAGGCCGCGTCCGCCATTCCGGAAGGCCCGATCACGGCGAAGGTTCCCAAGGTGCTCAGGCCGCCGGCCGGCGAAGTTTATCACTCCATCGAGGCGCCCAAAGGCGAGCTCGGATATTTCATCGTGAGTGACGGCTCGACGCAGCCTTACCGCGTGCGCGTCCGTCCTCCGTCTTTCGTAAACCTGCAAGCCTTGGACAAGATGGTCCGCGGGTGGCTTGTCGCCGACGTGGTTGCCGTCATCGGAACACTGGATATCGTCCTGGGAGAGGTGGACCGCTAAATGGACGCTCTCACCAATTATCTGCACTCGAATGTAACTCCCGGTGAAGCGGGCGACCTGCTGTGGGCCACGATTTACGTGCTGCTGGTGGTGGCCGCGCTCTCCGTCTCCGTCATGCTGATGACTTGGCTGGAGCGCAAAGTCCTAGCTCACATCCAGATTCGCTACGGCCCCATGCGCGTCGGGCCGCACGGGCTGTTGCAGCCGATTGCCGACTCGCTGAAGCTGCTGTTGAAGGAAGACATCATCCCGGCAGGCGCCGACAAGCTGGTGTTCTGGCTGGCCCCGGTCGCGGTCGTAATGACGGCTTTCACAACCTTCCTGGTGGTTCCGTTCGGCCGCACTCACGCCGTCACCGACATCAACATCGGCATCCTGTTCATGCTGGGGATTTCGTCGCTGAGCGTTCTGAGCATCATCATGGGCGGCTGGGCTTCGAACTCGCACTACCCGCTGATGGGCGCCTTGCGCTCCAGCGCGCAGATGGTCTCCTACGAAGTGCCGATGGCCCTGGCGATCGTTTCGGCGATCCTGATGACGAGCCTCAAGACCGGCACGGGCACCCTGAGCATGATCGGCATTGTCGAGTCACAAGCCGCACAGGGCCGCTGGTTCATCTTCTCGTTCTTCCCGCTCGGCTTTTTGGCGTTCGTAATTTTCGGCATCGCGATGATCGCGGAAACGAATCGCGCGCCCTTCGATCTGCCGGAGGCGGAGTCGGAGCTGGTTGCGGGCTTCCACACCGAGTACAGCGGATTCCGCTGGTCGCTGTTCTTCCTCGCCGAGTACGCGGGAATGCTCGCCGTCAGTTCGATCGCGGTGACCCTGTGGCTGGGCGGTTGGCTGCGGCCGTTCTCCGGTGCGCTCTCAGGAAATGCCTGGGAGCTGGCCTTCTCGCTGCTGCCTGCGCTGACGGTGTTTGCACTCGCAGGCATTTGTCTTCTCGGCGCCGCTCGGATGCCGAAGCACCCATCCTTCAAGATCCAGACCGTGGGATTGGCGATATGCGGACTCTTCCTCGGTGTAGTCGGGTTGGTTCTGCTGGCTCCCGGAGTTCGCGAGCGCGTGCAGGATATGTACTGGTTCTCCGTGAAGGTCGCGTTTTTCATGTATCTCTACATCTGGTATCGCGGCACCTTCCCGCGTTACCGCTTTGACCAGTTGATGAGAATAGGCTGGAAGGTTTTGCTGCCGCTATCGCTCGCAGTGCTGATCCTGACCGCGCTGGTTGGGATTCGGCAGGAGCTGGCGACTGTCCTGATGGGGGTGTTGCGGTGAGTCTGGCTCCTCTGCTTCGTAAAATTTTTCTGGTCGATCTGTTGAAGGGTCTGAAGGTCACGTTGAAGTACCAGGGCCCGAAAGAGATCGTTACAGAACAGTATCCGCAGGAACGGCCCGCGATTGCCGAGCGTTTCCGTGGACAGCCGCGCATGAACGTGAATCCGGAGACGGGCGAGCCTCTCTGCATCGCCTGCGGACTGTGCGCGCTGGCCTGTCCCGAGCACCTGATCGTGGTGGGCAGCGAACGCAACCCCGAAACCAAAAAGAAAGAGCTGACCGCGTTCAGCTACGACATCAGCCGCTGCATGTTCTGCGGCCTTTGCGAAGAGGCTTGCCCGAGCGATGCGCTCGAGCTGAGTCAGGATTTTGAAATGGCCACCTACAGCCGCGACGAACTGCTGCTCAATCGCGAGAAGCTGGAGAAAGGCCCTGAACCGACGGTATACGAACGATGAACCCGGTAGCCACTACGTTCTTCTTCTACTTCCTGTCGGCGATTGCGATCATCTGCGCCATTCTGGTGATCACGCGCCGCAACCCGGTGCATTCGGCACTGCTGCTGATTATCGCGCTGCTCGCTCAGGCAGGCCTGTACCTCATGCTGTACGCACCGTTCGTCGCCGGCGTCCAGATATTGGTCTATGCCGGCGGCATCATGGTGCTGTACCTGTTCGTGATCATGCTCGTCAACATCGCGCGCGCGGAACTGGAAGAGCGGTTCAACAAGCAATGGGTGGTCGGATCCTTGGCGACGGCTGCGCTTGGCGGGTTGCTCCTGTTCATCTTCGTCAAGGGCAGGTCAATTTTTCCCGCGACTGCGCACATGTTCCCCGAACCGGTGAACACGCAGCAGATCGGCCTCATGCTCTACCGGGATTACCTGCTGCCGTTTGAAATCGCGTCGCTGCTTTTGCTGGTGGCGATTGTCGGCGCCGTTGTCATGGCGAAGAAGAGGATTTGAGCGATGGCTGAGATCGGCACTTTACATTACCTGGTGGTTGCCGCCGCACTGTTTATCATCGGCACGATTGGCGTGCTCACACGTAGAAACGTGATGATCATTCTGATGTCGATCGAATTGATCCTGAACGCGGTCAACCTGAACCTGGTTGCGTTCTCGCGGTTGTACGGATTGCATGGGCAGGTATTTTCGATCTTCGTGATTGCCGATGCGGCCGCCGAGTCGGCGGTCGGGCTCGGAATCCTGATTGCGTTCTTCCGCAACAAGGAAACCGTGAACATGGACGAAGTGGATCTGCTGAAGTGGTGAAGGTTTTCGCCGGCTTCGGATAGCCGCCGTTTGGTAACGGGCTTTGGCCCTGGACCGGTTCCGCATAATTAACCAGGAACCGGGGATGAGACTCAAGCAATGTTCTTTCTGGAACACATCTGGATCATTCCTCTGCTGCCGGCGTTCGGCGCGGTAATGATGTTCTTCTTTGGCCGCAAGCTGGCCGGCATTCAGCCGCCCAAGCGGACCGCCGGTTCGCATGGCGCGCACGACGATGACAATGCCCATGGCCACGACCCCGATCCGCACGGTTCCGCCGTAGCGCACGATGCGCACGCGGCGGGGCACGATGCGCACGCTGGCGCGCATGAACTGCACACCTGGACGAACGTCATCTGCGTGGGCGCCGTGGTGATCGCGTTCTTGTTTTCGGTGGGCGCGGTTTGGCAGTTCGTCCACAGCGGCCTGCCGCATTATGAGAAGGTTCTCTACACCTGGCTGGGCGACGACTCCGGCAAGATGGTTTTTTCGACCTACAGCGGAAAGCCCGCGGAGTTCAAGGCCGAAGCCGGGTTCCTGCTTGATCCGCTCTCGAGCATCTGGCTGCTGTTTGTAACCGGCGTGGGCATGCTGATCCACATTTATTCCACGGGATACATGGCGCACGATCGTGGATACTACCGGTTCTTCGGCTACCTGAACCTGTTCATGTTCTCCATGCTGACGCTCATCATGGGGAACAACTACATACTCATGTTCGTCGGCTGGGAAGGTGTGGGCCTCTGCTCGTATCTGCTGATCGGTTTCTACTTCCTGAAGCACTCGGCGTCGACGGCGGCCAACAAGGCTTTCATCATCAACCGCATTGGCGACGCGGGCGTGATCCTCGGGACATTTACCCTGATGTGGGTATTTGGAACGGCAAAGTTTACCGACGTTACGGCGCTGGCCCGTTTGCACGCCGGGCAGATTGTCGCCGACCCGCAGATGAGCATGCTGATCCAGGCGGCCTGCCTGCTGCTGTTCCTCGGAGCCTGCGGCAAATCGGCGCAGCTTCCGCTCTATGTATGGCTGCCGGATGCCATGGAAGGCCCTACGCCTGTGTCGGCGCTCATCCATGCGGCCACCATGGTCACGGCCGGTGTTTACATGGTTGCGCGCTCCAACGCGCTGTTCGTGCTGGCCCCGGAGGCAATGAAGGTTGTCGCCATCGTCGGCGCCCTGACTGCAATCTTTGCGGCTTCCATTGCCCTGGTTCAGAACGACATCAAGCGCGTGCTTGCCTATTCGACGGTTTCGCAGTTGGGTTACATGTTCCTGGCGCTCGGCCTCGGAGCGTTTGCCGCCGGTGTTTTCCACGTGTTTACGCACGCGTTCTTTAAGGCGCTGTTGTTCCTTTGCTCCGGCTCGGTGATCCATGCCATGAGCGGTCAGCAGGACATGCGCTACATGGGCAATCTAGCAAAGAAGATTCCGACCACCTATAAGACAATGCTGATCGGCACCATCGCCATCGCCGGATTTCCGCCGCTGGCCGGTTTCTTCTCGAAAGACGAAATCCTGTGGCAGGCTTGGTCGAGCAATGGCGGCTCAATGCGCGCGCTGTGGTACGTCGGCTACGCCACGGCAATCATGACGGCCTTCTACATGTTCCGGCTGGTCTGGCTGACGTTCTTCAGCAAGCCGCGCATGGATCACGAAACCGAACATCACATCCATGAATCGCCAAAGTCGATGACGGTTCCGTTGATCATCCTGGCCGTGTGCTCGATCTGCGCCGGTTGGCTTGGAGTGCCGCACGCATTAGGCGGTTCGAATCGATTCGAGAGCTTCCTGGAGCCGGTCTTTGACAACCCAGTTATCGCCGGGCGTGCCGTTGCTGGAGCAGCGGTTGAGCATGCGGCTTCCGCCGCGCCGGCGGAGCATGGATCACCCGCGGTTGCCGCCGGGCATGGCGAAAAACATCTTGCGGCAAATGCGGCTCACGGCGAAGGGCCGAAGCACGAGGAAGGGCCCAGCAGCACTGAATACCTGCTGATGTTCCTTTCGGTAGGTGCCGCGTGTGTAGGTTTGTGGGGCGCACGGAAGGCCTATGCCAAGGCCGCTCAAGGCTATGTCGAGCCGATTAACGCCGTGGCTCCGCCGCTCTATCGCACGCTGCTCAACAAATATTATGTCGATGAACTCTACGACTACCTGTTTACCGGGCGCAAGCCAATCGGCCCGGTGCGGTTGGGAGTGCAGGGCCTGGGCATTGCACTGTGGAAATTTGACGCCAATGTAATCGACGGCGGCGTGAACGGCGCCGGTTGGCTGACAAGAATGAGCGGCACGATTTCCAGTTGGTGGGACAAGTGGATCATCGACGGGGTTTGCGTGAACGGTCCTGCCATTGTGGCTCGCGCATTGTCTTACCCGGTCCGGCTCATAGAGTGGGGCCTGGTGCAGTGGTATGCGCTGGTCATGGTGATCGGCGTATTCGGATTCGTTTGGTATTACGTAATTCAGTAAGGCGCTTTCGCTGTCCGCGCCTCGCGGCGCGGGCGAAATGGTTGCATTCGACGGGAAACGTCACGGACGGAATTTAGAAAATGTATAGCCATATCCTCTCAATCATTTTGTTCACGCCGCTGGTCGGCGCACTTGTTCTCCTCTTTGTTCCGAAGGAAAACACGAACGCAATCCGCTGGCTGGCGAACATCTTCGCATTCATCGGCTTTGCCGTATCGTTGCCGCTGGTCCCGTGGTTCTGGGCGGTTAAGGACTATCCGGGATTCAAGTTCATCGAAGGCGCGCAGAACAACTGGATTCCGACGATCGGAGCCGGTTACTCGCTAGGCATCGACGGCATCTCGTTCCTGCTGATCATGCTCACCACGATGCTGGGCGCGATCTCGATCCTCTCGTCATGGGAGGCGATTCAGAGCCGAGTGAAGGAATACTACGTCTGGTTCCTGATACTGCAAACCGGCATGCTTGGCGTCTTCATGGCCCTCGATCTCTTCCTGTTCTTCGTGTTCTGGGAAGCGATGCTGGTTCCGATGTATCTGCTCATCGGTATCTGGGGCGGCCCGCGCAAACTCTATGCGGCCATCAAGTTCTTTCTGTACACGCTGGCCGGTTCAGTGCTGATGCTGCTGGGAATCTTGTTCCTGTATTTCTTCAATCACCGGGTGACGGGCGTTTACACATTCGACCTGCTTTCGCTCTATCGCACGGCTCCGCAGATTCCGGCGGTTTATGGCGATGTGGCCGGCGTGATCCTGTTCCTCGGCTTCTTCATCGGGTTCGCGATCAAGGTGCCGATGTTCCCGTTCCACACCTGGTTGCCGGATGCTCACGTGGAAGCGCCAACCGCCGGTTCCGTGATTCTGGCCGGCGTTCTGCTGAAGATGGGAACGTACGGCCTGATCCGTTTCTCGCTGCCGTTCTTCCCGTCGATCATTAAGTTCCCGGTGTTGCGCGGATGGCTGGTCGCTCTTTCTCTGATCGGCATCATCTACGGCGCGCTGGTTTCGCTGATGCAAAAGGATATGAAGAAGCTGGTGGCGTACTCGTCCGTGAGCCACCTTGGTTTCTGCACCTTGGGCATTTTCGCGCTGAACCAGGCCGGCATCGCCGGTTCCGTCATACAGCAGATTAACCACGGTATTTCGACCGGTGCATTGTTCTTGATTGTCGGCATTCTTTACGAGCGCCGTCACACGCGCGACATCGCCGAGTACGGCGGCATTTCAACCGTGATGCCGGTTTACGCCACGGTCACGCTGATCATGTTCATGTCGTCACTGGGCTTGCCGCTGCTGAACGGCTTTGTGGGCGAGTTCACAATCTTGCAGGGCACATTCATGGCTAACCGTGCATGGGCGGTCTGGGCGGTTCCTGGCGTTGTGCTCGGGGCGGCTTATCTGCTCTGGCTCTATCAACGTGTTTTCTTCGGTCCGGTAACCAATAAGAAGAATGAAAAGCTGCTCGACCTTACGCCGCGTGAGTTGGCGACCTTCGTTCCGTTGATCATCTGCGCGTTCTGGATCGGTCTCTATCCGAAGCCGTTGTTCCGCATTCTCGATCAGCCGGTGACGGAAATGGTGGAGCGCATCAACAGCAACGGATATTACAATGCCGCGGCTCCGGTGCTGACTGCGCCGTCCCCTGCGCCGAAGGCTGAGGCCAAGACCGATGCCGCGGCGCCGAAGAAGGCCGCTAATGTAGTGGTGCTCCCAAGCACGGCCTTATTGGCCCAGTCAGGGAAGAAGTAACGCTCTGGCAGTTCGCAGGTTGTGTGTTTTCGCAGCCTCTTGGCCCTGGGATGATTCTAGGGTAACGCTATTGCCTTCTGGCCGTGATCGACAACGGGCCGGGAGCTTGAAGGGACAATAAAGATCGTGGCAACGCCGATCTCACAATACTTCTCTAGTTCCGATTACCTGCTGTCGCTGCCGATGGTGCTGCTCACACTGTTCGCGCTGGGGATACTGCTGATCGATTTGATCTTGCCAGCCGAGTGGAAACGATTGAACGCCGTGGCTGCCTTGATGGGCTTGTGCTTCTCCGCCGGCGGAGTTCTTAAGATTCAATTGGCCTTAAGCAGACAGGCGGTTACGTTCAGCTCAGGATTTTTCGGCGGGGTTCTAATGGACCGCGTCGCCATTTATTTCTTCTACCTGTTCCTGGTGGGAGCGGCGGTGGCGATCCTGATGTCGGTGCGTTATTTGGAAGTTGAGCGCGAATCGCACGGCGAATTTTATGCACTGATCCTGTTCTCGGTTGTTGGCATGATGTGCATGGCTTGCGGCTTCGATCTGGTGCTTCTGTTCATTGGACTCGAACTGATGGCGCTGTCGACCTACATCCTGGTCGGTTTCCTGCGCCGCGACAAGCGTTCCAATGAAGCCGCGCTGAAGTATTTGTTGCTCGGCGCATTTTCATCCGGCATCTTCGCCTATGGATTGTCGCTGCTCTACGGTCTTTCGGGTTCCACCAATCTTGCCGAAATCGGCATCGCGCTGCAAAATCGTATCGCCACAAATCCACGCGATCCAGTGATCATCCTCGCGCTCATCACCACTGCGACCGGCCTGCTGTTCAAGATCGCTGCCGTTCCATTCCATCAGTGGGCGCCCGACGCTTACGAAGGAGCGCCAACCAGCGTTACCGGGTTCATGTCGGTGGCAGTGAAGGCCGCCGCATGGGCGATGCTTCTGCGCATCTTCCTGTTTGCACTCTATCCGCTGCGGCCTTTGTATATTCCGCTGCTGATCTTTGTTTCGGTAGCGACCATGACGGGCGGTAACCTGGCGGCGATCACCCAGACAAACCTGAAGCGGCTGCTTGCGTATTCCTCCATCGCTCATGTCGGGTACATGCTGCTCGGACTGATCGCCAGCGATGGCAAGGATCATCAGACCGGCATCCAGGGAATTCTGGTGTATCTGTTGGTGTACACATTCATGAACCTCGGTGCTTTTGCCGTCATCACCTCTCTACGTCGCCGTAATATCATCGGCGATGATCTTGACGACATTAACGGATTGTTTTTCAAGGCTCCGACGGAAGCCCTGCTGATGATGGCTTTCCTGTTGTCGCTGGCAGGCATTCCGCCATTCGCCGGATTCCTTGGAAAGTACTTCATCTTCCTCAGCTTGATGCAGACGGGACATTACACTCTGGCCACCATCGCGGTGCTCTATGCCGTGATCGGCTTGTACTACTACATGAAGATTGCGAATGCGATGTTCATGAAGCAGGCGGTCGATGCCGAGCCGGTTAGCATTGGTCCGGGAATGCGCCTTGCCCTTACGATCGCCGGAGTGGGCACGATTGGGATCGGAATCTTTCCGAACCTGCTCATTCAAGCCGTGTATTGGTCGATGAACAGCGGCCCCTTGAACTCAATCGCTCAACTGGTCAAGTAGACAGGTGCATGATGTTGAACCGGAATCACTGCCGGATTCCGGCTTTTCGCTGCTTCACCGACTCGAACCCGCTTGCGCAAGATATATACTGTCTTTGAGGTACTGGTATGTTTGAAGGCTTGTTTCAACCGATGCATCTTCTTGTGATCCTTTTCATAGCCCTGCTCGTGTTCGGACCGAAGAAGCTTCCGGAACTGGGCAAGGGACTGGGTGAAGGAATTCGCTCTTTCAAGAAAAGCGTCAGCGGCGAAGACGAGAGCAAACCGGTCGACCCTAAGGCGTAACCGCCTAGGCAATGGCCAACGGTTTGCGCATCCGGGGCCTCTACTGCTAGCCTTGCTTGGCCATGGATGACAGCGGCTCCAAGCACCCGGAAGGCAAGAAGAACAAAGATCCGCTGGTTCTGCTGGCCCGCTACTCGGAGATAGGATTCATTCTTCCGGCAGCCGTCATTGTCGGATATCTGATCGGACTGGCACTCGACCACTGGCTGCATCAACACTGGATTTATTTGGCGGGGCTGATTCTTGGCGCCATCGTCGGCTTCGTCAAGATGATCCGCATGGCGCTCTCTTCTTTCAATGAACGAGAATGAACAACCTGCGTCGGCACCCGACAGTCAGGCGCCTGCGACCCTAGCTGAGCGCCTTTCAGAGGCATTCTACGACCGCGCGGTCTGGCGTATGCAGCGCGCCATCGGCGTTATTGGAATCGCCGTCATTGCGTGCTCGGCGTTGGGATTCGGGCTTGCGGTTGCGCTCGGCGCTGCACTGGGCGTCGCACTCTCATGGCACAATTTTCGCTGGCTGACGCAAGCGGTGAACGCTCTGGGCGAACGCATCACGACCGGGCAAAGCCGCGAGCGCGGCGGCATCATCGTTTTCCGCTTTACCGTCCGTATCCTTTTGGTAGCGCTGGGATCGTATGCTATATTCAGATGTTCTCAAAGGGGCCTTTACGGCTACCTGGTTGGCTTGTGCGTGCCCGTTCCCGCCCTGCTTTGCGAGGCTGTTTACGAGGCATTTGGCGCCTTCCGGCGCGGACTTTAGCCTGATACAAAAATACCCGAATGGAACCTTTACTTCCTTTTACCGCTCTTCTTAACCGGCTCCTTGCGGCTCCCGTCACGGCGTTGCTGCACACGTTGGGAATTACCGTCAAACACCCGCACGAGCCCATTCCAAATTATGTGGCGATGCAGATCCTGGTTGCCCTCTTGCTCGTGATGCTCTTTCTGATTGTGCGCTCGCGACTCTCGGTGGAAAAGCCGGGGGGCCTCCAGCACGTCATGGAGAGTCTCGATGGCTTCGTCGGCGATTCGAGCCACGAGATCATCGGGCATGATTATGAGCGTTACGTTCCCTACATATCCATACTGGGATTGTTCATCATTTCGTGCAATCTGCTCGGACTGGTTCCGTTCTTTGAGACTCCGACGGGAGTGCCCTCGGTTCCGCTGGGTTGTGCCATCGTGACGTGGATTTACTACCACTACCACGGCATCCGCACGAACGGCGCGGGATACATCAAGCACTTCCTGGGTCCAGTATGGTGGCTGGCGCCGCTCATGTTCGTCATCGAGATATGCAGCCACTTGGCGCGAATTCTTTCGCTCACCATCCGTCTCTTTGCCAACATGTTTGCCGGAGACATGGTGACTCTCGTGTTCTTTTCGCTGATCCCGATTGGTGTCCCCGTGATTTTCATGGGCCTGCACATCGGCGTGGCATTGATCCAGACCTATATCTTTATGTTGCTGGCGATGGTGTACCTGGGCGAGGCCGTGGCCCACGAGCACTAGGTCGCGGTTTGCAAGGTTTCAAGTTCGGTTTTCGCCGCAAGCGTGAGGGCGTCGCATTAGGGGCGCCAACCACCCACTGGCAGCGACACTCAGCCCTGCGGGGCATTACTAGGAGCAATACAATGCGTAAACTGATGTTCGTTCTGCTGATGATCGTCGCCCTTTCAGTCATGGTGACGCCCGCCTTTGCACAAACACCTGGCGCTGAAGCGGCTAAACCGGTTAATTGGGTCGCTATCGCCTCCGGCTTCGGCATGGCTATTGCCGCTGGAATGGCTGCGCTGGGTCAGGGCAAAGTCGGTTCGGCTGCCTGCGAAGGCATGGCCCGGAACCCTTCCGCTCGCGCTGGAATTCAGCTTGCCATGATTCTTGGTTTGGCCTTCATCGAATCGCTGGTGCTGTTTACGCTGGTCGTGATCTTTGCCAAGGTAGTGTAGTTCGCCCGGCAGAGTCTTTTGAACTCGCATAGATCCAGGGCCTCCTCTCGACGGGGAGGCCTTTTGCTTTTGCGATCATTCTGAAGTGAGTTTCATCAACGGACGATGCATGGTGCCCCATATCCGCAGTTGGCAGATGTGGGAATTCGGCTTACCTCAACGGGGTGAATCATCAACGGACGAGTTCACGCGCTGCGTCGAGGGCGAAGTTGAGCACTGGGCCTGGCAGCACGCCAAGATAAATTGTAGCTATCAGGCTGAGCACCATCGCCAGCCCCGCCGCAAATGGAATTGGCGGCACGGGAGCGTCGCTCTGCGGTTCGCGCATGTACATCAACACGATCAAACGCAGATAGTAGTATGCGCCGATGGCGCTGTTGATGACGCCGATGATCGTGAGGATCACAAGGCTCGACTGCAGCGCGGCGGTGAAGACGTAAAACTTTGCCAGAAACCCACCGGTAATCGGGATTCCGATCAGGGAGAGCAGGAAGACCGTCAGCGCCGCCGCCAGCATGGGCGAGCGACGGCCGAGCCCAGCGTAGTCATCGACGTTCACGTATTTCTCGCCGGCGCTTGCGAAGTGGCTCACCACGGCAAAGGCGCCGACGTTCATGGCGGCATAAGACGCGGAGTAAAACATCGCGGCGGAGATTCCCGCACCGTTGTCGCGGATTGCGGCAAAGGCGACCAGCAAGTATCCGGCATGGGCGATCGACGAGTAGGCCAGCAGGCGCTTAACGTTCGACTGCACCAGCGCTCCGAGGTTCCCGAGAGTCATTGACAAGGCTGCGGAAACCCATATCATCCAGAACCATCCCGGCCTTGGTTGGCC
This sequence comes from uncultured Acidobacteriota bacterium, assembly GCA_963832365.1. Classification (GTDB taxonomy): domain Bacteria; phylum Acidobacteriota; class Terriglobia; order Terriglobales; family Acidobacteriaceae; genus CAWBRT01. The sequence goes on along the minus strand of CAWHUL010000027.1, from coordinate 144,351 downwards.
CCAGAATGCGCTGCCGCTTGCGGTGCCGTACAGCACACGCAGCAGCACGGCGAACGCCGCCGCCTTGGGGGCGGTCGACATGAATCCGACGACCGGCGCCGGGGCACCTTCATAGACATCCGGAGTCCACACCTGGAATGGAGCGGTAGCGACTTTGAAGCCGAGACCCACGAACATCATCGCCATAGCCAGATATGCCAGCGTTGGCGCGCCGTTGCGCAGTGCGGCGGCAATCTGGTCGACATTCGTGGATCCGGTGGCGCCGAACATGAGCGCGACGCCGTAAAGGAAAAACGCGGTCGCGAACGAGCCCAGCAGGAAGTATTTGATAGACGACTCCGCGCTGCTGGCGACGCGGCGGCGGAATCCAGCCAGAACGTATGTCGCGATGGAAGAGATCTCAAGGGCGATAAAGATAAGCACCAACTCGATGGCTGAGGACATCAGGCACATGCCGACCGTGCCGAGCAGGATCAGGCCGTAGTACTCGCCGAGGCGAATCTTCTGCACTTCCAGGTATTCGAACGAACTGAGCGTAGTGAGCAGTGCAACCGCGATGACGACAATGTGGAAGAACACACTGAAGCCATCGACCCGCACCATGTTGAAAAACGCCGTGCCGGGAAATGCCGCCTGATAAAAGGTAGCGCACAGAGCGCAGACGCATCCGAGAGCCGAGACAAACCCCATTGACTTGCGGCTTTCATACTCGGGCAGCAGCGGGTCTGCCACCATGACGATCATGCCGAAGACCGAAAGCACGATTTCCGGAAGAATTCGAATGTAGTCGATGCCGGGTATCATCGGCCGTTCACCTGGCTTGCTTTCTCAAGCGAAATTGCCGCTGAGTGCTGCGTTTGCGCCGCCTTCGTTGCACTTGGTTGCGCCCTGTGCTGCGCCTGAGCGGCTGCCTGCTTTTGGAAAGGTGCGAGCATCTGGGCGACAGACTGGTCGATGCGGTTCATCCATAGCGAAGGAGCGACTCCCATAACCAGCGCGGCAATCGCAAGCGGCCAGAGGCAACTGCGCTCGCGATCGTCGAGATCCGGCAATCCGGCATTTACGGGATTCGTGACAACTCCGTAGAAAAGACGCTGGTAGAGCCAGAGCATATAGCATGCGCTCCAGATCACCCCGCTTGCCGCGAGCACACCCCACCATGCCTTCGCCTGAAACGATCCACTGAGGATCAGGTATTCGCCGATGAACCCGTTCAGCAACGGCAAGCCTATAGAAGACAAGGTGATCACCAGAAAGAAGGTCGCATAGACCGGCATCGGCGTGGCCAGACCGCCGTACTGCGCGATTTCGTAGGTGTGCCGCCGCTCGTAGATGATGCCGCAGAGGATAAATAGCGCGCCGGTCGAGATGCCATGATTCAACATTTGATATACAGCGCCGTCAACTCCGGCCGTGGTGAAGCTGAAGATGCCGAGCACTACCAACCCCAGGTGGCTGATGGAAGAATAAGCGACCAGTTTCTTCATGTTCGGCTGCACCATGGCAACCAGCGCGCCGTAGATGATTCCGATGATTGCCAGGACCGCGATCCAGTCGGCGTTTCGGCGGGCCTGCTCCGGAAACAACCCAACATTGAATCGCAATAGGCCGTAAGTTCCCATCTTCAGCAGTACAGCAGCCAGAAGAACGGACCCGGCGGCCGGGGCTTCGACGTGCGCGTCGGGAAGCCAGGTGTGCAGCGGGAAGAGCGGCACCTTGACTGCAAATGCGATAAAAAAGCCAAGAAAAAGCCACTGTGCGGCATGCTCCATTCCCGGCAACGCGCCGGCCTGCAACAGCGCTTGCAAGGTCACGAAGTCGAAGGTTCCACTCTTGGCATAGAGCCAGATGATTGCGGCGAGCATAAAGACCGACGCAACCATGGTGAACAGGAAAAACTTGACCGCTGCGTAAACCCGTCGCTCGTGGCCGTACATTCCGATCAGCAGGGCCATGGGGATCAGCGTTGCTTCCCAAAAGAAGTAAAACAGGAAAAGATCGAGCGCCACGAATACGCCGATCATTGCCGTTTCCAGCACCAGCAGCAGAATGAAAAATTCCTTCACCCGGTCGTGAATCGAGCGCCACGAGACCATCACGCACAAAGGAACCAGGAACGTTGTGAGCAGCACCAGCCAGAGCGAGATACCGTCGATACCCATGTGGTAATGGATGTTCGGTGTCGAAATCCAGGCTTTGTCGACTTCATACGCAAGCGAGAGGCCCGGCGGAGTCAGAGTGTGACCGGTGGCCAGGTGTGGCTGTGCGAGCTTGACCTGTTCTCGGAAGTACCAGGGCAGATGGAGTGAGAACAGGAACGTAACAATGCTGACCAGCAGCGCAAAGGCGCGGATGTCGCGATCACGCCGGGGAAACAACGCGAGCAGTAGCGCCCCGAATAGCGGAACAAACGTCACCAGCGTGAGAATGTACGGGTTGACACTTGCAGCTATCATCGCGTTCCCATCCAAACCATGTAGAGGATGACGACCGCCGCTCCGGCCGTAACCCAGCCTGCGTAAGCGCGGATATTGCCGGATTGCTGGTGACGCAGCGAATCGCCAATTTCACGCACACCCCGAGCACCGCCGTTCACGCTTCCGTCGATCAGCGTGGCGTCAATTCCGCGCCAGAGCACGCGAGTGGAGAAAGCAATCAGCGGGCCGATGATGGCAGCGCCGTAGATTTCGTCGACGTAATACTTATTCAGCACTGCCGTGTAAAGGCCGCCAAGCGAATCGGCGATTTTGGCCGGCAGGTCGCGCCGCTTGACGTACAAAAGCCAGGCCAGACCGAGGCCCGCGAACGCAACCGCCACCGAAACGCCCGTCATTGTCAACTCCAACGAGCTGTCCTCTGCGGCCTGCGAGTGCTCCTGCTCGGAGAGTGACCCTTCGTGTGCAGTTCCCGCTGCTTCCGCCGTAATGGCCGGCATGACCGGGGCAAGAAAGTGCTCGATCGCGTTGCTACCATGAAGCGCCTTTGGGACACCCACGTAGCCGCCGACGATCGACAACACGGCAAGCAGCACAAGCGGAACCACCATCACCCAGGGACTTTCGTGCGGTTCTCCATGGCCGTGGGCGGCAACCGCCGGTGCCTGCGCAACCGTCCGCTGGCCGCCCATGGGAACTTCGTGTGTGTGTCCGGCGTGTTCGATCGACGCTGCGGTGCCGTGCGGCTGTGTCTCGTGCGGCGTGTGCTGTTCGCCCAATGCGCCACGATATTCGTTAAAGAAAGTCATGAACAGCAAACGGAACATGTAAAAGCTCGTCATGAACGCCGTAATGACGCCGAACAACCAGAGCACCCAGTTTCCATGGGGGCTGGAAAAAGATTGCCAGAGGATTTCATCCTTGGAGAAGAAACCCGAGAACCCAGGAATTCCGGAGATCGCACAAGTGGCGATCAGCATGGTCCAGAACGTATAGGGAGCGTACTTCCTCAGGCCGCCCATCTTGCGCATGTCCTGTTCGCCGCCCACGGCGTGAATCACCGAGCCGGCGCCGAGAAAGAGCAACCCTTTGAAAAAAGCATGCGTCATCAGGTGGAAAATGCCCGCCGAATACGCGGCCACGCCGCAGGCCATGAACATGTAGCCCAACTGCGAAACCGTGGAGTAGGCGAGCACCCGCTTGATGTCTGTCTGGGTGATTCCGATGGTCGCGGCAAAAAACGAGGTCAGGCAGCCTATGATGGCGACGACCATAAGCGCAATCGTTGAACGGCTGAAGATGGCGTTCGAACGCGCAATCATGTAAACACCGGCGGTAACCATGGTAGCCGCGTGGATCAGCGCGGAGACCGGCGTCGGACCTTCCATCGCGTCAGGCAGCCAGACGTAAAGAGGAATCTGCGCCGATTTGCCCGTGGCGCCCACCAGCATCAGCAGTGCGATGGCAGTCAGCAGACCGGCTTCGGTCTCGATGCCTGGCGAGAACTCCGCAACCTTGTGGAATACGTCCGTATACTGGAGCGTGCCGAAGTGCTTGACCAGCAGGAATAGGGCAATGAGGAAACCGAAATCACCGACACGGTTGGTGATGAACGCTTTCTTCCCGGCGTTCGCCGCCGAGTCGCGCAAAAAGAAAAAGCCGATCAGCAAATAGGAAGCGAGCCCCACGCCTTCCCAACCGACGAACATCAACAGGTAGTTGTCCGCAAGCACCAGCGTGAGCATGAAGAACATGAACAGGTTCAGGTAGCTGAAGAAGCGGTAGTATCCGCCCTCGTGCCCCATGTACCCGACCGAGTAGATATGAATGAGAAAGCCGACGCCCGTGACCACCAGCATCATGATCATCGAGAGATGATCGAGATAGAAGCCGTACTCCACCACGAAGTTGCCGCTGCGCAGCCATGTTCCGATTCGTTCGATATAGGGGAGCTGATCGGCAGGCATGGCTAGCAGGCGTATCGCCGCCAGCAGTGCCCAGGCGAACGATGCCGCCGTCGAGGCCAACGCGACGGTGCTCACCATCTTGTTCGAGAACCGCCGGCCGAAAAAGCCGTTGATGGCGGCGCCGGCGGCGGGTAAAGCTGGAATCAACCAGAGATTCAGACTCATAGTTTCAGCAAATTCACGCGGTCCACGTTCAGGGTCTCTCGCGTGCGGAAGACGGCTATGATGATCGCAAATCCGACGGCGGCTTCGGCGGCGGCCACTACCATCACGAAAAAGACGAAGATGTAGCCGCTCAGCGCTTGCCACTGCGCGGCAAAGGTCACGAAGGTAAGATTCACCGCGTTCAGCATCAGTTCGATCGACATGAAGATCGTGATGATGTTGCGCTTGATGAGAAAACCGGCAACTCCGCAGGCAAACAGGATCGCGCTCAGCACGAGATAATAGGAAATCGGCACCATTAGTCGCTCTCCCTCCGGGCCAGAACTACGGCGCCCATAATCGCGATCAGGATCAGCACAGAGGTCACCTCGAACGGCAGCAGGAAATCCCTGAAGAGAAGTCGCCCCATGGCGGGAGCTGTGCCGTGTAGCTGGCCAATTGCAACCGAGCCAAGGCTGGACTTGCTCGTGACTAGTACCCAGACGGCGGCGGAAATTCCCAGAATCAGTCCGGGCACGCCGAACAGGATCGCCACCCGGCTGCCTCTGGTTTCTTCTTCGGCGCCGGCGTTAAGCAACATGATGACGAAAATGAACAGCACCATCACCGCTCCCGCGTAGATGATGATTTGAATGGCGGCAACGAACTCAGCGCCGAGGAGCAAGTAAATCAGCGCGAGCGAGCCCGTGACGAGCACGAGGGACAGCGCACTGTTGATTGGATGGCGCTGCACCAGGAGGTTAACGGCGCCTCCCACGCACAGGGTTGCGAAGATCAGAAATAAAACAAGGTGCAGCATCGGTTCCACACCCGCGGACTATGCCCGCAGGGCCACAATCAGCCCGGTGACAAGTATGTTGGCGATTGAGAGCGGCAAAAGAAACTTCCAGCCGAACCCCATCAGTTGATCGTAGCGGAAACGCGGCAGCGTGCCGCGTACCCAGATATATAGAAAAATAAAACAAAATACGCGTGCCAAAAACCACAGGATCGGAAGCAGCGATTGCAGGATCAGCGGCCCGAATACAGGCCCGCTCCATCCGCCCAGAAACATGACCGACGCCAGGCAGGCCACGGTCACCATGTTGGCGTACTCGGCCATGAAAAACATGGCAAACTTCATCGAGCTGTATTCCGTGTGATAACCGGCCACGAGCTCGGTCTCCGCTTCAGGGAGATCGAATGGAATGCGGTTGGTCTCTGCAAAAGCCGCCATCAGATAAATGAAGAACGCGACGAATTGCCAGCCGCCATTAAAGATGTTCCAGTGCCACGGACTGCCTAGTTGCCTCTCGACAATGGTTCGCAGACTGAACGAGCCGGAAACCATCAGCACGCCCACCAGCGACAGCCCAAGTGCAACCTCATAGCTGACCATTTGTGCGCTGGCGCGCAAAGCGCCGAGCAATGAGTACTTGCTGTTGGACGACCATCCCGCGAGCGCGATGCCGTAAACTCCAAGCGAAGTGACGCCAAGGATGATCAGCAAGCCGATACCAATGTCGGCCGGTTGATTGCTCGCCGTCTCTACCCCGGTAATCTGAATCGGAGTGGTTACGCTGCCAATGGTGATGTTCGGGCCAATCGGCACAAGCGCAATCGAAGTCAGCGCCATTACCAGGGCAAGCATCGGAGCCAGAATGAACAGAGTCCGGTTGACATAGGGCGGGGTCAAGTCTTCCTTCAGGATGAACTTGATGCCGTCAGCGAGCGGCTGCAGCAGACCGAACGGGCCGACGCGGGTCGGTCCCCAGCGGTTCTGCATGTGGCCCACCACCTTCCGCTCCAGCCAGACGGAGTAGGCCACAATCGTCAGCAGTACGCCGACGGTAATGGCGATCTTGATGATAGCGACGAGCAAAAACATTCCAACATTCATTGAGTCATGCGTTCCCAGGAACAAACTTACTTCGCGTAGCTTTCCCGCACTCACTGACGTTCGTTTGCGAAACATCAAATCCGCGAACGACAAACCCATTGCCGCAGGCAGCCGAATAATCAGTCAGCCACGACTTCGGTGTCGACACGAGCTTTGCTCTTATTCTCAATCACCGAGTTCAGCGTATTTGAATAACGGCTGAGCGTACCGGAGGTAAACAGCTCGTCACGCGAGGGAACGATCCATTCCGGGTGACTCTGAATCCCCGCCGGTTGAATGTTCACCAGTCGAGTCTGTTGATCGTTGCCGGCCAGCAATCCCAGGCGTGAGACATCGTAGCCGGGGACCAACCGCTGAATCTCATCGAGCACGGCTATCGGATCGAACGGCGATACTCTTGGTTCAAGCCCGCGGGCGTGAAGCCAAACCGCATGCTGGTCGGCCTCGCCCGACTGAGCCCCGCGCGTCTGGCCGAAGTCGGCGCGCATGCCGACGCCGAACGGCACGAGCTTACGGACGTCGACGCCCATTTTTTCAGCAATACGCACGATGATTTCGAAGTCGCTCTTGACGGACGCAACATCGCCCGCTTTCTTCAACAACTGCAAATCGCCGCAGGTGTTGGTAAATGTGCCGGCCTTCTCGTAGGCATTCGCCGCCGGCAGGATTACGTCCGCCAGCATCGCCGTTTCCGTCATGAACATATCCTGGACCACCAGAAAAGGCGCGTGCAGAACAAATGGGTCCACCGCGTAACGCGCAACCGGGTTGGAACCGACCACGTACAGGGCCTGCAACTTGAGATCGCGAGCTGCATCGAGCATTTGCGCAAGGCTCAAGCCGGGCTGCGCCGGAATCTGCCCTCCCCACTCGCTGTCGAATATCGAGCCGGAAGCGAGTGGCGCATAGCCGGGCAGCAAGTCAGGGTAGAGACCCATATCGGCGGCCCCGCGCGAGTTAGCATAATCGCCGAGGCAGATGAATCGCGCTTGCTGGGCGGCGCCGAATCGTATGAGGGCCGCTACGTCGTCACCGCGAAGTTCGGAGCCGAAAATAATAATCAGGTCCGGCTCGGCCCGCAAGGTGTCGCGCAACTTGGCAAGCGCTTCGGGCGCAATCCCCGTGATGGCTTGCGCGGCGGAATCGCCTCCAGCAAGGTACTGGACAAATTGGCCTTCGCTTCCCGCCGGAACCTGCGTGAAGCTGGCCGCCTGTCTGCCGAGCTTAATCGGTTGCGAATTGACGACGTGCAACTTGGCGCGATGCAATCGAACGTTGTTGCGGATCTGCCAAGCCAGGAGCGGATGCTGATTGGTGGGATCGTTGCCGACCAGCAGAATTGCCGGCGCCTGGAAGACATCGCGCATGCTCGCCGTCTTCGCGTTATTCTCGGCGAGAGCTTTGACGAAAGATGGGTAATCCGCTGTGCGGTGATGGTCGATGTTATTGGTTCCCAGCACCAGACGCGCGAACTTCTGAAGCAGATAATTCTCTTCGTTCGTTGTGCGGTTGGAACCGATCACGCCGACCGTCTGCGAGCCGTGGCTCGCAATGATCTCGCGAAAATTGCGGGCAACGGTATCGATCGCTTCCGTCCATGCAACGGGAACAAACCTGCCATCGCGGCGCACCATTGGTTCCTTGATGCGCTCGCGATGGTTGGCAAAATCGAAGGCGTAGCGCCCCTTGATGCAGAGAAAATCGCCGTTGATGCCGCTCTTGTCGCGATTGTCTCCGCGCACGATGTCCATGCCGGTATCGCTGCGGCGGCAGCCAAGCGTCGTGAGGCAACCATCACCGCAGTGCGTGCAGACGGTGCCGACGTGGTTCATCTCCCACGGGCGCGTCTTGTAACGGTAAGCCCCCGAGGTGAGTGCGCCGACCGGACAGATGTCGATGCACATACCGCATTCCTCGCACTCGAGGTGGTCGCCTTTGTTGGGAGCGATGACCGAACTCTGGCCGCGGTTCTGGATGCCCAGCGCCCACACGTCCATGCCCTCGCCGCAGACGCGTATGCAGCGATAGCACAAAATGCACCGCGGACGGTCGAAGTAGACGACCGGAGACCATTGCTGCTCGTCACGATGGCTCTTGATGTCGATGAATTTCGATTCCGACGCCCCGTACTTGAATGTCATGTCCTGCAATTCGCACTCGCCTCCGGCGTCGCAAACAGGACAATCCAGTGGGTGATTGGCAAGCAGCAACTCAAGCATGCTCTTGCGTGCCTGCACAACCTTTTCGGTTTCGGTGTGCACGACCATGCCTTCGCCAACCTGCGTAGTGCACGCGGTTTGAAGCTTTGGCAGTTTTTCGATTTCCACCAGGCACATGCGGCATGCGCCCTGTAGCGACAGGCCGGGGTAGTAGCAGAACGAAGGAACTTCGATGCCAGTGTTCTTACAGGCGTCGATCAGCAGCGTACCGGCGGGAACCGATAGGGCTTTGCCGTTGACGGTAATCTTGACGAGTTTGGGTGCGTCTGCCATTGAAAAATTCACCGGGGGTCCCGACAAGCCATTGGTTGGCTTGTTGGGGCAGAGCCTACGGATGCTGACCAGACGGGAATTCCGGGTCTGTCTTGATTTCTTCCACCTGCAGGGCGTGGCGCTCGGGATGTACCGCCATGAGCGTCAGCAACTGGTAGCCATCCAGCGTGCCCGCCAGTGGATGCGGTATGACCTTGGCGCGAAGCTCTTCGACCGAGACTCCCTCGGCAAAATGCAAAGTGCGGTCGCGCGCGACCCGGAAGCGTTCGATCGCCTCGAACAGGCTGTCGAAGCGTCCCGTGGGCTCGGAGCGCTCGGGAGCCTTAGCCTTGCGCGTTCGGTCGTGAGCCAGCGCCAGGATAGTCGCATCCTTCGCTGGATCGGATGAACCGGCCGCAGCCAGCTTCTCCCATGCCTTAAGCATCTGCTCCTCGGCCACCGCGACGTGCTCCGCGCACTCCAGTATGGACCAGGTGCCGGGAGTCCTGCGCCACGATGAACCGCTATCGAGCACTCCGTGGAATGCGCAAAGATACCGGTTGCGGCCATCTTGCAAGCGTGCAATCAGGATTTCCTTATCGCCGGTTGATGAAACTGCGGGTGCGCTTTGCTCAATCATTTTCGATTCTTTCTCAGTGTGCTTCCACTGGAACCCGATGATCAGCGCCCGCTTTTTCGTACGGACACGGGCGGCCTTCAAGGTGGTCTTCGAACTCGTTGCGGAACTTGGTAATAAAGCCGATGGTCGGCATGGCTGCGGCGTCGCCCAAGGGGCAGAACGTGCGTCCAAGCATGTTCTCGGCCAGGTATTGCATGTTATCGATATCCTTCGCCACTCCGCCTCCGGCATGGAACCGTCGCAGCGTCTTTCGCAGCCAGTCAGTCCCTTCGCGACATGGGATGCACCAGCCGCAGCTCTCGTGCTGGTAGAACTGCATGGTGCGCAACGCGAACTTGACGATACAGGTTTGGTCGTCGAGGACCACCACGCCGCCGGACCCGAGCATGGTGCCGGCCTTCATCATCGCATCGAAATCCATTGCCACATCGATCTCGCCGGCCTTAAGGACGGGAACGGAAGATCCACCGGGAACGACGGCCTTCAGCTTGTTCCCGTTGGCAATGCCGCCGCCAACTTCATAGATCATCTGCTTAAGGTTGTAGCCCATCGGCAGCTCATAGACTCCCGGCTTGGCAACGTGTCCACTGAGGCAGAACAGGCGTGTACCGCCATTCCTTGGCGTGCCGGTCTCGGCGTATTTCTGGCCTCCCATCAGCATGATGTGCGGCACGGTTGCCAGGGTCTCGGCGTTATTGATGACCGTGGGGCCGCCCCAGAGCCCGACGACAGCGGGAAACGGCGGCTTGATGCGCGGCACCCCGCGCTTGCCCTCAAGCGACTCCATCAGCGCGGATTCCTCGCCGACTTCATAGGCGCCGGCGCCGCCGTGCCAGTAGATGTCCAGATCGTAACCGCTGCCGAAAATGTTCTTCCCGAGAAACCCCTTCGCGTAAGCGTCGGCGATGGCCTTCTGCATAATTTCCAAAAGGTAGCGATACTCGCCGCGGATGTAGATGTAGCCCTTGTGCGAGCTGATGGCAATGGCGGCAATCATCACGCCTTCAATCACAGCGTGAGGGTCGTGCTCAAAGATCAGACGGTCCTTGCACGTTCCGGGTTCGGACTCATCTCCGTTGCAGAGCACGTACTTGGGCTTGGCCGATTCCTTCGGAACAAATGACCATTTCATGCCCGTGGGAAAACCAGCGCCGCCGCGTCCGCGCAGATTGGACGCTTTCATCTCGTTGATTATCCCCTCCGGTCCTATCTGGAGCGCTTTTTGCACGGCCTTGTAGCCGTCGAGTTCGAGATAGCGGTCGATGTCTGTGGCGCCCATGCCAAAGCGCCGGGAGATGATCTTGACCTCGTCGGGATGTGAAACCAGATATGCCATGAACCGGTTCTCAGTTACCTGCGCTCGCTTCGTATTCTGCTATTTCGATGCCTTCTCGCGGTACGCCTCGATGATCTCATCCACCTTTTCCGGCGTGAGGTTTTCGTGGAAGTCGTAGTTGACCTGCATGGCGGGAGCCCAACTGCATGCTCCGATGCACTCCACCTCTTCCACGGAAAACATGCCGTCGGGGGTGATCCCGTGATTCTCCGCCACGCCAAGCTTTTTCTTCGCGTGCTCGAGAATCTCTTCGCCGCCTCGCAGCAGACACGAAATGTTAGTGCAAACCTGCACATTGTATTTGCCGGCTGGCTTGGTCCTCAGCATGGAGTAATAGCTGATGACGTTGCGCACCTCGAGCGGAGTAATCTCCAGGCGATCGGCAATCTCCTGGATCGCTTCGTCGGTCAACCAGCCCAGCTCGTCCTGTACATAAAGCAGAAAGGGGACAAGAACCGAGCGCTTGATCGGGTAATGCGTAAGCATGTCCGCAAAGCGCACTTCCAGTTCGTCAGAAAATTTCATCGTTCAGAGTTCCCATCTCCGGCGTCCCGGCGGCGGTGGAACTGTTTCCGCGCCCCACGCGCGGACCTTCTATCGGTCAACGTCTCCCAGCACGATATCGATGCTGCCGATTGCCGCGACAACATCGGCGATCAGTTGCCCCTGGCACATCGGCAAAATAGCATTCAGGTTGGCGAAAGACGGGCTGCGCATGTGCACGCGATACGGCTTTGCGGTGCCGTCACTGACGATGTAGTACCCCATTTCGCCCCGCGGCGATTCGACTCCCTGATAAACCTCTCCGGCCGGTACCGTGAATCCCTCGGTCACAATCTTAAAGTGATAGATGAGGGCCTCCATCTGGGTCTTCATTTTTTCGCGGTCAGGCAGCACGACCTTGGGAGCGTCGGCCTTGATCGGACCCTCGGGCATGCCGGCCAGCGCCTGCTGAATGATCTTGGTCGATTCCCGCATCTCCTGCACGCGGATGGCATAACGCGCGAAAACGTCCCCCTCGGTCGCGATCGGAACCTTGAAATCGAACTGCTCATAGCTCGAATAAGGCATGTCACGGCGCAAATCCCAATCCACGCCGCTTCCGCGGGCAACGCCGCCGCTTAGCCCAAGTGCGATAGCGTCCTCGTATGTGATCTTTCCCACGCCTTTCGTCCGCCCTGTCCAGATGGGATTCTGTGTCAGCAGGTCTTCATACTGGTCGATGTGACCGGGAAAGGCGTCGATGAAGTGCTTTACACGCGCAAAGAATCCCAACGGAACTTCGAGCGCCAAACCGCCGACGCGGAAGTACGAAGTCATCATCCGCTGGCCGCTGACCATCTCGAAGAGGCGCAGAATGTCCTCGCGCTCGCGGAAGCAGTAGAGGAACACGGTCATGGCGCCAACGTCCATGGCGTGCGTCCCCAGCCAGACCAGATGTGAGTTGAGACGCGTCAGCTCGTTCAACAGGACGCGAATCCACTGCGCGCGCTTCGGAATCTCCAACCCGAGAAGCTTCTCGACCGCCAGCACGTAAGCCAAGTTATTGGTCATCGGACAGAGATAGTCGATGCGGTCGGTGAGCGGCACGACTTGCTGGTAGAACTTGGCCTCGCAGGTCTTCTCAATTCCGGTATGCAGGAAGCCGATGTCAGGGCGGATACGGACGATGGTTTCGCCATCGAGTTCCAGCAGGAGCCTGAGCACACCATGCGTTGAAGGGTGCTGCGGCCCCATGTTGAGGACCATCGTGCGGTCGTCCCCGATGACCTCGACGACAGGCTCAAGGCTGCTGAACTTGACGGCCATTAACGGTATCCCTCGACTGGATAGTCCTTGCGCAGCGGATGGCCGTTCCAGTCCTCGGGCATCATGATGCGGCGGAGATATGGATGGCCGTAAAAACGGACTCCAAACAGGTCGAAGATCTCGCGTTCGAAGGGATTTGCACCGGGCCAAAGGTCAGTGAGCGAATCCACGCCTGGATCGGCCGAATTCAATTTGACCTTGATCCGGATGCGCTCCTTGCGCGACATCGAAAGCAGGGAATAGACGACCTCGAAACGTGGTTCCTCCGGATACCAGTCGACGCAGGTGACGTCGGAGAAAAAGTTGAAACTGGTGGCTGCATCGTCCCGAAGCAGTGCGCAGGCATCGCGCAACGATTCACGGCGCACCCAGATCGTCAGTTCACCGCGATCGAATTTCGCGCCAGTAACCGCATCGGCGTTCCATGAGAGCAACTTGGCCAGTGCCGGACGGTCTTTTAGCTGTTCAAGATCGGTAATCGCAGGAGCCAGTGCCATCAGGTTTACAGGACCTCATTCCTGGTCGGCTTATTCCAATCGAGCGCGCCCTTTTTCCAGATATAAAACAGACCGACCAGCACGATCGCAATGTATACGACCATCTCCCAGAAGCCGAACATCTTCAGCTCCTTAAGGAGAATCGCCCAGGGGTACAGGAACACCGCTTCTACGTCGAACAGGATGAACAACATCGCGACCAAATAGAATTTCACGGAAAAGCGCTGCCGGACATCCCCGATGGGCAGCATACCGCACTCATACGGAGACATCTTGACCCGATTGCGCTTGTGCTGGCCCACCAGAGTCGACAACAGAACGATGGCGCCGGCCAGTCCGCTGGCGACGAGCACGTGAAGCAGGAGCGGAATGTACCGCACGAAATAATTATCTGGCATAGGACCAGCTCACCCCGGCAACCTAAGGCGAACACTTGAGTGTAGATTTCAGGTGTCCTAGTAGTCAAGAACGCACGGCCAGCAGCCCGCGAAGAATTGTTCCATTGGCGGGCGCTCGGCATTCGGCTGAGTAATCACTGAGACAACAATTTTTCTTGCGACATGGGAAGAAAGTGCTTTGCAGGAATCGGGAACTGTTCGACAATCGTTTTGTACCTTCCCTAATAGTCTTTGCCGCCCGGAGAACTTGTGATCTTTGGATATAACACCGAGATCCGCCTAGGCGACACGGTCTATCACGTCCAGAGCGAAGCGCGGGGTAGCGGGCGACGGCTCGAGACTCAGGTGTTCGTCAAAGGACACTGCATCACCGAGCGTTCGAGCCCAGCGGAACACGACGGAGACCCGCAATCTGTGCAGGAAGTCTTGCGCCTACAGCATCGGTCCGTGGTGGAGTCTATTCGCGCAGGGCAGTTGGAATTGACGCGGACGGAGACTCCCGCCCTGAATTTCAGCTTGCGCTGTACGAGCGCCCGCCGCGAAGGCGCGGAACTTGTCCTCGGCTTCCAGGTCACCTGCGCCGGAGCCCCCGTGCCAGATGTGAAACTCCGATGCTCTCTGACTGAGCCGGAAAGCACACTTGCTCCCGAGCTGATTTCCGAGCCCGTGACCGATCCTGCGGGTATGGCAGGGCTGAGAATCGGCGGCGCACTGCCGGCGAATGCTGAACTCCAGGTGGAGATGGAAGGCCAGGACCGAAAAACCGTTCGGCGATTCCGTCTTCGCCAACGGGAAAGCCGCTGACTTACAATAAATCCATGAAGCGAGTGATGGTCGGAATGGTCTGGGTTTTGCTGGCCGGTTGGGCGGCGGCGCAGCAATATCCTCCCGAGGATTTCCCCCCACAGTTGCCGACCAAACAGCAGAAGACCACTAGGCTTCCATCGGAGGACAGTGCCGCCCCGCGTTTGCTGGGTGCCGCCGGTGAGAGTTCCAGTAAGGACACAAAGATAGACCTCAGCGCTCCCATGGCCGATGCCAAAGCACACCCGAACAGCGGTGTAGCTGACGACGTGCTAGGGTTGCGTTCCTACAACCCTCACAGGGCGCAGAAAGCCATTGAAGTTGGAGACTTTTACTTCAAGCGGGAAAATTACAGAGCCGCGCTCGACCGCTACCAGGAGGCTCTGCACTGGAAGCCCGATGATGCCGAGGCGACGTTCAAGTCCGCCGAGAGCTTCGAGAAGATCGGACGCCTTCCGGAGGCGCGAGCCGGATACGAGGCATACCTGAAGCTTCTGGCGGCCGGACCGCACGCCAGAGAGGCGCACAAGGCGCTTTCCAGGCTGCCTGCTCCCGTGCCTGCAGCGGCCCGTGGCCAACAGGCGGCCGACTCCGCGCCAGCAGCCGGGGCGCCCAGGAATTGAGGCTCGGCACCACGCAGCAAAGGCTCGCTTCATCGGCGAGCCTTTTGATTCGATAAGACCTTTTGATTCGACCCGGGAAAAACAGAGATTCAGTCGGGGAGTTTGACGCCTGCATGCCGGGCCTCTTCCTGCATGCCGTTAAGCTTCTCACGTTCCGCGTTCAATTTCTGCTGTTTCTGGGCTAGCTCCTCCCGGTCGAGCCTCTCCGCCTCGGCATATTGCTGCTGATTGTTGACGCGCGCGTTCACGTCGCCCATGTGAGCGATCTGTTTTTGCTGAAACTCTTGCTCCGCCAATTTAAGCTCCCGCTCCTGAAGCGAGATCTTTTCCCGCTGAAACGAAAACCTGCTGCTCCACTCCTTTTGCTCCTCGTCTTTTTTCGCCAGTTCGCTGGCAGCCGATCCTGGCTCAGGCGCTTTGGCGGCGTCCTTCTCGCTGCCTGCTTTGCTCTCGGGTTTGGGTTTGGCCTTGTCGTCGCTGCCTTCAGCCCCTTCCGCTGCATCGGTTTTTGCGGCGGCAGGTGCTGCGCGCATGGTGTCGACCGAAGGAATCTCGTCGTTAGTCACCACTCTCTTGGCGCGTGGGTGACGCGCATTGCGGCTTTCGCGTGCTACTTCGCCCAGGCTCTGCGCAAGTAGAGTACATGCGCCCATGCTGATGACCAATACAATCGTGAATCGCACAAGAGCATTCATCGCTTCCCCCGGCGTAAGTTCTTACGCGCCGTACCAAGCCCCTAACAGGCTGTGTCGGCCGCAACCGCTCACATGTAAGCTGCTGGGGTGTATTTTATCCCTGTTTCCTGCAGGTTGGGCATTTTTCGCGGTGACGAAGGGGCATCATGTTGGTACATCCTCCGCCGCGCTAAACACGGCAAATGGTGTGCCGAAGCCATTTCCGTGGCCGGGGAATGATAGATTGGAGTCCGAATGTTTGCCCGACGCACCAACTGGGACCTGTCGCCGAATGCGCTCACCCTCGTGCTTAAGGAGCACGGCGGAAGCGGTCAAGAGCTGCTGGACTTGACGGCATCGAATCCGACTTGCGTCGGTCTGGAGTATCCCGCGCAGCAGATCGCATGCGCCCTAGCCGACGAGCGCGCTTTGTCTTATGAGCCTGCCGCAAAAGGCTTGCTCACGGCGCGCCAGTCCGTGGCGAACTACTACGCCCAGCAGGGAATTGGCGTCGATCCCGAGCACCTGATCCTTACGGTCAGCACCAGCGAAGCTTACTCTTACTGCTTCCGCCTGCTCTGCGACCCTGGCGACGAGGTGCTGGTTCCGAGCCCAAGCTATCCGCTGTTCGAATTTCTGGCCGATATTCAGGACGTTCGCCTAGTCCCATTTGAGTTGGTATACGACGAGGGCTGGCAGATCGAGTTTGAATCCTTACGCCGCGGCATCAGCGCGCGCTCGCGGGCGGTGCTCGTGGTGCAGCCGAACAATCCAACCGGTTCGTACGTCAAACGGTGGGAACTCGAACGTCTAAACGTCCTCTGCCGCGAGCATCAACTGGCGCTGATCGCCGACGAGGTCTTTCTGGACTACAACGTCGAATCAGGTGAGCGGCTCAGCTTTGCCGGCAACGACGCGGCCTTGAGTTTTGCGCTGAGCGGGCTGTCGAAAATCAGCGGTCTGCCGCAGATGAAGATGGCTTGGATCGCGTGCAGCGGGCCCGGGGACTTGGCCGCCGACGCCATGAACAGGCTGGAAGTCATCGCCGACACCTATCTATCACCCAATGCGCCTGTGCAACTTGCCACGGCGGCGCTGCTCGAAGTTCGGCACTCCGTCCAGCGGCAACTCGGCCAGCGAATTCGCAACAACCTTGCCGAGCTGGATGCGCAACTTTCGCGGCAACAGCTTTGTCATCGCCTGCGCGTCGAGGGGGGCTGGTACGTCGTGCTGCGGGTTCCCGCCGTCTGTGCCGATGAGGAGTTCGCGCTCGACTTGCTCCGCAAAGCCAACGTGCTGGTGCATCCGGGGCACTTTTTCAACTTTCGCGGAGGTTGCTTTCTCGTGCTCAGCCTCATCACGCCGGAGACCGTTTTCGGCGAGGGACTAGCGTCGGTTGATTGCCTTGTCCGGTATGATTAATACATGATTCACGAAATTCTGCCCGTCGGTCCGTTGCAGTGCAATTGCTCCATCGTAGGCGACGAGAACAGCCACGAAGCAATGGTTATCGATCCAGGTGACGACATCGAAGCGGTCATGACGATCGTCGCGCGCCATGGGCTCCAGGTGAAACAGATCGTGATTACGCACGCCCACATCGATCATGTCGGCGGCGCCATGAAGCTCAAACAACGCACCGGCGCGCCCATTCTGCTGAACCAGAACGACTCCAAGCTGCTGCGCATGCTGGATACGCAGGCGGAGTGGCTCGGCATGAGCCCGCCCGGTAACGTAGCCATCGACCAGAGCATTACAAGCGGCGACACGGTCAAGGCCGGGGCCATCGAAGGCAAGGTGCTGCACACGCCGGGACACACCGAAGGCTCGATTTGCCTCTACTTCGAATTCGAAAAACGATTGGTCGCCGGAGATACATTGTTCGCCGGAGGTATTGGCCGCACCGATCTGCCCGGCGGATCTTACGACAAGATTATTCGTTCCCTGCACGAGAGCGTGCTGGCGCTGCCTGATGAAACAATTGTCGTGCCGGGGCACGGTGTGCTGACCACCGTTGGCGAAGAACGCGAAACCAACCCGTTTCTTCGCTGAGCTCCATTACTCAACGTGGACCTGAACCAGAAAATACGCACGTTGCCTACCGATCCCGGCGTGTATCTCTACAAGAACGCCGAAGACCAGGTCATTTATGTCGGCAAGGCCAAGAACCTGCGGGCCAGGGTGCGATCCTACTTTCTCGACGGCGCTGCCGAGGACGCCAAGACCGGCAGTCTGCTGCGCGAGGCCGTGGATATCGAGTACATCGTCGTTGCCAACGAGGGCGAGGCGCTGGCGCTCGAAAACAACCTTATCAAGCAGAAGAAACCGCGCTACAACATTCTGCTGCGCGACGACAAGAGCTATCCCTACGTAAAGCTCACGGCAGCCGAGCGCTTTCCGCGCGTCTACGTCACGCGCAGACTGAGGCGCGATGGTTCGGTCTATTACGGTCCATATTTTCCGGCGAACCTTGCCTACCGTATCGTCGACCTCATCCACCGGCATTTTCTGATTCCGTCCTGCAAGGTCGATCTCACGCGCGACCACGCGCGTCCGTGCTTGCAGTATTACATCAAGCGATGCCTTGGCCCATGCGTTGCCGGGCTCACCACGCCGCAGGCATACGCCGAAGCCGTCAATGACGTGCGCATGTTTCTGGAAGGCCGTCAGTTCGACCTTTCACGGTCGCTGCGCGAGCGCATGCAAGGCGCCGCCGAGCAAGAGCAGTTCGAACTTGCCGCCAAGTATCGAGACCTCGTCACCACGGTCGAGCAACTGCAGGAAAAGCAGCGCATGGCCTCCGCCGAGGGCGACGACGCCGACGTGCTCAACTTCCATTTCGAAAATCACATGATGGCCGTCAACCTCTTCCACATGCGGGGAGGGAAGGTGCTCGACCGGCGCGAGTTTTTCTGGGAAGATCTCGGCGAATTGGAAGCGGCAACCGGCTTCGACACCGGGGAGTTTTTCAGCACGCTTCTTAAGCAGCTCTACGTCGATCAGCCGTACGTGCCTCGCTTCATTTACATTCCCGTCGACTTTGAAGACCGCGAAGCATTGGCTGAGTTGCTCTCGGCGAAAAGCGAGGCGCGCATCCACATCGAAGTGCCGCAGCGCGGCGAAAAGCGTTCCCTGATCGACTTGGTGGGCAACAATGCGCGGCAATCCTACGACCAGCGCTTCCGCGTGCTCAAGCCGCGCACCGACGTGCTTAAGAGTGTTTTGCAGGATGTGTTGAATCTCACCGAGCTTCCCGAGCGAATCGAGTGTTTCGACATCTCGCATATACAAGGCGCGGAAACCGTGGCGTCGATGGTCGTCTGGCAAGACGGCAAAATGCGCAACTCGGAATATCGCAAGTTCATCATCCGCAGCGTCGATGGAGTTGACGATTTTGCCGCCATGCGCGAGGTGGTGACGCGGCGCTATAAACGGCTTTGCGAGGAAGAGAAGCCGCTGCCTTCACTCATTCTCGTCGACGGCGGCATTGGGCAGTTGCACGCGGCGTCCGAGGCACTGGAGGCGCTCGGCCTGATCACGCAACCACTGGCTTCGATCGCCAAGCGCGAGGAAATTATTTACGTTTACGGACAGGAAAACGAGCCCGTCGTGCTCGACCGCCATTCACCGGTGCTGCACCTGATCCAGCAGATCCGCGATGAGGCGCACCGCTTCGCCGTTACCTATCATCGCAAGCGCAGACAAATACGCGACCGCGCAACGGAGTTGCGCGAGATTGAGGGCATCGGTGAGCAGACCACCCGCCGCCTGCTGCAACACTTCGGCTCGGTACGGGCCATCCAGCAGGCCGATGCCGCGGCGCTTAGCGCGGTCGTCAGCCGGCGTCAGGCCGAAGCCATCCTCGAACACTTTCGCAAGGCACAGGAGCAGGTGTAAATTACCTCAGCGAGCGCTTTTCCGCCCACACTTTAGTTGGATAAATAATCCTTATAGGCATAAATAATAAAAAAAGCGGCTCTGGTCAGCGGCACTGCATCTTCTATAATGAACGTCGGCGGCAACAAAGAAAGTAGCTTTGGTCGGCCAGATTGAATCTTTGTCATGTTGGCGTCAATTGCCTGTCATCTCGACACAAAGAGGTGACGCGCTTTTCGAGCCCAGGGAGGACAGATGGCTGCTGAACCCGCAGGACTTGGTGGTTTTTGCCGTGGACGAACGCCAAATGGGATCATCGTATCCACATGTCTTCATTGCGGTAAGATCGCAGGGAGTACATGCCCGGATAATCTCCAAATGGCGGAGCAAGTTCACCGGTGCCCTTCTCATTTCAAGACCCAACGGCGGATCTCTGTAGTTTCGGGACAGAGCCGCGCCACTGGAACAGCAGAACAGAACTCCAGCAGTAATTCTTCAGACTAGCAGCGGTTGCACTGGAATCACTCCTCAAGTTAGCCCATGCCCCTGGGAGCGATGCCTCGCCGACCCCCGACGCGGTCGGATGGGACGTTCAACCAGCCGCAAATTCTTCTCCGGCCCGAATTTCACCAATTCCCAAGCCTTCATGAAAGCCTCTCCATGCGCGCCAGTTCGGCGACGCGGCAATGTTACCGGTTGACGACCTCAAAGCTGAACTTCGTCATGCGCTCCGCCCCTCCGATTCGTCTTGAACTCTGGCACGAACTACCTATACTTTAGGGACGGAAAATCACATTCAGAGTGTCGCGGGCAACGAGCGCAAGGACTAAGGAGCAGATATGGCATCGCACGGCGTTGAGACGGCTAAGGTTACGGTTCCCAGTAGCCAGAAATTTTCGTTTGAGTCGTGGGGCAAAAAGTACGGCGTCGTGCTGGGGTTCGCGCTCGGCATCGTGATCTGGATGCTCCCCACGCCGGCCGGCATGACGTTGACTCAGCACAAGTTGCTTACGCTCTTTGCGGTTGCCGTGGTCATGTGGGTTACGATCGCCGTGAACTTCGCTGTCTCAGCTTTCTTTGTCGTCTCAGTTCTCTACTTCTGGGTCGGCAACGCAACGGGGGCCGTGAAAGACGGATGGCTGGTTCGCAACGCCAATTTTGCGGTGAGTGGGTACGGATCGGCGGCCCTCTTCATGCTTGTCACCGGATTCGTCATTTCTATCGCGATGACGCACACTGGTGTCGCACGCCGCGTTGCGCTGCTGATGATGAAGGCGCTCGGACGCACGCCCCGAGGCGCGGTTGCAGCCTCCATGTTCGCGAATCTCGTGATAGCCCCCCTGACCCCTTCGAACACAGCCCGTACGGCCGCAATGCTTCCGATCGTCCAGGGAATTGGACAGGCCTACGAGATCGAGCCGGGGAAGAGCAATTTCGGCCGCGCCCTATTCCTCTCGCAAACCTTCACTGCAAACATCACCGGCTCCGCCTTTCTTACCGGCACGATTCCCAATCCGATTGCGATCGGCATGATGCTCGCTGCAGTCGGCGCCTCCGCCAAGCTCACCTGGGGCTACTGGGCCCTGGCGGCTCTCCCCACCAATCTGATCGTCCTGGTATTCGCCGGGTGGCTCTGCCTGCGGATGTTCCCCCCTGAGATGAAGGAGATCCCCGGAGGCATGGACTACATCACCAAAGAGCTCGCGGCGATGGGCAAGATGTCGGCGCAGGAGAAGAAAGCAATCTTGTGGTTCCTTCTCGCACTCTTCTTCTGGTCGACCGACTTCTATCATGGCTTCAACTCGACGATGGTCGCGTTCGCCGCTTCGACGATGATCTTCGCTCCCAAAATCGGAGTGCTTGAATGGAAGACAACCGAGAAAATGATCCCGTGGGAGCTCTTCATCTATTTCGGTGGAGTGATCACCCTCTCCGACGTGTTGACCAAGACAAGGGCATTCGAGTGGATCGTCAGGACCGCGCTCGACGGACTCGGTGTGAAGACCCTTCCGATGATCCCGCTGGTGATCATCCTGATGGGGTTTACCATCTTCTCCCATGCGATCTGGTCCACCACCACTGCGATGGGCGGCGTGATGATACCGATCTATATCGGCATTGCCCAGACGCTCAAGTTCGACATCATCGGCTTCACACTCCCAATGGCTATCCTGATGGCCTATGCCCTCTTCCTTCCGTTCAACACGATGGGTAACATCATCTTGTTCGGACCCGGATATTACTCCGTCGAGAACCAGGTGAAGTCCTCGGTGCTCGTCGGGCTTGGCTCATGGATTCTGTGGGCAGTGACCGCGCTTACGTGGTGGCGCTTTATTGGACTCTTGTAACCCGCTTTAAGGCAAAACCAGGGAAATATTCCCAGAGATGAACGTCGCGGTTCAGTCGGCTAAGACGGTCTCGGGAACCAACTCCGCCGCCGGGGCCTCGCGCTGCACCTCGCGGGAACTTTCGAAACGGCGTTTGAGCCGCAGGATTGGCTTCTCAAAACCCACCCAAAGCAGGGCCGCGAAGCCAAGGGACAAAACAATTCGCGTGACTACCACCGCGAGATTTCCCCATGTTCCGTATTGCAGCATTCGCAGTTCGAAGCTGCCGATCACGACGAAAATCAGAATGTGCGTCATGTAAAGCCCGTAGCTAACGGTGCCGATTGACTTGAGAGGCCAGAGACAAAGAACACGGGCGTAGAGGCCGCTGGGTTCGGAAACAATGGCCGCAATCAGCATGCCGCCGAAGCCGAGCGCCAGGAAGGTATCGGCAAATGCGGTACCGCGATACAACATGAGCCCCACGCCGAAGAGGCCAAGCGCAATTCCAACGAGGCCCAACTTTCGCCATGCGGACTTGCTGAAAGCATCCATCCTGAGCAACACGGCAATCAGAGCGCCGATGGCGAGGCCGTCAAGATGAATCAGCGTGTGCGTTGGCGTGAGCAACCCGGTATTCCAGGCCCGAACCACAGGCGAGACGACAAATGCCGTGGCCAGAATGATGGCCAGATAGCGCAGCGAAAGACGGCGCGCAATCGGCGCCCATGCGAGATAGAACTGCTCCTCGATGGCCAGGCTCCAGGTCGGCCCAATCGGCCCCGGCAGCGCGACCGCAAACAGGTTTTGCACAAAGAATGCGTAGTAAAGCCAAGGCGCCGTCGAGGTGATTCGCCAGGCGTGCTGCGGATTGTGCTCCAGCAGGCAGGGCACCAGGATGTAATTGAGCAGTAGAAGCAAGACGTAAACCGGCCAGATTCGCAGTGCACGCCGGGCATAAAAGTTTCGAAAAAAATGCGCATCATTGCGGCCCTCGACAATGATGCCGGTGATGAGGAATCCAGAGAGGACGAAGAAAAGATTCACTCCCGCCCACCCGTACTCGGCGAAACGGTTCAGCATTCCATCGCCGAGTTTGGTGTGACAGTGATAGAAAACGACCAGCGAAACAGCAATACCACGCAGCCCATCGAGCGCAGGGATGTATTGCGGCAGCCAATGCGGGCGACTCAACCTGACACCGCGCTCATTACTGGCAGGCGCCGCCAGGGTCGCTTCGGAACCGATCAACGCGAGATGCCCTCCGCCGGTGAACTGGCTGTCGCGTAGAGTTTCTTCGGCATGCGGCCTGCCAGGTAGCCAAGCCTGCCGGCGATAATGCCGCACTTCATGGCCTCGGCCATCAGGACCGGGTCCTTTGCCCCCGCGATTCCGGTGTTCATCAGCACAGCGTCAAATCCGAGTTCCATCGCCAGGGTTGCGTCGGAAGGAATTCCAACACCTGCATCCACTATCAGGGGGACTGACGTGATGATCTCCCGCAAGATACGCAAATGAGCGACGTTCTGAATGCCAAGCCCGCTGCCGATGGGTGCTCCAAGCGGCATCACGCTGCTTGCGCCGGCATCGACCAACCGCTGCGCAACCACGGGATCATCAGAGGTATAGGGCAAAACCGTGAAGCCTTCCTTGACCAATACCCGGGTAGCCTCGATGGTGGCGGCGACATCCGGATACAGCGTCTTTTGATCGCCAATGACCTCGATTTTCACCCAGTCGGAAAGCCCGACTTCGCGTCCCAAACGCGCCGTACGGATTGCGTCATCGGCGGTGTAGCAGCCGGCCGTGTTCGGCAGCAAAAAGTACTTCTTGGGATCGATGAAGTCGAGAAGCGATTCCTTCGAGCGGTCAAGATTGACGCGGCGAACAGCGACCGTGACCATCTCGGCGCCGCTGGCCTCCAGAGCCTTCGCGGTTTCTTCGCCAGATTTGTATTTTCCCGTACCCACAATCAAGCGGGAACGAAACGCTCTGCCAGCAATAACAAGTGAATCCATGCCTCCATTGTAAAACCTTGCGCCCCGAATGGTGTACACCTTGTGACATCTTTTGTGACATGAAGGGTTAGCGAAGCGTTGAAGGGCGCCGCTGGCCCACATTTTCCGCGCCGCTGCCGGGCCAATGTGGGACTTTTCCCGCCAAAATGTGAATGCTACCCGGAGTATCGATCAGAAGCTACGATCAGTATAAAATAGATTGGTCATTCCAATAGCTGAGGGTTCACCCGGTCGTTCCACCACCCTGGCAGAGAGAATGCGGGTTCTAATTCCGGAACTCCGCCGCATTGATTAACTTGGCTTAATTGAGATTGAGGAGGCTTCATGAAGGACATCGTAATTGTTTCCGCCGTGCGTACCGCGATTGGCGGTTTTGGCGGTTCGCTGAAAGATTTCAGCGCCAGTGACCTCGGCGGAATCGCAATCCGCGAGGCGGTAAAGAGAGCGGGAATCGCGCCCGAGCAGGTTGATGAAGTGGCCATGGGCTGCGTAGGTCAGGCAGCGGAAGATGCTTACCTGTCCCGTTTGGCCTCGGTAAAGGCGGGCATCCCGGTCGAAGCGACGGCCATAACCGTCAATCGCCTTTGCTCCTCGGGACTACAGTCGATTGTGACCGCAGCCATGGAGATCACCTGCAACTTCGCCGAAATCGCGGTTGCGGGCGGCGCTGAAAGCATGAGCAATCTGCCGTATTACCTCCGCGGCGCGCGTTTTGGATACCGCATGGGCCACGGAGAACTCGAGGACGGATTGGTAACGGCTTTGAGCGATCCGTTCACGCGGACTCACATGGGCATCACGGCGGAAAACGTGGCTGAGAAATATCACGTAACCCGCGATCAGCAGGATCAGTTTGCGCTGGAAAGCCAGCAGAAGGCCGCCAAGGCCGTCGCCGCCGGTTTGTTCAACGATGAGATTGTTCCCGTCAAGGTGAAGGTCAGCAAAACCGAGGAGAAGAGCTTTGCCGTGGACGAACACCCGCGCAAGACCACCCCGGAATCGCTGGCCAAGCTGCGCCCGGCCTTCAAGAAGGATGGCACAGTAACCGCCGGCAACGCGTCGGGAGTTAACGATGCTGGCGCCGCCGTCGTCGTGATGACCGGCAAAAAAGCGGCCGAACTCGGCCTAAAGCCCATCGTGCGGCTTGTAGACGCGGCTGCCGCCGGTGTGCCTCCGGAGATCATGGGAATCGGCCCGGTCCCGGCGGTGAAAAAGCTGCTCAAGAAAACCGGCATCAGGCTGGATGACATCGGTCTCATCGAATTGAACGAAGCCTTCGCGTCACAATCCGTGGCTTGCATCAATGAACTGGGATTGAACCCGTGCCTGGTCAACGTCAATGGCGGAGCCATCGCCCTGGGCCATCCAATCGGGGCGAGTGGATGCATTATCACCATCAAGTTGATCAATGAGATGATTCGCCGCAAGAGCAAATATGGCCTGTCGACTCTTTGCATTGGCGGCGGTCAGGGCTTGGCCGTCCTGTTCGAGCTGTGTTAGCCGGGTTCGCGTAAGGTGGCATACCGACTCTGGAGATGATCAAGCCGATGATCTGCGCGTCTACGTGGAAGGACTGATATGGGAAGCGTCCGATTGCATCACGTAGGTCTCCTCATGCCGACTGAAGAGGCCGCTCAGCAGTTTATGAAGCTGATCGGCCTCGATGAGGATCACCGGGGTTATGTGCCGGAATACAAGGCTCTTTGCATCTTCGCCAAAGGCAATGGGGCCAGCCCGGTGGAACTGGTCATTCCACAGGGCGGGAAGTTAAGCGAGTACAAGGCCGGCAAGCCAGTCATTCACCACCTCGCATTTGCGGTGGAGGACATCAGGGCCGCACAGGCCGAATATGCCGCGAAGGGAATGCCTCTGCTTGACGAAGAACCGGTGCAGGGAGCCGGCGACTTCGTGGTGAACTTCCTAAAGCCGCGGCACACCGGCGGAATACTAGTTGAGTTTGTGCAAAACACGCGTTAGATTCAGCCGGCTAGAGCTGAAAGGTTGTCATTCGACGACTCGATCTCTCAGCCGGCTCTTTTCCTTTCATAACAGCGTACTTGGGCGGACTTCCCGCAGCGAATAGTGCGGAACGAAGTTCACGCGACATTTTTGTCTTGCGGTGAGTCCAGAGTAGCTGTCTAATCCTCTTTCAACCTGTTTACATGCTGGGAGAATATCCCAATCTGGCCAGTCTCACCCTTTGAGGCCAGTTATAGAGCAGTTCAGGCAATTTACAAGTTGTCGGGCCCTTTTCGTTGTGACAGATAAGTCCTTGGCGGTTGTTCGACGCCGGGCACTGGGCCAAGAAACAGATTCGCGCCCCACAGCGCGTGGAGACGATGATGCGCCTACGCCTGCTCCGCAGCAGTACTCCTTCGATCGCCAAGACCAATGCCCATATAACAGCGCTACAGAACGCCGTCGCTAGTTTTCGCTTCAGCGGGGCAGTGTTCGGGTTGTTGGTTGCAGTGTCTGTTCTCCTGCTCGGGCCAAGTTCCGCGTGGGCGCAGACGCCAGCCGTCTCCCTGGCCCCGGTAATCAACACCGTGGCTGGCACCGGGGTCGCTGGTTACAGTGGCGACGGCGGCGCAGCCGCCAGCGCGAAACTCTTGGCACCCTATGGCGTCGCCGTGGATGGCGTCGGCAACTTCTACATCGCAGACGTAGGCAACTCCCGTATACGCAAGGTGACACCGGACGGGACCATTACCACCGTGGCTGGCAATGGAAGCTGCGTTATTAAGGACGCGAACGGTAACTGTTACAGCGGCGACGGCGGCGCAGCCACCAGCGCGGAGCTTGGCTATCCTTACGGCGTTGCGGTGGATGGCTCCGGCAACCTTTACATTGCGGACACGGGCAACTCCCGCATCCGCAAGGTGACGCCGGACGGGACCATTACCACCGTGGCTGGCAATGGGAGCTGCGCTATCAAGGACGCGAACGGTAATTGTTACAGTGGCGACGGCGGCGCGGCCACCAGCGCGGAGCTTAATCAACCCTTTGGCGTTGCAGTGGATGGCTCCGGCAACCTTTACATCGCAGACCTGATCAACAACCGCATCCGCGTGGTCTGTGTGGTGAGTAGCGGGGCATTTTGCAATGGCCACATTGTCGGCAATATCTATACGGTGGCGGGCAACGGGATCGCTGGCTACAGCGGAGACGGCGGCGCGGCCACCAGCGCGGAGCTTAATTTGCCCTCTGGCGTTGCGGTGGATGGCGTCGGCAATCTGTACATCGCGGATTACATGAACAATCGGATTCGCCAGGTGACGCCGAACGGGATCATCACCACCGTGGCGGGCGATGGCTACAATGCAGGCGGTGCAGGCGGCATAGGCGGCGGCTACAGCGGAGACGGTGGCCCAGCCACCAGCGCGGAGCTGAATGTGCCCTATGGCGTCGCGGCCGATAGCGTCGGCAATCTGTATATCGCGGACACGCTCAATCGCCTGATACGCAAAGTGGCGCCGGGCGGGATCATCACCACCGTGGCGGGCGGCGGGGCCGGGTGTCCGGGACAGACTGATCCCGTAGGCGACGGCTGCATAGCCACCAGCGCTGTACTTGACAACGCCGAGGGCGTTGCGGTGGATGGCGCGGGCAATCTGTATATCGCGTCCGGGGGGCGCATTCGCAAGGTGTCTGGGACGACGGCGCCGGTGAGTTTCCCGGCAACCGCAATTGCCTCAGCATCGGCCTCGCAGAACGTTCTGCTGGCCATCAACAGTTCACTTACCATCTCCAGCGTGAGCGTGCCGCAGTCGCAGGGAGCGGTGCAGGAATTTACGGTCGGCGCCATAGCGGGGTGCGTGATCGATGGCGTAACAACCAACACCGCCGGGATCGTCTGCACCGTACCAGTGACCTTCCAGCCGGGCTACCCCGGACTTCGCCAGATGCCGCTCGTGATGCAGACCAGCGCGGGACTGTTCCAGTTCGCACTGCAAGGCACAGGCACTGGGCCGATGGTGGCCTTTGGGCCGGGAATCATCACTACCGTGGCGGGCACCGGGACGCCCGGCTACAACGGCGACAATATCGCCGCCACCAGCGCGGAGCTTAAGATGCCCTATGGCGTTGCGGTGGATAGCGCCGGCAACCTCTACATAGCGGATCTATCGAACAATCGCATCCGTAAGGTGACACCGAGCGGGATTATCACCGTGACAGGCAACGGGACGCCCGGCTACAACGGCGACAACATCGCGGCCGTCAGCGCGGAACTGTCCTTGCCCAATGGCGTTGCGGTGGATGGCGCCGGCAACCTTTACATCGCGGATACGAACAACAGCCGTATCCGCAAGGTGACGCCGGACGGGACCATCACCACCGTGGCAGGCAACGGGACGCCCGGCTACAACGGCGACAACATCGCGGCCACCAGCGCGGAACTTTACTGGCCCTCTGGCGTTGCGGTGGATGGCGCGGGCACCCTTTACATTGCGGACACGATCAACAGCCGCATCCGCAAGGTGACACCGGCCGGGATCATCACCACCGTGGCGGGCAACGGGACGTCCGATTACAGTGGCGATAGCGGCGCGGCCACCAGCGCGGAACTTAACTGGCCCGTTGGCGTTGCGGTGGATGGCGCCGGCAACCTTTACATTGCTGACACGATGAACAACCGCATCCGCAAGGTGACACCTGGCGGAATCATCACCACGGTGGCGGGCACCGGGATCAATGGCTACAGCGGAGACGGTGGCGCGGCCACCAGCGCGGAACTTTTCATCGCCCACCGGCGTCGCGGTGGACAGTGCGGGCAATCTCTATATAGCGGACATGAGAAATAATTCCATCCGCAAAGTGACGCCGGGCGGAACCATCACCACGGTGGCGGGCACCGGGATCGCTGGCGACGACGGTGACAACATCGCAGCCACCGGAGCCAAGATTGGTCGATCCTCTGGCGTCGCGATGGACAGTGCGGGCAATCTCTATATCGCGGACTTCGACAACAATCGCATCCGCAAGGTTGACGTCTCCGATGCGCCCTCGCTCACCTTCGCCGACACCAACATTGGCGCGGCTAGCGCGGCGCAGGATGTCACTGTCCTGAATCTGGGCAATGATGCGCTGTTTATCAGTCAGATCAGCACGCCCGCTGGCTTTTCCTTGCAGGGACCAGATACTTCATGCAGCTCAATCGGACAGACGTTGAACCCGGCGGCAAGTTGCGTGCTCGGCATCGAGTTCAACCCAACCGCGAGTGGCGGCTTCATTGGAGGCGTGACACTGACCGACAACACGCTGAATGCCGGCGCGCCCACGCAGACAATCAATTTGCAGGGCACCGGCACTAAGCTGTCGCAGACGATCAACTGCCCAGTTATCGGTGCGCAAACCTACGGCGTCGCTCCGATTACCTTGACCTGTACCGCTTCGTCAGGCCTGGGGGTGAGTTATTCGTTGTCTTCCGGTCCGGCATCGTTGAACGTCGACACTCTGACCATCACCGGAACCGGATTGGTAACGGTTCAGGTTACCCAGGCGGGCGATGCCACTTACCTTGCGGCTCCGCTGGTCAACGTGACCTTCACGGTCAACGCGGTCGCGCCTACGGTAACTTTTACGGGGGCTCCGGCCAGCGCGCCGTACAAATCCACGTTCGACGTAGCCTCCACCACTGAGTCCACCAGCGCGCCGGTGATCACAGTAAGCGGCGGTTCCTGCTCCATCGCAAGCACGACTGTCACCATGACCAAGAGCACCGGCACGTGTACCGTCAAGGCTCAATGGGCTGCAGATGCAAACTATCTCGCTGCGACACTCACCCAAACCACAACTGCCACGGGCATTCCACCGTACCTGAGTGCTTCCACGCTGGCCTTTGGAACCGAGGGAGTGGGCGTGACCACGGCGCCGAAGTCTGTGACTTTCTACAATTATTCGGGTGGCACGGTCACGCCGGGAATCCCAGCCACGGTGGACACATTTGCAACCTCGCCGGGCACCTGCGCGGGTCCCGTGCTGCCTAACAAGTCCTGCAGCTTTACGGTGACCTTTACGCCCGCGGATGCGACAGCCTCTTCGTCGACGTTGAACGTGGACCCGGGTACGGGTCCGGGCGATCCTCCGCTGCCGCTGACATTGACGGGCACGGGGACTGCACCCTCTCGGCTCAGTGTTGCCACGCTGGCCTTTGGCAACATGGGAGTGGGCGGGACCACGGTGGCGAAGACGGTGAATTTCTACAACTACTCGGGTGGTACGGTCACGCCGGGAATCCCAGCCACGGTGGACGCATTTGCGACCTCGCCGGGCACTTGCGGAGTCCCGCTCGCGACCAACAAATTTTGCACCTTTAACGTAACGTTTACCCCCACCGCTTTAACAGCCTATTCGTCCACGCTGAATGTGGACCCGGGTACGGGCGACCCTGCGCTGCCGCTGGCATTGACGGGCACGGGGATTGCACCGTTCCGCCTGAGCGTATCCACGCTGGCCTTTGGCAACATGGGAGTGGGCGGGACCACTGCGGCGAAGTCGATGAATTTCTACAACTATTCGGGTTCTACGGTCACGCCGGTAATTCCAGCCGTGGTAGACGTATTTGCAACTTCGCCGGGCACCTGCGGGAGTCCGGTGCTGACCGGCAAATACTGCAGCTTTACGGTGACGTTCACCCCAACGGATACGCTGCCCTATTCGTCCACGCTGAACGTGGACCCGGGTACGGGTGCTCCTGCGCTGCCGCTGGGATTGACGGGCACGGGGATTCCACCGTTTAAACTGAGTGTTGCCACGCAGGCCTTTGGCAACATCGGAGTGGGCGCGACTTCGGCGGCGAAGTCGGTGACTTTCTACAACTATTCGGGTTCTACGGTCACACCGATAATTCCAGCCGCGGTGGACGTATTTGCAACCTCGGCGGGCACCTGCGGGGGGCCGGTGCTGAACAACAAATCCTGCAGCTTTACGGTGACCTTTACTCCCACGGATACGCTATCCTATTCGTCCACGCTAAACGTGGACCCGGGTACGGGCGCTCCTGCGCTGCCGCTGGGATTGACGGGCACGGGGATTCCACCGTTTAAACTGAGTGTTGCCGCGCTGGCCTTTGGCAGCGTGACAGTGAACGTGACCTCGGGGGCAAAGACGGTGACTTTCTACAATTATTCGGGCTCTACGGTCACACCGATAATTCCAGCCGCGGTGGACGTATTTGCAACCTCGGCGGGAGGCTGCGGGGGGCCGGTGCTGACCGGCAAATACTGCAGCTTTACGGTGACCTTCAAGCCGCTGGCTAAGGTTCTCTATTCCTCCACGCTGAATGTGGACCCGGGTGGGGGCGCTGCTGTGCTGCCGCTGGCCCTCAGCGGTACGGGTAAATGAGGTAAGAGGCGGGGGTAGGTTCGGACTCAGTCCGGCACGAACGAAGATGTCGGCGCGAGCTCGGTACCGTTGACGGTCTTCGGTAACGGTAAGTGTAAAGCCTTGCTGGAACTCCTACCCTCGGCCCCGCTGCAACCGGGCGGGGCAGGGTCACGGACACTCCACGGCAGAAATCCCAGAAGCGGTCTTGCGGCCAATTGCGATGTTCTTGGGGGAATATCTGGCCTGTGGGCCAGTCGCCCTGGCCGCCTTATTTTCGTCCTGTCCGTCGCGGGGCCGCGCCCGGCGCCTCAGCTCCCCATGGGCTTGTGGAGATGGCAGGCCACGAAATGATTCGGCTGAGCCTCGATGAGCGGCGGCTCCTGCTTGGTGCAGATGTCCATGCACTGGTTGCATCGCACAGCGAACCGGCATACTGGCTCGGGGTTGATGGGGGAGGTGAGCTCGCCCTTGAGCAGGATCCTTTCGTGACGGTTGTGGATGCGCGCCACCGGAATGGCCGAAAGCAACGCCTCGGTGTAGGGGTGCAGCGGCTTTTGAAAAAGGGCTTCCGCAGGAGCCTTTTCCACCAGTCGCCCCAGGTACATCACGGCGATGTCGTCGGAAAAGTGGTTCACCACCGAGAGGTCGTGGGTAATGAAGAGATAGGTGATGCCGGTGTCCCGCTGGATGGTCTTCATCAGGTTGAGGATCTGGGCCTGGATGGACACGTCCAGGGAGGACACGGGCTCGTCGCAGACGATGAACTTGGGATTCATGGCCAGGGCTCGGGCGATGCCGACACGCTGGCGACGGCCGCCATCAAGCTCGTGGGGGTAGGTGTTGATGAGGCGTTGGGCGAGCCCCACGGTGTCCATCAGATCCAGCACACGCATGAAGCGCTTGTCGCTGTCCGGGATGAGGCCGGCCAGGAGGATGGGCTCCTCGATGGTCTCGGCGATGGTCATGCGCGGATTGAGCGAGGAGTAGGGGTCCTGGAAGATGATCTGCATCTCCCGGCGCATGTGGCGAAGCTCGCTTGTGTTCAATTTGCGGAGGTCCTTGCCGTTGAAGACCATCTCGCCGCTGGTGGGCTCGATGAGCCGCAGGATGGTGCGCCCCAGGGTGGTCTTGCCGCAGCCCGACTCGCCCACGACTCCCAGGGTGCGCCCTTCCTCGATCGCGAAGCTCACGTCGTCCACGGCATGGAGCCTTCCGGCAGCCACGTTGAAGTATTTTTTGAGGTTCTTTACCTCTAGCAGTATCTCGCCCAAAGAATTCACCTCGTCTGTGAGAGCATTTTCGCCCAAAGCCTGCCTCGACCGCGCTTGGCCTCCTATCAGCGCAGCATGTTCTCGTCCGTTTCGTTGTACAGGTGGCAGGAGACATAGTGCGTGTCGCTCAGCCACCTCACCTGGGGGAGGTCCCGCGAACATTCCGGTTTCGCGTAGGAGCAGCGGGGATGAAAAGCACATCCCGGCGGCAGGTTCATCGGATCGGGAATCAAGCCTGGGATCGGCTTGAGCTCCGCGCGCCTGTTCTCGATGTCCGGCAGGGAGTCGAAAAGGCCCCGGGTGTAGGGGTGGCGCAGGTTGTCAAAGATGTCGGCCAGGGTGCCGCATTCCACGATGCGCCCAGCGTACATGATGCCCACGAAGTCGCACACCTCGGCCACGATCCCGAGCGCATGCGTGATCATGAGCATGACCATCGGGGATTTCTCCCTGAGCTCTCTAATGAGTTTGAGCACCTGGGCCTGGATGGTGACGTCCAGGGCCGTGGTGGGCTCATCGGCGATCAGGATGTCCGGGTTGCAGGCCAAGGCGATGGCGATGATCACGCGCTGCTTCATGCCCCCCGAGAACTGGTGCGGGTACTCCGCCACGCGGTCGCCCGGGATGCCCACCATCTCCAGCATCTTCGTCGCCTGGAGCAGGGCTTCCTTGTCGCTCACCCCGCGGTGGATCTTCATGCCCTCGGCGATCTGCTCGCCCACGGTCTTGATGGGGTTGAGCGACGACATGGGGTCCTGGAAGACCATGGCCACCTTGCTGCCGCGCATCGCCCGCAACTGCTTGGGAGAAAATTTAAAGACATCCTCCCCATTCACGAGTATCTCGCCGGAAACGATCCTGCCCGCCGGCAAGGGGAGCAGGTTGAGGATGGACAGGGCGGTGGTGGTCTTTCCGGCTCCGGTTTCCCCCACCAGGCCGAAGGTCTTGCCGGCGGGAACGGTGATGTTCACCCCGGTAACGGCGTGCACAACCTCTTCGTCGACGACGTACTCCACCGTGAGGTTCTTGATTTCCAAACTGTTCTGTTGCGCATTCATCGCGGTACTCCCGTTAGTGTTTGAGCCTGGGATCAAGGGTGTCCCGCAATCCGTCGCCCAGAAGGTTGAGCGCCAGGATGGTGAAGAAGATGGCCAGGCCGGGGGCCATGACAATATGCGGGAAATCGCGCATGTAGGTGCGCCCCGAGGCCAGCATGTTGCCCCATTCCGGGGTCGGGGGCTGGATGCCCAGCCCGATGAAGCTCAAGGCGGCGATAGTCAGTATGGCGTTGGCGACGTACAGTGTGACCTGCACGATGATGGGGCCTATGCAGTTGGGTAGCACGTGGCGGGAGATGATGCGCTTGTCCAGTGCGCCGATGGAGCGTGCCGCTTCAATGTATTCGTTGTCGCGCACTCCCATGACCGCCGAGCGCACCACCCGCGAGAACTTGGGCGAGAAGGCCAGACCGATGGCGATGATCAGGTTCAGCTTGGTGTTGCCGAAGGCCGCGATAATGGCCAGGGCCAGGAGCACGTCAGGCAGACAGAGGAAGACGTCCATGGCGCGCATGATGATGCTGTCGGTCTTCCCGCCGTAGTATCCAGCCGCCCCGCCCAGCACCAAGCCGACCATCAGCGACACGAAGATCGCCGAGATGCCGATGAGCAGGGATACCCGTGCGCCGTAAACGATGCGAGCCAGGATGTCGCGGCCCAGTTCGTCGTTGCCTAACCAGTGGTTCATGCTGGGCGGTTGAAGGCGATCGGCGATGTTCATCTTGATCACCACGGCGTCGTAGTTCGCGATCCAGGGAGCGGTGATGGCGACGGCCACGATGATGCAGAAGATGATCAAGCCCGCTACGGCCGTCTTGTTCTTCAAGAAGCGCAGCCACAGCTCGTGAGCGATGCTGTTCTTCTTGAACTGCGCGTAGAATTCCTTTTTAGTTGTGAATGCCCTGGCCGTGGCGGTAGAGGTGGCTTGCATCAGGCTTTCCTCGCTCCGGCACGATATTGCGCACGGATTCTGGGATCGATGTAGGCGTAGATGAGATCGACGATCAGGTTCGACACCGCGACGGTGATGGCCATGATCACCAGGCATCCCAGGACGCAAGGCGTGTCGCGCTGGTTGATGGCTTCCACCAGCAGGCGACCCATGCCCGGGATGGAGAACACGGTCTCGGTGAGCACCACCCCGCCCAGGAGCGTTCCCACGTCCATCCCGATGATGGTGATGGTGGGCATGAGGGCATTGCCTAGGGCGTGGTCATAGATCACGCGATGTTCGCTGACACCCTTGGCCCGCGCGGTGCGGATGAAGTCCTGGCGAATGGCTTCCAACATCGAAGATCGCGTTGTCCGCATGATATTGGCCATGTAGTTGAATCCCAAGGCGACGGCGGGGAGGATCAGACTTTTCACGCCGTGGTCCAGACCGCTCGAGGGCAGCCAGCCCAGCTTCACCGAGAAGAGCAGGATGAGCAGGAGTCCCAGCCAGAAGATCGGCATGGAAACGCCCATCAGGCCGAAAACCATTGTGCACTGCGAGAGGAACGAGTTGGGTTTGGTGGCCGAAAAGATGCCGATGGGGATGCCGAATGACACGCACAGGAGCATAGCAAAGCCGACGACCCAGGCCGTATTGGCCAATCTGGGACGCAACTGGTCGAGCACCGGGGCGTGCATGACGTAGGACATGCCGAAGTCGCCCCGCATGAGGTTCGTGATGTAGTGGAAGTACTGCACGACGAGGGGTTGGTCGAGACCCAGCTCCACTCTGAGCTGCGCGCCCAGCTCGGGGGTGTAATCGCTGCCGAGGATGGTGGTCGTCACATCGCCCGGGGTCATGGACAATATGGTGAAGACGATGAACGTCAGCACCAGGATCACCGGGATCAATGCGAACAGCCGTTTGATGATGTAGCGGACCATGCGGTCTTCTTCCTTCTTCCGGTGGACAAAGGCCATCCGGTTCGTTCGCGCGGAGCTGCCGTGTGCTGCGGAGCTCCGCGCGAACAGTGTGCCCGTGCCCTGAAACCGGCGCCGACGCAGCCGTCGCCGGTTTCAGCTGCTAGTAGTGCAGCTTGTAGTAGTTAAAGGGCTTCTCGACGGTCATCTCGACGCCCTTCAGCTTGTCGTTGCTCAGGGCGTACACCTTGGTGACGTACAGATCCACCTCGGGGGACTCATCCGCCATGAACTCCTGCACCCGCTTGTAGACCGCGACTCGCTTGGCTTCGTCGAATGTGCCGCGGCCTTCCGTGATCATCTCATCGAGCTTGGGGTTCTGATACCAGACGCGGTTGACGCCGCCGATGCCGTCCTTGCTGAAGCGCCGCGACAGGAACATGTCCGGATCCCAGTAGCAGCCCCAGCTGGTCACGAACATGGGGGCCTGATGGCCGGCGATGCGGGCCGGGAAGACCGCGTTGTCGATGCGCACGATCTCGACCTTGATGTTGATCTCGGCCAGGTACGCCTGGACCGCGGTGGCGATGCGTTCGGCTTCGTCGCGGAAGACCACGAGCTGGGTGGTGAAGCCCGGGCAGTTGGCCTCCTTCATCAGGGCCTTCGCCTTTTGCACGTTATAGGAGTACTTGTTGAGCGGGTTCTGGATGGCCCCGAGCACGGTGGGGGCGGGGGCGAAGGTGGCGCTGTTGTACAGGACCACTCCCCGGCCGTCGTGGCCGACCTTCATGGTGCCCTCGTGGTCCACGGCAAAAGCCACGGCCTGGCGCACCAGCTTGTTCTTGAACCAGCCCTGGGTGTTGTCCATGCCCAGATGCCAGACCAGCGCCGAGGGCTGATCCCACAGCTTGAGCTTGGGGTTCTTCATCACGCGTTGGTAGTCGGTGGGCGTGAATTCGGCGTTCAGGTCGGCGGCCCCGGTCTCGATGGCGATCGTCCGATTGGTGCCTTCGGGGATGACCTTGATGATCAGAGTCTTGTTCTGGGCCACCTCGGCCTTGTTGAAGTAGCCGTCGAAGCGCTCAAACTTCACGGAGTCGCCAATTATGCGGCTGACGAACTTGTAGCGGCCGCTGCCGATGGGCTTGGACCAGTCCTTGGTCTGCTCGGCCTTCTGGGCGTAGCTCTTGGGTACGATGCTGGTGGCCACGTGCGTCAGGGCGGAGGTCATCGCCGGGTACGGACCGTCGGTGATGATGGCGAGCGTCTTGTTGTCGATCTTCTTGATCTCTTTCACCGGCTTAAACAGGGCGCCGATGGCCGAACTGGCCTTACCCCTGTTCAGCGAGTACACCACGTCGTCCACGGTCAGGGTGGTGCCGTCGTGGAACTTGACGTTTTCCCAGATAGTGAAATGCCACTCCGTGTTGCTCACCCGCTTGTAATCCTTGCACAGCTCCTTGACATCGCCAGCGAGCCTGTTCTTGGGATAGGTGAACAGGCGGCTGTAGATGTTGTAGAGCACGTACTGGTTGTTGAGGTCGGACGTGGCGGTGGGGTCGAAGCTGATCATGTCCAGGGCCTGTACGACCGTGATGTTGCCATCGCGTCCCGATGTCTGAGCAGTGGCGAAAACGCTGCTTGCGAACAGGGTGATGACCAACAGTGAAAACACTACTACGGCGAGGAATCGTCTCATCATATCCTCCAGAAATTGGTTAACGGTGGTTTTGGCCTTTTCGATTCGGGTATGGGTTCCCTCATTACCAGGAATCTCTATCAGAAGTCCTTATTTTTCAGCTCTGAATGATACTGAAATTGTACTCCTTGGGAGTGACTTTGCAAGCCAAACTTGACCTGCCCGACAATTTGTACTGGTAGGATTGTTCGTGTAGCGCAGTCGACGGACAAGTTGACTCGCCAGAAAGCCGCAATCTCGTTCGGCGTGGGAAAGCGAATCGCCCAGGTAGTTGCGATCGCCAGCGCGTTGCTCGTTTAAATCAGCTCCTCGTCGTGGTTAACCGATGTCACAGGCGACGCCGAATTACTGGCCACCAACAACTTCTTCTGGGGTTCCGCGGCTTTCGCCTTGGCGAAGACAAGTTGCCGGGCCACATTTTGGCCGCGCCCATCCGCCCCATACGCGAGGACCACGAGTTTTTGCGATGCGGAGCAGCATCGTGTACTACTAGTCTCCGCCCTTACGCCGAGAGCTTAATCGGTTCCTTGGGAGCCTTCGAGGGACACTGCGCGTCGTACGCCACCTGCATCTCCCTCAGCTTGAGCACGCCAAACAATACGGTAAATGCCATGGCAACAACCAGAATCCCGGCAAATTTTTTTTCCAGGCCATAAGCGCCCTCGCGGTTGGCGACGTAGGTTGCGATGATCAAGGAGAGAATGCCGAGGTTGATAGCCCAGTTCACTGGCTTCGTCACGATGTAGGACAAGGTGCCGAAGCCAGCTAGCTGGTAGAGCATAAACGGCAAGATCGCTACCATGGGCAGCAGCTCCGAGGCACCCAGCGGGATGTTGACGGCACCGGGCGCAGCCGAGTGCAGCAGCTTGCTGTGCGCCAGTTCGTGGAATAAGCCTGGGATCGCGCATAAGAGAGGCACCACTGAGAGCAACTCCATCACCAGCCCTCCACTCCAGGCACTAATCTTGGACGAAGCATCGGCGCCCGCACTCGAGGATTGCGTGCCGATGTACAGCCCACCGACGACGGCCGCCGCAGTGGACAACATCAGCAGCTCTACGGTGATGCCATAGCTCGCAGGCTCGCCCACCTTGATGAGCAGTAGGCCCATGAAGCCGGGGGTGTAGAACATTATTCGCACCAATTTCGCCCAGACACGCTCGTCGCGTTCCGGAGGCAGGATAGGGAGCGCACGTCCGTCGGTTCCAATGGTTGGTCTAACTTTTGACATTCTGGTGTCCTCAAGATGCAACTTGTACGTTTGCATGCGTTTTACAACAACGGAGAGTGCTGCTGCTCAACGAAGTCGATAACTTTCGTATTCTCTGATTAGTGCACCACAAGGTGTTGATTGGCGCCAACTGTTACTTGTGACAGGTGACGAACCAGGTTAAGTGACTCTTAATGGAATTCCATACTTTTATGTTTGCGTTCACTTCTCTTACCACCGGGGCGTTAACATCATCTTTTTGTGGAGGACTTTTCTAATGAAAATGGGGCCTAAGAGGATCGTCATTCTTAGACACGCGGAGAAGCCTGCGTCCTTAAAACCTCATTTGGCATTGCGTGGAGATATGCGTGCCCTGGGTCTAGCAAAGCTGCTCCCGAAAATAGTGAAGCCCGATTTCGTCTTTGCATCCACATCGACCAAGAATTCTGCTCGCCCTTACGAGACAATCCGACCTACGGCAGACAAGTTGAGGCTGGATGTCAACACGACGTACGCCGATAAAGATACCAAGAGATTTGTGAAGGAGTTGCAGAAGAAAAAATTCAAAGGCAAGACGATTTTGATCTGCTGGCACCACGGTCAGATGCCCAAGTTGATCTACGAATTGGGGCACAAATCGCCTTACGACAAATGGCCTGAGGAGCTCTTTGATCGCATCATCAACATCGATGCTGATGGACTTACGAATCTTCCGCAGCGTATTTTATTTCAAGACACAGGGGAATAATTAGAAAAGAGTGGCTATCGAAGAAGCTGGTTTGGCCCGTTCGACAATGTAGACATGTAAGAAAGGTCTGACGGCTTTCGGAGTAGTCCAGCGCGGAGGTGTGGGCCGTGTTCATTGCTGCGGCAACACACCGTGCGGCCCGACAGGGGCCTCCCCTGCCTTCAATTTGCGGCAACAGCCGTTAACTATGCCTCCCTGCGCCAGATTGACCTGCGCAGAGTACGGGAAAGTTTCCTTGCGGACAGGATCGGTGCAGGAGGCCTCTTTGATGATAGCCGAAAGGTCGTTGCCGTTGGTTGAAGTGAAGCCGTCGGTTCGATGCCAAGCCCATACCCTGTCCTTGGGCACCCAGTAGAAGGCGCCGAGAAAATCCTGGTCAGGCTCGTTGATGCCTAAGTACCTCGCCCCCCAAGAGGCAAATTGGATGCTCCAGTCCGGGCCGCTGCCCCAGCAGACCATGTCCGGGGGCTTGGGCGACGCAGTCTGCTTCGCAGAATTCGCCGGAGTTTGGGCCCCGGGGTGTGCCGTCGTTTGCGCGACAGCCGACACCAAGGCAGCTAGGAGCAGAAGAATTGCTACATAGCGTATCAGCATGTGTCCCATTGAAACCACACTGGTGTCCGTTAAGCCCGCCTCTCTATCCGCGAAAGATCAGTGTTGCCGACGATCGGTAGCTATAGCAGCGTAGCTCGACCTAATTGTGACCGCAACTAATCTCGAATATTATCGGCGCTCACTTCGGCCACTCCTTGAACATCTTCTGAATGGCTTTCTCCACCATCTGCTGATTCTTATTGCCGTTGTTGCTCAGGGTATTTTCGGCGATCCCACGCCAGAGCAGACTGTGACTCTTCGCGTCATAGAGATCAACGATCAAAGTTCCATCAACGTTTTGCTCCGGGGTGATGCTGCCCATGCCACCGCCAAATGGGCCCATTCCCCACTCAGTATAGGAGGTCACGTTTTTCAGACCGCCATTGCTGGTGACGATCAAGTCTGGATTCTGGTCTTCCTGCACCATCTGCAGACCCTTGCCCTGCATTGCCGAGTTGATGTCCTGTTGTGCTACCTGGGCCAGTATTGAATTCTTGATCTGGTTGGCGTTGTTGGAACCCCAGGCATACGTGTGATACTGCGCGAAACTCTGATTGTGATTGTAGTTCACCGAGACATGCTGCCCCGCAGCGATCGTTGAAATTAAGCAAATGGCTATTGCGCAGAATGCGAGTCGGGTGTTCATAAAGGGATACTCTCTTCCGTGAAGCGCTTGGCTTCTTGAGAATTGGGACCGAGGCTTCGGCAGTACGAACCCTGATAGGTCAGCGCGGACCGAGGCCCCGAAATCCAAACTTGCCTAAGCGGCCGCAGCAGGCCGGTCCGGCTGGTGAACGTTGATCTCTTCCGCGCCTGTATTAGCCAGAATGCGGCGAGCCTGCTCCGCTTCTTCTGCCGTTCCATGCGCGATGAGCACGTATTTGCCGGCTTTGATTGAACTCTCATATTTGAGGGCTCTGTCCTTCGGGATTCCAATGCTGACTAACCCCGCCCCTAGCGCACTTAAGCCACCAACTACGGCAGCACTTTCCAGAGCACCCACAATCCACGCCACCGCGGTACCAGCCACCATGACTGGTCCGACGCCCGGTATGATAAAGAGGGCTGATCCGACGAGCAGGCCCCAGATTCCACCCCAGAATGCACCCATCTTTCCCCAATGTTTCATCCGGTCGCCTGTGGTGTAGTACCCGACAACCTGATCTTCTGTGTGGTAGCCCTTACCTACAATCGCGAGCTTCTTAATGTTGAAATCACTCTTCTTCAGCAGACCGATTGCTTTCTCAGCATCGACATGCTGGGGATAGACTGCGACAACCGAATTTTCTTTACTCTCGTCTCGTGCCATATTTCCTCCAAGTCTCAGCCCGACCGTGGACAAACAAGCTGGTCAGGTGAACACATGCCGAGTCACACACCAGCTCTGCGACATAGGCTCACCTTCTAACGCCTGTTCTTCCGCAGGTACGGTAGTTTGGGTAACGAGCCTTGTGAACTGGCAAAACTACGGGGATTGGCCAATGACGACCTGCAACTGCAAGCGGGGCAGATCACGAGCGAGACTAATCTCATCAAGCTACGTAAAGCTCAACTCTTGAGGCCACTCGCCAGTTCTGTGCGGCATCGTTTTGCTACAAAGGTAGCTTGTCCTATGACAATCGCAAAAATGACAATCGCAAAGAACATGAAGGACGTTCTGTCCGTGGTACTCAGCTTCATTCTGGTCGCTTATCCATTGCGAGTTGCTTACGGATTCCAGGAGCCCACGCCGCCCGTCGCCCCAGAGAGTGCCGAACAACTCCAGGCTCTGGTTGCGCCGATCGCTCTTTACCCGGATGCCTTGGTCGCACAGGTTCTCTCCGGTGCTACATTTCCCGATCAAATTGCCCTTGCCCAAAGCTGGCTCCAGCAACACAAGAATTTGACTGGTCAAGAACTGATGCAGGAAGTGAACAAGCAAACCTGGGACCCGAGCGTGAAGGCGCTCACGCAATTCCCCTCTGTGCTCGACAACATGTCTAAGAATCTTGCCTGGACTTCGGAGTTGGGGCAGTCTTATCACAATCAACCCAAAGACGTTATGGATGCCGTTCAGGTGTTGCGCGCCAAAGCCAAGGCTGCTGGAAATCTCAAGTCCAATGCGCAGATCAAGGTAGTACAGTCGGCACCGAGTACGATCATCATTGAACCTGCGAACCAGCAGATTGTCTATGTACCTCAGTACAATCCCGCGGTCATCTATGGCACACCGTACGTAGTGCCCTCCTACACAGCCTCAGACGTGGCTGCGGCCAGCATAATCTCATTTGGGGCCGGCATTGCCGTGGGTGCGCTGATGAGTGGCGGCTGTTGCAGTTGGGGTTGGAGTTCATGGACGGTTGGTTGGCACGGCGGTGCGGTGGCCTACGGCGGCGTCCCCTACTACGGCAGCGCAGCTTGGCACGGCGCATACGGCGCCTATGGATACCACGGTTACGGCGGGTACGGCGCCGCTGCCTACCACAGCCCTTACGGATCAGCCGGGGCTTATCACGGCTACGGTGCCTACGGCGGTTACCACACAGGTGGCGCCTACTCGAATGCATGGGGCGCCGGAACCGCCCATACGGGCTACGGCCCTGATGGGGCCGTGCACACCGGCGGCAGCGGCTACAACGCCACCACCGGCCAAGCCTACCACTATGGGGGCACCAGCACGCCTTCCGGCGGGTCAGCGTATCACGGTACCACAAACACAGGCCAACACTACGCGGGAGGCACAACCGCCAGCGGCGAACACTGGGGAGGCTCCAGTGGCGCCTGGGGTCACGACAATGGCGGGTCCGCGCGGGCAGCAAGTGACCGAGGTTTGGGAAGCATGCGCTCCAGCGGCTTCAGCGGCTTCCATGGTGGTGGTTTGCGCCGATAGTTTGTGTTCGCAGCGAAGGTTTAGGAATCGGGGAAATGCATATGTCAGCTCTGGCTAGGCACAAGAAGAATGAGACAGTATTTTTTCGGTCGATATTTATGCCGCTTTGGGCACTGGCGCTCATCCTGTTATTTACGTTATGTAGCAAGCGCGAGATCAAGGCTGCCGAGAAACCGACGGAGACTGCAAGCGGCAACGTCGTTCAAAAATCCTTTGCCTCGCCGGCGGCGGCCGGTGCCGCTTTGTTCGATGCTGCCAAGACCGGCGATCAGAATGCGCTGGTGGCAATCTTCGGCCCGGAGGGGAAGGACTTCGTATACTCCGGCGATGACGTGAAGGACAAGAACAGCATGCAGCATTTTGTCGACGAGTACAGCCAAATGAATCGCTGGAGCAAGCGCCAATCCGGCGAAGAAGTGCTTTACATCGGCACCGACAACTTTGCTTTCCCCATTCCACTGAAGCAGAATGCTTCCAGCCAGTGGACTTTCAACACCGGAGCCGGCAAGGATGAGGTCCTCGCGCGCCGGATCGGAGACGGCGAACTGACCGCCATCGGTGTGCTCAGCGAAATTGCCAACGCACAGAAGGAGTACTTCAGCCGAAATCATCAATTCGCGCAGAAGTTCGTCAGCGACGAAGGCCAGCGCAACGGCTTGTACTGGCCAGTCGCCGAAGGGCAGCGTCCTAGTCCCCTAGGCCCGCTTGCCGAGGTTGCACGAGCCCTGGGGTATTCCCACGGCGAAAAGCCTCAGCCCTTCAATGGCTACTATTATGTGATCCTCACGCGGCAGGGAGACAGGGCCAAGGGTGGCGCCAAGAACTATCTGGCAAATGGAAAGCTAACCGGCGGTTTTGCCGTCTTGGCTTGGCCGGCCAGGTACAGGGATTCCGGGATTATGACCTTCATCGTCGGCAAAGACGGCGTGATCTATCAAAAGGATCTGGGCGAAAAAACCAGCGAAGCGGCCGCAGCCATTAAGGCCTACAACCCGGGTGAAGGCTGGACCATGGTGCTGGAGCCGGAGCCCGCCAATCCCCCTCGCGGCCCGAAGACCGCGGAGAAGAAATAGATGGTCAATCTGCAAGTCGATAGGCAGGTCGTTGGCGAACTGATCCAATGCCGAATTATCCTATGATGTTCGCAGACCAACGTTCGGTCGTTTGAACCGAGATGTGCCCACATGGGCCGGGATTCTCGTTAATCGCGGCCTCGACCGTGACACCGTGGCGGACAGTCTTGCCTTGGAGGAGGTCTGGCAAGTCGTTTTCCAACTTCTTAGCGTTGGCCTACAATTCCAGACAATTCAGACCGTAAATCGAAAAATTGGTAGAATTTTTGCGGACAAAAATATGGCTCCTCAGGTAGGACTCGTACTCTGAAGCCCATCGGTAAGTCCCGCCCTATCAGTAACTTGTTGAAAATCCTATGCCGTAGTATTCTCAGATTTCGCAAGATTCGCCTTCTTCGCGGAAAGCTAGTACGAAAAATAGTACAAACCGGCATTACAGAACATGGGGATTTTGCAACCAGACGAGCTACATAGCCTGCGGTCGACAACCGCCCACACAATAGGCAGAATTGACCTCCACAAGGTCGGCAAAGACATATACGAACTACCTGTGCATCCCGGGCGCCGCAGCTTTAAGCAGCGTGCTCGTAAACAGACCGTGGAATTGAAGCCGGACAAACTCTGCACGCCGAGTGAGGTTGCTGCGCTGCTGAACGTGAGCTACGACACTGCCGTCCGCCGTATGCAAAGCATGAAGGGCCGCGTTGATACGTTTCGGTAACCTCGCGCGTTCCACGATTACGGACAAGGGGCAGGATACAGACCGCTCATTCATGCTGCTCGAGATCGCGGGCGATGAGATGTACTTTCAGGCGGTTTCGCGCACGGGCGTCATCGTTGACTCCGGAGTAATTCACCGAACCGTTCGGTGATGTGCACGGTCCCCTACCCTCGCTCCATGGTTCCGGTGTGGCTGGCTGGTGTGGAGGTCTCTGCGGGTTATTGCACCAGGGCGGCGGTGCTGTTTGGCCCCATTCCGGCTTGCTATGTCCGCATCAACTCCTCAGACCGGATTCCGCAGGTATCGATTGAGGCGGAGACCGGTGGCAAAGTTTCTCATGAATACACGCCCACAAATCTCCCCTCATCAACCACGGCGGAAAACAACATTGCTTAGGCGCAGCTTTTTGCTTCTGTTACTTGCAAGCGTAGACACGCTGTGTATGATAAAGCGGC
Source organism: uncultured Acidobacteriota bacterium (assembly GCA_963832365.1). GTDB lineage: Bacteria > Acidobacteriota > Terriglobia > Terriglobales > Acidobacteriaceae > CAWBRT01. The sequence continues at coordinate 99,554 of CAWHUL010000027.1, read as the reverse complement.
TGTCTGTCTCTGCTGAATTAATCTCGACAAAGTGCGCGGGCAGCGCTGAAAGCTAAGTTGGAATCTACGAAGCCCTGCTTGGCTCCGAGACGTCGTGCCGAGCGGCGTCTAGTCGCGGAGTATTGCATCGAGCGGAAAGGATTGTAAATTGGCAGAGATATTAGTGTTGGGAGCCGGAGTGATGGGCACCGCGTTCTGCTTCCCAGCAGCGGATGCTGGACATTCCGTGCAGTTGGTTGGTACTCATCTTGACGGTGATTGGATCAAGAGCATTCAGCAGGTAGGGATTCACCCAAAACTCAACATAAAGCTTCCGGAGAGCGTCACTGCCTTGCTCCACGATCAACTTGGGGATGCGATGAGCAGTGCCCCAGAGCTAATCGTTCTTGGAGTCAGTTCAGCAGGCGTGAGTTGGGCAATCGAACAGCTTGGCCCCCGGTTGAAGACGAATACACCGATTCTAATGCTGACTAAAGGGCTGGAAGCGCAACATGGTTCCCTGCAGATCTTTCCTGAGGCGGTGCGCAAAGAACTGAGTGCTTATAGCATTGAGCAGTTGTCCGTTGGAGCCGTTGGCGGCCCTTGTATCGCGAGGGAACTTGCAGCGCGGCGCGATACCAGCGTCGTGATCAGTTACAGCGATGAGCAAGTCCTGCAACAGGTAGTTCGACTGCTGGGTGCGCCCTACTATCACGTGCGCCCCAGTACAGACGTTGTCGGAATCGAGGTCTGCGCCGCGCTGAAGAATTTCTACACGCTGGCGGTGGGGGCTGCCGCCGGATTATTCGCCAAGCAGGGCACGGCGGCAAATGGCGCGCTGATGCATAATCCTGCAGCCGGATTGTTCACGCAAGCGTTGACCGAGATGAGCCGAATGGTCCAGTTTCTCGGCGGAACGGAAGCATCGGTTCTGGGCTTAGCCGGGGTCGGCGACCTGTACGTAACCTGCCAAGCGGGTCGCAACAGCCGCATGGGGCACCTGCTCGGCAGTGGTCTGCCTTACAGCGTCGCGAAAGCCGGCCACATGGCGGAGGAGACAGTAGAAGGCGCCGAGTTGGCGTTTGTACTCGAGCCCGTATTCGCCTATCTATTTGAATGGGGGTTGCTCGATCCGGAGGCTTTTCCTCTTGCGGTGGCAGTCATCGATGCCATCTGCCACGATTCCCCGATGGCCTTACCTTTCAATAGTTTCCATCGTATCTGACCGTTTCATTTGGCTAGTTCTGCGCAGAAGCGGTCGTCTCCGGCAAAAAAGTTTTGACAATCCAGAAGTGTTGGTGCATATTGGCTGCCGATATCCAATATCCCGGGACACATCTGTCGGCAGCCGTGGCGGTGCTGTTCCTTTAATGTACGTCGTAACAGGGGGCATTCATGAGCGATGTGTCGATCCCAAAGACAATGAGAGCCGCCGTTCTGCAGGGCAAGGGGCAATTGTGCGTGCAGGATTGGCCAGTTCCGGAACCCGGTCCTTTCGAAGTCCTGATCAAGGTCATGGCATGCGCAATCTGCGGGTCGGACCCTACGGTCGTGTACAAGGGATGGCAAGCACTTCCGCCTTATGGCACGTTCATCCCGGGTCATGAGTACAGCGGTCGGATTGTAGCTATAGGTTCCAACGTACTCAATTTCACGGTGGGTGACCGCGTAGCTATTGAAACGCACAAGGGCTGCGGTTATTGCAAAAACTGCAAAAAGGGCCGATACACCATATGCATGAATTACGGGAAGCCTGAAACCGGCCACCGCCATTATGGCTTTACCACCAATGGCGGCTACGCCCAGTACGTGGTGAACCACATCAGCACGCTTTACACGATACCCGACAACATATCCTTTGAAGAAGCATCGCTGGTCACAACCGCCGCCTGTGTTCATTTCGCCCTGGATAATGTGGGCGGCTTGCTGGGCGGCGAGACCGTGGCTGTCCTGGGTGCCGGCCCAATCGGCTTGATGGCCGTGCAGTTGGTAAAGGCCCTTGGCGCCCAGAAAGTCATTCTTTGCGGCAAACGCGACAGCCGGCTCAATGCAGGGAAAGAAGTGGGCGCCGATGTCGTAGTAGATGCGGACAAGGAAGATCCTGTCAGGGTTGTGATGGCTGAGACTGATGGGGTTGGTGCGGACCTGGTGGTGGAATGCTCCGGCGGAAATAGCGCGGTACAGCAGTCCATCGACATGGCGATGCGCGGCGGGCGACTCTCCCTGATTGGCGACTCCCACGAACCTATGACAATCGATATGAGGAAGTTCGTGTTGAGCGATATGCGCGCTGCCGGGGTGAGGGGAGAAGGTATGGGTGATTGTGCTCGCAGCCTTGCGCTTTTCGGCGCCGGAAAGATTCGCGCAAGACCGCTGATCACGCATCACTTCCCTCTCGAACAAATTGGCGAAGCCTTTGACACCTTTATGCAGCGCCGGGGAGGCGCGATAAAAGTAATTGTTCACCCCAATCAGGAATAGCTTGTGGATATGCCTTTAACGGCCCGGCAGGAGAATGAAATGGGTGAGCGGACAATTATGGAGGCGCGAGGCATCACCAAGGTCTTCCCTGGTGTGCTTGCCTTGGACAAAGTGGATTTTGAGCTGAAAGCCGGGGAGACCCATATCCTGCTGGGTGAGAACGGCGCCGGCAAATCTACCCTCATGAAGGTTCTCTCCGGCGCTTATGCACCTGACCAGGGTGAAGTCTATATCGATGGACAAAAGGTAAAGGTGTTCGATCCCCGCGTGGCCCAGCGCATGGGAGTGAATATCATCTATCAGGAATTCAACCTGATTCCCTACATGAATGTGGCACAAAACATTTTTCTGGGCCGCTTTCCAAGAAGGTATGGGTTGATCGATCATAGGAAGATGCATGGCGATGCGGCAGCATTGCTCGGCAGCCTGAATATGAATGTGGATACCCACACCCTGATCGCGAATCTGACCACGGCCGAGCAGCAGATGGTCGAAGTTGCCAAGGCCCTTTCGATCCAGTCAAAGATTCTTATCATGGACGAACCGACGTCCGCCCTTTCCGAGCGCGAAACAGAACAGCTCTTTGCGACGATTCACCAGCTCAACAGCAAGGGAATAGGAATCATTTATATTTCGCACCGACTGCAGGAGCTAGACCAAGTTGGCGATCGGGTCACGGTGCTCCGCGACGGTAAGTTTGTCGGAACCAAGGTGGTTCGTGAAGTGACTGTCGATGAGTTAGTCGGCATGATGGTGGGCCATTCGGTGACTGAGGTATTTCATCGCAACCATGAACCCCCCGGCACAGAATGCCTGCGGGTAGAAAACCTTTGTAAAGGCAGACGGCTGCGGGACATTAACCTGACTTTAAAAAGCGGTGAGATAGTGGGTCTTGCCGGGCTTGTCGGCTCAGGCCGAACCGACCTAGCACGAGCCATCTTCGGGGTGGATAAATATGACAGCGGCAAGATTTACCTCTTTGGTGAAGAAATCGCTGATTTTTCCGTGTCCGACATGGTTAAGCGGGGCGTTAGCCTAATACCGGAGGATAGGAAAAATCAAGGCTTGGCATTAATTCTGTCGGTGGCGGAAAACGTAGTTATAGCAAGCCTCAAGCATTTATTTCCGAGAATGTATGTTAGCAAGACGAAAGAAAAGGACGCTGCCCTAACGTATGTGGAGAAGCTCCGCATTGCTACGCCTTCTGTATCACGGCTCGCCCAGTATCTTTCGGGCGGTAACCAGCAGAAAGTAGTTGTTGCAAAATGGTTGTGTACCAAGGCGAACATCTTTATTTTCGACGAGCCGACGCGGGGTATTGACGTCGGGGCTAAGAGTGAAATTTACGCATTGATGGCTGGCTTGGTTCAAGAGGGCGCTGCCATCCTGATGATTTCTTCCGAGCTCCCCGAGGTTATAGGTATGAGCGATCGTATCTATGTCATGCGCCAAGGGCGAATTGTCTCGGAGTTAACTCATGCAGAGGCAACGCAGGAACGGATCATTGAATATGCCATGGGTGCAGATGAAGTGAAACGCCAAAACGAACAGCCTGGGATGGCAAGGACGCAGAGTATCTAAGGATACTTGCGAGCGAGCACACTATTTGGGTGTTCAGCAATTGGAACCATTCTTTCATGAACATGGAAGCTAGGACAATGCGCTCGTCTCTCATAAGAGTTCCGTCTGCGGTATGGGTCATCGTTTTGATGATGTCTATCTTTACCATTGTCTCAGGCAGGTATCTTACGGTAGACAATATCGTCAATATCATTCAGCAAAACTCGATATTGTTGATTCTGGCTCTAGGGGCAACGCTGGTGCTTCTCAGTGAGGGGATCGACCTCTCGGCGGGTGCTGTCCTGACACTTTCGGGTGTAACATGCGCGCGCGTCATGCAGAGACTGATGGATTCAGGCTCATCGAACGCAGCAGCCATGGTTGCGGGAGTATCGATCGGGTTATTGACAGGAGCGCTTATGGGGGCGATTACCGGCGGATTGGTGTCCATCGGGAAGCTGCCGCCTTTTATCGCCAGCTTGGGCATGATGGGAGTAGGTGGATCGTTGTCGCTTGTACTTGCCGAAAGTACCGCCATTTACATCCACAACCCGGTGTATTCCTTCTTCGGGGAAACACTGGACAAGTCTATCCACCTACCGCTGATGCAATACCTATCGATGCCCACCTTTATCGCACTGGTTGTGTTCGGAATAGTATGGATAGTCCTCTATCACATGCCATTTGGCCGTTACATCATTTCGATCGGCGGCAATGAACAGGGCGCTCGCCTGTCCGGCATCAATATTATTTATTGGAAGTGGATGGTGTATGTTGTGGCCGGTATTCTTTCAGGAATTAGCGGCGTGGTGCTGGCGTCCCGCCTGGAAGCGGCCGACTCAATCGTAGGCATCGGCTGGGAATTCGATGCCATTGCCGCAGCGATTTTGGGAGGCACCAGTTTTGCGAAAGGAAAGGGCGGCATCGCGGGAACAGTTCTCGGAGTCCTGCTGATCGGTGTTGCCCGTAACGGACTGAACGTGAGCGGTGTTCCTTCGCTATGGCAGCCCGCGCTGATGGGTACCATCGTTATTCTTGCGATTGTATTTGAGATCATCCACGCGCGCTGGCGGGAAGGGGTCAGATGATTGCAGCAAAAGCTTCGACAACACTCTTTACCGGGGCGCGGTTCATCGTGTTGATTGTTGTCTGTATCACCTTGGCAATTCTGACCCGTTCCGACGAATATGGGTTTGTCTTCCTGAATGGGAATAACTTGTTGAATATTGTGCGAAACGCAAGCATTCTCATCATCATTGCTGTCGGCCAAACCATCACGCTGACCGCGAAAGACGTGGACTTATCGGTAGGTTCGGTGCTGTCACTTACCAGCGTGCTGGCAGCGATCATGATGAAGAGCTATGGGTATAGTGTTCCGGCGGCAATCCTCACCGCGTTACTCGCCGGAGCGTTTTTGGGGTTCGTCAACGGCCTGTTGATCACCTACTTGGGCCTACCGCCCTTCATTGCAACCTATGGCATGCTATGGGTGCTATTCGGCTTTGCCTACTTGATCCTGCGGGGCAACGTCGTCTATGGTTTTCCGCCGGCGTTTCGCGTGATTGGAAACGGCCATCTGTTTGGCATCCCAATGCCCATTATCGTCATGTTAATTGTATTCATCGTTGGATACTTTGTTCTCTATCACACTACATTAGGACGCCGTTTCTTTGCCACGGGAGCGAACATTGAAATGGCAAGAATGTCTGGTGTCAAGGTCGACAGGATTGTGATTACCGCTTACGTCATCAGCGGTTTCCTGGCAGCGTTGGCCGGAGTTGTGCTGATAGCGTATACCAACGGCGCAGAGGCGCGAATCGGCGACAATTACTTGTTGCCGGTGCTGGCCGTGGTGGTAATGGGCGGGACAAGTCTTGCTGGCGGCCAAGGTAACCTTTTGGGTACGCTGGTAGCCGCGTTGATTATGGCATCAATCCATAACGGCATGAATATCCTGGCTGTTCCGGCAATCTGGAAATCTCTTGTTGTGGGATTGCTGATTATCGCGGCGGTCCTCGCCGACCAAGGACTAAGGCGGCAAAGGGCCTGACTAACATAGATGCCTTGAAAAGCTCTTTACTAACATCCAATTTGGAGGAAGAAATGAATAAGAAACTTTGTTCCGCCCTAGGGGTACTGGCGATAGCCATGGTTATCGGTGTCCTCCCGGCCGTTGCCGCGGACACAAATGCGAAGGTTGTAAAAGTAACTATGAAAGGCACGTCCGGCGTACCAGTAAGAAACTTCAACGCAAGCATTAAGGCAGCCCGTAAGTACAACATTGCTATCGTCGTTAAGTCACAGGCAATCCCGGTGTGGGAGTCGCATCTGATTGCCGCGGGCAAGGCGGGGCAAGCAATGGGCGTGAACATCCTACAGTACGCTCCGGCGAAGGCCGACAACGTCGAAGAGCAGAAGAGAATTCTGGAAGACTTAGCGACCAAGGGAGTCGATTGCGTAGTGTTGGCTCCGGCCAACTCGCAGGCCGTCCAGGGACCGGTAGCTTCGCTAACGAAGAAAGGTATTCCCGTAGTCTATGACAATACCTTGGGCGCGGGAGACGACTATCTTTCCTTCGTTGGCGTCGATAGCTACGAAGCCGGACAGGTGATCGGTAAGGCGGTCGGCGAGAGGATGGGAGGCAAGGGCAAGCTTTTGATTCTGGAAGGCGTGCCGGGACAGCAGACCTCTGACGATCGAGTGAAAGGTATCAAAGACTTCGTCGGCAAGAACTATCCTGCAATTCGCTACAAGTCGATCTCCGCTCACTGGCAATTCGATGAGGGCCGCCAGATTACCGAGGACACGCTCCAGAGCTGGCCGGACCTGAATGGGATCGTCAGCGTCGGCGGCAACATGGGAGAAGGGGCTGCCGAAGCTATAGCCGCGTCGGGACGGCAGGGCAAGGTTGTCATTGGCAGCTTCGATGTCAACGCTCCCACGGTGGCGGCGCTGAAGGAACATAAACTCGCTTTTACCGTTTCTCAAAGCGTTTACGAGCAGGCTTATTGGTCCGTAGGCGCCTGCGTCATGGCGCTAAATGGCAAGCCGGTGCCGCGCACGATTCTTACCCCAATCAATGTCGTCGTTCCGGCCGAGGTTGCCAAGTACGACGAATCTCCGGATGTTTTAAGACATCGCTAAACGGCACTTATGCGGGACCGGGCTTACGCGCAACATGTTCCCGGTCCTGGCTCCAAGGAGACACGCATGAAGTTGATCGATCCGAAGAAGAATCCGGTTGTCGTAACTCCTGACCACACCGGGGTGACTTCGCGGGAAATCGCGGGCAAGACCGTGGGCGCTAAGTCGTGCGACGTAAAGCTTGGGAAGTACCTGAAGGGCGCTTCCAGCATCATCCACACTCACCCGCACTCCGAGCATGTGTTCTATGTAGTAGGAGGGCAGCTCACCGCCATCGACCAGGCCAAGAACGAATTCACTGCGGGGCCGGGACAGAGTCTGTATATCCCGGCCGGGGAACCGCACATGGTGATCAACCGGGGTGAGGAAGAGGCGACGTACATCGCAGTGACCGCACCACCGCCCGAGCAGTAGAACATCTTTGCAGGAGAGAGGGAAAGCGGATGTCGGATGTCTCCAATCGCTATCGAACGATGCAGGAGATCGTCTACGAGACGATCAAGGAACGGGTCCTGAAGGGGCAATATCGGCCCGGCCAGCGGCTGGTCACGAACGACATAAGCTCTGAGCTCAATGTGAGCAGAATGCCGGTACGAGAGGCGCTGCAACGCCTGGAAGCCGCAACAGGGCTTATTCGGCTGATACCCCACAAGGGAGCGGTGGTAAGAGATTCGTCGCGGGAAGATCTCTGCGATGTGTTCCGTATCCGCGTTGTTCTGGAGGGCTTAGCCGCGCGTCTGACATGCGCCAATATCACCAACGGCGCACTGGAGGAAATGGAACGGCTGAATCGTAGCATTGAGGAACTCAGCCATGCGAACGATGAGGACGACTTCGAACAGTTGAATCTGAAGTTTCACTCCATTATTTGGGAGAGTACGAATTCACAGCGACTGATCGGGATGTTGCGATCGCTCTACGACTCTTCCAGAAGCTATCGCTACTCCAGCCTCAAGTTGCCCGGCAGGCTTGATGAGATCGTTCGCGAGCACCGGCAGATTATTTTCGCTTTCAAGCAGCGCGACGCCGAGCAGGCGGAGCAAATCGTCACTAAACATTACCAGAGCACGCTGGAATGGCTTCTGCGAGCCAACCGGAGTGACCAGCACTGACGGCTGCAGGTGACTATGAAAATCGCCGTGATTGCCACACTCGATACCAAGGGCGAAGAAGCCGGGTTCATTCGAAGCGAGATTGCCAGGAGAGGCCACCAGGCTATCGTTATAGACCCGGGCTCTTCTGGCAGCCCCGCGATTCACGCCGACGTATCGAGGCAAGAGATCGCCGACGCCGCCGGCGAGAGCCTCGAACAGTTGCTCGCGCGGAAAGATAAGGCCCAGATACAACAGCGAATGACTCACGGCTTGGTCAGTATAGTTAGCCGGATGTACGCAGAGAAAGCTCTGGACGGCGTCATCGCGATCGGCGGAGCGCAAGGCACAGCGATTGCAACGGCCGCCATGCGCACTCTTCCGGTCGGCGTTCCCAAGGTGATGGTATCGACGGTCGCTTCGGGAAAGACCGCGTTCGGGACTTATGTAGGCACAAAGGATCTCACGATCATCCACTCTGTCGCCGACGTTGCTGGTCTCAACTTTATTACCCGCAAGATTATTGCCCAAGCTACAGCCGCAGTGATCGCCATGGCCGAGGTGCAAATCTCCGAGCAACAGAGAGGTTCGCTGGTGGCGCTTACGCAGGCCGGAGTGACAACACCCGGAGTCACGCGGACCAGGCAACTGCTCGAGCAAGCAGGATTTGAAGTTGTCGTGTTCCACTGTAACGGCATCGGCGGCCAGGCGATGGAAGAGTTGATTCGACAGGAGGCGATTCAAGGCGTCATCGACTACTCGCCTCACGAGTTGACGGACCTTTTGTATGAAGGTCTGATGCCGGCGCTGCCGGGCCGTCTCACTGCCGCCGGAGAAGTCGGGATTCCGCAAATCGTTCTGCCTGGTTGCGCAGACGTACGCTTGCATGAGTGGAACGCCATTCCTGCCGAGCTGCGCGACCGCCCGTATGTCCGGCATACCCCGACGCATACGCATTTCCGCACCACACGGGAAGAGATGTGCGACGTGGCGCACTACATTGCCGAGCACTTAAACAAGGGCAAAGGGCCACGCGCGGTAGTTGTCCCCAAGCGCGGATTCAGCATGATGAACCGTCCGGGCATGACTTTGTACGATGAGAAGGCAAACACGGGATTCCTGGAAACGCTCCAACAGGAGCTTTCCCCTGAAGTGACTTTGCTCGAACTGGATTACCACATCAACGATCCGGAATGCGCGGCTGCAACGGTTGAGTTGTTTCTGCAACTGTGGAATTTGAAAGCCACGGCATTGACACGCGGCGGCGCAGCTTCTTGAGGTGGTAATCAGTTCCTGATAGGGCACGGGAAGGTGCTGAAAAACGCGTCGAAGCACTAAACTGCGCGGTGCGGCGGCATACTTTTTTTGTATATATCCGTTACTGAATTGTCTATACTTACCAGCTGCTCAAAATAACGTACGAGGGAATCGCGCACCGGCGCAATTTTGTCTATTGGCAAGTGTCCGCCACAACAAGAGTGGGTTGATTTTGTTGTGCAGCAGTTTACTAACAACTCAACAGGTAAACTTTCAGCGCAGTGAAAAGATGGAAAGGAGAGCAAGGCGATGAAGCGAAGCTCGATCGTGGTAGCGGTGGTTGTCCTAATGGCTTTTTTGGTGTCGGCGCAGGTAAAGACTGGCAACTATCCGGTAAGCGGGTTGGGACTGCAGGTGAAGACGCAGGTAAAGGCAAAGAAGAGCTACAAAATCGCCTGCATCGTGAAGAACTCGACCAATCCTTATATGGTGCAACAGCTGGCGGGAGTAAAGAGAGCGGGGCAGGACATGGGGTTCGAGGCAATTATCCTGGCACCCGCAAAGCAAGACAGCATTGAAGAGCAGGTTCGCATCGTTGAGGATCTGCTACAGAAGAAGATTGATGCCCTGATCATCCATCCGTCCGACTCGAACGGCATTGTACCCGCCGTTGACAAGGCGGTTGCCGCCGGCGTTCCCGTTGCGACCATCGGGACTCCGGCCAACAGCAACAAGGTGCTGTTCCGCACCGGCGTTGACTATAAGGAAACCGGAGTGGTGGTTGCCGAATGGGTCGCTAAGGCAATGAAGGGCCAAGGCAACCTGATCATTTTGGAAGGACCGCCGCAGGCCGAGAACGCCCGTGAGCGTCAGGCCGGCATCATGGAGGTACTGAAGAAATACCCTCAGATCAAGGTGCTCGCCTCGCAACCAGCGCACTTCCAGCGCATGGCTGCCATGCAGGCCATGGAAAATCTGCTGCAGAAATTTCCCAAGGTAAACGCGGTGATCGGCGCCAATGATGAGGAAGCCATGGGTGCCGTGATGGCCATCAAGGCCGCCGGACGCCAGAACGAAGGCATCATCGTCGCCGGTTTCGACGGCAGCGAGGATGCCAGCAGGGCCATCCAGAACGGCCAGATAGCGGTTACCTACAACACCGATCCCTACGGCAGCGGATACGCCGCTGCTGCCTTCCTGGTGAAGTACCTCAACGACGGGTCCAAGCCTGCCAAGTACTTCATGCCGTTCCCCTCGGCGCAGGACAAGCCGTTGATCACCAAGGAAAACATCGAAGCGTACGTCCACAACTACGCGTGGTGGAAGAAGTAAAGTGCAGACAGCCGCGAGGCTTCGCCGTTGGCCCTGGCAAATGCTCCTGTGCATTTGCCAGGGTTTAAGGCGCAATCGTTTTCGCATTTGTTTGAGGGAATATGTTGGAAGAGGCGCCAATTCTTCAAACCCGGGGAATTTCGAAAGACTTTCCCGGGGTTCGCGCCCTGGATAATGTTGATTTCGACGTCTACCCGGGCGAAGTACACGTACTGATCGGCGAGAACGGGGCGGGCAAGAGCACACTGGGCAAGATTCTGATGGGGGCTTACACGCACGACAGCGGAGAACTGTTGCTGCATGGCAAGCCAATCAGTATCAGGCGCCCGCTGGAAGCGCTCCGGCACGGCATTGGCGGAGTCCACCAGGAGTTCATGCTGGTGCCGTGGCTGAATGTGGCACAGAACATCTTCCTCAACCGCGAGCCGCGCTATTGGAAAGTGGTTATCAACCACCGCCGCATGCATCAGGAAAGCCGCCGACTGCTGGAGTCGCTGGATGTTCACATCAATACCCGGCAGCCGCTGAAACAGTTCGGCACCGCCATTCAGCAGATGGTGGAATTGTGCAAGGTGCTGGCGGCGAACCCCCGCATTCTTATTCTTGACGAGCCCACCGCTGTTCTGACCGAACCTGAGGTGCAGTGCCTGTTCAGGCGCATAAAGGAGCTGCGGCAGCAGGGCGTGGCGATCATCTTTATCTCCCACCGCCTGCAGGAAATTCGAGAGATTGGCGACCGGGTTACCGTCCTGCGCGACGGCAAGCATGCCGCCTCCGGACTGATGAAGGACTTCAGCAACGACGAGTTGGTCCACATCATGGTGGGGCGCAACATTTCGCAGATGTATCCCCGCCATTACCAGACCGCCGGTGAGGAAGTGCTGCGCCTGAAGAAGCTCTCCATCAAGGGTGGTCCCAAGAACGTCGACCTGGTGGTGCGCAAGGGCGAGATCGTGGGAATCGCCGGACTGGTAGGTTCGGGCCGCACGGAAGTGGCGCAGGCGGTCTTCGGCATACGCCAGATCGAGAGTGGCGAAGTCATCCTCTTCGGCAAGAAGGTAACTCCCCGTTCGCCGGCGGAAATGGTGCGCCGGGGTGTCGGCCTCATCCCAGAGGACCGCAAGTTGTTTGGCCTGACCATGAAGTTTTCCCTGGCCTGGAACGTGGTGATGGCAAGTCTCAGGCTTCACTTTCCGCATTTCCTGGTCAGCGACACTAAGGTAAAGCGCGTGGCCGACCGATTTGTAAAGGAGCTGCGCATTGTCACGCCTTCCGTGACTCGCAAGGTGCGCTTCCTGAGCGGAGGCAACCAGCAAAAAGTGGTGTTGGCGAAATGGCTGGATACGGAATCGGAGCTTTTAATCTTCGACGAGCCGACGCGCGGCATCGACATAGGCGCAAAGGTGGAGATCCACTCCTTGATGGACAACCTCGTACAGAAGGGCAAAGCCGTCCTCATGATTTCGTCCGATTTGCCGGAAATCCTGGGGATGAGTGATGTGGTGTACGTGATGTACCACGGCGAGATCAGGGGGAAGTTCAGCCATGACGAGGCCACCCAGGACCAAATCGCTTCAGTGATGTTGGGCGTATCTGCCGCAACGGAGGCAACATCGGCCTCTGTCGCGAGCCCCGGCGAAACGAAAGCGGCCGGAACAGGCGGTGCCGTATGAAACCTTCGCTTCGCCACAAGTTCATCGCTGTCCCGCCGGTCGTCTGGATCATTCTGGCGTTATGCATTCTGTACAGCTATTTTGCCCCCGGTTTCTTTTCTTTCGGCAACCTGGTCAACATCGGGTGCCAGGCCGCGCCTTTGCTGGTGTTAGCGGTTGGCGCCACCATGGTGATCCTGACCGAGGGCATTGATCTCTCTTGCGGCATCGTACTGGGTTTTGCCGGAGTCGGATTCTCTCTGCTCGTGCAGCGGGGCTGGCCGGTCTGGGAAGCCATGGTGGGCGGCATCATTCTTGCCACGGTATGCGGTCTGGTAAACGGGGTACTGGTCGCCGTCCTCAATCTGCCGCCATTCATCGCTACCCTGGGTATGGCGAGCGTCCTTACCGGCGTTGGTCTGGTGTTTACCGGCGGCGTTTCCATTCCCGTGCGCGATGATCTGTTGGACTTCATCGCCAACGGGGTGTTGCTCGGGGTTCGCATGCCCATTCTGATCGCTCTGGCGGCGTTCGCGATTGGTTGGGTTGCAATGCGATTCACTGCCTTCGGCCGCAACATTTACGCGCTCGGTGGGAATCCGGAAGCGCTTCGGCTCAGCGGCGCCAGCATCACCTCGGCCATGATCGCGACCTATTCGGCCGCTGGATTGCTGGCCGGGATCGCAGGCATTCTGGTCGCCGCCCGCACCGCTTCCGGGCACATCAGCGCCGGAGTGGGGTGGGATTTCGATGCCATTGCCGCCACCATCATCGGCGGAACTTCGTTCGAAGAGGGCAAGGGGGGTGTCGGCTATACGATCCTCGGCGTCGCGTTGATCGCCGTTTTGCGCAACGGTCTGAACGTCGCAGGCGTGCCGAACATGTTCCAGTTCGCTTTGATTGGGGCGGTGGTGTTGGGCGCCATCATATTTGATATTTCGTTCCGACGACTGTCCGGGGCAGAGGAGAGCCGGTGAGATGAGTCCGGTAGCTGAAATAACGGCGGTTGCGGAAAAGCGGGAAGGCATCGCCTGGAAGCGTTATCTTGGGCCGGCCCTGCGGCCACTCGGACTGCTGGCCCTGTGCATTGCCCTTTCCTTTCTAAACGAGAACTTTTTCACCCTGAAGAACATCATCAGTGTGCTGCGGCAGTCGACCATCCTGATCGTGGTGGCCCTGGGAATGACAGCAGTGATCCTCACCGCCGGAATCGACCTGTCGGTGGGCGGAGTGATGGCCCTGGTTGGCTGTCTCAGTTCGCAACTGGTCATCAACGGAACGCCGATCGTTCCCGCCATTGCCTGTGGACTTGCGGTCGGCACTCTTTTTGGATTTGCCAATGGGATCCTGGTACGCGTTTTTGGACTGCCTCCATTCGTGGCCACCTATGGAATGATGTGGATCGCCAACGGAGTGGCGATGATACTGATGCAGGGGAAAATTATCTTCGGGCTTCCCGAGAATTTCCTCTGGCTGGGCTCCGGCTACATATCGATCATTCCGATCCCCGTGATCATCACCGCGCTGGTGGCCGTTGGCTTCCATTTTTATTTGGCCAACACGGTTTCCGGCCGGGATATCTTCGCCCTTGGCGCCAATCGCGAAGCGGCACGGTATTCGGGAATCAAGGTCTCGAAGACCATTTTTCTGGTTTACAGCCTCAGCGGTTTCACGGCGGCCACAGCGGGAATAATAATGACGGCACGCCTCGATGCCGCGCAGGAGGGCATGGGAGAGCCATTCATGTTGCAAGCGATCGCGGCCGTGGTTATGGGTGGGACCTCTCTGATGGGTGGCGAAGGCTCCATCTCGGGAACGGTCATTGGTGCGCTCATCCTGACGCTCGTGGTTAACGGTTTGAACCTTATGGGCGTGTCGTCCATGGTGCATCCCCTGGTCACAGGGGCGGTGATTTTGATTGCGGTCTTTTTCGACATGGTTATGCGCAAATGGTCGGACTAGAACACGGGTAGCAGTGGGCGGCTGCCCCTGGTTATAAGCGGCCGCCTTTGCTCGCCCTGTCTTGTGGGTGCTTCTTGCAGGGTGGCATTAGAATGAAAATCATGCGGGTTATGGGAGACTTATTAATTCATGGCTAATTTGACGATCAGGCCGATTAACACCGGTTATATCCCGACTTTTCCGAAACAGTATCACTTTCATCATTCAACCCTTGAATACCTGAAGAATGTCAGCGACCAGAAGGTTCCACTTCCCGTATTTGTCTTTCTCATAGAGGGCGGGAAGGAGCGGGTGCTGGTTGATACCGGCATGGCCTGGACCGAGAGAGCTGACAAGTATCACCACGGCGGATCGTACCAGCCGGAGGGAATGTCGATCCCAGAACAACTGGCAAAGATAGGGCTCAAGTGTGAAGACATTGACACGGTGATCTTCACCCATTTGCACTGGGACCACATTTTCTACATGGAGAAGTTCACCAAAGCACGGTTTATCGCCAGCCGCAAGGAATACGAGTTTGCACTCGATCCGATTCCGCTCTATTACAAGTCATACGAACATCCCTGCCTGGGTATTCGGCGCCCATTCGAGGGGCTGAAGTTCGATGTGGTGGATGGCGAGGAAGAGATCGTTCCGGGCGTGCGGGTCTTTCCCACGCCGGGGCACTCTCCGGGCCACCAGTCGGTTGAGGTAGACACCAAAGACGGCCGCTATATCTGCGCCGGCGACTCCGTCTTCCTCATGGCCAACTTCAATCCGATTCCGCAGATTCACTACACGATCACACCGCCAGCGCGCTTCGCCAACATAATCGAATGCTGGAAAAGCATTGAGCTGCAGAAGAAGCGGGTTTCGGACCTTCGGCTGATGCTCCCGTGCCACGAACCGGAGTTGGAGGAGCGCATCAAGAAGACACCGGTGTTGGGGCTCTAACCGGCCGCAGCTTGCATATTCGTTGCGCGTTTCCCGTTTCTCGTGAAACGGCTGGCGCTGGACCGGACCCAGATCCATGCATAAGATCATCGCCATCATCGCCAGCCTGGATACCAAGGGCGCCGAAGTCTGCTTTATCAAGGAGAAGATCGAGCGCCTCGGTTGCCGGACCCTGATCATCGATGTCGGGGTCTTAGGTGCGCCGGCAATCTCCCCCGACGTGCCACGCGAGACGGTCGCGGCAGCGGCCGGCCGGGATTGGGCTACCATCACGAACAGTCAGAAACACGAGCGCATTGCCGCCATGGTCGAGGGAGCGCCTCTCGTGGCCACTGATCTCTACGGCCGTGGACTCTTCGATGCGATTCTGTCGATCGGAGGCGTGCAGAACACGACCATCGCGGCGGCCGCCATGAAAGCTCTGCCCATCGGCGTTCCCAAAGTCATCGTTTCAACTGTGGCTAGCGGGCAGAGAACATTCGAACCTTTCGTCGGCAGCAAGGACATCGTGCTGATTCCCTCTGTGGCGGACCTGGAAGGGATCAACGTTCTGACCAGCACAATTCTCAACAATGCCGTCGCCGCCATCGTCGGCATGGCAGTCGAAGGTGCGGGGCCTCTGCGCACCGGGGATGAACTGATCATCGGCGCCACCGAGATGGGAGTGACCAACGGAGTGGTGCAGGCGGCCAACCTGCTTAAAAAAGAGGGCTATCAAGTTATCAACTTCCATTCGACCGGAGCCGGAGGCCGGGCGATGGAAGAATTGATCGCCCAGGGAACCATTAAGGCGGTGCTCGACCTCTCCCTGCACGAGATCGTGGCGGAGATGTTTGCCTGCGGATTTTCCGTTGGCGCGAACAACCGCTTGCAGGCGGCGTGCCAGGCTGGTATTCCACAGGTAGTGGCACCTGGCGGCGCGGATTTTATAGATTGTGGCGTGCACGAATTGCCGGCGGATATGGACCGGCGAAAATACATCCTGCACAATGCCAATCTCGCGCATATCAAGCTGCACAAGGAAGAGATCGTCCGCGTGGGCTCGATCATCGTTGAGCGGCTCAACCGCAGCACCGGACCGGTCACGGTATTGATACCGCTGCGAGGCTTTCGCCAAGCCGCGTCGTTCGGCGAACCATTGTGGGACGCGGAGGTGGATGGCGCATTGATCGAGATGTTGCGCACTCGCCTCAAGCCCGTAATCAGGATCGTCGAAGTCGATTCGAACATCAACGAATTGCAATTCAGCGAAGCAGCGGCGGCAGCCATGCGCCAGTTGCTGGCTGGCAGAACCCATGGCTCCGGAGAAACCCCCGTGCAGGCAGAGGCAAAGACAGCATCTGCCGGAGAGAACACGAACAGGAGATAGTTCTTGCTACCTTACTTTGATCTGCCTTTCGACCGGCCGGAATCGTTGGGTGAACGCGGCTACGTGCTTGCCACCTACATTGCTTTCGGTCTGGCAGAAAAAGATGTTTTGAAACGCGCCGGCGGTTTCGCCACCGGCCAAACCGTAGGCACGTGGTTGCCATTGCCGGGCGTTACGCGCTCGATGGTCGAAAACCATCAGGCACGGGTCGTCGGCTGCTACCCCATTCCGCAAAATGCAGGGGACGCCGCCGGATCGGCGGCCGAGTCTCAAGGTAGCCTGCTGCGCATCGCCTTTCCTATCGACAATTTTGGCGGCAGCTTGGCGATGCTGCTCGTCGGGCTGGTCGGCAACGATGTCTCGACGGCCATCAGAATCAAGCTTATCGATTTGGAGTTCGTTGGCGGGGCGTTGCGCGCTTTTTGTGGTCCTAAGCAGGGAATCGCTGGCTTTCGCCGGCTCACCGGTGTGAAGGACCGGCCGTTGATCCTGAATATGCTCAAGCCGTGCTTGGGCTACTCTCCGGAGACCGGCGCTGATTTGTTCTACGAAAGCGGCCGGGGCGGCGTTGACTTGATCAAAGACGACGAAGTGATGGGAAATACTACCCTAAGCGAAGTCGAAGGAAGGGTCACAGCCTATCTGCGCGCGGCAAAGAGAGTTGAGGAGGAGACGGGCCGCTCTCCTGTCTACATTGTTAACATTACCGACCGGCCCAGCCGGATGCGCGAGAACGCGCGGGTAGCGCTCGCTTGTGGCGCGCAGGCGGTGATGGTGAACTTCGTGACCGCCGGTCTTGACTCGCTGGCAGAACTGGCATGTGAGTTTGGCGATAGCCTCTGCTTCCTTGGCCACTACGCCGGAGTGGGCGTTACGAATTCTCCCACGCAGGGAATCGGCAGCGCCGTCATGCTCGGAATACTGCCAAGAATGGCCGGAGCGGATGCGGTGATGATCATGCATCCGGGAGACCGGGAAGGCCATGCGTATCTCGAATACCTTCAGACTGTACAGGCGCACAGGCTGCCTATGGCTCACATCAAGCAGGTATGCACTGCCGTCGGTGGCGGAATTACGCCTCTCAATGTGGCAGCCATATGTCGCGATCTTGGTCCCGACACGATTCTGGGAGTTGGCGGGGCGGTACAGGGGCATCCCGGCGGGGCCGCGGCTGGAGCCAAGGCGATACTGCGGGCGGTGGAGGCGGCAGTCAAAGACATTCCTTTGCAGGAGGCGGCCAGCGACTGTCCAGAGCTACAAAAAGCTATGGAAGTTTGGAGTTGAATACACCACGACAAGCGCAGCAGCATCGCTTGCCCGGGTCATAAGCGGTGAGATTGGAGAACGGCCATGGACAGGAAGCCCATAATTATCGGATGCGACAATGCTGCAGTTGAGCTGAAGGAAAACTACGCCAAGGCACGGGCGGCGAAGGCATGATGAGCCGCAAGCTTCACATCGGCACCAACTTGAAGATGTACAAGACTATCCGCGAGACGGTTTCGTATCTGACTGAGCTTGAGCGGCTGGTTGCCGATGTTGCCAATGAACTGGTGCTGTTCGTCATTCCTTCCTATACCGCGCTCCCGGGCGCTTCCGCCGCTGTGGATCAGAACCGGATCAGACTGGGCGCGCAGAACATGCATTGGGAGGAGAAGGGTCAATTTACCGGCGAGGTTTCGCCTCTCATGCTGAGGGAGCTCAATCTCCGCATCGTTGAAATCGGCCACTCGGAGCGGCGCCACGTCTTTGGGGAGACTGACTTGGAGGAGAATAAGAAGGTCAGCTCCGCGATCCGCCATGGATTTACAGCATTGCTGTGCGTGGGAGAAACCGCCGAGGAGAAGGAGCTCAACATAGGAGACGAACGCATCCGGCAACAGTTGAAGATCGGACTTCGCGGCCTGGACAGATCAGGCTGCGGGCAATTGTGGATAGCATACGAGCCGGTCTGGGCTATTGGTGTTAACGGAATTCCCGCCACTGCCGATTACGCCGAGCAAAAACACCGGCTGATCCGCGAGACCCTGGTTCAGCTTTTTCCGAATGGGGGCGGCAGAGTGCCTATTCTCTACGGTGGAAGCGTCAACGCGCAGAACGCGGACGAGTTCATTGCTCAGCCGGCGGTGGACGGCCTCTTTATCGGACGGTCCGCATGGGAGGCCACAGCTTTCGACCGGCTGATCCGGCAGGTGCTGCCGGTTTGGCAGCAGAAGATACAGAAGGGTGCAAGGGGCTATGAAGACAGAATTGATGGCTGATCTGCTTGCGAGCGAGCAGACGACAAGCATAAAGAAGGATCTGATCGAGGCGGCAACAAGAGCCTACCGCCGCGGGATTCAAACCGGCAGCGGCGGCAACCTTAGCGCCCGCCTTCCGGGCACGGATCTGATGTTGGTAAAACCCAGCGGCGTCTCCTTCATTGAGTGCACGGAGGAAAATCTTGTCGTCACCGATTTCGACGCCAAGTTGGTGGCCGGCAAAGGCAAGCCAACCCGCGAGGCATTGCTCCATGGCGTGCTCTATCGCAATGTGCCATCCATTGGCGGAGTGGTTCATTGCCACTCGCCATGGTCTATCGCATGGTCGCTTTCCAAAAGGGACTTGCCGATGCTTACCCATCACTCGCAGTTGAAGTTCGGCGCTCCCGTGCTGACTCTCGACATAGATGCTCCCGTCGTTCCTCTGGAGGAGATGCCAAGAGTGCTCAGCGTCTTCGAGAAGTATCCGAATCTTCCTGCTTTTCTGCTGGTTGCACATGGTGTTGTAGCTGTCGGCAAGAATGTGTTGGAAGCTGAGCACGTGGCGGAAATGGTGGAAGAAACCGCGCAGGTCGCTTGGCTACACGAAGTCGGTAAGAAGTTACTCTCGCCGACGCAGTGTAGCTCTGCAGGAAAGTAGATAATCAGGTCCGCGGACCTCAGCATTCTCGACACCAACCCTGGCGTGCTGCTCAAAAGGCCAATCAATGCAGCCTTTAATGCGCGTCATCAACATGGGGCGAGCCCGGTAACCGAAACACCCGGCGTGCGGTATTCGTGTATATATCAGCGCGCTGTTCGTCTGAGAGTCCCAGCACGTTGTAACGGGCAATTTCGACAGGTATGTTGTCGAGATGATCGGAACCAAACATTATCCGCTTGCTTCCCAGCGCCTTGAGCATGTGGAAAACGGCAAACGTTGGACACCACGAGGGCTCCAGGTAGACGTTTTGATGGCGAGAAGCAGTTTCAATCGCCGCGCCGATATAGTCAATCACCCCGGCATGGCAGAGCACAAATGGTACGCGCGGATAGCGAGCCGCAGCCGATGCAACACGACTGGGGTCTGCTATCTCGCGCCCGATTCCGGTATGGACCATCACCGGAAGTTGACGCTCGGCGGCAAGAGCATACACTTTCTCCCACGCAGGAGCGTCGGCAGGCAGAGCGAAACCGTGCGTGTGGACCTTTACTGCTACGAACTTTAACTCCTCAATGCAATGGATAAATTGCTTTTCGTAGACAGCTGTCTCGACGCGGGGGGCGAGATTGGCTATACCCGCTATCCGACCAGGGCAGCGTTGCGTCAGATCGTAGATGCGTTCGTGAACAGCGTCGCGGTCGGGATCCGTCGGCTGCGGCATGACCATGGCCACTTCAATGCCGTAAGTAGACATGGCGGCGAGAATCTCATCCGCTGTCGTCGACTTTCCAGTGGATAGTGAAACGCCGGAATGAACGTGAACGTCAATCATCAGTTGAATCGTCTTCCATTGTTCGCCATGCCAAGATCAGCCAGCCAACTGATCGATGGCTGCCTGCACCGCTCGGGTCACATCGGCGGTTGAAGCATTACCTCCGAACTCGGAAGTAATCAGCGCCCCCTTCTCGAAGGCACGGTCGATCGCTTTGCGCAGCAGAGCGGCCGCCTCGGCGCAGGCCGGTGTACGGTGCCGGTCTGCAAGCCACTCGAGCATCATGGCCCCGGAAAGGAATGCAGCTGTGGGATTTGCCTTGCCGGACCCTGCGATGTCGGGCGCGCTGCCGTGGCAAGGCTGGAAGACTGCGTGTTCGTCACCGATGTCGCCGGAGGGCGCCATTCCCATGCCGCCAATCAATCCCGCGCCCAAATCAGACAGAATGTCCCCGAACATGTTCTCGGTTACCAACACATCGAACGTCCACGGCTTGCGGACCATGTCCAGAGCGGTCGCATCCACATATGCGTGTCTTGGCTGAATTTCCGGGAAACGGGTCGCACGCTCGTTGAATATCCGGCGGAAGAAAGCAAAGGCAGAGAAGACGTTCGCCTTGTCGACGCAGGTCACCACACCCGGCCCGCCATACTGTTTGCGTCGCTGCGCCAGGCGAAATGCGAAATCGAACAACCGCTCGCTTGTCGTCCTAGTAATTACCATCGTCTCGCGAGCCACTGCATCGTTCTCGACCGTACCTTTGCCGTAAGAAGCAAACAGGCCTTCGGTCGATTCCCGGACCAGAACAAAATCCAGGGCGGCGGCGCGGGAGTCCGCAAGCGGCCCAGGGATACCGGGCACTGAACGCACTGGACGCACCCCGGCATACAGACCTAGTTTGAATCGCAGCTCCAACTGTGGGGAGATCTCGGTTCCGTCTGGATACCGAATTGCGGGATCGCCCATGGCGCCGAGCAGGATCGCATCCGCCGCACGCGCCGCGGCTAGCGTCGCTGCGGGCAGGGCCTCACCCGTAGCTGCATAGTGCGCCGCGCCAGCCGGCAGAGCCTCGAATGAAAGGGAAGGACTGCCTGCTTGACGGGCGACCTGCTCCAATAGTACGAGCGTAGGCTCAATGACCTCGGGACCGATGCCGTCCCCGGCAAGTACCGCGATACGGAAACCATTAGTATTTGGCATAAGTTCTTTGCTTGAGTAAGACCAGCGGCAGCGCGAACTCAGGCTGTAAACTTCGACTCCTGCTGGTAAGCGTTTGCCACGGTATCGTGACACAACATGGAATACAAGTATTCTGTTGTACCAGTCGTTGCGCAGAAAGCGTCACTTTAACTGGAATATATTCCTTTCGATAAACTGCCAGGTCTCGAGGTAGTCCCCTTGAGAGATCAAACGATCCAGCTCACTTGTATCTAATACTTCCAGCATCCGCCAAATCTTGTTTGTCAGCCGACTGTTCGCTTCGAAGGTCTTTTTTACATCCCAACGTGTAGGGGAGGTGTCGGATGTTAAATAATCGGTGTAGCCATATTTCCGCAGGTAGAACAAAAACTCCACATACTCCAGGAAGTGCTTTGTGCCGCAGAAATAGTCCCAGTCCCAGCGCCCGTCGTTGTCATTTACGTGCACATAGTAGCGGTAGGGGCTATTGGCCAAAAGGGCAATAGCCTCGGAGGGATTTTCATTGCCGTACAGAGAATGGCCAAAATCCACGGTCACGCCCATCTCGCGACACTTGATGTCGTTTAGCAGGCAGAGGGTCTTTGCCGCCGAATCAATGAAGCATTTCCCTCGGGTCTCGCTCGGTTTGTACTCGATAAAGAGCGGCACTTCCGGGCGGTATCGGCCCGCCTCCCCGAACGTCTCAACCAGGTATCGCCACATGGTTGCGTAATCGTTTTGAAAACTGAATTCGTATCCGTCACCGAGGGGGCAACAGGTCACTTTATCTGCACCGATTTCGGCTGCGAAGTCCTTGGACCCTTTTATGAGTTGCACAGCACGGGAACGAGTGTCGGCATTGAGGGATGTCAAGCCGCCACTTCGAAACTCCGGCTCAGCCTTTACGTTGACGTTCACCGCCGCGACTCTAAGCCCGTACTTGTCGAGGAGTTTCCTGGTCTCCGCCGGATCAGACACCTCGTATGGGAAAATAATCTCGACGCCGTCGTAGTCTTCAATCCGAGTCATCAGCTGGAATTTCTCCTCCAGCGTGAGCGGTTGATTGTACTCGTGAAAGCGATCCTTAGTACGACTCAAAAAAGCGGTGATGATGGCCATCTTTGGCATGCTCTTGCTCCTATACTTGCGTCTTTCACGCAGAGGCTCGCTATCTGAAGTACCAGACAAGTCCCATGGGGATAAAAGTAACGTAAGTGATCAAGAAAAGTGCAAATAAAGCCACTAAAAAGAGGGGAACCATGGCTCGAGTGATAGCCACTACTCCAACTTCAGCAATGCGCGAGGACACGAACAGCGTAGCCCCGATGGGCGGTGTGAACAAGCCCAGGGCAAGATTGCAGGAGACGATCAGACCCAAATGCACAGGATCAATACCATAGACCTTCGCCAATGGAATAAAGATCGGCGCGGTCAAAAGGATGGCCGGGACAGGTTCAAGGACGTGGCCAAGGATGAGTAAGGCGATATTGATTAGAAGTAGAAATACCCACCGACTGCTGGAAAAATGCGTGATCCAGTCAAGCAGGATGACCGGCATCTGTTCCAAAGTGATCAACCAGGTCAGGGTCTGGGTCGCGCCAATGACCGTCATGACCACGGCGCTGATGATAAAGGCATCCGTGATGAGTTTTGGGACTTGCTTCCAGGAAAGATCACGATAGACCACTGTGGCCACGAACAGCCCGTAAACCACGGCCAGCCCGGCGGCCTCGGTTGGGGTGGTGACTCCGGAAAAGATACCGCCCAGGATAATTACCGGCATAAACAAGGCTGGGGCGCAGCCAACAAAGGCCGACCAGATTTCTTTGAAGGAGGAATGCTCTCCTCCAGTATCGCAACCTGTCTTTTTCCCCTCCCAAATGGCCACGGCCATCATGCACACAGCGAAGACCACCCCGGGCACAAAACCAGCTATAAACAACTCCCTGACCGAGACGTTGCCCACAAATCCATAAACAAGCAAGGGGATGCTCGGAGGAACAATGATCCCGATGGTCCCGGCGGCCGCGACGAGGGCAGCGGCAAAGGGCTTGCGGTAACCGCGCTGGGCCATACTGGGAATCATCACCGACCCGACTGCTGCAGAGTCGGCGATGGCCGAGCCGGAGATCCCACCGAAGATCATTGCTGCCGCAACCACGCAGACCCCAAGGCCGCCAGGCATAAACCCCACCAGGGTCCGAACGAACCGGATGATGCGTAAACCCATTCCGCCCTGATTGAGCAGCTGTCCGGCAAGAATGAAAAGCGGAATGGCAATGTAGATGTTGGGCTCAATCCCAGCGATAAAATTCAGAAACACAGCTTCAAGGGGATAAGTTCGGCTGAAAGCAAACATCGGCAAAAGGGTGCTGACTATGACCGCCCAAACCAGCGGAAAGCCGATTATGATCGTCCCCAGAAAGACCACGCAAAGAAACAATAGGATCAAGGCCTACTCCTTTTCGTGGGCATAGGGATCGGTTGAAACAAGCAGTCGCCGGGTATGACCAAGCAGAAAAACCAGAGTCAAAAATACCCCAACGGGCATCGCGGCATAGAGCAGACCCACGGGCCAGTAAAGCACTGTGGAGTCCTGATCCCATGTGCGGATCGAGATCTTGATCCCATACCAAATGATGATGACCAATGTCGCTGCAATAACTGCGTTGATCCAGACATCAAGCCGTCGTCTAGCGCTGGCTGAAAAAATATGGGCCGCAATCTCCGTTACCCGCATGTGAACCCCGCGCGCTTCCGCTGTGGCCAAGCCCAGAAAGGTCACCCAGATCATCAAAAAGGTCGCCACCTCCCGCGCCCAGGCGAGATCGTAGTTGGCAATGAACCTCAAAAACGCATTGCCAAAGACGAGTATGACCAGACCCGCTCCACAAAGGGCTATGACCGCATCGAGAATGCGGCTCAATTTCCGGAGCGGTTTGGGTAACGCATCAAGACATTGGCTCATATCCCCGTCCCCTTTCAGCCTGAAATACGTTCGGGGCAGTCCATTATTTAGCCGGCAGGGCCTTGCGGACGGCTTGGGCGTCAGCCAGAATTTGATCGACGTCTGCTCCGTAGACTCCCTTGGCCTTGTCATAGACTGGTTTCACGGCCGCACGGAAAGGTTCGATGTTCGGCCTGTTCACCATTGCTCCCTTGGACTGCATGTCCTTGAGTTGGCCGGCCTCCGAGTTCTTGACCGCGGTGCGGCTCCACTGAGCTGCCTCTATCGCGGCCTTCTTGACCCCGTCCTTGTCGGCAGCGGAGAACTTGGACCAGGTCGTCTCGGAGATGGTCAGAGGAATCGGGCTGTAGACATGATTGGTCAAGGCAATGTATTTCGCGACCTCATAGAACCGCAACGAATAGATGGTGTCGATGGGGTTTTCCTGTCCATCAACTGTTCCCTGCTGGATGGCCAAATAGACCTCGGTCACGGGCAAAACGACAGGACTGAACCCTATTGACTCCATGATCCAGCGGATCATGTCATTAGGGTAAACACGCATCTTCTTGCCCTTGGCATCCGCTGGTGAATTGAGCGGCATCTTCGTCGAGAAGCACCGGAAGCCGGCCTCGAAGGTGGCCAGGACCCGAAACCCTTTGGGCGGTAGAAGAGAAAATTGTTTTTGCAGCCACTTGGACTCGTCGTAGAACTTCCAGCCCTGCTCGTAGGTGTCCACAAGAAAAGGAAGCGCTGTGAGGTTGAGGGTCCGCAAATGAGTGGCGTAGGACCCGGTGGCCGAGACGGTGAAGTCTATGCCCCCGAGCTGTAATTGTTCGATCGCCTTGGGGTCGTTCGCCAACTGCCCCGAAGGAAATACCTGAACCTTGTAGCGCCCCTGAGTGTATTTCTCGACTTTTTGAGCAAAAGTTTTTGCCGCTTCATCGCGAAGGCCACCGGGATTATCAGTGTGACTGAATTTAAGGACTTTCTGGGCTCCGGCCTGCGGGACGGCAAAGGCCAGAAGGAAGCAAAGAACGAGCAACCTGGAGAACAGAACCTGAATTTTCATGATTCCCCTCTATTTTTTAAATTTTTCAACTGGGCCGCCCCTGCCCTTGGCGATCCAGACCTTGCCTGTTTAGACTGCTTGGGTAAATGCCTGTAGGACGAAGAAACAGGATGTTGCTCCAGCGTCCTGGTGGCCACGTGTGCGCTCCCCTAATCGGCTGGCACGCCCCATTTTTGCCACCATGTCCTTTGTCGATTCCATACCTGCGCGGGCAGCCTTCTCTGAGCTCGCCAGGGCTTCCGATAGCGTCTTCCCATTCCGGCAACCTTCGCTCAGCGCGTCGACTGCCGGTTTCAAAGTGTCCAAAAGGGTCTTGTCACCAGGTTTTGCTTGGCCGATGGCGATGACTCCCTCCAAAGCCGACTCGAACATACCGGTCAGTTCAGCCAAGTTCACCTCGCGCTTTCCCGCGGAAGCCGCGGCCAGACGGATGAAAAGCGTACCGTACAGTGCCCCCATGGCCCCGCCCACAGAGTTCATGACTTCCAATCCCACGGCGTTCAGCACGTCCCCGACATCGACAGCCGGCGTTGCGGCCAGCTTGGTTTTCACGCCGCGGAAACACTTGGCCATATTGACCCCGTGATCGCCGTCTCCGATTGCGCCGTCCAGCTCAGACAGGTAGTCTTTTTGGCGTTCGATAGTATCGCACAGCCGGTTCAGAGCTTCATGCAGTCGGGCAGCGTTGATTGTCTCGGGCATTGTCTGCTCCTTGCCTAGAGGCTTCTAAACATGCATGCGCGAGCGGGCGCCTTGATGAGTTGCTCCAGTTCGGTATCGAGCCTGCTTAGTGTCACGGAAAATCCGCCCATTTCCAGTCCGGTGAAGAACTCGCCTACCAGGGAAATCTTTACTTTCAGCCCCGCGGCTTCAGCCAGTTGTCTGGCGCGGCGGTATGCGATGTAAAGCTCCATCTGAGGGGTGCCGCCCAATCCGTTGACCATGAGCAACACGTCGTCACCAGAGGCAAAAGGAAGATCGGGGATGATTTCCTGCACCATGCGGTCCACCACTCGATCCACCGGCAGCAATGCCGTCTTTTCGATTCCGGCTTCTCCGTGGTGGCCGACGCCGTATTCCATTTCGTTTTCGGCCAGCGTAAAAGTCGGGCTGCCTTTGGCCGGAACAGTGCAGGGCGAGAGCGCCACGCCTATCGTGCGCGTATTGGCATTCATGCGGTCCACCACAGTCTTGCATTCTTGAAGAGTTCCGCCCGAAGCGGCCTTCGCACCCGCTACTTTCCAGCAAAGAATCGAGCCCACAACCCCGCGCCTGCGGTGTTCCTCTCCCTTGGGAGCACTGGCGACGTCATCGGTGGAAACGCACCGGGCCACCTCGATTTTCTGTACTCTTGCAAGGTCCGCGGCCATTCCGAAGTTCATGACATCCCCGGAGTAGTTGCCTAGCAGAAACAGCACGCCCTGTCCTCCGTTGGCGCACCTTGCCGCTTCCAGGCAAGCATTAGGCGGAGGGGAGGTGAATATATCGCCGACGGCGACTGCATCGAGCAATCCTTCACCTATGTATCCGATGAACGCCGGCTTGTGACCGGATCCCCCTCCGGAGACTAGTCCTACTTTTCCACTCGTTGGCGCACCCACCCGGACGAGGGCGCGCACGCCATCGATCTTGCGAACTATGTCGGAATGGACCTGGACGAAGCCTTCCAACATTTCATCCGCAACGTCGTAAGGATCATTGATGAATTTCTTCATGGCACTCTCGCCTGCTAGAACATTTAACCCCGTCGACTCTTATCGCCTGCATAGTCGTAAATTCTTTGCATTTTCGAGGAGGACCTTCCTCCGTGCACATACTCGACGTTGAGCCATCTCGTTACGAGGCTCTTGGCGAGTTCGATCCCCATGACCTGTGCTCCGAGGGTCATGATGTTGCAGTTGTTGCTCAGAACCGACCTCTCGGTGGAATACACGTCTGAGCAGAGCGCGGCGTAACTTCCGGCAACCTTGTTGGCTGCAATACACATTCCCAGACCGGTGCCACAGATGAGAATCCCGCGGTCGTGCTCCCCGCTTGCGACTGCCTCCGCAACACGTATGGCGACATTGGCATAGACGGGGTCGTCGGCGCCGTAATCTTCCACATGGTGGCCGAGTTCGGCGAGAAGTTTCTTGATCGCTTCCTTCATCTCTGCAGCGTTGGGGTCGCACCCTATGGCGATGTTCTTTTTCATGATTGACTCTTCCTAGGAGCCGGCGTATCGAGGGCTTTTGTCACAAAACTCCACGAATCGGACAGTACCTGGCGGATACGATCCAACGGCACCGGCTGGGCAGCCCTGACTCCGCCGCTGTCCGGCGCTCGGTGCAGGCGTAGCGGGACCTCCAGGGACATCGGAATGCCGAGTTCGGCCAGGCTATGCAAAATCAGGCCATAGCCGATGGATCCCTTCCCGATCTCCGTAAAGACCCAACCGGGCTGCTCACCCCTGCGAACATCCTTTAAGTGATATTGGCTAGTTACCCTTATCGCGGGTTTGTAATCCTCCCGGGGGGCCACTGTCTCGAACTTATGGGAGACCAGATTGCCGAAATCATAATTGACCCGCACCCGGTCAGACCCGATGCTCTCTATTAGGGACTCTGCTTCACGTCCCGTATCCAGCAAGTTGGGGATGCCGTCTCCCGGGTTTTCCAACCCAATCGTCAAATCCAGCTTCTCGGCGAACAGAGCCAGTTTGCGGATATTATTAAGGAACGTAACCCTTTGCGACACCGGGGAGGCGTTGCTAATGATGAGCGACGCTCCGATCATGCGAGCAAAGCGCATGCGTTTTTCAAAAACCGTCTCGGCCTCGTCATCACCAAGGTTTATGTGAGAGGAAAAAGCAAAACATCCCAATCCGTAACGAGAAAGCAGGACGGCGATCTCCCGTGCATTGATCTCGTTGAAATAGTCTTCGCTAAAGGGGTCCGTGTAGCCCTGAATGAAGGCAACCTCGACGTATTTGGCGCCTAGAGCGGCTATTTCTTCGAATGCCGTTTCAAAGGGATAGCCGTCAAATGCCACCGTGCTGATAGAGAGTATCGGTTTCATCATTTGTGCACATCCGGCACACCGGGCACGGATGTAAGGTGGTTCACTCCTCTTGATCTTCCGGCTTGCTGTTTCTGGACTTTCCCAGCTTTTTCAGCAAAACTCCTCCACACGGAAAAATGGTTGGCCATTGCGGCCCTGGCCGCAACTGGTTCGTGTTCGCGAACAGCTTTCAGGATGTCGAGATGAGTGGCGTCGGTTTCAGCCAATCCGCGGGGTACGCGGCTGACCAGCAACCGGCGCTCCTTGTACACACGTCTCAATACGAAGGAGAGGTCTTCGAGCAAAATCATGACAACCGGGTTATGCGTGGCTGCGCCCAAGGCCATGTGGAAGGCTACGTCCAAGTCGGCCCCGTATTCTGCGTCTGCGGTTCCCACCATGCGGTTGAGGAAGTATTCGAGTGCCTTCACGTCTTCTTCGTTGGCATTAACCGCAGCGGCGCAAACCATCTCCATTTCGAGCATTTCACGGGCTTCCTGGAGCTGCTCGATGGTGATGGAGCCCAGTCTCAGAGCTACTTCGTAGTAGTACTTGTGGAAGTTTGAGCGAGGTATGCTCAAGAAAGTACCGCTGCCCTGAGTGCGCGTAACAAATCCGAGCGCTTCTAGTACTGCCATCTTTTCGCGAAGGGAAGAGCGATTGATCCCCAACTTATCGGCCAGTTCCCGTTCAGGAGGCACGCGGGTTTCTCCGCCCGGGCCCGGTTGTGAACCAGCAATGAAATCAATCAATCGGTCTAGTAACGGGTCCAAAGTCCACCATAAGCAACCAAATTCAAAAAATGTACAAATGGTACGACCAATGTTCGTCTTGTATCATCGCCCGAATTCTGCTGTCAAGTAAAAAGTTGGAAGACACCTGCAATCCCGCAGAGGAGTCAACCATGGAGTAGTTGCATTCAGAATTGTTATGTACAGCGGTAAATTATGTCTGCTACCGCAGTCGACGACAGAAACATCGGTGTCCAGACTGTGATGCTTTTCGTGCTGAAGTTGACGTGACCCGCTGACCAACACCTGGCAGTTCAATTGGAAAACAGCAGGTCTATGACCTATTTGCTACAACGTGCTCATTAATAGCAATCTGACCGGATACAGCAAAGCATATCCCATCCAGCTGGTACGCTAAATTATGTGGCCGCCTTGCAGGCGGGCCGAACGGCCCGCCTCCTCTTTGCGTGCCGAGCATGTTTGACAGCTTGGAGGTGGGAAGTCCTCTACCCAACCTGATGGCGGTGAAGGGTTAGCGAAACGCAAGGGCGTCGTTGCGAGGCGGGGTCTGAAAGAAGCGCGGAGCAAAGGTGCGAGCCGATGAACGAAAACCGGATGATAAGGCCTACGGCATGGGGCGAACGGGCAAAGCGCAGGCGCGCACCGTAATAGAGCACGACTTTCCGCCGCTGGCAGAGAAGGACGGAAAATGTGCCATCAAAACAATCCGCCACTTATCTATCACCATCAGCTCCTGACTCAAACTCAAAACTGTAGCTTAACCTTCCAGCCTCAATAGTCCCACTTCCGCTGACGGGGAACACCGGCAACGCACTTTTGACCGAGTGTTACTGAAGCTGTAAGTTTCTCTGGTTTCCGTTCTCGTCCAGTCCTTGCGCCAGCCACGCTTGCCTCTGCACTTCGTCCAAACGGTCTTCTGCTTCCTTAATCCAGTGCTCGTATGTCTTGCGGATCTCCTTCTCTGACGTGCCGACCCACTTGCTCACATCCGCGACTGAGACGCCTTGTGCTAGCCACTCGCTGATGCGGAAGTGACGGAATCCGTGCGGTGTCATCTTCACACCAGCTTCACTGAAGACTTTGTAGAGGCGTTCACGCCATTCCCGATACGTCCCGGGGAAAGCCGGGGAACCTAGAGCCTCAAGCTGCTTCGCCATCGAGGACGAGATGCGAACACGGAACCTCTCGTGCGTCTTGTGACGGTTGCTGCGAATCAACGTCCCGTCTTCCAGGGTCACCGGATCGAATTTTTGAGCGTCCACCAGAGCCATCGCCGTGTCACGCATGAGTTGCGCGAGCAGCTTTACTCGTCCGCTAGCCGTGGTTAGAACCTTTTCAATCTGCTTCTTGGTTGGCGGCTTCACTTCCTTCTTGTCGTAGCGAATGGCAAACTGCGGATTCTGCCGGGATGTGGGGATGGGATTCTTGTCGATATATCCCATACCTTGGGCCCAGTTGAAGAATCCGTTGATAACCGCCCAATGTACCTTCAAGCTACTACTGTCGCCTGTGCGGAACGGCAGCGACATGCGGAACTTCATTACCCGGTCTGTCGTGATTGCCGTCAAACGCAGAATCTCGTTTTTCTCGCACCAGTCGATGAGTTTCTGTCCCATAAGCTTCGGCTTTGTGTTGGTGAGTCCGTTCTTCTCACGGAATTCCTGCCACTCGTTGACGGCGGCCTCGACCGTAATACCGTGGCGGACAGTCTTGCCTTGGAGTAGGTCTTCCAAGTCTTTTTCCAACTTCTTAGCGTTGGTCTGAGCCTCCGACCACGACCGGGTGTTAGCCGTCCACTTGTTCTGACCTCGTTTTAGCTTTTTGCCGTCCAATGCGGTAGAAGCCTGATTCCAGTTAAATTGGAACCAAAGTGGGCAGCCGCAGCGGGCTGCGTAGCGGTCAGCTGCCTGGTCGCAATCTGCCGAATGACGGCGGTAAATGGTTGTGTTCATCGAGTTCCTTGCCCTGCAAGGCAAGTACAATTATAGGACAATTAAGAAGATGAAATCAAAGACAGGCAGAATTGGCGCTGGAAAAAATGGCTCCTCAGGTAGGACTCGAACCTACAACCCTCCGGTTAACAGGGCGAATCAAGACACGAAACCAACCAACACCAACCAGTTAAGCCCAACAAAAACCTGACAATCCAGCCTGACGGTTATGGCTCTCTTTGGCTGCTTTTGGCTACAGTTCACGGACAGAAGACGGACAGTGAGCATGAGATGGCTCCCGATAACTGGTGATAGGGGGATTTTGCGACAGTTACATTGCCAAACCTCCCGAGCAGTACAACTCGCCAGAGAACAACATTCCCATTTGACCTGCAACGGTTTGCACCTCCGGCTTTCACTTCGGCTCAAATCATTCAGCCGTGACAAGCACCGTAGTAACCGAGACACCACCTGATTCCTTCGTGTGGCGTGCTACGCAGACAATTCCTGACTGGCGGTGAGGGCTGTTCTTGTTTATTAGGTCGGCAGCCGTCAGTTGTGGCAATAAAAATGCGCCACCATCTGACAGAGGCCATTTGAATTTGAAGAGCGGGCGATTCAGAGTTCAAAAGGGAAATTCCCGTTGAACCCTTCCGAGACGCTGGACTGTCGCGCAATCACTCGGCTTCGGGTTGACATTCTCATGCGTGCGTAGATGAATTCCGGGGAGGTTCCGATGTGCAAGGAAGCTGTTCGCCTGTCTCTTCTTACTCGCAGGTTCTTTCAATTCTTTCTGGTCGCCAGCTTGCTCGCTCTAGCAGGCGTGATGGGGGCGGATGCGCAAACGCTGACCAGTATCGGCACTGGCTTAAATGGCCCAACAGGCGTAGCCGTGGACAGTTCGGGGAACGTCTACATAGCCGATTCCGGGAATAATCGCCTGCTCAAAGTAACTGCAGGAGGCAACTCTCAGACGACGGTTGCCACCGGCCTGAATGGACCCACAGGGGTGGCGGTGGACACCGTACTCGCAGCCACTGCCTATATTGCCGATTCCGGGAACGACCGGGTCGTGAAAGTAATGCCTGCAGGCCCTGCAGGGAACGGTGCACAAAGCGTGGTCTCGTTAAACCCGCCCGCCCCTTACGCCTTTCATAATCCTCAAAGTGTTGCCGTCGATGGCAACGGAAACCTGTATATTGCAAATCAAATGTTTGTATTAAAAGTTCCCGTTAGCGGCGGTCCTCAGACTTGGGCGCCCAGCAGCCCTATGATAACGCTGTCGGGAATCGCTGTGGACAGAGCAGCGCAAGGAGCGCAATATCTTTACATCGCCGATTCGTCCTTCAACGTGGTGGCAAGGAACTTCCTTCCTAATGGGGGTGGCAGCTTCATTGCCAGCGGCCTGAACCACCCCACAGGCGTAGCCGTGGACAGTGCGGGGAACGTCTACGTCGCCGATTCCGGAAATAATCGCGTGCTGAAGGTGCCCGCAGGAGGCGGGGCGCAGACCCTGATTGCCACAGGCTTGAATAGCCCCAAAGGGGTCGCTGTGGACAACGCCGGGAACGTCTATATTGCTGATTATGGCAATAATCGCGTGCTCAAGGTGGCAGATGGCGAAACCGCAGCTTGTCAAATTCCACAACCTACCAGTTTCTTCTATCAAGGTGCGGCCAGCCCCGCAGTAAGTAATGCATTCACACCACAAATCTACCCCTACTCCAACACGCAGCCAGTGCCGCAATTCTTTGGTGCCTTACCAACTCCGAATTCTGCGCCCTACGCCCTATGCCCGACGAAGAACTCCGGATGTTTGCTTAGCTCATCGGCTACTATGTTAAGCACGTTTTCCAACCTAATTACCGCTACATCATTGGATCAAACACTTCAGGCGGTCGGTGGATACGAGGACGGAAAGAAGTTGCTTTGCCCGCTGAACGAACCCAATTGTAATGCCACGACCGCACAGCTTGTGTCTTATTCAGATCGCTGTGAACTAGCCCCGCTTGCTCCCGTTCTAGTTGCTCGCAGTACTATTTCTTTTGGTGGCGCTCAAGATGTAACTGCTAATCAGCAGTTGTACGACGACGACCAAGGCGAGTACGTTTCTGTGGATAGCTACCTGAATTCTCACGTCTGTGGGCACCAAGATCGAGTGATTCTGAAACTAACTGAGAGTGTAAACGGTGAGACTAATACCCACTTTGTTTACGTCACAGGTAGAAGCCCTAACGGGGCCGACTGGAACGTGTTTGATCCTGGCTGGAAAGGTGCACCATCCACTTTAAGCGCACATAAAGCTGGTTTCACTGCGAACGGCAAATTTCGGACTTTTAAAGTTGCTGGCGTCAGAACATACCATGACATATCGGCATCGGGGCAACCAACTGGGACCGCTAGCTTTACAGGTAATTCTCCTGTCGAGTTACTTGTAATTGATCCTGCTGGGCGGCAACTTGGCAATGTGAATGGAACAGATATTTTTCAAATACCACAAGGTAGTTACGTGAGAGATTATCCTCTTGCAGACGACGATGGTACTGGGATAGCTAACGGCGACCCTGCTGGAATAAAGACCGCTATCATTTCTTCACCCCTTGTGGGGACGTACAAAGTGACCGTAACCGGAACCGCCTTGGGCACGTACACGCTGCGACTTCGCACGCTCAGCACAGATGGGGTCGTCCAAAACGCTAGTGTGGAAGGGGTGACTAATACCGGCGTAATAGACACTCATACCGTTCCAATATCATCCACTTCCGGCTTGTCGGGTCCGGTGCTCCGACTGGTAACTTTTGATAGTACGCTCGCCGACATCGACAACAGCCTACAAATCGGCTTGATTGACAATGCCGGGATTGCTAATGCTCTATCGAGCAAGATTCAAGTTGCACAAGCTGCAAGTTTGAGGGGGAACAACAAAACAGCGATAAACGTTCTCAATGCCTTTCAGAACTCTGTTTTCGCTCAGACAGGCAATCACATCACCGGGGTCGCCCCTCAAGTCTTGCTGGAAGATGTCGCTTTTCTGGTTGCTCAGTATAAGTAATGCGTGAGAACTCGTGTTAGTGTGACCGCTCAGTTTCAAGGCGAATCGACTACGGTGACGAATTGTTCACCTGAAACCACCCTGCTGCTCGGGACGGGCTTGATGGACGTGATTGGCGCAGTGCGCAGGAGATTGCTTCGGTAACATGAGGTTCTCGTCGCAATAATAGCCGCCTTACGGGGCGGCTTCTTTATTGGGAACTGAATAGGGCACTTATCTCTAGGTTGGCATGAAGTGGGGTAGCTTGCCTGACTTACGGCGGCCAAGGAGACACTTGCCCAGAACTGACTAACGATAACAGGTCAGCATGACCGCTATCCGGTCACAACAAAGCATGAAAAAAAGCCGCCACACTGCTCCCCGCGTTTTCAACGAGTTCTGGCTTTTTTCAAGCGAGGCGTTAGCACAACTTACGCCAAAACGGGAAATGCTGGCGATTTTGCCTCCACCCCAGATTAGTCCGTGCGTATAAGAGGAGGCTTTCAGGCGTTTCACATTTCGCGGCCCTATCTCAGGGCAGTAATGTGCACTTTTCGACAAAGATTTCTAAAGGTACTGGGAAGTTTAGGAGGAGGAAGCCCCGCCGACCCAAATCCTGTTCCTGGAGGTGCAACGCGGCTGGTAGCGCAGGTTGAGATCTGAGATATGCCCACGAAAGGTCAAAGATTTACAACCGCTGCCAAGCCAATAAGTTAACGCATGCAACCTCGGCCAGAGTAGCGGAATCTATCTGCTGCGGCGGGGACAATCGCCCTTCCTCGGCTCATTCCGTGTATGTCCCCAACCACCCCATCGGGTGAACACCAATGCGGGTAATTGCCAAGGGCGGTGTAGCTACTCATGCTGGTCGGCTTTCGCTGCTTTAACGCGGCGGGCAATACGTGGGCGGGCAATTCCTAAAAGGAGAAGCAGGTGCAAGTTAAACAGACCAAGACCAAGGCCAAGATTCTGGAGTCGTGCGGTTCTATGTGGCCACGACATGTCTGCGAGATGCGAGACGCTGACCGACAAAGGCTGTACATGAAGAATCACCGAGACATACAACGCCCTGGCGTGTACGTTTTGTATCGTCAGGGCACGCCCTATTACGTCGGCCAGGCTAAGAATCTCGGATTTAGGATCTGGCAGCATTCGAACAACCCCGACGACCGCTACTACCACTTCTGGGATGCGTTCTCGTTCTTCATCGTAAGCCATGCAAAATACTTGAGTGCTGTAGAGGCAATCCTGATTGCTGCAATGCCAACTGCGAACGGTGCATTTCCCAGAATTTTGCCATTCAGGTTGCCACGACACATTAAGGATCAGCTTGCCAAGATTCGGCACCATGCCGCACATCCGGTAGTGGTCAGGTTACCCATCGCCGTTCCAAAGCAGAACAAGAGAGCTGAACGATCAATTGTGGCGCGGAGGTCAGCCTAATATAGGACGATTTGTTCTGGGGCGTTCTGGCGAGTCGCCAGCTCCGGTTTTGGAGGTTGTCTGCCACAAAATTGCCACATAAAACCCTGCCTGCATTATCGCGGCACACCTCGGCAGTACTTTGCGGTAGTCTGAGATCGAAGCTTAGTGAGCGGTTACCGCGTCACAGCGTCAGGCAAACACGAATCACGCGGACGGATTGGCTGCCGACGCTGAACCGCTCAAACAAAGGCACGGATGGAACCTTTCAAGAAGCCTGCCGGAACGCTCAGAACAGCCAGTTGTGTTGTGTGTACCAAGATTCACGTTGTAGGCTAAACGGGTGGACAAAATAGCCCAGATCACCCCGATGTGGGGGACTCTGGGCTTTTCAGAGGTTGGCGAGCTTCTTTACCGATTTACAGCCGGAATCTCCGACGTACAACTCCCAACATGCCTACGAAACCGCTGCCCAGCAAGGCAAGGGTGCCGGGTTCAGGAACTGGTGTAGTGTCCGAAGAAGACACCTCGCCTGACGCAAATGCCCGCCATGGCGAACAGTTATAGCACTCGCCCTGATAAATGTTTAATAGGTCTAAAGACACTGTGCCACCAGAATCCGGCAGCGGAAGAGTGGGCAAACGCAATTGGCGATTATTGATCCAATCTGGGTTCGCAAAAGTGTCGATGTCAGTAAGGAAAGCCAGACATCCGGGGGCGTCGGACGCGCCGGTATTGTGCGGCGTGTCATTCTGATACACGAAGTTCGGGAAGGTCGCGGTATCGCCCCCCGAAACGCTAATATCGTAAGACGAGACAGTCTGTGTGGTGGAGTCGAAAACGAAGAAGCCGGTTGCCACTCCGCCATCTGTGAACGTAGCGTCTTGTAGGTTCCAAGTTATGAGTTGATCTGCAGATGACAATCCACAGAAAAGAACAGAAAACACAAAGAGTGAAAGCACCTTGTTCAGCATAGATCAAGCTGTAGCAAATGTAGTGCCAGCTTGTTGCCCATGCGTTTCTAACACTTACAAGCGAGACAATCGCAGGAATCGCAATCTATTGCATGTTCTACGGAACTTGTTTGGACTTCTGCAACTCCATCGGTGCTTCCAAGACCCCTTCAAAGAATTGCCGAAAATAATTGCGTCCCATTGCGACGACTTGGCCTAGTGTCAGACTGGTGTATACCCTAACAAGACAGTGTGCAGTCCCGCCAATAGTGTCAGAATAGATTCGTGATAATCTTTTATTGACATATTCAGAATAGGTATATAGACTTCATTCTGACACTTGGGGGAGTCACAAATGAAAGGTCAGCGCATTGGTTACGTCAGGGTTTCCGTCGGTCGATCAGAACACCGTCCGTCAGCTGGAGGGCGTCCAAATAGAGCGCGTGTTCTCAGATAAGGCCAGTGGAAAGGATACGAAACGCCCACAGCTTGAGGCCTTGATTCAATTCGTCCGCGAAGGCGACACCGTAGTTGTCCACAGCATGGATCGCCTTGCGCGTAATCTCGACGATCTCCGCAGACTGGTCATGGGACTGACCAAACGAGGCATCCGTGTGGAATTCGTCAAGGAGTCACTGACCTTCACCGGCGAAGATTCGCCAATGGCGACCTTGCTGTTGTCGATGCTTGGCGCGGTCAGCGAGTTTGAGCGCGCGCTAATTAAAGAACGCCAGCGTGAAGGAATTGCAATCGCCAAGAGGCAAGGGCTTGTACCGTGGTCGCAAGCCGTCACTTGTCAACAGCGCAGGCTGGAGAGCTTCGGAAGCGGGTTGCTGGTGGCGAGAAGAAAGCCGTCCTTGCGCGTGAGTTCGGGATCAGTCGCGAAACACTGTACCAATACTTACGGGCATAAGCGAACGGGTAGTTGCTGGATTAGAACGTGCGCGTGCTCAGGGACGAGCCGGAGGACGACCAAAGGCTGTCGATTCCACTATGGCGCTCAGATTTTGGAGATGCGTAAAAATGGGGAGAGCCTTGCAGACATCGCAGATGCGTTGGGTGTCAGTAAACCAACAGTTTTTCGGGCCATAGGCAAGGGGAATGGTCATCCCAAGCTCAATTGACCAAGCAGGTATACTCATCTCATTTTAAATTATCCTCCAAAGGTGGGCAAGAATGAACAACGCTGAGGATTCCAATCGTGCGGCAGATGATGCAGAGTCCGACCTTCCGCCACCATCGCCAATCATATCTGCGAATGACCAAGAGGAAACCGAGAAACTTGTTCGTAAAACTCGGACGATTGAACTTCTGCAGTTTTGTGTCAACCTTGTTCTTGCGATCATTGGGGTCATTGCGATCTGCATTTATTATGGCCAATTGCAAGTGATGAAAGGGCAACTTGGCGAAATCATCAGACAGTATCCTGAAATTCAGAAACAGGCGAAGGCAGCTACGGATGCTGTTCAACAGGTCAAGGCGGATTCTGCTGATAATGCTCGAAAAGTCGAGCGGCAGTTAACCATTGCTGAAAAACAGGCGCGTGCCGCCATAGGTTCGACATTGGCCCAACAACGACAGGTAGAGATTACAGACCGGGCATGGATTCAAGTCGAGGTCACCGGCCTTAAGGATATTCCCCCTAATGCCCTTATCGGTGGCGGTATACGGTTTGGCGAAGACGG
Source organism: uncultured Acidobacteriota bacterium (assembly GCA_963832365.1). Lineage (GTDB taxonomy): Bacteria > Acidobacteriota > Terriglobia > Terriglobales > Acidobacteriaceae > CAWBRT01. The sequence continues at coordinate 61,107 of CAWHUL010000027.1, read as the reverse complement.
TCAGGGACAAATCGGTTACGCAGTCGTCTTGCGCAATTTTGGTCGGGCCGTAGCGACCGATATTAGGGTGCGTGAGGCGACTATAACAATGCCCACCGTGGCCGTGGAAAATATTTGGCTCCCGGTAGACGTACAAAAAGGTCTGTGCACGAGTAGTCCGAAGTCGGTCAAGGAAGTACGCCAGCCCGCCTTTACCGTTTTCCCTGGCAGCTCCGAAGTCACCTACCAGAGCAGCTCCTTTGAAACGAAAAACATACCTGACCGCCCTGAATTTGCGACCCTCAAAAACGGGAAGCCAGTCGGTCTGTATTTAGTGGGGTGTGTCGATTACCGGTACGGACTTTCCCCAAAGATACACCAGACCGGATTTGTCTTCGAGGTCTATGGAGGGCCTGGACATCAAACGGTTCAAACAAAAATGACTATCTCGGCTGATGAGATCCGATTTGAGCCGTTTTTCTTGGGCGGAGCATACGCCTACTGAAAATAGAAGAAGCAGAACCGGCGCCTCGGCAGTAACCCAAACTTGCGGTCGTGAGTTCTTGTCGAATGGCGGGTCACCGTTTTCGGCGGCGGGATTTAATTATGCGATTCCAGCGATGCTCGTGATGGCCTGCCCTGTTCCACGCGCTCAATAATGCGATCGAAATCCCCCAGACTTAATCCTTGGGCAACGTTAACTTGATTTTGAAGAATGTTGGTCACGCTCAACTCTCCATTTCTCTTCATGTCAAGCTCTAAAGATCGCAATGCCTCTCTCAGGCAAAGTATCTGCCCCCTTAAATCGTTTGCAGCACCAGCGCGGAGAAATAGTTGGTCACAGCGAGATATCCACAACTCAAGACGCTGACTACGAGTAAGCTGTTGAGATGAATCAGAGACGGTAACTGTCGTGCTCTTTAAGTTTGCGTGTTTCTTATGCCTGCTTAACGCATCCTGAGAAATGGAACTAAATCTAGATATTTCGACCAGAGAACGACCAGCAGCAATAGCCTGATTGATAGCTGGTAGATGCGCTGAGTTGCATGCGGTGCACCGCCTTGGCATAATGACCACCTCGCTGGTGGCGAATCCTGACCACTATCTATCCCAACCAATCCGTCGACGCAATGAAAATCGGTGAATCATGTCCGCGAATTCACGATTCCCCAAAAAGCACGGCTGGCGAGGATGCACATTACCCTGGTCGGCGGCAGTGCTTGATTGTTGTTGTCCGATTCCAGATGCCCAGCCATCGCGTTTCCAGCCCTCTGTCGCATCGCCAGCCCCATAAATGGCCTGTCACATCCCTTGCAGACAGCAACCCCCGAGACTCTCTCGCTCAGACTCATATTCGCGGTAAAAGCGGCTATACCGGACAGAAAGCGCGAATCCACCGACTTGTTACCGTAGGCGTTTCATGCCTTTCAAGCCACCAATATCCCAATCTCCTGAATTGTAGAAAGCCTGTTTTAGAGTGTAAGGAATAGCTCTTCCATTCGGATCATAAGGAGTTATCTGTGCATCACCTGCCATCGAGTGCCAAATGCTCTCACCATTCTTAATAATCAGATCGGAACCATTGAAGAGGATTCCATGATGATGTGCGGGAATGGCTGGATAGCCGAGTCCGGAGTAGCGCATTTCATCAGCTCGAAGCCATCCTAAGGGACAACGTTGCAATCTTTCTAAGTTATCAATCCATCTGGCAAACAAGTTCATTCTTCTCCAGATACCGATTTTAGAGCCATAGGTTAGGGTAAAAAACTGAGTAACATTGAAGTTTAGGAAGAAATCGGTAGCTACTTCTATTAATTGCTTAGGAGTGGGTTGGAGGTCGTCTTGTACTGGTATATCTATAGGTATATCTAATCCACTATTTTCTCTGTATTGCTGTAATGTTATCGGCATAGTCTCTCCTTCCGGACGTGAGTCCGCTGGTCTTTCATTGGCGGGGAGCAGAGGTTATGGCGGGCCTATGTTCTCCGGGCACTCGGCGTGCCTCTGAATACTCGCTGTCATTCTGCGGCATGAACTCGGGCGTGTGCAGCTCAATTCGGTGGTAATTAATGGAAACAACCGGAATTAGCAGCAGGAACGGTAGTCATGCCCCGAACAAAGTGCTATCTTGGCCGAAGCAACCCGGCTGACTAATATTTATTGGAATCTTTCCGAATAGGTGGCTCTATCCGATGGAAGAGGCAGCAAATAGGCGATTTATAAAGCTACATGGACAGGTCGATTATCGTCCAGCAACTCGCGATGAGTTCGCAGCGATGATAATGAATCAGTATCACTGCACTTTGTGGGATCTTGAGCGCCTAACACAAAAAGGCCGCAACTCGGATACTTGGCGCTATGTCTTTGCTCTGACATGGCGTTTAGAGCAGATTGTTTTTGATGGAAGGGCCGCAGTCAGCAGTGGTGATCTGATTTGGCTGGCGGAAGTCAAAGCGGAATATGCCGTGATAAGAGGGAAAGGAGGCCGACCGCGAGACATTGACGATTATTTTGGCCCTCACCCCGACGCTAAGCCTGTCGCTGCAGACAGTATGCCAAAGTGGACGTTGAAGTTGCAGGATGCGGCTTTGGATATCATCGCGCAGAGTTGTGGCCGAAGCGTTGGGACGATATCTAGATACCCACGGCGCGGCAAGGCGATGGCACGCATCCGTATCATCCGTACCTATAACTTCGATTCGTTTCTGGATCGCATTCCAGACGCTGCTTCCGGCGCCTGATCGGCCCGGTTTGTTCCTTTTCTGACTCTCGTCAAAGAACGTTGTACCTTCCTTTTCCCGGTTCGCGTTTCCACATACTTCCAGAGTTCCTAAATGCAAAACGCGCTCAGGCTTGCTATAGGTAGCTGGGCGGCTGCTGGTAAACGGCTGCCTTGATGCCAATCATGCAACATGGGAGGTAACTGAATGTTTGCACAGCAACAAAATATGCACGAGGCCGTACTCGCAGCAGAGAAGGCCCTGCTCGAAAGGAAGTTGGAGTGGGCAATTGACCTATTGCACAAAGTGGCAACCCAGTTTCGAGACTCGCCACCGGACAAAGACTGGAATGATGAATATATGTCCCTGGCTTGGCATTTCCTGAGTGAGGAGGCGCAACAGGAGGTCGATAACATGCGGGATGACAGGTGAGTTCCAGCGGAGCGGCTAGAAGGGTGGGCCTAGTCTAACGGTTCGCTCTTGCTGGAGGGGCGATGCGGACAGAACTCGAATACGTGTTAGCCATGGCCAAAGTGCTCTCTTCTGACCAATTGCCACGGTTTGTTGGCGATTTGGAGGAAATACGCACTACGGCTATGGCACGTCTGCAAGCCCCTCCCGCTGCCACTCCACCCCAGGATCAGTTGTTATCAATCGGAGAAGCCGCGAAACGGCTTGGTGTTAGCAATGATTACCTCTATCGCCATCACCGCGAACTTCCGTTTACATGCCATATCGGTAGGAAGCTGCTGTTCTCCGCGTCTGGGATTGAAAGGTACATTAAGCAGCAGCGGTGTTGACAGCCACGCGGCTATGCATGTCTTATTGCTGCTCTGGTGAAGACGGGAGTCTTGAGCATGAGGGGAAATGGGCGAGTATTCGCACGTAAACATAGCAAATTCTTGTGGTGTGCCTATTTTCTACGAGGCAAGGAATATCGTGAGTCAACCTATGAAACCGATCCGAAGAAGGCGGAGAGGTATCTAAAGCGTCGGATAGATGAGGTTGGCGCAGATCGGAGCGGGGCAAAACCTTTCATCGGCCCAGCACAGGAACATATTAAGATTTCGTGCAGCATCATCGAGGAGCAAAAGAGGAAAACTGATTGCAAGTGCCTAATGTGTGCCTTGGAGCGTGATTTCAGGTTGCGCGATAAAGCCAGTCCTCAAAATCTCAGCAATATTAAACGAGTTAGAAAAGATTTCGCGTTACAGCGAGCAATCGAGGTGACCTCTGAGGATGTTGATAAATATATTGAACTCCGACGTATCGAGGGCTGCGCACCAGCTTCAATCAACCGAACCACACAGACGCTGGCTCAAGCCTATAACTTGGCAATAGAGCGCAACCGCCTCTCCCATCGCCCAATGGTGCGTCATTTGTCAGAAAAAGGAAACGAGCGGAAAGGGTTTTTCGAGGGCGTAGAGTTTTATGCTGTGGTGGAGAATTTACCAGCGGATTTGCAGGATTTCGTCCGATGGGCTTATCTCACAGGCTGGCGAAAAGGCGAGATACGGTCGTTGGGATGGGATGATGTCGACAGCGATGTGGTCAGACTCCGTGCAGAGGATGCGAAGAACGGAATCGCCAGATCAGTGGCCATCGAGGGCGAGCTATTAGAGATAATTGAACGCCGCAGAACCGCCCGTCTGTACAAAAAGGGCAGTCGCCTCTGGTATTTCATCGTGACGGTGAGCCAATAGGAGATTTTCGCAAGGCATGGGCGACGGCCTGCGTTATGGCTGGAATCGGAAAGCTGCTTTGTCCGAGGTGCAACAGCGCAGTAGACGCCGATTACAAATGCACGAAATGCTCTCAGGAGTGGAAACGCAACGATTTGAAGTATGTAGGCCGGATATTCCACGATTTCCGCCGAACAGCCGTTCGGGACATGATTCGGGCAGGAGTGCCTGAAACGGTTGCCATGAGCATTTCAGGCCACAAAACACGGTCTATGTTCGACCGCTACAACATCAGCAACCAGGACGATCAGAGGCAGGCGCTCCGTGCAACTGAGGAATATCGGCAACAGAAGGCCAAGCAGCATCCTCGTGTCATTGGTCACGCCTGAGGTGGGGCAAATTGAAGAACACGTACAGAACACGGACAGTGGGGCTTTTGGAGGGGAGTTGGGAATCTGTAAGTTGTTGAAAGATTGGCTCCTCAGGTAGGACTCGAACCTACAACCCTCCGGTTAACAGCCGGATGCTCTGCCATTGAGCTACTGAGGAGTATTGGCAGCCGTCCTTGAGGACGGCGCGTGATCAACTAGAAAGCATTGTAAACAGGCGCTGAAGTATTCGTCAAAACTTAAATGCAGGGACGAGGCCGCGCAAGCCGTACCGCCGTTCAATATGAAACGCTCCCAATTATGGAATAGTGGAAATCAGTCCGCTACCCATTATGGCGAATCGACATACGGTATACCCTTGAGTATCACCGCCGGACTCGGAAGCCCTGACGTCGTGGGTACACCTTCAGCGGATCCGGTCTGGAAAGGGGGCTGCACGATCGACGCGAAATCTCCAAGCATCAGGTCGTTGTTTTTGCCGGGCGCAGCCGGGCGGCTCGAAGCGTTGCTGAACGCCGGGACGGCGGATGCGGCTTTTGCCGGCCTCGTCGCCCACCCGCATCCGCTGTTTGGCGGAACGATGCACAACAAAGTCGTTTATCACGCCATGAAAGCGCTGAATGGGTTCGGCTTTCCCGTGTTGCGATTCAATTTTCGTGGCGTTGGAGGCAGCCAGGGCCAGCACGATGACGGTCGCGGAGAGGTCGATGACGTGCAAGTTGCGCTGGAGTGGCTAAGCAAGGAATTCAGCAAGCCAATCATCTTTACGGGGTTTTCCTTCGGGGCGGCCGTCGGACTACGCGCCGCATGCCCCGATAGCAGGGTAGCGGCACTGATCTCGCTGGGCACCCCCGTGGCTGCCGAAGCACGGGCCTACTCGTACGAATTTCTGCGGGAGTGCTCGAAGCCGAAGCTCTTTGTCAGCGGAGAAAGCGATCAATTCGCCCCCTCCCTGGCGCTGGAGGAGCTGATCGGTATGCTGCCTGAGCCCGCCCGTTTGGTGCTGATTCCGCAAGCCGATCATTTTTTTACCGGGCATTTGGACGCGATGCGCGGCGTTCTCAAGGCGTGGATAGAAGATATGCTTCGATCCGACAGAGTTGCCGTATAATTTCCGTGACTATGCCAACTCAAAAGACTGCTGAATCGGAACCTGCGGGCAGCGCGCTGGTTACGGAAATGCGCGCCACCGCTCTCGATATTTTCATGCACACGCTTACCGAGTCGAGCGTCGAGCGTATGTTCACCAAAAGCGTCAGCTACGAGGGTAGCGTGCTGCGAGTGGGCGACGAATCATACGACATCAATTCGTACGCACGAGTTTTTGTCGTTGCAATCGGCAAGGCTTCGCACACCATGGTCCAGGCGCTGAGTGAACGCATCGGCGCTGGAGTCGGAATCACCGGTATCGCCTGCGGTCCGGTGTTGCCGGCTGCCCAGGTATTTGGATTCCGATACTACAAGGGTGGGCACCCGATGCCGAACGCCGATTCGGTGAAAGCCGCCGAAGTGATGCTGCGCGCCGTCGAACCCCTCACGGGCAGGGATCTCGTCATTTTCATGATGAGCGGCGGCGGTTCGGCGCTGGTGGAAAAGCCAATCGACGATTCGATATCGCTGGAAGATTTGATTGCTACCTATCGGGCGCTGGTGCACTCCGGCGCGCCGATTGCGCAAATCAACACCGTCCGCAAGCACTTGTCCGCCATCAAGGGAGGCCGCCTGGCACTGGCCGCGTCTCCTGCCCACCAGCTTTCGATCATGGTCAGCGACGTTCCTGAAAATGCGTTGGATTCTTTAGCCAGCGGCCCGACCATGCCGGACACAAGCACGCTTGACCAGTGCTATGCGCTGGTTGACAAGTACAAACTGTTGCCGCAGTTCCCGGCGAGCGTGCGCAAGCTGTTCGAAAGCCGAGCCATCCTGGAAACTCCCAAGGCGACCGACGCGGTTTTCTCGCGTTCGCGCTGGTCCACGCTTGCTTCCAATGCGGTAGTCGAAAAGGTCGCGGTGGAAAAGGCGGCGATGTCCGGCTTCGCCATCGAGGTCGACAACAGTTGCGATGACTGGGACTATGTTCCGGCAGCCGATTATCTGCTGAAGCGCCTGCGCGAGTTGCGAAAGGGCGTCTCACGCGTCTGCCTGATTTCGGGCGGCGAAATCACGGTGAAGGTGGAGGGCAAGGGAGGCGCAGGCGGCCGCAATCAGCATTTTGCACTCTACTGCGCACAAAAAATTGCCGGCGAGAGAATTACCATCCTTAGCGCCGGAACCGACGGTATCGACGGAAACAGCGATGCCGCGGGCTCGGTCGTGGACGGCACAACGATGGCTCGTATCAAGCAGCAAGGTCTCAGCGCGGAGCAGGCGCTCAAGGATTTCAATACCACGCCGCTTTTTGAGGCGCTGGGCGATGTCATCAAGACCGGGCCAACAGGCAACAACCTGCGCGATCTGCGTCTCTTGCTCGCGTACTGAAGAGCCGACGGGCCGGTTTTGCGCGACAGTGGGATCTGTTGCTTTCAACGCACGCAAGAAGCAGATCCCTCGCTGCGCTCGGGATGACACTCTCGGAGAAGCAGTTTTATGGCGACGGATACAGGAGCCAAGCCAGATCATCATGGAAGCTAATTGTCTATAATCGCGCCGATGACCATTCCCACGATCGTCGCGCAGGCTTCGCAACATACGTGGTTCCAGGTTCTGAATAACTGGAGCGACGATACCTTTGAGTTCGTGCGTCGCGACGCTCCAAAGATAGTCGGCGTTCTGATCGTAGCCTTCATCCTCTCGCGTTTTCTGAAGAGCCTGAAGAAGCACCTGATGGAATTGAGCCGGCGGGATATGGGTCAATCCTCGCTTCGCGCCACGCAGTTGAGGACCCTGGCAAGCGTGTTTCACAGCATCGGGCTTGTCGTCATCTTTTTCGTGGCGGGTATGCAGATTCTACCCGTGCTGGGCATCAATATTGGGCCGCTGTTGGCCAGCGCCGGCATAGCGGGCTTGGCCATCGGCTTCGGCGCGCAGACGCTTGTTCGGGATTTCATCAATGGTTTTTTTATTCTCATCGAGAACCAGTTCGACATCGGCGACGTGGTCAAAATCGGCACCGTGCAGGGAACCGTCGAGAAGTTGACGCTGCGGCGCACCGTGCTGCGCGGTGATGACGGGACGTTGCATAATGTTCCGAACGGCCAGATCACGATCGTCTCGAATCTGACGCGCGACTGGACGCAACTGGCATTGCACATATCCGTTGGCTACAACGCAAACAGCGACCGGGTGGTGGAGCTGCTGAAAGAAATCGCCGTCGAATTGCGGCACGATCCGGGATTTACCGATTCGATCGTCGCCGACCTTATCGTTCCCGGAATTGAAAAGGTTTCAGCAGAAGAAGTCGACTACCTTATGTTGGTGAAAACCAAGCCCGGCGAGCAGTACGCGGTCAGTCGCGAGTTGCGGCGCAGAATCAAGGAATGTTTCGACAAGAATGGTATTCAGCCGGGTGGCCAGCAACGTTTCTACGTGGTCGGAGACACTGCCTCAATGCCGAAGCCGTAACCCTTGCGAGCTGCCGCCCAGGGGCGGATAGGCTCCGGGTACACACCCCTGAGCAGCGCAAAAAAAGTCGCGTGACATCTCACGTCCTAGGGTTTTGCATCTAGAATTTTAGGATGTGGTGGCGACTCCTTGGCGTGGACATTGCGGTGGGCGCTGTGCTGATCGCAGCGTGGTACTGGATATTTCTGCGTCTGAACCGCAGGCGGGGAGTGCGAATCCTGCAATGGATTGAGCAGGCTCTTGAAGGAAAAGGCCTTGTCGCCGGGGTGAAATGGCTGTCGGCTTCTCGCATGCAGGTGCAACTTCGGCTTTTCGACTCCGGCTTCTGCCAGCCGTCGATGCTGGTCCAGCTATTGCCGCGTGAAACCCCATTGCAATGGGGCATAAGCCTGCTGAGGCGGCGTCGCGAAACGCTTACCTTCGAATCCGACCTGCCTTGCGCGCCTAACTTCAATCTGGAAGTTCAGAACCATCGATGGTGCGGCAGAACCCGCCGCAAGCTCGCTCCTGACAAGAACTGGACCCTTTCCCGCGTTGGTCCATTCGTCATTACCAGCCGTCCCGACTGGCAGCGCGACATCAACAATATGGTGGAATCGACCGTAACCTCCCGCGATTGCAATTTCATCCAGGTGAAGTTCGGGCGCAGCACGCCACATTTCTCAGCAACCATTCCGCTGACCACCCTTCAACCTGGTTCCAATGTCGAAACCGGCGTCTTTGACGCACTCAAAGACCTCGCCGCCGGTGCTTCCGCATCGCGTTTTTGAGCGGCGAATCTTGAGCGGGAGTACTGGCGTCTAATACTCCTGTAAATGTTAAATATCTCCATTCCTCACAAAGCCCGGCAACTCGGGCGCTTGGTCAGGCACTCCGCACTTACGCCGCGGACGGGAACCACGAAGTTTCCGGTATTGTCGGGCCGCGGACAGCTTGGCGTGACCTTTATCGGTCACTCGAGCTTTTTCCTGCAACTCGCGGGAAAGAACTTTGTTATCGATCCGAATTTTGCCCAATGGTTATTCGTGCTCAAGCGGCTGCGCCGTCCGGGCCTTCGCATCGCCGACCTTCCGCCGATCGACGCCGTGCTGGTCAGCCATGCGCACTTCGATCACCTGCATCGGCCATCGTTACGGGCCATTGCCCGCGCTACGCGCCGCCTGAGCGGCCGCGCCCCGGTACTGATCGTGCCGAGGCACCTGCGGGATCTGGTCTTTGATCTGGGCTTCGAAAAGGTGATCGAGCTCCCCTGGTGGCAAGCCGCGCAAATCGGCGAGACGGAGATCACAGCGGTACCAGCCAATCATTGGGGAGCGCGGATCATTCGCGACATGCATCGCGGATTCTGCGGCTTCGTGCTGCGCTCCTCCAAGCACTCCGTCTATCACTCGGGGGATACGGCCTACTTCAGCGGTTTTGCCGAGATCGGCCGCAGACTTTCGCCGAAGATTGCGCTCCTGCCCATCGGCGCATATAGTCCGCCATCGTTTCGGGTAGTTCACGCCAGTCCCGAGGACGCGTTACAAGGGTTTCGCGAGATGCAAGCGAGGCTGATGATCCCCATGCACTATGGCAGCTTCAAACTTTCTCAGGAGCCGATGGATGAACCTGTGCGGCGACTGCTCGATGAAGCCGGCAGGTTGAACTTGCTTGATCGCGTGCTGGTTCTGGAGGAAGGCGTCACCAAGGTTTTTTGACCTCCCCATACGAACTACGGCTTGTTCCGATTGCGCGCGCCGCATCTTCGAACCGCATGCGCGGCATTTGACACTGCTCTCAGACACTGCTCTCAGACAAAACCCCTACCGCCGCAAACCGTATCGCCAATTGTCTGATTTCGGCTCACTCCCGGCTAATTCCTGAAATTCACCGATGACACAAACGTGACACTCAGGTATCTTGTTACCAAAGCCCTCAGAAGCACTGCTCCTGCGGTGGATAACTCAAGATGTGGATTGTACGACTAGCTCTCCGCAGACCGTATACCTTCGTCGTGGTGTCGCTACTGGTATTCATCTTGGGAATATCAGCCATCGTCACGACCCCGAAGGACATTTTCCCCATCATTGACATTCCCGTCGTCAGCGTTATCTGGAGCTACAACGGGCTCTCACCGGAGGAGATGGCGAACCGGATGGTTACCATTTCCGAACGGGCAATGACGACCACCGTTAACGATATCGAGCACATTGAGTCGCAAGCTTATTCGGGCGTTGCGGTCATCAAAGTCTTCTTTCAGCCGAACGCCAAGGTGGAAGTCGCGCTTTCGCAAGTGACGGCGCTGGTACAGACGCAGTTGAGAATCATGCCTCCGGGCACTACTCCTCCGGCCATTGTGAAGTACGACGTTTCTTCGGTTCCGGTCCTGCAGATGGGTCTTTCCGGGGAGGGTTTGAGCGAGCAGCAGCTTTTCGATTACGGTTTGAATTACGTCAGAACGCAACTGGCGACCGTGCAGGGCGCGTCCGTTCCGCTGCCTTATGGCGGCAAGCAGGCGCAGGTCATGGTCGATCTCATCCCTAGCCAGCTTTATGCCAAGCATCTGTCGCCGGCAGATGTTTCCAATGCAATCTCGTTCCAGAATCTGATCCTGCCGACCGGAACTGTCAAGATGGGCGACCGCGAGTACGCCGTTCGCCTGAACAGCAGCCCCCAGACGATAGCGGAGATGAATGAGCTGCCGATCAGGGCGTCTGGCGGGGCCGTGGTGCTGATGAAGGACGTAGCACAGGTGCGCAGCGGATTTTTGCCGCAGATCAACGTGGTGCGCATCAACGGCAGCCGCGCCTCGCTGATGACGATCCTGCGCAACGGGCACGCTTCCACACTGGACATCGTGAGGGATGTCAAGGCGGCGCTGCCTCGCGTGCAGTCGATTCTGCCCCCCGCGTTGAAAATCACCCCGCTCTTCGATCAATCGTTGTTCGTGCGCGCCTCGATCTACAGCGTGTTGAAGGAGGGCGTGATCGCGGCGGTGCTGACGGGTCTGATGATCCTGATGTTCCTGGGGAGCTGGCGCAGCACGCTGATCGTTTGCACCTCGATTCCGCTCTCCATCCTGACTTCGCAGATCATTCTCAGCGCGCTCGGCGAAAGCATCAACGTGATGACCTTGGGCGGCATGGCCCTGGCGGTGGGGATCCTGGTGGACGATGCCACGGTCACCATCGAGAACGTGCACCGCAACATGGCAATGAGGAAGCCGCTGACGCGCGCGCTGCTCGATGGCGCCCAGCAGATCGCAGTGCCGACCTTTGTCTCCACGCTTTCCATCTGCATCGTTTTCGTGCCGGTAGTGCTGCTGACCGGGGCCGCCAGATTTCTGTTCACGCCTCTGGCCATGGCTGTTGTGTTCGCCATGCTAGCCTCCTACTTCTTCTCACGAACCCTGGTCCCGACCATGGTGCACCACATGCTCGGACCCGAAGTGCCGATCTATGCGACCGAGGAAGGCAAGTCGCGTACATCGCATGGACCTGGGGTGGGTGTGGCGCCTGCATTTCAGGTTCGACGATTGGTTTGAGGGGATGCGCGAGCGTTATCGCCAACTGCTGGAATGGTGCTTGCACAATCGGCAATTACGTGCTCGGGCTGTTTGCGATTTTCGTGGCCGCCTCTTCGCTGCTGGTATTCGTCATCGGGCAGGACTTTTTCCCCTACGTCGACTCCGGCCAGATGCGCTTGCACGTGCGCTGTCCGGCAGGTACCCGTGTTGAGACCACCGAGCAGATTTTCGCCCAAGTCGACGAAGAGATCCGGCGCATACTCCCGCCCGAAGAGGTGCAGCTCATTATCGACAACATCGGGCTTCCGGTGAGTGGTGTCAACCTGGCGTTCAGCGATACTGCAAGCATCAGCGCCGCTGACGGCGACATCTTGATTTCGCTCAATCCCGAGAAACACGGTCCGACCCGGGAGTACATGCGGCTGCTCCGCGAAAAGTTGACGGAGAAATTTCCGCAGGAAGTTTTCTTCTTTGCAGCCGCAAACATGACTACGCAGATTCTGAATTTCGGGCTGCCCGCGCCTATCGACATTCAGGTGGTTGGCCGCGACCCGGTGACGAACTACTCGGTTGCCGAACGGCTGCTGGCGCGTGTGCGCAAGGTGTCGGGCGTGGTTGACGCGCATATTCATCAGGATTTAGCGCGCCCGCAATTCGACGTCAATGTGGATCGGGCGAAAGCACAGCAGCTTGGGCTGACGCAACGTGATGTTGCTCAGAGTATGCTCATTTCGCTCAGCGGCAGCTATATGGCGGCGCCTAATCAGTGGTTGAATCCCGCCACCGGAATCAACTACCAGGTTACGGTTCAGACTCCGCAGGCCTCGATTTCATCCCTGGATGCCATGCAACGCACGCCGGTGAACGGCCCGCAAAACATTCAGACAAGCGCCAAGGACACGCATCTGCTGGCGAACTTGGCCAAGTTCAAGCGCTCAACCTCTCCAGTCCTGATCAGCCATTACAACGTGCAGCCGGTATACGACATTCTCTGCGATGTCGATCTGCGTGATCTGGGCGGAGTGGCGCGCGACGTCCAGAAGATTCTTGATGAAGAGACTGGCTCGGGAAGGCTGCCACGCGGCTCCTGGCTGGTCATGCGCGGGCAGGCCGAGACGATGCATAGCTCGTTCGTTCGCCTCGGATTAGGTATCGGCTTCGCGGTGATCTTCATTTACCTTCTGATGGCGGTCAACTTCCAGTCGTGGCTCGATCCCTTTATCATCCTCATGGCGCTGCCCGGCGCCTTCGCCGGCATCATGTGGATGCTATTTATCTCACAGACGACCTTCAGTGTTCCTTCCATGATGGGTACAATCATGGCAATCGGCGTGGCGACCGCGAATAGCATTCTTGTGGTCAGCTTTGCGAACGACGAGCGCGCAACCGGCATGGGACCGTTGGAAGCGGCGCTTTCGGCCGGTTACGTTCGGTTGCGCCCGGTCTGCATGACCGCGTTAGCCATGGTCATCGGCATGGTTCCCATGGCTTTGGGCTGGGGCGAAGGCGGCGAGCAGAACGCGCCGCTGGGGCGAGCGGTGATCGGCGGCTTGCTTTTTGCGACCGTGAGCACACTGTTTATCGTGCCGATTTTCTATACAGTTTTCCGCAAGAAGGCCCCGATCAATTGGGACCAGGAGATCGACCTCGAATCGCATGAGGAGCTGGAAGAAGGGACGCAACCTGCGTAGTTGGAAATGAACCCGATGAATTCCAATGATCCTATGAATGGCGGCTCAGTCGCAGAGCAAGTGCAGGTTGAACCCGATCAGCAGGCGGGGCAGATTGCGCCCGAACATCGCCGCGATCTGCGTTCCACCAAAGCGGTCTTCAGGCTTGGCCTGTTGATGCTCGTCGTCTTCGGGCTGATTCTGATTTTGGGTTACATCCCTCGCTTCCGGAACAAGGAGGCGATCGCCAAGGCGGCGAAGCGCCAGCAGGAGGCGGTTCCTGTGGTTGCGGTGACCGCCGCCGTCAGGTCAAGGTCGAGCGCTCAGCTTTCGTTGCCGGGGTCTACTGCCGCACAGATGGAAGCGGCCATCTACGCCCGAGCTTCGGGCTATGTCGCTAAGCGACTGGTGGACATCGGAGACCACGTCAAGGCAGGGCAACTGCTCGCCGTCATCGACGCCCCGGATCTGGATCAGCAGGTGGACCAGGGACGCGCCAGCCTGCAACAAAGCGAATCCGCGTTGCGCCAGGTGCAGGCGCAGGCAAAGCTTGCCAGCGTTACCTGGGAACGCTACAAGATACTGGTGGCGCGAGGGGTTTTCTCCAAGCAGGATGGCGACACGCAGGACGCAAACTACAACATCTCCCAGGCGAATGTGCGAGCGGCGGAGGATACAGTCAATGCCAACCGCGCCAATCTGCGCCGCCTGATCGAGTTACAGGCCTATGAGCGCGTACGGGCGCCATTCGCGGGCGTCATCATCACCCGCAACATCGACGTCGGCTCGCTGATCTCCATCGCGGGCGGCAGCCTTGGTGGAGGAGTCAACACCGCCGGGACGGGAAGCGTCACCATTCCGGTTACGGGCAGCGCTACGCTGGGTGCGGAAATGTTTCGCCTTGCCCGGCTGGATCATCTGCGTGTCTTTGTAAGCGTGCCCGAAAGCAGCTCGCAATATGTCGCAATTGGACAAACTGTGGATCTGGTGTTTGATTCCGCTGCCGGAAAAAAGTTTAAGGGAAAGGTGGTTCGCACCTCGCACGCAATCGATTCCACCACGCGCACCATGCTGACGGAGATTCAGGTGGAAAACCGCGACGGCCAGTTGATGCCCGGAACTTTCGGGACGGTGACTTTTAACAACGTCCGTGCGCTGCCGCCGGTGATCGTTCCCGGGGACACAATCATTACCCGCTCCAACGGAACTATGGTCGCGGTGGTGCGCGACAATACGGTGCATCTGCAACCCGTCGTGGCAGGGCGCGATTATGGCGCGACTGTCGAGATCCGCGAAGGGCTCCAGGAAGGGGATCTCGTAGTCGTGAACCCTGGTGACTCCGCGAAAGACGGAGCCAGAGTGACGACGCGGGTGCTTGCCGACGCCCAGGTGCCGGAAGCCGGTTCCGGCGGGCGGGACAAAGCGACCAAGACGCGGACTTCGGCTTCGCCCGGGCAGTCTTCCGCGGAATGAGAAACCCGGCAACAGCACAGCAATTCAAGGCGATAGGCGTCGTTGTATCTGTTCGACGCCAACCCCACATTTCGTGTGCCCTGTGGGCGAGCGGTCAATAGAAGGCGAGATGAGATCAATTTCACGTTTGCTGCGGGTGGGAGCTTTTTTGCTTTGCGCGACGCTGCCGTTCTCTCGCAGTCGCGCAGGATCAGGCCGCGTCCACCGCAAAGCAGCCGATTACGGATAACACGATCGAACGGCGATACAACGAAAACGAGTTGTCCACCACGCTGCGGAAGACGGAAAAGACGGAGACACGCCCGGTCGGAGAATCGGCAAAGGGATTGGGGCGCCCGGCGTTTCTCGGAGCATACCTCGCCCACTTCGTTCCTCCGTTACATTTGCAGAATACCGATCGCCTGGCCAATCTGATTCGCCAGGGAAGACTCTATCTCTCGTTGCACGACACCATTCTGCTGGCCGTGGAAAACAATCTTGACGTCGAGCAGCAGAGATATCAACTCGCGATTGCGGATACGGACATAGTGCGCGCAAAGGGAGGCGGAGTGACACGCGGCCTGCCGCTCACCGTGCTGCAATCGCCGGTCGGCATCGGCGGTCCTGGCAGCCCACTGCTGAATAGTGCGGCCAGCACGGGTGCGGTGAGTCCGACCGCTTCGACCGTGGCCAATGTCTTCGACGTAAACCAGCTCACGGAAGCGCAGACGAACCTTTCCATCCAGGGCCCTACCCCGTTCTCGCCCGGGCCGCCGATTCCCGGTTACGATCCAACCCTGGTCGGGCAGTTGGCGTGGATACATCTGGAGTCGATTGCAACCCCGCCCTTCTTCCCAATCACCACCAATAATACGTTCGGCAATCTCACCTTATCCCAGGGATTCAGCACGGGCACACAACTTCTCGTCGGCGCCACAAACGCTTCCGACATCCTGAACTTTTTCGGCTCGAACGCCGATCCGTTCCATCGTCCCAACGTGGTCGGCAGCATTACGCAGCCGCTATTGCGCGGCTTTGGAACAGGCGTCAATCGCCGATACATCCGCATCGCGGAAAACAACCTTAAGGTATCGCGGCTGGTTTTTCGCCAACAGCTCACGGATCTTATCTTCGGCGTCAGCCGGCTTTATTACGACTTGGTGAGTTTGAACGAAGACGTCAAGGTGAAGCAGGAGACGCTGGCGGCGGCGCAGCAACTCTACGAAGATGACAAAAGCCAGGTTGAGGTTGGAACGCTTGCTCCGCTTGAGCTGACGCGAGCACAGGCGCTAATGTCGGCCAGCGAACTTGATCTCACTCGCGCGCGGGGACTCGTCGCGCAACAGGAAGCGGTAGTCAAGAGCGTGATTTCGCGAACCGGTACGGCCGCCGCCGTTTTGTCCCGCGTGCGAATCATACCGACAGATTCCATCGTCGTTCCCGCAACCGAGAGCTCTCCCGCGATGCCGGAGCTGATCCGGCGGGGCTTGGCAAATCGCGCCGATTTGGCCCAGGCGGCTATCCAGGTCAAGAACGCCGAAATCAGCGTGAAGGGCTCGCGCAACCAGGTCCGTCCGGAAATCGACCTGATCGGGACGGCGATGACGCGCGGCAATATTGGCAGCAGCTCCATCATCAGTGTGGCGCCGGTTGCGTTGCCGCCGTCCACGCCTGCCGGCAAACAGACCCACCTGTACGAGGCCGGCATCCAAGTCAGTATTCCTTTCCGCAACCGCATCGCACAGGCAGACGCCGCGCGAGACGAGATCCAGCTTCGGCAAATGCAGGCGCGGCTGCAGCAACTGGAAAACCAGGTCCGCGACGAAATCGAGAATGCGCTCACCGCGCTCCAGGTGGCGAGATCCGCCTATGTCGCCGCAGTCCGCAGCCGTCAATTTCAGGAGCAACTGCTTGACGCCGAAAGACAAAAGCTGTCGGTAGGAGCGTCGATTAACTTTTTCATCGTGCAGGATCAAGGGTTTCTTGCGCAGGCGCGTTCGTCGGAGGTGGTGGCCCGCAGCACTTATATCAAGTCCCGGGTTTCGCTGGAACGCGCAATCGGGGCGCTGCTGGAGTCCCACAACATTAAGCTCGACGATGCGATTCGCGGCGAACTCCCGGATTTGCCGCCCGCTGGCGCGGAGACGCCCAAGAACGACTAGAACCGTGTCCCAGAACAGCCTCGGATAACCAAACACGCGGCGGGTCCGGGGCGCGCCGTGGTTGCGCGCAGTAGGGGTAGAAATCGCATTGCTCGGCTACTTTGCGCTACAGTAGATAGGCTATGCCGCTCACCACACAAGAACAGAAGAAACTGACGCTCGAGATTACGGGCTCCGTCGCCCGGATTACGCTCAACAATCCTCCGCTGAACGCGATTGACCCGGAGATGAGTAGCGCCTTGCGCGATTACTTGATTGCACTGGAGCAAAAACCGAACGTCACAGCAATCGTTTTTGCCGGAAACGAACGGGTTTTCTCCGCCGGAATGGATGTTGCCTCGCTTGCACCGCAGACCGTGGAGGCGACGCTGAACAAGTTCCACGCCGTGGTGCGCGCCTTGCTGGCGACTTCGAAGCTCACTATCGCAAGTGTGCGCCGCCATTGTCTTGGCGGGGGAGCTGAGCTGGCCTTGGTGTGCGATATCGTTTACGCCGGCAGCGATGCCATTTTCGGGTTTCCGGAGATCAAACTAGCCGCGTTTCCGCCGGTGGCGATGGTTGCGCTTTCAGCCATTGTCGGGCAGAAGCGCGCAGCGGAGCTCCTGTTTACCGCGCGCAGCCTCACCGCGCAGGAGGCGCTTGCCATGGGGCTGGTGAACGAAATCGCCGACGATCCCGAGGCGCTGGTGTCCGAGTGTTTACAGCGGGTTTCACAACTGAGCCCAGCCGCGCTGCGCATCGCAAAGAAAGCTTTTTACGGTTGGGAAGCAATGCATTTCGAAAAAGGACTGATGCGCGCCGAGGAAATTTACCGCGAGTATGTTACACGCAGCGAAGATGGCAAAGAGGGCATTCGCGCATTCATCGAAAAACGCCGCCCGAATTGGACGGGCAAGTGAGCGAACCGCTTGCCCATGTGCGCTGGTCAAAAGCCGCGCCTGGCGCGGCAGAAGCGCGATCAATAATTCCGGCTGAAAATTTTATTGACTAACTATGTTCTTGCAACTAGCGAGCAGTCAGCGGTTTACAAATTTGGATGCCTGACGCGTAAGTTTTTGTCCCAAAGTTGGGTGATAATTTCGTACAATAGATGACATGGCAACAGGCTGGGAAAGTAAATCTGTTCTAGAACAACAACTCACAACACAAGCCCTAACCGAAATAGAAAAAGAAAGAATCTCACGCGAAAAAGCGGTACGCACTCGCGAACTGCAAACTCTTAATCTGAGTTGCGCTCGCGTGAAGGAGCAACTGGAGCGTTCGCAGAGTCCGCGCTACAGCGAGCTCCTGCAACGCGAGCTCCATCACTTGGAGAGAGAGTTGGCCAGCAAGCGGTAAGACCGCGCGCAGAGCCTGCGCGCCACTGTAGCCGGGAGGCTAGCGCAGTGTCGCGTTCCGCCTGTTTTGAGGGCGGAAGCTGTCGGTGTCGAATGCCGCGTACGAGCCTCATTGCTGGTTGTAGCTGTCGGCTTTCCTCACGATAGCCAGCTACCGCCTGTCCTATTGGTGGTGCTTTCACCCGCAAAGTGGTATTTCCCTGGTAGCTGAAGCTGGTTCATCACTATCGATCGTGATGGTGGTCACAGGCACGCTGTGTGCCTCAGGAGCACAATCTACCGGCCCAGGGGGGTATTTGTATGCCAGTTCTGATTATCGGAGTCGTTTTCCTTATTCTGTTTCTCATCATGGGCGTCATGAGCCTGAGCGCAGTTGCCAGCGAGCACCGCTTCCAGCGGGAAGTCGACGAGTACAAACGGGCCACCGGGATTCCGACGAACGGGACCAACGAGACGGTCGGTATGAACTCCGCGGCCGCCGGACGCTGATGCCCGATGTGCAATCTTCGCCGGCCAACTTCGACGGGGCCTGCCGTCAAAGCAAGTAGCCCTGTCTACCCCATGCCGTGCTCCACGCGGTAATCCAGTTCGATAACATCTCCTAGCGCCCACCAATCTTCCATCGTTACTGTTTGACAAACGTATTCGTATCATTGCACTCTGACTGGATTGCCCCGTCAGGATTGCAAAGACGAAGCTCGAATGCGAGGTCTTGTGTGAGCCGAAGTTTCATTCTGAAATCGTTGCGGATCACAGTTAGCAGCTTGCTTTGTATTGCGGTAGTGGCGCTTCCGGTGGCCATTGCCGCGCAATCGACGCGCATTACGGTCGCCGCAGCCTCCGATCTGAATTCCGTGTTGCCGGATATCGCTGCCGCCTTCGAGCGCACCGCTGGCATTGGAGTCCAGCCGGTCTTCGGATCGTCGGGAAACTTCTACGCCCAAATTCGCAATGGCGCTCCCTTTGACGTGTTTCTCTCGGCCAATCTCGACTATCCGGAGCGGTTGGCTCGCGAGGGTTTCGCCGTACCCGATTCGCTGCTGCACTATGCGCGCGGAACGCTTGTGTTGTGGGTCCCGAATCGCTTGGGACTCGATCCGGCGCAAGGATTGCAGCTACTGCTTCGTCCCGAGGTTCATAAGGTGGCGATGGCAAATCCCGCTCACGCTCCTTACGGATACGCTGCAGATGCCGCCTTGCGCTCCAGCGGCGTGTACGACAAAGTCAAGCCCAAGCTGATTCTCGGGGAAAACATCAGTCAGACCGCGCAGTTCGTTCAATCCGGCAATGCCGAGGCCGGTTTGCTCGCGCTCTCGCTGGCGAGAGGCAAACTGATGGAGTCTCAGGGGAAATACTGGACCGTTCCCGATTCGCTCTATCCTCCGCTGGACCAAGGCGCGGTGCTGTTGAAATCGTCGGTGCACCAGGCTGTCGGTCGCAAGTTTCTGGAATTCCTCGCGGGCACTCAGGGACGCGAGATACTGGCGCGCCACGGTTTTCGTCTGCCCTCAGGGGAGGGCGGCAAATGAATTTGCCCGCCCTCTGGGTCACACTGAAGCTGGCGGCCATCGTTGCCGTGCTGCTCATGATTGTGGGGTTGCCGCTAGCGTGTTGGCTGGCGTTCTCCCGCTGGCGATGGAGGTTTCTACTGGACGCGGTGGTGGCCATGCCGCTGGTGTTGCCGCCGACCGTGCTTGGCTTTTACTTGTTGGTGGCCATGGGACCGCAAAGCCCGCTTGGGGCGTGGTATACGAAGTGGGCGGGGCATTCGCTGGCGTTCACCTTTGAAGGGCTGATTGTCGGTTCCGTGATCTATAGTCTGCCGTTCGCCGTGCAGCCGATTGCAGCTTCGTTTTCGGCAGTCGATCCGGACCTGATTCGCGCCTCCGCAACTCTCGGGGCTTCACGCTGGCGCACCTTTTGGCGATTGATCGTGCCGCTTTCCGGGCCGGGCATCTTTACCGGCTTCACATTGAGTTTCGCGCATACCCTGGGCGAATTCGGCGTGGTTCTCATGATCGGCGGCAACATTCCGGGCGTGACCCAAACGATCTCGATTGCCATTTACGACGACGTGCAGGCGCTGGACTATGCCTCGGCGAATCATTCCGCGCTGCTCTTGCTGGTGCTATCGTTTGTCATACTTTCCGTGGTCTACGGCTTCAATCGGCACCAACGCAAGCCGCCGCATACGTGGGCAATCCGGTGACCGGCGCCGAGACGATCCCGCTCCTGGACTGTCGCCGAGGAAGCTTTCTCTCTCGACGTGCTTCAAACTGCGCATGGGCGCGTTCGCGCTCGATGTCGCTTTCGAGCTTTCAGCCGGGATCACGATTCTTTTCGGAGCTTCCGGAGCGGGCAAGACAACCCTGTTGAACTGCATGGCTGGACTGCTGAAGCCGGAATCGGGAAGCCTCACCGTCGACGGCCGTGTGCTTTACGATTCCAACGCGGGAATCGACGTGCCGGTGCAAGAGCGGCAGGTGGCGTATCTCTTCCAGCAGCTTGCGCTGTTCCCTCATCTCAGCGTGCTGCAAAACGTCGAGTATGGGCTGGCTGAACTGGAGCGGCGCGAGCGCAGGCTCCGAGCGCAGACGATTCTGGAGAGATTTGGCATTGCGGGATTGTCGGGGCGGCGTCCCAACGAAATCTCCGGCGGGGAGCGGCAAAGAACGGCGCTGGCAAGGGCGCTGGTGCGGGAGCCGAAATATCTGCTGCTCGACGAACCGCTTACCGCGCTCGACGCCGCAACCAAGGGCGCCATCATCGATGACCTGCGGCGCTGGAATCGTGAAAGTCATGTGCCTGTGCTCTACGTCACGCATGATCGCTCGGAGGTCTTTGGTCTTGGCGAGCATCTGCTGGTGCTCGACCGTGGGCGCATCGCGGCTGCCGGAACGCCCTATGAAGTGTTGGAGGAGCCGCGCCGCGAGTTCATTGCATCGCTGGCGGGTTTTGAGAATCTGCTTCGCGCAAGGGTCGAAAGCGAGCACCCGGAGGCGGGGACGATGACCGTTTCCCTGGAAGCAGCTGGCGTGACGCTGGTGTGTCCGCTGCATCGCGGCGAACAGGGCATGGCGGTCAGGGTTGGCATACGCGCCGGTGACATCATGGTGAGCCTGGAGAAGCCCGTGGGACTGAGCGCAAGGAACGTTCTGCCTGCCACCATTCGCTCTTTACGCCGCATGGACGTGCTTATAGAGGCACACATCGAAGCAACGGGCACTGCCAATGGCGCGCCGCCGGTGCCATTCCGAGTGCACCTCACGAGCGGCGCTGTCGACGCTTTGCATCTGCGGGAAGGGCAGCAGATCTACCTCGTGATCAAGACTCACTCCTGCCGGGTGATGCACGATGGATAGGGGTGTCGTGATGAGGGCAGTGGGACATACCTCATGCTGTCATGCTGAGCGCAGCGAAGCATCCCAGTAAACTTTCCCCATCCCGTGCCGCTCTGGGGTTTTTGGTTAGTCCTTCGACCGCTCCTCAGTCCCATACCGCGCGGGGATTCTTCGCTCCTGACGTTGCTCAGAATGACACAGCATGAGTTATTGCGCGAACTTCCGGGACAGGCCACCAGGGTTTCAGAGCACGACGGGCGGGGCCGGTTGGTCTTCCGTGCTGAAACCGACGAAGACCGGCTCCGGTTCGAGCTCTATGACAAATGCATCGCGCACCTTCGCCTGCACCAGGTTCTTCAGCTTTAGCAGATCGGCGGCGGTTGCGCCTCCGCGGTTCACCAGCGCCAGCGCATGTTTGCGGGAGATAGCTACGGGCCCGAGTTGAAAGCCCCGGCACACGCCCGCGTGCTCCACCAGCCAAGCCGCCGGAATCTTTACGAGTCCATCGCCGGCCTCGAAGCTCGGAACCCGGAGGCCATGCGGGTCAGGCTGTGCGGTCGTAGCAAACGGCTCTTTGGCCTCATAGCGCTCCACAATTCGCTGGTAATGCGCTCGCGTGATGAGCGGGTTCTTAAAGAATGAACCCGCACTCCGCGAGTCGGGCTCCGCATCCTCCACCACCATGGCTTTGCGCTGCCGGATCTCAAGCACCGCTTGCCGCACCTCGGCCAACGAAGGCTGCGCGGCGTGCTCGCCGAGATGCACCTTCAGATCCGCATACCGCAAGCAGGGCGCGCCTCCGGGACGCAGTGCAAATGCCACGCGCAGAATCATGTAGCGCCCTCGATCGACGGTGTTGAAGCGGCTGCCCCGATAACCAAAGCCGCAGTCCTTGTTCTCCAGGGTGACGAACTCGAGAGTGTTGAGATCGAGGGCCTGCACGCTGCGAATCGTTTCGGAAACGTCTTGCCCATAGGCTCCCACGTTCTGCACCGGCGTTCCGCCCACGGTGCCGGGAATGCCGCTCAGGCATTCGACTCCGGCGCATTCTTCGGCTACAGCGCGCTCGACAAACTCATCCCAACCGATACCCGCCCCGGCATCGTAAAGGATTTCATCCTTCGACGACCATCGTTCGATGCCTGCAATCGCGATGCGCGCTACCAATCCCGGCCAGCCCTCGTCGGAAACAACCAGATTGCTGCCGCCGCCGAGAACGAATAGCGGTTGATCGTACTCGCGGGCCCAGAGGACCGCCTCACGCGCATCGTTGGCCGTTCGCACGTTGACGAAATAGCGTGCCGGCCCTCCGATGCCGAGGGTGGTTAAGGGCGCAAGTGGAATGTTCTGGAGAATCTCCATTGCCGACAGTTTACATCCTGCGGAGCTGGTCTACTTCCGCTGGGCCTTCAAACGATCCAGCATGTCCTGCGCGGGCTTGAAATTTGGTGCGATCCGCAGCACCTCGTTCAGTTGGTCTTGCGCTCGCTGTTGGTCGCCGCTCAAAACCAGCGCCAGCGCGAGGTGGTAATTTTCGTCCAGCGAATTGGGCCGGGCCTGCACCGCTCTCGTGAAGGCCTGCACCGCCTCCGGGTAATCGCGGCGGGCCATCTGCGCGAGGCCCAGGTTGTAGTACTTGTCCGGATCGTCGGGATCGAGCGAAATCGCCTTCCGGCACGACGAGGCGGCATCGTCGAACGAGCGCATTCGCAGGTAAACAACGCAGATTTGGCTGTAGGCGTCGGCCGAGTCCGGCTTCAGTTCGACGGTGCGCTTGTATTCCTGCAAAGCTTTGTCGAGTTCGTTCCGGCTCAGATAAATGTGGCCGAGAAAGAAATGCGCGTCGGGGCGATTTGGATCGTCGCGCAGCGCGCGTTGGACGCCAAGCAACGCCTGTTGCTGATTGCCCGATCGCAGCGCCCGCTCCGCGGCGGCCAGCACCAGTTCGTTTCTGTTCCGCCGGCGAGCGAAGGCAGCTGCGGATATTAGCAGCACAGCCACCAAAGCAAAGACCATATACGAGCGCAAGACTCCTGCTCGCTGTGGCGGGGCGGACATAGCATCGGGTTCCGGTTCGCGCATCGGCCCGCTGGGAAGCAGCCATCCCAGGATCGCTCCGGTAATGAGCCCTCCCAAGTGTGCGGAATTATCGATGTGAGAGGCGACGGCGCCGAACGCAATGTTGTAGAAAACGAAAACCGCGATGCTGGTCAGATGACCGCGCATTGCGGCGCGCAGACGCTGGTTGCGCTGGAAGGCGAGCGCCGGCAGCAACGCTCCCGCGATGCCAAAAATTGCGCCCGAGGCGCCGACCCCGACCACTGCCGCGTGCCACCACGCGCTGGCGATGCTTCCGCCCAGTGCGCAGTACAAGTAGAGCAGTACGAAGTTGCGGCGTCCAAACAACAGCTCGCCCAGGATGCCGAGGTTCAGAAACGCCCACATGTTCAGAGCGAGGTGAAGCAGGTTCGCGTGGAGAAACGCCGAGCTGAGCAGACGCCACCATTGTCCGCCCAGCGTTAGAGGTCCGAAGTTGGCTCCCCAACGTACCAGCCTGTCTGGACTGGGGGAAACCGAGTGAGCGGAAACAGCCATCGCCAGGAATATCAGCACGTTCAAGGCGATGAGAATGGCCGTTGGGGAACGAAGCCAGAAACTCAGCGGAGGGCGCCGGGTTGCGACTCGCTGCTGCTGAATTCCGGCCAGCTCCTGACGGCAGGCGGGGCAGAGCATATCCCCGGCCACCGTGGGTTCAAAAGCTCTCCGGCAGTGTGCGCACTCCTGCATGGGTTAGACCAGTTCCTAAACTGCTCTAGTTGCCGGCCGGCAGCATCTTGAACGCAATACCGTTCGGCTGCATGCCGGTGGGAATCATCGTGAACAAACGTTGCGGCGGTTTTTGAATTTTCTTATCGCGGCGCACATCGAGCCGTAGCACCGAGACATCACCCGACCCCGTATCCGCCACAAACAGCAGTTGTTCGTCAGGCGTCAACACCATCCGGTCCGGCCTGCTGCCCACCGGAACGCTCACCAGCAGTTTTCGGGTGGGCACATCGAAGACGGCGATGGAACTCGATCGCAGATTGCTGACGTAGAGCAGGCTGCTGTCGCCGCTGAAAACTCCACTCACTGGGCTGTTGCCGGCCAGAAAGCTTTCACTGACTTCGTTCGATGTGGTGTTGATGGCCGAGATCGTATCTGCTTCAAAGTTGCACACGAACAATTCGCCGCCGTCCGGCTTCAGCATTAGGCTGACCGGAGTCCCACCAACCCGAAGCAGCGTCAGCAACCGTTTGTTTTTCAGATCGATGGCCGCAATCTGACGCGATGCGGTGCAAGCCACAAACGCCTTGCTGCCATCCGGCAAGATGGCAATATCCTCCGGGTTCTGGCAGACCGGAATGGTGGCCTGCACATCGAGCTTCTGCGTGTCGATCAACGAGACGGTGTTTGCGCCACGCGACGAGACGACAACCAACTTGCCATCCGGCGACACCCGCGCCATTCCAGGCTGAGCCGGAACCGGTATATTGCCGAGCAACTGACGGTTCTGCAGATTCAGTGCGGTAACGGTATTCGATCCGGCATTGGCAACGAACGCGCGCGTTCCGTCCGGCGTTACGGAAATGGAGTACGGACTTCGTTGCACGGCCATCGTCGCCACCAGTTGATTGCTGCGCGCGTCGATGACGCTGACTGAGCCCGAATCCGAGTTCACGACGTAAACTTCGCTATTGGCCGGGTTCGGGGTAACTCCCGTCGGATTCTTGCCCACATTCAGGGTTCGGAAGGGAGCGAACGAAACGGTATCGATGATGGTTACCGTGTCGCTCTTGCCATTGCTTACATAAATGAATCCTTGAGTGGCGGGCGAAGTCTTCCGGCACCCCAGGCAGGCAAGCAGCACCATGCAGACGGCGAGCACAGCCAGATCAAGCCGGGCTGGCCGGGAGGCGAATGAGTGTTCGTCGCTGATCACGCGGAAGCCGGCTCGTCGTCCTGATCGGCGGTAGGGCCCGCGACACGCGCCGCGGTTGCACGCACCGGAGTTGCAGCGGGCGCCTCCGGCACCCCGGCTACGGTGCGATCCAGAACCTCTGCGATCGGGCGCACTTGCCTGATCAGGTCCTCCAGTTGCCAAGGAAAAATCGACTGCGCGCCGTCGGAACGCGCCTGCTCAGGGTTGTCATGCACTTCAAGCATCAATCCGTCGCAGCCAACCGCAACGGCGGCGCGTGAAAGCGGAATCACCTTATTGCGTTTGCCGGTGCCGTGGCTCGGATCGACCATGATGGGCAAATGGCTTTCGCGCTGGATGGCGGGAACGATGCTCAGATCCAGCGTGTTGCGCGAGTGATCCACGAAGGTGCGGACACCGCGCTCGCACAGAATGACCTGGTGGTTGCCTTCATTCATCACGTACTCGGCAGCCAGCAGGAACTCCTCCAGCGTGGCGCTCAATCCGCGTTTCAATAGAACGGGTTTGCGTGCCTGTCCGGCGCGCTTCAATAGCGAATAATTCTGCATATTTCGCGCGCCAATCTGGATGACATCGGCATACTGTTCGACCAAATCCAACGATGCTTCATTGACAGCTTCGGTCACGATCAGCAATCCAAACCGATTGCGTACCTCGGCAAGAAGCCTCAACCCTTCGAGCCCCAAACCCTGGAACGAATAGGGAGATGTGCGCGGCTTGAAAGCGCCGGCGCGGAAAAAAGGCACCCCCATGCGCGCGATGCGCTCGGCCAAGGCGAATATCTGCTCGGGAGTCTCCACCGCGCAGGGTCCGGCAATGATGGCCAACGCAGGGCCGCCAATCGTGGCTTGACTGCCGGGAAAGTGAATGACCGTGTTCTCAGGCTTGACGTCGCGGCTTACCAGCTTGTAGCGCTTGCTGATAAGCAGCACTTCCTGTACACCCGGCAACTCTTCGAAAAATGCCGGGTCTAAGTCGCCGATTTCGCCGATCACGGCGATTCCGAAACGCTGCGTACCCGCACTGATGTGCGGACGGAGCCCTAAGGTTTCAATCTTCTGGCAGACCGCCCGGACGTGCTCTTCCGTGGCTTGGGCCTGCATTACGACGAACATATGCGTTGCCTCAAAGACTCTAGTTTATGCCTCTTTGCAATGGTGCCGCAATGTGGCGCGGCTAGGGGGAGTGGGTTTAGCTTTCCGGCAGCCGCCACTGCGCGGGCTGACGGCAATCCTGCCGGATTCGCAGGCATCGTGGCAGCCGGAGGCGTCGGCGATTTGCAATCAGTTATTTATGAAATTATCTTTGTGAAACGAGCCTGCCATGCCACCTGCCGCTGACGAAAAACGCGAGAAAGACATACTGAAGCTGATACCGCCACCAGTCGCAGCGCCGCAACTTACTTCGCGCCGCATCGGAATTCATACCTCGACCGCAGGAGGCGTGGAAAATGCCGCCGAACGCGCTTACCGGCTCGGATGCAATACGTTTCAGATCTTTTCATCGAGTCCGCGGCAATGGAAGCCCTATGACCTCGCCCGCACTCAATGCGAGGTTATGGGCCGTCTGCGCGACAAATACGATTTGCGCCCGCTCGTCATCCACGCCAACTATCTCATCAATGTCGCCGGCGGCAACGCTGAGTTTCACCGCAAGTCAATTGAGTCCTTTCGCGCGGAGATCGAGCGTGGCATTGCACTGTGCGCCGAGTACCTGGTGCTGCATCCAGGATCGTTTCGTGGCACGGAGCGTGCCGAGGGTCTGGAACGAGCCGCCAGCGCTCTCGAAGAAGCTGCTGCAGGACTTCACCTGGCGCGCGCCGGGTTGACCATCCTGATTGAAAATACGGCGGGCGCCGAGTATTCGCTCGGCGGAAGCTTTGACCAGGTCGCGGAGTTGCTGGAGCGGCTGCGGCCGGTCGTGCCCATAGCCGCCTGCATCGACACCTGCCACACTCATGTCGCGGGCTACGACATCGTGAGCGAAGCTGGATACGAGCAAACGATGCGGCAGCTCGAAGAAACCATCGGCCTCAAAAACATTCCTGTCTGGCATTGCAATGACGCCAAGGCCGAGCGAGGTTCAAAGCTCGACCGTCACCAGCACATCGGGAAGGGAAGCATCGGGCTGGAGCCTTTCCGCCGCTTGCTGAATGATCCCCGCACCGCGCACGCGGCGTTCATCGCCGAAACTCCTATCGACGAGCCGCTCGATGACCTGACAAATGTGAACGCACTGAAAGCTCTTGTCGCCCAGCCTAGGAAACCGCGATCTTAGGTTCACCGTGAGTGGAAGGCATCAGGCGTCACCTGCGAATATCCGGTGGGAACGCCGAACTGTGCCGGATCAATCGGGGCGGATGAGAAACTGCTGGTCTCTATGGTCGACTCCACCAGTACACTCTGGGCGGAGTTCGGAGCGCCCTGTGACTGGCCCTGTTGCGGCGGTGGGTCTTGCGGGTCCTCCTTGTGCTTCTTGCCGAAGCCGCCGAATGGGCTGAGTTTGCCGGCGATCACCGAAGTCGCGCTCTTCTGCGCAACGTCTCCAGCGCTGGGCGATTGCAACTGCGGCAAGGGCGCCTCGGATGCGGCGGGCAGAGGTTGGCCGTCAGTGCTGGCGCCGATGCGCATCACCTGTAGCACGGGGACTCCCTTGAGCTTGGACATCTCCTTGGCCATCTCGGTCATTCCCTGCGTCGAGCCCGCTTGCATGGATGCCATGGCCGGCTTCAATGCGTCGCCATAAATCATTCCTATCTTCAGCGCGAGCCGGCGATTGAAATCACGCACCTCTTCATAGCCGGGAATCTCTGGAACCATCCACATATCGTTGTTCATGGCGAAGGCTCCCTTATCCCCTGTCTTTTGATCGGTCGCTTCCATCGCCATGCTTATGATCATTTCTCGCGCATCGAGGCCGGCAACTCGTTTGCTGGCGCCGGTGTCTTTCACGTTGATCTTGAAGTCCATCTTCGGAGGCGGAGTATTGTCGGCTGGCGCTTGCGATGGCTTGCTCTTGGCCTGCTGCTCCGCCGCTCTTTCTTGCGCCGCTTCCATTCGTGCTTTCAACTCCTGGAAGGTCATGACGGTGTACTGCTTTTTCCGGTGATCGATATTCGTGATCGTCTCTTTGTCGAGATCGAATATCTCGGTCGTGTTGGGGTTAATGTGCGCCATCCGGTCGCCCTTTACCAGAACCGTTGAAGTCGTGGGCGCCATTGCCTGCTTGGCATCATGGCTGAAGGCACCGGCGAACTTCATCATTCCGACGATGGCGCCGCCGGTGACCTTGGTGGTTTCTTCATACCGGAAATCGGCGAACGCGGGCGTAGCCAACAGCAAGCAAACAGCTTGTGAAATCCATATTCGTGGCGTCATACAGTCCTCCGAATTTGTGTGCTGGTGTGGCCCTGGAGCCCAAGTCATTGGCCAGTGCGCTGTATGTGGCCGGCTTCCGGGCGGAGAAGGCTTCTTAGGCGGCCCCCAACCGTGGCAGACCTGAAGGTGATCTCCTCGTTATTAGAACGTCCTGTTGCTCCGGGAGATGCATGTACCGGGCCGGAGTTTTTGGTCTGGGTCGCCACGGGTTGTAGAATCAAAGTTTGTAAATCTGCAATCCTATGAAGCCTATAAAGATGAGCCAGAAGAGCAAGAATCGCAGCCATTCGAAGTCGCCCAGCGAAGTAGTGGAACGCGCAGCTGAAACCGTCCGCCAAGTGGTCGAAAAGACTGCTGCAGACGTCGGTAAGCTGGTCGAAGAGGTCAAGCAGGAAGTCCAGGCCGCCGCGCAGGAACTCGGTCTGGCTGAAGCCGCCAGCCGGCAAGGCCCGGAAGATAGGCCGTCCCCCCTTGTGCCTACACCTTTTACCCGTGACCAGGATGAAGGCCGTTATAACCCGCAATCCGTCGAGCAGAAGTGGTCCCAGCGCTGGAACAATGATCCGAAGCTCTATGCTGCCGAGGGCGTGGACTCGGGCAAGCAGAAGTTCTACGTCCTGGAAATGCTGCCCTACCCGTCGGGCGCGCTCCACATGGGGCACGTGCGGAACTACTCCATCGGCGACGCTCTGGCCCGCTACATGTGGATGAACGGCTACAACGTGCTGCATCCCATGGGATGGGATTCATTCGGGCTTCCGGCCGAGAACGCGGCCATCAAGAACCAGCAGCCACCCAGGCAGTGGACGCTCCAGAACATCGCCGCCATGAAGGTGCAGATGAAGCGCCTGGGCTTCGGCTATGACTGGTCGAAAGAGGTCACCACCTGTTTACCGGAATATTACAAGTGGAATCAGTGGTTTTTCCTCAAGTTCTTCGAGCGCGGCTTGGCTTATCGGAAAAAGAGCACCGTCAATTGGTGTCCCGAATGCCAGACGGTGCTTGCCAATGAACAGGTCGTGGCCGGTTGTTGCTGGCGGCATGAAACTACGGTGGTCGAGCAGCGTGCTCTGGAGCAATGGTTCCTTCGCACCACCAGTTATGCCGACGAACTTCTCTCCGGACTCGATCGCCTGCAGGGCTGGCCGGAAAAAGTGCGCATCATGCAGCGCAATTGGATCGGGCGCTCCGAGGGTGCTCTGGTCGATTTCAAATTAGATCACGCCGCCGGAGCGGCGGGCGACAAGATCACGGTCTTCACCACGCGCGTCGACACCATCATGGGGGCCACGTCGGTACAGCTCGCGCCCGAGCACCCGCTGGTGGCCGACCTGATCTCGTTCAATCCCGAGCTGAAGGCCGGTGTCGATGAACTGCTCGCCGACCAGCGCGCGGCCAGAGAAGCAGGCGACCTGGGAGCGCTGGAAAAGAAGGGCGTATTCACCGGCTTCAACGCCATCAATCCGTTCAGCGGAGAGCGCGTTCCGATCTGGGTGGCTAATTACGTCCTGCTGGATTACGGCACCGGCGCCATCATGAGCGTGCCGGCGCACGACGAGCGCGATTACGAGTTCGCCAAGAAATATGGGCTTGAGATCAGAATCGTAATTTTGCCGCGCCGCGAGGGAGAGCCTCCTGCCGCGGGCGAGCCCGAGACGCCCGTGCTGCCTTTCACGCTTGAAGACAGCCTGCTGATCAACTCTGGCCCGTGGAGCGGCCTGTCCTGCACGGAAGCGCAGCATGTGATGGCGAAACATGCCGAGGAGCACGGCTTCGGAAAAGCAACGGTTACCTACCGGCTGAAGGATTGGGGCATCTCCCGGCAGCGTTATTGGGGAACGCCGATTCCGATTATCCACTGCGATAAGTGCGGTCTTGTGCCGGTGCCGGAAGACCAGCTACCGGTGCTGCTGCCCGAGAACGTGGAAATCACGCTCGCCGGCGGTTCGCCGCTCGGGCGCATACCGGAATTTGCCAACACGACCTGCCCGAAGTGTGGAGGTCCGGCACGGCGCGAAACCGACACCATGGACACGTTTGTCGATTCCAGTTGGTACTTCTATCGTTACACCAGCCCGATTTCGACAGCGCCCTTCGATTCGGCGGTTGCCAACTACTGGTTCGCCATCGATCAGTACATCGGCGGAGTCGAGCATGCGATTCTGCACCTGATCTATTCGCGCTTCTGGACAATGTTCATGCGCGATCTCGGCCTCATCCGCAACGATGAGCCCGCGACGCGCCTGTTCACGCAGGGCATGGTGATCAAGGACGGCGCCAAGATGTCGAAGTCGCTCGGCAACGTGGTTTCGCCGGACGACATGGTGGCGCGTTACGGCGCCGATGCGACCCGTCTTTACACGCTGTTTGCCGCGCCGCCCGACCGCGATCTCGATTGGCAGGATCAGGGCGTGGAAGGCGTCAGCCGCTTTTTGAACCGGACTTACCGCTTCGTCTCCGAAGCTCCGGTGAAGTTTGCTCCGGGCGAGGCGCGAAGCTGCGATACCACAGGGCTCAATCCGCAGGCGCGCGGCGTCGTGCGCAAGATGCACCAAACCATCAAGCGCATCACCGACGAGTTGAACGGACGCTGGCACTTCAACACTTGCGTGGCCGGATTGATGGAGTTTCTCAATACCTGCACCGCCCAGCCAGAAATTTTCGGCAGCGCAGCCAAACTACCTGAACTGCGCCCGCTGCGCGGCGAAGTGCAGCGCAACCTGGTGCTGATGCTTGCTCCATTCGCGCCGTACCTCGCTCATGAGTTGTGGGACATGCTGGGCGAAGATGCTTCGCAACTGTTGCGCTACCCGTGGCCGAAGTACGATCCGGCGCTCGCCAAGGAAGACGAGATAGAGATGGCCGTGCAGCTCAATGGGAAATTGCGCGGACACATCGTTGTCTCAGCCGATACGCCCGAAGATTCGACACGACAGGCAGCTCTGAACGATGAAAAGGTCAAGGCGGCAATTGGGAACAAACAGGTTGTCAAAGTGATCGTCGTGCCCGGCAAGCTGGTCAACATCGTTGTGCGCTGACGTTGATTCACTCTTTCTCTCGGTCAGGGCAGACGCCTGCTAGGCAGCCTCGTGTGCTTCCATCACCGCCGCTTCGGCATAGAGCTGTTCGATCTGGCTGCTGTATCGGGCCTCTAACTCGCGCCGGCGCAGTTTAAGCGTGGGGGTCAGGGTGCCGTCGGCGATCGTGGGCGGCTCGGGAAGCAGCAGGAACTTCTTTATCTGCTCAAAGCGTGCCAGGTCCCGGTTCAAGCTGCCGACAAATTCCTCGTACAAGGCGCGAACTCTTGCGTCTTTCACAAGCTCTTCATGCGAGCTGAAATTGACGCCATGCTGCCTTGCCCAGTCTTCCAGGGCAGGGAAGTCCGGCACGATGAGGGCGGCTGGAAAGCGTCGCCGGTCGCCAATCATAGCGGCTTCGCTCACCAGAGGATTGTTTCTCAGGCGATTCTCGATCGGCTGCGGTGCAATGAACTTGCCGCCCGAGGTCTTGATCAGGTTCTTCTTACGGTCAGTGATCGAAAGAAAGCCGTCTTCGTCCAGCGTACCGATGTCGCCGGTCTTGAACCATTCTCCGGCGAATGCGTTCTGGGTCTCCTCGGGCAAGTTCCAGTAGCCCTGGAACACCGAGGGAGCGCGCACGATGATCTCGCCGTCATCGGCGACTTTCACCTCTACGCCGGCGAGCGGCTTGCCGACAGTTCCGGGCCGGAATGACTGCGGTGAATTGACGGCGATCACTGGCGAAGTTTCGGTCAGGCCGTAACCCTCCATGACTCGCAGCCCGATGCTGGCATACCACTCCGCAAGTTCGATTCCGAGCGGAGCTCCGCCGGAGATAATGGTTCGCACGTTTCCTCCCACGGCGTTTCGAACCTTGGAGAAAACCAGCTTGTTGGCAATGTGCCAGGCGGCGGAGCGAGGAGTGCGTCCGGCAACAATTTCTCGCATGTTGCGCCTGCCGACAGCGATAGCCCAGTCATAGAGCTTGCGTCGCGTGCCGTTCCCCACACGGAGCTGCACCTGGTTGTAAATCTTTTCCAGGACGCGCGGCACGGCCACCAAAAACGTGGGACGGATTTGCTGTAGCGTCCGCGGCAGATCTTCAAATCGGGAACAATATGCGATACTCACGCCGCGGTACATCAGAGCTATGTCGCAATGGCGGGCGGTGATGTGCGATAGCGGCAGAAACGAGACCACAGACTCCTTGTCGCCCATCTCGAAGTGATCGAGAGAAACGGCGATATTTGAAACCAGATTGCGATGCGACAGCATGACGCCCTTAGGCGTTCCCGTGGTTCCCGAGGTGTAAATGAGAGTTGCCAACTGCGTGGGAGTGATTTGCCGTCCGAGGCGGTCAAATTCCGGGTCGCGTTGCTCTGGGCCCTGCATCATGATCGCCTGCATCTGGCCGGCTTCGGCGGGCAAGGCTCCGCTGGGTTCATCCATCAGCATGAGGTGCGCGACGCGTGTCTCAGGGAGCAGCGGGAGCACCTTGAGCAGTTGCGCTTCGGATGAAACGAACAGAATCCGGGTCTCTGAATCCCGCAGAATGTGAGCGCATTGCTCGGCGGTCTGAGTCGGGTATAGCGGCACCACGACCGCCCCTGTCATCAACGCTGCGAAATCCGCAATTGCCCACTCAGGGCGGTTCTCGGCGAGGATAGCCACTCGATCGCCCGACGCCAACCTACGGGCTCGAAGCCAGGCAGCTACGGCTGCCACGCGACGGTACAGCTCCATGGAAGAGATCGGCATCCAGATTCCACGCTGCTCGTACAGAATTGCGCGCGGATCGTTGCGGTCTACGATGGCGGAGAATATGTCGGCAAGAGTGGCAGGCGCTGTTGGCATAGTTTGGGTCCGGAGATTGCCATCGACGATGGCAATGCCTAATTATGAGATGACGGTTGCCGGAATTTGGCAGCTCTGCCCAGCAGATAATTGTCCCAGCCACACTCGCTACCGGCATCTTCGCCGGCGTTGCGGCTGTGTCGGACGTGACAGTTTGACGGTAAGAGGAGTATTCTGCCGTGCGAGGTGTTTGATGAGAGTCTTGCGAATCAGTGTGGCGGTTGTGGTTTTCGTCGCCCTGGTTGGCTTGGCGCAAGCGCAACAGGCCGCTCAGGCCGCGTTACCGGTGCCTTCCGTCAAAGTCGGCGAGATGGCGCCCGATTTCACCCTGAAGGATCAGAATGGAAAGCAGGTTTCCCTCAAGGACTTCAGGGGAAAGCAGAACGTGGCTGTAGCGTTCTATGTCTTCGCGTTTTCGCCCGGCTGAAGCCAGGAAGCGAAGAGCTTCCAGCAGAATTTGCAGAAGCTGGAAGCGGCCAACACCCAGGTCCTGGGTGTCACCATGGATGGTTTTTTCGCGAATAAAGCCTGGACGGATCAACTGGGCACCAACTTTCCAATGCTGAGCGACTTGGGCGGCGATACCACCCGGCGTTATGGCATCTTCAACTCGCAGACCAAAATGGCTCGGCGAGCAACATTCCTCATCGATAAATCCGGAAAGGTCCTCGATATTCAGCTCGACAAAGAAGCGCTGGACCCGGCCAACGCGGTTGCCGCCTGCGAACGGCACAAGTTGAAAGGATAAGGCGTCTCGAACAGGAAAGGGCCGTGCGAGCGGCCCTTTTTTGTTGTCCGCGCTTAGTTCGCGTCCATCGTCACGGAGATGGAGCTCCCGCCAACGCTCGATGCAAGGATGCATTACACTGGAACGTCCTCAGGAGAACTCCTATGCAAACGTCACTCACGCGGCTCACTCTGGCCGAAGCTGCCGAACAAGTGAAACAGCGACAGGTTTCTCCCGTCGAGCTAACCAAGGCCTGTTTGGCGCGGATCGAGCAGCACAACCCGGTTCTCAACGCTTTCATAACCGTTACCGCCGAAAGTGCGCTGAGCGAAGCCGCGGAAGCCGAACGCGAGATCCAGAGCGGCCATTGGCGTGGGCCGCTGCACGGCATTCCAATGGGGTTGAAAGATATTATCGATCAGAAGGATGTGCCCACCACCGCCGGCAGCGCGGTGCTGAAGGATACCATCGCCGTCGAAGATGCGGAGGTGACGCGCAGGCTTAGGCAAGCCGGCGCCGTGTTGATCGGCAAGCTGAACATGCACGAGTTTGCCTATGGAGGCAGCGGGATCATCAGCCATTTCGGTCCCGTGCGCAATCCCTGGGACACGACGCGAATCACCGGGGGCTCATCTTCGGGGTCGGCAGCGGCGGTTGCCACCGGCATGTGCTTCGCGGCGCTGGGCACCGATACGGCGGGGTCAATCCGGCTGCCGGCGGCATTCTGCGGGATCGTCGGCTTGAAGCCGAGTTTTGGGCTGGTGAGCCGGTGCGGAGTGTTTCCGCTCTCGCTGTCTTTCGATCATGTCGGCCCCATGACGCGCACGGTGGAGGATGCGGCCATCGTGCTGGATGCGATCGCGGGTTACGATCCGGCAGATCCCGACAGCCGCCATTCTTCCCCGACCAGCTATCGGGAAGCGTTAAACCGTAATACGGCCGGCCTCCGCGTCGGCATCGCGACCGAATATTTCTGCGAGGGCACCGAGTCAAAGATCGAATCGGAGCTGCGCATCGGCGTGGCTCGCATCACGGCTCCTCGTACCTCGTTGATTTGCGACGTTAAGATTCCGATTGACGAAGATCGCACGGTTCAATACTACGAGGCATATCAATATCATCAGCAGTTCATTGAGGAATACCGCGACCAGTATGATCCGCAGACGTTGGCGCGCATTCTTCAGGGCAAGGATGTAACCGATGAGCAATACCGCGCGGCCAGGTGCAGTCTGGATGCGGTGCGCCGCCAGAGCGCCGAGATGTTCCGCAACGTGGACGTGCTGATTACGCCAACCGTCCCGATCTCGGCGCCGACGATTGCGGAGCTGCAGTCGGGTCTGCCGGAGCTGAGAGAGCGCGAGCTGCTCATGCTGCGCAACACGCGCCCATTCAACGTGCTGGGTCTGCCGGCCATTACCGTCCCGTGCGGATTCACCGCCGATGGCATGCCGGTGGGCATGCAGATCAGCGCGGCTCCGGGCGCAGATCGGAAGGTGCTCGCGATTGCGCACCAGTTTGAGCAGCGTACCGAATGGCATCACCGCGTGCCGCGTGTGCTGGAATCGTAGCGACTCAATCGCCCCACGTTTCCTGAGAACGGGCGGAACGTGGGGCGTTCCTTCGAACCCAATCGCCGGGCTCCTTCCTTCTGCAAAACTGTTTTAAACTTACTGTTATTCCGGCGGGTGCGCCTCGCCCCGGACGTGAGATCTTCCTATGAGAAAGACATTACTGCTGTTCGCTTCGATGATGGTGTTTAGCGCGTGGTGTGCGGCGCAATCGCCTGCTGCAACTCCTTCCACCCCCGCCGCGCCGAAGGAGACTCCGTTACAGACGCTGCCCTACACGCCCGGCCTCAACGTCGATGACATGGACCGCTCAGTCGACCCGTGCATGGATTTCTACACCTATTCATGCGGCGGGTGGATGAAGAAGAACCTGATTCCGCCGGACCAGGCGTCGTGGAGCGTCTACGGCAAGCTGACTGACGAGAACCAGCGCTTTCTTTGGGGAATCCTTGAAGACGCCGCGCGTCCGTCGGCCCAGCGTGACGCAATCCAGCAGAAGATCGGAGATTTCTTCTCCTCCTGCATGGACGAAGCGGCCATTGAAAAGGCCGGGGCCGCACCCCTGGAACCCGCGTTGCGGGAGCTGGCGGGCGTCAAGGACGTGAGCGGCCTTGCACCCTGGGTTGCCCGGCAGCACCTGGTAACCTTTGGCTACAGCAGCATGATGTTCGGCTTCGGCTCCTCGCAGGATCTGGCGGATTCGACACAGGTGATTGCGTTTGCCAGTGCCGGGGGACTCGGGCTGCCCGACCGCGACTACTACCTGAAGGCTGATGGCCGGATGGAAGAGACCCGCAAGCGCTACGTGGCTCACGTTCAGCAGATCTTCGAGTTGCTGCGCGACTCGCCGACGCAGGCCGCGCAGGCGTCACAAACGGTGATGCGGATCGAAACCGCCATGGCCAAGGCCTCGCTGTCCCGCGTCGAGCTGCGCGATCCTTACAAGATTTTCCACAAGGTGAACCGCGCCGAATTGCAGGCGCTGACGCCTTCTTTCAACTGGAATGCCTATCTGGCAACCTCGGAAGTTCCCGGCCTGCAGACGTTCAACGTTACCGAGCCGGAGTTCTTTAAGGCGCTGGAGGCGCTGCTGAAATCCGAGTCGCTGGAGAACTGGAAGACTTACTTCCGCTGGCAGGTTGTCCGGCAGAACGCGCCTTACCTGTCGACGCCGTTCGTGATGGCGAATTTCGATTTCTATCGCAAGTACCTGCAAGGGGCGGAGCAGATCAGGCCGCGGTGGAAGCGTTGTGCTCAACTGGTGAATTATCAGCTCGGCGAAGCTGTCGGCCAGGCATACGTGGCAAGAACATTCAGCCCCGAACTGAAGGCCCGCACGCTCAAAATGACGAAGGAAATTGAAGCCGCGATGCAGCGGGAGATTAAAGCTCTCGATTGGATGGGAGCTGAGACGAAGCAGCGCGCACTTGAGAAGCTGCATGCCGTGGTGAACAAGATCGGCTATCCGGACCGGTGGCGCGACTATAGCTCCGTGAACATCGTGCGCGGCGATTTCTTCGGAAACTTTGAGCGCGCCACGGCGTTCGAATCAAAACGTCAATTGAACAAGATCGGCAGGCCGGTGGACCGCGGCGAGTGGCAGATACCGCCCGCGACGGTCAATGCCTACTACGATCAGCAGATGAACGACATCAACTTCCCCGCCGGCGTGCTGCAACCGCCGCTGTTCGATCCCAAGATGGACGATGCGCCCAACTACGGCAACACGGGATCGACCATTGGCCATGAACTGACGCACGGCTTTGACGACGAGGGCAGGCAGTTCGATGCGCAGGGCAACCTACGCGACTGGTGGACCAAGCGGGATGCCGAGGCATTCGAAAAGCGCGCCCAATGCGTGGTGGATCAATATGCGCAGTACGTCGTGGTCGATGACATCCACATCAACAGCAAGCTGACGGAGGGCGAAGACGTTGCGGATCTCGGGGGAAGCGTGCTGGCGTATCTGGCATGGTTCAACGAGACGAAGGAGCAGAAGCTGAAACCCATCGGCGGATTCACGCCCGCGCAGCGTTTCTTTATCGGCTTTGCCCAGTGGGCTTGCGAGAATCAGCGTCCGGAGAATCTTCGGATGAGCGCCATTACCGATCCGCACTCACCCGGCAAGTACCGCATCAACGGCGTGGTCACGAACATGCCGGAGTTTCAGCAGGCGTTTCAGTGCAAGGCGGGCCAGCCCATGGTGCGAGAGCATCGATGCAAGGTGTGGTAACGCGGCACCTATGCGCCAGCTTTCCTGGCTTACTCAATGGCAAACACGGCGTACACGCTCGCGCTGCGGTGAATCAGCGGTCTCGAAACCTCGAATTGAAGTTCCGCCGCGCTGGCGGCTCCGGAGGCGGCCATGGCCTTGGCGACTCTTTCATTTCCGCCGCGCGCCGTCGGAGCCAGCACGGGATTCGAGTTGCTGAGGTAGATTATCTTGCCGAGCTTTGCGCCCATGTCGCTGGCCATCTGCTCGGCGATAGCGCGCACGCGTCTCAGGGCCGCGGCGTTGGCTTTTGCATAAGCCTGGTTCGGGTCCGCAAGTTCCCACGAAATCCCCTGAAAGGTGTTGGCTCCGCCGCTGCGGGCAATTCCTGTAACAAGAGAGGCATCGGCGGCCTTGACGCGCACGCGCCAAGTTTCGCGCGCGGTAAAGTCGCGCTGCTTGCGCACCTCCGGCGGTGTCTGCGGATCGAAGTAAGTTGTGCGTCCAACTTCGAGCGCCGAGGTTTCGATTGCCTTGGGGTCGATCGCCGCGTCCACCAAGGCTTTGGTGATCTGCTTGGACTTATGGCTTAGATCGTTCATCGCCGCCTGTTGGTCGGGGCCAAACGTCTGGTAGCCAAAATTGATGAGCGCAATATCAGGTTCCAGCGTGACTTCGGCTTCGGCCGTGACGTAGATCGTGCGGTTGTTCGGTGTAATTTGCAACTCCTGCCCAGTAAGCACGCCGCTGGCAAGAACCAGTGCGCAGCAAATGGTGATCACACGGCTTGGCATGGTCATATGTCCCTCCATCGCTTTCAGGTCTAGCGGACTTGGCAACCCTTTGCCGAGAACGGGCTCGGGCGAATACAATAGTGCTTCTCTCATCGGAGATGTTCAAGCGCGGGTTACCCGTTGAGATCTCATGTGTTTGGAGTATCGCATTGGTCGGTGTGCTGCATCCATGGCTCCCGTTATCCGAACAGTTTTTAATGGGCGAAATTTTTTAATGGGCGAAACGCCTTGCGCGGCGCGGGCTCGCGCAGGGATGGTTCGTTCACAACCGAATCGATTGCAATCACGAAGCGAGCTTCCCGGACGAGCAAGGTTGTACGCCGGGGGCGGTCAGGCTCGAAGCAAATGAAACCATGAAAATTCACGAGTACCAGGCAAAAGCAATCCTGTCGAAATACGGAGTGGCAGTGCCACGCGGGGAAATGGTCACCACGCGCGAGGGCGCCGAAGCTGCCGCCAAAAAACTGATGAGCAGCGGAGCCAAGGGCGTGGTCGTCAAGGCGCAGATCCATGCGGGAGGACGCGGCAAAGGCGGCGGCGTCAAGATCGCAAAAACGGTCGAAGAGGCCGTTCAACTCGCCGGGAAAATTCTCGGCATGCAATTGGTGACGCACCAGACCGGTCCCGAAGGAAAGAAAGTGCAGCGGCTGCTGATCGAAGAAACATTGCCGATCGCCCGGGAATTGTATCTCGGCATCGTGCTGGACCGCACCGTCTCGCGCCCGGTGTTCATGGCGTCGGCGGCCGGTGGAATGGAAATTGAAGAGGTGGCGGCTCGCGACCCGAATGCGATTATCAAGGAGTACGTCGATCCGGCAATCGGCTTCGAGCCGTTCCAGGCACGCAAAGTCGCCTTTCGTTTGGGGTTGGCCCCCGAGTTTATCAACCCCGCCGTCAAGTTCATGCAAGCCCTCTACAAGGCCTACGAAGACACGGATGCATCGTTGTTCGAGATCAATCCTTTTATCACCACCACCGATGGGCGCGTCTTCGCCTTGGATGCCAAGGTGAATATCGACGACAACGCGCTTTATCGACACAAGGACCTGAGCGAACTTCGCGACATCAGCGAGGAAGATGCGTTGGAGGTGGAAGCCAGCAAGTACGGCCTCAACTACATCAAGCTGGACGGCAACGTGGGCTGCATGGTGAATGGTGCTGGACTGGCGATGGCCACCATGGACATCATTAAGTTCGCGGGCGGCATGCCGGCCAACTTCCTCGACGTGGGCGGCGGAGCCACTTCCGACCAGGTGACCCACGCCTTCGAAATCCTGCTGATGGACAAGAATGTGCAGGCCGTGCTGATCAACATCTTCGGCGGGATTCTACGCGTCGACACCTTGGCCAATGGCGTTGTCGAAGCGGCTAACAAAACCCACATTCAGCTTCCCATCGTGCTCCGACTGGAAGGCACCAACGTCGAGCAGGGGCGCGAAATTTTGAAGCGGAGCGGTCTGAATTTTATCGTTGCTGAAACCATGAAGGACGCAGCCGAAAAGGTCGTCGCGGCCGCCGGGGGGAGGAGCTAGCCATGAGCATCCTGGTCAACGAAAAGACTCGACTCGTCGTGCAGGGCCTCACTGGCCGCGAAGGCACGTTCCACGCCAAGGCCAGCGCCGATTACGGCACCAAGGTCGTTGGAGGCGTTACCCCGGGCAAGGGCGGCACCACGCACGAAGGCTGGCCCATCTTCAACACGGTTGGCGAAGCGATGGAGAAAACCGGCGCGAACGCAACCGTCATCTTCGTTCCGCCTCCATTTGCGGCGGACGCCATCATGGAAGCCGTCGATGCCGGGATGCCGCTGATCGTCTGCATCACCGAAGGCATTCCGACGCGCGACATGGTCAAGGTATGGCGCTTCATGGAGGGCCGCAACTCGCGCCTGATTGGGCCGAACTGCCCCGGCATCCTCTCTCCCGGCAAGTGCAAAATCGGCATTATGCCGGCCAGAATTTTCCTGCCGGGTCGGGTAGGTATCGTCTCGCGCTCGGGGACCTTGACCTATGAGGCTGTCTACCAGTTGACAGTGCGCGGCATCGGCCAGTCGACGGCGATCGGCATTGGCGGCGATCCGATCATCGGTACGAACTTCGTCGATACCCTCAAACTGTTCAATGAAGACCCGGAAACGGACGCGATCATTCTGAGCGGAGAAATCGGCGGCAACGCCGAGGAGACCGCTGCCGAGTACGTCAAGCAGCATGTCAAAAAGCCTGTCGTAGCGTTTATCGCCGGACAGACAGCGCCTCCGGGACGCCGTATGGGCCACGCCGGCGCGATCATCTCCGGCGGCAAGGGCACCGCCGTCGAGAAGATCAAGGCGCTGGAAGCGGCGGGCATCAGAGTGGCCAGTTCACCGGCAGCGATTGGTGAAACACTGGCGCAGGCCCTCGGCTTGAAGGCTGCGAAGAAATAAGTTTCAAGTTTCGGGTTTTGAGTTCGAAAATACTCGACTTGTAACGTACTACACCAATGTCGTGTTCCAGAAGTTTTGCGCAATAGATTTTTTGAGTGTCATTCTGAGCGAGCGTAGCGAG
Source organism: uncultured Acidobacteriota bacterium (assembly GCA_963832365.1). Taxonomy (GTDB): domain Bacteria; phylum Acidobacteriota; class Terriglobia; order Terriglobales; family Acidobacteriaceae; genus CAWBRT01. Next base: position 19,232 of record CAWHUL010000027.1, on the reverse strand, counting down.
AGAAGAATCCCAGCAATGCGTGGGGTCGAGGTGCAGTCGAAGGATTTCATAAAATGCCCAAAGCGGCTCGGGCTGGGACAGTTTTCGGGGATGCTTCGCTGCGCTCAGCATGACATCCTAAGCTATTGCGCGATTTGTGGGACACTACACTCGCAGTGCGAGACACTGCTTGATTTCGAATAGAGGAAGAATTTCGAACATAGGAAAACATGAAGACCTTGCAACGCACTCTTGCCATCATCAAGCCCGACGCGGTTTCCAAGAACGTCGCCGGAGACATCATTAAGACAATTCAGGATAACGGTTTCCGCATCGTCGGCATCAAGATGCTGCACCTGAAGAAAGCCCAGGCCGCCGGGTTCTATGCGGTGCACGTGGGAAAGCCGTTTTACGATTCGCTGGTAAAGTTCATGACCGAGGGGCCGGTGGTCGTCATGGCGCTGGAAAAAGAAGACGCCATTGTCGACTGGCGCAAACTCATGGGCGCCACCAATCCGGAAAAGGCCGATGCGGGGACGATCCGCAAGAAGCACGCCCAGAATATCGAGCGCAATGCCGTCCACGGTTCCGACGCGGATGACACCGCACGCTTCGAGATAAGCTTTTTCTTTGCCGGGTACGAACTGGCGCAGTAATCGGAGCCCCGAACATGGATAAGGCGCAGGGTCTTCTCTGCGCCTATTTCTCCCAGGATTAGCTCACACCTACTCGTCGACGAGCGCTCGGTTGGACTGTCTTTCAGCTTTTTGTTGAATCCTTGTAACAATATCGTCCAATCTGGTATCGCAGAGGTGAATAAAAGATTTGTCTAGCTGGTCGGCGTACTCTTCCAGTAGCAGGCTCTCCGTGCCTTTACTCCAACGCATGACTCGCCCTCTGAATTTGGCGCCCATCCTGTTTTGGTAGACTTTCGTAACACTATATCCAGGCTTACCGTATTTTGTGTGAAAGCCGTCGGAAAACGAACTCCACATGTCGTGGTCAAAGATGAAAGAAATTGAAGCGAGCATACCTTTGTGGAATGTTGCGACATAAAAGCCAGCATCTTCACTGCCAGAGCACACTGAGACAGCATTGCGGGGTTCCTTACATTCGATACCCAGCCTTTCGACAAGTTGATCCTGGGTCGTGACTCCAGGCGTTAAACCCTTAAAGCTGAGTGGCAGACGTTGTGCTCCTATCGTAGGGCACAAAAGAACATTTAGTATCAATGGCAAAATACCGAAGGCGTTGCGGTAGATCATGGAGCCTTTCGTTGGCAGAGCCGTTGCCGCTGAATACTACTACAAAAAAATTCATGCAACCAGCTTATGCTCCGTGAGGCGCCCGCGAATTTTCCGGAGCAATCAATCTTGATTACGAAGCAAGGCTCCCTGTCGCTCATTCAGAATTGCAAGCGTTCAATGTGTTGCAGATCTGCCTGACACTGGAGCATCTTGAAAAGAGTTCAATCAAAGAGTAGATATGGTGAAACTGAAGACCCGAGCTCACCACAGCTCAGTCATCGTAGTCGAGGAAGTGTCTTACTGAACTCCCAACAATTCGCCCATGCGTTGCGTTGCTTTCAGTCCGCTTCCGGTGAGCACGACCACGGTCGTTTCGTTTGGCGTAATGATTTCGGCTGCCAGCAGCTTGGTCAGGGCCGCCGCAGCGATTGCGCTGGTCGGTTCGGCGTACAAGCCTGTCGAGGCCAGTTCGCGTACCGCCGCAATGATCTCTTGCTCGCTGACCGTGACTGTCGCGCCGTGGGATCGGCGGATCGCATCGAGAACCTGTTTCAGTCGAACCGGATGGGTGATCGAGGTACCCTCGGCGATGGTGGGCTTGGCCTCCACGGGCACCAGTCGATCGCCGCCCGTCGCGAAGCTGGCGTGAATGGGCGCGCAGTTCTCCGGCTGCACAGCAAAAATCTTCGGCAGGCGATCAATTTCCCGATGCCGCAAAAGTTCGCCAAATCCGATGTCGCATCCCAGCACGTTGCTGCCAGCGCCGGTGGGGATGATGACGTTGTCCGGCGCGCGAAAGCCTAGGTCTTCCCACAGTTCATAGGCGAGCGTCTTTGTGCCCTGAAGAAAAAATGCTTGCCAGTTGTGGCTGGCGTAGAAAATCTGCTTTGCCTGTCGCGCGGCTTCCTCGGCGGTGTTCTGCCGTGTGCCGGGCACCAGTTCCACTTCGGCGCCGTAGGCTCGCATTTGAATCGTCTTTGCCGGTTGAGTAGAGGCAGGCACAAGGATCTTCGCCCGAATGCCGGCGGCTGCTGCATAGCAAGCGATGGCGGCGCCGCCGTTGCCGGAGCTGTCCTCCAGGATGCGCTCGATGCCTTGTTGCCGCAGCGCGGAAACCATCACCGAAGCGCCGCGATCTTTGAAGCTGCCGGTGGGCGCGAACCACTCCAGTTTGAACAGCGCCGAAGCTCCGCGCCAGTTGCGTCGCACCAGAGGCGTGCATCCCTCGCCGAGCGTAACTGGAGTTGAGAGCGCCAGCGGCAATGCCGCCGCGTAACGCCACAACGAGCGAACCTCGCTCTTTATTTGCTCGCGGCCGATGCCGGGCAGATCGGTGATCATCAAGGGAGCGCCGCCGTCCGAGCACCAGCGAGGCACGTCCAGCGGATAAGTGATTCCGGTGGAGGGATCGACATATGCCGCCTGCGCAGTCATGCCGCTCCTTTCAAGTATGACGGGAGAGTCCGTTCGCCGAAGGGTTCAGATAACTACCCCAGGTTAGCGCCGAACAGCCCGGCGCGGAACCTGGGGCACCCACGTAACCTCTCATGTTCTGATAGCCAGTGAAACGCTTCCCTAGCTAATGGGTCCGCAAACCATGCGATCGCGGTCGACGACGAATTGACTCATGCGGTTCTCGACGTACTCCTTGAAGTACGGCGCTGCACGATGCGCCTCCAGCGCCGCCTGGTCCTTGTACTGCTCGTAAAATGCAAGCAGCGTGGGATCGTCCGCCGACTGGTGGGCAATGTACATCAGACAACCCGGCTCCTTGCGCGTTTCCTTTTCCATCGCGCGCATGCAAGCCTTGCATTCTTCCTCGGTTCCGGGACGCACTCGCAACTTCACAATTAACACGATCATGGTTTCTCCTGACGCTTGATCGCCTTGGTGAACTCGTCGATCCAGATGATCTGGTTGCGCTCCGGCCCAGTCGAAATCATACCGATCTTAGCCTGCGTTTCCTTCTGCAGGAAGCTCATGTACTCTTGAGCTTTCTTCGGCAGCTTGTCGTGCTGGCTGATTCCGACCGTCGATTCGTGCCATCCCGGCATCTTGATGAAGATCGGTTCGATCTTCTTGAATCCGCAATCCTGGGGAGGAACCTCTTCGATCGGTTTGCCGTCGATTTTGTATCCGACGCAAACCGGAATCTCCGGGAGTTCATCCAGCACGTCGAGCTTGGTCACCACCAGCCACTCGGTGCTGTTGACGAAGTTCGAGTAACGCAACAGTGGCAGGTCGATCCAGCCGCAGCGCCGCGGACGGCCGGTTACAGCGCCGTATTCGTTGCCGCGCTTGCGAATCTCTTCGCCAAGCGCATCGTGCAACTCGCTGGGGAACGGCCCTTCGCCAACGCGCGTGCAGTATGCCTTGGTGACGCCGACTACGGTGCCGATGGCAAGCGGACCAACTCCGGTGCCCGTCATCGCGCCTCCGGCCGTGGAGTTGGAAGAGGTCACGAACGGATAGGTTCCGTGGTCGATGTCCAGCATCGTTCCCTGCGCGCCCTCGAACATCACCGACTTGCCGTCGCGAATGGACAGGTTCAGCAGGCGTGTGGTGTCGGCCACGAACGGTGCGATTTCATCGGCGATCTGGGAAAACTCGTCGTACATCTTCGCCGCATCGAGCGGTTCGGAGTTGAACAGCGCATGGGCGATGGTGTTCTTCTCGTGGCAGGCGTTCTCGATGTGCTTTTTGAGCAGCTGCTTGTCGAGCAGGTCCGCAATCCGCAACCCGCGCCGCCCCATCTTGTCTTCATAGGTCGGCCCGATGCCGCGCGAGGTGGTGCCGATCTTCACTCGTCCGGGAGCATTTTCGGAAGCCAGCTCGATCATGCGATGGTAGGGAAGAATGACGTGCGCGCGATTGCTCACGAACAGGTTGGGTTGCGAACTCGTGCCCGAGCCCTCCACGCGGACACCCGCAGCGCGCAAAGCCTTGATTTCCTTCATCAAGGACATCGGGTCCAGCACCAGGCCGTTGCCGATGACGGCCTTGCAGCCCGCACGCAAAATGCCGCACGGAATCAATTGCAGAATAAACTTCGTTTTTCCGATCGCAACCGTGTGACCGGCATTGTGGCCGCCGCCGTAGCGGGCCACCAGATCGAAATTGTCCGAGAGCACATCGACAATCTTACCCTTGCCCTCGTCGCCCCACTGAGCTCCTACTATGATCGCAGTTTTAGCTTTGTTCACTTTATCTCCGCGCATCTGGCGGCACATGGCTGCAGCGCTGCCAGGAATTCGCACACAGAGGACCCGTACTTGTGCCAAGCCTGTATAGAAGGGGGATCGCGAAACGGAACTGTGTACGGAAAATTCTACCTTGATTAGGCCGCGAGGGAAAGCAGTGAATTGCGTCCACTGTTCTCCCCGTCGCCTAAGCTCTTTTTTGCGGGACAGGCCATTACGTACGGCATTTTTTTGAGCGTCTCCGTGGATGGTCGCGGCATCGACTATCTGCATGGAGGGTCATATGTACGTTGTCACCGGTGCAACCGGCAATACGGGAAGCGTAGTTGCCAACGAGCTGCTGGCAAAGGGCCAGCAAGTGCGCGTAATCGGAAGAAATGAAAGCCGTTTGCGACCTTTAGCGGAAAAGGGAGCCGAGCTGTTCGTGGCTGACCTCGCGGACCAGGCGGCGCTGCGTCGTGCTTTTAGCGGAGCAAAAGCAGTGTATGCCATGATTCCGCCGGACATGGGTCAACCGGACATTTCGGCCTACCAGAGCCGCGTCGCCGAGGCCATTGCCGGCGCGTTGGAGCAGACCGCAGTCCAATACGCCGTCTCGCTCAGCAGTATTGGTGCCGACAAGCCCGACAGAACCGGTCCCGTTGTTGGCCTGCACCGCTTCGAGCAGAGGCTGAACCGGATCCCAGGCTTGAATGTGGTCCATCTGCGTGCCGGATATTTCATGGAAAACACGCTCGCTCAAATCGGTCCGGTTCAGGCCCTCGGCATAGCCGCCGGGCCGCTTGATCCCGACCTGAAAGTTCCCATGATCTTCACCGGCGATATCGGCATGGCCGCCGCCGGATTCATGCTCGGGTTGTTCACGGGCCAGCAGACGCGCGAACTGCAGGGCCAGCGCGATCTCTCGATGACTGAGGCCGCCGAGATTATCGGAAGAGCCCTGGAGTTTTCTAAACTCGTATACCGCCAGATGTCCGCCGAGCAGATCAGACCGAGCTTTTTGGAGATGGGCATGTCGCCCGACATGGCGGATTCGCTGCTCGAAATGTCGGACGCATTGAATTCGGGTTACATGCGGGCGCTGGAACCGCGGTCCGCTCGTAACACCACCCCGACTTCTTACGAGACTTTCGTCGCGAAGGAGTTTCTGCCCCGGTGTCAAAAACGCCCATCAGCAGCCTGAGATTGCAGGCTGCCGTAAACTGAAGAGGTGCCCGAACTTCCAGAGGTTGAGACCACGGCGCGCAGTCTGCACCGGCACGTTGCCGGCGACGTCATCGAGTCGGTGTGGATCGGCGACAAGAGCAATCTGCTGAAGTCTCCAGCGGAGGAGATCGCGTGCACCCTGGAAGGCTCGCGGATTGATTGTGTCCGCCGCGTGGGCAAGCACATCGTGATCGATCTCCATCGCGATCACGATGGCTCGGCCCCAACCCGCGTGCCTCGCGCCTCGCGCCGGATCGTCGAGTCCGACGCGCAGGCCCAGTGGATTGTGCATCTGGGGATGACCGGGCGCATGCTGGTCTGCGATCCCGCAGCCGAGCGCGCAAAGCATACCCACCTGGTGGCGCAACTTGCCTCGGGACGCGAACTGCGCTTCGTCGACCCGCGGCGCTTCGGGAAACTCCAAGTAATTTCGGGAGCGTTGTTCCAGGCTCCGGGCAGCGAGCCAATCGGGGCCAACCGCGAAGAGTTTGCCAAGTTGTTCCACGGGCGCAAAACGCCGATCAAAAGTGCTCTGCTGAATCAGAAACTCTTAAGCGGGATTGGCAATATCTATGCGGATGAGTCGCTGTTCCGCGCCGGCATCCGTCCGCGCCGCCGCGCCGCTTCGCTCACGAGAGCCGAACTGTCGCGCCTCTACGATGCAATCCAAGAGGTGCTGGCCGAGGCCATCGCTGCGGGTGGATCTTCGATTTCCGACTACGTGGATGCTGCCGGAGACGCCGGTTTTTTTCAGCTTCAGCATCGCGTCTATGGGCGCGAAGACGAGCCCTGCCTGGTGTGTAAATCTCCCATCAAGCGCATCGTCATCGCCGCACGCAGCAGCCACTACTGTCCCAGGTGTCAGAAATGAAGAACAGCAGTTTCAAGTTTCGAGTTTCAGGTTTCAAGCTTGGGAGCGGCTCAGTGAGTTTGGCGAACTAGGCGGATTACAATGGTGCTGCAATGCGGCGACTGGAGGCTCTGGCTCTGGGGTACATCATCTCTGGTTTTTGCTGTAGTCGACGCGCCGCTCTTTGGGTTGTTCTCTGACATCCGAAGCCGGTTTTCACTCATCAATGCTGGTTCTGGTTTGAAACTCGAAACTTGAAACTCGAAACTGTTTTGCATCAAGGTACGTCATGCTTTCCTACGCAATCGGAGTTGATCTTGGCGGTACAAATCTTCGCATAGCGGCTGTCGATGAAAGCGGCAAGCTGCTGGAGAAAGTCAGCAGCGGCACCGAAGTCGCCCGCGGCCGGGACTTCGTCATCGATGAAATGACACAAGCAATCCGCAAAATGCTGGATGGTTTTCGGGGACATGGCATTTCGCGCGGAGTTGGCATCGGCGTGCCCGGCATCATCGACATGGATACCGGCATGCTGCGCGAGTCCCCCAACCTGCCGGGCTGGAGCGAGTTTCCGGTGCATGCGGAAATCGAGCGGCGTCTCGGCATCCCCGTCATGCTGGAAAACGATGCCAATGCCGCGGCGTTCGGCGAGAAATGGCTCGGTGCCGCCAAGGACTATGGCAGCATGTGCATGCTCACGCTTGGCACAGGCGTCGGCGGCGGCATTGTGCTTGATGGAAGAATCTGGCATGGCATGAACGGCATGGCCGGCGAATTGGGCCACATCAACGTTGAGCCCGAGGGGCATCACTGCAACTGCGGCAGCCGCGGCTGTGTCGAGCAGTACGCATCCGCGACCGCAGTGGTTCGCATGGCGCGCGAAGCCGTTGCCAACAACCTGTCCAAAGAGCTGGCGCGTGCCGCCGAAGGCGAAGCGTTCAATTCGCTCCACGTCTACAAGCTCGCGATACAGGGCGATGCTGCCGCACAGGATATCTTCCGCCGCATGGGGCGCGCACTTGGCATGGTGCTGGCGGACATGGTGAACGCTCTCAACCTGCCTATCTACGTGATAGGAGGCGGGGCGGCCAGCGCATGGGATGCATTTGCGCCCACCATGATGGAGGAAGTTCGGAAACGCTCGTTCGTCTATGCGGCGACCGTGCCGGAAATTCCACAATCGGCGAAATCAAACAACAGCACACTAATCACCAGGGCTCAACTGGGCAGCGATGCCGGCCTGTACGGTGCCGCCTACCTGCCGTTGCAACGTTTTGGAGTGATGTGACTTTCGCCGCACGGTGTCATCCTAAGAGTACCGAAAGCACTAACACGATTCTCTCAGTAGCCTCTAGCAGCGGCCCGGCTTGCCACCGCTTTTATTCCGCGGGAAACGACCCGGAGTCCGAGATGGTCTGCGATCACCGGCCATGGGCTTGCCCCCGCTCCTGGCAGGACCCTTGGGGCCTCGATTCTTGTCGAAGGGCCTCGCCCCGGTTGAGCCTCGGCGATCAGGGCCACCGCTTGCGCGCTCTGGCCGCGAAGGTCGTTCGCGCGCGGAGCCGAATTCCTGCCGCGATTTGAACTGCCTTTCCGAACGCCCCGACTCCGGACGATCCTGGCGTGGGCGGGAGAAGAACTCACGATCTGTCGAACCAGCGCGGCGTGCAGGAGGACCCGATGCCGGCCGCGATGGCCTTTGCTCGCCTCTGGTCGGGCCCTTGGGGCCTCGCGCCTTGTCGAAGCGCCTCGCTCCGGTCGATCCTCGGCGATCAGCACCACTGCCTCCGCTTGGGGCTCGTGTTCTGTCGAAGGGCCTAGCTCCGGTCGATCCTCGGCGATCAGCACCGCTGCCTCCGCTTGGGCCTCGCGGCTTGTCAAAGGGCCTCGCTCCGCTTGAGCCTCGGCGATCAGGGCCGCCGCTTCCGCGTTCTGGACGAGAAGGGCGCTCGTGCGCGGAGCTGAATTCCCGGCGTGGCTCGAACGGGCGCTCCGGACGCCGCGTCTCCGGACGATCCTGGCGCGGACGGGGAGAGAACCCACGATCTTCCGGCCGACTGCGGCCCGCAGGAGGTCCCGAGCGACGTGCGGGGGCTCCCATTCCCGCCGGCGATGGCCGTTGTTCGGGCGATTGTGGCCTCGACTCCGGACGGGAATGAACACTCGGCGCGCCTGGGCGGTAGCCAGGGCGCGCGCCCGCAGGTGGTCCGGGAGCACTGAAGGCCTTTTCGGGTGCGCTGAACGCTCTGCCGCCGCGCTCTCCGGAGCGGGTGCTCGGCGGCGGGCAGCGGCTTGGGGTTGCGTAGCGCCTCGACCTCGCGTGGTTTCAAAAATCGCCACTCGCCGGGCTCCACATCGAGTCGCAGTGAACCGTAGCGGACGCGCTTGATCTTCTCGACGTGATGACCAATCTGCTCGAACATGCGGCGGATCTGCCGGTTGCGTCCTTCGGTCAACGTCACCTCGTACCAGGGATTGTCCTGATGGCGCACCAGATCGATTCTGGCCGGCAGCGTGTGCTCGGATTTCGTGCGGCGCGGCATGCCGGGACGAGTGCCTCCCATGGTTCCCGCGCGCGAAGTCTCCGGCGGCAAGTGAATGCCGCCGCGCAGCTTGTTCGATTTGTTCCTCGGTAGGTGCGCCGCTCACTTTTACCTGGTAGGTCTTGGGGACGTGCGAGGCTGTCTTGGTGAGTTGCTGCATGAGTTCGCCGTCGTTGGTCAGCAGCAACAGCCCTTCGCTCGCGTAGTCGAGCCGTCCGACGGGGAACACTCGTGCGTCAACGCCCTTAAGCAAGATCGAGAACGACCGGCCGTCCCTCCGGGTCGGAAACTGTAGTGACATATCCCTTCGGTTTGTAGAGCGCGATATAAACGTGGCGCTCGGGTCCGCGCAGCAGTTGACCGTCCAGGCGGATTTCATCGGTGCGCGCGTCGGCCTTCGAGCCAAGGGCGGTGGTCTTTTCTCCATTGACGCTGACGCGTCCGGCAGTTATCAGCTCTTCAGCCTTGCGTCGCGAGGCCACGCCGGCCGCCGCGAGAATCTTTTGCAATCGCTCCTGTGCCATAAGCTTCAATCATACAGTGTGCGTCAGTTGGAGCGAGGCAGCCGCAAGATGCCCGGTTGTGGCATCTTCGGTTTCGGAGCGGGCGACGGGCCGCTAGGAGTTGTCTTCCGTGCTGTCGGCTGGCGGGGTGCCTGGCTCGTGCTCGGCGGCGGATGATTCTTCAGAGGCTTCCGGGGCGGGAACAGTAGCCTGCTGTGCCGGAGTGAACAGCTCCACCTGTCCATCCATGGCGAGTTTCTCGAACTCCTCCATGCTGGGCAGCTCGCTCAGTTCGTTTAGTCCGAATCGCATAAGGAACTGCTTGCTGGTCTTGTAAAGAATCGGACGGCCGATCACCTGCTTTCGGCCGGCGGTAGTGATGAGCTTGCGATCCAGCAAGGTTCCGAGAACACCTGCTGCTTCCACGCCGCGGATCTCGGTGATTTCCGGCGCGGTAACCGGCTGCTTGTAGGCAATCACCGCCAGCGTCTCCAGCGCGGCGATGGAGAGGCGAACCGGAGGCTTCAGGCTTCGCGCAAAGGCGCGCACCACGTCATGGTGCTCCGGTTTGGTTGCCATGCGAAAGCCGCCCGCAACTTGCCGGATCTCCATGCCGTGCTCTTCGCTCGAATAATCGGCGATCAACTCTTCGACGATGGCCCGCACCCGAAGTCGTACGCGCGCGTCCTCGGGGTTTGCGGGCTTGCGGTGCTTACCGGCGCTCTGGGAGGGCGCGGCAACGCTTGCCTGCGGCTCTGGCTCCGGCGCGGTCTCGGCGGGTGCTGGCCTCCGCCTCTGCCGCAGTCAGCAGTGGGAGCTCGACCGCTTCAGAGGTCTCCTTCACCTCCGCTGCCGATTCCTCGGCAAATCCGTCAGGCTGCGAAACAGCGGTGCCGTTGGAAGCGTCGTCCGCCGGCACCGGCTCGGTCGGCTCACTCGCATCGGAGGCCGGCGCACCACTTCCGGCGCAATCGCGCTCTCGAGCGGTTCGATTTCAGCGATGGAATCGGCGCGCAGCCTTCTCGGCTTCTTCCGCCAGAACGATGTCCTTGACCAGCAGAGAAATCTGCTCCAGTGTGATCGGCTCTTCGGCCGCGTAGATGACCGCCTCGATTTTCGCCTTCAGTCCCATTCGGAAAAAGACCTCTGATCAGCAGCTCAGTCGCCTTTGAATCTGCACGAGCGAAGCCTGACGTTTCACTTCCAATCGTCCCTGAATCCCGTCGAATCGCCCAGCACCTGATCGAAATTCGTGTGCTTCTTTAGCACGATGTCGCCGAACACCGTGTCCTGCCGCGCCAGCACCGCCTGCAACCGGATCAGCTCCAGGATGGCCAGAAATACGCAGACAAGGCCCTGGCGCGTGTGTACGTTGCGCAGCAATTGTCGCAGGCGCAGGGGCCGCTCCTCAAGCATCAGACGTTGCCGCACGTACTCGATCATCTGGCCCACGGTGATCGAATCCTCATCCAGCTTGTAAACCGGGCGATTCTTGGCCCGCTCCAGAATCTGCTGGAAGGTTTTCACCAGGTCGATGATGTCGGCCGCCAGCTCCGGCTCCGTACCCTCGTCGTTCTGAAACTGCTTGAGAGCGGGATTGGTCAACACCGCGTCTTCGAGTTGCTGCTTCTGCGACAGCATCTGCGCCGCCGTCTTGAAGCGCTCATGCTCGAGCAACCGGTTCACCAGCTCGCTTCTCGGATCGTCCTCGGCGGCAGGCGCGTCCGGATCTCTCGGCAGCAGCATCCTCGACTTGATCTGGATGAGCAGCGAAGCCATGTAGATGAATTCGGCAGCGACGTCGACGTCGAGATGCTTGATCCGTTCCACGTAGACGAGGTACTGCGCCGTAATCTTGGCGATAGGAATGTCGTAGATGTCGATGTCCTGCTTGCGGATGAGATCCAGCAGCAGGTCGAGCGGCCCGTCGTAGACTTCGGCCACGCTCACGGAAAAAGGGGACTCGTCGGCCTCGTTTTTCTTTGCCTTTGGCGCCAACACTGGCTGGTCTGCTGGCAAAGGACTGTTGCGCTCGTCCGGCATCAACTGCTTGCTCCCCCCGGCGGTTGGTAGAGGTGCGACATGTTCATCGCCTCACGAGCCTTCTCAATCGTTTGTTGCGCCACGATCCGCGCCCGTGCCGAACCGGCTTCCAGCACATCCCAAGCGAGCTTCGGATTCTGCTCGAAGGGGCGGCGCCGCTCCTGGATGGGAGCCAGGACAGCCATGACGTTGTCAGCCACCCAGCCTTTGCACTCGATGCAGCCGATGCCGGCCGTCCGGCAGCCCGCGTACACATTGGCCAGCGTTTGCTGGTTGCTGAAAATCTTGTGCAGGTCGCCGACCGGACACACATCCGGATCGCCCGGGTCAGTGCGCCGCACGCGAGCCGGATCGGTGACCATGGTCTTCAGCTTCTGGCGCACGACGGGCTCGGGATCGCTCAGGTTGATGAAATTGCCGTACGACTTCGACATCTTGCGCCCATCGGTGCCGGGAAGCTTTGCCGCGGGCGTCAGCAGCGGCTGCGGCTCGGGGAATACATAGACGCGCTTGGCCTCAGGCACACCGGCTCCGCGCAGCACGCGTCCGCTACGGGTTTTGCTGGGCGCCCAATAGAACTGGTTGAACCTGCGCGCCACTTCGCGCGTCAGTTCCACGTGCGCCACCTGGTCCTGCCCGACAGGAACGAAGTCCGCCTGGTACATCAGGATATCGGCCGCCTGCAACAGGGGGTATCCAAGGAACCCATAGGTGCCGAGACTCTTTTCGGCAAGTTGCACCTGCTGTTCTTTATAGCTCGGCACGCGTTCGAGCCAGCCGAGCGGGGTAATCATCGAAAACAGCAGGTGCAGCTCGGCGTGTTGCGGAACGTGCGACTGAATGAACAGTACGCTGCGCTCAGGGTCGAGGCCCGCGGCCAGCCAGTCGGTGGCCACTTCGATGGAGTTTGTCTTCACCGCCGAAGGATCGGCGTAATCGGTCGTCAACGCATGCCAGTCGGCGACGAAGAAGAAGCACTCGTACTCATCCTGCAGGCCCACCCAATTCTGCAAAGCCCCAACGTAATTTCCCAGGTGCAGTTTGCCCGTGGGCCGCATTCCGCTCAACACGCGGCGTTTCGCCGCCGCAGCGGAAGCGTTTTCTGCTTGGTTATTCACAGTGTCCGACATCAGATTCTCGCTAAAATATAATTAAAAAATCGTACCACCGGAAACATCAACGCCCCCAGAAACTGCCCCCCGAAGAACAACAGCAGCATCAATCCGAACATTCCGAAGCGATCGTACAAATTGAGCACAGCCCCTGAAAGAAAGTGGCGTAGAACGTGGCTGCCGTCGAGCGGTGGCACCGGGATCAAATTGAAAACTCCCAGCAGGATATTGATGAACATCAGTTGATAAAACATGAGCGCCAACGGCGTGATCCAGCCCGCGTCCAGGGCAAGATTTCCAGAACTCCTAGCTAGCGCTTGGACCACGTAGTGTGCCGAGGGCGAGGTGAGAGACAGCAATCCGAGCACGACGACTGAGGAAATCACCACCAGAAAATTGCTGGCCGGGCCGGCAATCGACGTCAGGATGTCATCCCGCACCGGGTTCTTGAAATTGCGCGAATCGACCGGCGTCGGCTTGGCCCAGCCGATCATCGGAAAGCCGGTGAAAAGCGCAATCGCCGGCAGCAGGATGGTGCCGACCGGATCGATGTGCCGCAGCGGGTTCAGCGTGATTCGTCCCAGCATGCGCGCCGTCGGGTCGCCGCAGCGGGATGCCATCCATGCGTGCGCCGACTCGTGAATGCTGATCGCGAAAAGAAAGGCAATCAGTTGAAAGAATATGTATACGTAGTGCAGTTCCATGCTGGGAATTCGATAGTATCACGCCGCCGGAGCCCTGCCATTGCGCCGCCGAGGGCAGCGCGCGAAGTCAAGGCCGTCTTTCGTTTCCAGAGCGATTTCTTGGTAGGTCAGGAGTGTCATTCTGAGCGACCATAGGGAACGCGCTCAGGATGACACTCACTAGGTGTTGCAATCGATGCGAAGTATCCGGAACAGCTTTAGTCCTTCATCTGTTCCGCTAGATAATTTGCGATGCCGATCTGCTCGATTGAGACTAGTTGCGTCTCCAGATAATCGGCGTGTGTTTCCTCATCGTGCAAATTCTTTTCAAAAAGTTCACGAGTGCCGTTATCGCCCTCTTCCCGACAAAGGCGGATCGCATCGTTGTATTCTTTAATCGCGCCCAATTCGTCTTTCAGGTCGATTTCAAACTGCGACTTAACGTCGATTCCGGCCTGGGGCTTCAGCGGCACGCTTACCGCCGGCACGCCATCCAGGAAGATAACGCGTTCAATCAATGCCTCGGCGTGCTTCATCTCTTCGATGGCGCGCTTCTTGGTGAGTCCAGCCAGGCGTTTATACCCCCAGTTGTCGCACATCTCCGACTGAACCATGTACTGGACGATGGCAGTCAACTCGTCGCTGAGATTGTCGTTAAGCGCTTTGATTACTTTCTCGTTACCACGCACAAGTGCCTCCTGAAAAACCGTTCATACTGTCGATTTGCAGCTTACATGAAAAATAGTTTGATAGACAAATGCGTTTACCTTTGCGTTACTGCCACTTGGTTGTTGCCGACCACGGCGACATCGATGCGCGCCGGCAGCGGAAAACGACTGTCGAGTCCGACGTTAGCTCCGTATTTCGGTTTCAAGTAGTAGTCGACTAGAAACTGCATGGCCACCCGTGGCACCTTCATGCCGTCAATCGCCACCGAACCAACGTGGACCGAGCCCGTGCCACCACTGCCGGATGCCTGCGCCTCGACGGAAACATCATGCACTCCCGAAAACAGGACGGCCATCCACGGGTTGCTTATTTTTCGAGACGCCGTCAGCCGGTCAAAATCGATCCGCGCCGCGGCGGTCACCATCGTTGGCACGCTGCTGAAGCGCACGCGCTGCACTCCCTCAGGCAGATCGACGCCGCCCTCAGCGATGTAGGCGTTGATTTCGTCGGCGTTCAGCACCGTGGTTCTCGGCTGCGGCCGTGCGAGCCGTCCGTTCTCGGATATTTCATTCAGTTTCCGCTGTGCGCTCTGGTAGCTGGCGCTATGCGAGCCCGTGCTCTGGGCCGAGGGCGCGCGTTGGCTGTGGGCGGGCAACGAAAAGGCCAGCAAAACTGCAATCGCGACGATCGATTTCATGGTTTCAGCGAGGCCTCGGTCGCCGCCGGCAGCTCCACCAGCGGCTTTTGCAAGGTTCCCCGGAGACGATATGCCAGGCTGTTGTCACGCTCCGCTTGCAGGGCAAGGTCGCCACCCTTGATGGAACCGTTCAAGGCGTAGGTGAGGCCGCCGCTCCGCATTTTGCCGGCGGAAATCAGAAAAGCACCATCGTGCAGAGCGATATGTCCGGCAAAGCTGGAAAACTGTAGAGGCATCCGGCCAAGCTGAACGTTACGCCACAACCCGTTGCGCCAATCGAAGTCTGAGGCGGCATTCGTGGAATCCCACAGCTCACGGGATGTCCATCCGGTCATCTGAATCTGGTAAGTGCCATTCACGGTCCCTGTTCCAAGCGTCGCATGAACGATTCCCGAAAGTTGGTTGGCGGCGAGGTTCGCGACCGTTCCAGTGCCGGAATACATAGGCCTGTCGCCTGTGAAATCGATTTGCCACTGCCCCGTCTGGCTTCCACCCAGCAATTCCGCGCTCGTTTTGGTCAACGCTAAATGTCCGGAGTTCAGCGTGAACTCGGCATTCACCTTGGTCATGGTGAGCTGGCCTAACAGCAAGCGCCGGGCCGCAATCCGGCCTGAGGCGCGCATATTTGCCAAGGCGCTGGTCTCGCCGCCCGAGCCGAAAAATTTGTACCAGGGCTGGCGCTTCATACGCGGGTTGAACAGCGCGTTCAGCTCTTCCACGTTGATGGTTTCCGCCTGCACGTCGAAGCCGGAAGCGCACGCAGCTGCGTCATTACACCTGCGCGGAAACTGAGCTTCGCCGGTGAAGACGCTCTTGCCGATCTGCGCCGTAAGGTTGTGGAAGAGCACTTGGTTGTCCGCCAGTTCAATCTGCGCGGACTGAATAAGCACCGGGCTGGCGATGCCCGGAACCTCGGCCCTGGCCAAACGAACTTGTGCTCTGCCGAAGGTCCGGACCCTGGCGAATCCGGCCCAATCGCCGCTCAACGCGACATCCATCCTGGCGGCGCCGAACACGCCAAAACGCGGTCCGGCAATGCCGGTTGCCCGCGCCACCTGCAACAGGCGGCCCAAGTCGGCGTCTCCCAGCAATTGCAGGTTGTAGCCCTTGGTCGAAAGCCATCCCGACCCGCTGGCGGTGGTGGCCGCTCCCAGGGGAATCGCGAACGAGTCTAAGTTGATTCGGCTTTGCCCTTGCGCAGTCGAGGCCGCGCCACGCTGTCGCGAGGGGCGCGCGGGCAGTCCTGCGGAAAAGCGCAGCGTCCCCAATTCCAGATTCTTGCCGAGCGTCGTCGAGCGCAATACGATTCCCGTCCCCTCGCCCGTGCCGCTCCACCTGCCTTCGGGGTCGTCTTCGGCCTGCTGCGCCCTTTGAAACTGGCATTAAGAACACCGGTGGCGGAGAGGTCGGTCGGCAGATCAGCTTTGGCGTGCCGCAAAATCGTAGTGACCGCATTCGCGGGAACGTCCTGAACCGTTATCGCCAAGTCATAGGGCCGCAGCTTGGCAGCGGTCACTTCGCCCTCGACCTTAACCATGCCATGATCGAATGGCATCTGGCAGTTCAGGCCATGGATGGCTTTGTCCGCCGAACGGAATGTCCCCGAGCACTTTGCGTCCAGGCGCAGGGGTTCGCCGCCCGCAATGTCGAAGCGCTGGAAATCGTGCACACCGGCGGCGCCGGTCACATTGAGCGCGGTCGCTGTCCCCTCGAGCGAGACGTTGAGCTGGACGCCGCCGCGCCAGCCGCGGTCACGTCCGTAGACGAGTCTGGTGATCTGCCCAAGCTGCCCGTTCGACCAGCTCAACCGCATCTGCATGGGAACGTCGCGCAACAACTCCGCTCTCCGGAAGCTGCCGTCGGCGCGCAGAAGTCCGGTGTCATTGATCGGAAGATCGGTGCGGAAAGGCTTGCCTTCCAGGTGCGTGCGCCATTCGTTTTCCGCGGGACTCCACAGCTTGAAATCCGCTTCGGTCAGCGCAAATGCGCTTTTTTCCTGACCGAACTTGAAGTTGATGCGCCCCGACTGCGCCTCGATATAAGGGAAGCGCGGTCGCCGTTGCGGACCAGCCATAGTGGGCGCCGTCTCGGTCCGCGATGCCTGCCACAACAGCGACTCGAGATTCCATTTGCCGTGCGGACTGCGCACGAGGTTCAGGCTGGGATATTTCAAACGCAGTCGCGCTATCTCCAAATTTCCGCGCCACAACGAACTCAACCGAAGGTAAGCAGTCACCTCGTCAGCCCGCAGGATTGGCTCGTAACTGAACTCGGGGTCATCGCCCACCACCAGGTTTACCAAGTCAAAGCCCGGTTGTGGCAGCAGTCGCAGGGTGATGCCTCCAAGCGTCACCGGCCTGCCCAACTCGCGGCTAATTGTATCCGCGAGGCGAGCGCGATAGCGGCTGACGTTGATCAGGGGCGGCACCGATATCGCGATCAGGATCAGCACCACCACGATCGCCGGAATGCCTCTCTTTCCTAATCGGCGCGAAGCCAGCGCCGGTTGGAGATCGCCGGCTGGCACGATACTCATCAACGCACCACTTTCAGCATGCGGGACCAGCGGGTCTGGTCGAAGAAATGGAACACGATATGCACCAGGAATCCGACCCGCTCGGCGATACTGTCTTTCTTGTACTGGTTGGCCGGAGTCTGGAAAGACCAGTAGATGAACATGGGACGACCGATCACGTTTTCCCGGGGAATGAATCCCCAGTAGCGGCTGTCGTAACTCACGTCGCGATTGTCGCCCATGGCAAAGTACGCGCCGTCGGGAACCACCAGGTCACCGCCTTGCATGTGTTGGCGGATGGTGAGCTGCCACTCGGGCGTGACGCTGGCGCCTTCGATCATCGAGATGGCCGGGAAGTTATCGCGATAGGCATCCACCGTCCCGTTGTGAATGGCGTATGGCTCTTGCAGCGGTTGCCCGTTGCGGTAAACCACTCCATCGCGCAGGCGAATGTGATCACCGGGAGTTCCTATGATCCGCTTCACCACGTACAAACCGGCCTCGGCCGGAGAAAGAAAGACAACGATGTCGCCGTGCTGAACCTGGCGATAGGGAATAACCGGGAACCAGTCCGTTTTGGGCGCGAGCCGCACGCGATCGACAAATACGTGGTCGCCAATCAGCAGGGTGTTCTCCATCGAGCTGGACGGAATCTCGAACGCCTGCAGGCAGAAGGTGATGATAAACAGACCGACAACCAGCACGGAGGCCAGCGACGCTAAGAACTCCGACGTGGTTTCCTCATGCTTTTCACCGGATTTCGCCGCCTTCGACGCCGGTTTTTCAGTGGTCGAGTCTGCTGTTCGTTTTGCGACTTTCAATTTTTCGTCGGCCAAATGGTCTTCCTGGGATTCCGATTCCACCTGCGCTCTTGCGGTGGACTGGCGTTATTCCACTAAGCGCAGTATTCGTCGCCAGCGTATGCCTAGCCAGCGCGCGAATATCGGGCGCAAAGAGGAAAGTTTACCATCCTGTGGGGCCGCTTCGGCAGAGTCCGCGCTGCCCGCGCCTTGGGCGGACCAATAGATCAGCAGCGGTCGCCCAATCACGTTCTCTTTGGGAACCAACCCCCAATAGCGGCTGTCAAGGCTGTTATCGCGATTGTCTCCGAGAACGAAGTAGCTGTTGGCGGGAACCACCAATTCTCCGTCGCGCACCAGCGTGCGCATCTGCAGAAACCAGCTGGCGGTGACATCGGTAAAGGGGCCGGGGCTGGCCGGAAAGTTATCGCGGAATTCCTCGAACGAGCCACGTCGGAGATGCACGTAAGGCTCTGTCAAAGGCTTGCCATTTACGTATACCCGCTTCCTCTCCAGGTGAATGCGATCGCCCGGAAGGCCGATCACGCGCTTAACAAAGTGGTCCGATGGCTTCACCGGGTAGCGAAACACAACGATGTCGCCCCGCCGTATGGGTCTGTACGGCAGCAGAAAGTTCCATATCCCGGGCGGGCCGTAGTGCAACTTGTCGACCAGCAGGTAGTCGCCGACCAGCAGGGTCCGCTCCATCGACTCGGATGGAATCTGGAAGGCTTGCACGGCGAAGGTGATCACAAACACAGCGATCACGACCGTGATCAAAAGCGACTGCGCCGAACTTGTCCAACCGTCTGAAAGCTTTCGGGCCGCCAAGGCCGGGTCCGCCTGCCGGGTTTGAGGCTGCGCGCCTTCCGCTTGCCCGACCAATGGGGCAGTTTCTGCTGATGGAATGCTGACGCGGCCATTCGTGGTTATGCAATCCGGCAAGACGGCGGAGTTATCTGGCAGCGGGCGGCCATCGGCGGCAGAGCCTGTCTCAGAGCTGGAACCGGCGGGTTCGGGAAGGGAAGATTGATTCAACTCGCTCACTTCGTTTCCAACCCCGAGTTCAACTTCGCCAGTGCCTCACGCGCCGCATCCTGTCCAGCCCGTTTCTTCGTCACGCCCTGACCGCGGACGGAAAATTCCACTTGGCCCGATGGGTCAACAATAACCGTCTCCAGCGTA
>CAWHUL010000026.1:0-112918 GCA_963832365.1 uncultured Acidobacteriota bacterium | reverse complement strand
AATGTCCGATGCTGGGTAGTTCAGGCGCTTTTGAGTAAGCGGAACATACCAGCGGTAAAAATCCTGCGCAAAGTGCCGACACGACGAAACGTCTCTAAGATGGAGCGTGTCCTGTGCCATCGCTGCAATCGACATGGTTGCAAGCGCAACAATCCAGACCAGATGAAGAAGGCGAGTTTTGCAAGCCATGCCTTCGCATCGTACAGTATGTGAACGTAATTGGCGAGAAATCGATTGGATAAGGACGAAGGCTTCTAGCGACCTGTATGTTCGTTGTTTGAGGAACAAGAGCATCCGGGTCGAGGAGAAGAGCCTTCATGATTATTGTAGGGTGTGATTTCCATCCGGGTTGGCAACAAGTCGCCGTTTTCGATGCAGAAACGGGAGAGATTCGGGAGCTAAAGCTGGAGAACGGCGACGGAGAAGCCGAGCGCTTCTATCGCCAGCTGAGTTCGCCGGCCCTGGTCGGCTTTGAAGCGTGTGGCAATACGCAGTGGTTCGAGGATCTTCTGGAGCGGTTGGGGCACGAAGTGTGGATCGGAGATGCAGCCCAGATCCGAGCCAGCTACGTGCGCAAGCAAAAGACGGATCGGCGGGATGCGGCACACATCCTGAAGCTATTGATGGAGGATCGCTTCCCGCGGTTGTGGAGACCAAGTGCCGCCGAACGCGATCTGCGGCAGTTGCTGATCCATCGGCACAAACTCGTCGGCATCCGGGTGCGGGTCAAGAATAGCCTGCATCACCTGATGCTGAACAAAGGCGTGCAGATGAAGCGCAAACTGTGGAGCCAGGCGGGCCAGCAGGCTTTGCGCGAACTGCCGCTGGAAGGCTGGGCGGCGCAACGCAGGCACGACCTGCTCAACCTGCTCAGCGGTCTCAATCAGCAGATTGCTCAGCTTGATGGGGCGGTCGAGCGTGCTGCTCAGGAGAACCCGCGAGCGCAGTTGTTGATGACGCAGCCCGGCGTGGGGCCGATCACCGCCCTGGCCTACGTTTTGACCATTGGGGATGTCAGTCGATTCCAGCGCGGCAAACAGGTAGCGAGCTATCTCGCGCCTGATTCCGAGCGAGAAAAGCTCAAGCAATCGGCGGCGACTGGGATCGATCAGCAAGCAGGGGAATTCGTTTATGCGCATGTTGCTGGTCGAGAGTGCGCAAGCAGTAAACCGTCTGGATGAAGGGTTTCGCCAGCAGTACAAGCATCGCTGCCACCGCATGGCAAAAGGAGTTGCCAAGGTGGCGGCGGCCAGAAGATTAGCCGTGCGATTGTTCTGGATGCTGCGCACCAACACACCGTATCCGGAGATCGCTCGCATCGAGGGCAGCCCGAGATGAAGGTGTGGTCGGCGCAAGCCAGACCGGGAAATTGAATGGGCACTCTCGCATCCAGACTGACCGGTGCAGAAGACGGCGCTTACGCGCCTTGGAAAACACAAAAACGTTTTCCACTTCCACACCGGTCCGGCGGCTGGATGTTCGCATGGAAAATCATGGTCGCAGTTTAGGGCCGCATAGATGGATGGTGAAGCGATTGCTTCATCGCAGGTGATTCAGCGTGATGCTCGGAGAGCTCTTGGTCCTCAACCCAACTCTGGCCAACACGCGGTGTCGCGAACGCTGCACAGGATATCCCTGACCTTGACAACGCCTTCGTCCTTATAGACGCCTTATCACCAATAACCCTTTCGGCAGCCCGCCGCGGCGTGAGAGCTCACTTAAACAATTGCAACCTTCTTCTGCTTTTCGACTCCAAATAACAGCGGAATTCTTGATTTCCGCCTTGGGAGTCGATTTATGTCCATGTCATTGTCGGTGCTTGCGGTTTCGATCCTGATTCTTCCATTGGCCGGCGTGATCGCCTGCAATACGGTGAACGCATCCAGCAGAGCCCTGCCCGCCGCCGAGGTTGATGCTCCATTGACTTCCACTTCCGGCCAGCAGAGCGTTGTGCTCGCCGGAGGCTGTTTCTGGGGCATACAGGCCGTATTTCAGCATGTCAAAGGTGTAATCAGCGCTGTCTCGGGCTACTCGGGCGGTTCCGCGCAGACGGCCAACTACGACAAGGTTTGCGGCGGCGATACCGGCCACGCGGAATCGGTAAAGGTTACGTTTGATCCTTCGCAGATCAGCTATGGGCAGATTCTCAGAATCTTCTTTTCCGTGGCGCACGACCCTACCGAGTTGAATCGGCAAGGCCCCGACAGCGGCACCCAATACCGCTCGGTGATCTTCTACGATGGTGACGAACAGAAACGCATTGCTGAGGCGTACATCGCGCAACTCGACCGGGCAAGTGCTTTCCCGCGCCGCATCGTCACCAAGGTCACGCCTCTGGAGGCCTTCTATCCTGCCGAGGACTATCACCAGAATTATGCCGAGACTCATCCGAGCCAGCCCTACATCGTGTTTAACGATGCGCCCAAGGTGGTGGCGCTGCGCAAACTGTTTCCCGAGCTTTACACCGAGAAGTGAGCAGAGTCTTGGCAGCGAGAGTTGCGCACCTTACCCGACCCCACCGCAGTGAGTTATATTTCTGGGGTTGGATATGAAAGCTTGCCTGCTGCATGCGGTAGCGCCGGTTGAAACCAATCCGTTGGTCTTCACGGATACGGACACGCCCAAGCCGGGTCGAGGCGAAGTGCTGGTGCGCGTTCGCGCCTGTGCGGTTTGCCGCACGGATCTGCATGTCATCGAAGGCGAGTTGCCACCGCGCAAGTCCCCGCTCATTCCAGGACATCAGGTGGTTGGAACCGTCGCCGAACTCGGCGAAGGCGCGCATCGATTCCAACTCGGCGCGCGAGTGGGCATTGCGTGGCTGCACCATACCGACCAAGTCTGCGAATATTGCCGGCTCGGGATGGAAAATCTGTGCGACCAGCCCGCTTTCACCGGCTACACGGTCGACGGCGGCTACGCGGAGTATGCGGTTGCACCGGAGGAGTGGATTTACTCTATCCCTGAATCGTTCCATGACCATCAAGCCGCGCCGCTGCTCTGCGCAGGGATCATAGGCTTCCGTTCGCTGCGGCTCTCGGAAATTAAACCGGGCGGTAGGCTTGGGCTATACGGCTTTGGCGCCGCTGCACATTTAGCTATTCAGGTGGCGCGCCACTGGGGAGTGGAAGTTTATGCGGCGACACGCGATCAGCGCCATCAGCAGCTCGCGCTCGAACTGGGCGCGGTCTGGGCCGGGGGCACAACGGCGGAGCCTCCCGTGAAACTCGACAGTGCGATCATCTTTGCGCCCGACGGGGAGATTGTTCCTGCGGCGCTGAAAGCCTTGCGCAAAGGCGGAGTCCTCGCGCTGGGCGGAATCCACATGAGCACCATACCGCCGCTCGACTACAACCTGCTCTACCAGGAACGTGTGGTGCGCAGCGTGACCAACAATACCCGCGAGGACGGCGCGGAGTTTCTCCGCATTGCGGCGGAGATTCCCATTCAGACGCAGGTGCAGGTCTACCCTTTGTGTGAGGCGAACCGCGCCCTGAACTCACTGAAGAACGACGCCATCCGCGGCGCCGCCGTGCTCGATTGCACGTAAGGGGAAGTTTCGAGTTTCAAGTTTCCAGTTTCACAGTTTCACGGCGAAGTGCGCGCATTTGTTTCGAAACCTTGAGAGTGGAATCCTCTAGGGCGGTTCCTCAGTTGCCATATCCGGTGTCCCCGAAAGGCGTCATCCCGACCGAAGCGCCGAGCGCCCGCAGGCCGGAGCAGCCAGCTGCGTACCCGACATTGCACTCGAGAAGCAAGAAGCTGTTCGGGCGCGGAGTGGAGGGATCTTGTGTTTTTTCGGGCAAACACAAGATTTCTCGACTCGCGCCAGAACACGGCGCTCGCTCGAAATGACGTTGATTTCCGGAGACAGCATCTCGCGAAGCGCTCTAACTATCCCTGCTCTTGAAACTTGAAACTCGAAACTTGAAACTTCTTTACGAAACCAGGTGGTAGTACCCATCCTGCGTGGTGACTTGCACCGGGCATCCAAACAGTGAGCCCAGGCGCTCCGCGGTGAGCAGCTCGGGTTTCGAGCCATCGCCAACTATGCGGCCGTCGCGCATAAAGATGACGCGCTCGATCTCGGGAACAATGTCGGGCAGATGATGCGTGATTAACAGCAGAGCGATGCCGGATTGCGCCAGCTTGCTCATGGTGCGCCGCAATTCGATTTGCGCATGAACGTCGAGGCTGTTGCTCGGCTCGTCAAACAGCAAAGCCTTCGGCTCATGAACCAGGGCGCGGGCAATCATCACCCGCCGAACCTCGCCGGACGACATCTCGCCGAGCACACGTCGGGCCAGGTGCTCAATCTCCAGCCATGCCAGCAGTTCATCGGTCTTCGCAAGCATCTCGGGCTTGATCTTCTGATGCCGCCAGAGGCCAACGCTGCTGAAATATCCGGAGAGAACAATGTCGCGTCCGGTGATGGGACGCAGATAGAAAGCGCCGATGTCGTTCGTCATGATGCCCAGCATCGAGCGTAGTTCGGAAACGTCCCAGGTCTCCTGCCCGAAAAGCTTCATCGAGGAACCGTCGTCTTGAATTGGGTAGAACTCGCGCGTGATGGTTTTGATCAGCGTCGATTTGCCAGAGCCGTTCGGACCCATGATCGCGACGTGTTCGCCGGCTTCGATGCGCAGGTTCAGGTCGTGCAACACTACACGGCCGCCGCGGGCGACAGAGACGTTGCGCACTTCAATTAATGGAGGGGTATGGTTGGTCATCATGAAGTCAGAATTATGGGATTCTCGATTTCGATTAGCTGATGGGATGTTCGATCCTGATTAGCTGCACTAATTGTAATCCGGCAACCTTCCAGCGCAAAACCGGGTGGATTGAATCGAGCGGTCGCCTTGCTCAACTCCGGATGGTGGAACCGCTGCTTCCGGCTTCGCATTGGCATCGAAGCTCTGGAGCGGCTTTCAGCACATTATGCGATTGACGGGTTTGTTGGCTCGACGTTTCTCATTTGCCTGCTGGCTTGCGCTGGCGTTTCTGCCGGGGTGTGCCCGTGCTTCTGATTCTTCCACCACGCTAACTAGCTGCGGAGCCAAAATCGATGTCGAGTTTCGCGGCGAAGCCGAATCGGTTACGCGCGACGATCTGCTGAACTGGATCAACTCGGCCGCCACTGCGGTCTGCGGTTATTACGGTGAATTTCCGGTTCGGCACTTCTCGCTGCTGGTGAAGGTGGAAGGGCGTTCCGGCGTTCACAGCGGCACGACGTTCCCTCGCGGCGAGGGCTTCACCCGCATCTCGGTGGGTCCGCAGACTACGGTTGCCGATCTGAAGAAAGACTGGATGCTGACGCACGAGATGATCCACCTGGCGTTTCCGTCGATGGCCGAGAGCCATCATTGGATCGAAGAAGGCATTGCCACCTACGTCGAGCCGGTGGCAAAGGTGCAGGCGGGGCAAAAACCTGCCGCCGAAATGTGGCGCCAACTGGTGCGCGACATACCGCAGGGCGAACCGCAACCGGGTGATCGCGGTCTGGACCAAACCCATACCTGGGGCCGCACCTACTGGGGTGGAGCACTCTTCTGCCTGCTCGCCGATGTGCAGATCAGGGATCAGACGGGCAATCGCATGGGGCTTCAGGATGCGCTGCGGGCCATCGTGCGCCAAGGCGGGGTAATCAGCGAGGACTGGCCGATTGAACGCGCACTCGCCGTCGGCGATAGAGCGACCGGCACCCGCGTTCTGGAAGACCTCTATCGCCAAATGCGAGACCAGCCCTCACCCGGTTGACTTGCCGTCGCTTTGGAAGCGGCTGGGCGTGCAGAGCACTCCGGGCGGCGGCATCGAGTTCGCGGCAAACGCGCCTCTGGCGCGGGTGCGCGAGGCGATCACTCGTCCGGCACCGCAAGCGGCAGGCAAGTAGCTGGATGCCCCGGTGAAACCTCGGAAAGCAGCTAGTCATCCGGCATGCGCAGGTGCTTGAACGGCTTGGCGTCCTTGCCCACGTAATCGCGAACCAATTGCCCTCTGCCACTCAGCTTGTACCTGTAAGTGACCAAGCCATCTAGGCCAACCGGACCTCGTGCGTGCAGCTTTCCTGTGCTGATCCCGACCTCCGCGCCGAAGCCATAACGGAATCCGTCCGAGAAGCGGGTGGAGACGTTATGAAAAACATTCGCCGAGTCGACCGAATTCAGGAAGCGCTCGGCTGTGCGCTCGTCGCGGGTAACGATGCAGTCGGTGTGGCGCGAACCGAAGGTCTCGATGTGCTCGATCGCCTCTTCCACGCCGGTGACGACCCGTATGGCCAGCGTGAGGTCTCCATATTCGGTGTGCCATGCCTCCGGTGCAATCTCCACGATCTCGCCCTTGGCTAATTCGACCGTCCGAGGGCAGCCAAGCAGTTTCACGCCAGCCGGCTTCAAGTGGCAGACGAGACGCGGCAGGAACTCCCCGGCGATTGCCTCGTCCACCAGCACCGTTTCCACGGCATTGCATACGCTCGGAGCCTGCACCTTCGAGTCGAGCACGACCTCCAGCGCCATCTTCTGATCCGCGTTGCGGTCGATAAAAATGTGGCACACTCCGTCGGCATGGCCGAGAACCGGGATGGTCGAGTTCTCCATCACGTAGCGAACCAGATCGGCGCCTCCGCGTGGCACAACCAGGTCAATCCATTCATCCATACGCAGCAGTTGCCGCACGGCATCACGACCCTTTACCAATGTCAGCGCAGCGGCCGGAATTCCTTCTTCGGCGATTGCGCTAGCCATTAGGTCAACGACGCACTGCGAAGTGTGTGTTGCCTCTACGCCGGCCTTGATCATCAACGCATTTCCCGACTTCAGGGCCAGCGCCGCAAGCTGCACAACCGCGTCGGGCCGAGCTTCAACGATGGCGGCCACCACGCCGAAGGGGAATGTCACCTTCTTCAACTCCAGCCCGTCGTCGAGAAGCCTGTGCAGACGCACCTGCCCAACCGGATCCGGCAGCGCCTCGACCTCGCGCACGCTCGTCACCATCTGCCGCAGCTTGTCTTCCGAGAGCCGCAGGCGCTCCACCAGCGAGCCCTTCAGTGCTCCGGTTGCCGCAGCCGCCTCCGCCTCTGAGACATCGAGCGCATTCGCTCGCGCGAGATCCGGCCAGGCAGACTCCAGGGCACTGAGCCATCCGGGACAGCACGGCGTTCTTCTTCTCCGAAGTCACGTTGGCCAACACGCGTGCGGCTGCTCGCGCCGCGCGTGCGTCGGCGGCTACGTCGTTTGCCATACTGCCTCCCTGGATCAAGCACGATTTCGATTGACCTGTCTCGTTCATTGTATCGACCCTTGTGCCACATCGCGACTGAGCCGACAAGGAAGCTGATAGCCGCTGTTGGATGCTCCTGCTCTGAATCCGTTCTCGTCGCAGCGGTTTGCCGGTGCCGCGCAACTGTCAATGGCGGTTAGCGCATCCACATATCTGGCAAAGCCGTTAGCCCGGAATACACGCTCGTAGTTTGTTCACCCCCAAAGTCCCAGCAATGTCCGGAGATTCCCGCGGCGTTCGCTGGCGTCCGACCCAACTCCCAATGAGGAGGGACCCCAATGTCAGTTGCAGCATCCATTAACCCCGACCCAAGAGTGGCAGGGTTCGTCTCCACCCCACGACAAATGTTCATTGGCGGTCGCTTTCGCGACTCCGCCTCCGGTAAAACGTTTCCAACCTACGATCCTTCCACCGGCCAGGTGCTGGCCCAGATTGCCGAAGGCGGGTGGGAGGACATCAACCGTGCCGTCAAGGCCGCTCGCATCGCGTTCGACAGCGGGCCTTGGCGCAAAATGACTCCATCCGAGCGCGGCCGCCTCATCTGGAAGCTCGGCGACCTGATCGAACAGAACCTCGAAGAACTCGCTCAACTGGAGAGTCTGGACAACGGCAAGCCGCTGGCCGTTGCGCGCGCCGCAGATGTGCCGCTGGCCGCCGACATGTTCCGTTATATGGCCGGATGGGCTACCAAGATCGAGGGCAACACCATACCGCTTTCGGTGCCATACACGCCCGGCGCGCGGTATCTTGCCTACACCGTGCGCGAGCCAATCGGAGTGGTTGGACAGATCATTCCCTGGAATTTCCCGCTGCTGATGGCCGCCTGGAAACTCGGTCCCGCCCTCGCCACCGGTTGCTGCGTCGTGCTCAAGCCCGCCGAACAGACGCCGCTCACAGCCCTGCGGCTGGCTGAGTTGATTCAGGAAGCGGGATTCCCCGACGGCGTCGTCAACGTCGTTCCCGGCTACGGCGAGACAGCCGGCGCCGCGCTCGCCGCTCACGACGAGGTGGACAAGGTAGCCTTTACCGGCTCCACGGAGGTCGGCAAGCTGATCGTGCAGGCAGCGGCCGGAAACCTCAAGAAGGTCTCGTTGGAGTTGGGAGGCAAGTCGCCCAACGTCGTCTTCGCCGACGCGGACCTCGATGCGGCGATTCCCGGCGCGGCGAGTGCGATCTTCTTCAACCACGGCCAATGCTGCTGTGCCGGATCGCGGCTCTATGTCGAGGACAAGGTCTTTGACAAGGTCGTCGATGGCGTCACCCAGAGCGCCAAGAAGATCAAACTGGGACCGGGGTTCAACCAGGACTCGCAGATGGGGCCGCTGGTTTCGGAAGAGCAGTTGAACCGCGTGACCGGATACCTTGACGCGGGCAGGGCCGAGGGCGCCACAGCCTTATGCGGCGGCAAGCGCATGGGCGAAAAGGGATACTTCGTGGAGCCGACCGTGTTGGTGAACACTAACGACCGCATGAAAGTCGTGCAGGAAGAAATCTTCGGGCCGGTGGTGACGGCCATGCCGTTCCGCAAGGACGAAGAGATTCTGCCTCGCGCCAACGACACGGTTTACGGGCTTGCGGCTGGGGTGTGGACGCGCGACATCAGCAAGGCGCACCAGATCGCCTCGGAGTTGCGCGCCGGTACCGTCTGGATCAACTGCTACAACATCTTCGACGCAGCTCTGCCCTTCGGCGGCTACAAGCAGTCGGGCTGGGGACGCGAGATGGGGCACGACGCCCTGGAGATGTATACGGAAACCAAGGCCGTTTGCGCAAAGCTGTGAACGCGGAAGGGGAATAGGGGTGGAACACTCGATCCCTATTCCCTGAAGCCTTGCATCGGGGGCATAGATAGGGTGTCATCGTGAGGAGGTTCGCCGGGCGAACCGACGTGACGATCTGTGCATTTCACTGGGCGTCACCGGAGACTGGAAAAGGCAAATGCATGGGCCCTCACGTCGCGTCCTCCGGACGCTCCTCAGGGTGACACGCTTCATAAGCCAATAAGAAATCTTCCCTATCGCGAAGCCGATGCGAGCACTATCTCGGCCTGGAAGTTGACCTGCTGGCCGTCAGAGCAAGTTCGCAGGGCGTCGAGCACCGCCTGGTGGATGTCCGGGCGATCCGCCGGAATCGCTTGCAGCACGGGCTTGAAGGGGATAGTCACGTCCTGAAAGTACGCCCACAATTCCTCGGGGGTTCCCGGCCAATTCCACGCGACTTTCTTTACTCTCTCCTCGACCTTCGTAAATCCGGCCCGTTCAAGAGCTGCCGCGAAGACGCCCGGTTCGCCGAACTTGAACATTGCGTTGGCCGACGCAGGCGCGCTGAGATCCGGCAACAGTTTGAGTACCGTCCCGATGGTCGATTGAAAATAGGGCTGCTGCATGGAGCCCCAAGCGAGATGACTGGTTCGGCCGCCGGGCTTCAGCACGCGGTGCATTTGGCGCAGAGCGGTTTCCAGGTCGGAAAAGAACATCACTCCCAAGCGGCTCACCACGCGATCAAAGGTGCAATCGGCAAACTGAAGCTGCTGCACGTCCGCCTGAAGAAATTCTGTGTTGGTAAGGCGGCGAGCGCCGGCACGTTCGCGAGCAACCTGCAAAGACGCCGTTGCGAGGTCGATCCCGACAACGTGTCCGCTGCCTTTCATCATCGCGGCGATCGAAATGGAAGGCTCTCCCGAGCCGCAAGCCACGTCGAGCACGCGCAAACCGGGCACGATTTGCGCCTCGTCCACAATCGCCTGGGTCGCTTGCGACCCGATTACCGCCGACTGCGCACGATAGCGCTCACCGGCATTTACACGAGCGTAGCTATCCCACTTAGATTCCGCCATAGACAAAAGCATAGCAGGAGAACGCCGCTAAGGGAGGCTACGCGGAACGCAGGGTCAGCAAAGATATCTCCGGCTTGGCGCCCAACCGGGCGGGGATGCCGATCGTTCCCAATCCGCGATTGACGTAGAGACACGCGCTTCTCGCGGCGACTCCAGCCATGGGAAGCTGGTACAACCCGGCAACGTAGCTGGTCATGAAGCGTGCCGGGCTCCAGCGGCGATCCACGATTTCAATCTGGATCTGTCCGCCATGGGTATGCCCCGCGAGGCTTAGCTCGATGCCGAGTTCAGCGGCTTTAGGGAAGCTGTTAGGGTTGTGCGAGAGCAGAATATTGGGGATATCGCGCCGCATCAACGATTCGATTCCAGGGAGCATCGGCGCTCTCGCCGTGAAGCCCGCAAATTCCCTCTGGTAATCGACCCCGATCAGGTTGAGTCTTGCTCCGCGCCACTGCAACTCCGAGTTCTGCTGTCGCAACAATCGCATGCCGTGACGGAGGAAAACCGCCTCGGTCTCATCTTCGACCCCCGCGTAGATTTCATGGTTCCCATTGCAGGCCCAAACGCCCAGTGGCACTCGCAATTGGCCGAGTTCGGCGGCGCAGTCCTCCAGTGGATCTTGGTTGCCGGTAACGTAGTCGCCGGTCAGCATTGCCACGTCGGCTTCTAGTTCGTTTGCCATCGCGACTGCACGGCGCACCTCTTCGCGCGGCATGAAATCGCCTATGTGAATGTCGCTCAACTGGACAATTCGCAAGCCGTCCAGCGCCGCCGGCAGATTGTGAATCGGCAGCTCGACTCGCTGCACGGTGTAGTTCAGGCGTTCGCTGGTGAAGCCGTAAACACTGGCTCCAAATGGAATACTTGCCGCCACTGCGCCCGCGTACTTGAACAGCTTTCTGCGTCCGACGTCCACAGGTGCGTCGTCGAGCCCTGAATCAACTCCGGCGGCGTTGAACTCTCCCGCCGGCGCGGGTGCCGGCACTTGGACAGGCGGCTTCGGGATCAGCACCCAGAGCCACTCCAAGGCACTCACCAACTTCAGGGCCAGGTAAGCCATCGACGATGTGAGTAGCCATAGTTGCGACAATCCCATCGCCAAGGACACTAAGCCGTGTCGAGGCAAGATGTGCAGAAGGACACGATCCGTGTAACTCACGATGATGAAACCGAGAATCGCGATCACCAGTCCACGGCACCAACGCCGCCATCGGGGCGAGCCCATGCGGTTGATGATGCGATTGGCGTGGGTTAGCCAGAAACGCTGCGCCATGAAGAACAGACAAGAGAGAAAAACTAGGATCGCGATTCGAGCAGCTATGCTTAGGCTGGATTGCAAAGTTGGAGAATACCTCTATTAAATGCTAGGTGCATGGATGAACTCGCCGGTGGTTTCGGTTGCAACGTTCTTCCGCCAGCGTTCCGCCTCAGGAACAGAAGGCTCCGGCCTCGGCCCGCATCTGTACGACCATAAACGAATTGCCGACCGCAGCCATCAAGGCCGAGGGCTGAATTCGCGAATCAAGGGAACTTAGCAGGCTGCTGACCTAAGTGTACGCTGGCCGGCACTGTTTACCAAATGGCTAAGGCCAGGCAAGATGCTCCTTTTGGCCGAACCTCAAAAAACCGTGGGAGCGCACGCGTTCGCACGCGACACGCAGCCCACGGTTTCTGATGCTTCCCGCAGCACATCGGCGGCCGATCAGCTCTACTTCTTCGTAGCAACCGGCGCGGAATCCGATGACGTCGGCTTCCACTCTTCCAGAAAGCCCATCTTCTCCCGCAGCTTCTCGCCCACGGTCTCAATGATGTGTGTGCGCTGTCTTTCGCGCTCACCGGTAAACCACGGACGACCGTTCTTGTTCTCGTCGATCCACTGCTTCGCGAAGGAGCCATTCTGGATTTCGGCGAGAATCTTCTTCATC
This sequence comes from uncultured Acidobacteriota bacterium, assembly GCA_963832365.1. GTDB lineage: Bacteria > Acidobacteriota > Terriglobia > Terriglobales > Acidobacteriaceae > CAWBRT01. The sequence goes on along the minus strand of CAWHUL010000026.1, from coordinate 100,885 downwards.
TCCTTCTTTGTCTCAGGAGTAATGATCCGCTTGCCGGCAACATAGTCGCCGTACTCGGCGGTATCGCTGACCGAGTAGCGCATGAAGTTCAGGCCGCCGCGATACATAAGGTCGACAATCAGCTTCAGCTCATGCATGCATTCGAAATACGCGGACTCCGGCTGATATCCGGCTTCGACCAGCGTTTCAAAACCGGCCTGGACCAGGGCTGAAACGCCGCCACAGAGCACGGTCTGCTCGCCGAACAAATCCGTTTCGGTCTCCTCGGTAAACGTCGTGGTAAGCGCACCGGCGCGCGTTCCACCCAGAGCCTTGGCGTAGGAAAGCGCGAACTGAAACGCCTTGCCGCTGGCGTCCTGCTCAACAGCGATCAGCACCGGCGTGCCGCCACCCTCTTCATAGACCTCGCGTACGCGGTGGCCTGGAGCCTTTGGCGCCACCATGCTCACGTCGACATCCTTAGGCGGCTTAATGCAGCCGTAGCGGATATTGAAACCATGTGCGAACATCAGGGTCCTGCCCGGTTTCAGACTCGCCTTGATGGAATCCTCGTAGATCCGCGCCTGATCGGTGTCGGGCGCCAGAATCATGATTGCATCGGCCCAAGCTGCAACCTTCGCAACCGTATCGACGGTAACGCCGTCGTCCTTGACGCGCTGACGCGAGCGGCTGGTTTCGGGAAGACCGACCTGCACGGAAACCCCGCTGTCGCGCAGATTCAGCGTGTGCGCCCTGCCCTGCGAACCATAACCGACGATACCCACCTTGGCTGCTCTCACCAACGAAAGGTCAGCCGAATCGTCATAATAAATCTCTGCCATGTGTACAATTCCTTTCCGCTTCATTGTAAATTGCGGCCAGCCGGAGGCGTAGGCGCCTCCACTCGGCCAGTTGAAAGATATGGCTACTTCGCCGTGGAACCCACTTGCGTTTCGCGGCCCGCATGCGTCACCGCGCCCTTGGAAGCGGACGAAACAGCAGCGGCATACTTGGCGTAAACTCCGAATCGATAGCGCGGCGTCCCCGGCTTCCAGGCGGATAATCGCCGTTGCAGCTCCGCTTCCGGAATTTCCACCGCAATCATGCGGCGCGAAGCATCGATCAGGATCGGATCACCTTCCCGAACCACCGCAATCGGTCCGCCCGCAGCGGCTTCAGGCGCCACATGCGCCACCATGAAGCCATAAGTGGCGCCGGAAAAACGGCCGTCGGTAATCAACGCAACTTCCTTCGTCAATGGCGTGCCCGCAATCGCCCCGGTGACGGCCAGCATCTCGCGCATCCCCGGGCCGCCGCGCGGACCCTCGTTGCGGATTACGATCACGTCGCCGGAATTAATCTTGCTTCCCTGAACCGCATCGAAGGCCTGTTCTTCCGTCTCGAAGACGCGCGCCGGGCCGCGATGCTGAAGTCGTTCGTGCCCGACAAGCTTGACCACGCAGCCTTCCGGAGCAAGATTGCCCTTGAGAATTGCAAGTCCGCCGCTCGGCTTGAGCGCCTTGTCCGGTGTGCGGATCACAGCCTGCCCTGGAGTTTCCTGCGCTTTGTCGGCCTCTTCGCCGATGGTGTGCGCGCTGGCGGTCATGGCGGAGCGATTGAGCACCCCAAGGTCCGACAAGCGCTTGGCGAGCAGGCGGGAGCCGCCCGCGGCCGCATAATCGGTTGCCATGTAACGTCCGCCCGGCTTCAGATCGCAAAGCAGCGGCACCTTGGCAAAAATTCGGTCAAGATCGTCGAGTGTGAAAGGAACGCCAACTTCGTGGGCAATCGCCAGCAGATGAAGCACCGCATTGCTTGAGCCTCCCGAGGCGGAAACGCTAGCGGCTGCATTCTTGAAGGCATCCAGAGTGAGTATCCGCGAAGGGCGAATGTCCTGCCTGAGCAACTCCATCACTTGCACGCCGGCGTCGTAGGCGGCCTTCCGTTTTTTCTCGGCCATGGCGGCAATGCTGTTGCTGCCCAGCGGAGAAATTCCGAGAAACTCGCAGGCAGTGGCCATCGTGTTCGCCGTGAACTGCCCGCCGCACGCGCCGGGCCCCGGACAGGCGTGGTCCTCCATGTCCTTCAGATCCGAATCCGACATGATGCCCTTGGCATTGGCGCCGACCGCCTCGAACACGTCCTGAATGGAAACCGAGCGTCCGTGAAACAGCCCTGGGGCAATCGATCCGCCGTAGAGCATAAGCGCCGGGACATCGAGACGCGCCAGTGCCATCACCGTCCCGGGGATTGTCTTGTCGCAACTGGAGAGCGCCACCACGGCGTCGAACATGTGGCCGCCGGCTACCAACTCGATGGAATCGGCGATCACTTCGCGGCTGATCAGCGAGGCCTTCATTCCCTCCGTCCCCATGGTGATGCCATCGTTGACGGAGATGGTGTTGAACTCCATTGGCGTGCCGCCAGCCGCGCGAACGCCTTCCTTTACAGCCGCCGCAAGTTCGCGAAGGTGGAAGTTGCAGGGGCCAATCTCGGTCCAGGTATTGGCGATGGCGACCAGAGGTTTGCGCAGGTCATCATCGCTAAAGCCAACGGCCTTGAACATGGCGCGAGCAGGCGCGCGGTGAGACCCTTCGGTAAGAGCCCGGCTTCGGTGCTTAAGATCTTTCTTTTCCATCACTCATTCGCCTTGCAATCTGGATTTACACGGAGACGACGTGCTGCGGTCTGAGGTCCGAGATTCCTGCCACTTCGCATTCGCCAGAACCACGGAGGTTTCAATCTGGCGCTCGGGCACGGTCCAATATTTCTTGAGCAGCCGGTCCTTCTCTTGGAGACCGACTCTTTGAAAACCGTACCTTTCATAGAAGTGGATGGCCCAGACCGCATCCGCCCAAGTGCCGATCAACACCGGATTCGGCGTCAGCCCGCGCAGATAGGATAGCAAGCGCCCCCCAATTCCTCGCTTTTGGCTGCTGGTGCGAATATAGGCATGCCTGATGAGAGTCACGTCCTGAACCTGTTGAATGCCCATGACCCCTAGCAGAACCCCGGCCTCCTCGAATCCCCAGAAGACAACGCCCTCGTCAATTTCGCGTTGCAACTTCTCCCGGGACATGTACGGGTCAGTCCAGCGATCTTCAGGAATGATTCCTTTATAAGCCTGCGCGCCATTATTGATGATGGCCCAAATCAGGTCGAAATCGCGGTTCTCACAGCGGCGAATCATAAGCACTCGTACCTTTCATCGAATCTCTTATGCCGCACAAATTAGTCAAAGTTGTATTTCTTGTATCTTCATAACGAATTGCGATTGAATAATGAATCCGCGCGATGACGTGTGCGATCAGTGATGCACAGCCCTATTTTATCGTTGTTTCAAGCGGGTGCGTGCGCAAAGGGTCAGCTCGGGATCGAGAGCAGAGCGCCGACAATCCCCTTAACCCCCTCGTAACACATTTCGGTAGTTGACTTTTTGGAAGAAGGCCTCTAAATTTGTTGAAGTCTGATTGGAAGGTTTCGTTCATGCACACGAATCGATTTAGCTTCGGATACGCTTACCGCTACTACTTTAGAGTAGCGGCCGACCGAGGCTTGTGTGCTGGGGTGACTGAAACCTAAAAAGTTCCAAACCAGCAAAGCTTCGAAAGCCGCGACTCACAAAGTCGCGGCTTTTTTGTTTTTGAACATGATCAAACGAAGACTTCAGAGGAGGCGAGGTATGACCCCGAAGATTTGGCAACGGCGCGCTGAGATTGACGAAATTGACCAGAGGCTGCTCGATTTACTGAACCAACGCGCTCGCCTTGTCGAGGATATCGGCAAACTCAAGCGGGAACACCGAATGCCGGTGCTCGACGGCACCCGCGAAGCGGAGGTTCTGCGGCGATTGCGCTCGCAAAATCAGGGTCCGCTCGATACCCGGGGCGTAGCAGCCATCTTCCGCAGCATCATCCGCGAATCGCGACGCATTCAGGAGAGCGAGGCGTGAGCGACTCCTCCATGTCCGCTGCCAGTTCAGGTTCGCCGCGAGTCGCATTCCAAGGCCGCCGCGGAGCCTTCAGCGAGACCGCCATTCGCCGCCTGTTTCCCGCCGGCGCCCTTCCGGTCGAATGCCGGGATTTCGAAACTCTATTCAGCGCCATTCGCGAAAATCGCTCCGACTACATTGTGGCGCCATTGGAAAACACTCTGGCCGGGACCGTCTATCAATGTTACGACCTGCTCTACGACGCCGGATTGAGCATCATCGACGAGACTGTTCTCCAGATATCGCATTGTCTGATCGCGGTTCCAGGAGCGAAGCTTGAAGATCTGCGCGAGGTTGAATCGCACCCGGTGGCCCTGGCGCAGTGCGAGCGCTTCTTCGCCAACCACCCGCACGTCACGCGCAAGGTGGCCGATGACACTGCGGGAAGCGTGCAGGCGGTGGTCAACGCCGGCGACCGTGCGCGGGCAGCGATAGCAGGCAGCGAGGCAGCCGAACTCTATGGCGGTTCGATCCTGCTGGAGCATATAGAAGATTATTGCAACAATTTCACGCGCTTCGCCCTGCTGTCGCCCGCGGTGAAGGTACATGCCGACAACACGACTTCGACGATTGCGCTGACGCTTCCCAACCTGCCCGGGTCGCTTTATCACGCACTAGCGCCGTTCGCCAACTCTCAAATCGATTTACTTAGCCTGGTGAGCCGTCCGATCAAGGGCACGCCTTGGCGATACAGATTCTTCCTCGATGTCGCGGCCTCAAAGCAAAAACTGGAAGATTGCGTGGTCGAACCATTGCGCGCAATGAATGCGGAATTAAGGTATCTCGGGTCCTGCAACACCAGCCGGGAACTGCACAAATAAGGGAGCGAGTCATCATGTTGGTCAGCATGCGAAAGACGGCAACACGCGAGGATGTTCTGCGAGTTGTCTCCACCCTGCAAAATCGCGGCATTCAGGCCCATGTTGTGCGGGAAGCGAGCCGCATCGTGGTGGTGACGAACCAGTCCAAACTCGATGGCAACGATGACAAGTCTCTGCGCCTGCTGCCGGCGGTGGACTCTCTCATCAACGTCACGCATCGTTTCAAACTCGCTTCGATACAATCCCGGAAGCAGCGGACGATCGTCAGGATCGGCGACGTCGAGATTGGCGGCGAGACGGCGGTCGTGATCGCCGGACCCTGCTCGGTGGAATCGCGCGAACAGTTGATGGCCGCGGCCCGCGGAGTGCGAGACGGCGGCGCCACCATGCTGCGCGGAGGTGCCTTCAAGCCCCGCACCTCGCCTTACGAGTTCCAGGGGCTGGGAGTGAAGGGCCTGAAGCTGCTGGCCGAGGCCCGCGAAGAAACCGGCCTGCCGATCGTGACCGAAGTGCTGAGCACCGACGATGTCGCGACCATCTGCGAGTATGCCGATGTGTTGCAGGTGGGAGCACGGAACATGCAGAACTTCGCCCTTCTTCGCCGGCTTGCGACCGTTGACAAACCCGTGCTGCTCAAGCGTAACCCGGCAGTCACCGTCGAAGAATGGCTGCTGGCAGCCGAGTATCTGCTGGCGGGCGGGAATTCGAACGTCATTCTGTGCGAGCGCGGCATCAAAGGCTCCGGCGCGGAGACGCGCAACACGTTCGATATTGGCGCGGTCGCGCTGGCCCGGCAACTTACGCATCTTCCCGTGCTGGCCGATCCTTCGCACGCGGCGGGCAGACGCGATCTGGTTCCGGCCCTTTCGCGAGCCGCACTGGCTGCCGGGGCCGATGGACTTCTGCTGGAAGTGCATCCGCATCCGGAAGAGGCACTGTCCGACGGCGCGCAGTCTCTCAACATTGCCGAATTCGCAAAGCTAATGAGAGGACTGGCGGAGCCGGTGCGCAGAGTGCAGATGCCTAAGGCAAAGACACAGCGCTTGCCGGTGTCCGCACCTCTCCAACATGCAACACAGCGGCGTGAGATCCTGCATGCAAATCAGTAAGATCGCGATTGTCGGCTGCGGGCTGATAGGCGGATCGCTCGGCTCCGCTCTGCGGGCCTCGGGATTTCGCGGCGGAATAGCCGGCAGCGACGCGCCGGAAGTTCTGGAAAAAGCAGTTCGGTTGGGAGCGATCGATTTCGCTGCGCCGACGGTCGAGAGCGCAGTCCGGGATGCCGACATGATCGTGCTGGCGACTCCAATTTCTTCGATCCTTGCACTGTTGCCTGTAGTCGCCGAACACGCTCCGGCACATGCGCTCATCACCGACACAGGCAGCACCAAGGTCGAGATTGTCGCCAAAGCCAAGAGGGCGTTCGGAGCGTCCGCGCATCGACGATTCCTGCCCAGCCATCCGATTTCGGGCAAGGAACGCTCCGGCATCGAGCAAGCCGACCCCTACCTGTTTCGGGGGGCAAAGTGGGTGTTCACGCCTTTCGATGCGCAGCCGGACCCTCCGCTGGTTTCTCCGTCCTCCACCTCGCTGCACAATGGCTGGATGGAGTTGATCCGCAAAATTGGGGCCGCGCCCGTCTGCATGACGCCCGAAGAGCACGACCTGGTGCTCGCGTTTACCAGTCACCTGCCGCAGCTATTGTCGATTGCGCTGGCCAACACCGTGCTCGGCGAACTCAGGCTGGATGCCACTGATGGGAGCTACAACGGCGTTCCCTACGGCGGCGGATTGCGGGACATGACACGCCTGGCCAAGAGTGATCCGGTTGTCTGGCGGGACATTTTCGCGACCAACGGCGACAACATTCGGCGAGCCCTGGAGGAAGTTCAGCGACAAATCAGCGGCCTGAGTTCCGCTCTTTCCGAACAGAAACTCGACCGAATCCAGCAGTCGTTCCGGACGGCATCGCTGATCTCGAAGCTGTCCTGAATCTTTACAGGTTTTTCAGCAGTCTTCCTGTTACCTCCGTACTGTTGCAAACTCGACGGAATGTATTACGCTTGCGAATGGGCCGGTCGCGGCGGAGGTGTGTGTGACGACAAAAATCACGGTAGAGCAAGTACAGGCAGGTGTGCGCCGATACTTTACAGCCATGGCCGACAAGAATCCCGGTGAGTTGATGAAGATGTATGCCTATGCGGCCCTGACAGTCAATCCATTTTCTCCGCGCCCCGAGTTGGGACAGGTGGCGGCAGCCCGTAGAGAGCGCGAGTATTTCAAACCCCTTACGCGCTTCCATTCGGAAATTACATCGCCCATCGAAGTGCAGTTCCTGGCGGACAATGTGGCCATAGCCGTCCACACTTACCGCTCATTTGCCAAGAACCTGGAAGATCCAATTCGAGGGAAACGGTACAACCGGAGCATACTCGACGGCCGCGGAACGCATGTATTCGTTCTTGATTCGGAGGGTAAGCTTATCCTGGCGCACCAACACCTGTCCGACATATGCCGCACCCCGCTTGAGCCAGCGTCATAAGGCCGACGAGGCCGGGCCTCGACGATGCGTGGCGGCAATAAAGAACGGGCGTCTTTCGACGCCCGCCGGAATACGATCACGGAACTGCTTAGAACTGAATGCGCTTCTTTTCGAAGGCCGCAATCTCCGCCTCGTGTTGCAGGGTCAGGCTGATGTCATCCAACCCGTGCAGCAGGCAATGGCGTTTGAAGGGGTCGATTGAGAATGCGGCGCGAAAGCCTTGATCGTCGGAAACCGTCTGGTTTTCCAGGTCGACGGTCAATTCGTGACCTGGCTTTTCCTGCGCCCGGTGCGCCAGTTTCGCTACCTGCTCTTCGCTGAGGATCACCGTCAGCATCCCGTTCTTGGCGCAATTCGTGAAAAAGATGTCGGCGAATGACGGCGCAATTACGATGCTGAACCCGAAATCGGAGAGCGCCCACGGCGCGTGCTCGCGAGAAGAGCCGCAACCGAAATTTCGCCCGCCGATCAAGATGGTGCCCTTGCGATATACCGGATGATTGAGCACAAACGACGGCTCTTCGCTGCCGTCGGGCCGGAAGCGCCAGTCGTAAAAAAGGAAGTCGCCGTAGCCCGTGCGCTCAATGCGCTTGAGAAACTGCTTGGGAATGATCTGGTCGGTATCGATGTTGATCTTGTGCATCGGCACCGCAATTCCTTTGTGTACACGCAACGGTTTCATTTGTTCTGATCCTTGAATTGCCAGGCGCGAACATCGGTGAAGTGTCCCGCGACAGCGGCGGCGGCGGCCATTGCCGGACTGACGAGGTGCGTGCGGCCACCCTTGCCCTGGCGTCCTTCGAAGTTGCGATTGCTGGTGGCGGCGCAGCGCTGGCCCGGTTGCAGAATATCGGGGTTCATCCCCAGACACATCGAGCAGCCCGATTCGCGCCACTCCGCTCCCGCTTCCAGAAAGACGCGATGCAGCCCTTCCTGCTCCGCAGCGGCCTTCACCGCCTGCGATCCGGGAACGATCATGACATGAACCTTCGGATGAATCTTGTAGCCGCGCAGAACGCGGGCGGCGGCACGAAGATCGTCGAGGCGTCCGTTGGTGCAGGAGCCGATGAAGACGCGGTCGATGGCGATATCGGTGAGTCGCGTGCCGGGCTTCAGCGCCATATAGCTGAGCGCACGTTCGAGAGCGTTCTTCTCCGCTTCGCTGGCGGCGTCCTGAGGATTCGGCACGCGTCCTGTGATGGGCGAAACCATTCCCGGGTTGGTGCCCCAGGTGACGTATGGGGTCAGCTCCGAGGCGTTGAGCGTAACTTCCTTGTCGAACCTTGCGCCCTCGTCGGTCACCAGAGTGCGCCAATAGGCGACAGCCTTATCCCAGCCAGCGCCCTTGGGCGCATTATTGCGGCCCTTGACGTAGGCGAACGTAGTCTCGTCTGGGGCCACCATTCCGGCGCGCGCGCCGCTTTCGATGCTCAGGTTGCACAACGTCATGCGGCCCTCCATGGAGAGCGCGCGAACGGCCTCGCCGGCATATTCGATGACGTGCCCGGTGCCTCCATCGGTGCCGATCTTGCCGATGATGGCAAGCGCGAGGTCCTTGGCCGTAACGCCTTCGGGCAGCTTGCCATCGACGCGCACGCGCATGGCCTTGGGCTTTTGCTGTTGCAGGCACTGGGTGGCCAGCACGTGTTCCACTTCGGAGGTTCCGATGCCGATTGCCAGCGCGCCGAAGGCACCGTGCGTGCTGGTGTGACTGTCGCCGCAGACAATCGTCTTACCGGGCTGGGTGTAGCCAAGTTCCGGGCCGATGACGTGCACAATGCCCTGCTCCACAGTGCCGACATCGAATAGCTCGATGCCGAACGCTGCGCAATTTGCGCGCAGGGCTTCCACCTGCTGCTTGGCGATCAAGTCTTTAATCTCGAAACGGTCGACGGTCGTAGTAGCGATGTTGTGATCCACCGTGGCAACCGTGAGATCGGTGCGGCGCACCTTGCGTCCGGCAATGCGCAGGCCCTCAAATGCCTGCGGCGACGTGACCTCGTGCACCAGGTGCAGATCGATGAACAGGAGAGCCGGCTCGCCTTCGACCTGGCGGACAACGTGGCTGTCCCAAAGTTTTTCAAACAGAGTGCGTGGTTGTGACATTTTTCTCTTACCGCGTAAATTCTCTTACCGAGTAAATTTTATTACACCGCGTGATAGGCAAGGTGCTGGCTGAGCAGATCCGTCAGCGCCCGCTCGATTTCGTCCCCGACCTCACGTGTCGTGGCTACGGTCTTGCGCTTCTCGCTCCGTAAGTCGGCGGTCACGCAACCCTTCTCCAGCGTGAGGGCGATTGCGGCTTCCACGTCATCGGCGTCGCGATGCAGCCCGGCGGCGAAGCGCAACAGCATGGCTGCCGCGGCAATCGCTCCGATGGGATTGGCAATGTTTTTCCCCGCGATATCGGGAGCGGAGCCATGGATCGGTTCGAAAAGACCGACCTTGCCGCCAATGCTGGCCGAACCAAGCATGCCCAGCGAACCGCTCAGAACCGCCGATTCGTCGGAAAGCACGTCGCCGAACAGATTTTCTGTGACCACAACGTCAAACCGCGACGGCGTCGCGATCAACTGCATGGCAAAAGAATCGACGTAAGCGTGATCGAGCTTCACATCCGGGTATTCCCGCGCCAGATCGGTGAGCACCTGCCGCCAGAGCCGTGAAGTTTCCAGCACGTTGGCCTTATCCACGGAGGTGACGTGGTGGTGCCGGAGGCGGGCCTGTTCGAACGCAATCCGGGCAACGCGCTCAATCTCCTGCGAGGAATACCGCATGGTGTCGTAAGCGCCGTGCTCATCGCGTCCGCGAGGCTGGCCGAAATAGAGGCCGCCGAGGAGTTCGCGCACGATCAGCACATTGGCTCCGTGCAGGACTTCGGCGCGAATAGGGGAACAATCGGCGACTGCCTCGTAAGCTATTGCCGGACGCAGATTGGCAAAAACGCCGAGCGCTTTTCGCAGGCCAAGGATACCTGCCTCAGGACGCAGTTCAACCGGCAAAGCGTCGTATTTCGGGCCGCCCACGGCGCCCAGAAACACGGCGTCGCTTTCGAGGCATCCGTCGAGGGTACGTTGCGGAAGCGGATGTTTTTCAGCGTCATAGGCCGCGCCGCCGATTGGGAATTCGCGAAACTCAAAGTCATAACCGTTTACGTCGGCGACTGCGCGCAGCACCCGCACGGCTTCGCGAGTCACTTCAGGCCCCACTCCGTCCCCGGGCAAAACAGCTATCTTCAGGTTCATTGCATAAGCGCCGTCGAACGGCTTCCTTCGTTCGAGATTGCCGCTTTCTCCGCCAACAGCGAAAGCAGATCCTGATCGTAAATCTTTTTCTTGCGGTCTGCCAACTGGGTGAAGCGCTCGTAGGCCGCTTGCAACTCCTGCTTGGTCAAAGGGAAACCCAGCTCTTCGTAGCGCATCAGCAGCGCGTGCCGGCCAGAGTGCTTGCCCAGCACCAGGTGATTGGCGGCAACTCCGACCGATTCCGGCGTCATGATCTCATAACAGAGAGGATTGCTGATTACGCCATGCTGGTGAATGCCCGCTTCGTGGGCGAACGCGTTGCGTCCGACGATGGCCTTGTTCGGCTGAACCTGGAAGCCGATAATCTCGGAAAGCATGCGGCTGGCCGAATAGATTTCATCGCGCTTTATGCCGCTCTCGAAGGGCAAGCGGTCGTTGCGCACATACATGGACATGACAATTTCTTCCAAGGCGGCGTTGCCCGCGCGTTCGCCGATGCCGTTCACTGTGCACTCGATCTGCCGGGCGCCAGCCTCGACGCCAGCCAGGGAGTTGGCTACGGCCAATCCAAGGTCATTGTGGCAATGCACGGAAATCACCACGTTCTCGACGCCTTTCACTCTTGACCGAATGGCACGGATCAGTTCGCTAAACTCCCCCGGAGTCGCGTAGCCCACCGTGTCAGGAATGTTCAGCGTGGTCGCACCAGCCTCGACGGCAACTTCCAGCACTTTGCAGAGAAATTCCACTTCCGACCGGGTCGCGTCCTCCGGCGAAAATTCCACATCCTCGCACAACGAACGAGCATACTGAACGCACTCGCCAACCTGCCGCAAGGCGTCTTCGCGCGTGATCTTCAACTTGCAGGCGAGATGAATATCGGAGGTGGCAAGAAAAGTATGAACGCGCGGATGACGCGCGTCGCGCACGGCATTCCACGCCAGCGAAATATCTTCACGCCGGCAGCGCGCCAGCGCGGCAACAGACGCACTTCTCATTTCGCGCGAAATCCGCTGAACCGCCTCGAAGTCGCCGGTCGATGCGATGGGAAAACCAGCCTCGATAATGTCGACACCCAGGGTTTCAAGCTTATGAGCGACCCGCAGCTTTTCATCCACGGTCATGCTGCATCCTGGAGCCTGCTCCCCATCACGCAGGGACGTATCGAAAATCAGTACGCGTTCGCTTGCCACGATTGAATCTCCCGCTAGGGATACCTAGTTCTTCCACCTTGGTGGTTTTGTGTTAATTAGTCAAACTTATTATTCTTCCATTACTATTAGAGCGTGTGATTTAATAAGGTTTTTAGAAAGAGCCCCGGGCGGCGGATGATCGACAGCAAAATGCACGGGCAAGAGGGATGATGGATCTTTTTCAGCTGGAGACGTTTCTTGCGGTGGTTGAAGAGAAGGGCTTTTCGCGCGCTGCCGGACGGCTGCACCGGACGCAATCGGCGGTGAGCCAAACGATCAGCAAACTGGAAGACGAGCTTGGCGAGACCCTTTTCGAGCGTTCGTCGCGCGACGGCGCGGTCACCGATGCCGGAGCGCTGTTGCTGAAGTATGCAGAGGAGCTGTTGAACCTGCGCGGGCGCGCGCGCGACGCCCTGCGAGAGCTCAGAGAATTGCAGCACGGCAAGGTGAGCATTGCCGCCAACGAATTCACGGTGCTGTATCTGCTGGTTGCGCTGCATCGTTTCCGCCGGCTTCATCCAACCATTCACATCGAAATACAACGGTCCCTCGCCGCTGATGTCGCCCGCTCGGTCGTGAACCATCACGTTGAGCTTGGCATGCTGTCGTTCCGTCCCGATGACGAGCAGCTCAACTCCATCATTATTTATATCGATGAGATAGCCTTCGTCGTCTATCCGGGACACCCGCTTGCGACTTCGCAGGAGGTCAGCATCCGCGAGCTTGGCGCCGAGTTCTTCGTCGCTCACAATGTGCGCTCGCCCTATCGCGAAAAGGTTCTTCAGACTTTCGCCAAGCATAAGACGGCCCTGCACATGCCGGTCGAGTTGCCGAATATCGAGGCCATCAAACAATTTGTCGCCATGGGAAATGGAGTCGCGCTTCTGCCGCGGATCGCCGTCGAAGCCGAAATCACTCGCGGCGAACTGGTTCAAATACCGGTGAAAGAATTACAGATGGAGCGCAAGGTGCGGCTCGTATATCGGCGCGGGGCCAGCCTGTCGCACGCGGCACGCGCCTTCATGAAGCTGTTGGAATTGATGGCGACGCAACAGAACGGGCGCTACCTCTTTCAGAAGGAACGGGGCTAGGGCGGTGAACAGCGGGTGCCGGAGCCTTCGCCATTCGCGATAATTGAGGGAGGATCTCATGCGTGCAGCTTTCTATTCGGAACAGGGTCCGGCGCGCGACGTGCTGCGAGTCGGTCAGCAGCCTACGCCAGAACCGGGACCCGGCGAAGTCAAAGTCAAACTGCGGACTTCGGGAGTCAATCCGTCGGACTGGAAGGTGCGTCGCGGGGGCTTCGGGCGCGGCCTGATGGCACCGCTGATTATCCCGCACAGCGACGGAGCAGGCGATATTGACGCAGTGGGAGCGGGCGTTCGTGACCGCTTGGGCGAACGCGTCTGGCTTTGGAATGCACAATGGAAGCGCCCCTATGGCACGGCCGCGGAATATATCGTTTTGCCGGCCGCTCAGGCGGTCCATCTGCCTGACAGCATCGACTACGCGGTGGGCGCATGTTTGGGCATTCCGGCCTTGACAGCGATTCAGGCCGTCCGCCTGACGAAGGCTGGACCGGGCAGCACTCTGCTGATTGCTGGAGGCGCGGGTTCCGTCGGGCATTACGCCATCCAGCTTGCGAAGCTGCGCGGCGCACGCGTAATCACCACCGTCAGCAACGACGCCAAGGCCGCGCACGCGCGCGCCGCCGGAGCCGACGAGGTGATCAACTATCGAACGGAGGATGTTGGCGAACGCGTCAAAACCTTGACGAGTGGTCGCGGCGTCGATGCCCTGATTGAAGTGGATCTCAGCCGCAATGCTAAATATTATCCGGCAGTCTTGAGGCCGCATGCGACGGTGGTGATCTACGGCATGTCAGCGAGTGAATCGACGCTGCCAAGTCAGTGGCTGATGCAGAACAGCATCACGCTCCGTTTCTGTATCGTCTACGAACTTTCCTCGGAAGATCGTGCGGCGGGAATCGCGGAGCTGACTGACTTGCTGAAGCAGGCCAAATTTGTCCACACCGTTGCGCTGCGACTGCCATTGGAGAAGATTGCCGAAGCGCACGACATTGTTGAGCGCGGCGACGTTATCGGCAATGTGGTGCTCGATATTGTTTAACGCCACGCGCGCTGCTGGCGCTTAACCGGAAACAAATCGTCTCGATCAAGTCACATGTTGCCGTATCCAGACTCTCAAGAAAATGTCATGGCGACCGGAGCCCCGAGCGCCTGTGGCCAGAGCAGCCAAGCTGCGTACTCGACATTGTGTTCGATCAGTAAGAAGCTGGTCGGGCGCGGAGTGTAGCCGCCCTTTGTTTTTCGGCAGAAACATAAAGATGGCTCGACTCGCTTGATTTCATAACGACGTCGGCTCCCGGTGCATATCGCAAACACTCGCGGAGCATCTAAAATTAAGCCATGTATAACGCAAACGCTTATTCCGCTGCTAGTGCGAGCTCGCCGCTGGCCTCCACCAGGATCACGCGGCGCGATCCAACCGAAGACGACGTACAGATAGAGATTCTCTTCTGCGGCATCTGCCACTCCGATCTCCACCAGGTCCGCAATGAGTGGAGCGGAGTGATGCCCACGGTCTACCCCTGCATCCCCGGCCACGAGATCGTCGGCCGCGTCACCAAGGTCGGCTCCGCGGTATCGAAATTCAAGCCGGGGGACCTCGCCGCCGTCGGCTGCATGGTGGACTCGGACGGCACCTGCCCTGAGTGCAAGGCGGGTCTGGAGCAGTTCTGTCCGAACGTCATCTTCACCTACAACTTCCCGGACAAGCACCTCGGAGGCGTCACCTATGGCGGGTACTCCGACAGCATCGTGGTTGACCAGAGGTTCGTGCTGCGCGTGCCCTCGAACCTCAACCTCGCCGGAACCGCTCCTTTGCTTTGCGCCGGAATCACAACTTACTCGCCCATGCGCCACTGGGGCGTCACCAAGGGCAAGAAAGTCGGCGTGGTCGGCCTCGGCGGACTGGGCCACATGGGTGTGAAGTTCGCGCACGCGCTCGGAACCCATGTTGTAGTCTTCACGACTTCACCCAACAAGAAGGAAGACGCATTTCGCCTGGGAGCCGACGAGGTCGTGATCTCGAAGAATGCGGACGAGATGCGAAAGCACGCCGGCAGCTTCGACTTCATTCTCGACGCGGTCTCGGCCAATCACGACATTGGCGCATACATCGATCTGTTGCGCCGCGATGGCAACATCACCCTGGTCGGCGCGCCGGAGAAGCCGCTTGCGGTTTCGGCGTTCGGCCTGATCATGGGCCGGCGCAGCCTCTCGGGATCGCCGATTGGCGGGATCGCCGAAACCCAGGAGATGCTCGACTTCTGCGGAGCACATAACATCACAGCCGATGTCGAAGTCATCCCCATCCAGAAGGTCAATGAAGCTTACAAAAGATTGCTCAAGTCGGATGTGAAGTACCGCTTCTCCATCGACATGGCATCTCTCAAATCCTAGTGAACCGATGAAAGAGCACTTTCGCGTCTCTGGCAGCACTTTTCAAAAGGAGCAGTGATGCAACAGCGCAAACTTGGAAAAAGCAATCTGGGTGTCCGCAATCGGCCTCGGCTGCATGGGCATGAGCATGTCCTACGGTCCGCCCAAAGACAAGCCGGAGATGATTTCGCTGTTTCGATCGGCGATTGAGCGCGGCGTCACATTCTTTGAAGTTGAGGCGCTGTGGCGGCGTCTGAGCCGGGGGAGTTATGGCAGGTAGTTCCGGGACATGACACTAGAAGGCAGCAAGCAAGAGAGTGCCGCTAACGCGGAGGTGAAGTCAGCAGATTTCTTCTCAGCCCTTGACGGCCTTCAAACGGGTGAGGATTGCACGGTTGGTGATGGGAAGCTCAGTAAAGCGCACACCTATGGCGTCGTGAATCGCATTGGCTATGGCTGGCGCGGGCGGGCTGTAGGGCGGTTCTCCAATGCCCTTGGCGCCGAAGGGCCCATAAGGATCAACCGATTCCACCATGATTGGCACAATCTCCGGCACTTCCTTGATGCTGGGCAATCTGTAGTTAAGATGATTGGGATTGACGCAAATTCCCGTGTTCTTGTCCAGGATCTGCTCTTCCATTAATGCAAAAGCCATGCCTTGAATTGCGCCACCCTCGATTTGATTTTCCGCCGTCAGCGAGTTGACAGCTCGTCCGAGATCGTGAACCGCCACCAGTTGCAAGACCTTGACGGCGCCGGTTCGAGTATCCACCTCGACTTCAGCGAACTCTGCCGCCGGGATGTGGAACACAAGATTCGGCGGGACTTTATAGATGCCTCTCCCGACAATCGGTCCCGGCGATTTAGCCGCAATCTGATCCAGCGGAATACCTTTCTCTGAACCTTTGGCGTAGACCGCGCAATCGCGAATCGTCAAGTCCTTCTTATCGATCTTCAATTCCGCTGCTGCGGTATCCAGTAACTGGTTTTTGGCATCTGCCGCCGCCAGCCTGATTCCAGTACCACCGACTATCGTCTGTTTGCTGCCGCCGGTGACGCCGGTGTCCGTGGTCACGTCGGTATCGGCAGAGGTTACGGAGACGCAGGATAGCGGGACGCCGAGTTCCTCGGCGGCGATCATCGCCATGGTTCCCTTCTGCCCGCCTCCGATGTCCGTTGTGCCGGTGAGCACGTTGACGGTTCCATCCAGGTTTACCCGCACCATGCCGGAGCAGGAAAGACCAGTAGGCATGCCGCCGTGACGGCAGGCGTGGATGGCCATGCCTACCCCTCGTTTAACAGGACCTGCGCCAGAAGCCGAGTGCTGCCATCGCTCTTTCCACCTGAAACTCTCCGCGCCACGCCTGATGCACTCCTCCATGCCATTGCTGGTGAAAGGGATTTTGCTGAACTGATCGCCATCTTCCAGGCGCGCGTAATTCTTCAGCCGGAGTTCAACCGGGTCCATCCCCAACTTCTCGGCGATCGCATCCATGTGGACCTCCTGTGCGAAAGTGCCCTGGGGATGACCCACACACCGCATAGCTCCGCCATCCGGATTGTTGGTGTTGACCGAATAGCTTTCTCCTTTCATGTTGGAACAGCGGTAGGTGTACATCATCATCTGCATGGTTCCGTCGGCGCCGTGCGTGTGATTGTAGGCGCCCATGTCCGCGATCGTCTTCGCCTGGATCGCCGTCAGAGTACCGTCCTTCTTGGCTCCATACTTCAATTCGCTGATTACGGGATAGCGGTGGGTAGCGGCAACGTAAAGTTCGTCCCGGTCAAGCTCAATCCTTGCGGGATGCCCGGTTTGACGCGCGATCAGGGCAGCCAGAACATTGTGCCGTTGCGCCGAACCTTTGTCTCCGAACCCACCCCCCATGAAATCGCATATCACCCGCACCTTGCTCATGGGGAGCCTGAGAGCTTTGGCGATACCCTTTTGCACCTCGAATGTTCCTTGCGTGGAGTCCCGGAGGGTGAGCTTGCCGGCTTCCCATTGTGCGACTGAAACCCTGCTCTCGGCGGTGGCATGCTGCAAGATAGGAGTCCGGTATCTGCTTTCGTAGACCAGATCTGCCTCCGCGAAACCTTTCGCCAGATCGCCCCTGCTGACTACCGTCGCCTTGCCGCCTATCAGATTTCCTTCCGGATAAAGTTTGGGAGCGTTCGAACTTAGCGCCTGCTCAGGATCAAGGACATGGGGGAATACCTGGTACTCCACCCGGATCAAGCCAATGGCTTCGGCAGCCGTATCCTCGTCAACTGCGGCGACTACCGCGATGTCGTCACCAACAAAGCGAGCGACATCGGTGAGAACCGGCATCCATGGGTTCCAGCGGTACATCGGCATATCTTTGTGCGTGAGGACCGCCTTCACGCCCGTCAATGTCCGTGCTTTGGAAATGTCTATGCTCACGATGCGCGCGTGAGGATGAGGACTCCTCAGAATCTTCAGGTACAGCATTCCCGGCAGATAGAAATCGGAGGTGTATTTGGCGCGTCCGCTAACTCGCTCAAATGCATCAACCCTTGGCTGGCGCGTTCCGATCACTCTGAATTCGGAGCTCATAGCAATCCCTCTCTCACTGCGCATCCATCATTCCGGTGGATTCCCGATTCGCACGCGGGCCGCTCGCCCTAAGAGATGGCATACCGGCCCTATCACCTCTGTCAAGCAGAAACTTCTTGAGGTGTCATCCTGAGCGCAGCGAAGGATCCCATCTCGGCGCGGAGCTGAGACACAGCCGAAGGACTTCATAAAAGCTCAGAGCGGCGCGGGGTGGGGTAGTATTCATGGGATGTTTCGCTACGCTCAACATGACACTCCGGGGGAAGTTAGTTATGGCAGGTATTCAAAGACGGATAACCTGGTTGCTCTAAACCCACAACCTGATTACCCTGCATAATAGTTTGTATTCCGGGCACGCGGGCGGAGACTGCGTCCGGATAAGGGGCTGTCATCAGGTGAAAATAACGAAAGTTGAAGTAATGTGCCTTGCGGTTCCGCTGCAAAAACCCGTCTTAATGTCTTTTGGGACGATGACCCATAGGAAGAGTTGTCTTGTCCATGTTGAAACCGACGAAGGTATTGACGGTTGGGGGGAGAGTTTTGTGAACCACCCCTATTGGGCACTCGAAGAACGGAAGATCACTATTGAAAAGGGCGTTAAGCCGCTGGTGATTGGTGAAGACCCATTGGACATCGAGAAGCTATGGAACAAGATGTATGGCGCCCTTAACAGGATTGGCTTGCAGGCGGGAGCCAGAGGGCAATACATGCAAGCCATCAGCGGAATCGATATTGCTTTGTGGGACCTGAAGGGGAAATACCTCGGACGGCCGGTGTGCGAAATGTTGGGTGGCAGAGCCTTTGATAAGGCGGAGGTTTATGCCAGTGGATTAGGCCCGAAGAACCTTGAAGAACAAATCCAAGAATGTATTCCCTACGGGATCAAGGCATTCAAGGTGAAAGTTGGTTTCGGTAAAGACGCCGATATAAAAAATGTAGGCCAGGCGCGGAAGCTGATCGGGACCGATAGACTGATGCTCGATGCAAACATGGCGTGGACGAAAGAAGAAGCACTCGAAATGGTAGCGGCTCTTAAAGATTTTCAGATTGAATGGCTGGAAGAGCCGTGTCCATGCGACGACAACGAGGCTCTGGCTTATGTGCGCAAGATGAGCGCGATTAAGACCGCCGGGGGTGAAAATGTCTACTGCCGGGACGGTTTCCAGGCGGCTTTCAGCCAACAGGTTTTCGATATTGCCCAGCCCGATGTTACGAAGACGGGCGGCATTTCAGAGATGATCCATATCTGCCAAATGGCCGGCGCTTGTGGCAAGCGATGGGCACCTCACTTTTTTGGAAACGCAGTTGGGCTGGCAGCGACACTCCATATTTTCGCGGCGATTGCAGGCGGCATCATCGTGGAGCTTGATGCAAACCCCAATCCGCTTCGAACCGAGTTGCTGGAAAATCCCATTGAGATCATCAATGGCATGGTCGATATTCCGAATGGCCCTGGATTGGGGGTCAGGATTAACCAAAGCCTGTTGCGCGAGTACCGCATTTGATCGCCGCTTGTGCAACATTCCAACCGGTGGACCAGCGTCGAGCGATATGTCCGGCATCGTCTCCCCCCCCTATTTCAGCCACGCCACTGGCCAGAGCGTAACTGCTCGTGTTCGTCGGGACAGACCCGAAATTGAAAACGGTAGGGAAAAGAACAAGTATATCTCGGCTTATGGCGATCGCAAACACCTGTACTTTCCAACCGGCGCCGCGGCGAAACTTCAGGATGCTGACACTCCCGTTGTTTTGGTGGAAGCCGAGAAATCGTCTTTGGCGCTCACCGCTTGGGCATCACGAACGGAAATGAATCTCGTAGCCGTCGCGATGGGCGGATGCTGGGGATGGCGTGGACGCATCGGCAAGGTAGAAAACGCCGAAGGTGAGCGCGTAGATCAAACCGGTCCCGTTTCCGATCTCGATTGCATCATTGAGCGCAAAGTCTACGTGCTGCTAGACGTGAACGTTGTAAGTAACCTCAAGGTGCAGCAGGCACCGGCCGCGTTGGTGCGCGAGCTGTGTACGCGAAACTGTGAAGTGTTTGTCTGCGATCTTCCAGCGGCTGGTGGCGTGAATGGCCCGGATGACTATACTGCCGCCTGCGGTGACGGAGCGATGGCTAAGGTGCTTACCGATGCCCGCGCCGCGGTTGCAAGTTGCGACTACGGTGGAGGTCGCTTCGAAATAAGTAATCGGGGTGTGATCTACATCGGCCCACCGGACAAGGATGGCAATGCCAAACCCCCATTGTGGATATGCGCACCACTGCACGCGGTCGCCATGACCCGCGACAATAAGAGTGGCGAATGGGGCCGTCTGCTCGAATGGCAAGATAAGGATGGTGTGTTGCACCAGTGGGCCATGCCGTCAGAGCTGCCGCAGCGCGATGGCGGTGTAGAAGTGCGCTGCGAGTTGGCGCGTCAGGGATTGGCCATCGCGCCGGGGCGGGGCGCTCGGGAATTACTCGCGACGTATCTTCAAGTGTGGCCGATTGACGATCGAGCGCGGTGCGTAGATCGACTGGGTTGGCATGGCCCGGTGTACGTGCTGCCGGCTGCGGCTATCGGTGAAGCCGGCGAAAAAGTCGTGTTTCAGAATGCACATAACGTCGCACCGGCTTTTTCGGTTGCCGACACTGCTAATGAGTGGCGCGAACATGTAGCCGCATTCGCCCAAGGGAACTCCCGTATGATGTTCGCCATATCGGCCGCCTTTGCGGGCACGCTGCTAGATCCAGCGGGCGAGGATTCTGGCGGATTCCATTTTCGCGGCGGCTCATCAACGGGTAAGACGACGGCGCTGAGGCTGGCGGCTTCCGTATGGGGCGATCCCACCAAGTATTGCCGAAACTGGCGAACCACAACTAACGGACTTGAGGGCTTGGCAGCTCTACATAACGATGGCCTGTTGATCCTGGACGAACTCAATCAAATAGACGCGAAAGAAGCTGGCGAAGCAGCCTACCTGCTCGCCAATGGGTGGGGAAAGGCGCGCGCGGCGCGCAACGGTACGGCGCGACCGTCGGCAAGCTGGCGACTGCTGTTCCTCTCGGCTGGCGAGCAATCACTATCTACCATGATGGCGCTGGCGGGGCGAAGGTCTACGGCCGGGCAAGAGATACGGATGGCCGAGACAGATGCAGACGCGGGCGCCGGAATGGGCGCATTCGAGGTGCTCAACGGATTCGAAACCCCAGCGGCACTGGCGCTAGCTCTGAAAGATGCCGTCGGCCATTATTACGGGAGTGCTGGCGAGGCATGGCTTAGCTACCTTGTACCTGGCCGGGCGAAGTTAGCGGACTTTATCACCGATGGTGTCGGGCAGTTCGTGAAAGAGCATCTGCCGGAGGATGCTGCCGGACAGGTCGAACGAGTGGCGCGGCGCTTCGGCTTGGTAGCCGTGGCGGGCGAGATTGCCACTCACGCCGGGCTGACCGGTTGGAATGAGGGGGAGGCGGGTGCAGCGGCCGGCAAGTGTTTTGCCTCATGGCTGGATTCGTTTGGTGGTCCTCGCGATCGTGAGGACAGGGCGCTGTTGGCGCAGGTGCGCGACTTTCTGGAGCGGCACGGCGCGAGTCGTTTCGAGGATGTAAACGCCACCGAAGGGCAACGGATCATCAATAATCGTGCCGGGTTCTTCCGTTCTGTCGATGGCGGAAAACGAGAATATCTGGTCTTTCCTGAAACTTTCAAGAAGGAGGTGTGCTCTGGGGTTGATCCGAAAGCTGCAGTACGGGCATTGTTAGCGCACGGCTGGCTTGTTCCCGGAAGCGACGGCAAGGCAACACAGAAACCCCGGCTGCCGGAAATGGGGCCGGCAAGAGTCTACGTGATCGGAGGCGGGATGGGGGAGGTTGAGGAATGAAACTGAATTTCTCCATGCTTCCGCAACCTGTGCAAAAAAGCGGGGACGGGTGGGACAGGTGGGACCACCAATATCCACGCGGGCTTTAGTGTCCCCCAAGTTGTCCCCCGTGACATTGAACGAGGGGGACAATCTATCTGTAGGAGATGCCAACGAGGGGGTTCGTCCCCTCCTGTGCCCTTGTTGTCCCCTTATGCAAGAAGCAGGCAAGACCAATGTTCATGCGCCTGTCCCCCGTGTCCCCGTTTGTCCCCCTCAAAATAAGCGAGGCTGCAAGTCCGAGAGCGATAACGCAGACGCCCCGGTTGCACCGCCGTCAACAGACGAGAGGGGTGCGGCTGAAAAGCAGATCGTCGCCTGGGTACATGCGCGCTGTGAGCTTCGCCGCAACTGCTGGGGTGCCGAAAAGTTCCATTACAGAGACTTCTCCGCCTGGTGCGGCCAGCACAGAAGGGTCCCGTGTCGGTGTGAACTATTTCGTCAAATCCTGAGCGGATACTTCTCTTGGGACCTCGATGGTTGGCAAGGCCTCTGCCTTGCAGAGGACTTCATGTCGATCAAGGGTCTCGGGGGGATGGTTCAATGAGCTCGACGCCGGCACCTGGACCGTCCCAGAAAAGCATCGGAGCGCGGCACGGAGAGTTAGAACTGACCTTGCCGATCGGCACCAAGATCCAATTGAAGTTTAGTTCCGACACGCGGGAGACAGGGATCGTGACCGGTCACACGAGAGGCAAGGTAATCGTTCATTGGCCAGAATGGGACCGCAAAGGGAGTTATCACCCTTGGTCGCTGATAGCGCTGGAGGACAAGAAATGAATGCTAGAGACGGAATCAAAAATGGGCATGGTCTGATGACGAAGGCGGCTGAGCTGTTCCGGAAGGGATTATCTGTTCGAAAAGCTGCAGCAGAGCTTGATATTTCGAAATCACAAGCTCAGCGACTTCACGTGAAGCTTCGTAATGCCGGCGCGCCGTTTGGCAGTGTCTCACCCTTGGATCGCGGGACAGCGGGACAGTGCAGTTCAAGCGGGGACACGCTCGGGGAGAGCCAGAAGACCACCGACGAAGGAGCACAAACCGGGGGGCAAGACTCCATGGACAGCCAGACGGAGAGCGGGACACCCACGGCCGGCGGCGGCCCAGATGTAAATTCTGACCGTCACCCGAGCGAGACAGCAACGCCCTCCCGCCGACGTTTTATTCAGTGGCAGCGCGACCCGCGGACGGGTTTGTGGCACCGGTTGTGGCCGAAAGATTTGCTACCGCTTGAGTGACGAACGGCGGCCGACATGGCGACAAAGCGAGTCAACTGGCGCCGCATCGATAGCAAACTCTTGCAAGCGGCGATGATGCCCAAAGGCGAAACGGTGAAGGCCCTGCAAGCGATCAGCAAGGCATACGGTGCGAGCGTAGCCAGCTTGAACCGACGGCTGCAGCACTTGGGCGCCTACCGGATGGAAGCCCGGTGGGGTTGGAAGGCGCTTGAGAGATGGGAACGTCATCACCGAACGATAGCAAAACTCTGTGTCCAACAAACTCGGTTCATCCAACAAATCTTCTATCAACGCCGTTACCTCGCCGAGGAAATCCGGAAGTTCATGGCACGCACGTATTCGGACCAGCAGGTAGCGCGGTTTCTATACGTTACCCCGAACTGGATCGCGTTCGTCGCGGATGTATTACACAAGTTGAATCGCGAGCCGAACGGGCGGTTTAAAGGAACAGAACTGGAACGTTTTATGAAGGAAGACTGGTACTTGCTCAAAGGCCGGCGCCTGATCCAGAGAAACGACAGGTTGCTGAAGCGGAAGCGCGCCGAGGCTGCGCAGAATGTCCCGATGACCAAAATTGCGAAAATACTTCTTTCGAGGAGAACAGATCCACCGGCACGCCATTAGCATGGGGTGGGACACCGGCAACTTGTGTTTGACCCGCATCCTTCGCGCATTCGCGTGCGAAAGATTACGTTATACGTGCACAGGCTATCGACCAAGCAGATTTGTTTTCAGGGGAATAGGCTTCGGCAATCCTCTTTCTTAGTTCTCTTAGCCATCGCAGTAATGGTCGGAAAACAGACGGCTGCGATCGCAGCACCTCAGCTTGGAACGAGCGTGTGTGGCGATTTCGGCTGTGAGGTGAAGGCGAGGGAGCCAAAAGGCCTTTGGACAAGGCCTTTTGAAGATCTCGGAAGCCTTCGAGAAGCCTTCGAGAAGCCTTCGAGAAGCCTTCGAGAAGCCTTTCAGAAGCCTTCAATCTGGCGTCGCGCAGAAGTTGCGGCACCCACAGTCATTTGTGTCAAAAGCTGAATCGAATGAAAGGCGGCTGGACCTGATTAAAGTGGATGAACTCGCCCAGCTTTACCGGAAACCACTTGATTTCTTCCTGCGCGTCGACTGAGAGGATCATCGAACGGCGCTCGCCAAGACGCTGTTTGAAGACCAAGAATATAAAAGAAGATTGCTGTGCCTCAAAGGAACCCCTCCCTCGCTCTGCCAGATTGGGGCTGTGCGTGGTCTTGCCCGCCGGATACACGTTCAATGCTGACGGCACCTCGATCTACCTGACGATGGCTACACTCTTTGTGGCGCAGGCAACGGGGATTCATCTGTCGCTATGGGACCAGTTGGTAATCCTTGGGGTGGCGCTGTTCACCTCCAAGGGCATTGCCGGTGTTGCGGGTGGGGGCTTTGTTGCGCTGGCTGCCACGTTGTCCTCAATGAACAAGATCCCGGTCGCCGCGCTGGTCCTGTTGCTTGGAATTGACCGTTTCCTCAATGAAGCGCGAGCGGTAGCGAACTTGATCGGCAACGGCATTGCAACGATTGCCGTCGCGAAATGGGAGGGACAGTTCGACCAGAGCAGGGCCGAAGCCGTACTCAGCGGGCGCGTGGAACCCGAGGAGTCATTCGAGGATCGTAGAGGCACACCAGAGGCAAAGGTAGGAATCATGGCGCAATCCAGTGACTGAGTCGTTCTGGGGGCGAGCTCGCCACTTCGTCCGAGGTTCCTGTACCGTTCCGATCGAGTGACGGGCAACCCGGAAGTTATCAAAAGGGCGTAACACATCTGACACGCCTGACCTACTCCGCCAGCAAGACGTGTCAAGTGTGGCATTTCACAGATCAAACCTTCGTTTGCCGAGTTCGTTCGAGCCTTTGCAATGCCTCACGCACGTCAGCCTTGTCTACGATCGCGTATCGCCGGAAGATGCTGGATGTTTTCCATCCCGCAATGCGCATGATGATCTCCTCTGGCACCCGGGCAGCACGCGGGTTACGCGCTGCTGTCCTGCGCAGGTCATGGAACAGAAGTCCTGGCACGCCGGCGGCAGTGCACAGATTCTCCCAGCCTTGCCGGAAGTCCCGTATCGGTTTGTCTCGCCGAGTGAACACGTAATGGTCCAGGTCTTTGCCGTTGAGACATTGGCGAAGCAGGTCCAAAAAGCCAGTCGAGGCGATCACAACCTCACGCCCCTCTCGGTTCTTGGTTTCACCGGGTTCTAACCGGATGGTGCGGCCGACGAGGTCGACCTGTCGGACGCGAAGATTCAGCAGCTCGCCGACTCGCCAACCATACGTGACCGCGGTTTCCACTAGCGCTCGGAGCCATAGCTCGTCGCAGTGAGCGACAAGATTGGTGTACTGGTCGGCAGTTAGAAAACCTTGTCGAACGTTGTCTTCCTAGCAGATGCGGGACATTCGATATTTTCAACATCCTCGGCGGATTCGCCATAGACGCTAGCCGGTACATGCGTTTGAGTCACGCCAGTTCCCTGTTGATTGACCCATTGCTAGCGTGCTCCCGTTGGCGCTGATCGATGTACCGGGCCAATAGTGTCGAATTGAGTTGCGTAGCCTTGATGATCTGCTGCCCCTTTAGGCCATATCCCGGTTGCGATTACTTTCGGGTGCCGACCATTCGACCAGAACATCTCCTCACGTCTTCAGTAGCCAGTTCGGGGGTATTGGAAGCGGGTCTTGCGACAGATGATCGAGTGGGCTCTGAACTGCAGATATTGATTGGCATTAACGGCACTGGCGGATGGCTCGGTCCCTCGAATGGCCGACTGCGTTTCAGCAGTTTCGGTCAATCGAGGGGACAAGCGCAACCAGACTTGTTAGTTCCAGAGGTCATGGTTGTTGTTATACTCCGTTATCTTTTCCAGTCGCGATGGTCGCCATCCGGGTGATTCTTGTCATGATGGTTCCCGTCCCGGTGGGCGCGGTCACTATTCCAGTCGTGGTTTTGGTGCCCGCCGTATGCGCGGTCATAGTGTCTGTATCCGCGAGAATCTCTCTGGTAGCGATAGCCATTTTCGTAGTAGTAGCCTTCATGATAGCCACTTTGAAACACAACTGCCGGCGCTCCGATTTGGACTCCGAAGGCAACCTGTGCGTCAGTTTTAGGCGGCGACGCCAAGCCGACGAAAATGAGCAGACCGAATACTGCGAATAACAATTTCTTTAACATGCTTTGAATCTCCATTGCTACTTTGTGTAGCCAATCCCAAGCGATATCTCTACTCGCTGTGTAACTGATCCTAACGATCCCAGACAGAGATGTCTGGTCAAACTAGCTCATGTTCCCGTTCTGCAGTGATCGTGCCGTCTGTACAAGTTTTGCTCACAATCGACGCAAAACCACGAAAACCAAATCGCTCCAGAGATGATCACTTCTGCTCAGACCCCAGAAAGCCC
Source organism: uncultured Acidobacteriota bacterium (assembly GCA_963832365.1). Lineage (GTDB taxonomy): Bacteria > Acidobacteriota > Terriglobia > Terriglobales > Acidobacteriaceae > CAWBRT01. Next base: position 74,511 of record CAWHUL010000026.1, on the reverse strand, counting down.
TTGGGGTATAAGAGTGGCAGCCCCGCAAAGCTGTATTTCAAGCTTTACGCTGACCAGCAGGGAGAGCATACATGTACGGCCGGAATGTGACTTGCCAATTCGCCTCGGTGTTGCTCGCCGTCTGTGCCCTAGTATCCGGAATCAGCGCACAAAACCATGGCGACCGCTCTAATCCCGAGAAAGTGAACGCCCCTGCTCGATCGCAGGTAACGGCATTGCGTGCGATTGTGGGCGCCGGTCGGCTGGAAGATTTACGTTGGGCCAACTTCCCGGACTATCGCGTTCATGTGGAGACCTTCTATCGGAGCTCGGGGTATTCACTGGCCTGGGTGCGTCAAGGACGGCCTACGTCGCAGGCCCGCGAGATGATCGAGATATTGCGGCACGCCGATCTGCAAGGACTCCGTGATGAAGATTATGACTCCGTGCGCTGGAATGAACGACTGGCACGTCTTCGACACGAGCATACGCTGCGCGACGAGGCCCATTTTGACATCGCCCTTACGGTGTGCACCATGCGCTATGTAGTAGACGTTTCGGTGGGAAAAGGCCTCCACGTGGTCTGCCCACCATTGCAGCATCTTTTTTCTCTGCTCTGCAAATTCCGCAACGATGTAGACGGCCCGTATTCCAACGGGTTCATGGCTCAGAGCCTTTTCGATCACGTCTCTAAGCCGCGTTCCGTCAAAAGTGTTGCGCCAGTTCTCCGCAGATCGTGGATAGTGAGCGGGTGATATATTCAGTTTTCTACATTTCCTTGGACGATGCAGGAAGTGCTTTTACTTTCCGATGCAGAAGGTGCCGAAGATCAAGTTGAGAATGTCGTCGGCGGTGGTGACTCCGGTGACTTCATCGAGGGCGCGGAGAGCGTTGTAGAGGTCGAGCAGGATCATCTCATGCGGGGTGTTTGCCGTGACCGACAGCTCGGCAGCGTCGAGCGCGGCCAAGGTGCGCGTCACCTGCTCCTGCTGGCGCAGGTTGGTGAGCATTCCGGTCTCCTGCTGCGGGGCGTCGCCATGGACGCAGCGCAGGATCTGCTGACGCAATTCGGCGATACCTTTACCGGTTAGCGCCGAGGTCCGGACGACCGGAGCTCCGCCGTACGGCAAAGCCGCGACAGCGGCAAGATCGCACTTGTTCAGCACGGCTACGACTGGGCGCCCGGCGACTTGCTCCAGCAGCTCACGGTCGGTCTTGTCCGGTGGCTGCGAGGCGTCGAGCACCACCAGCACGAGATCGGCATCGGCCAGCGCTTCCATAGACTTGCTGATGCCGATGCTTTCCGCCTCGTCGAGCGCCTGCCTGATTCCAGCGGTATCGACCAGCCTGACCGGAATGCCGCCGATCGAGACCGTCTCGGTCACCAGATCGCGGGTGGTGCCGGGCGTTGCGGTCACGATGGCGCGCTCGCGCTCGACCAGCCGGTTGAAGAGACTCGATTTACCAACATTTGGGCGGCCCACAATGGCGAGCGTCAATCCCTCATGCACAATTTTGCCGTAAGCGAAGCTCTCCGCGAGGCTCGTCAGCGCCGCGCGCACCTCCCCGATGCGGTTCAGAATCTGGTCGGCGGGCATGACCGCCACGTCGTCCTCCGCGAAATCGATTCCGGCCTCCATCATGGCGATCAGTTCAACGAGCTTCTGCTTGATGGGCTGCAAGCGGCGCGAGAGTGAGCCCTCGAGTTGTTGCGCGGCGACCTTGGCCTGGAAGAGCGTCTGCGAGTCGATCAGGTCGCGAACGGCCTCCGCCTGCGTGAGGTCGATGCGGCCGTTGAGGAAGGCCCGCATGGTGAACTCGCCCGGTTCGGCCAGTCGCGCACCGGCCACCAGCGCCTGGTCGACCGCATGCCGCAGCACGACGGGCGAACCGTGGCAGGAAATCTCGACGATGTCATCCGTGGTGTAAGAGTGGGGTTTGGCGAAATAGGTGGCTACGACCTCGTCGATGCGGTCGTCCGAACCGGGCTCGACGAGCACGCCGAAGTGCGCCCGTCCGGCTTCCAGTTGGCGTCCGGCCGAAAGCCGCAACATGGCCGAGGCTATCGCCTTCGACTCGGGGCCGGCGAGGCGAACCACGCCCAGCCCACCGCGTCCCGGAGGCGTGGAGATGGCGACGATGGTGTCGTCAAGGTGCATGAACGTTTTTCTTCGAAAAGGCGGGACCTATCTTCTTCCGCGGCGCATAGGCATAGGGGGGCGCGGCGCGCTGCCCTTGAAGTCCTTGGGATAGACAACCAAATGCCGGTTCGGGCCCTCGCCCTCGCTCTCGGTACGCAGGTCTGCGGAGTCGCGCAGCGCCAGGTGAACGATGCGGCGCTCACGCGAAGACATGGGAGTGAACGCATAGGGCGACCCCGACTTGCGCACGTTCTCGGCCGCGACGCTGGCGGCCAGCCTTAACTCCTGGAAGCGCGCGGCGCGAAAGCCCATGGCGTCGAAGGCAACTTTCTCGTGATCTTCCGACCCGAGGCGTAACGACTCCAGCACCAGATATTCGATGGCGCGCAGCAACTCAGCGCCGCGTTCCATCAGCAGCGGCGTATCGGCCCCGGAGAGTTCAACCAGGATCACCGGCGTCTCCCAGTCGCGCTCCTCAGGCAGTGGCGGATCGACGGTGATCTTGTACTTCAGGTGGAAATCGCCATGCTTGATGATGGAATTCAGCAGTTCACTAATGCGCTTGGCGGTAGCGATCTTGTCAGCTATAGGCATTTCGTCTCACTCAGACGGTGCCGCCGCTGAAGTTCCTTCCTGGAACCTCAGCGACGCACGATCTTGTCCTTGTCTTTGCTGGAATCGACTCCCAATCCCGCCTGCTTGCGGGCGCGCTTGTCGGCCAGGGCGTGGATTTCCTGTCCCAGCTTGGTGCGATTCATGACCCACTGCTGAACGATTCCTACGATGGTGCCCACCGCCCAGTAGATGCCCAGACCGGAGGCAACGGAATAGCTGAAGAAGCCGAGCATGAGCGGCATCATCAGGTTCATCATCCGCTGCTGCTCTTTGCTCACTCCAGCCTGCGGAGTCAGCTTCTGCATGAGGAGCGTGGTCAACACGATCACGATCGGCAGAACCAGCAGATGATCGGGCGCCGACAGGTCGTGCAGCCAGTAAAAGCGCGCATGACGCAGCTCGTTGGCCTGCGAGAGCATCTGGTAGAACGCCCACAGGAACGGCATCTGCACCAGCAGCGGCAGACATCCGCTGGCCGGATTTACCTTGTGCTCCTTGTACAGTCCCGAGATTTCCTGGTTCATCTCGGAGCGCCGCGGGTCGCGCATCGGGTACTTCTTATACTTCGCTTGTATGGCCTGAATCTGCGGCTGGATTCGCTGCATCTCCAGCGCCGACTTCATTTGATAGAGACGAAGCGGCAGCAGGATGATATTGATGATCAAAGTGAGGATAATGATCGACCAGCCCCAGTTGGGGAAGGGCCAATGATCATGCGTCCATTTCAGCCATACGAACAGCGGCTTGGCGATGATCGCGAAGAATCCCCAATCGATCATCCCGCTCAGATCGCTGCCATCCGGCTGCCCGTTCAGGGTGTTGGCGCGAACTGACTTGAGCACGTCGACCGCCTTGGGGCCGACAAAGATGCGCTCGCTGGTGACGCCGTTGGCATTACCCACGGCCGCGCCCAGCAGTTCGACCTTCTCGGTCTCAGCCGGTTTCAGCGGGTCCTTGGGGACGACGGTCAGGTTGCGCAGTGTCGCCGCCGAAGCCTGCTGTGGGAGGTCCGGCAGAAAGATCGCCGCAAAGTACTGGTCCACCGGGCCGAAGTATTCGAAGGGACCGCGCAGGACGTTGCCGTTGCTGATCTCTTTGCCCTTCTTGTCGGGCTTCAGGCGCTGCGTCTTCTCGCCGTTGGAGAAATCAATGGTCTGCGCGGCATAGGCAGCTGGAGACTCCGCATCGCCAAAACCGGACGGCCATGCCGGCAGCGCCGTCACGTAATTGCCGGCGCGCACGACCGAGCTCTCGATGCGGATCGCATAGCTGCCCGCCTCGAAGCGGAAGCTCTTGCGCACGGTGACATCGCCATCGGCAAACTCGAAGGTCAACTGGCCGGGAGCCTGGATTGTGCCGGTGGCGCTCGGCACATACATCGCCGAGTTCAGCTTGTTACGCAGGCCTTCATCCCACGTCCACAGCGAAAGCGGGTAACCCCATTGGGCCGCGCCTGCCTCGTTGATGACATTCAGCGGTTTGCCGTGCACGTCCTGGGAGTTCTTCAGAACCCACGACTTCACCAGACCGCCGCGATTGGTGAAGGTGATGCGATAGAGATCGTTCTCAACCACGACGGTGGATTCCGCGGCGGCCTGCTTGGCTCCTCCGGCGGACTTGGCTTGTGGCGGCGGCGCGGGCGGCGGCGTGGGCTGTGCGCTCTGCTGCTGCGCGACGGGAGCGGGTGCCTCCGCCTTCTGCTCCGGAGCCGGATTGCGCCAGGAAATGAATTGTTGGGTGAGAAAAAGAACACCCACGGCGAGAGCGATGATTAGAAGAAAGTTCTTCTGGCCGCCGGGTTCGGATTGTGGATTGCGGTACTCTGCCAAGTTCTAGCCATTTCGGCGCCGGCGGTCACGCGGACCCGGCGCAGTCAGTTGGAAGTGGAACAGCAGCGCCTTCCATTTGTGGCGCCCGTGTGCACACCTTCGGGGTAATGGTCGTTGCGTTCCGGACCCGATGCAACTTGCGCCGGAACAGGATCATAACCGCTGCCTCCCAGCGGGTTACAGCGCGCAATACGCAGGAGCGCCAACCATGTGCCGCGCACCATTCCGTGCCGGTCCAGCGCCTCCATGGCATATTCCGAGCAAGTGGGTACGAAGCGGCACGACAGCGGCAGTCCAGGCGATATCCACCGCTTATAAATCTCGATCAACTTGATGGCGACCCACCGCATAAGCTTCACTCTTGCGCCAAGCGCGGCTTTTCACTTTTACACGAACCAGAGCCGGGCCGCGTACCGCCCGGACGCGCGCTTTGTGCGATGACAGCGAACGCGCGCGCCACTTCCTGCGACAACACCGCGAAGTCGGCCTTCAGCACTGACTTCCGGGGATTGATCACCACGTCCACGATGCCAGAGGCCAACAGACTGTAGTGTTGGCGCACTGCTTCTCGCGTGCGACGGCGAATGCGGTTGCGCTCAACCGCTCCGCCCAGGGCGCGCGAGACGGTGAACCCGATACGAGCCCCCATGACTTCCGCGACCGGCAACTCCGCGGTGATCATATTTTCCGGCGCGAGGGGGGCGCGATGCAAATAAAACACCGTCATATTTCCGGAGAAATGCCGCTTTCCATTCTCATACACACGGCGAAAGTCCGCGTGCTTGAGCAGATGGGCCGATTTCGGGAAAATGCCCTTCGGAGTGTCACTCACGACGGAATCCGGTCCGGCAATTGTACCCACCGTGTACGGATGCGAAAGCCCGTCCAACTCCAGACAGTGCCTTCCTAATATCCCCAGGCCCCTTGGCTTGCGTGCTGGCGGCCGCATCGCCGGATTTCGAAAACCGGACGCTGCGCTTCACCCCACAACCGGAAACAGAGAACAACTAATCACGATACCCAGGCGCCACGGAAACCCGCTTGCGGCCCTTGGCGCGGCGGCGCGAGAGCACGGCTTGTCCACTCTTGGTCTTCATGCGGGTCCGGAATCCGTGCGTCTTCGAGCGGTGACGACGATTGGGCTGGAATGTGCGCTTCGGCATTTAAAAACTGCGCTCCTCACTGGATAGAAAGATAGCAAATGAAAAGTATAGACGAGAGGCGCGCGGGGAGCAAACCGAGGGCGATTCCAGACATTTGCCCCAGCTTCGATGCACGTCCGCGAACCGGGGTCTATCTGACGCAGGCAGCGCCACAGGCTGCACCACCGATGGTGCTCAAAATCCGGGCCGCGAACACCGTAAAGCGGCAACTCCATGCTGGAAGGAGAGTTGAAGCGCCGACGGCGATAAGCAATGCGTTAGCAAAACTTCGGGTGGGGAGTTTCTGCACCACGTTCGCGGCAACTTCTACACTCGCATAAATCCGAAATAAAAATCATCTTTACTACGTGCAGAGAAAGCTGCTCAATTCACTTCGAACGTGCTAGTATGCACGACGAGTCACACAATTATTTCGCGTGCCCCATCCGCCGCGCACGGTTGCGTCGGTCGACGAATTGGGCTTGTCAATTGATTGCGTGACAGATTGAAAATCGCTTCCCGCCGTGTGTTTTCCGGCTCTCTGGTTGATAATGTCTGCATCTCTTGGTACGACTTCGCCGAACCCATGGTTGCGTATTCTGGATGCGCTTGAGAAGAAAGTGAACCGTCATTCCTACGACACCTGGCTCAAGCCGCTGCGCTACAGTCACATCCTGGGGTCAACCATGTTTGTGCGTGTGCCCGCACCCGAGTTTCGGGAGATGGGCGAGCGCTATGCCGATCTGATCCGTGAAGCCATCGAGAACCTGAAACTCGAAGTCAAGGATGTCGAGTTCATCACCACGGAAGCTCCCACACCGGCAGCCACCGCTATCCGCCACAATGGCGGGTTTACGGCCCCGGCGGCGGGCCCGGCACCACAGCAGTCCCGCTTCGATTTCGACAGTGCCGCGCAACTGAACCAGCGGTACACGTTCGATGCATTTATCAGCGGAGCCAGCAACCAGTTTGCGCACGCGGCCGCGCTGGCGGTCGCCGAGAGGCCGTCCAAGGCCTACAACCCGCTGTTTCTGTATGGTGGTGTGGGAATGGGCAAGACCCACCTGATGCAGGCCATCGGACATCAGGTGAAGAAGCACAGCCCAGACTTTTCGATCTGCTACGTTTCCAGCGAGAAGTTCACCAATGAGCTGATCAACAGCATCAAGCATGACCGCATGACCGGATTCCGTGAGCGATTTCGCAATGTCGATTTGCTGCTGATCGACGACATCCAGTTTCTGACCGGCAAAGAGCGCACCCAGGAAGAGTTTTTTCACACCTTTAATGCGCTTCACGAATCGATGAAGCAGATCGTGATCGCCAGCGATCGTCCGCCGAAGGAGCTGGCCGAAATCGAGGACAGACTTCGCAACCGCTTTGAGTGGGGTTTGATCGCGGACATTCAGCCTCCCGACTTGGAGACCAGGATCGCGATCGTGCAGAAGAAGGCAGAGAACGACCGCGTGCAACTGCCCGCCGAAGTTGCGAATTACCTTGCGCAGAACATCCGCAGCAACGTTCGCGAACTGGAAGGCGCGCTCGTCCGGTTGCTGGCTTATGCCTCGCTCACCGGCGTGGCCATCAATCTGGTCACTGCCCAGCAGGTGCTCAAGAACTTCATCGACCAGCAGTCGCGCAAGATCACGATCGAGGCCATCCAGAAGGCGGTGGCGGAGCAGTTCGGGCTTCGTCTGCCGGAGATCAAGGCGAAGAACAACTCGCGGCAGATCGTCTTTCCGCGGCAGATCGCCATGTATCTGGCCAAGCACTTGACCGAAGCTTCACTGCCGGAAATCGGACGCCAGTTCGGAGGCAAGCACCACACGACGGTCCTGCACTCGGTCGAGAAGATCGATAAGCAGAAGCAGCTCGATAAGGATTTGAACCGTACGCTCAACAAGCTGACCGAGACGTTGAGCAACTAGGGCCGTTTCAGAACAGGCGTACCCGGAAGTCGCCTCTGCGGGTGTAAGCTGGTGCTGGCGGGACGAACGGGAACGCCGCCGGGGATTGCTGGTTACCCCGTGAGGTACGGGTTTTCTCCGTCCGGCTGCGATTCGTGCTGGCGTTGTTTGTTTTCTTTTTGATATAAGACAAGACAAATTGAGTGGTGCTCTCTAAGGTGCAAATATGGCAGACGTAGGCATGGCGCAAGGAACGGCAATGGAGATTGTGGTTAGCAAGTCTGACCTGCTCAAAGAGCTGACCGCCACCCAGGGCGTGGTGGAGCGCAAGACGACCATCCCGATCCTCTCCAACTTCCTGTTTGAAGCTTCCGCCGAGAAACTTTCCATCACCGCGACCGACCTTGATTTGAGCCTGCGCACGTCATGCCCGGCACAGACCAAGAAAGAGGGGTCGTGCACCATCCCGGCTCGCAAGCTTTACGACTACGTCAAGCTGCTTCCCGAGGGCGACATCGCCATCAAACTGCTGGAGAACCACTGGGTCAACATCCGCTCCGGCCGCTCCAATACCAAGATGGTCGGCATGGCCCGGTCGAACTTCCCCAGCCTGCCGGCGTTTCCCACGGCCGGCGTAGTCAAGATACCGAGCAACGTGCTGCGGCAGATGATCGCCAAAACGATTTTTGCGATCTCCAACGAGGAATCGCGCTACACCCTGAACGGCGCGCTGCTGCTTCTGAAACCGGAGTCGATCGTCATGGTGGCGACCGACGGCCACCGGCTCGCCCATATCGAGCGCACCAACACCCCGCTGGAGGTTTCCGGCGAGTTGAAGACGCTGGTGCCGAAGAAGGCGATGGCGGAGCTGCTCTCGCTGCTGGGCGCAGGCGAAAGCGAATTCGTCGAGTTCGCCAAGGACGAGACGACGCTGTTCTTCCGCGTCGGAAGCCGTCTGCTCACGTCGCGCCAGCTCACCGGCCAGTTCCCCAACTATGAAGCGGTGCTGCCCAAGGACAACACCCGCTCCGTGGCTGTCACCACCGCCGAGATCATGGCGGCCATCCAGCGCGTGGCGCAGTTTGCCGACGAGCGCTCGGGCGCCATCCGCCTGCGGCTGGAGAAGAACGAGCTCAAGATTTCCTCGTCTTCGACCGAAACCGGCGAATCGGAAGACTCGATCGAGATCGACTACACGGCCGAAACGATGACCATCGGATTCAACTCGCAGTACCTGATCGACTTCTTTAAGAACGCCGACGCCGACCAGGTGCGCATCGAGTTCAAGGACGCGCAGTCGGCCGGCCAGCTCCGCCCGGATATTCCGGATGCCGAGTTCAAGTATCGCTACGTGGTCATGCCGATGAGGATCTGAGCGCCTTGTGACATAACTTAGGATGTCATGCTGAGCGCAGCGAAGCATCCCCGGAAAACTCTCCCAGCCCGCGCCGCTTTGGGCTTTTTGATGAAATCCTTCGGGTGCGCCTCAGCCCCGCGCGGCGCTGGGATTCTTTGCTCGCTACGCTCACTCAGAATGACACTCGCAAGAGTTTTTTCGCGGCTAGGATGCTTTTCGTCCTGTGGTGTTCTTACCCTTATCCTTGCGCTCGGACTTTAGGAACGTACCCTCGCGCAGTTCCTCGAACGCCCGCTGGAGTTGCTCCTGCGTGTTCATAACGATCGGCCCATACCACGCAACCGGCTCCTCAAGAGGCTTTCCCGAAACCAGGAGGAAGCGGAGGCCATCCTCTCCTGCCTGCACCACAACCTCGTCGCCCCGGTCGAAGAGCACGAGTGAACGGTTGTCGGCCTCCGCGGGAGGAGCCGTATCCAGCCAGCCAACACTCTCGGTAGGCACCGCGAGCGGGCCGGAAGCATTGCAGAACTTGCCGGCTCCGGCAAAAACGTAAGCGAAGGCGTGGCGCGTGGTTTCGACCGGCAGCGTCTTTCTCTTGCCTGGCGGAACCGAGATATCCAGGTAGATCGGGTCGGCGGCGATCTGGTCCACGGGGCCGGCGATTCCCCAAAAGTTTCCGGAGACAACGCGCGCCTGCGTTCCGTCGTCGTCGGTGGCGACAGGGATGTCGACGGCCTTCACCTCCTGATAGCGCGGCGCCGACATTTTGAGCGACGAGGGGAGATTCGCCCACAACTGAAACCCGTGCATGCGGCCCGCATGGTCTCCCTTCGGCATCTCCTGGTGGATGATGCCGCTTCCGGCGGTCATCCACTGCACGTCGCCGGAAGCAATGGAACCGCTGTTCCCCATGCTGTCGCCGTGCTCGACCGTCCCGGCGAGTACGTAGGTGATGGTCTCGATGCCGCGATGCGGGTGCCAAGGGAAGCCTGCCAGATAATCTTCCGGAACGTCATTGCGGAAGTCGTCGAGGAGAAGAAACGGGTCGAAGTCAGAGGTGTTGCCGAAGCCGAAGGCGCGGCGCAGGTGTACGCCGGCGCCTTCCAGCGTGGGCTTGGATTTGATGAGCCGCTTAACTGGTCGAATCGACATGGTGATCTCCAGTGCTATCGGTAACCATCAGAGTGCAAGTATACGTGTAACAGGCTGAACTGCGCTGCCTTCCTTTGATATGCAGATCATGTGAGTAGGGTTGTTCCTCAAACGTGACACCAGCGTTGATCGGGGTGCGCAGGTTGAAACCGGGCGGCCACGTGTGGCATCTACCACTTACCGACCTATTCGAGCCGTGGGGGAAACTATGTCTGCCTGGCCCGTACCGAGTGCGCTCGACGCCAACACGCAAGCCTTTCCGGTCTTAACGGCGGCACAGATCAATCGTCTCCGTCCCGGCAGCAGGTTGCGCAAGGTTGAACCGGGCGAGATCCTGTTTCAACCCGACGATACCGAGGTCCCCTTTTTTGTGTTGCTTTCCGGAAGCATGGAGATCGTGCAGCCGGATCTCAAAGGCGAACGCCCAATAGCGAAGCACCGGCCCGGCGGATTCACGGGTGAGATCACGATGATCTCCGGGCAGCGCTGCCTGGTGCGCGGGCGGGTTACGGAAGCCGGTGAGTTTCTCGAGATCAGTGCGGATGGCCTGCGTTCGCTGGTCGCCAGGGACGCCGAGTTGGGCGAGATTTTCATGCGGGCGTTCATCCTGCGACGGCTCGCGCTCATTGCCAAGGGGCTGGGCAACGTCATCGTGATGGGTTCCCGCCACTGTGCGAACACCCTGCGACTACGCGAGTTTCTTGGCCGAAATGCCCATCCTTATACTTACATCGATCTGGACACCGACAAGCCGTCGCAGGAACTGCTCGACCGTTTCGAAGTCAAGACCGGCGAAGTGCCAGTGGTCCTTTGCAATGGCCAGACCTTGCTGCGCAACCCCTCGATTCAGCAATTGGCGGACTGCCTGGGGTTCAACCTGAGTATTGACCAGACGCAGGTGCGCGATTTGATCATCGTTGGCGCGGGGCCGTCCGGCCTCGCGGCGGCTGTTTATGCGGCTTCGGAAGGTCTGGATGCTCTCGTAATTGAAACAGACGCTCCGGGCGGGCAGGCGGGATCAAGCTCCAAGATAGAAAACTATCTTGGCTTTCCCGTCGGAATCTCCGGCGAAGAACTGGCGGCGCGTGCCATCGCGCAAGCCCAGAAGTTCGGGGCGAAGATGATGGTAGCGCACAAGGTTGTGCAGTTGAAATGCGACCGTCGTCCTTATGAGGTCGTTCTGGACAACGGCAATACGTTGGCGGCGCGCGCCATTGTCGTCTCCACCGGAGCACAATACAATAAGCCGCCGATCGCCAGCCTCAAGAAGTTCGAGGGGCAGGGAATCTATTACGGCGCGACTTACATAGAGTCGCAATTGTGCGAAAGCGAAGATGTCATCGTGGTTGGAGGGGGAAACTCCGCCGGACAAGCCGCTGTGTTCCTTTCCCAGACAGCTCGCAAGGTATATATGCTGGTGCGGTCGAGCGGGTTGTCGGAGACAATGTCGCGGTACTTGATTCAACGGATCACCGATAATCCGGCCATCGAACTGCACTACAAAACGGAGATTGTTTCCTTGCAAGGTGAGAGGCAACTGGAGCGGGTTGGTTGGCTCGATAAGGTGACTGGCGAAACCTCAACTCATGATATCCGCCACGTGTTCATTATGGCGGGGGCATCTCCACGAACCGAGTGGCTCCGCGGCTGTGTCGCTTTCGATGACAAGGGATTCATCCTCACCGGGCGAGACCTGGATGCTTCCACGGGCCGGATTCCGCCCTTTGCCTGGCCCCTTACGCGTGCTCCGCAGATGCTGGAAACCAGTCTTCCCGGCGTGTTTGCGGTCGGCGATGTTCGCTCCGGGAATGTGAAACGCGTAGCCTCAGCCGTGGGCGAAGGCGCCATCGCCATCCACCTGGTTCACCGGGCGTTGGCGGAGTTCTAGCGTGGATTCGCGCAATCGCCTTGCACAGCGTGTAGCTGAATTGCAGCCGCTGCCTCTGTTATTTTGAAGAACAGAATCGTAACGAGGCGCAAAACGTGAAAAGGGAATACTACCTCCAGCTCACCGCCAGTGGGTTGCGCATTCCGATTGGGATCGATCTTCTTTTACACGAGAGGCCTGACCCACAACGCACCGTGCGCGACGGCACTTTGCTGGGAGAGGTAGCGGAGGAGGCAGCGCGACGGTATGCCAGTCCGCTGGCGATTCCGTTGATGGACCTCTCGCTGGAAAAGGAAGATCTGCTTCGCATCCTGGGCATCCCGGAATCGGAGGCCGAAACCTTCCATTTCGGGGAGGCGCCGGAGGTGGGCAAGTTGCAATTGCTGCGAGACTCCTCGCATGCCTCTTTCGGCGCTCGCGGCCAGGCCCACATCGATTCGCTTCGCTATATCGCCGGGAAAACGGATCTTCTTCCCGTCGGAATGGCCATTGGGCCGTTCTCGCTCATGACGAAATTGATGGCGGACCCGATCACCGCGATTGCCATGGCTGGAATGGGGATGACGTCGGAAGAGGATGCGAACATCCTCTTAGCAGAGCGGTGCCTGGCGCTCGCGGAGATAGCAATCGCGCGCTCACTGGAAGGGCAGATCAAGGCCGGTGCCAAGGCCATCATGATCTGCGAACCGGCCGCCAACCTCGTTTATCTATCACCGAAACAGATAAGTTCGGGAGCGGACATTTTCGAGCGCTTTGTTATGCGGCCCAACCTGCGAATCAGGGAACAGCTTGCCTCGGCCGACGTGGACCTCATCTTTCACGATTGCGGCGAACTGACCGGGTTCATGGTGGAGCAGTTTGCCACACGGCTCGATCCGGCGATTCTGAGTATGGGCAGTTCACGCAAGCTTTGGGAGGATGCGGCCCTGGTTCCAAAGAACGTGGTGCTGTTTGGCAATCTGCCGACAAGAACGTTCTACTCGGACGAGGCGATGCCGGTGGATCGAGTGGAAGCCATGACTCTGGAGTTGATCGGAAAGATGCGCGCTGCCGGGCACCCACACATTCTTGGTTCGGAGTGCGATGTGCTTCACGTGCCCGATGCCGCTGCCGCGATCCGAAGGAAAGTCGAGGCCATGCTTTCGTGTGGCCGGTGAAGATCCCGCAAATTCCAAGCTATGATTGGTCTATCGAGCTACTACGAGACTGCGCACGAACTCAGGACGATGCCGACTCCCGTTTGCGGGCGGCGGCTACTTCAATCCTCAGGGCGAGTTCATCCGGTTCGTAGGGCTTGAGCAGATAGTCGAAGGCCCCTTGCGGCATCCCTTGAATCGCCGAAGCAATATCGCCGTGCCCCGTGAGCAGGATGACCTCGACCGCGGGTTTCTCCCGCTTGATCAGTGACAGGACTTCCAGACCGCCCAGGCCGGGCATCTTGAGGTCGACGATTGCAACGTCGATGTCGTGGGCTTTGAGCAGCGCCAAGCCCTCTTCGCCGCTGGTGGCCGTCAGGACATCAAAGCCGCGACGCGCCAGCACCTTGCGCATTGCGGCGAGAAATGCCTCTTCGTCATCCACGAGCAACACGCGGTAACCCGGACTCCGATCCCGGTCACTCTTAATAACCGACTGCTCCATCCCGGCGGCACGGTAGATGAGACCTGCCAACACCTCGACTTCGCAGGGTTTCGTCACATAGGCAAAGAGGCCGTCGAGCGACATCTCAAAGGACCGCTGCGCATCTCCGTGTCCGGTGAGGACGATGAACGGAGTCGTCGTGCTTCGTTGCCTGAGTTCATAGAAGAGCTGATGACCGTCCGCGTCGGGCATAGTCACATCGAGAACGACAACATCGAATGCGGAGGCTTCGAAGGCAGAGCGGGCTGCTTCGCCACTCTCGGCCGTGGTGACGCGAATTCCCCGTCTCTGCAGCGCCTTAGCCACACTTGCCAGAAATGTCGGCTCATCGTCGACAAGCAAAACCCGAGGCTGACTGGTAGCACTCATGTTTGGACCCATGCTTTTTGAGTGATTGCCGACCAAATTCGGAATCAGTGTAGCATCATTCCACATGCGCAGTATGCGCTTCGGAGTACCCACAAATAGCCGATGATTTCAAGTGATCGCTTCGGTTCTTGCCGGTCAGCTTGCGCCGCAAAACAGCAGAACAATAGGTGGCGTTGAGCTGCGCGTGGCCTATCGGTGGGGGACTCCGATGGTGCGATTCTGAACGTTGACAACGCACGTTGCTCCGTGACGCCGGTCACCGACTCAGGACGTTCTCTCAGCGCATCCTCCATGCCATCTGCACTACAGATGTCAGTATCAACTGGGGGGAGGGACTGCTCTTGCGCGACTGCGCGAGAGTGGGGCAGTACGTACCTTAAGGAGGTACAGCATGGCCACCCTCACAGAGGGAAAGACTTCATCCGGCGCGATACAAGCGCACCACAAAAAAGCTACAGTGAAAATGTTGTTCTGGCTGATCGCTGCCGCCAGCGTTATTTCCTATATTTCTTACTCGTATACAAGCGGCCAGATGATTCGGTGGTACTACTACAGGGCCTCGGTTGACGGGTACGCGATCGATGCGAATACGTTTGCCAAAGCCACGAAGGAGAACCCTGCCCAATTGGCGATCGTCACGGCCAACGAAATCAAGGGACTCCAGGCAGTGCCGGTACGTAAAGGCGACCGGCTGCCACAGAACACAAATGGCGTGATTTCCACTAGTGAGTTGAAGGCGGGCAAGAGAGTTTCCATGGACGCCCAGACCAACACCATCCGCGTCATGACCCCCTCACAGATCAAAGAGGCGAAGGGCTTTAAGTACAAAGACACCTTTAAGCATAAAGGAGTCCGCACCAACCCCTGGTCGGGGGCGTGGAATGTGTCTATGGTCCTGCTGCTAGGTATTACCCTTGGGCTGTTTGCAGAGGGAGTGACGGACTTTATGGGTATGAAGATTGAGAAGATTGATCACGCCATCGCTCATTGAGGAGAATTCACTATGTTCGACTTTGCTATAGCGGGTTGCACAGCCCCGATTTTTCTGCTGGTGCTGGTAGGGATCACAGTGGGAATGGTCGGCGGGTTTATTGGCGTGGGGGGCGGATACATGGTGACCCCCGCCCTAATCGTTTTCGGTTTTCCGGGGTATATGGCCTCCGGCATTGATATGACGCACATTTGCGGCAAGGGCCTCGTGTCCTCAGTCCGCCACAGGCAGTTGGGCAACATCGACTGGACATTAGGCTTATCGATGGTTGCCGGAACCATGTTGGGGGTGGAGCTGGGCATCCGGATGCTGGTGTATACCAAGCGACTGGGTATCTCCGGCGTGGTGCTATTG
The DNA here is from genome assembly GCA_963832365.1 of uncultured Acidobacteriota bacterium. Taxonomy (GTDB): domain Bacteria; phylum Acidobacteriota; class Terriglobia; order Terriglobales; family Acidobacteriaceae; genus CAWBRT01. Next base: position 59,146 of record CAWHUL010000026.1, on the reverse strand, counting down.
ATGACCTCGGTTGTCGTGATGTTCTTTCTCTTTCTTTACACCCAGATTGAAACGCAACGATCGCACAAGCGCATCAAGCAGATGACAGAGGAAGGGAAAGGGGTGGCACGCGAAGTGCAAACCAGCAACCTGCCCCGGATGTTCCAGCAGATTCCTCTGGCCCCGATCGTTCGCTGCCGTACGGCGAAGGTTATCTGTTCCATGTGGGTAATCGTGCTGGTCGGGGTGGTTACTGGTATCCTCGCCGGTTTCCTGGGCGTTGGCGGAGGCTTCGTCCGCGTTCCATCGCTGGTGTACATCGTGGGCGCGTCCACTCACATCGCGGTCGGCACCGATCTGTTGGAGATTGTCGTTTCCGGCGCCTATGGGGCGCTTCGGCACTCGATTGAAGGAAATGTGGACATGATGGCGGTGCTGTTCATGATCAGCGGAGCCATGATCGGCGCCCAGGTCGGCAGCATTGCCACGTCGTACGTTCGCGGACCCGCCATCAGATACATCCTGAGCTACTCTCTCATCCTGGCAACGCTTGGTGCCGCCCTCCGGCTCATCTATGTGTTGACCGGTCAGAGTAACCAGTGGCTCTCCCTGGCGGCGGTAACGCTTACGTTGGGAGAGATGATCTTCCTGTGCTTGTTTATTTCGTCCCTGGTTTGGTTCGCGGTTCGCAGGCGCAAGGGAAGTTGGGTGCCGGACTGGGTTGTCCCACTAGTGTGGGCTGAGGACACTTCGAAGAAGCTGGAAGGAGACAAGGTTCATGAAATGGCTCATTAATTCAATGCTGGGATATTGGATGCTTCTGCTCACGATCTCATGCACCATTGCTTATGTGATTTACGAGATCTGGCTGAAAGGCAGAGTGTAGGGCGGAATCACTCAAGGAAAATGCCATGACAAAGTTGATATCTATAATCGGCAACATCGCACTGTACGGCTTTCTTGTCTGGATGCTGTACAACTCAACCATTCATGAGTGGGACCCTTGGTTCGCCTTTGTCGTCGGATTCGTTCTGGTGTTGGCGGCGGTCGTCAGTCTGATTCCTGGGTTGCATGCGTCGACCACCTCGCCGGGTACGTACCCCTATGACGACTAAGGCCGACTCCCTGCGCCGGGAAATTTGTGAACTGACCGAACAGCAGGTACGGGGCGACGTTCCGCAGAGAATTTTCCAAAATCGGCATGAGAAGCTTACGGTAGCAATCTGCCTGGAGTTGGTGCGTGAACGGCTCGCCCCGAATGAGCTGATAATAGCCGAACATCACGTTATGCACGCGCACACGAAACTGGCGGGTTCTGTTCTGCAAGAGAGTGAGCAGGAGAGAATCTCCATGTTCGTCACTGACCGCCGGGTGTTTCGGCTAACTTCCCGGGAAAAGGCCGGAGAACCGGTTCAGTTTCGCGCCCAGGACCGAGATGGAATCGAGGAGATTCCATTCTCGAGCATCAGCCGGATTGCGGTGCGCCGCCAAGTTCGCCTTGGCGAGATAATAGCGGGGGTGGTGATCGCTGCGGTGGCGTTTCTTTGTCGCTCCTGGTTGCAGGTGACGGGAACCGCCATGGTGCTGCTCGGGATTGCCGGCGTGCTCCATGGCCTGCTCATTCCCACGCGCTGGGCTGAGATTATCCCGCATGAATACGGCGTTGCGCCTATCCAGATCTTTGCGCTCCGAAAGCGCAGCGCAAAGAAGCTCATCAAATTGCTAGTCGCCAACATCGGGCAGGGATAGCGCATGCAGGATTCGGATGTCACGCCGGTCGGAAAGCCAAGCGTTCAATCGAGTGAATCTCCTCCGAAAACAACGCCCTGGAATCGCTTGCGGCGAGGGTGTCTTTGGTTTCTCGAGGCCATCGGACTCTATCGCGTCTCCGCAGTCGACCAGGAGGCTCAACTAGCGCGTTTCCGCCTCTATCACACTGAGTTTCGCCGGCTGCTGAACGCCAACAACAGCTTCCTTTCCATCATTGCTGAACTTGAGGACCTGAAGCGGGGCGAACGTTCCTTTGACCATGCCTGGGTCCGGGCGCAAGCGCTCCGCGCCAATGTGGACGTGTACCAGATGGTCTCGAGTTTGAATGCCATTTCCGACGGCCGGTATGCCGCTCTGGAGTCAAGACGCGAGGCGATCTCGGCGGGATTCAACCAGCGATTGGAGATCACGCTGGCGGACATGAAGATACCGTTGGTGATCGACATGTCACAGATCCGCGCCCGGGACGCTTGGCTGGTGGGCGGCAAGATGGCCAACCTTGGGGAGATTCGCAACGGTGTGGGCCTGCCCACACCCAATGGGTTCGCGATCACCGTGGAAGGGCATCGCCGGGTGGTGAGCGCAGCCGGGATCTCAATGTCCGAAATCGGCTTGGAGCCCCAAACGGGTGAGGCAGTTCCGCTCGTGGTACCGCCGGAAGTTGAACAGGCGTTGACCGAAGCATACGGTCGATTCTCGACCGCAATCGGCCGCTCACCGCTGCTGGCAGTGCGCTCCAGTGCGTTGGGGGAGGACGGTCTAGTCTCCTTCGCCGGCCAGTTCCACACGGCTCTTCAAGTGCCCCAGTCCGGCCTGAGCGAAGCATACCTTGAGGTGCTCAGAAGCCTGTATTCTGCGAAGGCGGCTCACTATCGTCGCCTGCACGGCGTTTCCGCAGCTTCTCTCGCCATGGGAGTCGGCTGTATCGAGATGATCGAACCGGCGGCAGCGGGAGTCGGTTATTCGGTCGACCCCAGGACGGGGGACCGTGAGCGAATCCTCATCCATGCGGTTCGGGGTCTGGGGGCAAGCCTGGTCGAGGGGCGAACCTCTCCGGAGATCATTGAAGCTGAGCGGGGCGGAGAGCAGAAGGTGATCGCACATACGCCCTCCAATCAGGAGGTTGCCGTACGCGGGCAGGACGGTGGCGGGGTGCGGGAAGAGGCGGTTTCCGCCGAGGCGCGGCAGAACTGGGCGCTCAGCGACGAGGAGGCAAGCAGCCTCGCGCGCATGATACTGAAACTGGAGACCCACTTCGGCGCGCCGCAGGACGTTGAGTGGGCAATCGATAAAGGACGACAGTTCTGGATTCTGCAGTCGCGGCCGTTGCGAGTGCTGATTCAGGAGAGGGGCGAGGAACCGGCACTACCGGGGCGGCAAGTGCTGCTGAGCGGTGGCGAAGCGGCTTGCCTTGGCGTCGGAACGGGTCCGGTCTGTCATGCCACCGAGAACGACAATCTGGAGGGCTTTCCGGACGGTGCCGTTCTGGTTGCTCCGAGGTCATCTCCAAACTTTATCGAGGTGATGGCAAAGGCGCATGCAATCATCACGGACCTGGGCAGCGCGACCGGGCATATGGCGGCGCTCTCCCGTGAGTTCAATGTCCCTACCCTGGTGAACACCCGGCATGCCACTTCCACACTAAAAACAGGCCAGTTGGTCACTCTCGACGCTCGCGGGCGACGTGTTTATGAGGGCGAGGTCAGCGAACTTCAGAACCAACAGAAGAACTCTACCCAGGCGATGCTCCAACGGGATGCGATGATCGGCACGCCCGCCTTCAGCTTGCTCGAGTCAGTCGCGGAGCTGCTTATCCCCCTTCGCCTGAGCCATCCCGGATCGGCGGCGTTCACTCCCGAGCACTGCGTTACGCTGCACGACATCGCGCGATTTGCGCACGAGAAATCCTACGAGGAAATGTTCCAACTCGGCGGGGCGATGGGCGACATGCAACAAGCGGGCGTGCGTCTGGATGTCTTCCTCCCCATCGACATATTTATCTTCGATCTGGGCGGGGGCATCAATGCTCCCCACGGTGCACGTCGGGTCAAACTCCCGCAGGTAACTTCGGTTCCTTTCTCGGCGTTGATGACCGGAATGCTGGACCGGCGAATCCCGCGATTTGGTGCCAAGCCGATGGACATCCAGGGTCTTTTCGGGATCATGATGCGTCATGCAATGGAGAACCCCGAGGAGACGCGCACCTTTCGCGATCCTTGCTACGCCCTCGTCTCCGATCGCTATCTCAACTACACGGCGCGCGTCGGTTATCACTTCGCGGTGGTCGACACCTATTGCGGCCTCACTCCGAACAAGAATTACATCAGTGTTCTTTTCCGAGGCGGCGCGGCCGATCAGGAGCGCCGAGTCCGACGGGTTCGTGCGATAGCGGGCGGGTTGGAACATCACGGTTTCGCGGTGACCGTCGACGGGGACGCGGTATACGCCCGGCTCGGGAAGCGCAACCAGGAAGAAACCGTCGCCCACTTGACGATGATCGGACGGGCATTTCAGTTCTTCCGCCAGATGGACGCAGCCATGAATTCGGAGGAATCAGTACAAATTATCCTCAAGGCATTTCTGGAAGAGGATTATGATCTATCCCGGCAGAGACAAACATGAGGAAGTACTGGCGAGTTGCTTTGTGCGCCCCACGTTTTCATCGCCGCGATCACAGAGGTGGGCCCCATGGGTGAACCGATTCGCGTGCTTGCTGTAGACGATGAGGTCGATTATCTGAACTCTTTGAAACGTGTGCTCTCCCGCCGGGGATTCCACGTCGATACGGCCAACGGTGGGAGTTCGGCTCTTGCCATACTCGAGAAGTCGCAATTCGACTGCGTACTCCTGGACTTGAAGATGCCTGGCATGGATGGACTTGCCACACTTAGCGAACTGCGACTCTATGACCAGCTCACACCTGTCCTACTCTTAACCGGACGCGGAGAGATTCCTTCCGTTCTGTCTGCGCTGAAGGGCGGCTCCGAGGGATTCCTGGCCAAGCCATGCCCGATCGAGGAGTTGGTTTCGGCGATTGAGGATGCGAGCGAACGCAAAGCGCTGTCCCGCGCCTGCGAGGCCAACCGCAAACGCCGACTAAAGAACGGGGTTTCACCGAGAAATTCGGTTCATACCTCTCTGAATCTCAGCGATCATCGTCCGTCGACGCCGCAGGTAACTCGACGATCAGTCGCGCCCCGGTACCCGGTTTCGAGTCTACGAAAATGCGACCCTTCCATTTTGATACGATACCGTCACAGACCGCCAGGCCAAGCCCTGTGCCTCCCGCGCCCTTGCCAAATTGTTTGGTGGTGTAGAACGGCTCGAATATCCTGTCCCTGACGTCGGGGGGGATGCCCGGTCCCGTATCCTCGACAGACAGCATCACATTCCCGTTTTCGCTCCAGGCTGATACCCGGATTGCGCCGGGACGTCCCTGCAATGCTTGCAGGGCATTCGTGAGCAAGTTGCTCACAACCTGCTGAAACTCGCCGGCGTTGATGAAGACCTTAGGCAATCCCGGCTTCATCTCCAGCCGAAGCGAGATGTTGTCGACCGATGCCTGCCGTTCGAAGAACCGGACGATTTCAGCCAGTTCCGTTGCCGGATCGATCAGTGTTCCGGTAGCGACACCCTGGCGGCCGAACTGCAACAGCTTGTGCGTGATCGCCTTGCAACGGCCTACCTGCTTGCTCGTCTGGTCCACCGAGTCACGCATCTCTTCGACGCGAGGATCGTTCGGATCCATCTCCTGCAGCAAGTCGGCGATATTCGTCTGCTCGGAGTAGATAATTGCGAGCGGGTTGTTGATCTCATGGGCCACGCCGGTGGCCATTTCGCCTACCGTAGCCAGCTTGGCTGCCCGCAGAAGCTGGTCATCGAGTCTTTCCTTCTGCTGCTCCGCGCTCAGCAACATTCGAAATAGTCGCCCAGTCGTGAGGATGGTGATCACCAAGATCGTGAGCACTCCCATACCAAAGACCACGGCGCCCCGGGCAAGTGCCCGGTGAATAGGCGCGTCGACCTCGGCAATCTCCCGTTCGGCAACCAGCAACCATCGGCGGTCTTTGATCCACTTCATGGTTCGCACGATCGCCCGGCCATCGGCGGAGAGGGTCCGCACCGTCCACACATCTCCCCGCGGCGCGCCCACGGTCATTCCGCTCTCGCTCAGCACTTGGCCGCTGTGCTTGGGACGCGTTTGGTAACGGCCGGTTTTGTCCAGCAGGTAGATGTCGCCGCCCGAGCCGATTACGCCGCCCGAAACAAGCTGGTCAAAGACCTCGGAGTTGATGGAGGCGCGGAGCACCCAGAACCGGCCGTCAGGCTCATCATGTCGAACCGCCATGATGAAGTGGGGGACTTTGCGAAAGCCGAGAAAGACATCGCTGATATATCGTCTCTTCGTCCCGGACATGTCGGAACCACTCGGTGTCACGATAGTTCTGGTGGAGGAGGTCGTAGGGGCCGATGTAGGAAAGATGTCGCCCCTGATCGTCGATCAGGCTCAGATCCTGGAAATCCTGCTTATAGGTGCTGTTCAGGTTCGTGAACACTCCTCGGAATACAGCAGGATCGGCGAGTTGAGCATGGCTGTAGCTCTCCGAGATCAACCGCAGGGCCTTCAGCCGATCCTCCAGAATAAGGTCGATGGTACCTGCGTGATCGTGCACGACCGTCTGGAGGTGCTCTGCAACCCGGTCCGCGATCAGACCGCGAAAGACCACCCATCCGCCGAGACTGACGATGGTCATCGGCAAGACCGAAGCGCCAATCAGCAGCAGCGTCAGGCGCCGCCGGAGAGCATGCAAAGGCGACCGGGCTGCATCCATTTTAGGTGCGGCAGCTGTGGCGCTGCTCATCGAAGCGTCCTCGGATATTGTTTCATGTGCCCCGTGTGACCGTTCGATTGCAAAATTCGGGTTATTGGCCACCTGTCAGAAGCGTGCGAAATCCTCAGCAATAAAGGCCCTGGCGAAATTTTCAGCATCGGAGTCGGTATCCATCAGCATATCGAGCTGGCGCGCGCAAAGCGTGAGCCGGCCAAGTCGCTCCAGCGCCGCGAGAGTCGTCGCGCGATCGAACTTGTCGAGTTGTGCGGTTATCATATCGCCGCGATTCCGCACCTGAAACTGCATCTGGAGAAGAACATGAGCCAGGAAGCGCTGCCTGCGCTCTCTGCGCTCCGAGGCGGCGCCACCGCCCGAAAAATGGAAGTGGATGTAATTGCGGCTTTCCACTCCAGCGCACCATGCATCGACCGTGGAAAAATGGTAACCCGTGCGCACCGCGAAATTCATGTAGTTGCCGGAAAGTACGCAGAAGGAGGCTTCCGCCATCCCGCGGGTTTCCGGTGGGGCTCCAAGCATGCTCTCTCCCATAACCGAGAGAAATCCGTCAGCCGAGATCTGGCGCGGGCGATCCCACTTGACGCGCGGATCGGTCAGCCCTCGAACGAACCCCAGCATCGGCTCGGAGCTGATTGCCGATGCAGGAATCTTGGCGCCGGAGTCGTCCTTCAGTCCTCCCCCAACGTCAAAAAGATGGACGGCGAGAGGCATGCGCGCATCCAGGACGGTTGGCGTGGGGAGACTCCGCTGTACTTCTTCACCGAAGCCGAACATGGCGTGATAGACGCACTCGTGCACGAATCGTGTCAGGTCGTGTAGCGAGCGGCAGTACTCGGGCGCAAACTCAGGAGCGGTCGCATCCGTCAGGTGGAGCGGTGTCACCCACTCCCCGAGTTCTCTCAGCAGCCGTACCACCGGAGAACCCGCGAGCGGGGCGGTGCCGCTCACCTTTCCGCTGGGATCCCGGTGTCCACCCTTGACCGGAAACGCCCCGGCGAAGACTCGCCGGTGAGTCGCATCCACAGTCACTTCCTCGCCGTCAGAGACCCGGCCGAGAGCGCCGGTAACGCCGACAAGAGTTGGAACCCCAAACTCCCTGCTCAGGATTGACATGTGCGAGGTTGGCGAACCCACCTCGGTCACCACGGCTGCACAATAAGGCATGAAACGAGAAAGCTCCACGACCGCATTCGGGGCCACCAGAACACTCCCTGCGGGGACGGAGTCGGGGAGGTCCAGCGTCGTCAGTCTGCGCACGGGTCCGATGCCGATGCCCGGACACGCCACTCGGCCTCCTTCGATGATTGGAGCAGCGACGGAGTCGCCGGAGAAGACGATCGCAGGTTCTTCTCCGTCCTCAAATGGCGACAGGGTTAACGGCCGACTTTGAAGAAAATAGACCGGCCCATTCTCTTCGACCGCCCACTCGACGTCCTGCGGACCTCCGAAAAGCCCTTCCAGGCGGCGCGCAGCTTCGCGGAGATGCGCGAGTTCCGAGGAATGGATGAGGTCTGCGGGCAGGGAGTGCCCGGGCGCTGGGTCTTCGCCGGATCGGAGGGTAATCTCAAAGGCGTTCGTCCGTCCGGACACAAGCACATCGCCACGGCCGGGAGTCATGCTGATGACGACAGCATCCTGCGTGGGATCGTTGACGTCGCGAGTGAAAAGGACTCCCGCTGCGCGCGGCTTCAGCATGCGAAGAACCAGAACCGCCATGGCCGCGTGCTCAAAGGCAAGGCCTCGAAGGTAGCGATAGGCAACCGCATCAGGCGAGAAAGCGCTTGCGACCACTTCGCGCCAGGCAAACGCCAGCTCTTCACAGGGCACATCCAACCTGGTGAGGTACTGGCCGGCATGGGAAGCGGCGGTGTCTTCACCGACTGCGCTGCTCCGCACGGCAAGCGAGGGTTGCGACGCGCCGCAAAGTGGAGCTGGCAAGCGCGGGAAATCGCGTCCAACACCTCTGCCGGAGGCGTGGTGTTGAGAATCCCGTCTCGAACTCGGCGGCAGGCCAGTTCCAATGCCTCTCGCCCGGATTGTTCGAGCACGCCCTCCAGGGTGGAAGCTTCAGCGGACTGGCCGGCAGCACGAAGCATGAGGGAAAAAGCGCTCGTGGTAACGACGAACCCGTCGGGCACGGCCAACCGCAGAGCGGCACGCAGTTCACCCAATGCGGCTGCTTTTGAGCCAGCCAGAAGCGCGCACTCCCGCCGTGCTTCGTCAAGCGGGAGGATCAGTGGCCCGTCCGGCAGGCCGATGTGGCGATCCACGACCGATGCTATGCGCTCCTGGATGCGTCCCAATGCATCGTAAAGCCCGCTATACTGCTGCCCACCGGCAATCTGATTGAGGTTCTTGGCGATCAGCGCGGCATTCAGTTCCGCCTGGCGAAGCTTCCCCAAAAGCGGATGCAGGGCAAATGGTTCCTGTCCGGTAGCTTTGTCTTCGAACTCGGAGATTGTGCGCAGAATGCCATCATTGAGAGTGAGGATTTCCCGGAAGCGGGAATAAGTCAGCCGAAACTGCGCGCGGCGGACCGCCGGCGTCAAGGGCGATCGCTTCCTACCGAAATGACAGAGCCAATCACGAAGCACACTTCCGAGACTCTGCTTCTCGCCTTGGGAGCTTTCGGACATTATTGCGCAGCATACGTTCGCTGCCAATCGGCTGCCATGATAGTGGTCACAACCGTCTGTGAGCGGGGGTAAGGCCCGGCAACTCCAAAAGGTCGCCCTCAGATTCCTGTTCCGCTGACGCTCAATCGCAAAGACGGCCTGCTTGACGCTGCCGTTGCGGCATGAAATAGTCACGGTCATGATTCCTTCACTGCGCCGTATTTTCATCGGGTTGTTTTTGATCGTGATCGTGGCGCTTTCGTCCACTGCGTTCGGGGCCGAGATACGGGTTTTTTGTACCTTCGGATTTCAGGGAGCAATCACTCAGTTGGCCCCTCAGATTGAGCGCGAGACCGGCAATAAGCTCATTCTTACCTTCGGTCCCACTGGCGGCATTGCTGCGCGTGTCAAGAACGGCGAACCTTTTGACGTGGTCATCGTCTCAGATACAGCGATGGCGGGTCTTGTTAAGCTGGGAAAGGTGGCTGAACAAGGTCGTACGGACCTCGCCCGGGTTGGTATCAGCGTTGCGATTCGTCGTGGTGCTTCACGCCCGGACATAAGCTCAGTAGAGTCTTTCAAATCAGCTTTGCTGGCGGCAAAGTCCATCTCCTACACCAATCCCGTTGACGGCGGCTTTAGCGGAGTCTATTTCGCGGAACTCGTTAAGCGGCTCGGGATCGCGGAAAAGCTTGCACCTAAGACCAAACTCGCCCGGGGTGGTACTTCGTCAGGAGCGCTTGTTACTTCGGGAGAAGCCGAGATTGCGATCCAGACGACTAGCGATCTTGTTCCTACTCCTGGCATCGAGATCGTCGGCCCTTTGCCGGCGGAGATACAGCATTTCACGGTTCTCTCGGCGGGGATTAGTGCCGGGGCTGCTGACCCGGATGCTGTCAAACAGTTGATCTTGCTGCTATCTTCGCCGGCAGTGTATCCGGTCCTTCGAGAAACAGGACTGGAGCCTCCGAGATAAGAATTGCTCAGTGGGGTTGTTCTCCGATGGGGGACGTGTGAGTGGTCCAGTTGAGAAGTCAGTCTGTGACTGTCACGGGATGATCTATCTGGATTGTCCCAACGTCAAAGCTTCAATGCACAAAGGGACTGTTCAGCGCTGGTATTTCGGCTGGAATATAGTTGCAGCCGCTACTCTGCTGACCCTGCTCACGGCCGGTATGCGATTGGGCATCGGGCCATTTTTCCTGCCCATGTCACGAGACCTCGGATTCAGCCGAAGCCTGCTTTCCAGCATCATCGGAGTCGGCATGCTGTGCTATGGCTTGGCCATGGCCTTGGCCGGATACCTGGTCGGGCGCCTCGGAACCCGCTTCGTACTCTTGCTCGGGACGACAATTGTCATCGTGTCGACGATCTGGACGGTCGTCGCCCGCACGCCGCTCAGCTTCCTGCTGGCCTTCGGGGTGCTGCTATCGCTCGGCCTGGGTTTGGCCAGCCCGGTTGCGCTTACTCCCATCATCAGCCGTTGGTTCAGACGCCAACGCGGCATGGCGTTGTTCTTCTTGTCCACCGGCTCCATGGCCGGCATCGCAGTGATGACGCCGGTGCTGACCTTATCCAACCATTGGTTTCGCTGGCAGACCACACTCATTGGCTACGCCATTGTGTTTGTTGTTGTAACCGTACCGTCAGCATTGTTCATCATGCGCGATGACGCTCCGCCGAATGCCGATCTGCTCACGGAACAAATCAGCGCCCAAAATGCGGCCACGGCGAATGTAGGGGAAAGCCTCAGATTCAGTGCGGCAGTACGCACTGCGCCATTTTTGAAGATTGCTCTCGGCCTCTTTGCCTGCGGTTTCAGCATGAATCTCCTGGGCGCCCACGGCGTGCCAATGCTGATGGACCATGGTTTCGACGCCATGACAAGCTCCTTCGGCATCGGGATTATCGGCTTGGTCGCCATTCTCGGCACGCTGATACTGGGGCGATTGTCGGATCGCATGCCCCGCAAAAATATTCTTGCCGCCATCTACTTCATCCGAGGTTTGGGCTTCTTCGCGCTGCTTCTGGTCGGCACCCATTGGGAGTTGTATATCGCGGCTGCCATCGGCGGCATAGTCTGGGCCGGTAGCATCGCGACTTCGTCTGCCCTGCTCGCCGATATCTACGGCGTCCGCTTGGTCGGTGTCCTGTACGGCACCGCCTATCTGGTACATCAGATAGCGGGAATGATCAGTACATGGCTTGGCGGCTGGGGCTTCGAACGATTCGGTACCCATTGGATTGCTTTCGGAAGCGCCGGGGCGCTTCTCCTGCTTGGTGCCGCAGTGTGCTTCCGACTACCGTTGACTGGATTTACATTGATGGCGCCAACTGTTGTATTGGAGTCACGCACTGTTCTTTCAAATCAAACCCGTTGAGGCTTAACGCTAATGTAGTGTCCCGGAAACTAGCGCAATAGCTCTTTGAACTCCTTCGGTTTTCCGCGCGATTGCCAGTACAACTGTCCGGATCGATGCCTAAAACTCCGCTTGACAAGAGGACAGGTGAGCTGTGTAATTTGCTTTCCGAATAATTAATAACTCACAGAGAGATATTAATCAATGGACCCGCGTTTACTCGGCCATAGCAGGCTGCGGCGCCGCAATCGCGCCCGAGTGCTGCTTGAGATTCAGAAGGGCGAAGCGCTCTCTCGCACCCAGATTGCGAAGGTCCTTGGCCTGTCGTTGATGGCCGTGACCCGCATCGTGCGCGAGCTGATAACTGCCGGCTTAGTCGACGAGGGCGAAAAATCTCCGTCCAACACGCCCGGCAGACGCCAGACCACCCTAAGCTTGGCGGCCAAGGGCGCGTATGTCGTGGGGCTCAGCATCAATGCGTATAAGCCGTCTGTGTCCCTGGTGGACATTCGCGGGGAAGTTGTCTTACGCCGCCCATTCGAATTGGACAACCTCGCCGGTAGTACTCGCGCTATCGCAGTGCGCTGCGAGGCGATCAGAGATCTAATTGCCGAAGCCGGTGTTGATCGCAAGCGTGTGCTTGGCCTTGGAGTGGTGATCGGCGGAGTGGTTGATCGCCGCAAGGGAACGGTTCTCACCGCCCCGTTTCTGGGATGGGGCTTTACAGACATTGCAGCGCCACTGCAAAGCGCATTTGACCTGCCGGTGGTGGTGGAAAATATAGACAATGCTTTGCTTTTGGCTGAAGTCCGCTTCGGGATCGGCAGAGGCAAAAGCAATGTGCTTTTCTTTCGCAGCGCCGCCGGGCTGGGCGGCAGCCTATTCCTGGATGGTCACCTCATTCGCGGCTCTCGCTTCCGGGCCGGCCACATTGGCCACATGCCGCTCCGAGGGCAGACGCGCGTTTGCTCTTGCGGCCGGATCGGATGTCTGAACACGGTTTCATCCGGAGTCGCCGTACTGGCCGATCTTGGCAAGGCTACTAGCCTGATACCTTCTCCGGCCGACTATCGAAAGAACAGAGCCCAACTCGACGAGGTGCTCCACGTTGCGGCTACAGGCGATGCGCGTACCAACCAGGTCTTGCTCCGTGCCGGCCAGTATCTTGGAAAAGCGTTGATGGGCGTCGCGGTTGCAGTAGATCCGGAGCAGATACTGCTCGCCGGCCCGCTCGGTTGCTCTTCCAGTTATCAGAAGGGCTTCAAGATGGCGCTGTCGGAGAAGCTTCCGGGACTGGCCGACCTCGTAAAGATCAGCACGATAGACGATTGCCACGCCGCGGCCCTTCTCGCCCTGTCCGAACTTGTGTTCTCGGAGCGGCTCAGCTTGCGGCAGGCACATTCCGGGAATCGCCAGGAGCGGCGCGGCGAGCGGAGTCAGTTAGCGGAATTAGCAGTGTGAAGATGACAGACAGAGGAAACATGCAAACGCAAATTCTCGGATTGATTGGCGCAGGCGTAATGGGAAGGACGGTCGCAGAGAGATGGCTGCAAGCGGGATACTCATTATTCGTCTTCGATGTTTCTCCCGAAGCCAGTGAGAAAGTCAGGGCGCTTGGTGCGACCGTTGCCGCGAACTTAAGGGCTATAGCCGAACGGGCTGATGTGATGATCATGTTCCTGCCTGGACCAAAGCAGGTGCGATCTTGTGTCGCGGGCCCGGAAGGTCTTCTGTCGGCTGCAAGGCCGGGATCGACGATCGTCGACATGAGCACGGTCGACCCCGGTACTAGCCGCGATATGTGGAATCTCGCAAAGCAAGCGGGGGTCGGCTATCTGGATGCGCCCGTGCTTGGCAGGCCAGGCACCGTCGGCAAATGGACGCTGCCGATTGGCGGTGTGCAAGAAGATATCGAGCGGTGCGCGCCTGTTTTCGACCTGATTGCCGCCAAGTGTATTTCCATTGGAGGTCCCGGCTCCGGTAACAAAATCAAGCTTTTGAATCAACTAATGTTTTCCGCGATCAACGCGATGACCGCGGAGATGATGGCTGTTTCCGAAAAGGTCGGCATTCCGCCCAAGCTGCTCTATGAAACAATTACGGCGAGCCAAGCGGGTACAGTCAGCAACCTTTTCAAGGAGCTGGGACAGAAGATCGTAGCGGAGGATTTCGACGATCCCACGTTTTCGGTCGATTTGCTTTGCAAAGACGTTCGCCTGGCCGTGGAAATGGCTCAGGAGGCTAAGGCTCCTCCGTTGCTTGCCCGAACCATACAATTTGTCAATGAAATGGCACAGTCGCAGGGTTTTGGCGCAAGCGACACTGCCATCATGTGGAAGAGCTTCAGTAGAATCTGGGAAAGCAACGCGTGCGATGCCGTGGTAAACCGCACCGCGAGGTGATGGTCGGTGGTCCTTTGGGCGGTTGAGATGACAATCTAAAAATGAGCATGGAGACGATTAAATGAACTTTTCAAAATTAGTGCTCTGTTTGTTGTTGTCCTTCGTTATGGGAATCGGAGTGTCTTCCGCGAATGCCGAAACTGTAAAGGTGGGCTACCTGCACACCCTCGCGGTGGATGGACAGTTCTGGATTGCGATGGAAAAAGGTTACTTCAAAGAGCAGGGACTCGTAATAGAGCCCGTCCCGTTCACCTCCGGCGTTCCTATGATGCAGGCGCTGAGCGGCGGCAGTCTCGATGTCGCCATCATGGGAGCCGTAATCTCGAATTTTCCCTCGCGCGGCATGGGGAAGATCTTCCTGATCAACGATATTGAGTACGATACCGCGATGATCTTTGCGCGCCCCGAGACCAAAGCGAAGTCTCTCAAAGATTTGAAAGGCCAGAAGGTCGCAACCGTCAAGGGAACAACTGCACAAGTGTTCCTGCATACTGCGCTGAAAGCGAATGGGCTCGACTCTAATAAAGATGTGAATATCGTCAGCATGGATATGGCGGGAGCGGTTTCAGCCTTTATTTCAGGCGCTGTACCTTTCGTCGCCACTTGGGCTCCATTCAATGTAGCCATCCGCGATAAAGTTCCCGGTGCGGTGATGATCAGCTCGGCCAAGGAGTTCTATCCCAACGCAGCCATCATCGGCGGCTGGGTTGCCGGCAATGACTACTATGTAAAGAACAAGGAAACATTGAAGAAAATCGTCAAAGCGTGGATTAAAGCCAATGACTTTCTTCTGGCTCACCCGGACGAGGCGCTGAAAGTGATCCACGCGAAGGCTTACTCCAACATTCCATTCAGCGACATCGAGGCAAGCTGGAAGGCGGAGAAGGTTGAAAAGACCAAAGACTGGGTCAAATTGTATGAGAACGGTACCGTCGCCAAATGGGTTGGACAGGTAGAGCATGTGTTCATCGAGATAGGCGCCATTAAGGACTATGTGGAACCTACTCAGTTCTTTGATCCGAGCATTTTTTTATCAGCCGCAAAAGGTAATTGACGTTTAGTTTGAACCCTCCGCAACCAGCCGGGGAGAACCCACGCTGAACGGATCGTCGTCGAGGAGTGTGATATGGCAGGAACAGCGATTCAGGTAAAAGTGCAAGATCCGCCTCCAGAAAACAAATGGAGGAAGAAACTTGAACGCGTTGGCTATTTCATAGCCTCTTTTGCGATCCTTCTGGCGTTGTGGGAGGGTGCACGCGCCCTCCGGCTGGTGAACCCTCAGATATTTCCCTCCGTCGGGGCCGTACTCCAGTCTTCGGTCGGAATGATTCGCGACGGATCCCTTCAGTACCACATGTATGCCAGTTTCCTGCGCGTACTCTGTGGATTTTCGCTCGGGATCGTGATGGCGATCATTTTTGGGTTTCTGATCGGGTGGTTTCGGGTGGTTCGGATGCTGATGGATCCTGCTATCAATTTTTTTCGGGCACTTCCTCCGATTGCGCTCATTCCTTTGATGATCATCCTGTTCGGGATCGGAGAAGCCTCTAAGATTATTGTCTTGACCTACGCCTCGTTTTTTCCTGCCCTGGTCGTGATCTATCAGGCGCTGGTGGGCCTTGATCCGTTATTCGTCAGGGCGGCCAAGACTCTTGGGGCCACCAATTTCGAAATCTTCAGGAAGATCGTGTTGCCGCAGTTGTTACCGGCCATTATTACCGCGGCACGGGTCTCGCTCGGGGTCTGCTGGGCCACGCTGGTAGCGGCGGAACTCATTGCCGCCCAGAGGGGTATCGGTGCGATGATGGTGGACGCGCAAAACTTTTTCCAGATGCCTCCGCTAGTACTTGGCATTCTGCTCATTGGAATTATTTCGCTCATGATGGATGGAATTGTCCGTGCGATAGAACGGCGGGTTACCGCCTGGCAGGAGAAGCTCTCTTAATTTGCGGTCGAAGCTCGCGAGAGAGGCTTTTCGGGTTTTGGGAGATCAGGATGCAGAAGGGGATACTGATTGATGGAGTGGGCATGACGTATGTCGGGCTTGGCCGGCAGCACGTTGCGCTCAGCGGAATAGACCTGCGGGTCGAACCGGGAGAATTCATCTCCATCATCGGACCATCGGGATGCGGTAAGACTACCTTGATGAATATTGTCGCCGGATTCATCGCGCCCACCCAAGGCAAGGTGTTCATCGACGACCGCGAGATCCACGGGCCGGGGCCCGATCGAGGCGTCGTCTTTCAGCAATACGCCGTTTTCCCCTGGATGACGGTTCGTGAAAACGTTGAGTTTGGCCTGACGCTGCGAGCGAATTCAAAATCCGCTGACGAACGCAAGCAGATCGCCGACCACTTCATTAATCTTGTCGGATTAAGAGACTTTGCCGGCTGCTTGCCTAAGGAGCTCTCGGGCGGAATGAAACAGAGAGTTGCTATCGCCCGGGCCTATGCGGTCAATCCGGAAGTGCTTCTGATGGATGAGCCTTTTGGCGCTCTCGACGCGCAAACCAGACAATTCATGCAAGAGTCGCTGCTGACCATCCTGGAGCAGGAAAAAAAGACCGTAATCTTTATTACTCACGGAGTCGAGGAGGCCACGTTTCTCTCTAACCGCGTAGTGATCATGGCAACCGGCCCCGGTCGGATTCGGGAGGTCATGCCGATTCCGCTGCCCTACCCCCGCCACGCTGATATCAAAACGAGCGCCGAATTTACCAAGGTCAGGGCCGAGATCGAAAAGATTGTTCGCGAAGAGTTCTTAAAGCAGCGTACGGGGATCGTGGCCGAAAGCGCCCAAGGTATTGGAGTGGGCCATTGATCAAAGCTGCCTCTGCAGGCCGCACCGGTATTTTCATGGTCGCTGGTTTCACTGAACAAGGAGGAATGTCATGCGGGTGTTAGTAACGGGGGGAGCGGGGTTCATCGGATCATACCTCGTCCCCATGCTCCTGGAAAAGGGCGCCGAAGTCGTTGTCTTCGATGTGGCTGCGCAGCCCGCAAGTTTAGAATCCGTTCGGGATCGAATCACTTATGTTCGCGGCGACCTTGCGTCCCCGGCGGATCTTTATCGCGCGATCATGTCCCAGGCAATCACCGACGTCTTTCATCTCGGGTCAATTCTTGCCGGTCCTTGCGAAGAAAATCCGATCATGGGGTTTCGCGTCAACTTCCAATCTACGCAGGCCCTCCTGGATGCGTCTCTCGCCTTGAAGGTCAACCGCTTCGTCATGGTCAGCTCGATCTCTGTTTTCGGAAGGGATGTTGCCGAGCCGGTGCGTGACGACGCGGCCAAAAATCCAGAGCTAATCTATGGCCAGACGAAGCTTGCAAGCGAGCATCTCCTGCTCTGGTATGCCAGAAAGCATGGATTAGACACTAGGGCTCTCAGATTCACCTGGGTATTCGGACCCGGTCGCACTACCGGAATTACTGCACTCTATTCCTCGCTCATCCTTGATGCAATGGCTCGGGGAGAGGCGATTACCGTTCCTAACCCGGACGAAACCGGAGATTGGCTCTACGTCAAGGATGCCGTCAAGGCGCTCTGGACGCTGCATCAGGCAAAGAGCCCGAAGCAAAGGATATACAACATCGCGGGCGGTGTTCACTCCATCCGCGAAGTTGTCGATATTGCGAAAAAGTATTGTTCGGCCAGCCGGGTAACACTCGTGGAAGGCGGAGCGAGTAAGTCTCCTTATCCGGCCGCCTACGATGACAGCATGGCACGGAAAGAAATTGGTTGGCTGCCCACGTACGATATCGAGACGGCCGTAAAGGAACATGTCCGGACGGTAGGCGAACTCTATCGGCCAGGTGGCGCTCGAGTTTCGGCGCCGTAAGTCTAAGGACGGTCGAATTGAAACTATTAGGAATTGACTATTTCTAACGAGGGGGAAACATGCAAGAAGTTTTGTTGGACTATGGCGACAGTCACATGCGAGTCGAGCTTCCGGATACGGCAGCGGTTATCCGCTATGGCCATACCTATACGGACCCACCCGCAGTCGATGCCGCGGATGCGACCCGGAAGGCCTTGCAAAGCCCTTTGGATTCCCCGCCGCTGCGAGAACTAGCGGGCCCTGGGAAGAAGGTTGTCATCGGGTTCCCTGACCGTGTAAAGGGCGGAGCCCAAGCCAATAGCCACAGGAAAACATCTATCCCGATGGTTGTGGAGGAGCTCCTCAAGGCTGGTACTCGTATTGAAGATATTACCCTGCTTTGCTGCGGTGGACTTCACCGCAAGAATACCCTCGAGGAATGGTACTGGTATCTGGGAAAGGACATCGTCAATAGATTCTGGCCCGAGCGACTTATCAACCACGACGCGGAAGCTCCGGACCTGTGCAACTTCGGAGTCGACGGCATGGGGAATGTCGTCCAGTGCAATCGGCTTATGGCCGAAGCCGATCTATCGATTGTGATCGGTCATTGCGCGGGCAATCCCTACGGCGGCTATAGCGGCGGTTACAAGATGATAGTCACCGGGCTTTCGGGCTGGCGTTCGATTGCTTCTCATCATTGCCCATCCACCATGCACCGCAACGATTGGCTGGGAGCATCCCCCCACTCGCATATGCGCCATCAGTTCCGGTCCATCGGCCAGGCTATGGAAAAGGGGATGGGCAAGAAGTTCTTTGCGGTGGATGCGGTTCTGGGTCAGAAGGCCCAGGTCCTTGACGTGAAGGCAGGAGAGCTCGCAGCCGTAGAACGAGCCACTTGGCCCCTTGCCGATAAAAGGACAAACATTACGGTAGACATGCCCGAACCGGCTGACGTGCTGGTTATGGGCATTCCCCGCAATTTTCACTATGGCCCCGGTATGGGCACCAATCCCATTCTGATGAGTCTCGGCATAGGAGGGCAACTCTCCCGTTGCTGGCATGCATTCCGCGAGGGAGGCGTGATCATTGCCACGTCCATTTGCGACGGATGGTTCAACCCCGATTGGTTTCCTTCCTATCAGGAAACCTATGAAGCGTTGCAGAAGCACTGCACGGCGCCTGAGTTTCTCGCCTCGGAAGAAGCTTTAAGAATCTCCACCGATCCTGGCTACCTATACAAGTATTCTAACTACTATACCTATCATCCCTTCCACGCCATGTCGATGCTCACCGGCGGCTGTGTGCCACTTACCCGATGCTCGGCTGTGTTCATCGTCGGGGCCAAAGCACCCCGTTACGCGCGCGGCATGGGATTTATTCCAGTCAGCACCTATCAGGAGGCGATGGAACGAGCGCGGAAACTTGTCGGCCACAATCCTCGCATCCTGTGTACTCCGGAATGTTTTTCTGGCGGCATGCCGGTGCATCTGCAATTAAAAGGGCGCAGTAACGTTGCAGGAGCCGATTAAGTTCATGTTTTAAGCGATGTGATGTTTACCCGCGGAGAGTTCATGACAGAAAAGCAAAGAGTATCGCCTGACACGATCTTTTTTAATGGGCAAATCATTTCAATGAATCCGGTTGACCCTTTAGCTATGCCGCAAGCGGTAGCGATAAAGGGCGAACGAATTGTTGCCTGTGGATCGAAGAGCGAAGTCATGGCTCTCGCGGGGGATCAAACCAAACTTGTCGATCTTAACGGCAAGACCATGCTCCCGGGGTTTATCGACGGCCACGGACATTTCCCATGGGCAGGAAATGACGCTCTCTATGGCGTGAGCCTCTTCTCTCCGCCGATAGGAAAGATCCGTAACATCGAGGAATTGCTTGCGTCCCTAAGAAAGAAGATGCAGACGCTCAAACCCGGAGAGTGGGTCACTGGCCGCGGTTACGATAACTCGCTTTTGGAAGACAACAGGCATCCGACCCGAGAGGATCTGGACAAGGTGTCGTCCACGGTACCGATTTTTATCGTTCACATATCGGCGCACCTGGGAGTGGCTAACAGCGCCGCCTTGAAGCTTGCTGGCATAACGAAAGACGCGCCTGATCCGGTTGGCGGCTTTTTCCATAAGAGTGCCGACGGAGAGCTAACCGGAGTTTTGGAAGGCCCACCCGCATACACAATCGTCCAAAACATGATGCCACCCCGCACCGAGGCCCAGAACCTTGCCGGGGTTCGCAAGGCATCCGAGATTTACGCGGCTGCCGGAGTCACTACGGCAAACAATGGATGGGCATTCTTTCCGGAAGTGGAGCTGCTGAAGAAAGCATCGTCAACCGGAGACCTTTTGGTCAGGGTTGTGGTTTGGCCTTTCGCATCGTCCCTGGACGACATGAAGAAGTATCCAACTAGCAAGTCGGGAACCGACCTCACCGAGAACGGCATGGTGACTCTGGGCGGCGCCAAACTCTGGGCGGACGGCTCCATCTACGTCTACACCGCTTGGCTGAGCCAACCCTACCACGTAACGCCTCCAGGTAAGCCTCACTACCGGGGCTATCCACGGTTCAAAGAAAAATCACAGTTGATCGAGATGATCAAGCAGCTACACGCGGCGGGCTGGCAGACCATCGTGCATACGATCGGTGACCAGGCGACTGAGGACACCCTCGAGGCTTGGGCGGAGGCGCAGGCTGCCAATCCGCGGGAAGATCCGCGTCACATCGCCAATCATTGCCAACTCACCCGTGAGGACCAATTGGACCGCATGAAAGAGCTCAGGGTGAATCCGAGTTTCTTCGTTACCCACACCTACTTCTGGGGCGACCGTCACTACAACATCTTTGTAGGACCTGACCGGGCGCGCAGAATGTGCGCATGCAGGACGGCCCTGGATAGAGGCCTCAAGATCAGCCTGCACAACGATTGCCCGGTTACACCAATTAGCCCGCTCATGTCGGTCTGGTCCGCCGTGAACCGGCGAACTACCAGCGGTATGGAAATGGGTCCGGAGCTGAAGATTACGGTTCCCGAAGCCTTGCGCGCCGTCACGATTGACGCCGCGTGGATGTATTTCCAGGAAGGGATCAAGGGCTCGATAGAGGCAGGTAAACTAGCTGATCTTGTAGTCCTCGAAGACAATCCGCTCGAGATCGATCCTCTAAGGATCAAAGACATTAAGGTACTTCAGACCATTGTGGGAGGGCAGACGGTTTTCATGGCGTGATATCAGATCGAGTGAGTTTTCAGCATTTCTTTGGCAAACCCCTGGTTTTTCATACATTCCTAAGACATATTGAAAGGAATCGAGCTCCGTGACGATAAAGAAATTGCGATACTGCGTAAATAATCAATGGAAGGAATCAACGAGCCAAGAATATATGCCGGTGTATAACACAAGCACCGGCGAAGTGATGGCCCAGGCACCATGCTGCACCAAGGGCGAGGTCAACGAGGCGATCGCCGCCGCAAAGAATGCTTTTTCCGTCTGGCACCGTATTCCTGTGCAAAAGCGCATCGAGTTAATTTTTCGATATAAGCGAATACTCGAACAACACTTGGACGAACTGGCTACCCTGATAGCACAAGAACAGGGAAAAACGTTTACCGAGGCCAGAGGCGAAGTCGGAAAAGCGATTGAGGGGGCTGAGCTGGCTTGTGCAACTCCTGTCATGATGCAGGGGGACACACTTATGCAGGTGTCTCAGGGCATCGATACGGTCTCCTTCCGCGAGTCGGTTGGGGTATTT
Source organism: uncultured Acidobacteriota bacterium (assembly GCA_963832365.1). Lineage (GTDB taxonomy): Bacteria > Acidobacteriota > Terriglobia > Terriglobales > Acidobacteriaceae > CAWBRT01. Next base: position 37,594 of record CAWHUL010000026.1, on the reverse strand, counting down.
GCCGGTATTGCCCCCGCTAACTTCCCGGCTATGATCCCTTTTGGCTGGATGATCCCACTTTGCATTGCCACGGGTAATGCTTTCGTTTTAAAGCTGGCCAGCAAAGTACCTCAGACTGGGTTGAGAATGATGGAGTTACTAATTGAGGCCGGCGTACCCGAAGGCGTCGTAAACGTGCTTACCTGCAGCCGCAAGGAAGCTGAATTGCTTTTGATGCATCCTGATGTGAAGGGAATATCCTACGTCGGCTCTACGGAGGTGGGCAGGCACATATACGCTACGGCGGCGGCCCACGGCAAGAGAGTGCAGGTGTTGGGCGAGGCCAAAAACCATGCGTTGGTTCTTAGGGACTGTCACCTTGAAAAATCAGCCAAGGCAATAGTCGCCTCCGCCTTTGGCGCTGCAGGGCAGCGCTGCATGGCTTTGCCGGTTGCGGTTGTTGAAGAAGCCATTGCCGATGAATTTGTGGCGTTATTGGTCAAATATGCAAAGGAGCTTAAGGTTGGGCCCGCAACTAAAGACTGTACGAAGCTCGGTCCCGTGGGCTCCAAAGAGCATCAGCAGTTTGTCATTGACTGGATTGCAAAAGGCATAAAAGAAGGCGCCCAATTGGTTGTCGACGGCAGAGACGTTAAGGTGGAGGAACATCCTGGCGGCTATTACTTGGGGCCTACAATTTTCGATCATGTAAAGCCTGGGATGAAGGTTGGCGATGAAGAGATATTCGGACCGGTCTTGTGTGTTAAGCGGGTGAAGAATTTCGAAGAGGGTCTGGCCCTGATGAATTGCAATCAATTCGCTAACGGTTCGGTTATATTCACTCAAAATGGCTATTACGCTAGAGAGTTCGCCATGGACACCCATGGCGGCATGGTAGGCGTGAATATCGGCATTCCTGTGCCAGCATCATACTTTGCCTTCCAGGGCCACAAGAACTCGTTTTTGGGCGACCTGCACGTGATGGGCAGCAAAGACGGGGTTATGTTTTATACACAGACAAAATCGGTAACTACCAATTGGTTCAGCGATAACGACAGGCCAGCAGTTCAAATTCCTTGGGAAAAGCAATTCTCAAAACCTGCTGGCTGTAGCGGTGTCTAAATAATTGTAAGAACAAAATCCGGCTGCTAGCAGATAGCAAGGAAATGTCGGTGTTGTGCAATTGGCTATATTTTGGCAAGGCAACTGTTCAGTAGCCACACTTCGATCGCCAGTGGTGTCATAAGCGTCGACTTGCATCCGAAAGCAAAGCGGGCGGATGAGCCGCTGGCCTAAACTCTATAAAGGGTTCGAGGTATCCATAAAGACTATGACGAATATCGCGCTCGCTACTGAACAACTGGGTCACGAACAAAAGCTGGACCGTCTTGCCGAGGTTGCCGTCCGAATAGGACTGGGGCTGAAACCAGGACAAGAGCTCGTGATGACCGCATCGATTGACGCGCTGCCGCTGGCACGACGCATCACGGAGCAAGCCTACCGCGCCGGAGCTTCACTGGTCACAACTTTCTACAGCGACGATGAAGCGTCATTGATGCGCTACCGCTTCGCGCCGGATGAAAGCTTTGATCGAGCTCCGAAATGGCTGTACGACGGATTGGCGGCAGCCTTCAAGAGCGGTGCAGCACGGCTGGCGATTGCGGGCGCGAATCCACTGCTGCTCTCCAATGAAAATCCCGAGAAGGTTGGCCGGGCAAATCGCGCCGTTTCGGTTGCTTACCGGCCCGCAATGGAGTTAATTACGCGGCACGAGATCAACTGGACGATTGTCGCAAGCGCTACGCCGGGCTGGGCTGCGGCGATGTTTCCTGACGATCCACCGGATATTGCCGTAGCCAAACTATGGGATGCAATTTTCCAGACGTCACGCATCGATGCCGCCGATCCGGTTGCTTCCTGGAAAGCACATGATGCCGGACTGCAAAGGCGTGCAGCGTATTTGAACGAAAAGCGCTACGCAGCACTGCAATACCGCGGGCCTGGAACCGATTTCCGACTCGGACTGGCTGATGACCATCTGTGGCTCGGCGGCGGCACGACGGCAGGCAACGGTGTCTATTGCATTCCCAATATGCCCACGGAAGAGGTTTTCACCACACCGCACAAAGACCGCGCCGAAGGCACAGTGACGGCCACTAAGCCTCTTTCGTACCAGGGTACGATGATCGAAGGAATCCAGGTGCGCTTTGCAGGCGGACGCATTGTGGAGGCACGCGCAACAAAAGGTCAGGAAGTGCTGCAGAAGCTGATCGACACCGACGAAGGCGCACGGCGGTTGGGCGAGGTGGCGCTGGTGCCGCCGTCTTCGCCCATTGCCCACAGCGGACTGCTGTTCTTCAATACGCTGTTCGATGAAAACGCCGCCTCTCATATTGCGTTGGGGCAGGCTTATAGTTCCTGCCTGCGCGATGGCGGCAAGCTGTCCCCCGAGCAACTTGCGGCCAAGGGCGCGAACGACAGCCTGATCCACGTTGACTGGATGATCGGCTCTGACAAACTCGATATCGACGGTGTGACTGCTTCGAAGACAGTCGAACCTCTGATGAGGCAAGGCGAATGGGTCTAACCACATTCTTTGGCCACTAGAATAAGGGAGGGGCAACTCATGATTTATCGTCAGCTTCCTCGAATCGGAATTCAGCTATCAGTGATCGGCCTTGGTGGACACGAGTACTTGCCTGATGGCAAGCTGCGAGGCTTCCAGGAGGACTTTGCCCGAGCCACCACGCCGGGGCAGCTCTTCGCGGGCTTTGGGGGAGAGAAACGGCGTCGCATCGTGAAGCTCGCCTACGACCGAGGAATCAACTTCTACGACGCCACGCAAGATTCAGAGAAGGAAGCCCTCGGCCGCACCTTGCGAGAGATGCCGCCGCCGTTCGAGGTCTATGTGCAGACCCGTCCCGAGCAGATGATGTACGATCGCGATCCCGGCAATCGAAAGATGGCGGACTACCCGCTACTCAAGGCAGAAGTCCAGCGGATACTGAAACTCATGGGCCGCGAACGGCTGGACTTCCTTAATCTCGGCATCACGCCTGAGGCATGGCGTTCCGATGCAGAGTACCTCCCTCGACTCCGATCCACCATCGAACGGCTGAAACAGGATGGCCTCATCAGGTTCGCCACCGCCGACACCTTCCGCGGCCAGGAGACATACCTCCAAATGATCGCTTCCGGAGGGTTCGACAGTATCTTTATCAACCTCAACGTTGCCGACGTGGCGGGCCGGGGACGCGTTCTCCCATCCGCGCGTGAGCAAGGTCTTGCTGTGCTTGGCCGCGAGGTGTTCATGAAAGGCGAGCTATTCAAGATGGGATCGGAAGCCGGTCTGACTGATCGCGCCCGCCTCGCGCGGACCGCACTCCGGTGGGCACTTGCCGTGCCCGAGCTAGCGTGCATGGTAGTCGGGGCCGCCGAGCCGGAGCATCTGGAGGGGACGCTGGCCGTACTCGATGCTCCCGACTTAGACGCAGATGACCGTGCGATCCTCGAGCGTCTTCGCACTTCGCAGTTGCACCAAGCGTTCGAGGAACAGCGGTACCGCGAGTTTCTCGCTGAAGCCCCGCCCACCAGAATCTGACGAGTAGCAGGCTCCGGTCGTTAGGGATTTCGCTCCCAGAAGATGTCTGGAGCAAGCGTGATGGGGCGTTTCTTATAAATGATTCCGAGGCGGTCGAGTTCGGCCAGAATGGCATCGATCGCGAGCGGCACGGATTGGCGGACAATATCGCTGAGACCGCAGCTCTCAAATTGTTTGCCGGTAATCCCCACCAACAGCAACTCCCGTGGGCCGCCGCCTGCCATGTCGGCGATCAGCAACGACTCCGTTAGTGTAGGAGCGTGCGGGTCCAGACGAAGCGGCGCACCGAATCGAGTGAGGTCATCGCGGCGGTAGAGCGTGATGGACCCGGGCGGCGCGTCGTTGTTTGCGGAGTCGACGAGAATCAGCGCGTCGACGCCGGAAAGATGCGCCAGCAGGTCGAGTCCCGGGGTTCCGAGGTCTTCGACACGCACGTGGCTGGGGAATTCATAAAGCGCATCGAGCGTGCGCACAACGTAAGGACCAACGGCATCATCGCCCGTCAAGATACTGCCGACGCCGCCGATGGTAACAGCCTTAATAAGCTCTCTTTCCATTCATGAATGTCCGTGCCCCCACTCTACGCTCTACATGATTTCGCGCGAAAGATTGCCCTAACACACATTCCGCGCCTGCTTGACGAAAATGTGAAAAGGGGCACGTGCGACTGGCGAATTTTATAGCGCCTCAACTTTGACCAACGGCCGTCCAGACGGGTCGAAGGTATGAACCGCACAAGCCAGACAAGGATCGAACGAATGGATAGTCCGCAGCACCTCCAGCGGTTGCTCGGGGTTCGCGATCGGTGTGTGCAGCAATGAGGCCTCATAGGGGCCGCGAATTCCGGCTGCATCGCGCGGACTGGCGTTCCAGGTCGAAGGCACAACCGCCTGGTGGTTGGCAATCTTTCCGTTATCGATGACCACCCAGTGCGAGAGTGTGCCGCGCGGAGCCTCGTGCGTGCCCACGCCCCAGATGGCTCCACTTGGAAATGTTGGAGAGTTGAAGGTCTCGAAATCACCTTTAGAGATGTAGCTGCGTAAAGAACCAGGCATCGCGCGGGTCGCGTCCCTGCAGAATGCGCTCGATGCCGCGCCACATGGTGCCGGATACCCAGGCATTCGACACTGCCCCATTGTCCGCTTCGACGTCCACGCGGAGGTGACCTTCAATGCGGGTGATTGGGTCGATCGTAAGCCGTTTAATGGCCATATGAGCTTAACCTGTGAAATCGAATTTTGCTGCGCCGGACTAGTCGTGTCCGGCCGTCTGGGCAACCGCGCCCGGGGCCGAAGAACTTCGTGCAACCTTGCCCAGCTTCGCTTCCATTTCATACCAGGCGGGCAGGATCGCCATCACCTTCGCTGCCAGCATGAAGATTGCAATCACCAGCGCTACGAACCCGCCGGAGATCAGGATTTCCATTGCCGCCGGGAAGTAAAACGCGCCTGGACGCGGTTGGAATGCGAGCGTGTCGGGTTGAATCGGTAAAGCGATCCGCCGATGGCCACTAGCAGGTGACCCAGAAACATGAGCTTGGCGTCGCCACTTTTGGCTGAAATCCAGAGAATAGAACCGCCTGCAACCAACACCAGGGTTTCCACCCAGAACAGGCCGGCAAAGCGGTCGAAAGCGAACGCCGCTTTGATGTTGTCCTGAAGGGTCAGATCGAAAAAGCGAAAGATCATCCAGGTGGCGACCAGGCGGCCTGTGATCTTGGCTATTTCATTCAGCACCTCCAGATCGATGGGACGACGCCAGATGATCGAAGTGAAGAGCAGCGTGCCGGCGACACAGGCGAAGCCCATATAAGCCGCGGCCCAAACATAAAGGAGGGGCAGGTACGGCGTTTGCCATAACCGGTGGACTCGGTCGCCTGCCAACAACATCAGCGAACCCAACGAGGATTGGTGCATGGCCGGCAGCACATAAGCTGCCGCCACCACATACGCGTAATACTTTTGAATCAGTTTCGTGAATTTGTCGACCCGCGGACGCATATTGGGACGATGTTCATACACCCACTCCAATACCGGCGGAACATTCTCCAATCCCAGCGGGATCATGGCATACACCGGTATGCAAAAGGCCACTTCCAGAAGTGGAGAATGAAAATTCCATTTCCATGGGAACAGCAGCCAGAACATATTCCAGGGGCGGCCCACGTCGATTCCCAGCAGGATCAGGCCGGAAAGATAGGCTAGAAAACTGGTAAGCAACGCGGTTCTCATAACCGTGTGCAGGCGGTGGCGTTTGAACAGCCAAGCGGCGATGCCCACTGCAAAGGCACCGGAGCCTAGGCCGGTCAGCACCATTGTATTGACGGTCTTCCAGATGCCCCAGGCGTAGGCGTCGTTCATACCGGTGACCGGTCCAAGCCCCGCCAGTTCACGGTATCCCGTCAGCCCGACGGCGACCGCAGCCAAAGCTACCAGCGCTACGAATGCGCCAGTCACTACCGGCACATTGTAGACAGGGACATATCTTTCCCAGCGCGCACTGGAATCGGTCATAGCTGCGCCCTCAAACCCGTCTTCTTTTCTTCATCCTCAAGGTGGTCTATGTGATCTTTCCAAGTGCCGCGAATGGCGATGCTGACCGAGGCGTAAAGCGCAACCGGAAATACCAGGTATGAATAAAGCCGCTGCTGCCATTTCAGGTATTTGTGTGGTATCGATTCGGGATCGAGCCTGGGCAGGCCGAGCTTCTCGGGAGCAACGCGCGTGAGGTACAGCGCTTGCGTGCCTCCACCCTCGAACTCGCCATAAACGCGATTCCGATAGTACTTGCCGGGAGCTGCCGCAATGCGGGCTTTAGCTTCTATGAGCAGCGCATCGCGCTTGCCGAAGATAACCGCGTTCACCGGGCAGACGGTGGAGCAAGCGGGCTCCTGGCCTTTGGCAAGCCGCTCCTTGCAGAACTCGCATTTCACGATCTTTGGGTTAAAGCCTGACCATTGAAACTTGGGAGTCCCATAAGGACAGGCGATTTCGCAATATCGGCAGCCAACACACTTTTCCGGCGTCCAGGAAACGACGCCCGTTTTCGGATCCTTATCGAGTGCACGAAAGGGACAACCGGCAATGCAGGCGGGATCGAGGCAGTGCATACACTGCTGCTTGACGAATGAGTACTCGCTGCTGCCGGCCGGCCGAAATGCCGCCCTCGACCACCAGCACAAACTTGCCGGCGTTGTTACTGACCGCCTGGTGAAGAGCGGCTTCCGCCTGGTGGCCGGCGGCGGCCATCAGGGTCTCATGGTAGTCGAGTGAAATGACGTCAAGAATGAGGTGAGCGACATCCGGCATCGAGGTGCGCAGCAGGGTTTCCGAACAGCCGGTACATTCCTGCAGGTGCAGCCAGATGACGGAAGGACGTTTGCTCCTGCCGACGGCGCGAGCCACCTCGGCGGCGGACATCTTGCTGGCAAGCGCCAGGCCCATGGGAGCAGTCACCATGAGCGTCGAGCAGAGGAGGAGAAAATCGCGTCGTGAAACTCCAGAGCGTTCAAGCTGCTCGGCAATCGTGGCCTGCGTCTTTGCATCGGATATCGGAGATTCCCCCGTGACAGATGGAGCAACCGTTAACAGGGCCGTCAGATTGATCTGAGCGGCTGCTTTCTTTTCGTTTGGGACCCCAAGTTCAGCTGAGCGAAGCTAGCCTTCCCACTACCCCGCCAGACAGATCTGACGAAGCACCTCTAAAGCAAACAAATAGAGATAGATATTCCCCCGCCCCTTGCCCACGGAGAAGGTTATGTATTGATAAGAGAGCTTGCGCCGTGATCTCGGTCATATAAATGCTTGATACGTCAATATTTGTACTGTTTAAATTTGCAACATCATGCCGTCAAGCAATCTGAATGGCAGGAAAGAGCCAAATCGCGCGGATTGGTATCGGCCGCAGGGCCCGCAACTCAAGTTCAAACGATTACATTTAGGCGACCTTGACGCCCATTAGGGCAGTTCCCTTGTTGGTGTATACAAATTCCCAATGGTATGTCATGGCGACCGGAGCGAAGCGGAGTGGAGTTACCCTTTGTTATTTCGGCAGAAAAAAGGTGGCTCGACTTCGCTCGCCAAGACAGTCTCACACGTTTGGGATATACCTATTGGGGAACCGCTTTAGGATGGGAAATCGCAAAATAGCTGTCTATCTGCGGGCGCATGGTGTTCTGTCGAAAATAGGATTGGTTATTGGAACTGAAAGTACTAGGCTGAAGCTTTGCGAAAAGGAGAGCCCTGATGAAAGCCAGATTGACCGCTTTGAAGGCGGCGTTTGTTCTCGTAAGCATTCTGTTGTTTGCAGCCATTGCCGGCGCGGCCGAGGTGAAGGTGATGTACTCGGGCGGATTTTCCGCAGCGCTTCACGAACTTGGTCCAGAGTTTGAGCGGACGACCGGAAACAAAGTCGTGCTCATTTCCGGACCTTCGATGGGAACTACACCGGAAGCGATTCCGAACCGCATTCAGCGCGGTGAGCCGGTGGATGTTGTGATCATGGTCGGCTATGCGCTGGATAACCTGATCAAGCAGGGGAAGGTCATCTCCGACGGTCGCGCCGACTTGGCGCAATCCGGCATTGGCTTGGCAGTCCGCGCAGGCACACCCAAGCCGGATATCGGTTCCGCCGACGCCTTCAAGCGCACGCTTCTTCAAGCAAAATCAATTGCGTATTCCGATAGCGCAAGCGGCGTCTATATCTCAAAAGAACTGTTTCCGCAGCTAGGAATTGCCGACCAGGTGAAGGGGAAGAGCAAAATGATTCCGGCCGAACCGGTTGGCAAAGTCGTTGCACGCGGCGAAGCTGAGATCGGCTTCCAGCAGATCAGCGAGCTTCGTCCTGTATCGGGCATAGAAGTGGTCGGGCCGCTGCCGCCCGGGCTTCAGAAGATGACCATGTTTTCCGCTGGGGTTGCAACCAACACCAAGCAAGCAGATGTGGCACGAGCATTCATCAAATTCCTTGCATCGCCGGCCGCCGCCCCTGTCATCACGAAGACCGGCATGGAGCCCATGACTAAACAGAAGTGATGGACTTCGACTGCTTTCATGGCTGAGGCAGGCCAGTCTGCGAACCTCATCCCCGGAGCGCTCACAATGGGCGCTCCGGCCGCGATGAAGAAAAGCTTCAAAGAGACAGGGAGCCAATGAGAGCAACTTGCGCGCACTGACTCCCTCTATTTTCCGATCAGCCTATTGAAACGTCAGCCCTAAACTCATCAGCGGGTCATGGTGCCGTCCCACGTGCTGACCTTCGCGGGAATCTCCTTGCCGGTGAACCAGGTCGTGGTCACGTTCTTGGTTTCGGTGATAGAAGATGAAGCCGTCGCGCCCCATGCAGTGCAGGTCGCCGAAGAACGACTGCTTGTGTCCGGTAAAGCCGAAGATGCCGAGCGGGACCGGGAATGCCGACGTTGACGCCGACCATGCCGCCGTCCGTGCGTCTTGGCGAACTCGCGCGCGTAGTGGCCGCTTTCGGTGTAGATCACCGAACCGTTGGCGAACCGGCTGTTGTTCATGATCGCCAGCCCTTCTTCGAAACTGTCCACGCGCTTGATGCACAGCACCGGGCCGAAGATCTCCTCGCGGCCGACACGACATCTCTTCCGTGACGTGGTCGAAGATCGTTGGGCCGACGTAGAAGCCCTTCTCGCATCCGCGCGGGACCTTCGGCTTGCGGCCGTCGAGAATGAGTTTGGCGCCTTCCTTGATCGCCGGTTTCGATCCAGTTGAGGACGAAGTCTTTGTGCCCCTGGTTGACCACCGGACCCATGCCGGTGCTCTTGTCGTAGGCGGGCCCGAGGTTGACCTGCTTTGCCAGTCTGCACCAGGGCTTCGACCAACTTGTCGGCGATGGCGTTCTCCACCACCACACCGGCAACGCCATGCAGCGTTCGCCGGCGCAGCCGGAGAAAGAGTTGATGATGCCCTGCGCGGTGCGCTCGATTACGCAGTCGCTCATCACCAACGCGTGGTTCTTGGCCTCGGTCAGCGCCTGCACGCGTTTGCCGTTGGCAGCCGCCGTCGCATAGACGTGCAAGCCCGACGCTGGTCGAGCCGACGAAGGTCACGCCCCGGATGTCCGGATGCTTCAGGAAGATCTCGGCCTCGTTCCGGCTCGTGGTGACGATGTTGAGCACGCCGCCGGGCAGACCTGCCTCCTTCCAGAGCTCGGTGATGCGCAAGGCCGATTGCGGCGCGAAGCTGGCCGCCTTCAGCACCATGCAGTTTGCCGGTGACGATGCAAATCGGAACCATCCAGCCCTGCGGAATCATGGCCGGGAAGTTCCACGGCGCGATGCCGGCGAAAACCCCGAGCGGTTCGCGGAACCGGACGGTGTCATAGCCCGGCGAAGACGTTCATCAGCGACTCGCCCTTCATCATGTGCGGCGCGCCGCAGGCAAACTCGACCACCTCGATCACCTTGAGAACGTCGCCCATGGCCTCGTCCCACTTCTTGCCATTCTCCTGGGCGCAGCAGATAGGTCAGTTCATCGAGATGCTCGTCGAGCAACGCTTCATCTTGAAGAGCACCTGGATGCGCTTGCTCACCGGCGTGTCGCGCCAGCCGGGAAATGCCTTGGCGGCGACCTGGATAGCTTCTTCGACCTCCTCCGCCGTGCACTGCGGTGCATAGGCGATCACCGCCCCGGTGGATGGGTCGTAGCAAGGCATGTACTTGCCGGTTTTAGACTCTTTCCACTCGCCGCCGACGCCGTACTTCAGCTTCTTCGGGCGATCGCCGCTGATCGGGTCGAGTGCCGCATCGTTCGGGACGTAATAATAGCGATCACTGCTTGCTGTTACGGGTGCTACGCTCGTGGCAGTCATATAAGGTCCTTCCGCAATAAGTGATAGACGAGTTACAGGATATCCTTCTTGTATGACTCCTTGGCGATCAGCGTGGCAATAATAGTGATCACCGAGAAGGAAATTATGTAGAGCGACACCGGCCACGACTTGTTGTGGGCTCGCATCAGCATGATGGTCGCAAGCGGAAGGGATAGGCCGCCGGCAAAAACTCCAGCGAGCTGATACCCGACTGACGAGCCGGTGTAGCGGACCTTTGTCGGGAAAAGTTCGGCCAAAAAGCTTGCCTGCGGGCCATACATCGCCGAGTGCCCAACTTGCATGAATATAATGATGGCGGCCCAGCCCCACGCTATGTTTTGTGGAGCTTTATCCAGCATCCAGAAGAGCGGAAATGCCAGAATACCGCAAACGACGGCGCCCCAGAGGTAGACCGCCCGCCTTCCTATCTTGTCGGAAAGCCAGCCGTAGAACGGCAAGGCGACCAAGCCGACAGCGGAGCTCATGATCAGACCAGGAAGCAGGGCTTGCCTGTTCATTTTCAGCGCGACAATGACATAGGTTATCGGGAACACCGTAATGAGGTAATATAGCCCGTTCTCCGCATACCGCAAGCCCATGGCGAGCACTATGGTCTTTGGGTGGTTCTTGAGTACCACCCAGAGCGGCATTTTCTCCTCGGCCTTCTGGCTTTTGATCTTCAGGAAGGCTGGCGATTCGGCGACAGTCATCCGGACCCAAACGCCAACTACCACTAGGAGGATGCTAAACAGAAACGGCACGCGCCAGCCCCAGGAGAGGAACTGATCTGGGGGAAGCGTGGTGGCCAACCACATCGCGAAAGTCGACAACATGCCGCCGACCGCCAGGCCGGTTTGTGGAAAAGAACCCCACAAGCCCCGGCGGCCCGCTGGAGCGTGTTCGACCGCCATCACCACCGCTCCGCCCCATTCGCCACCAAGGCCGATGCCTTGGCATACGCGCATCAAGGTCAACAGAATTGGAGCCCACACCCCAATCTGCGTGTACGTGGGCAGCAATCCGACTATGGTTGAGGACAGACCCATAAAGAGCAGCGTGATGTATAACATTTTTTTGCGGCCGATCCGGTCGCCGAAGTGGCCGAAGATCACGCCCCCGAACGGACGAGCTACAAAGCCGACCGAATAGGTGGTGAACGCAAGCAGCGTGCCTACGAGGGCGTCGAACTGAGGGAAAAACAGCTTGTTGAACACCAGTGCCGCGGCTGTGTTGTACAAAAAAAAGTCATACCATTCAATTGAGGTGCCAATCAGGCTCGCAAACGCCACTTTCGCGTGTTGAGGAGCGCCCTGCTGTATGGAATGGGCCGTCGCTGCTTGCGCCATATTCAAGTCTCCGTTTGAAAATTCGTTTCCGATTTAGATCGGCGGCACCGGTTGCGGTGCCGCCGCTTTCTTCAGCTTTTGTTGATCGTGTTCCAACCCGGAAGGTAGTTGCGGCCTTCCACAATTGGCTTTTGGTCAGATCAGGCCCCGACCCCCTTGTATAGCTTCTGGGTCTCTTCCCCGGCCCATGCCTGCTTGTACAACTGCAGCATTTCCTCCACGGTGGCTGAACGAGGGTTGTTGGCTGGTGAACCCGACGCCAGCGCTTGTTCCGCCATCGTTCCCAGGAGGCTCGTCCAACGGGCAGGGTCGATGCCATAAGACTTCGGCGTGGGGACCTTGAGGTCCTTGTTAAACGCATTAAACTCATTCACGAGCTTGCTGACCGCCGACTCGCTGCTCTCAGCCTCATCAGCGAGGCCCATGGCACGAGCGGCGTTGGCATACAGCCGGACATCGGCCGGAGCGGAGAACTCAATAACCGCCGGCATCAGCATCGCGACAGACAGCCCATGTGCCACATGGAAGAAAGCGCCGATGGGGCGGGCCATCCCATGGATGAGGGCGACTGAGCTGTTGGAAAATGCGATGCCTGCCAACGACGCGCCCAGCATCACGGCTTCGCGCGCATAGCGATCCGACGGGTCGGCATAGGCGCGCCGCAAATTGGGCGCAATCGCGCGCATCGCCTGAGTCGCGATGTTCTGCGAGAACGGATGAGTCTTCTTCGAAACAAAGCCTTCCAGGGCGTGGCACAGTGCATCCAGGCCCGTGGCTGCCGTGAGATCTTTGGGCATGCTGAAGCTCTGCTCGTAGTCGACGAGCGAAGCCGTAGGCAGAAAGCCCAACCCAATACACAGCATCTTTTCGTTGGTTTTTTCGTCGCTGATGATCGTGAAGCGGGTCGTCTCCGAACCCGTGCCGGCGGTCGTTGGAATGGCGATGATCGGCAGTCCCGGCGCGTCTTGGATGTGCGGCACCTTGTAACTGCTCATGGCACCGCCATGGACGGCGAGCACTGCCACCGCCTTGGCCGTATCCATGGAGCTGCCGCCCCCGAACCCAACGACGCAGTCGTAATTGCCTGCACGCAGGAAGGCCAGGCACGCTTCGACCGAAGCGACCGTGGGATCAAGAACAACATCGGAGAACAACGTTGCGCGGACTTTGGAACTGTCGAGGCTGCCCATCAGCTTCTCGAGCTTGCCCAATTCCACCAAGTGCTTATCGGTAACGATTAGAGGCCGTGAAAGGCCGAGTTGCGAAAGAATGTTTCCCAGTTCAGCGGATGCGCCGGCCCCAATTCGCATAAGGCGCGGCAAAGCGATTGTCGCTATCATGATTCCCCCAGGAAGTCGCCGATCGACCTGGCGTCTGCCGCTGTCCAGCCAAATCGGCACCTCGAAGTTAAAGTGGACGCACTTTAGTCTTGCAAGCGCCAAAAAGGAAGGGGTATTATCGCAGCCATTTCGTGCACAAATAGGGAGGTAGTTTCGCGGATGTTCTGTGCGCAAATAAGGAGCGTGCATGTCGAAAGGCTTTGATTGGGATGACCTCCAATTCTTTCTCGCAGTGGCGCGCACAGGGACCGTGTCGCAAGCAGGCCACAGGATGAGCGTCGACCATGCAACTGTCATGCGCCGGCTTGACAATCTGGAGAAGACTCTGGGAGCCAAGCTGTTCGAACGAAATCCCCGCGGCTACAATCTTACGAAGCGGGGCGAACGGTTACTGGTGTCCGCGCAGGTTGTCGAGGCCGAAATGCAGACTGCGGAGCGCGACATTGCGGCTGCGGAACTCGCCATCTCGGGCGTTGTACGGATTAGTTCCCTGGAAGGTTTCGCAAATTTCTTCCTCGCCGCCAGGCTCCCTCTTTTCGCGGCGGCGCACCCCACCGTTTCGATCGAAATGATAGCGATCCAACAGATTGTGGCGCTATCTCGGCGCGAGGCCGATATTGCCATAACTTTACAACCGCCCGAAACCGGTCGCTTCGTAATCGAACGGCTGACTGATTATGTCTTGTTCGTCTACGGCCCTAAGTCGTATCTGGCGGGCGCTCCACGGATCCGTTCGCGCGAAGATTTGCGAAATCATCCCTTCACGGGATATATCGACGACCTCATTTTCATGCCAGACCTTGACTATCTTGACGAGATCGGCGCTCGCCGCCCACAGCTTCAGAGTTCCAGCCTGCATGGCCAGATGGAGGCGGCAATTGCCGGACACGGTCTTTGCGTGCTGCCTTCTTTCATCGCCGCCCGGCACAAAATGTTGTCGCCGGTACTGGCTCGCGAAGTGTTTCTGCGCCGCACTTATTACCTCGTGATGCCTGCCGATAGGGCCAATACAGCGCGGGTGCGGGCCGTCCGACAGTTCATTCACGAACAAGTTGCCGGTGCTCAAGCGATTTTTCTCGACGGTGTTTAGTAGATGTCGGCCACACAGTGCTGCTCCAGCTGCCCACAAGCATCCTTCAACGATCGATATGGCCGAGGTCTTTCCCAGGCGCAATATGGTCGCGAACCAACCGCTTCAGTTCCTTGATCTCAGGAAAGCCACCTTGATCTTTCCTTGACCAAAGCAGCGTATCCCCTGCGCGTATTTCGAAAATACCTCCCGTGCCCGGTAGCAGAGTTACTCCACCGATCTCCTGCTCAAACGTGAGCAGTAACTCCTGCGCCATCCACGCAGCTCGCAGCAGCCACCGGCACTGGGTGCAGTATTCAATTTCGATTCGCGGCCGATCCGATGTCATATCAGTCTCATGATAAACATAACGTACCTCATCGAATCAAACTGCTTCGGAAGACGTTCTACCAATTCCTATCCCTAAAACATAAACGCTTCGTGTTGTGCGGAATCACAACCGCCATTTTCGTTGCGACCACGCAAATGCTCGACGATTGCAGCCAGTTCCTGTGGGTCGGCCGCTTCCGTCAAACAAAAGGTTGGCGGCGTCTTGTCTTTGCGATAGCAGCTTAGCGGGCCGCATTCCGAGCATGAATCAGTGGTCTTGGGCATTGTTTCTCTTTGCACCCCTATTGGTGCGTTTTCCGTATGCGAAAGCGAAATCATCACCCCGGTGCATTGTAATAGCTGTGACTAACATCACACATGGCAGGATGGCTGGAACTCGCATCCGTAGTCTCTTTCCAACTGAGGGGCCTTAGTTTTAGGAAGAAAGGGAGGGGGAAATAGCTTGTTTCTCAAAGTGAAGCAGGGCACAATTGCCAATAACCGGGACAAGGTGGAAATCCCGGTTTTATGAGTATGCCGACTCGCAAGGAATCCGACACATCGCTATTGGTTAGTGAGTAAAGAGGGAGATTTTCCATGGACGCGGGAAAAAACGCAGTACTGCCGGCTCGCGAGGAATCCAACACATCTACATCGTCGATCGCGCTCAAACCTGCAAGTGGGACCGAACATCGCTGGAAAGTCCTCGTCATGACGTTCATGGCATATCTATACGATAGCCTCGATCTCCAAATACTGGCTATCTGTATGCCGGTCATCATCACGTCTCTCAAAATCTCACTGGCCGATGCAGGGTTGCTGGCGTCGGCAACCATGATCGGAACCGCGTTGGGCGGGATATTGCTTGGCTGGGTGGCAGAGAATTATGGCCGCAAAAACGCTGCCGTTATTTCCCTGGTTGAGTTCGGGATCTTCACGCTGGCGGTTTACTGGGTCGATTCCTGGACGCAATTAATGGTCCTCCGCTTTCTTCAGGGCATCGGCCTAGGTGGACTCTGGGGGCCGATCGTCGCCCTGATCGCAGAGCACTGGAATGTCGAATACCGGGCGCGGGCTGCCGGCTTTATGTTGAGTACCTTTGCCCTCGGCGGTATTCTCGCGGCACTCATGGGGCGGTTCCTGCTGGCCCAAGTCGGCTGGCGCTGGATCTTTGTTCTTACCGGGACAGCGGTTATCGCCGGACTGCTGTT
This sequence comes from uncultured Acidobacteriota bacterium, assembly GCA_963832365.1. GTDB lineage: Bacteria > Acidobacteriota > Terriglobia > Terriglobales > Acidobacteriaceae > CAWBRT01. The sequence continues at coordinate 21,884 of CAWHUL010000026.1, read as the reverse complement.
TTGGATCTTCGTACCGGCAGACGACACGAAAAAGATTGTCAAGCGAGAAAATATCGGCACCTCGGCGCTGTTCCAGCCGGGAATCACTAAGCTTACAATCGGCTGCACCATCGCGGCCGCCTGTCAGATGGGCGGGTTCTGGGGTGTGGGCGCTTGGATACCTACTTATCTCGTCCGCGTGCGGGGCCTGAGCCTCCAGTACATGAGCCTATTCAGCATTGTGATCTATGCCGGCGCATTTATCGGCTACTTCTTCTATGCCTATGTCGCCGACAAATTTGGCAGAAGAAAGGCTTTGATGCTGGCCTTCCTCGCTGATTCGATCATCGTTCCCTTGTATGTCATCATCCCCAACGCCGTGCTCTTATTCTGGATCGGCCCGTTGATGGGACTGAGTTTCGGTGGCGTGTTCGGGTTGTTCGGGGCCTACTTCGCCGAGGTGTTCCCGGAGAAGATTCGAGCCATGGGCGCCGGCTTTGCCTTCAATGTCGGCAGGGGCTTCGGCGCGGTGGTCACACCCTTCACCATCGGCGTGATGGCTAAAACCTACGGCTTGGGCTTTGGCATCGGTGCCTGCTCAATCGTATTCTTTGCCGGTGTGGTAACCCTGTACTTGATGCCGGAAACTCTAAAGCGACATTCGACCTAAGGTTAGCGAGGGAAGACGAGGTACCCCGGCTTTCCACCGATCGGTCCTAACCGAATTGTTTTGGTTGGTCGGAAATTTGAGAGAATTGTTATTTGGTTTCCGCACTTCTTCTGTACGTATACGAGGGGGAGAAGCTGTGAATGAATTAGATGTTGTAGGACAAAGAAAGAATCGAGTCGACGGCATAGCTAAAGTGCTGGGGCAGGCAAAGTATTCAGCCGATCAGAAGAGAAAGGATATGCTGATTGGAAAGGCTTTGTTTGCCAAGTATCCCCACGCCATCATTAAAGCGATCGACGTGTCGAAGGCCGCGCAGCTTGAGGGTGTTGTGGCGGTGATGACGGCCAAGGACCTGCCCGGCCGCAACGGCTACGGTGTGCTGGTGCCGGATAAACCGGTCATCGCCGACGGCAAAACCAAATATCAAGGGGACCCTGTTGCCCTCGTGGCCGCTGTCAGCGCGGAGATCGCGCAGAAAGCACTGAATCTGATCGAAGTGGATTATGAACCGCTTCCTGCTTACGACGACCCCCGGGAAGCGATGAAAAAGGGCGCGATCAAAATCCATGAGAATCATCCGGCGGCGGAAGACGGCAACATTCTTTGTGTGCTTAAGCTGGACAGGGGCAATGTGGAAAAGGCGTTTGCCGAAGCCGACATCGTAATCGAGAACGATTACGAAACGCCAATGGTCGAACATTGCTACTTAGAGCCTGATGTATGCATCGCCGAACCTGATCCAAGAACAGGCGGGCTGGTGTTGACCAGTCCCGGACAGGCGGTTTACGCCAACAAACGGTGCCTGGCGCCTGTATTTGGGTTGCCGCAGCATAAGATTCGGTTCATTAGCCCGCTGGTCGGCGGGGGGTTCGGCGGCAAGGAAGATTCCACGCTGGACGTTTCCGCCATGGCCGGTGTTCTGGCTCTCAAAACCAAGAGGCCTGTCTATTTTGAGTTGACGCGCGAGGAAGTCTTCCGGACGACAGGCAAACGCCACGCGACGTACATCACGCACCGCATGGCGGCGACCAAAGACGGCAAGATAACAGCCGTCGATGTTAAGACCGTCATGGACAAAGGGGCCTATGTGTCCATGGGTGGGACCAAGGCACCGCTGCACGGCGTCACCATGCGTACGCTCGTGTACGCGGGCGGCACCTACGCGATACCCAACGCCAGAGCGCGCTCATATTCGGTCTTCACCAACCACCCGTATTCTTGTGCTTTTCGTGGCTTTGGCGCTCCCCAGGCCGAGTTTGCCGTCGAGTGCCAAGTCGACGAGCTTGCCAGAAAATTGAATATGGATCCAACCGAACTTCGGCTCAAAAATATGTTGCGGGACGGCGATTGCACGATCACCGGCCAGGTGATGAAGAAGAGCCGCGGTCTCGGGCTGGGTGAGTGTATAGAAAAGGTCAAAGAACGGTTCAAATGGGATCAGCCCATCGATCGTGGCGACGGTGTGGTCAAACGCGGCAAAGGATTCGGAGCGTTTATTTATGGCACAGGCATACCGCTACCATTTGAAGGGGCCAGTTGTTTCGCCAATCTTCAGATGGACGGAACCCTCAATGTGGCAGTGAGCACCACTGAGATGGGGCAGGGTCTTAACACGGCTCTCAGTCAGATGGCGGCGGAAACGCTGGGCGTGAAATTCGAAGACGTGGTAGTGACTTGCTCCGATACCGGGCTGACGCCCGACTCCGGGCCGACAGTCGGATCGCGCTCCGCGGTTATGGTCGGCAACGCCGTGGTGAACGCCTGCAAGCAACTTCGCGACAGGCTGCTGGCCGTCGCCAGCAAGCAGTTCTTCAAAGCTGATCCGCGCGATCTGACCATTCAAGACGGAAAGGTCTTCGTTATTGGTCAGCCGGAAAAGGCTGAGAAGCTTGCCGCAATTGTACCTAAGGCCTATGTTTCCCAAGTGCCCTTGGCGGTTGTCGGAACATGGTATCCACCCCCGCCCAGTTTCTCCTCTGAGGACGGACAGGGCAATCCTTGCCACACTTACTCTTTCGGCGCTCAGGCGGTGGAAGTAGAGGTGGATACCGAAACCGGGGTCATCAATGTTCTGCGCTCCGTCTTCGCTTGCGATGTCGGAAAGGCTATTAATCCGACACTGGTGGAAGGACAGATGGAAGGGGGAGTGGCGCAGGCCATTGGTTGGGGCATCATGGAAGAAAACATCATGTCCGGCGGCGTGATGCAGAATACAGCGTTCCACAGCTACTTGATTCCCACGGTGAAAGATGTGCCTAACCTGGAATCGATCATTGTGGAACACCCCAACGAACTTGGTCCGTTCGGCGCAAAGGGAATCGGCGAACCACCTATCATGACGGCTGCACCGGCGATTCGCAACGCCGTCTATGACGCCATAGGAATCAAGATCAATACCATTCCATTAACGGCGCGGCAAGTGCTGAAGGCGATTAAACAGAACGCGAAGAGCTCAATAGAAAACAGAGGTGGGGGAAATGGTCGGAACCGAGTTTTATAGCCCCAACAGCCTTGCTGGCGCTTTGGAATTGCTGGATAAGTACCAGCAGCAGGCTGTGATCGTTAACGGCGGAACGGACATCGTCGAAAAGATTGCGAATGGCACGATCGATCCGACGGCGATCGTTTATATCCAGGGGATCGCCGAACTTAAGGGAATAGCGGAAAGCGGCGGGTTTGTCCGTATCGGCGGAGCGGTGACCTATAAGGAGGTTCTGGATTCGCCTTTGTGCAGCCAGTTCTCCGCGCTGAAGCAGGCGGTGCTGGAGGTCGGGTCCCCGCCCATCAGAGCTGTCGGAACTCCCGCGGGAAACCTCGGCACGGCCGTACCGGCAGCCGATTGCAACGTGGCGCTGATGGCCCTCGATGCCGAGGTCGTCGCCGCAAGCAAACAGGGAAGAAGGATCATCAAACTTGCGGACCTGGTTGTGGGCTACCGCAAGAATGCGCTCGCGGCCAACGAATTGATTGAGGAGATCCGCATACCCGTCATCCCTGGCGTCAATACCGCCAGCGCTTTTGTGAAGTTGGCCAAGCGGAAAGCACAGGATATTGCCGAAGTATCCGCCGCCGTGCGTTTGACGGTCGACGGGGACATTTGCCGCGACATCGTTATCGCGATGGGATCGGTCAACAAGGTGACGGTCAGGGCCTATAGCCTGGAAAAAATTCTTACCGGCAAGAAGGTCGCTGATCATGCGTCGGCTATCAAGGGCGTTGTGCCCGCGGAGGTGGCCTTGGGCGGTCCCGGCAATGAACTTTTCGACGCGAGGCCTACCGCCAAGGCAGAGCGCGAGTATAAGGAAGCGGTAATCGGGGTCGTAGTGGAGCGGGCCATTAACAAAGCCTATGCCGAAGTATTGGGGAGGAGAAACTAACGTGGCTCTTGATATGCATCTGGCCGAAATCGACAGTCAAGTGACGCGTGACGAACAGAACCGCGTCAGTCCCTCGAGGGGCGTCTCCATTACGTTCACCCTAAACGATAAAGCGGTCTCAGTAGCGGTTGACGTTAAGGAAACATTGATTGACACTCTGCGGGAAAGCTTTGGATTAACTGGCACAAAGAAGGCGTGTGGCACAGGCGACTGTGGCGCATGTACGGTGATAGTTGACGGCACCGCAGTACGCTCTTGCATCTTGTTGACTGCAATGGTTGCGGGCAAGAAAGTGCTGACCATCGAGGGGCTGGGCGATGAAGAGCACCTTCATCCTGTTCAGCAAGCCTTTATCGACGCCGGTGCGATACAGTGTGGGTACTGTACGCCAGGCATGGTTTTGACGGCGAAGGCTTTGTTGGATAAGAATCCAAAGCCATCAGCGGAGGAGATCAAAGAAGCGATTTCTGGAAATCTATGTCGGTGTACCGGCTACACTAAAATTCTTCAAGCGATTGAAACGGCTGCGCAAGAATTGGCGTGAGCAGATACATTTGTTGTCGGCAATATGCCGTCCGGTAACATGAGGCCGTCATCTCCTTGCGGAAACCCCTTGCATGGGTATGGTCGTGAGGCTTGGTGATGGCCGAACATCTTGACCCTTTTGGAATCTTGAGGCCCAACTCCCGAACTCTCTCCTTCAATTGCAAACTTCTCATGCTTCATGTTTCATGAAATTCATTGACACTGACCGGGCGTTTGATATCGTGTGTGGTGCAACTCGTCAGCACATTTTATTGACCCATTTGCATGGCTCTGCGTATCGTCCATAGCTATCGGTCCCAGTCAACGACGCGCTGATGCATGGGGGCGACCACGAAAAAGCTGGTCAACATCAGCTTGGGCGAAGCGGCGTACGGCAGGATCAAGGCGATGATCGCCGAGCACCGTTTTCTGCCCGGCAGCCGGCTCAACGTGGAGGATCTGGCAAGGAAACTGGGCGCAAGCCGGACTCCCATTTGGGAAGCGATACGGAAGCTGGAGCAGGAAGGGCTTCTGCGCAGCGTCCGCAACCGCGGTGTTTTCCTGGTGGAGCTCACGCGGAAAGCTGCGGTCGAGCTTTACACGGTGCGCGAGGTTCTGGAGGGTATGGCCGCCGGCATTGCCGCTTCACGGATAACAGACAGAACGATTGAAAAGATGGAACAGTCGCTGCGGAAGCAGGAGGCGATTGTGCAGCGCGGGGACCTGGTGGCTTACTCTTGCGAAGATTTTCGTTTCCACGAATTGATGTACGCCGCCTCCGGCAACGCCTTCCTGCAGGAGATACTGGAAGGAATCGAGCACAAGGCCCGCCCTATCGGAATGCAGATCACCCCGATACTGTCTCAACTCCTGGCGGACCACCGGAACATCGTCTTCGCCTTGCGGGCAAGGGACGCGATCGGGGCCGATGCCGCGTTCCGGGAGCACAACAGGACAATGCTGACGCTACTAACTTTGGCAGATGGAAAACGGTCGCCTGATATGCAACCCAACGGAAAAGGATCCATAAAGATGAAGGAGGCTTCACATGCCTAATCGCAGAACGATGTGGAAGAGCATTGCCGCACTTGTCGTCGTGTTCGGGCTGTTTTGTCCCGCCTACGGGGCGGACCCCGACAAGATCAAGGTGGGCTTGATGTTCGGGCTCACCGGGCCAGGATCGCCGATCGGTCCGCTGCAGCTCGATGGCGCCAAACTGGCGATCAAAGAGATCAACGCAGCCGGCGGCATCAAGATGGGTAACCGCAAACTGCCCGTCGAGTTTGTCGTTCGCGACGACGAGAATAAGCCCGATGTGGCCATCCGCCGCTACCGCGAACTTATCGAGGAGGAGAAGGTTCAAATCATCGTCGGGCAGACCTTCGCTCCTCTTTCCGGCGCTCTGAACAAGGAAGTGAAGAAGAGCCCGGTGCTGTATTTCCCTGTCAACGTGGTTGCCCTGCGGATGTTTGACAAAAGCGAGATCGCACCTTCCACCTTCGCTATTCACGGCAGCGCTTATGCCTGCGGTTATGCTAGTGCCTCTTACATCATCAATAATTTGAAGCTGAAGAAGATCGTCTTTTTCGGACCGGCCTATGCCTTCGGCCAGGACCAATGGGCCGGGGCCAAGGACGCCCTTGCTAAATCCGGCGTGAAGGCGGAATACCTGGAGTCGCCGGTAGGCACCAGCGATTTCACGCCTTATCTCAACAAGATTTCCGAGATGAAGCCTGACATCGTGATGCTTGCCCACTGGGGAGTGGACGCGATCGGCGTCCTCAAGCAGGCCAACGAAGTCGGTCTCAAGAAGACATTCGAAAATCTGGTTCGACTGGATGACCAATGCCTTTGGCAGCGGTGTTCCGCCTGAGGCCTTGGCCGGGGTGTACTCGCTGATGTCCTGGTACTACGACATGAAGGGCTTTCGTGACGCCTCCGTGGTAAAGGCGGCGGACGAGTTTACCCAGAAGTACCGCAAGGAATATGGATATCCGCCTGATCCCTATTCCGCGATGGCGTACATCGGGACCAAGCAGGCTCTGCGCGCCATCGAACTGGCTCAATCGACCAATAGCGCTGCCGCTTCCGCAGCGCTGATGAAGTCGCCAACGTTCGATTCCATGAAGGGGCCAGGCACATGGCGTCAAGACCATCAGCCGCTCTTTAAGTACGGAGCTTTCGTCGTCGTGGGGAAAGGCGCAGCCGAACGCAAAGACCCCAAGTGGGACCTGGTGAAAGTAATCGGCGTTTACACGGGAGAGGATTACCTTCCACCGCTCTCGGCCCTCGGGTATTAGCCGGGAAGGGAACGGGACCGGCGGGGGATCTTCCCCCGCCCTTTCCGGTGGAGGTTGGTCGTTTGCGCAACGATATGACAATGGAGGCTCCTGCTGCCGCCCCCGAGATGGCCGTTTCGCCGCTGGAAAACAGGGGATCGGAAGCAGAGGTTATTCTTGAAACCCGCGGAGTCAGCAAACGCTTTGACAGCTTTACCGCGGTTTCCGATGTTAGCTGGCAGCTGCGTTTGGGGGAGGCCGCCGGTATCATCGGCCCCAACGGCGCCGGCAAGACCACGTTCTTCAATCTGCTGACAGGCATGTTTCCTCCCAACCAGGGCAGCATCCGTCTGCGTGGCGAGGACATCACCCGACTGCCCCGCCCATGCGCGCGTGCTGCGCGGTCTGGTCCGGACCTTCCAACTCGTATCTGTCTTCGACCACATTACGGTCCGGGAAAATATGGTTCTAGCGGCCATTCTGTTTGCCAAAGCTCGGAGGGGCCGCTTCTTCTTCGGCAGAAGCGATAGCCGGGAGATCTCCGCCAAGTGCGATGAGGCTCTTCAGTCGGTTGGTTTGGAGAGCAAGGCGGCCCGGCCCACCCTGCAGCTTTCCTATGGCGAGAAGCGCAAGCTCGAAATCGCGCTCGCGCTCGCCCTGCGGCCACGCGTCCTTCTGCTCGATGAGCCTTTCGCGGGGCTCTCGGACGGGGAGATCGTCGATGTCCTGGGCCTGATCCGGCAGGTGAAGGCAAACCTCTCCCTGGTCATCATCGAGCACAAGATCTCTCGCATCGTGGACCTGGTTTCGCGCCTGAGTGTGATGCATGAAGGTCGAGTGATTGCCGATGGCGTGCCGCAGGAGGTGCTCGCACAGCCCATGGTGCGCCAAGTCTATTGGGGGCGCGTGTGAGCAGTCCTCTCCTGCTGGTGGATCGCATTGACGTCTCCTATGGCATCGCCAAAGTTCTGCACGGCGTGTCGCTGAAGGTCGAAGCGGGCGAAATGGTCTTCATCGCCGGCAGAAACGGCGCCGGCAAGACTACGCTGCTGAAGAGCATCGCCGGCTTTCTCCCCGCAAGCGCTGGCCGCGTGCATTTCGACGGTAAAGAGCTTGCCGGGCTAGCCCCGGAAAAAGTGGCCCGGCTTGGGATCCGCTACGTCGCCCAGGACAAGCGTGTCTTCGCAAAGCTGACGGTTCGCGAGAACCTCGAACTGGCCGCCTATATCACGGGCGAGAAGCTGACCGACTCCGTGGCGCGGCTCTCGGGAATGTTTCCCCCGATGGAGAAGTTCTTGGACACTCTGGCGGGAGGGCTCAGCGGCGGTCAGCGCCAGATTCTGCTGATCGCGCGGGCCTTGGTGGGGAATCCGAAACTCCTGCTCATCGATGAGCCGACCGAAGGGCTGGCCGCCGGCGTTATCGAGGATATCTTTCGGCTGCTCTCGGACATGAAGGGGCGGCTCTCCTGCCTGATCGTCGAACAGAACCTGCCGGTCGTCGCCCGGCTGGCTGACCGCGTTTACGCAATGAAGGAGGGCAAGGTGGTGGAAGAGCTGTCGTCCCGCGAGGAAATCGAATTCGCCGGGGCGCTGGAGAGAAATGTATGACCACCGCTCTGAAGCGTATCCCTACCGTGCTGATGGGCGCATGTTTTCTGCTCTTGATGCCGGTCCTCAAGACGCAGCGGACCACGGACTTCATCATCTTCTGCATCTTCGTGCTCTCCTATGACCTCCTGTACGGGTTCATGGGCCGCCTCTCCTTCGGGCACATGCTGTTCCTCGGCGCGGGCGCGTACGGCATCATGCTGTTCACCGAGCACGTCTCCACGAACCCTTTTCTGGCGCTCGCCTTCGCCGTAGCGGCCAGCGCAGCGCTGGGAGCGATCATTGGGCCGATTATCGTGCGCACGACAGGCGCCGCCTTTGCCCTCATCAATCTGGCCTTCAACCAGGTCGGATATTTTCTCGTCCTGATCGCATTCGCCAAATACACCGGTGGAGAGGATGGCCAGTCGGCCACCTTCCAGACGATTGGCTTCTTCAATCTGCAAAACAGAAAGATCATGTTCGGCTTTTCGCTGCTGGTGTTGCTGCTCGTCTTCGCGCTGCTGAGGCGGCTGACATCTTCGCCGTTCGGCATTCTCTTGCGCATGATCAAGGAGAACGAGACCCGCGCTCAATTCCTCGGCTACAACACGTTCCGTTACAAGTGGACAGCCTTCATGATTTCGGCAGCCGTTGCCGGGCTTTCGGGAGCCCTTTCCATCATGAACTACGGCTACGCCACGCCAAGCTTCATCGATCCCACGCGCAACGTGGAGGTGATCTTCGCGGTGCTCATCGGCGGCGCCGGAACTTTGTACGGCGCGGTGATTGGCGGCGTGGTCTTCATGGCGATCAGCAATTACCTGGCTACCTACATCTCCCGTTGGGAGCTGTTCCTGGGCGTCGGACTGCTGGTGCTGGTATTCCGCTTCCGGACGGGCATCTGGGGGGCGCTCTTGAGGCTGCTGCGGCCGGCGGGGCCTGTCAAGGAGAGCCGATGATCGGAACACTCGTGTACGGCCTGACGATCGGGGGAATTCTTTATATCATCTCCATCGGACTGTCGCTCACCTTCGGCACGATGCGGATCGTTAACTTCGCGCACGCCCTGGTCTACACCCTCGGCCCCTACATGCTCATTACGTCCATGCGCACTCTGGGGGTTGGATTTCTGGCTTCGGTGGCGGTCGGCGTTGCGCTCGTGCTGCCCATCTCGTGGGTGATCGAAGCCTTTGTCATCCGGCGACTGTATGGCGCATCCCTCGACTATGCCATCATCGCGACCTACGCGGTTCTGCTGATCGGGGTGGATGCCATTAAGTGGATATGGGGAGCCACGCCGATTCCTCTAAGCGATCCGATTGGGTCGGACGTGCAAGTGCTCGGAGTCTCAGTCCCCGTCTATCGCCTGGTCATCATCGCAACTGCGTTCCTGATCCATGGCGCTCTGGTTGTGTTCTTCCGTCGGGTGATTGTGGGCAAGATCGTCGTCGCGGGCCTCGACGACAAGGATGCCGTTCGCGCCATGGGCATCGACGTGGACCGCCATTTTTCTTTCATCTTTGTTCTCGGCAGCAGCCTCGCAGCTTTGGGCGGAATCCTGTACGCCCCTATCACATCGATCCATCCCTACATGGGATTTCATGTTCTCCTGCTTTGCTTTGCCGTCGTTATCGTAGGTGGAATGGGCAGCTTGCGGGGAACATTTCTGGCCGCCTTCGCCTTGGGATTGCTGATCGCCATGACAGCACGCTTCTGGGGACCGGCCGCCGAGACCATGGTGTTCGTCGTAATGGGTGTCGTGCTCGTCTTCAAGCCGCTAGAAGTGTGACCGCCCGCGGGAGCCCAACGCCCGCATCATCGCGGCAGGCTTCGCGCCGCGGCATGGGCTCTATTATTGGATCGATCATCACCGGCCCAGATATATGAGCCACAACTCCTCGGCCACGGTGGAGGGCAGAATCTCACGGCGAAGGATAAGCTTACCCGCCGGGATAAGAAGGTTTGGACCTCCGCCGCATTCATCATCCGAACCACTGTGCTAGAATGCTTTTGGACACAGTGTTCGCGCAAGTGCGTGAAAGCAGTCCATCGTCGGGGAGTGGCTCAGCCTGGTAGAGCACCTGGTTCGGGACCAGGGGGTCGGAGGTTCAAATCCTCTCTCCCCGACCAACTAATCCCATAGAATCAATGTATTAGAGTACTCACGGTTGCGGGCTCCTCCGCAACTTGGGTCCATTTGGGTCCAATTACCAATCCTTCAACTTTCTCCACTGCCGTGCGCGCATCCGCCGGAATCGAGTGCAAGTAGACCTCACGCGTGATCTCCGAGGATGAATGCCCGAGCAGTGCCTGCACCGTGCCCAAGGGCGTCCCGACCGCATCGAGCAACGTCGCATACGCGTGCCGTAGCCAGTGCCAGTTCGCCCCCTTAAGCCCGACTTTCTCACATGCAGGCTTCAGTTCGCGACTGAGCAGGTTCCGCCTGGACAGCGGCGTGCCGTTGCGAGTGGCAAACACTAATGCACTCGGCTCGACTCCGACGGGCTTGCGGGCTTCAAGTATCTCCCTGCACTTCCCGCTCATCGGAATCTCCCGCCTGCTATGCTTGCTCTTCGGTTCGTCAAAGTGTCCTTCATAGACTGTTTGGCAAACCTGGAGAACGCCGGTTGCAGAATCGACATCCTGCCAGCGCAATGCCAGCAGTTCACCGATCCTGAGCCCGGTTAGCGCCAGCAACCAGACAAGTGAGCACGAAGGTTCGGGAAGAATCGCCAACAACGCCCGAAGCTTTTCCGGTGAAATCGGGGCTTTCTCTTCGACGCGCCCCCGCCTCGGGAACCTCGTTTTCCGAACCGGGTTGTCGAAGATCAAATCCTGCATCACCGCCGCCTGAAGAATCGTGCCAAGAGTCGTGCGAACATGCTTAACGGTTTTCCAGGAGAGGCCGCTCTTCAACTTTGCGAACAGAAAGCTTTGAACGACATCCCGCGAAATCAGCCGCAATTGCACATTCCCGAACACCGGCAAAAGATGGTGATTGGTAATGTATTCGTAATGTTGTTTGCTTGAGTACTTGAGCGTGGGAAGCACTTCGGGCAGCCAGCGATCCTGAATGAAACTCTGGAGCGTCCAGGTCGCCTGCGGTCGGTATTCGCCCGCGTTAATCGGCCTGAGCCGATCCGTGAGCAACTTCCGAGCCTCCCTGCGAGTTGGGATTTCGGCAACCGCGCCGAGGATCTCCGAGCAACGGACTCGCCCACGAGAACCATCCGACCCGATTACATCCTCCCACCAGCGTCCAACCCACACTTGCTTGCGTTTACCTCGCTTAAATAATTGACCGTCTTGAAATCGCCTATTTCGAGCCATTCGTCCTCCGAACGTGGCCCGCTTAGGCGGTTCTGCGTCGGCTGCAAGTGTAGTGAGGGGCGCGGGGGGAAGCAATTCAATTCTCCCGCATTGATTCGACCCAAGTGCGAATCGACGCTCGTTCGAATCGCAGGTATTTACCAAGCTTGATGTGCGGAATCTGCTCTGCGCCCCTGCGGCGCGTACGCTCGTAAACCCACGATTTTGGAACGCGCAGCATCGTCGCCGCTTCATCGACTGTCATGATTTGCGGGAGTTCATTTTCCTTAGTAATTGCTTTGTCCATTGATCCCCACCTGTAATGGCCAACAACCCTGCTTTATCCTCGACGACGGCGGCCTTAAGAAGCGCTTTTACAAAGTGATTCCTTAGTGAGGGGCGCTTGCCCAATCTCGCCGGAGCGAAAGCGGGGCGCCCTGCCCTTTGAGGCGAATACGTTCCGCAACATCAAATCTCGGCGCAATATAAATCCTTTGTGGGCGTCCACCCAAGACACGTCCCTTAGGCACCGCCCCGGGCGCAGAGCACTTCGCTAATTACAGTTATTTTCAAAGAGCCCACTTCGCCACGCCACTGCACTTGTGCCGCTCGGAGGCGATTGCAAAACTTCACCGCGCACTCTTGTCGAGTCCGAATTTATTGAGAACGACCACAACACCAAATCCGCGTCCCAATCCGCTTTGTCGACGATGCCCCCGAACCCGTTCCACATGACATAAATCGACCGCCAAATTAAACTCCAAGTATGAGTTTTGGCGGGTTTCTCATTCAGCGTAATGCCCCGCGACACTGTGACGCGCCGTGACCGCTTCGGAGCAGAACAAAGCAATTCCTTTGTGAGGTACTTTGTCAGGTAATGCGAAACCGCACGCATTGATACGCCCCGAATATCTACGTGCTCGCCGCCGCCCGCCTCCATCCAGGCACGCTTCATCCAAGCCTGCTCAATGTAGCGGTCGATGATGATGTGCAAATGGGGCATCCCGGTATTCTTTTGAAACTCCATCACGGAGATAAACTTGGGCGCTTGCTTGAATCGCTTTTTCAATGCCGTGCGCAACCGCGCCCAGACCATCTTGATATAGCGAACCGGGCTTGTTTCTTCCCCCTTGGAATCGACACACGGTATTTTGGGGTCAAGGGTCAGAGTCACGAAACGAAAGAGCCGATACGCTTCCGCCGCCCGAGCAATTGAGCGCCGGTATTGCTTTGCTTTGCGCGGGCCGCAGTGCCGACAATCCCAACACTTGCAGTTCACCCGTAGGTACTTGGTTTCTTGCAAATTCACCCCTTGCATGGTGAATCGCCCGCAATGCCGCGAACGATGGAGCCCTGAGGTATCCAGCGACGTGTTAGTTACCGGAACAAATCCCCCCGGCCCTTTGCGGGCCGCATTGTCTGCTTCGATGCGATCCTCTAAGAATTTTTGTTCCGCATCCGACAGACCATCCCCGCCCAGGTCGAACTCCGGAGCATCAGCTCGACACAGATAATCGAAACCCTCGAAGTATTCCCGTTCAATTTTCGCGTCTATCGTTTCCGGAACTTCCGCTACTGGTTCAACTCGTCCGAACCGCTTTAGCCGGTCAATTTCGGCATCGGTCAGTCCATCCGAATCAACGCCAACTAGAGGCGCATCGAATCGGCAATACTCAAGCCGTGAGTCGAAGAATTCCGTGATTTGCTCGTCTGACATTTCCGCGATTTTCACCACCACCCCCGACCGCTACGATTAATCTATTACTGGTAAACTAAGAAAAAGAAGGTGCGCTGCGCGCACGGAAACCTTGGGGCTTCGCCCCAAACCCCACGCGTTTTTACGCTGATGGATACCCGCTGCGCGGTCACTGCGATAGCTATCCTCAGACAACTTCCAATCACCCTGTAAACACGCGTTAACGCGCAGCAATCATGATTGTGGGAGGGAGGCGGACAGTGTTCGACTGTCACTTGCTGTGAGTGTAGGCACGCATCAGCGACCGGAATGGGCGCGACCCCATCGCCCCGGATTTCATCAACGCACCGCATCACGCCTCCCATAACTGACATTGCTTTCCTTACTCCGACAAACTCACGGCAATATAGGCGGCATTAAGAGCCGTCCTGTATTCGCGTGGAGGTTGATTGCCCTCACCACTGACGAGCCTTTCCAAACAGCCTTCACAGAAGCGAACCGAATTGGTCGAGCGCTGCCTGCGAGGGCTTTTACCTAATGTGGAAACAACTGAGCAGACGGAATACTGCGATTCCGATCCGCACCCGTTGCACTTCGCCATCTTTTCTCCCTTTGCGCGGCGGTTACGTCCGCGAACCCAACGTAGGTGGCAACGGGTAACCCCGCAGTTAAATCGCAGGCGCACTTTTGGGTGTGAAATCGGAAGTTGCTGAAATATCATTGAATAAGTGACGAAAATTATCCCTTTTGCTAAAAGTATTTCGGACACGCTGCGGACATTTTCCACAGGCATGGTGCTGCACGCCCTCAATACAGAGGCGAGGTGTGTGTGTTTTCTCGAACGTGTCCGCTGGCCTGACGGGATGGTGTGCGTCAGATGCGGACAGGATACTGTTCGCCGAGTATCAATTTCGACGCGAGGAAGGGTCCGCAGGCTTTACTACTGCCGTGTCTGCATGTACTCGTTCGCAATCACAGCGGGGACATTTATGGAACGAAGCCACTTGCCATTGTTGAAGTGGTTCCGCGCAATCACCGCAATTTGGAAAAAGCCTGAGCTTTCCATCAAAGAATTACAACGGCAGATGAAGATTACTTACAAGACGGCCTGGTCAATCAACCATCGCATCCGGAAGGCGATCCGGGCATGCGATGGGAATCCAGAGAAGCTGTTCAGCCGGATAGCTAGGCGCAAGTCACAGCGAAGCACGGAAATAGACCGTTAACTCACCGTATGATTTATTTCTGGTCTTGTCGAGAATCCTCGGCACCAGCTCGGCAGCTGGGGTCGAGAATCGACGACTTCCCAAAACGGCATCGCTGGCCGGAGTAACTAACGCTAAGGCGATTAATGAGATGGTCCGCCGCTTCGATCAGCCCATCGGTGGGATGATCTGAGCGGCAGCTTACTTACGGGAGGATCATCACATGCATATCGCGTCCATCGGCATTGATCTGGGTAAGACCACCTTTCATCTGGTTGCGCTCGACGAGTGCGGCAAAGTGGTTGATCCGCAAGAAGTTCTCCCGCCAAGCAACTGCTGGCCTACACGGCCAATCTACCTGCATTCCCTGATCGGCATGGAGGCCTGTTCGGGAGCGCATTTCCTGGGGCGGCGCTGCGCGACAAGGCCATGATGTGCGGCTGATTCCCGGCGCAATTCGTGAAGCCCTTCGTCAAGTCGAACAAGAACGACTTCCTCGATGCCGAAGCCATCGCCGAAGCGGTGGCGCGGCAGAACATGCGCTTCGTGCCGCATCAAGACCGACGATCAGCTCGACCTGCAAGCGCTGCACCGGGTGCGCGACCGGCTGGTCAAGCGGCGCACCGCGGTGATCAACCAGATTCGCGGATTCCTGCTGGAGCGCGGCATCACCTTCGCGAAGGGCCGGCGCAGCCTGCGCAACCAGATGGCCGACGGTCCTGGAAGATGCCGACAGAACCTGACCCCGCGCATGCGCGACCTGCTCGATCAGCTCTGGGGCAGGAGTGGAAGCAATTGGAGAGCGACATCGCAGTGGCTCAGCCGAAGAGATCGAGCAGATCTGCCAGCGACGATGCGGCCTGCCGGCGGTTGCGTGAGATTCCCGGCGTGGGGCCGCTGGTCGCCACCGCGACGATCGCGGCCGATCGGCAACGGCGCGGCGTTTCGCAAGGGACGCGAGTTTGCCGCCTGGCTCGGAGCTGGTGCCGCGTCAGCACTCCACCGGCGGCAAGACGCAGACTACTCGGGATCAGCAAGCGCGGCAACCTTTATCTGCGGCGCATGTTCATCCACGGGGCACGCGCCGTGCTGTTTCGCGTACGCCACGACACGGGCGGTCTTGGTCAGTGGGTGCAACAGCTCGCGACGCGCGCCACGCAACAAAGTCATCGTGGCGGTGGCCAACAAACTGGCACGAATCGTGTGGGCAGTGCTGTTCCGGGGCGAAGCCTACCGAACACCCGGCGCTGCTGCGCAGTGCTGAAGAACGGCCGTGGAAAAGACGCCTGTCGGCTTGGAAACCGCTACCGCGCTTCCCACTTTTCCACCGCCGCACGGCTACTGAGGTTATCTCACCGAGTCTGCTGAGGAGAGGAACAGGACGAAAGAACAGTCAAACGGCGTGCCGGAGAACCTGCGTTGTGAAATGGTTCTTTGTAACCGAGCGATTTATCAGGACCGGCACGCGCGGATCATCATCATGGCCCGGAGAGCAATCTCCAACCTAGAGGCCGGATACATTTGCGCAGACTGTCTTTCGTCCAACCAATTCTCCCCTTGCAGTCAGGCGGCGGACCATACATTCACAACAATTACAGGCCGGTGAAGTTCTCGACATATCGTGGAACTGCTCGAGAAAGTTCCAGACGCACATGACTGCTCCGAATCGTAAGCAAGGGCTGCATGAACTCATGCCGTGAGTTGCAAAACGATCATTTCCTCGTCAGAATCTTGAAATGTACAGTGACACATCAGAGAGACCGCCTGCCTCCGCGCCAATCAAAGGCATAGTTTTTGATGTCGCTCTCAATGCCACCGCCCCTCTCATCCTTTATCTGCTCGCAAAGAATTTCCTTTCTGCATCTGAATTGAATGCGCTGCTGATCGCAACGTTTTTCCCTGTTGCCAAGGGTATTTTCGATCTGCTCCACCGAAAGCAGCTCGACCCAGTAGCTATGCTCGTTCTCCTTGGAATTACCACGAGCATCGTCGCGATTACCTTCGGCGGCAGCCCCCGCCTACTGCTGATTCGCGAATCTCTCTTCACTGGCACAGTCGGCCTCGCATGCTTAATATCGCTGCTGCCTGTCTTCCGTCGGCCGATGATGTTCTATTTCGGCAGATATTTCATGACACGCAATGACCCGTCGCAAAGAGCTGAATTCGAGGCTCGTTGGCAATATCCCAAGGTGCGGACTACACACCGACTTATCACATTGGTATGGGGTGCTATTTTTCTCGCTGAGTTCGTTATCCGAATCATTCTTGTCTATGTTCTTTCGACGGCTCTCTTTCTCTTTCTGGCTCCTGTCATTCAAGGACTCCTTGCCGTCGCAGCCATCATCTGGACTTTTCGCTATGTGCACAGCATCCGAACAAGAGCAACAACCGACACAGGAGCCAAAGCGACAAGTGCCACAAAAGAACGTTCCGAGTAGCTGTTGATAACAGGCGTTTGCGTGAATTATCCCGAAACGGGAACCGCTGCCCCGGTTATTGGTGATATGGGGATTTATCAACAATTATCCTTCGGATCTCCAGTCCCATGAGCGGCTAGGAGTAGACATTATGGGATCCTCGCCTGGCACCGAGAGGGTGTACACTCTCCGCCATGCTCATTCCGGAAGATCCACATAAAGGACTATTGGACGACGAGACAGCGACTGTTTTCGTGTCTAAGCAGCTCAACACTTGGACGGCTCCTGCGTGACCTTGCCAACTACGGCAGTAACCTGATACCGCGTGCATTCACCTCAAGCGGCAAGACGTTGGGCGACGCAGTTGTAATCGGCATCCTGCTGAGGCAGGTTGTCGCTATGATCGATGCGATCGAGATTCTGCTCTGCCGAAGTGCCGTTCATGCGTCCGTCCTACAGCTTCGAGCTATGTTCGAAGCTACTGTCTATCTGGAGTGGATGCTCACCGGTGACCTTGATAGAAAGGCGTCTTACTACTATGTTCACAATTTGCTAAGGCTTCGGCGCTGGGCGATGCGTGTGCAGCCTGGAACGGCAGAGTCGGCGAGCTTCAAAGTGATTTCCGACAGCGCTGGTCTGCCGCTTGATCAAACACTGGGGGATGAAGGCAAGCGTCATTCCGAGGAAATCGACCGTGTCTTATCTCAGGATCGTTTTGCCACAATCCGTCGGGCCTTTCTCGACTGGAAAAAGCAAAACAAGCGGCAGCCAGCATGGTACTCGCCGCTCGGCGTGAGCGACCTCAGAAGAATGGCGAAAGCTGTTGAGAAAGAACCTTTGTACGAGATTGTCTACGGTTCCGGATCTGAAGTGATGCATGCGTCCAACTACGGGCAGCACGTCAGCTTTAACACGAACAAGATTAGATTTCATTCGATTCGTCACCCCAAGGAGTTCTCTTTTGTCGTGAGGATGACGGTGGTCTTCGCGATCACCGTCTTCAGGAGAGTTTTAGCTGAGTATCGCCAAGAAGAATTGCAGCATAGATTCGGATCAAAATATGTGGAGAAATGGCAGCAGGCGTTCAGGAGCATCCCGAAGGTCAACGTCAACGCGACCGATATTTGTAAGTAACCGCTTTCACGGGCGCAGAGCGCACATTATTGACGATAAGACGATTTTACGACAGTTACGGAGACATCCACCTCCACCGGGCGCATCTGACTACGATGATTGCGCCGTACCGTGCCTTGTCAAATGCCGCCCGGCAACCGCTTGGATCGCACCATCGGCGGCTTCGACGATCTCCGCAATCTCGTCGTCGGTCATTGTTGTTGAGAGCGCCATCATCCCAGATCGCGCAGCTAAGATGCCTCGGTTCAGGAGATTGCGATGAAATGTGGCAAGCATTTCTGCTTCTTCTTTGCTTGGGAAAGCAGAACGGTAATCCCGCAGTGAGCGATCGGTAAAATGCACCCTCAGTAGTGACCCAGCACCGACCACCTGACCAACTACACCTAAATGGCGGAACGCCTCGGCTATTCCGCTGCGGAGCTGATCACCCATGTTATTGAGCTTTTTGAATGCCGATTGATCCAACAGGCGCATCGTGGCCAACCCTGCCCGCATCGTTACGGGATTACCGCAGTAAGTGCCCTCAACGGGAATTGCCGGCTTTGCTTTACTAGCGTCGAACAAGGCCATGATCTCATTACGTCCGCCAACTGCTCCAACCGGAAATCCTCCGCCAATGATTTTCCCCATGGCAGTAATGTCAGCCTGTGTGCCCCAGATTGCTTGAGCTCCGTTGTACCCGAGTCGAAAGCTAATGACTTCGTCAAAAATGAGCACCGCACCAATTTCGGTGGTAACGCGACGAAGCATTCGCAAATAATCCTGATCGGCAGGTATCAGACCTACGCGATTTGGCATTGGGTCAATAAGCACAGCCGCAAGTTCTGAACCTTGCTTTCTGATCAGCTCTTCGCTCTTGGCGCAGTTGTTAAATGGGATAGTGACGACATCGTTCAGTACTGGCGTGGGTATGCCGCGTGAGTATGGCAACGAGGACGGTGGCTCACCCCAAGTCTCTGGACTGGGATCGAGGCTCAACTCCGCATAATCGTATGATCCGTGATATGCGCCTTCGACCTTTGCAATCTTTTGCCTGCCCGTGAAGGCGCGTGCTGCCCTGATGGCTATCATTACGGCTTCTGTGCCCGAGTTATTGAAGACGAGTTTCTCGATGGATGCAACGCGCTGGCATAGCAGTTCCGCGAGTTCGACTTCGGATTCCGTCGGTAACCCAAACGCTGAACCCATGCTCACCTGCTCGCAGACGGCGCGGGTCACCTCAGGGTGGGCGTGACCATGTATAAGGGAAGTGAAGTTATTAACACAGTCGATCCGCGGCACGTTATCCCTGTCCCAGACACGGCAGCCGCAGCCGCGAACGGCATAAATGGGATACGGGCTCATGTAGACGATGCTGCGGGTGTTCCCTCCCGGTAAACTGTGCGTTGCACGCTGATACAGAGCTTTCGAGGATGACTGCTCATCAGGGTAGGTCATAATTCAACTCGCTTTCGCATCAAGCCTATCTTGCCGGGGGTTGGACTGTTTTTGAGCGGATCAGTAGTCAGCCTCCAGCAGCCACATTGTAGCCGCTCCTATATTGGCGTAAACAGGCGATTACACCAAAAACTTGCCAAACACTGGACTGCTGGCAAAATCGTTAGTGTAAAGGCGTCTATAAGGACGAAGGCGTTGTCAAGGACAGAGTTATCCTGCGCAGCGTTTGCGACACCGCGTGTTGGCCAGAGTTGGGTTGAGGACCAAGAGCTCCGAGCATCACGCTGAATCACCTGCGATGAAGCAATCGCTTCACCATCCATCTATGCGGCCTAAACTGCGACCATGATTTTCCATTCGAACATCCAGCCGCCGGACCGGTGTGGAAGTGGAAAACGTTTTTGTGTTTTCCAAGGCGCGTCAGCGCCGTCTTCTGCACCGGTCAGTCTGGATGCGAGAGTGCCCATTCAATTTCCCGGTCTAGCTTGCGCCGACCACACCTTTACGCGGGCTGCCCTCGATGCGAGCGATCTCCGGATACGCTGTGTTGGTGCGCAGCATCCAGAACAATCGCACGGCTAATCTTCTTGCCGCTGCCACCTTGGCGACTCCCTTTGCCATGTGGTGGCAACGATGCTTGTACTGCTGGCGAAACTTTTCATCCAGGCGGTTCACCGCTTGCGCACTCTCGACCAGCAACATGCGCAGGAACGAATTCCCCTGTTTGCTGATCGATCCCAGTCGCCGCCGATTACTGGAGCTTTTCTCGCTCGGAATCAGGCCGAGATAGCTTGCTACCTGTTTGCCGCGCTGGAATCGACTCACATCACCCATCGTTAGCACGTATGCCAGCGCCGTGATCGGCCCCACACCGGGCTGCGTCATGAGCAGATGTGCTTGCGGGTTCGCCTGGGCGGCACGCTCAACCGCCTCGTCGAGCTGACGAATCTGCGGGTTTAGACCGCTCAGCAGGGTGAGCAGGTCCTGCCTGCGTTGCGCCGCCCAACCTTCCAGCGGCAACTCGCGTAAGGCGTTCTGGCCCGCTTCGCTCCACAGCTTCCGCTTCATCTGCACGCCTTTGTTCAGCATCAGGTGATGTAGGCTGTTCTTAACCCGCACCCGGATGCCAACTAGCTTGTGCCGATGGATCAGCAACTGGCGCAGGTTACGTTCGGCGGCACTCGGCCTCCACAGCCGCGGGAAGCGACCCTCCATCAATAGCTTTAGGATGTGCCCCGCATCCCGCCGATCCGTCTTCTGCTTGCGCACGTAGCTGGCTCGGATCGCGGCTGCATCCCCGATCCACACTTCATGCCCCAACCGCTCCAGCAGATCCTCGAACCACTGCGTGTTGCCACACGCTTCAAAACCGACCAGTGCCGGCGAACTCAACTGACGATAGAAACGTTCGGCTTCGCCGTCGCCGTTCCCCAGCTTCAGTTCCCGGATCTCTCCCGTTTCTGCATCGAAAACTGCAACTTGCTGCCAACCCGGATGAAAATCACACCCTACAATAGTCATGAAGGCTTCTCCTGACCCGGATGCTCTTGTTCCTCAAACAACGAACATACAGGTCGCTAGAAGCCTTCGTCCTTATCCAATCAATTTCACAACAATTACAGGGCTGGCCAAGACGTGGTTAGGGACAGCGTAGACATCGCTTCATCTTTCGTTCGCAGATGCAGCTTTGGACTTTGCAAAACCACTCACGACGAGCACAGTTCGCCCAAACAATACATTTCCCATTTACTATGCAACAGCTTGCACTTCCGGCTTACATCTCTGCTTATTAATACCCAGCCGTAGCAACTGACATCGTAACCACACAGTTATCAGATTCCTGCGGTGACTAAGGATTCTGGCAGGGATTCCACTGATGATGTGGGGAATACGCTTGTTATTAGATTGGCAACATCAGTTCTGGCGAACAGATTGCAACTATAGTGGGGGACTGCCAAACAAAGTCAAGATAGAAGGTATCTCCCTGCACTTCCCGCTCATCGGAATCTCCCGCCTGCTATGCTTGCTCTTCGGTTCGTTAAAGTGTCCTTCATAGACTGTTTGGCAAACCTGGAGAACGCCGGTTGCAGAATCGACATCCTGCCAGCGCAATGCCAGCAGTTCACCGATCCTGAGCCCGGTTAGCGCCAGCAACCAGACAAGTGAGCACGAAGGTTCGGGAAGGATCGCCAACAACGCCCGAAGCTTTTCCGGTGAAATCGGGGCTTTCTCTTCGACGCGCCCCCGCCTCGGGAACCTCGTTT
>CAWHUL010000025.1:0-251534 GCA_963832365.1 uncultured Acidobacteriota bacterium | reverse complement strand
TAGTTCGATTCTGGCCCGCGCCTCCAACTCCTTTAACAACTTGCAGAGCAGAGTCGAATGCGGTGGCTGCCGTTTGGCTGCCGACTTCCATTTAGGCGCGGTCAGTTGATGAACAGAGACAATCGGGAGATTAGATCAGCTCCAGGAACGTGGTGACCTGGAGATCGATATCTGTCACGCCGGGACCGCCTGATACTCTTTACAGCGCCTTTGAAGTCGGTAACCTGATGGTCAGGTTCAAAGTGCCAGACTCTTGTCGCGACCTCATCAAGCAGATCGTGGTCGTGCGTGGCCAGGATCACCGTGCCTTGGTATCGTTGCAGTGCAATGTTCAGAGCGTTGATCGATTCAAGGTCAAGGTGATTTGTGGGCTCATCCAGCACCAACACGTTGGGCTTCTGCACCATGAGCTTGCAGAACAAAAGGCGCGCAGCTTCTCCACCCGGATAGCACTTCAGTACGCTTGTTGGCGTCGTCGCGCCAAACAGCATCTGGCCGAGCAATCCACGGATGTCTTCTTGATAAGCCGCCGGATCCCACTGGTGCAACCAATCGAGAGATCGTCATGCCTCGTTCGATCAGCGCCCTGTGGTCCTGGGCAAAGTGCCCGACCGCTGGGTCGCCCGTGAGTACGTCCATCCCAAGCTGCCGTCTGCACAGATAACCCGGTGTTCCAGTTCGAATGTGCTCTTTTTCCGAATGGCTTCTTCGATGACCGCCATGACGTGCGCTTGATCGTCAGGGTGAATGATTTCGGAGCCATAGCACGGCTTGGCGTTTCGGTTGGGGCGAGAAAGTTTTGGCTGCGGAGGTGGCGCATCTCGCTCCAGTCCGGGCTCATGGAATACACCACGTCCGAAGTAGCTGCTATCAGCGCACGGAAGCGTGTTTCGCTGTACGTCAAAGCAACATGCTCCCTTCGCAATTTCGCTACGAGCACGGATACCACCATTCCGACAAGAGCGAAGGCCGCAAACCGCAACCATTCTCTTCGGTCACTGATCAACAGTGAGTAACGGGGCGGGAGGATCAAAATCTCGGTATAGAAGAGCGACAGAGCCAGCGCCACGAGACCGGGGTACAATCCCCCGAGCAAGGCACTCAGGACTATCGTAAGGGTGAAAAGGGGGTATGGGGGAGTGATGGGGACGCCACGTTCCAGTGCCCACACCAACAACATTGCGACAGACGGGCCGACAACAGCGACACCGTAAGCAAGCCAGCGGCTGCGAGTAGTCGATGAGGCGACAACATTACGGAGCGACAACCATTTTGGTTTCATGCAGCCCCGATCTTTACTTAGCGGCAAGGGCTTTAGTTAGGTTCTTAGGTCGAGGGAGGCAGGGCTCCTCGCCCTGGAAATCTGGTCATGCTGATTGTTTCTGCTCTCGCATGGCCAGTTCCTCTCCCACGCATTCAAAGACCAGCAGCGTATCTGCCCGTTGCTGCACGTCATCTGCTCGCTCAATGATGTCGCCGCATAAGGAGCGGAGTGCTAGCAGGCTGCTGAAAAATGCGCCTATTCAGGCTTCTCCTGTGTTGTATGTGGTCAGTTCAAGGATTCCGCTGGTGAACTGTTCGTGGTTGACGTGGAGGTTGGAGGCGATTAGTGGCGGTTTTACGCACACTTCGGCTGAGGGGTACTACCCATGAGATTGCGGATGCGCACCAGATTGTAGGCCGCAGCCGTAAAGGTGAAGACCCAGCCGACCTGCTCCAGTCCACGATGCCGCAGTTTGCGTAACAGCCCCACTGTTTTCATCCAGCCGAACACCTCTTCGATTCTCTTGCGCTTTCTCTGGCTCACCCGATAGCCGTCGTGATGGGTGGTGCGCTGGTCGATGGCACTTCGGCGGTTGGTATCGTTCTGCGCTACATGCGGAGTAACGTTCATGTGCCGCAACTCGCCAATGAAGTCGTGAACGTCATAGCCCTTGTCGGCTCCCAGCGTGACGCTGCCGTTGCCGGGAATCGCCTCAACCATCAGCAGAGCGGCATCGCGTTCGGCTGCGCCATAGGCTTGCGTAGTGCGGGTCGACACCACCAGTCCGTTGCGGTTCTCGGTGAGCAGATGGCCGCGATAGGCCAGCACCGCTGCACTGCCACGGCTCTTGCGAGCCTGCATGGCATCCGGGTCGGTCGTAGAGCAATGGGTATCATTGCTGCGCTTTTCGCCATGAAAGTTTACCGTTGGATTCGAGCCGCCCTCTTGGCCGGAAGCCGCAGGTGGCTGCTCGTCATCATCCATACGGCGGAAACTCTTTTGCCCCGCCCATGCTTCCAGCAAAGTTCCATCCACGGTAAAGTGCTCATCGCTGAGCAGGTCGAGCCGCCGCGCTTGTTTCAGGACAGCCTCAAAGAACGCTTCCGCGATGTCGCCAGCCAGCAACCGCTGACGGTTCTTGCTGAACACGGTCGGGTCCCAGATGGCGTCGTCCATGTTCAAACCCACGAACCAGCGGAAAAGCAGGTTGTAGTTGAGTTGCTCCATCAGCATACGTTCACTGCGCACCGAGTACAGCACTTGCAGTAGCAGCGCCCGCAGCAACTTCTCCGGCGCAATCGAAGGCCGCCCTGTCCGGGCGTACAGCTTGTTCAGTCTGGGCCGAAACTCGCGCAGGGCGGTGTCGGTCATCGCCCGTACCGCACGCAACGGATGGTCTTGAGGAACGCGCTGCTCAGGGCTCACGTAACTGAAAACATCTAACTGCTGCTCGTCGTCTCCACGCATACCTTCTTCTTACCAGCTTGCCCTGTGGAAACGAGAGTAGTTTTTCAGCATCCTGCTAGGAAGCGGTTCCAACTTCCTGTTTGCCGACCATCCACGAACTGGATTGGTGTGCGGACATAGGGCCGTTTAGCAGTAACCAGCATGATCGTTACTTCCATGCAGCCTGGGGCGGCAAATCATTGACACTGAATTTCTCAGTGCGCCTTTGGCCGCTGTGTGATAACTCGCCTTCCGCGCTCGCGAGATGCCTTTCTGCGTCCAGGCTTCCCCGGTAGTGCACCAGGGTGACATGAGAGAGCCGAGCCATTGAGCCGCGATGGCGCCGTCTGGCGGCGGGAGTTCCGCGGTCCCGCCCGAAGTTGCAAGCCGCCGATACCCTAGGATCGCCACTGCGTGCGTTCATATTGTTCTAATAACTCACGCCGCCTACAACATTATTGGCCAACGGCATGAAGCTTGGCGTGCCCCGTGTGAGTGTAGAACGGCCACTTATGGAAGAACCATTCATTCCATAGCAGCGGGATAATCCACCAAAAGTTCCAGATCAACGACTCGCCAGGAGATACTTATGATCCCAGTGAGGGTTCCCCAATCCCCAATGCCCCCACCCGCTAACATAGAAAAACATATAATTGATGGCGCCGAGCCCCAGTACACCCATGGTTCTAAACCAGAATG
Source organism: uncultured Acidobacteriota bacterium (assembly GCA_963832365.1). GTDB lineage: Bacteria > Acidobacteriota > Terriglobia > Terriglobales > Acidobacteriaceae > CAWBRT01. Next base: position 248,125 of record CAWHUL010000025.1, on the reverse strand, counting down.
CTCCCCATGAATCCTTGTCGGACATCGGAACTGTATCATCAAAATAATGATGCCACGCCAGCAAGGGAATCAAGGTAAAGCCTGCGATTTCTGCCGCATGGTACCACAGAAATCGGATCAATTCGGCGTCATTGGGCTCTGGCTTTCTTCAATTCTTCTATCACTTCAGAAGGCAGCCATAACGGAGCGACCTTGATACAAATCAAGGCAAGGATATAGGCCAGAATCACATTGACACTAAATGACACCAGTCCCTTCCAGGGTTGCGGCAACGTAATCAGCGACCAGGGTTTCATCCGCCAGACGTTGGGTGTCATGAAAAGCACGACAATCATCCACTCCCACCAGCCGAAGACCCAATGGACATGGTTCGTCCCGACCATTCCGGTCCACCACGGAATGTTAAAGCCGAAAGATTCGCCGAACGCCCTGTCCCTAAAACCATCCCCAGAAGGGCACGATCAAGCCCACATAAAAGAACATCGTCCACAACGAACACCAGCCAAGTTCCAACAGACCCGCGTGAGGCTGAGGCAAGTCGCTGGGACGAACGGGCCATTTTTCGAAAAAGGATGGTGACAAACGGGTAGCTGTAAAATCCGATGAGCACGAAGCAGACGACGGCTCTCTCAGCAAACCGGCCCGTGCCTGCGGTGAGCTGTTCCAGTGTCAGTACTTTGCCGGCTGCAACCAGTTTCCCCCCACCCGCTGCCGCCAACGCTTCCAGATTGCTCTGGCTGAGAAAGTTAAATCCCAAGCCGAGAATCGGTAGAAAACCACATGGATAACAAACCAGACCAGCATCAAATTCACGAGGGTTTGAACTGATTCCGCGAGCGGGCTGAGGCATATTTTGGAACGGCCAGTCGCCCAAGAACATGTGCTGCCACAATCCGACGAGAATCATCATGGCCAAATACAACACAAAAGGATAAGGAAAGGAGTGTACTGGCCCCCGAGGGTCACTGAAGATAAACCAGATCACCCACGCGACCACGGTAAATGCCACCAGCGAGATAACTCCTGTCCAAGGCTGACCCCAACGCGCTCGATGTTCTTCGGTCATGGCATTACCTCCGCTGCATTCGTTGTTCGGGCGATACAAGCGTCCGCAATGTGTGCCACAAGTGACGCGCTCACAATTAGCGGCCGAATCTGAACCAGCGCAGACGGCGAGAAAAGGAGCGGAAACGTTCTAGCCTTCATGGCATCCACCGCGGAGAACGAGAACCCGTCCATTCGTGGCACGGAGTTCAACGGTGCAAATCGTTTTCGGGAGCCGGAGAGTGTCGCCTCAGGGAGTGGTGCATTTCCGAACTAGGGAACCGCACTTCGGAGAAGCGATGCGCGATGTTGCACCCCAAGCGCTGATGAGTCAAGTGGAAAACAAGCTTAGTTCGTATCTGAGGAATCCGGATTGGCTGAACAACAGAATTTCGGTGGGACTGGTCTCGGTCGTGTTCAAGCAAAGTTCAATCAGGTTCGGGAGCGCAATGCAAAGGCGCGGCGCACCCATGCTTCGTCGCCCCGTACAGCCCGAGTTACGGGCTACCCAGAAGTAATGAAAGGGGTAGCATTCTGACAAGCTGACCTACGCCGACAAGAAAGTCGCAAGGTCAATCACAGGTCGATTGCTCTGCGCACAATAGGCGCACAATAAGCGAGGTCTTATTGTGTTTTGCCTGTATTTCCAGCGACTTAGCTTTGCGACCCGTGTCGTGGAAGTTGTTATTACTGTTGGTTAAGAAGACCTTGACACGGAGGGGAACCAGAAGGGGATGTGCATTCTTCTCAGCAAGTTGCATTGACTGACATGCACAGTTCGCGCACATTACCAAACATGCGCGTAATAGGCACAATCCGCCAACTTGAGAGACGGACGTTGCAATAGTTTAGCTGGCGCAAATGAAAAACGCCTGCTCGGAAAGAAACAGGCGTCCTGATACCGCCGCAATTGCACTCAGTTAACCGTCAGTGTTAGCGGCAGCGAAGATTGTTGCGTCGTCGAGGTCTATCCGAATGACCGCCGCATCCCGCCAGAGACACAACCATCATCAAAGCAAGCAATACGAGCACGCCCCAATGCAGCCGTTTCCTGCGACGTCCGCCCATCCACAGAAGTCCGAACGGCAGACCAATGCCGGGGCCAAGCATCGCAAACAAGAGTCTGGGGTGGCTCGTTGTGGCCACCTGTACGGAGTAGCTGACGACCACAATAATCTGGTACGTCCCCTTGGGCGTGTTCGCTGAAGTAATGATTGAAAGCTTCTTCGTGCTGGCGTCGTACGAACAGCTTGCGCCCACGGGGAGGTTGAGGCAGTTCACGGTGACATGAAGCGAAGGAGGAACATTTCCGGGGTACGTCAGCGTGGTTGTCGCCGGTTGCCCAGGTGCCACCTGCAAGGCGACCGTATCGGCAAGGACGCCCGTCTGCCCACCTGACGCGACAGGATCGACCATGAGCCAGAACGTCGGTGATATTGTGCCGTCCTGATTCTTGACCGTCACCGCAATCTTCTTCGAAGTGGCAATATCGGCAGCCGTGATTGCGGCAGTCAGATTTGAGCTATTACTGAAGGCCGTAGTGCGCGGCGACCCATTCCATTGCACCACCGCTCCATTCACGAACCCGCCACCATAAACGTGCAGCGTGAACGCCGGCGAGCCGGCGCGGGTCACGGCCGGATCCAGATAAGCAATCGCAACCGCTGCGGAAGTTGGTGGCGTCCATATCGAGAGCGTGCCGCCGACAAAACTACTGAAGATGTAGTTCGTTGCTGAGAGTGTTCCCGCAGTGCAGGTGATCGGATAAGTTCCGCCGCCGCTCGACGAACTCGCCGTTGTGCTGCACGCCGCGGTGCCAATGACCACGGCGGCCGTATCGCCGTTGACGAAACCGCTGAGCGTTGCCGTCAGTGTGGGCAGTGACCCGCCATAGGCCATGGTTTTGTTATCCGCCGTGACCGTCAAGATCGTCCAGGGAGCTACGACCAGCGATTCAGAAGAAGTGTTTCCCGTGCCGTGGTTGGTCGATGAGACGGTAACGTTGCTAGCAAACACCCCCGGTGTATTAACTCCGGCCACGTTCACCGAAACTGTGCAAAATGCGCCCGGGGTCAATCTTGTACCTACCAATCTGATAGACGAAGACCCATCCGTGGCGGTGGCCGTTCCTTCGCAACTACTGTTCAGATTGCTCGGGGTGGCTACCACCAGCCCTGCTGAGGGCAAGCTGGCATAGAACTCAACCCCGGTCAGCGTCAAGCTGCTATTGGTGTTTCTGATGGTGAAGGTGAGGCTGGTGCTTCCATTCCTGGGAATCGAGGCGGCACCGAATTGCTGACTGATGGTCGGCGGGACGTTCTCACCAAGTGAAATATGCTGCTCGGAGAGTAGAGGGTTTCCAGGCCGCCCATTGTCGACTAACGTCACCGTAGTCGCAGTAGATATCACGCCAATCTGACACGTAGCTGCCGCATTTAACGCACTGGAGGTAGAACACGTGGTTGTTACGTCACCCAAAGATAAGACAATTGAATCGAAGATGAGCGGCCGATTCCCGTCGTTTTCTAGGGTAACCACCCCACTATCTTGAGAAGTCCAGTCTAGCCTTCTCACCAGGTCAGCGTCTGCAATGTAGACGTTCCCCCCTCCGTCCACCGCGACCCCAAATGGGTTCATGACGCCAGTGCCGGGAGCTGTCGCAGTTGGCGCACTGGCGACCGTGGTCTGCACTCCACCGTCCGCGGACATCTTTACCACGCGGTTGTTGACGGTGTCCGCTACATAGACGTTGCCCAATGCATCCACCGCAACTCCTTGAGGATGCAAGAGACCAGTGCCGACCGTGGTCTGCGCGCTGCCGTCCGCCGGTACCTTCACTACGGTGGTATGGTGGCTGTCCGCGATGTAGACGTTCCCGGCTCCGTCCACTGCTATGCCTTCGGGAGTATTGAGGCCCGTACCGACCGTGGTCTGCGCGCTGCCGTCCGCCGGCACCTTCACTGCTCGGCTGTTGCCGGTATCCGCGATGTAGACGTTTCCGGCTCCATCCACCGTAACTCCATGAGGCTGTAAGAGACCGGTGCCGACCGTGGTCTGCGCACTTCCGTCTGCCGGCACCTTCACTACGGTGTCTCCGAGGGTATTCGCGATGTAGACGTTTCCGGCTCCATCCACCGCAACTCCATGAGGCTGCAAGAGGCCGGTGCCAACGGGTGTGGAGACGTTGCTTAGGATGACGCGGTCGTCCGGCCTCACCGAGGACACCTTGACCACCTGGTTGTGACCGGTGTCCGCAATGTAAACATTCCCCGCCGCATCAGCGGCAACGCCATGAGGGTCAAGGACCGAGGTGGCCACCGTAGTTTGCGAGCGCGGATTCAAGACCAAAAGCGCCCCATTGCCCGACCCCTGAACATAGACCGTGGAGAGCACTGTGCCGCCGGCATTTTTGAGCAATACCGCACCCATGCTCCGGCCCGGATAATGGGGGCGAAAAACTACGTTCACGGTACACGTGTCCCCGGCTGCGTAGCTAGTCCCGAGGGTGCAGGTTCCGCTTTCGACTATGTCCTCCCCGAAATCCAGCTGTTCCGTGCCCTGCGTTACCACGCTGATGGAATTGAGCGTGCCCGCCGCCGCGAACGCCAGCGTTGCCATCTGCCTGCTGCTGGAAGGGACGTCCTTAGCACCGAAGTCGACGGAAGCAGGAACCACAGTCAGCGTGCCATTGACCAATGTCCAAGCATAGTTGGGAAGTTTGCCGTCCAAATCGTGAAACGCCGACGGCTCTATCAGGTAGGTGCCAAGCGGGCTGCTGGCTGTAGCCGGTGTCCAGTACGTGACTGTAATGTTATCGCCTGGGACCAGGCCGGACAGCGTGCCATCCAGCGGCGGATTGGCCGCACCGTAAGCTCGCTGCTTGTTGCTGGCTGTTACGGTCAGGGTTGCTTGAGTCACCGTCAGGGTGCCGTTGTTGACGGTGGTGAAGTGGTAGTTTGCCGCTGTTAGCGTTCCGTACGAGGGCGTGATCGTATAGCTCCCCGCCGGGCGCGCCGTGCCGCTGGTCCCGGTCACCGAGATACCGGTGCGCCACCCACCACGCTGCTCGTATCGCCGTTTACAAATCCGCCGTAACCGACCGTGTACACCGGGTCAGCCTGCCCGTAAACCTTCGTGAGGTTGTTGGCGGTCACTGTCAGCTCTCTCTTGTTGACCGTCAGCGTGCCATTAATATAGTTAATGGCGTAATTTCCCACTCCCGTACCCACAGGATTGCTGGGAACGATGCTGTATGGGCTTACGACCGCAGTGGCTACCGTACCCGCGCTGGTCAGGGTCACAGTGTTCACCGCGTCGTCGTTGATGAGACCGCTGGTGGTGAACTCAACGCCCGCAAAGGTGACCACGTCGCCATAAATCTTGTTCGAGCTCTTCGCCGTGATCGTCAGGGCCGCCTTCGTGACCGTTAGTGTGCCGGACACGTAGGTGTTGTGGTAATTTGATAGACCCACACTTCCCCAGGCTCCGCTGGAAAACGTGATCGCATATGGCGAACCGGAGACGGGGGCCGTAGCGGCTGCGCCCGGACTGGTCAGGGTACAGCCGTGGACGGAGTCGCCATTCACCAGGCCGCTGGTGGTGAACTCGGTCCCGGCAAACGTCAAAGTTTGTCCGTAGGTCTTAGTGGCGTCATTGAAAATGATCGTCAGCTCTGCTTTTGTGACTGTCATTGGGGCGGGCACATAGCTAATCGAATATCCCGCCTTGGATGCGCCCGAGCAGGTGATCGCTGTGGGGTAGGTGTCCACATAGCTGCTGCTGGTCGCCGTGGAGACACAAATTGGCGGTGTGTCCAGCGGCATGCTAGGAGTAACTGTGTAGGTCAGCACCGGTACCGTGCTGCCGTATGTCATCGTCTGCTCGTTGGCCGTGACAGTCAGTGGCGCGGGCGCTGCGGGGCCTTGGATCACAAACACGTTGCCATTCATGGCCCCGCTTGCAGCCCTGCGGTTTCCAACGTAGATGGTGTTGGTGACCGGGTTGACTGCGACTGGCCAGGGGCGATCGGCAGGCAGCAAACTGGTGGCGTTGGTGGCACCGTCAACTACGGTTACGGTTTTGTCTTCCGAGTTTCCGACATAGACTTGGTTGGTAATCTCGTTTACCGCAACATAAAAAGGACTAGTTCCGACATCCACGGTTTGGGTGCTATTGTCATTCCCGTTGATTACCGTGATCGTTGTGTCGCTGGAGTTGGCGACATATATTTTGTTCGTTACGGTATTGATCGCCAGGGCGTTCGGGTTCTTGCCAGTAGTAATGGTAGTCGGAGTATTCGTGCCACCGTCGATCGCGGTAACGCTGGTGCCGTCATTCCAGGAACTGGCATAGATGTTGTCGGTCACGGGGTTGACGACTACCCAGAAGGGTGAATCTTGGGCATTCACGGTTGCGGTAACGGCACCGGCAGCGCCGTCAATCACCGTTACCCGGTTGCCGAAGTACATGGTGACGTAGATTTTGTTCGTAACGGGATTGACGGCTGCATAGAGGGGCATGCCGCCCAGAAGTATGCTGGTCATACTGTTGCTAGCGCCGTCGATCACGGCTACATAGTTTTCAGGGGAGCCCCCCGTGTCAACGGGGACGTAAATCTTGTTCCTGACCGCGTCGACGACTACGTCAGTGGGCCGGTTCTGGAAATCCAGACGGGTCGTGCTATTGTCGCGACCGTCCATGACTAGCACAAAATAGGGCACTGCGGTGCCGGTGAAATAGATCTTGTTGGTTTCCCCGTTGACCACCACCCTAGAGGTCGGAGCGCCGACATCCACATTGCTTGCGCTATTACTGTTGCCGTCAATCACAGTAACAAACGGACTCTGGGAGTTCGCGACGTACATCTTGTTCGTGTTGGAATTGACCGCGATCCGCATCGGAGAAATACCGGCGGGCAGAGCGGCGAGAACACCGTTGGGAAGCACGCCAGCACCGTTCAGACTCACCGTGTACGGATTGTTGGCGCTGTCGTCGGTGATGGTGATTGAGCCTGATCTTGAACCCGCCAGCCAGGGCGAGAAGGTTACGTCGACCGTACAGTTGGCGCCGGGCACCAGAACGCTCCCACTCGTAATGCAGCTACCGCCCGTCATGGTGAAGTCGTTTATGGTGTTTGCTCCAGGGCCAATTGTGTTCGGCGACCAAGTGGTACCGCCCAGGTTCGTCAGCGTGATGGTTCGCGCTACCGTGGTCGTTCCCACGGTTTGGCTGCCGAAATTCAAAGACGCGGGGGAGATGGAAAGGGCCCCTTCAAGGGAAATCGTTCCTACTCCAGTGAGTGTTAGTGAATGTGGGCTGCCGGGAGCGTTGTCCGTAATCTGGACAGTGATCGATCTAAGACCGGGTGCCTGGGGCACAAAACGCACGCGCAGCATGCAGCTCTGGCCGGGATCGAGTGCGACCGTTTGATTTAGCCCGCACCATCCTGCCGAGTTGTCCCACGTGTAGGTAAAATCTCCCGGATTTGCCGGGAAAAACCAGCCACTAAGGGGGTTGACCAACAATTGAGCGGTGCCGCTATTCGAGATCGCGAGGAGTTGGAAATCGGAAGATGTCCCAACAAGCTGGTTGCCAAACGACACGGGACCGGGAGAGATGCTGATCTGCGGGCCCGGTTGCTGCGCCGGGAGACTTACTCTCCGCACTCTGCCGATGACGCCATCGTAGATATACAGATTTCCGGTGGCGCGGTCCAAAGCTAGGCCGCTGGGGTTATCCAGGGCGGCGGCAATCGCCGGGCCGCCATCGCCATAAAAGTCCGGGATGCCTACCCCCGCGATGGTTTGCAGGGTGCCGTCGGAAGCCAGCACTTCGCGCACGTAGTGACTGCCGATTTCGGCGAAGTAGATGTTCCCGGCATCATCCACGGCCAAATCGGCCGGCGTATGGATCGAGGTGGATTTAGCATCTCCGCCGCTGACGCCGGTACTGTCGCTGCCGGTTCCGGCCACGGTGGTGATGATGTGCTCGGGCGTGGTGTCGACCCTGCGGATCACGTTGTTCCAGGAGTCGGCAATGAACAGGTTATTCTGCTTGTCCACGGCCACGGCCAGCGGATAAGCCAATGTTGCGTTGGTGGCCGAATCCCCGTCGCCAGTCAGATTGTTCGGACCACCCTGATTATTGCCGGGCCAGATACCGCATTGGCCGGCCGAATACTTTCCGGCCACGGTGGTTATCGCCCGCAATCCCATGTTGTCAGGGGGCGAAACCTTACGGATCACGCAGTTTTCGGAATCCGCGATAAAAAGGTTGCCATCCTGATCTACCGCCACCCCGGAGGGGCTGCATAGCTGGGCCTGTGTAGCATCATCGCCGTCGGCGTAGCCACAGCTTCCGTTTCCGGCAACGGTCTGGATGTAGCCGTTGGTATCGATCTCGCGAACGACGTTGTTTCTGAAATCGGTGAAGAACAGGTTGCCATTGCCATCGAACACCAGACCTCGGGGATTGTTGAGGTAAGCATCGACGGCGAGACCTCCGTCGCCGCCATATGTGCCCCAGCCAAGTAAGCCTTGCCCGGCAATGGTGGTTATGATTCCGGTAGCCGCATCAACCTTGCGAATCGCGTTGTTGGCGCTGTCGGAGATAAACAGGTTCGAGGAGTTATCAATGGCAACGCGCGGAAAAGTTTGAGAAAAATAGCCCGCGTAATTAGTCAGAGTCGCTTGTGTCGCCGGGTAGCCGTCCCCGCCGAATTCCAGGGTACGATTCCCCGCAACGGTTGTCATAAAGCCACTCGTCACGCGGCGAATCAGGTAGTTAGCGCTGTCAGCGATCAGCAGGTTGCCGCTGTTATCGAGGGCCAAGCCCGCGGGATAAGAGAGCTCCACCGAGGTCGCCGTGCCATCACCCGAATACCCGCCCCAGGGTTGTCCGCTATTTGGATCAATGTAGCCTGCCACGGTCTGGATGTCGCCGCCTACACTAAATCCCCGGACCAGGTTGTTCCCCCAATCCGCTACAAAGATATTGTCATTCGCATCGATAACGAGCGAATGCGGATCATTGAATTGTGCCGCCGCCGCCGGTCCGCCATCGCCGCCATATGCCCCGAGGTAACGGCCCGGGTAGTCCGGGTCCGGATCCGGGGAGGGACTGCCTGCAACCGTGGAGATGTTGCCTCCCACGGTGAACATCCGGACACGCTGATTGCTGTCGGCGACAAATATATTTCCATGGCTGTCCACAGCAACGGCTTTCGGGTAGTTGAGCAGGGCCAAGGTGGCCAACTCACCATCACCACTGAAACCGCCATTACCATTGTTGCCCCTGCTGCCCGCGACGGTGTGTAGCATGCCATCGGTTGTGATCTCGCGGACAAGGTTGTTGCCGGCCTCCGCGACAAACAGGTTACCTTGGCCATCGACGGCCAGACCCCAAGGAAGGCCCAAACAGGTTGACGCGGCGGGACCGTCGCCGTTATAGCAGTAGAAGCCGTCCCGACCGGCCAGGTGATGAATGATACCGTCCGGCGTCACTTTGCGAATCACCGAGTTGCTGGTATCGGCGATGTAGACAACATTGCTCTGTTTGTCTACCGCAATGCCCCAGGGACTATCAAACTCCGCGTCGACCGCCGGGCCCTCATCGCCCGCAGACCCGGACTTGCCATTGCCGGCGAAAACTGTCATTGTGCCGCCGGAATCAATCTTGTAGACGCGGTTGGCATCGCCAACAATATAGAAGTTGCCGTTGGCATCGGCAGCGACCGCATACACCCGGTTCAAAGGTGATGCCAGGGCGGGGAGGTTGTTCGGACCACCGCCCGCGAAGGTGACGATCACAGGAGGAGCCTGTGCCTGAACTAGCACAGCCGCCAGCAACAGTAACGACAACAGCACAACTAGATTCTTTTTCACGGCCGCAGTCCTCCGGTCGGCCGCGGTTGCGGCTGGGCTTGCAAGTGGCGCGCGGGATGTGCCGCGCGCAAGAGAATGGCGCGCCCGGTTGGCTCTCCGGCAGACGCTCTGGAATTGAAGGACAGGGCAAGTGGCGCCATGTGCGTCCAGGCTTCGTATGCTTGCGCTCTCACCGTGATCTTCCGCACAAACACCGCTGTACCCCTTGGCGGAAGAACAATCGCGTCAGGCTTCAGCGTCGGCTGCAGCCGCGACGAGCCGTAGCGCAGGGCTGGGTTTTGCAGTGAGATTTCCGAGTCGCTGTGATTGATCAGGAGAACCTGCACTGTGACCTGTACAAGGTGACGTTGGCTCACCGCGTCCACGATGCGGTACTGGCCCGACACCTGCGACCCTCCGGCAGCGTGCGCATAGGGCATGCACAAGAGCAGCAGCAAAACGCCTACGACACAACGATTCCTCGTCGCGAACATTGCGACCTCCTCGGTAAACCGGCGACTGTTTGGCTCAGAGACTACGAGACTCGACAGCTCAAACTCCTTGCCCCTAAATCTGTGAAGTGCAACTACAAGAAGCCTGCTAAAAGGAACTAGGCGTGTCCGGGGAAAAAATACATCCTTCGGAGAAATCACTTCGTGAACTGCAAGGCGAGAGCAACGCGGTTGCAGCGATGATCAGGCCGTGAGCTGCTGTGTGAGGTCACGGCAAGTTTGAGCTACTCACGATTTGTCATCAATGGCCTAATAGTGCCAACAGGAATAGGGATTGACTATCAGGGTTTCACAATGGGAAATTGTGATGTAACTCCGCCGGGAATGACAAGGTGCGCTGGATTCAGTGGCGCTTGGGATAGAGACCAGGCCGCTTCTCCGCTCGTTCGCCAGGATCACAAGAACCACTTGGCAGGTTGTTGGTGGGAACGTTGCGCGAGTACCGATCCGCCATCCCGTGATGAGAATACTTCGACGGCGCCGGGGTCTGTTTAATATAGTCTGTCGACGCGAGCTAGAAGTCGCGTTCTGGGAAGTTGGAAGCCCTGTGCGTTGACTGCGAGATGCTGAATACCATCATGGCTCGTAAGCGTGACGCGGCTCCCGCTACTTGTTTAGGGGCATGATTCCGGCTGTGCACGGTACCGATGCAAGATGAGATATTCACTGTGCAGGGCCGGACATTCCCATGCACAGTTCATGCACAATAAGAAGGTCCTTATTGTGATCTATGTGTCTTTCCAATGACTTACGTTTGCGACCCGTGCCATGTAAGTTTTTGTAAGTACTGGTTAAACAGACCTTGACACGGTAGAGGTCTGGGGTTCGAGTCCCCACGTGCCTACCATATTATTTTCAGTAGTTTGCGACCGTTTTTTGCCTACCCCGCCCAACCCGCTATTAACCCGTTGAAGTTTTTGGAAGCTTGGTTTTTGTGACCCGTTTCGGGCGCTTCGCCATCGCTGCAATATAGCGCCCCTGCGACGCAATGAGTTCTGCCTGGGGGTCTGCGCATACAATTTCGGGGTCGTGCTCGGGTTCGCGTGGCGCAACACAGATTGGACGAGCTTGACCGTCCTTTTCGGAATGCGACCAAAATGTTGCGGCGCTGTGCCGCAAATTGTACCAGCCAAATCTTGTTTTTCAATCCAAGCGCTTCCGAAATGCGAGCAGCAGTTGACGCGATCAAGAATGTCAACGTCCTAACCGGCTCTTCCAGCGCCCGAATGAGGGCGAAGGTAGTGCTCAGACACGCGTTTTAGAAATATATATATTTCTCTTCCGTCGGACCCGTGGTAAGCTGTCGCGCTGTTCACAATGCACATGGTGAGAGCAGAGTACGAGCGCATCGAAGCGCCGCCTTTGCAGCCGGTGTCATTGAAAGACTTGCGAAGTGACTTCTGTCATCATCGGCAGAAATCGGACGCGGTGACCAAGCCCACTGCCAAGCCAGGAGAAGTAAAAAAATGGAATCTCAAGCCGTAGCTAAGCAGGCCAGGAGTGTTGATTTAAACCGTTTGCCTTTCGATACGGAGGCGATGCTCGCAGGGTTGCGTCCCTGGGTGGAATGTGAGAGCCCGACGTATGACGCCTCGGCAGTCAATCGGGTTATGGACATTGTGGGTCGCGACTTCCTGCTTGCTGGTGGGCGTGTTGAACGTATTCCCGGACGCCAAGGATTTGGGGACTGCATGCGGATCAGTTTCTCTCATCCGAAGGCGGAGGAGCCTGGTGTTCTAGTCCTGGGACACCTGGATACGGTGCATGCCATCGGAACGCTGGCCCTGCTCCCGTGGCGTAGAGATGACGTGCATTGCTGGGGACCTGGAATTCAGGACATGAAAGCAGGTGTTTTCCTGGTACTCGAGGCCATCCGCCAATTGAGCCGTGCATCGGTTCCCACAGCGCTTCCCGTGACCGTGCTGCTCAATAGCGATGAAGAAGTCGGCAGCCCGAGCACGCGAGACCTGGTTGAAGCAGAAGCAGCGCGCCACAAATATGTGCTTTTGCCCGAGCCTGCTCGACCGAACGGCGGAGTGGTAACGGGTCGATACGCCATTGCAAGATTCCGCGTTACCGCTCTGGGGGCTTCAAATCATGCTGGCATCAGCACATTGCTTTCCAAGGGGCGTTCGGCGATCCGAGAGATGATTGAAAAGATTCCCCAGATTGAAGGCATGACCAGTGCAGATTGCACGTTCAGCGTTGGGGTTCTGCGGGGCGGCCAATGGGTCAACTGCGTTCCATCCGAGTGCACCTGCGAGGTGCTCAGTATGGCTAAGCGGCAGGAGGACCTCGATGGCGGAGTCGCTCGGATGATGGCACTAACCTCGCCCTCGTTCATTGTGACCCGAGGCGTGACACGGCCCGTATGGGAACCGGATGCGGGCACCATGGCTTTGTATGAATCTGCGCGCACGCTCGCGAAATCAATGAACATTGACCTTCCTGGTGTGATGGATGGCGGCGGATCTGACTGCAACTTTACCGGCAGCATGGGAATACCATCGCTGGACGGCCTTGGGGTGCAAGGAGAAGGCCTTCACACGCTGAATGAACACATCGAAATCGCCAGTCTCGTGGACCGGGGACGACTAATGGCGGGACTGCTCGCCACTTTGGCATAGAATCTGGCAGATCATCGCTGACCGGCTTCTGTTTGGGAAGTTCCCGCCAGAAGCCGCCATAACATGCAGTGATGATGAAACCCTACTTCACCGGGGGTGGCGCCAGCACCTCTATGTCGGTCACGACATCAATGACAACCGGGCGATCGGCCTTTAGCGCTCGTTGCAGGGCTCCGGGGAACTCTTTAGGGTCTTCAACGCGAATGCCGACCGCGCCCATTTCCTCGGCGATACGGGCGAAATTAACCTTGCTAAAAGTCCAAATCTTACGTGCCCAATCGCTTTGTTGGCCGCCGTATACGCGGTCGAAGCCGGGCTTCGACTGATTGCCGCCGCCATTGTTGTTGACAACGGTTACCGTGTTGATGCCGCGGCGCGCGGCAGTCTCGATCTCGGCGATGTGGTACCAGAAGCCGGCATCGCCTGTGAAGACCACTACCGGGCGGTTCGGGCAGGCGCACTTGGCTCCGAGCCCGGCCGAAAAAGCCCAGCCGAGATGTCCAGAGCTGCGGAGATAGCTTTGCGTGTTGGTGCGCGTATCGTACATACCACCCATCCACATGCCCGCGTGGCCGGTGTCCGCAAGGACGATGGCGTCGTCCGGCATATGCTTCGTCAATTCGTGGCAGATACATTCCGGACGAATCGGTACGGCATTTGATTCCAGAAATGGCTGGTACTTTGCGTACCATTCGCGGCAGATCGAGCTGAAGGTCTCGTTCCAAGACAGACGCCGCTTGGCCGTGGAGCGATCCGCGTGTTCGAGCATGCGCAGCATGGTCGCTTTCACGTCCCCGCAAATTGCCGCCTTCAGCGGATAGTTGCGGCCGAGTACCTCCGGATTGATGTCGACCTGAATGGTTGGAACGCCCACCGCCGGCACGCTCCAAAAGTTTGTGGTCATGCCGCCGGCTTCGCTGCCAATGTAGAAAATAAGATCAGCCTGCTGCACCACGCGGTTGGCGCTTTCGCGGGAATAGGTTCCCATGACCCCGACCGACAGCGGATGGCAGCCCGGAATAGTGCCTTTGCCATTGAGCGAGGTAGCGACAGGGATGCCCAGAACTTCGGCAAGCGCCGCCACTTCCTTCTGGGCGCCGGACCAGCGCACGCCACCGCCCGCAACGATAAGCGGCCGCTCCGCCTTCTGCAACAATTCCAGTGCGGCGAGAATGCTGCTCAGTTCAGGCTCCGGACGGAAGGGAGGTACGTGGCTATAGAGGTCCTCGCACAGCGGCTGCATTGCCGCCGACTCGCCATCGATCTGGCCCTCGTTGCCGCGGAATTGCAGATGCACCGGTCCCGGCGTCCCCGAAACGGCAACACGGAAGGCCTGACGCAGCATGTCGGGGAAGCGCTCGACCGCATCGACGGTGGCGTTGAACTTCGTCACCGGCGCGAACGAGGGAATGTCGTCGACCTCTTGGTAGGCTTTCTTGAAGTTGGTCTTGGGATCACGTCCCCCTGTGAAAGCAATGACTGGCGAATGCGCGAGCCAGGCGTCGCGCAAGCCGGCAGCAAGGTTGAGAGCCCCAATCACCTGGGCCGCGCAAACGCCGGGCCGGCCCGAGGCGCGGGCGTAGCCGTCGGCCATGTAGGCGGCGGATTTCTCGCCGTGGGTACGGATCACTTGGATCTTCGTCCGTCGCTCGATTTCGAGCAAGGTCCGGCGCAGTATGGCCGGCACCATGAACATGTGAGTAACCCCGTAGCCCTGCAACATCTCCGCAAGAACCTGCGCACCCGTTATCTCATTCATCTGCTAAGCACTCCTTCCTTAAAGTCCTATATGGGCGAGGAACTCGGGACCCCCGATGATTGGTGAAGGCGATCTATCGGTGATCATCGTTTCGGGCTGAGGCCGCAGAGCTGCTCAATGACCGTATAGACAACGGCAGAATCCAGGCTGCCCTTGCCTTGCTCGCGGGCAGTGCGGAGCACCTCCAAGGCCGCCGAGGCGGCCGGCGCCACCGCTCCCACGGAGTCCGCGAGTTTGAGGGCCGTCGAGAGGTCCTTGTGCATGTTGTCGGTTGAGAAATGGGGCGAGAAATCGTGGGCGACCATGCGTGACCCACGTGTCTCCATCGCTCCAGTGCGCGCGCCCCCGACGCTGGTGATCTGCCGGACGCAATCAGGATCGATTCCCGCTTTTCTGGCCAGGACGAGCGCCTCCGCGACGGCCTCGATTGCGACGCCCATAATCAGATTGTTGATAAGCTTGAGCGTGGAACCTGCGCCCGAGGGACCGGCGTGGACGATCACCGCCGACAGCTTCTCAAGAAGAGGTCGGACCTGATCCACCGTCTCCTTCTCGCCGCCAATCATGACGCCAAGTTTCCCGGCCTCGGCCACCTTCGGATTACCGGTGACGGGCGCGTCGAGCATTGCAACCCCGCGCTGCTTCGCGCGTTTGGCAATCGAGCGCGACATCTCCGGAGCGATCGAGCCCATATCGATGACGATCAACCCCGGTCTGGCATGGTCCAGAACGCCGTCCTTGCCGCAGATCACGGATTCCGATGCCGCGGCGTCGGTGAGCATGGTAATAACCACGTCGGACCACCGAGTCAGCTGACCGATGCTCTCGGCCTGGACGGCCCCAGCGGCGAGCAAGGGCTCCATCTTTGCTCCGGTGCGGTTCCAGACAGTGAGTTCGAAACTTTTAAGGATGTTGCTAGCTAATGGGGTTCCCATCAGGCCGAGCCCGATGAAGCCAATGCGCATGATGATCGTTCTCCTTGCTGATTGCCTTTTGGCTGTTGATGATAGCAGGTTGTCTCCCCGGTAATCTCAACCTCTTCCTGGCATCCTGCGCTCTGGCTGGAGTGCCGCGCCCACGAGCAAAAGAGCGAAAAATAGTACCGCCGGATCGTGCTCCGACTCCCCCATCTTGATCAGGTTTGAATCTGCCGTGCTCGACAGTCTGAGGTCACGGTAACAAAGCACTTCTGCAACCAGCCGGGAAATGCTAGAGTTTCAGTCGAAACCCAGCTACTAACGGAGTCCTTATGGCACAGTTGTGTGTTTTTTGCGGAGCGCCCCTGCGGAACGAAAGCAGCATCTGTCCCGCATGCGGCAAAAGCCAAGTTACTACTACGAATCAATCAGGTGCAGGCGCCCAGGCGGTGATGGCCCCGGCGCCAGTCACACCGCCTGCGGCGAAGAAACCGGCGATGAGCCTGTGGATGGCTCTCGCACCGGTTTTCATCGCGATCATAATCGTGTTGATTCCCGTGCCGGCGGGTCTCACGTTCAGTGCATGGGCTTTCTTCGCGGTGTTTTGCGGCGTTATAGCCGGAACTATCATCGAGCCTCTCCCGGCAGCAGCGGTCGGATTCGTCGGTGTGGGCGTAGCCACGGTACTGGGCCTGGTCAACCCCAAACCCGGCCCATCCGTTGCCTGGGCGCTGTCGGGTTTCTCAAACGGCACCGTCTGGCTGATCTTCTCCGCCTTCATGTTCTCCACCGGCTATGAGAAGACGGGACTGGGCCGGCGGATCGCCTTGGGTCTGGTTAAGACTTTGGGTTCCAAAACGCTCGGCCTGGGATACGCCATCATGCTGGCCGATCTGGTTTTGGCTCCGGCAACTCCCTCCAACACCGCCCGCAGCGGAGGGACCATCTTCCCAATTATCCGAAATATCCCGCCTCTGTACGGTTCCTTCCCTGGGGAGACGGCGCGCAAGCTCGGCAGTTACGTCATGTGGGTGGCTTTGTGTTCCACCAGCGTCACCGCCGCCACCTTCGCCACCGGGTTGGCGACCAACGCTTTTTCCTTGGAAATCGTACGGAAACTCGCCAAGGTCGAGATCAGCTGGACACAATGGTTCATCGGTTTTCTGCCGATGGCATTGATTCTGTTGAGCGTCTTGCCCTATCTCATCTATAAAATCTATCCGCCTGAAATCAAGTCCAGCACGGAAGTCCCCGTGTGGGCCGGGAAACAACTGACGGAGATGGGCAAGATTTCGTGGCGGGAAATCGGCCTGGGGCTGATCGTCGGCTGTGCGCTCACTTTCTGGATCTTCGGGACGAAGATCGTGGACACCACAGCCGTGGCCCTGATGGCCACCGGGTTGATGGTGGTATGCCGAATCGTCACCTGGGACGACATTCTCTCCAACAAAGCTGCCTGGAGTGTCCTGGTGTGGTTCGGCACTCTGGTCAGCCTGGCTGATGGGTTGAACAGAGTCGGATTCGTTGGCTGGTTCGCCAAACTGGTTGCGTCGCACCTGACAGGCTTAGCGCCTGTGATAATCATGGCGGCCCTGGTAGCGCTCTATTACGTCGTCCACTACATGTTCGCCAATCTCACCTCGCAGGCGGTGGGAGTCCTGCCGATGCTGTTGGTGGCAGGAATGACTATTCCCGGCATGCCCGTAAGAAGTTTTGCCATGCTGCTGTGCTTCTCGCTGGCACTCCAGGGAGTCATTACCCCTTACGCATGCGGCGCGGCCCCGATCTACTATGCGAGCGGCTATATTTCGCGCAAAGATTTCTGGCTTCAGGGCGCAATCTTCGGCGCGATCTTCCTGAGCACGCTGCTCCTGGTCGGAATCCCTTATCTGTCGTACATCAATCGCTAACGCAGGCGGAGGAACGCAAAGAGACGCAAGCGGGCAAGAGTTGGTCTCGACGAAGAAATAATTTACGTTTAGCCGGCGCGTACGCCTCGGACTCGTTCCGCGCGTTCGGATACTCTCAAAGGTGGAGACAGCATGAAACTTGCAACTGTGCCATGGAAAGATTCGTCATCAGCCGCGGTCGTATTCGGGGAGAGGGTTGCCGCCGTTCGTCAATTGAGCGGGCGAGACCAAGCGACCGACGTATCATCCCTCATTCACAAGCCCTTGAGTCCGGATGAGCTGCGCCAACTCTCGGGCCTTACCTCGCCCGCCCCGTCTGCTTGGTTGCCGCCGATCATTCGCCCGCCCAAGAATCTTCTCTGCGTCGGCAAGAACTATATGGAGCATGTAAAGGAATTCGACAAGGCGTGGGGCTTGGCGAAAACAGAAGTTCCCCCGTCCCCGATGTGGTTTTCCAAGGCGCATACCGCGCTCATCGGTGCCGGCGGCGAGATTATTCACGATCCGGATTTCACGCAGGCGCTGGATTACGAGGGTGAGTTGGTAGCTGTTATCGGCGACAGGTGCCGCAAGGTCAAGGCTGAAGCCGCTCTCGACCACGTTTTCGGCTACACCATCCTTAACGACGTTACTGCCCGCAACGTCCAGCATGGACGCAAGCAATGGTTCACCGGCAAGTCCGCCGATACTTACGCGCCGTGCGGACCCTGGGTGGTTACACGCGACGAAGTCGCAGACCCGCAGCAACTCAACCTGCGTACGACGGTCAACGGCGAGGAGCGGCAGAGCGTCAATACCCGAGATATGATTTTTGGGATCAGAGCACTCATAGCTGACATAAGTACAGGAATGACGTTGGAGCCGGGGGATATGATCGCAACCGGCACTCCCGTGGGCGTAGCCTGGGGAATGGACCCGCCTCGCTACCTCGTCCCGGGAGATGAGGTCGTGGTGGAGATAGAAAAGATCGGCCGTCTTTGGAACCGTGTCATCGCCCCGAGATAGGTGAACAATCTCCGTCCCTAAACAATTGCGTTCGTTAATTCACTGAGCTGTCACTCGGCAAATCAATCAGATCAAGTAGGTGAGCATGAGTTCAGCAGGCGTGCAGACTGAGAAAGAAGGCAATCCAAAACGGCGCGGTGAAGCAATATGGCGCTGGGGAATTCCGATTGCTGTTGCGGTGGCGTTGGTGTTAGTTCCGCCGCCAACGGGGTTGACGCAGCACGCTTGGAATTTTTTTGCGCTGTTTGCCGGAATCGTCGCGGCACTCGTGTTGGAGCCGATTCCACCGGCCGCGACCGGAGTCGTGGCAATCACACTGGCTGCGGCCTTGTCGCGCTGGACGCTGTTCAGCGCGGAACAGATGGCCAACCCGAAGTTCAATGCGGCCAGCGAGTCGGTGAAGTGGGCGTTCTCTGGATTTGCTAGCAATACCGTATGGCTCGTCGGCGGCGCCTTCATGTTCGCCCTTGCCTACGAGAAGACCGGCCTGGGCAGGCGCATAGCTCTGCTTCTTGTACGCGCCCTCGGCGGCAGTTCGCTATCGCTCGGCTACGCCGCTGTCTTGACCGATACGATCCTCGCTCCGTTTACGCCATCGAATACGGCGCGCAGTGCCGGGACGATGTTCCCGGTATTTATAAATTTGCCGCCCATCTATTCTTCCCTGCCGAACGACCCCTCCGCTCGCCGCCTCGGCGGCTACCTCCTGTGGACGACGTTCGCCGCGAGTTGCGTGACGAGCTCGCTATTCATCACTGGGTGTGCGCCGAACTTCCTTGCCGTCGACTTCATAAAGAAGATCGCGCACGTCGAGCTCACCTACCAGCAGTGGTTCCTGGCGGCGGCGCCGTTCGCAATTCCGTTGCTCCTGCTTCTGCCGCTCATCGGCTACGTCGTTTACCCTCCGGAGCTCAAGAAGAGTCCCGAAATCAAGGAGTGGGCGCGGGCGCAACTGGTTGAGATAGGTTCGCTGACACGCAAGGAGATCATCCTGGGCGTTCTGGTGCTGGGCGCGATCGTGATGTGGGTAACCGGGGGCAAGTACATTGATGCGGCAATCGTTGCTTTCATGGTGATCTCGGGACTCCTCGTCCTCGGGGTGGTGAAGTGGAGTGACATGGCACGTTATCACTCGGCTTGGACTACCATCGTCCTGCTGGCAACGCTGGTCTCCATGGCGGACGGACTTGGCAGGACTGGCTTCATCAAGTGGTTCGCTGGTTTCGTCGGCGCCCATATCGCCGGCTTGTCGCCCAACACGGTGCTCGTGGTACTCGTTACGGTCTACTTCTTTGCGCACTATTTCTTTTCGAGTCTGACCGCGCATACGAGTGCGCTGATGCCGATCATGCTCGGCGTGGGACTGGCCGTGCCCGGCATGCGGCCGGAGAAACTTGCGCTGGGGCTTGCGCTTACGACGGGCTTGATGGGCATTGTCTCCCCGTATGCCACCGGGGCCGCGCTTCCGTACTACAACAGCGGCTACATCAAGTCCGCCGAGTTCTGGCGCAATGGCACCCTCTATGGGATCATTTTCATCGCGGCATTGGTGTTAATCGGATTGCCTCTGCTCTGAAAGAGCCCGGCTTTCCCTTAGTTTCGTTGGACGTGTGACGGCGATTACGGCATGCTTTTCTCGACTGGTGTTCCGGACGCATTACTCCACTCGAAGAATGATCCTTCGTACAAAGCCGGATTGAAGCCAAGAAGCTTAAGGGTGAAATAGTCGTGCGCAGCTTGGACGCCGGTGCGACAGTAGACCACCACGTTCTTTCCGCGCATCACACCCGCGGCTGCATATTTCGCCCGCATCTCCGGCGCTGGTTTCAGAACGGGATTGTCCTTACTCGCCAGGTTTTCCATCCAGAAAACGTTCTTCGCTCCGGGAATGTGTCCGGCCCGCGGCACGCCATAACCGGCTACCGCCCCGGAATACTCGTCCAGCGGACGAGCATCGATCAGCGTGGTCTTCTTGCCGGCCACCATCTGCTTCATGGCGGACAAATCCGCAACAAGTTCCGGACGAGCCTTTGCCGTCAAGACACGCACTCTTGGAGGCAGGCGCAGCCGTGCTTAGGTTGCGGTGTTCCGCCTTCCACTTTTCCAATCCGCCATCGAGGAGGGCGGCATGTGTCCCGTAGCCAAGATAATCGAGCGCGAAATACACGCGTGCGGCAAACAGGCCGGCCATATCGCCGTAAAGTACGATACGCGATTTGTCGCCAACGCCCACCCGCTCGAATGCGGTCTTCATGGCATCGACGGTGGGAAGTTGGTTCGGGAGGCCATTGCGGGTGACGGCGACGTCGCTTAGTGGCAGAAAATGCGCTCCGGTAATATGCCCTGCGTCATAAGAGTTCCGATTGGGCGCAACGTGAAGTATGACGACATTCGAATCATTGAGATGCGCAGCCAGCCAGCTGGTCTGAACCAGCAGCTTCGATCCAGCTTCCGATCCGGTGGCATTCGCCGTGCCCATCACGATCAGCACCAGACAAATGAGCGTTGCGATCAAGATCTTGTGCTTCATTCATGCTCTCCACTTCGGCTTGCATGGTGACGCACTGTCCGGCGACATGAACGCTACCAGAGGCAAGCCTGCTGTCCATCTCCAGAGTAGTAGCTGCAGGCGAGCGGCTCTCGGATGCCAGCATTGCGCTACCTTGTTCGTTACGCCACGTGTTTTGCCGCGACGAGTTCAGCCACCTTGGTCAACAACTGCTCGCGGTCCGGTGGTTTGTCGAAGTAACCCGCGGGTGGACGAAGGTTGCGCCGATTCTCGATGAACCGCTTGAACTCATGCGTAATTCCCGTCAGCACGATCACCGGGATCACTCCTGTTTGCGCATCTTCCTGCAGGTTGCGGAACATGCGTACGCCAGTCTCTTCCGGCATGCAGATGTCCAGGATGATTAGATCGGGACTCTCGGCCTTAGCTTT
This sequence comes from uncultured Acidobacteriota bacterium, assembly GCA_963832365.1. Taxonomy (GTDB): domain Bacteria; phylum Acidobacteriota; class Terriglobia; order Terriglobales; family Acidobacteriaceae; genus CAWBRT01. The sequence continues at coordinate 226,550 of CAWHUL010000025.1, read as the reverse complement.
CACCATGCCCTGTTTGCCATCAGCGGCCTTGATGACCGAATAGCCGTTGTCTTCCAGCAGCGTGCCGATGAAGGTAGTCACATCCTCTTCATCGTCGACGATGAGAACCTTTGCTTTGTATTCCGCCATACTAGTCACCTCATTTCTTCTTTAATGCATCCAGCGTGCGTTGCAAGGTATCCGTGTTAGCTGTTGAGAGTACGGCAGCCAGTTCGCCGCGGAGTCTTTCCGCGTCATTAACTCGTTCTTCGGCCGTTGGAATGCCCAGCAAACTGCGCACGGCCGAAACATAAGAATCGTGCCGCACGGGTTTCTCAAGGTAAATACCCCGCCCGGACATAGTCATTTCGTTGAAATCGGCTTTGCCCATCTCGTCGCGGGCGTGGCCGGTAACGATCAACACGGGGATCTTCGCGAGCGCTTTGTCCTTTTGAAGATCATGGTAGAGTCTCGCGCCGGAATGGCGAGGCATCACCAGATCCAGCGAGATCAGGTCGGGTGCGCTTCGCTGCACCGATTCCAGAGCTTCAAGCCCATCCTTGGCGGTTTCGACAATGAACCCGGCATCTTCAAGAGCGGCTCGCAGATAATCGCGGACATCTGCCTCGTCGTCAACTACCAGAATTCGGTAAGACTTTACATCGGTCATTACATTACCTCATTACTTGAGTTTGCGAGCCTGGGAGCCGATTTGGCGATCGCCTGCAGGCGCTCGCGCGACAAGCGAATGCGGAAGGTAGCGCCCTGGCCAGGCGTCGATTCCACATCAATCCGTCCGCCATGCTCCTGCACGATCTTTCGAGTTGTTAGCAGGCCGAGTCCGGTTCCCTTATTTCCCTTGGTGGTAAAGAAAGTAGTGAACACTTTTCCACTCACTTCCCAATCCATCCCACCACCATTGTCAACTACCTCGAAAACTAAGTCTCCAGCTCGTTCGCACGTGCGCAAGATGACTTCTCCCCCTCCATTAGGCCGCATGGCAGCTGCATCAATTCCATTCGAGAGCAGGTTAGTGATGCAAGTCTCCATTCCCTGCGCATCGAGCGGGGCCGGCTCCACTTCGACGCCGGGTTCGAGCTTCAGCTCCACACCTTGCAGACGGGCCGCGTCCACATAGAGAGCAACAATGTCGCGGGCGAGTGCGTTGGGATCGGTTGGGCGCAGCTCCGGCAGCCTCCCTTTCGCAAAGCTGAGGAAGTCTTTGACAAGACTGGTGGTTTTCTCGAAATTACGTTGCAGCATTTGCCAACCGGCATTGATCCGCGCGGCGTTACCCTTGGATAGACCGCTGTCCACCATGTACATTCCGCCTTCGAGGCCCATCAGAAGGTTCTTGATCGTATGTGCCAACCCCGCGACTGTTTGTCCGACAGCGGCTAGCCGTTCCGCATCCAGTTTCTCCTGTTCAAGACGTTTGATCTCGCGTACGTCCTCCATGAAGGCCGCACGCCCAAGCTGCCGCCTTCCGCTCCTCAATTCAACCGCCGAAAAGTGAACTGGAATTTGCTGCCGTTGTGCCGAGCACACTGAGATTTCAGGCAGATCGAGCTTGCCCTCGGGCATGGCGTCAGAGGTAAAGAATTTTTCTGGAAGCATCTGCCTTAGACGAACCGCCGTTGGTGGCTGGCCCGCAGTCCACTCCAGCAGAGCGCGCGCCGCTGGATTGATAACCTTGGGATCGCCCGCGGAGTCGACTGCGATGATTCCGGCAGGCGAATTGTGGATCAGAGCCTCGTAGTAGTCTTGAGTCTTTTGCAATTCCCGCTCGAGTTGAGATATCTCAGTGATATCGGTGGCCATCTGGATAACGTGCGAAACGCCTTCCTGGCCGCGCAATAACGGAGAGCTGGTCACAATGTAGTGCGCAGGGGACCCATCCTTATGCACGCCAACCTCATTTGCTGCGTGCTCGGCACCGTCGGCAAAAGTCAGCGCAGCCGTGCAGCTTCGGCAGGGACTCCTGCGCCGTTTGCAAACCTCATAGCAGAATTTCCCTTCGGGGGTGCCGAAGATTTCCTGGAATTTGTCGTTGGCTTGAGTAACGCGATAGTTGCGATCGATCACAAAGGACGGGCAGGGCACGCGCTCGAACAGTCGGTCGTACTCCCGTTTCCACGCGCGAGTCTCCGTCAAGTCCGTCTTCATCGCCATGACGTGAGTAATCTGTCCGCCGGCGTCCCTCAACGGCACGAGGTGTGTCGCATAATGGCATGTCCGACCGTGCCGGTCCACGCCGGTTTCGTCCGTCACCCGCATGCGCCCGTCCTCGAATGTCTCTGTCATGCCACAACGCTCGCAGGGCTGCGCTGCCCGCTTGCACACCTCGTAACAGCGGCGATTCCGCCAATTCCCGAAGTACTCTTCGAAGTTCCCGTTTCCGGCTACGATGTTGAATTCGCGATCGATAACGGCCACGTTGAACGGAACCAGCTCGAACATACCGCGGCCCAGCAGTTGGTCCAGCTCGGATTGAATTAGCTGTGCCATTTACTACCTCTACTTCCTCGCTTCCGGTGTTGGAAGCACTACGTTTTGCCCAGTCAATCCCGCTCTGCGAAGTACGAGTTCGTGGGAGTCGATGACTTCGCGACGGTCTTTGTGACACCAGTCGCAGCGGGTCATTTCAGGCTTACTCTTCTCCTGCGCCTTCTTCACATGACAGCCGATACAAAGCCGGTGCATCGCCTCGGTATAGGCGACTGCCCGGTAGCGCTTAACAGCTATCGAAGCACCGGCCGGGACGAGGTCCTTGTGGCATTTGTCGCAGCGGACCGCGCTTTCGGCAGTGCGCACCGCGCCCTTGGCGTGGCATTGGTAACATGCCACGCGCGCACCGGAGGGCGACGAGTGCCAGTCATGCCGGAACGCATCAACCGGCAAATACATGTCCCGGTGGCAACGGGCGCACGCTGAACCTTCGTCCCTGGGCAGGTTCATGTGATGGCATTTCACGCACGACTCTTTCCCGCCTTCGCGCTTCTCGTGCTCCACGTGCTTGAACGCAACGCCGAATCCGTCAAGGTTTCCGTCGACCCAAAGGACTTCGCCACCGCGGGCGCGTTGAACCGGCGTTGCATCGATCCCGCGGCTTTCGACCGGTTCAGCCTTCAAAGCGCCAAAACCCACGGCGGCTGCCAGGATGAAGGCCAGAGAATATGTGGTGCGGGCCGCAATGCCGGGAACTCCCAGCCAGGTAGCGCCCACAGGATCGAGTTCCGGTAGCTTGAGCGGATCGGCGTTCGGATCGGCGGGCCGTTCCTCCCACACCTTGAAGTGCTCGATCATAAAAAGGAAAGCCAGCACTGCGGCGGAAACCACGCCTACACTGATGGCGATTTCAGTCCAGGATGGCAGATAGAAAGCGCCGTCCGGTCTGGGGTGGGCAACGCCGCCGACATCGATACGGTTGAGCACTATGCCGCAAACAGCGAACGTGGCGGCCGTCCATTGACCGGCGCGACTGTGCCGCACACGTCGAGCAGAGAAGAGGGCGATGGGAATGAGCGCCATCACCATGACTTCGAACCAAAACAAACCAGGCCGCCAGTCGGCCACAAAAAGCTGTGCTGCCTGCCTTCGAATGATGAGGTCGACGATTCGCACGATCACATAAATCGTTAAGACCCAGCGGCACGCATTGGCAAACGACGCTAACAGGTCCGTCTCTGGCTTGCGGTGGTAAAGGTATGCCGTCAGATGGCTCTCGAAAATCACCATCGAGAGTCCCAGGCCGATCGCGGAGATCAGGAACATGACTGGAAGAATCGGCGAGTACCATAACGGATGCAGCCGGTACGGCATGATGAGGAACAGCGAACCCAGCGACGACTGATGCAGAGATGAAAGTCCGATGCCAACAATCACTAATGGCAGGCGGACTTTGACGAGGGTTGCGCGGACCTTCGCAAGGCGCGGGAACTCTTCCGCTGGAACCGGGAAAAACTCCAGGGCCAAAACCGTGAGGTACAGCATGACGCACCAGCCGACCTCAAACAGCGGCGATCGAGGGTTCCAGTAGACCATCATGTGCCAGATGTTCCAAGGCAGGCCCAGATCGAACAACAATCCAATTGCAACCGCAAGATAGCCGAGAAACGCGGTCAACACCGCAGGACGGACGATGGAATGGAATCGCTCCAGTTTGAAGATATAAACGCTGGCGGTAACAATGAATCCGCCAGCCGCCAATGCCACTCCGCCCATCACGTCGAATCCGACCCAGACACCCCACGGATTCGCATCCGTCAGATTCGTGCTGGCCCCCAACCCAAAAAGGAAGCGTGCCGTCGCCACCGATATCGCCAAGCCAATCAACGCCCAGAGTGCCAGCTTCAGTTTGCGGACCCTATTCATGCGATTCGTCCTTCCCCGTTGCTTCCTTCTCAATCTTCATGCGGCGCTCGATGATCCACGAGACCCCGGCCATGCATGTCATCACGCCCGTAAATACGAACGGGACGGCTTCCATCGCAATCGCCGTGGCTTCCGGCAGAGGCTTGGGGCCAATCACGTGGCCCGCCGTTAGGAACGAAAGGTCGACGTTCGAGATATAGAGCACCGAGGATCCGCCAGCGTCGTGCTCTCCCCAGATCTTGTTCACATACTTGCCCGGGTCTTTCGCAATCCGGTCATGCGCCTCGGCCAAAAGCTGATCGCGATCTCCAAAGATGGTGGCCTTTTGCGGACACGTCTCGGTGCACGCAGGCTGGCGACCCTCTGCAATTCGGTCGTAGCAGAGAATGCACTTGCGCACATACGGAACCGCGGCTTGCCACTCATAGCGGGGAATACCGTAGGGGCACGCCATCATGCAGTACCGGCAACCCATGCACTTGCTGGCGTCGTATACAACTGCTCCGAGCTTTGTTTGGTGAAGAGCGCCGACAGGACATGCCGAGGCACAAGCCGGCTCCAGGCAATGCCGGCATTGCTTGCGAACAAAAGCGTGCTGAGGACCCTCAACTACCGAGGTCCAGTTCTTGGCCGAGAGACCGTCATCGAGGTTCCATCGACGCGGCATGTCCGCAGCCAACAGGTTCTGCTTCTTGCAGGCAGCCACACACTCGTGGCAGTTGTTGCACTTCGTAGTATCGGTGAGGATGGCCGCCTTCATTTGATTTCCGCCTTGGTGTGTATGACCGTCGCCATTTCCAGCCTTGCCTTCGGCAACCACGTGGGCCTATCCGCGTACCCTAAAGTGGCCGCAACCCGATCGCCCGCTCCGGCAGGGAACTTCCAGGCGATCGCGGTGACCACCTGCGACAGCGGAGCCAGTACGCAATGAGCGATTTTCGTAAACGGGATTAGAAGCATGATGAGATTCGCTGAATAAACGTGGATCAGCATCAGCGATTGGTACGTCTTCGGCGTTACCCCAATGTTCGTGCACAAGAATCCCGTGATGAACGGAACTACCAGAAACAATGGCCAAGCGAAATCCTGCAGGCGGCTTATTGTGCGCGATCTCGCGTCAAGAACACGGCTGACAAACAAAGCCATGCCTGCTGCAACGACGATCACAGTCAGGTAGTTCGCTAAGGGCTGTGGGATTGCGAGCCATGCAAATCCGACGGAACGCTTCCATAGCAGGACATGCGCAAACAGAAATGGAGGAACCATGAGCAGCCCGACATGGAACAAAAAAGAAAACGTGCTGTACCCTGGCCGTTGACGCCAAAGGCGCGTTACCGGAAAGAGCCACGCGAACGTCTGCTTCCGCACCTCACGCCAGCTCACAATCTTGTCCGGGCTCTGTCGATACGCCTCCGCTATTCCCATTACAGTGAGCGCCACCGACCGCAACAGGCCAAGCAGCATCAATGAAAATGCAATACGGAACAGAGGTCCGCGGCCGAACTCAATCCACGTTTCCACTGGTACCCCCTGATTCGAAGTCGATCGCCTTGTATAGCAGGTCGTGCAGGCCAACGATTTGGCAGTCGATCCCTTGGTCTTCCATCAATTCCTTTAGCTGCTTCTTGCAGTTGGCGCAGGGAGCTACGCAGTACTTGGCGCCCGTCGCACGAATCTGTTCGGCTTTGGCCTTGCCCCCCACCAGCGTTCGGTAGGGCCTTAGCTCGTCCATGGAAACCGTGCCGCCGCCACCGCCACAGCAAATGTTGTCGCGCCGGTTCGGCGTCATCTCAACATAGTCACTGCAAATTGCCTTGAGAAGCTCCCGAGGCTGCTCCACAACCCAGCCACTCCGCACAAAGTTGCATGGATCGTGATATGTGACTCGTTCAGTGATCACGTTCGGCTTGAGCTTCAACTTCCCATCCAGCCACGCTTTGTGGGTGTACTCCATGATGCTGACGACCGGTCGCGCTTGTTTTCCTCCGCAAAAGTTTGGATAAAAGACTTTAGCGCTTCGCGAAGCATGGCCGCACTCGCCGATCAAAATCTTCTTCGCCTGCAGGCGCTCTGCTTCCACTTGGATCTTTTTGACCACGTGTTCCAGTATCTGGTCGCTGTAGAAGAGCCCGTAATTGATGCCGTCAAAGTAGCCGGTGCCAATGGTCCAGGAATCGCCAGTCGCGCGAAAAACCGCGGCATTGCCCATCAGCGTGTCAGCCTCCATGATGTAGTCCGAAACGGCCGGAAAAAAGATGTATTCGGCTCCTTGTTTATCGACCGGAAACGCTACATCTACCCCTATACCCTCTTTGATCTCATCGCTCAGGAACTCGAGCGTATCCAACAACGCCGGCACCGGCACCGCCGACGTGTTTCCGCTGGCGCCGATTAACTGCTCGCGAACGCTGACGGCCAGTGCCCGTGGGATAATCCCAATCTCCGAAAGGATGTAACGTCCCAGGTGCGTCAGCAGGCCGTGGTCGATCCCCATAGGGCACTCGAAATGGCAGCGACGGCAGGCCGTGCAGTTGTAGAATGCCCCAGCCATCTCCTGGACCTTGTCATCGGTCAATCCCGGATCGCCCAGCAATCGTGCCCTCAAAACACCGGCGACGGTGAAGTGGCGGCGATAAACCGACAGCAACAATTCCGAGCGGTAGCACGGAATATCTTGCTCATCCCCCGTAGCCAGATATACTTGGCATTTGACCGTACAACGCGAACACTTCGCGCTGACCCGGACATAGTGTTCCAGCGCCACGCGATAGTTCGTATGCTTCAGGATGGCGGCGAATGCTTCAAGAAAGCGGCGGGGGCGGTCATGAACCGCAAAATCCTCCACGTGGTAGCGAACTGGCAACAGTTGCTTCCGGATGATCTCCGGCTTTTTCACCGAGTGAAAAGCTTTTTCCCGATCCTCTGGATTGATGAGCTGCATAATCCCTCTGTTTCGTGACCAATTCGCTTTCAATAACGTCATCTAGATGCAGTTTGCGTCTAGAATCCTAACACTCTTATAGCTGAGCGCAAGAACGAAATCCGCGATAACTAATTTATTTTGTATGTTGTTGGCTGCAAAAGGGCCATTACTGATTAGGTGTACTTATCACCTTTGTTCAAATGCCATTTAATCCCCGTGGGCAAAAATTTCGACGGTACTTGTTTGCCACATTCAGTAGAGACATTCGCTTATTTAGTTAACAGCCACCGCTGCCGGCGGCTTTGCGGCGACCTTTTCTAACGGAGCGAAATAGGTGCGTGTTACACTTACACCAAAGCGAGCGTTGGAGGGTTTTGAGAATGCCACGTGGAAAATGCTCCCGTCACCCCGACGACTATCCTTGCACCTGCGCCATGGGACATTTGTATCGGTTTATTGAACCGGTTCTCTTGTTGATGATTCGCGAGCGCGGGCAGGCTTATGGTTACGACCTGTCGGGAGAACTCGAAGATTACGCATTTACGGATGCGGATATCGAAAGGGCCGCGCTTTATCGCACGCTGAACATCCTCGAAAAGAACAAATACGTCACCAGCCATTGGGATACGAAGGGTTCTGGACCGGCACGAAAGGTGTACTCCTTGACCAAGGACGGTGAGCACCACCTGCAACAATGGGCAGAGGTGCTTCACAAAGTGAGCAAGTCGATGTCGTACTTCGTACGCAAAGTGGAATCGCTCAACGGGGCACGACGGCCCACCCGAGCGAAGCGGGCTTCAGCAGTCTCTTAGAGCGTGCATCTATTCACGGTGAGGAGAACGTATGTACAACTTTCTAGGGGCTCTCGCATTAATAGCCGTGTGGATATTAATAAGCCGCTGGGTGCTGCCACGCTTCGGCGTTCAGACCTGAGGGGTGCCACGGAGCCGAGTTGCGGCCCCTCCGCAGAACCCAGAGGAATCAACTCCAGCGCCCGGTCCAGCCTGTAAACGGTAGATACAGTCATTGGCAGGAATGACTCGCAAAATGCGCTCTTGGGGCAATCTCCGACGCCGCGGGATGGTGGGACCGGCCTTCCTTCTGAGATGACGCAACGCCGTTTCAGCCGATAGTGTTAGAAAATCCCTCACTCAATTACCGGAAAGTGTTACAATCACCGGCCATTGGCCAATTACCACGATTTTGAAGCGGGCTAACCGAGCCAAATGGTGCTTTATGCGCCATTTGCTCTCCGCCGTTGTGCAATTCCAACACGAAGGGGTTTCTCGATGCGTCGTTTTACAGTTGTTTTGCTCATATTGTTTGCGCTCAGTTTCACGGCGTCGTTTCTGCATGCCGCCGATGCTGACGCAGTGACGGTTCTCAAGGGTGCCAGGATTATCGACGGCACCGGCAACCCGCCCATCGAAAACGGAGCGGTCGTCATCAAGGGCAATCAGATCACCGCTGTCGGCCCGTCGGCCAGCGTCAAGATCCCGAAAGGGGCTAAGGTAGTCGATGTCAGCGGCCGCACGATCATTCCGGGTTTGTTCAGCGCCCACAGCCACGTTGGGGTGATACTCAAGGGCACGAACCGCGATGATGCATACACGCGCGAGAACGTGATGGCCCAGCTCGACCAATATGAGCAATATGGCGTGACCTCGATTGTTGCCCTTGGCACCAACCGCGATGTTGTCATCGACCCAATACGTGCCGAGCAGCGTGCCGGTAAACTGGGCGGAACGACGATATTCTCAGGAGACCGCGGATTCGGCGCCCCCAAAGGGGCACCTCCACTGAAGTTGGCCGCCGACCAGGTTTACCGCCCCGCCACTCCCGAAGAGGCACTGAAGGTAGTGCGCGAAACCATCGCCCGCCACCCGGACATCCTCAAAATCTGGGTCGACGACGTTTTCGGCCAGATGGCGAAGATGGACCCCGCGATCTATAAGACCATCATCGCGGAGGCCCACAAGAACAAACTGAAGGTGGCCGCGCACGTCTTTTACCTGGGCGACGCCAAGGCTCTTGTTGCCGCCAATGTCGACGTGCTGGCCCACAGCGTCCGCGACCTGCCCGTCGATCAGGAATTGATCACGATGATGAAGGCCAAGGGGACCTGGTACATCCCGACCCTCACGGTCGATCGGTCGTTCTTCTACATTGCCGACACGCCGAACTGGCAGCAGAACAGCTTCCTCGTGGCCGCGCTTACCCCCGAGGTCAAGGCCATCCTGAGTGCCCCGAATTACAAGGTCAGCAACGATGCCGTCGTTGCCACGTGCAGGGCTGCATACGCGCAGGGCATGAAGAATTTCAAATCGCTGCACGATGCCGGCGTCAAACTCGCATTCGGCACGGACTCGGGAGCCAATCCCCCGGTGCGCGTTCCCGGCTATGCCGAACATCATGAACTGGAGATGATGGTCGAGGCGGGAATCAAGCCCATGGAGGCCATCAGCATCGCCACCCAGGGAAGCGCAGTGCTGATCGGCGCCAAGGACCGCGGCACTATCGCCAAAGGCAAGCGCGCCGATCTGCTCGTGCTGGCGGCCAACCCCTTGGATAACATCAGTAACACCAAAACACTGGTGACGATCTACCACAACGGCCAAGCGGTCAAGCCGCGCGCGTCGGCTCCAGCCGCTGTCAAGAGCCATAACGTGCCATTGCCCGGAGCCGATGCGGTGGCTCTGTATTCTGCGGCATTGGCCGTCGGTCCGATAGAGGATGTCTGCGATTAAGCGATGATGTAGACCAAACTCGCCCCTACTGGGCAGGGCTGCCGCAAAGGCAGCCCTTATTTTTTCGACTGCCTTGAAGTTCCGCAGGCCGACCGACTCGAAAGCGTGGCCCGTGATTCCAGGTTCAACTCGATTGATCCCGCTCCTCGATAAAGTCATAATGAAATATCGAGGAGGCCAGGATTGAGTGAGCCGAACCCAGACTTTCCGATGGGGCCGTGGGGCCTGTCTTGTTCGATCGACCCTCGGTGAGAGAGGCTCGGGAACTGATCGAGTCCCAGGGGTTGCGCTTTGAGCCGGAGTTCGACGATCTGGTCGGCCTGTTCGAAGATGGCCGACTGGTCGCGTGTGGCGCCCGCGCCGGATACGTTCTCAAGATGCTGGTCATCGCACCCTCCCACCAAGGCACAGACATCCTGGGCGAACTGGTGACGAAGCTCATCCTGTCGGCAATCTCCGCGGGACACGACAGTGTGTTCGTCTTCACCCTGCCCCAGAACGTGGCCAGCTTCGAGGCGCTAAATTTCCGCCTGCTGGTGACTCACGGCCAAACAGCGCTGCTGGAGCATGGGCCCGGCCTGGAGGACTACCTGGCCCGCCATGCCGTCCCAGATCACCCAGGGACATTAACGGAGCCGTCGTCATCAACGGCAATCCATTCACCCTCGGCCATCTTCACCTGGTGGAATGCGCGGCCCAGCGCGTTGATCGCCTCTACCTCTTCGTGGTGCGCGAGGACCGGTCGGTTTTTCCCTTCGCCGTGAGATTCCGTCTGGCGCAGGAGGCCACGGCTCATCTTCGGAATGTGACCGTTCTGGATACGTCTCGCTATGCGGTGAGCGCAGGCACATTTCCGGCCTACTTCCTGAAGCGGCTCGACGAGGTCGCCGCGGCGCAGATGCAGATCGATCTGCTCCTGTTCGCCCAGCGCATCGCCCCCCGCTTTCACATCGCCTGCCGGTTCGTCGGCCAGGAACCCCTGTGCGAGACCACGGCGGCCTACAATAGGATGATGGCAGAGATTCTGGAGGCGCATGCCATCCGGTGCGTGGAACTGCCTCGCATCCTGGCGGGGGGCTTGCCCATCAGTGCGACCCGAGTGCGCCGGGCCTTCGCCGCGAACGACATTGAGACCCTCAGGAGTCTGGTGCCACCGGCCACCCTTGAATTTCTGCAATCGCCGCCTGCGCGTCCCATCGCCGAGCGGCTTCGAAGCGAGGAGGAAGCCTAGCTTATGCAAATCCGGCGCAAGGCCAGTGCGGGCACCATGCAGTCCAGTGACCTGATGGTCGTGGTGGAACCCAGCGACACCCTGCGGGTCGAAATCGAATCGACCGTGAAGAAACAATACGAACATCTGATCCGTGCCCGAATCTCCTCGACGCTCGAAGAGCTCAAGGTGAGCGCGGGTCACATCCAGATCTCGGACCGCGGCGCGCTCGATTATGCCATTGCAGCGAGAATCGAAACCGCAATCCGCCGAGCTTCAGGGGAATAGCCATGGAAAAACTCTGGTACCGGGAATGCCTCACTGGACGGCGGTTCATCATTAAGATCGAGCCGGGCACCAAGATCACCGCTGCCTTGGTGGACTTCGCGCGCTCCAAGGAGCTTCCATTTGCTTCGTTGGTCTCGGCGGTCGGCTCAGTTCGCGACGTGGAATTCACGGGTATCCTGGCGGGCGCCCACCTTCCCATGACCGAAGCCCGCTTCAAGACCAACCGGCTCGAGGGTCCGCTCGAATTGATGGCCCTGGAGGGCAACATCGCTCCTAACGCCGAGAAGCAGCTCGCCGGACAGTTCTATATCCTCGGCTCCAAGTCCAACGGCGACGTTGTAGGTGGACGCCTGGTGGAAGCGGAAGTCTTCACCACCTGCGAAATCGTTCTGGCCGAGTACCTGGTGCAGGGCATCGAGCTCCACCACTCCGCCACCAGCGGAGTGGACACGATTTACATCGACGAACAATGGTGAATCTCCCAGGAGCGCAAGCATGAAACTGCGTCGATCGCTGCTTTACGTGCCGGGCAACATGCCTGGCATGCTGCAAAACATCCCGGTTTTCGAAGCCGACGTTGTCATGATCGACCTTGAAGATGCGGTGCCGCTGGTGGAGAAAGACGCCGCCCGGATGCTGACCCGCAACTTCCTGCGGTTCTACCAGGACCGGAACAAGGAAATGTTCGTGCGGATCAATGCGCTCGACACTCCGTACGGCACCGATGATCTCCGGGAAATCCTGCCTGCGCTGCCCGATGGCATCCGCCTGCCCAAGGCCGACAACCCCGAATTGGTGGAAAGGCTCGACACGCTGCTCACCGAAGCAGAGGAAAAGCTAGGGCTCGAGATCGGCCATTTCAAGATCATTCCTTCCATCGAAAGCGCTCAGGGTGTGCTCAATTGCGAGGAGACGGCGCGGGCCTCCTCGCGCCTCGTGGCCCTCGCCTTCGGGGCGGAGGACTACACCGCTTCCATGGAGATCGACCGCACCAAATCGGGCGAGGAGCTGTTCTCGGCGCGTAACCGGGTAGTCTGGGCGGCCAAGGCCGCCGGGGTGCAGGCCATCGACTCGATCTTCTCGGATGTCAGCGACATGGACGCCCTACGGGCCGAGACCCTGCTGGTAAAGCGTTTGGGCTTCACCGGCAAGTCGCTGGTTAATCCGCGGCAGATCGAAATCATCCATGATGTGTTCCGTCCGACCGCAGAAGAAATCCAGCACGCACTGGAGGTCATGGAAGCCATTAAGCGGGCCCGGGAGATGGGCACGGGCGTCATTTCCATGAAGGGCAAGATGGTCGACGCCCCCGTGGTAGCGCGCGCCGCCCGAACTCTCCGCGAAGGCGTTGCCTTCGGACTGCTCGAATACGACCTTTCCGATGAGGTGATCCATGGCGAAAAATAGCCTCGGGCGTGAGATTCCGGCGGTGTGGCGAGGACGTTCGCTCGACCCATATGTGGACCCATGGAGCCGGCAGCCGGAAATGCTTCGGGCCACCCGCCCCTTGGTGCGTTGCCGCCCCGGCGACAGCAAGCTGCTGCCCTCGCTGCGGGCCGCCATCGAGATGTGCGAGCTGAAGAACGGCATGAACATCTCCACCCACCACGCCCTCCGCAACGGGGATGTGCTGCTGAACATGCTGGTCAAAGAGATCGATGCCATGGGGCTGCGCGATATCGGCATCGCTTCCAGTTCGATTCATGCCGTCAATGCCGAGATCATTCCTTACATTCGCAAAGGCGTAATCACCCGGATTGAGACCGGCGTGAACGGTCTTATCGCCGAACTGGTCAGCAAGGGCGAACTCGACTGCCCCATCGTAGTGCGCAGTCATGGTGGGCGGGCCCGGTCCCTGGCTACCGGAGAGGTCGCGATCGATGCCGCTTTTATTGCGGCTCCCTGCTGCGACATCACCGGCAACCTGAACGGTGTTTATGGCCCCTCGGCCTGCGGGTCTCTCGGCTATGCCCATACCGACGCCCGCTATGCCAAGAAGGTCGTCGCCGTCACCGACAATCTGGTTCGATTCCCGGCCGCTCCCATCAGCATTGGCCAGAGCGAAGTGGATTACGTAGTTCAGATCGAATCGCTTGGGGATCCGAACAAGATCGTCTCGACCACTACCCGCCTTGCCCGCGACCCGGCGGCGCTGCTTATCGCGAGATATGCTTCAGAGGTCATCGAGGCCTCGGGGTTGCTCAAGGATGGCTTTTCCTTCCAGACCGGAGCCGGGGGTACCTCGCTCGCGGTGGCCGACCTCATCCACCGGAAAATGGCCAAGGGAAAGATCAAGGGCAGTTTCGGCTGCGGAGGGATCACCGGGTATTTTGTGGACATGCTGGAACAGGGATACTTCGAGACGCTTTTCGATGTTCAATGCTTCGACCTGAAGGCCGTGGAATCCCTCCGCCGCAACCCTGGGCACCGGGAGATCAGCGCGAGTCTCTACGCCAATCCCTACAATCGCGGGGAGGTCGTAAACATGCTCGACTGCGTGATTCTCGGCGCTACGGAAGTGGACGTGGACTTCAACGTCAACGTCAACACCGAGTCCAGCGGCTACCTGCTGCACAACACCGGGGGCCATTGCGACGCCGCGGCGGGAGCGAAACTCGCCATCGTGGTAGCGCCCTCCATGCGAGGAAGGCTGCCCATCGTCCGCGATGCGGTGACCACCATCACCACGCCCGGCGAAACCGTGGATGTGATCGTTACCGAACGGGGCATCTGCGTCGCCGACAAGCATGTCGATCTCAAGAAGGAGTTGCTGCGCCGCAGACTGCCCCTCAAGGACATCCGGGAGTTCCACGAAGAGATCACCCGGATCACCGGCGAGCCGAGAGCCGTCGAGTTCGACGACGAGGTGGTAGCCCTCATCGAATACCGCGACGGTTCCATCATCGACGTGGTTCACCGGGTCCGCGAATGACTTGGAGGTTGGATTTCCTCGAGGCGCGGGATGGGCGCCAACGGGAGCTCAATCGCATCCTGGGGCAGGTCAGGGCGGAAGATGCGGCCTCGCTCCTTTCAATCAGCGCCAATGTTCCCGGATGCGACAAGCATCGCCCCGGCATTGCCCGGCTGCTCCGCGGCGCACTGGATTCTCTTCAGAAGGCCATCGGGCTGAAGCTGTTGTTCACCCGCAGGGATCTCCTTGGGCCCTTCCACATCGCGTCTTCCAACGTGCCGCCCATCGACGCAAAAAAGGCAGCCCTGCTCATCGAGGCCGAAAATCCCTCGGCGCGCCTTCTGGATGTGGATGTCTACCGTCCGGACGGTTCTCAGGTCGATCGGGCCGGTCTCGGGCTTCCGCCGCGAACCTGCCTGATATGTGCCGAGCCCGCGCGCGAGTGCATTCTGCTGCGACGCCATTCCGACGCGGAACTTCTGGTGCGGGTCGATTCGCTCCTGCGGCCATTCGTGCCGTCTCCGCGCCTTATTCTCCCGGAGCTACTCGCAACCGACCTTAGGATGGGCGCACTGCGTGAACTGGATCTTACCCCGAAGCCTGGGCTCGTGGATCGCCAGGACAGCGGATCCCACGCGGATCTTTCCTACGCGGACATGCGCGCCTCCGTCGAACTGCTGCCCCGTTACTTCGGCAACATTCTGGTGTGCCACCGTGAGCAGCGCCCACTGCAGGATTTCGTGCAAGCCGGGATCGAAGCCGAAAGCCGCATGACCCGGGAAATCAAGGCCAATGCTCACAAGGGTTTCATCTTTCTGTCCGGTCTTGTGCTTATGGCCGCCTGTGCCTGCGGTGGTCGGGCCGACCTTCTCCGCCGGAAGATTTCGGAAATCACCAATGAATTCTTTGCCCGCTTCGGATCGCCGGATTCTTATGGGGCGGACATTCGAAACCGTCATGGACTGGGAGGCATAAGGGCTGAAGCCGAGCAAGGCTTGCCCACCGTCTTCGAGCATGGTTGGCCGAAGTACCGGGAGGCTCTAGAAGCGGGATGGGATTCAGAGCACGCGAGCTTCTATCTCATGGCGATTCTAATGCAGCGATTGGAGGATACGACCTCCGTTCACCGTTGTGGACTCGAAGGCCTGCTCCGTCTCCGCCAGGATGGCGCCCGCCTGCAGAGGCTGCTGGAGCAGCAGCAGGCACCGGAGCCTATGCTGGCCGCCCTCAACCAGGAATATCGCCGGTTGGGCCTGACAATGGGAGGGGTAGCAGACTGCATGGCCCTGACCTTCGCCTTGCAGGAAACCGCAGATTAATGGTTTGCGACGAAAGTGGTTCGCACTAATTCTGCGAATCTATGCTCTCGGAGATGCATCTTTCCGTAGCTCTCTTTGCCACATCACTTGCAGTCAGCCCAGCTGTCACAGACTTTTGATACTGACTGAAACTATCATTCTATTCAAAACGTGGGTCCTTTTTGATGCTGCGGCGTGTGGCAGCCGCCACGAAGTGAACGCAGCAGTCTGACCAAGATCGGTTGCGCTCACCGTAATTTTTCGCACTCGTGACGAGTGCGAGGAGCAAGTGTCACTGGAGGTGTCTTATGTCTACGGCACCGCAGATCGCCGTAACGCCAACCGCTATCAGGAACATACTGTTCACTACCGATTTTTCGGCAGCTTCAGCTCGAGCCTTGCCATATGCGCTGTCGATCGCGCGGCAGCATGGCGCAACGGTTCACGTCGCGCACGTAATTAAACCTACCAAGACATTCATCGATCTGGAGACCGGAATTCCTTTGGACATTACTGAGTCCGAAGCCCGCGGCGAGGCGTGGAAACACATGGATGCGCTGTTACTTCCTCAACTGATCAATGGCGTCAAGTGCACCTCGACAGTTCGGGAGGGTGGTCTCTGGGAATGCGTGTCGCGCTTGATTCCGGAATACAGCATCGACCTTCTGATTCTCGGAACTAAAGGTGCGGGTGGCCTGACCAAGGTGGTGCTTGGATCGGGCGCCGAAGAGCTTTTTCATGAAGCTCCATGCCCAGTAATGACGATAGGACCCCACGTCCGCACCAATGGCGATGGTCAGTTCAAAGAAATACTTTTCGCCTTGGATTTCACGGATCAGTCAATGCATGCCTACCCGTATGCGCTTGAGTTTGCTACCGAGAGCCATGGCCGTCTTACGGTGTTGCATGTAGTTCTACCAATCCCCGCTGAATTCGCCGGAGACTGTGCGATGACCGAATATAAAGAGATGATGCTTTCGTTGGCCATCAAGGAAGTTCGAAAGGCTACTGACTTTGCCCGTCACCCAGTTCGCCCACAAGTCATCGTCGATTGCGGGAATCCGCCGAAAACCATTGTGCAGTATTCGCGGGAACTCCCGGCTGACCTGATTGTGATGGGCGTCAAGCATCGGACTCGGTTTGCCGCACATATTCCGTGGACGGTTACACATGAAGTAGTAAGTCATGCGTCCTGTCCTGTGTTAACGGTACGCTCTTGAGCACTGGAATCTGCCGGTCGTTAACAGGGTCACAGATTCGCGCGGGAACTGGACAGGCTGAAGGGGGAATTGCGAAGTGGGAGGCTGAACAAAAAACAGAGGGTTAGTTAGGGCCGGGGTGTCGTGATTGGCCAACTATTGGTTTCGAGCGAACAAGGTTGACTGTACAAAACTCGGGCTTCCGCCTTCTTGTAGCTATCTTCGTGCCACGATCGCACGAATCATGCTGGGAGAAAGCATTATCAGCGGGAGGAGTCTCATGACATTCAATGTGCACTTTGCGATAAGAAACATCTTGGTTACGACGGACTTCTCAGAAGCGTCAACACGGGCCTTGGGCTATGCACTGGCATTGGCGCACCAGCATGATGCAATCGTACATGTCGCCCATGTGATCGTTCCTCAAGGTAGAAATCGCGAGTCGCATAGCGGACTCTGTGACAACATGCGCGAACGCGACGTTACGCAACACAACCTCGAAGCATGGTTGGGGTCTTGTAGTGCCGAAGGAGCGCACTACCGTGTTCTATTGTGCGAAGGTGTCTTAGGGGAGTGCGTGTCGTCGCTAATTGATGAGCGGAAAATTGACCTGCTGGTTCTCGGGACCAAGGGCGCGACGGGGCTGCATAGGGTTTTGCTTGGGGTGCAGGCAGAGGAAATATTCCGTGAAACTCGATGCCCGGTACTGACGATAGGGCCGCACTACCGACATGACGGACAGTGTAAGTTCAGACAGATACTATTTACGACCGATGTCAGTGACGCGTCCATGCGGGCATATTCGCATGCGGTTAATTTCGCTGCTGACAACGGCAGCCGCCTTACGGTACTTCATGTGGTTTTATCCTCGGACATGCGTGGCGGGTATGATCCGGCGATCTCCGATCGCTTACGTTCGTTGCTGTGGGCCTACGAGCAGCCTGAGTCTTCCGACGTAATCGTCACATGCGGAGATCCCCTGACCGTTATCATGAGCCATGCCCACCACCTGACTGCTGACTTGATTGTCATGGGCATCGATCATGCCGCCCGATTCGTTACGCACGTACCCTGGACCCTGGCTCACCAGGTAGTGAACAATGCGCCATGTCCTGTCCTTACGATCCGCTCGTAGGCGCAGAACGTTACTGCTGGAAGTTTATGGTTCACTCTACATTGCTTTTCTCCTTCTCTGACTGTCGAAGCCGCTTACCCTGCTTCCATTCACTGATCGCGGGTACCACCATGGCTCCCACCAGAGCAAGTCCGACTGCAACGTCAGCCACGGGGGACGAGAAAACCAGCACTCCGCCCGCAAAGAGGAGAATGACCGACGCCAACCGTGCATGATGAAGAACGTAATCAAAGACGAGAAGCGCGAGTCCCGCCGGGATGATCGCGAGACAGCAGTAAAGTACATCGATGAAACTGAAGCGCTCCCTGAGAAAGAAGCGTCCCGCGCCAAGCAGAAACAGGATGGTCCCGATCACAACCACGATCAGGGGCCCCCACGCGATTGTCCAAAAAGTAGATCGGTCTGAATTCACCGCGAATTTCCCCGCTACTTGAACCCGAGTTCCAAAAGAGCAGCCCGAAGTGACGGGTCTTGCAGGAGTTCGCAAAAACGCCGCACCGGAGCGCGGCCCAGACGGTCCTTGGGAACGACGAAATCGTAGTGTTCAGCCTGCAACGGCAAGAACCCCAGTCCGTATTGTTGAGCGACGGTTGCAATCGCCACGCCCCAATCAGCACGTCCCTGCACCACCGCAACCGCGGTTGCATTGTGCGTCTTTGCCTGGGCGCTGTATCCGGCGGGACGCGCGCCATTCAGCATGCGGTCGATCAAGATCCGTGTGCCGCTTCCGGCGTTGCGGTTAATCATCAGACACGCGCTATCGGCAAGCACGATCGCCACGGCTTCTTCCACCGAATGATCTCTCAAAGCGCGCATCGCCCGGACGGAACACGATACCTTGCAAGCGGCCATAGCCCGGCACCAGTTCCAGTTCTTCGGTCAAGAAAGGGCCGATTGTATTCCCCGGTCGCGGCATCCATAAGATGAACGCCGGCGATGTCGCACTCGCCGCGCTTTGCCGCCGCAAGGCCGCCGGTGCTTCCGACATTCAGTGCCTTGACCGAGACTCCCTCCAGCATCAGTCGTCCGATCAGCAAATCCAGACCAACGCAATGACTGCCGATCACGACGAGGTCCGCCGGCTTATGTCGCGACCCAATCAGCGTAACCTCGACCGCCGTTCCGGCCGGCAGCATCTCCGTCTGCGATCCGATTGAGAAAAAGCCGTCCGCCTGCCCAAACGCCGTCACCGCACCGGAACCCTTTGGCCGTGGGGTATGCCACCAACCCGCTATCTCTCTGCACGAGCGAAACCATTACATACTCGGTTCGTCCGCGCTCCGAGGTAACGTGCATGGGCAACGTTGCCGGCAATGTCTGGCGCTGTTCAGCAGGCATCCCGGCAAATGCACGGATCACAGGGGCGACGAACTCGTGAAAGGTGAACATCGCGGAAGTTGGGAAACCCGGCAGGATGACGACGGGCTTGCCGTTGGTCACCGCCAGGCATATCGGTTTCCCGGGTTTGAGAGCCGCGCCGTGTACCACGATGCCGGGGTCGCCAAGACGACTGACAACGCGATAAGCCAGATCGCCGGCACCCTTCGACGAGCCGCCCGATAGCAGCACCATGTCGTGGGCGAGTCCTTTTTGCAGCAAAGCAGAGAGGGCTGCGTCGTCGTCGCGGGCGATTCCAAGCGGGATCGGGGTTCCCCCCAGCTCCTCGACTGCGGCGGCCAGCGTCGCCATGTTCGAATCGAAGACGCCGCCGACATGCATGGTGTTGCCCGGCGCGACCAGTTCGTCGCCTGTCGAAAAAATGGCCACCTGTGGTTTGCGCCACACGAAGACCTCGGCCAACCCGATCGCGGCCAGAGACCCGATCTCACGAGAGCTCAAAATCTGGCCCGCGCGGAACAGTGTTTCACCGCGCGCGATGTCTCCGCCGGCGACCGCCACGGATTGCCCCGGTGGCACCGGACGAGTCACTTCAATAAGCAACTCGGCGCCGCGTTCCGCCGTGTCTGTGTCTTCGACCATGACGATGGCATCGGCGCCGCGCGGCAGCATTCCACCCGTCGCTATGATTGTCGCGGTTCCCTCGGTAACCGTAATTCGAGGCTCGACACCCGGCGTCAATATTTCGGAATTGAGGCGCAGCACGCGCGGCTGCTCGCTGGTGGCGCCAGCCGTATCGGCCGCGCGCACGGCAAAGCCATCCATGCTGGATCGATCAAAACCCGGAACGTCGATGCCGGCAACAACGTCACGTGAGAGAACACGGCCCGCCAGCTTTATGAGAGGGACAGCTTCTTCTCCCAGCGGCGCTAAGGTGAGGTGCTTTCGAAAGCGGGCTTCTGCCTCCGCGCGATCAATGACCTCCAGAAACTGCTCTTGGCGGGCCGCTCTTTGCATCGCAAGTTTGAAGTCTTCCGTCGCCAATTTGAACACCTCGCAAGTGGTCCTAATAGAGATGCACTTTGACATGCGTGCCGGGCGCATATCCCTCCAGGGGAGCGGGAATTACCACGAAGCCATCGGCCCGCACACTCGATGCAAGGCCGCCGAACTCCGCCGAACCAACCGGCTCAACCCGTCCATTGACGAGGCGAACCCGACAGAGGTCGACGAATCCTATTGCGGAAACAATTTTGCGCGCCACTTCCGCCTCTCGCACCAGATGAGGAAGTTCCGGGCTGCGTCCCCCGAGAGTCCTGATCAACCTTCCGGCAAGCAGTTCGTAGGCGCACAAGCAGCCAAGCGGATCGCCCGGCAACAGAAGCACTGGAGTCGCGCCGGTCAAACCCATGCCCGCCGAGCCTCCCGGACGCAATGCTATCCCGTGTATCGCCAGCTCTCCCACCTTGGCAAGCGCGAGCGGGGCTTCGTCGTCCGGTCCTGCAGCAGTACGGCCGGCAACCAGAATCACGTCCGCTCCCGGTGCGGCGATTGCCCGGCCGATCGCGTCGCATAGTGGCTCTGCGGCATTCGTGATTTCGACCACCCCGCCGTCGCGCCTGATCAAACCGCAAAGCATCGGGCCATTGGCATCGCCTGCCGAAGTGCAACCTGCGAACGCCTTCGGCCCGGCAATCACCAGCCGGACACGCGGAAGCCGCACCACCTGCACCCTCTTAATCCCCACCGAAGCAAGCAGGCCCGCATCCTGAGGCCGCAGGATGCGTCGCGCCTCAATCAACGCGGCGCCAGCCCGAAGCTGCTGCCCTCTTCGTTCCACGCCCGAGCCTGCGGCAACCGCGCCGAAAATCTCCAGCGTCGCGCCCTTCAACTGCGTCGCGTCAAAGGGCAAAACGGCATCTGCACCGCGAGGCAAGGGAGTGCCCGCGGAAACCATAGCAGCGCCCGCTAAAGGACAGAGGCTGGCCTGGCTCATTCAGCGTAAAGAAAAGCGGATTGTAATCACTTGCGCCCTCTGTCTCGGCCGAGCGGAGCGCGTAACCATCCACTCCCGCGCAATCCATGGCGGGAATATCCACCGGGGCGCTGATCGGCTCGGCAATCACTCGTCCCTGGGCCGCGTCGACGCCGATGTCTTCTATGTCTTCCGCTGACAGGCCATGGCGGCCGTGGAGATCCAGCCAGGCGATCGCCTCGTCGAACGAAGCGCGGTCGGAAAAACCCTTAAGCCGAACGTCGCCGCATCGTCTTTGCCGACTCTGTTCTTCCTGGCGTGACATGAGCGCAATTCTACTTGATCACTCTGCGATACAGCAGCGAGTAATGTCGAAACCTTGCAGGCATGTGAGAGCCTACGGAAGCAATCGCCACAACCACGAGAAGGATCGGGAACCGCTGTTCCCAGGCAAACGGTATCCAACATAGCAGGGCCAGTTTGCCAAGAAGAAGCAGCCCCCAGCCCTCGAACACGAAGTGTAAACTCCCAGTCTCAAACAGAATCATGCCCACGCCGGTCGCGATCGCCACGTAAAGCCATGGCCTGAGCGCGCTGACCGGCGCGCTGAAAGCATGGCCGCCGACCAGGATACTGATTGCCATCAGGTGTACGGTTCGCAGCGTCACCTTGCAGAGCCGGGCGTGCGGAATGGGCAGTGGCTCCTTCGGCTGAAAGAGTCGATAAAGCCAACCTTCGTTATGCATGTCACTCCTCAAGCCACGTCCGGGTCTCGTGCGGTTTGCGCCCTTGCCCGCTTCCTCTGCGTCTGGAGGATCGTCTCATTTAATCACATCTATCTCTACCCGGACCGCGCGCGCCCGCAGACGCTATAATTCTCCATCACCTGAGAACGGAGCAGGATTCCATGGATAGTGCTCGTTACGCATTGTTCGTCAAGCAGGATTGCCAGACATGCACTCTTCTGGTTCCCGTCTTCGAGCGCCTGCGCAAATCGTTGCCGGAGCTTGCCATCTACGTGCAGGATGACCCGGCGTTTCTGTCTTCCGCGGGCTCCGCATACGACAAAACGCTGGAGAATTCGTTTCGCGCCGAAATTGAGATCACTCCGACGCTGATCCGTTTGGCGGGACAAAACGAGACGGGCCGGGTGTGCGGGTGGGTTCGTGACGAATGGCAGAGCATCACCGGGATAGCCGATTTAGGCTGTGATCTGCCCGGTTATAGCCCTGGTTGCGGATCAAAGACGCGTCAGCCTGGAGTGTGGGAGCGCCTGGTGGCGGAGTTTGGCGATTCGCAACTGGAGAGTCGCCGCATCGAGGTCGGTGAGTGGGACGACCCCATCGAGGCGTGCTTCGACCGGGGCTGGAGCGACGGCTTGCCTGTGGTGCCGCCCACCGACGAACGAATCCTGCGAATGTTATCGGGCACCAGCCGCCCTCCGGATGAGAAGGTTGGCTTGGTGCCGCCGGATTTGTCCGAGTGTACGGTGGAGAAGGTCGCGATCAACGCAGTTATGGCCGGCTGCAAACCGGAATACATGCCTGTGGTGCTTGCCGCGCTCGAAGCCGCCCTCGACCCGCTGTTCACCATGCACGGCCTTCTCTGCACCACATATTTTTCCGGACCCATCGTAATCGTGAACGGCCCGATCGCTCGCGCGATCAACATGAACTGGGGCATCAATGCTCTGGGTCAAGGCAACCGCGCGAATGCCACAATCGGACGCGCGCTTCAGTTGATCATTCGCAATGTCGGCGGCGGACGCCCCGGCGAGATCGACCGCGCGACCCTGGGCCAGCCTGGTAAATACACGTTTTGTTTCGCCGAAGATGAAACCGATCCGGCATGGGAGCCGCTCTCGGTATCACGCGGCATTCCGCCCGGGCGGAGCGCGGTGACTCTATTTCAAGGCGATGGAATCCAGGGCGTTGTGGACCAGAAGTCACGCACGCCTGAAGAACTCACCAGGAGCCTTGCAATGGGATTGGTGGCTGTGAGCCATCCAAAACAGGCGCAAACCGCAAACGCGATCCTGATCCTCTCGCCGGAGCACTACGGCATCTTTCGCAACGCGGGCTGGGACCGGACCCGCATTACGAAAGAACTACACGCGGCGCTCGTCCGCCCCGGCCGCGATCTTATTGCGGGCGCGCAGGGAGTCGGCGAAGGTATTCCCGCAAACCGGGCCGAAGAGATGGTTCCAAAATTTTGGGATGATGGCCTGCTCATTGTTCGCGCTGGCGGCTCGGCTGGACTGTTCTCGGCCATCTGCGCCGGATGGATCGCCGGCCGCGCACGCGGTCAAATGGCGCCGGTCACCAAGGAGATAAGACTTTGAACAACGAATCGATCCTGAGAGACCCCACGGCAGAAACCGCGCCGATGCTGCGTGCTCGCTTGCAGCCTCCCGCTTCGCTGGACGGGTTGACGGTTGCTTTGCTCGACATCGGCAAGTCGCGCGGCGACGAATACATCGATCGCTTGCAGGAATTGCTCGCTGCCCGAGGCATTTCCTGGCGGCGTTACCGGAAGCCGACCAATACACGCACCGCGCCGGTCGAATTGCTCCAGCAGATCGCGCGCGAGTGCCAGGTAGCGGTCATCGCGCTCAGTGATTGAGGGTCCTGCACGTCGTGCAGTTTGCACGACCTACGCGACCTCGATTCCCGTGGTCTTCCCGGAGTCGATGTATTGACAACGGTGTTCAAGGAAGGCTTCGAGGTTCAGTGCCAATCGCTCGGCTTCGCCGGAGCTGCGGTCTACGTGGCGCATCCGGTGCAGAACCGCACTACGGCGGAGTTGCGACGGCTGGCCGACGAATCATTCGAACAGATTCTAAGCCTGATCACCGCGAACTAGGCGCTCGCGGATGTACGGATTCAAACGTCAGGCTTGTTCCGCGCCGAGTCCTGTGTTCGAACGAACCAGCAACTCGTCGAACTTGGCCTCTAGGCTGGTGTCCCGGCTGAGCAGCGTTCCCAGCCATGCTCCCAGAAATCCGAGTGGAACGCTCACAATGGACGGGTTCTCCAGCGGGAACCATGCTTTGGCCTGTATCAGATGCCGCACAGAGCCCGCCACATTGGGTGGATCAATCGCCATCACGGTCGGGCTTATCAGGATCAAGCCGATTGACGAGAGCAACCCGACAATCAGTCCGCTGAGCGCTCCGGCGGTGTTGAATCGGCGCCAGAAGATCGAGAGCACGATCACCGGGAAGTTGGCCGAACCGCCAACCGCCATCGCCAGCGTTGCCAGCACGGTGACGTTGGCCGTCGGTCCCAGCAGGATGGCAATGACCATGGACGCAGCGGCTACGAAGAAGGCTGCGGCTCTCGCCACCAGTACGGTTTCTCCGGCCTTGCGCTCGACTCCGCGATGAATCACGTTGGTCCAGAAATCGTGCGCGAACGAAGTGGAAGCACTGATCGTCAGTCCGGCCACGACCGCCAAAATCGTGGCAAACGCTACCGCCGAGACAAAAGCGAAGAAGATGTCTCCCGCCATGAACCGGGCCAGCAGCGGCGTGCTCATATTCGTTCCGCCATGGCTCATGATGTAATCGGGACCAAGAATCGTGGCAGCACCCAGCCCGAGAATTGACGTCATGATGAAGAAAGCGCCAATCAAAACCATGGCCCAGACCACACTGATGCGCGCCGTCTTGGCGTCGGGCACCGTATAGAACCTTGAAAGTATGTGCGGCAGTCCAGCGGTGCCAAACAAATACACCATGATCAGAGAGAGCAACTCGAAGGGGCCATAGGGCGACTTGAAGCGCAACCCCGGCTGGAGAAAGTCCCGCACCACCTCCTGACCTTTCGCATGGGATGTAACCTGGGACGCCGCCGCAAAGAGCTCTCCGAAGCTGAAGTGGAAATGCCGCAGCACCAGGATGGTCAGCACGACCGTGCATGACATCAGCAGCATGGCTTTTACGATCTGCACCCAGGTTGTCGCCAGCATGCCGCCAAATACCACGTAGACCATCATCAGGGTTCCGACCCCGATCACCGCCATGCTGTAACTGACACCGGAGTTCTTAAGAAGAAGCGCGACCAGGGCGCCGGCACCTACCATCTGCACGATCATGTAGAAGGTACTGATGACCAGTGTGCTGACGGCAGCCATAGCGGTAACGGGTCTGACACGGTGACGGTAGGCCAGCATGTCGGCCATCGTGTACTTGCCGACGTTGCGCAACGGTTCGGCAACGATCAGCAATACGGCCATGAAGGCGACGAGTCCGCCCCAGGCAAACACAAAGCCATCAACTCCAAATAGCGAGATCAGGCCGACGACCCCTAAGAATGAGGCCGCGCTCATGAAGTCGCCCGCGATGGCAAACCCGTTCTGCCAACCCATGATGCGGCGTCCGGCGGCGAAGTAAGCCGCAGACCCCGTCGATTGCTTCGAAGCCCAGTAGGTAATCGCCAGCGTGAGGGCGATGAAGATCAGGAAGAAAACAATGGGGCTTGACATCACTTACTCGCCCTTCTTGGCGTGTCGCGCCGCTTCCACGACAATATCGTTCGCCAGCACGTCGAACCGGGCAGCGGCTTTGACGTACAGCCAAACAATCACCCAGGCCAGCAAAATCACGGAAATCCCAAACCAGTAGGCCACGCTCGCACCAGCCGCTTTGCTGGCCATTACCCGCGGGGCATACGCGGTGAGCAATGGCATAAGCAGGCAGTAACCTGCGAACAACAAAAATGCGGGGAGGATGAAAGCCTTCTTGGTCTTGATCAGGTGCTTGAATTGGGCGCTTTGCGCGATGCGGTTCCATGCCGCCGCGCCTGTCTGCAAGCCGTTTCCGGCTGCCGTGGAAGAAACAGTTCGGCCTTTGATTGCCGCAGAATCCATATATCCTCACGGTACTGTTTGCGAGTCCGCCGTAAAAGCGTGGGAAAGTTAGGGCCTATTCTGCCACACTGACCGATAGAAAGACACCGGACAATCGACAATCTTGCACAGAAAAAGCTGCCTCAGCCTAAGACCCAGAAGGGCCGATATGGAAAATTCCGGCGAGAGACCTAGGATTTCGGCATCGCTGCCTGCTTCCGCGCCGCCGCCAACGCCCGCTCGAAGCCCGGAATCGAACGCTTTATCGAATCCAATGGGACGGTCAACGATAGGCGCATGTACCCGCTACGCCCAAAACCAGCTCCCGGCACCGTGAGCACGCCTTCGGCCGCGAGCAGACGCACGAACTCGACGTCGTCCGGAATCGGCGTCTTGAGGAAGACGTAGAAGGCACCTTCGGGCCGCCTCACCTCGTATCCGGCCGCTTCGAGGGCGTCGCAGAAGACGTTCCGCTTGTGCTCATATCCGGCGACATCAATCGTGTAATCGGCGGCCTCGAGCATGACCCATTGCCAGATGGCCGACGCATTGACAAAACCGAGAACGCGGTTACTGAAAGTGCAAGCGGCGCGTAGCTGCTCCCGGTCGGCAAGCGACGGCGAAAGCGCCAAGTAGCCGATGCGCTCCCCCGCAAGCCCTTGCGACTTCGACCAGGAATTGCAAATCACCGTATTCCTGACCAGCGACGACACCTTGGGCTGTCGCCGGCCATCGTAAACCAATGCATCGTACGGCTCATCGCTGATCACGGAAATCGGTTGCCCGATGCGCGCCAGCAAGCCGTCCAGAGCGCGCAGAACCGCCTCCGGATAAACGCGTCCGGTGGGGTTGTTCGGGGTATTCAGCATGATGGCGCGGGTACGCGGCGTGACTGCGGCCGCAATCTTTTCCATGTCGGGAAGAAAGGAATCGTCTGTCTCAACCGGGACCACGCGCCCGGCATGGTTTGTAATGTAAAACCGGTACTCGGGGAAATATGGAACCAGCACGATAACTTCGTCGCCGGGGTCAAGAACGGATTTCAAGAATACGTTGCAGGCACCGGCTGCGCCCGAGGTCATGAACACATCATCGGCGGCGAAGGGAACCCCTGTTTCCCTACACAACTTTGCCGCAATTGCCTCTCGCACAGGTGTGTATCCGCCATTCGGCATGTAGCCGTGCGACATCGGCCGGTTTCGGGCAACCACTCGCCGCAGCGTCTCGATCACCTGCTCCGGTGGTTCGACATCTGGATTGCCCAGGGTAAAATCGAAGACGTTGTCTGCTCCGCGCTCGCGCTTGAGGCGTGCTCCCTCTTCGAACATGCGGCGAATCCATGAGGCCCCGCTCAGTTGCTCGGAAACTGTTTTGGCGATTGGCATCCGCGCTCCTAATTCCGCCGTTCTTCTGGCCGCCGCTGTCATGCTCCCCGGCCTATTTGAAACGCTTGCACATTTGCTTCGTGCAGCGCCTCCGGCAAAATGCGCCGGATCGCCGCGAGCCACTCCTGCTCGGAGAACTGCAAGTGCCGGCTCAGTACGCCGAGCAGCGCGACATTCAGGCTCTTCTTGTTTCGCAGCTTGCTCTCATCGATATGCGACGGGTCGATGATCGTGGCACCCGGACGCAGAACGGCGACATTGACCGGCACCTGATCCGCCGCCGTGGCCACCAGGAAATCTCCCTCGCCCGGCGGCACCATGGGACTGAAGACCTGCGCGCCATATCGCACATCGCTCGAAACCGAACCGCCGCGCTGGCTCATGCCATGCAGTTCGCTCTTCTTTACGTCCAACGCGGTGTGAAACGCGACATCCGCCACGATGTCGGAGCATGTGAGCACGCCCTGGCCGCCTAGTCCGGCAATCACGATGTTAGTTACCTTGCTGCTCATTGCACCTCTCGTATTCCTTTATATAGCGCGCCGCTAACAGGCAGTTGCGGCGGGCCACGATTACGGAAAGTTCGGGCTTATCCAGACATTCCTTGACCAGCTTTTCGAATTTCGGGGTGTCGACTGTGGGGTCAATCACATACACATTGGGCACCCCCAGCATGCGCGCCAAATCCTCAAAGATGACCTTGCCGGTCTTGGCATGGTCCAGCGTGCGCCCGGTGCCGGCATGCTCCTGCATCCCCGTCATCGCCGTGGTCCCGTTGTCCAGAATCAGCAGCACGTGTCCGGATGGCGGCGGGTTATAGATCATCTCCACCAGACCTGTAATCCCGCTATGGACGAACGTGCTGTCGCCGATCACGCTGACGACGCGCTTGGCCTGCTCCGGCGGCAGCGCATGACGCAACCCGAGCCCGACCCCGAGAGATGCGCCCATGCACACCACCGAGTCCATGGCGTCGAACGGCGGCAGAACCCCCAGCGAGTAGCAGCCGATGTCGCCCGCCACGATGCAGTCCAGGTTCTTCAGACTGGCAAATACACTGCGATGTCCGCAACCGGGGCACAAGGCCGGCGGCTTGCCGGCAACCGGCTTCGGCTCCGGCGAGGTGTCGCCCGCCACAATGCTGCGCACGCGAGCCACGTTGAGTTCCCCAAAGCGGAACATGTCGGGCTTTCCTTCTACCGCGATGCCGGCCGCCAGTGCAGCCTCGACCAAGTACGGGTCGCCCTCTTCGATGACCAGACAACGCTCGACGCGCGAGGCAAAGCTTGCGCATCAGCTCCAAAGGCAGCGGATAGGTCAGGCCCAGTTTGAGCACGCTGGCGTGCGGCGCCGCTTCGCGCACATGCTGATAGGAGATTCCAGAGGTAATGATGCCCAGCGAACGGGAGCCTTCCACCACCTGATTGGGACCGTCGCTATCATTCCAGGCCGCCATTTGCCGCAGTTTTTCGCGCAGGTTGTGGTGCGCCGGACGGGCGAAAGCAGGGATCATCACGCGCGAGCGAACGTCGTGAACAAACTCCGCGGCCCGTGGTTGCGGGAGGGGGCCGGCGCTTCGCACCACGGTTTTGGAATGACACACTCGCGTGGTGATTCGCAACAACACCGGCACCCGCCAGCGCTCCGAGATCTCGATAGCGCGAAGCGTAAAGTCATAAGCCTCCTGCGAATCCGAAGGCTCCAACATAGGTACCGCTGCCGCGACCGCATAGCGGCGATTGTCCTGTTCATTCTGGCTGGAGGCCATGCCGGGGTCGTCGGCCGAGACAATTACCAGAGCGCCGCTGACTCCCGTGTAAGCCACGGTGAACAGAGGATCTGCCGCCACGTTCAATCCGACATGTTTCATGGTGACTATGGAGCGTGCGCCGGCATAAGCCACGCCGATGCCGACCTCAAGTGCCACCTTCTCGTTGGGCGACCACTGTGCCTTTCCGCCCAGGCTCTCGAACCATTCGAGAATCTCGGTCGAAGGTGTGCCGGGGTATCCCGTACCCAACTTCACGCCAGCGTCAAAAGCGGCCGTAGCAACCGCTTCATCACCACTCAAAAACAACATTGCACACTCCCGACTTCGCGCAGAAGTCTTCCTGCAAGGCTGGAATAAGGGCAGTCTATCTGATTCAAGAACCGTCGGCAATCACCTCGACGGCGCTGTGGCTGAAGTCGCGCGCTTTCATGCCGATAAGGTGGTTATGAAGGATTACTTTCGAGTTGTCGCGTCCTCGCCCGTTGAGCCGACTCCTCCCGACCGAAGGAGAGAGGTACGCCACGCCGTCAGAGTCCCGATGCGCATCCTCAAAGTGAATCAGGTAGCAGCGGACCATCCAGGGTTGTGCACCGACGTAGCTCGGGGCGGCATCGGGTTCGAGACCGCTACCCGGTTCGCACTTGGCGCCACCATAGAATTCGAGTTTGCCTTCGTCGGCGACCATCCCTTCCGTCACAGCGCTCGCATCCTGTACCGGATCGGCAATCATTACGGAGCCTCCTCGCTGGACGGCGATGATAGTGCATGGGATGAGGCACAGCCGAAAATAGACAAACCCGCCGGGAAGAAACCGGCGCGGTAATTCCTCAATTTCACCGCCGCGATCCAGTTCGTCAATCACTTAACCGGTAATAGACTGTCTTCTGAAATGGAATCCGCTCGAACCCGGCATCGATATTGAGGGTGGTTTCCGCGCAACCAAGGAAGAGGACGCCGTCTGGTTGCAGCACCGAGCGGAGTCGCGAAAGAATTTGCTTCCTGATTGCGACGTCAAAATAGATCATGACGTTTCGCAGGAACACAACGTCCATCTTCGGAAGGTCAGGCCACGGTTCAGCGAGGTTACAGGCACGAAATTCCACCATTTCCCGGATCGACGGGGCAATCATCCACTCCAGACCCGATCTGACAAAGTACTTGGTCAGCATAGTGGCCGGAAGACCGCGATTGACTTCCATCTGCGAATACCTGCCCTCAGCGGCGCGTGCCCGTACGGCGCTGCAGATGTCGGTAGCGAGGATCGAAAATTTCCAGTTGGGAAACGCAAACTTTTCTTTCAGCAACATTGCAATGCTATACGGCTCCTGTCCGCTCGAAGAGGCGGCGCTCCAGAATCGTAGACTGCGACTAGCGGCACGGGACGTCATTAAAGCAGGGACGATCTCCCGGAGCGCTTCAAACGGATAGAAATCCCTAAAGAACCACGTCTCGTTGTTTGTCATCGCGTCCAGGATCTTGCGGCGCAATAACTCGGATTTTTCCTGGCGCAAGCGAACCAGCAGTTCGCCGACGGTACGGAGCCCTTCGTTGTATGCAAGCGGCATAAGCCTTGACTCGACCAGATACTCTTTCCCGGCGTCAAGGACAATGGCGGAGGATTCTCGCATGAATGCTTGCAAGTAATTGAATTCCGACGATTCAATCGAAGTAACGCTACTCACGCCCGTTGCTCCCGCGCTTGGTGCTGCGACTGAAAGATTTCCACCCTGCGGGTGATTTCCAGACCGATCTCGTGCAGCGGTAGAACTCGATCCGCTATTTTTTCGCGAGCAATAAATCCTGGCATCCCCCAAACAACAGAAGTTGCCTCGTCCTGCACCACGATGTGCGCACCAACGTCATACAGTTCTTTGCACCCTCGCAATCCATCCTGCCCCATGCCTGTCAGTACCACCGCGAGAACGTTGCCGCCGTAAGCGGCGACCATCGAGCGAAACAAGACATCGACTGAGGGGCGGCACGAATTTTCCGGCGGCGATTGTTCTGTTGCCAGCTGCAATCCTGCAGCGCTCTTAGTCACTTTCATGTGGAAGTCGCCGGGAGCAATCCAGATCGTGCCTGGCCGAAGCGGTTCTCCGGAAACAGCTTCTCGTACGCGCAGTGCACAAAGAGTGTCAAGCCGCTGCGCGAGGAAGTGAGTGAATGTGGCGGGCATGTGCTGGACGACAACCACTGGAACCGCGAAGTTGGCCGGCAAATTCGGCAAGATCTCCGCCAAGGCATTCGGGCCGCCGGTCGAACATCCGATAGCAACAACGTCAACTGCGCCTGCGCGCTGTTGCTGCCTCGGCTGGGCGGGAAGGGAAGCGGAGGGTCGGGGCCGGACATATGGAATGACTGGCGTTCCTGAGGTCAGCTTGCAAAGCGCCTTAATCTTTGGAATCAGTTGTTCACGGATGCGTTCCTTGGCAACCGTAACGCTGCCCACATTGGAGGGCTTGGTAACATAATCGCTGGCGCCAAATGCCAGGCTTTCAATGGTGGCCTGTGCTCCCCGCGCAGTCAGGGTGCTGAACATGATTACCGGCAGCCGAGGATGACTTTGCCGCAGCCGCTGCAATGTTTCCAGGCCGTCCAGCACAGGCATTTCAACATCGAGTGTCACCAGATCCGGCGACACTTGATCCAGCATGGCCAGCGCAATCTGACCGTTCGCGGCTACCCCGGCAATCTCCAACTGTGGATCGCCGGCTAGCACTTCCCTCAGCAACTGGCGGATTACCACCGAATCGTCCACGATGAGTATCCGCGCGGTCATGTGGCGGTTTCCACGCCGATGATCTGCAACTTGTCGAGAATCACTTCGCGGGTAAACGGCTTCATCACATACTCATCGGCGCCATGCTCCAAAGCTTTCGTGATCTGGCCGGTCTCGGTCTCGGTTGTGACCATCATGATGCGCATAGAGTCGAACTTCGCATTCGATCTGATCCACAACAGCAATTCGTACCCGTCCATTTCGGGCATGTTCCAATCAAGCAATGCCAGGTCTGCTCTTAAACCGGAAGTGAGGACGCTCAGCGCTTCAACGCCATTTCTTGCTTCAGCAACCTCGATTCCTGCGCCTTTTAACACCATCTTTAGAAAGGCCCGCATTCCGGCAGAGTCGTCGACTACGAGAGCTTTCATCAGAGCACCTTCTCCATTGCCGCCACGTCTCCTATAGAAGATAGAAGCACGACCGCTACAGGAACGGCCGTGCTCGCAGCCTGGATTTGATATTCGCGCCGGCCGCTACTGCACTAATGAGTGAACCTTTCTGCCTGAACCGCCCGTCCAGACCTTGGCATTAACCGGTGAGTCTTCATACTTGAATTGTCCGACTAGCCCCTGTAATTCGGCGGCCATTCGCTCCAATGCCTGTGCGGATTTCTGGGTCTCGGAAGCCCCGGCAGTTGTACTCCGGGCCGCCTCGGCAACTCCGGCGATGTTATGGCTGATGTCCGTGGTGCCCTTCGCGGCCTCGGCCAGGTTGCGGCTGATTTCATTGGTAGTCGCACTCTGCTCCTCGACTGCGCTGGCGATGGTGGTCTGGATGTCATTGATCTGCCCAATGACGGTTCCGATCTGCCCAATTGCTTCCACCGCGCCTTTCGTATCGTTCTGGATCGCTTCAATCTTGCGGCTAATGTCCTCGGTGGCTTTCGCGGTTTCCTTTGCCAGTTCCTTCACTTCATTGGCAACTACCGCGAACCCTTTGCCCGCCTCGCCGGCGCGCGCCGCTTCAATCGTTGCATTCAGCGCCAGCAGATTCGTCTGCTGCGCGATTGAGGTGATCACCTTGATGACCTGGCCGATTTCAGCGCTGCTCTGGCCAAGTTTGCCGATGGTCACGTTGGTCGTCTCGGCGGTTCTTACCGCGGTGGTCGCGACCTGAGTCGCTTCCGCCGTGTTCTTAGCTATCTCCTTGATGCTTGCCCCCATCTCGTCGGCGGCTGTAGCCACGGTTGCAACATTATTGGTCACCTGGCTGGAGGCGGCGGAGACGACGTTGGATTGTGCTGCTGTTTCCTCGGCGCTCGCCCCCATCTGCTGGCTTACCTTGTTGAGCTCCTCGGCGGCCGAGACCAGGGCTTTCGTGTTGTTGCCAATCTGCTGAATTGCGGAGCGAACCTGTAGCGCCAACGTATTAACCGCATCGGACAGCTTCTTGAAGTCGCCGGCATACTCGCCGGTAAGTTGGGCAGTCAGGTCGCCGCCGGCCAGACGATCGAGAGTTGCCGCCACGTCCTTCAGCGGACCGACCACCGCGTCCAGCGTTGCGTTGACCCCTTCGCACAATCTTGCGGAAGTCGCCGCCATGTTTGCCGGCGTCGGCGCGAGTCGATAACTCTCCCTTGAGGGCCGCCTTGACAAGAAGATCGGTGTCGGCAATGAGGCCCTGGAGATGCCTCCGAACCTGTTCAATCGTGTCGTTGATAAAAGCCTTTTTGCCGGGAAACCGTTCGAGCGGAGCTTCGAAGTTGCCCTTACCGAACTCGGCGACACACGCCATGGCCTTTTTCTTGACCGCGATGTGGCCCATGACCATTTCGTTCACGCCGTGTGCCATGGTCCGATAGGCGCCCTCGAACTTCTCCTCGGGGATGACAACGTCAATGTCTCCGGCAATATGGGCGTCGGACATCCGCGTCATCTCATTGATCAACTTTTGCAATGTTTCCGTGACGCGAGCCAAACCTTTAGACAACATGTCTTTGTCGGACTTAATCTCCACAACCGCCGTCAGATCTCCCTTCGAGATTTTTTCGACAATCTGGGCCCGCTCGCGAATCATCTCCGTCATTGCGCGGAACGACTCCGCCAGTTCTCCGATCTCGTCACTTGACTTGTAGTCGACCGTCTGCGTCACATCGCCGACGGCGATCTTGCCTGCCGTATCGGTCATGAGTTTCATCGGGCGGGTAATCGACCGGCTCAGCCGGAACCCCAGAAAGATTGCCAATGCCAGACCAGCCATGATCGAGACGACCATCGCCCAACTGGCGGTGCTGGCGGCAGCGGCATTGGCCTCGGCCACCTTTTTCACATCCTCAACTTTGTACAGGATTAACTTGTCGAGGGCGGCTTCATATTCGGCCCCGCGCTGATCCGTATCCTCGCGGGAGAAACGGATCGCCTCCGCCGTCTTGCCGGCGCGCAACAGCTCGAACACGTGGTCACGAGACGGAACATACTTCTTCCTGACTTCGAGTAACTCGCTGTACAGGCGACGAGTTTCCCCCTGCCTGATAATTTTCTCAAACTCCTTGAATGTCTCCTGGAGCCCTCGGCTACGTTCCAGAAAACGTGCAATGGCCTGCTCTCTGTGTATCGGATCAGTATTGAGAGCATCCCTCAGATCGACCCGGTTCTGTTCGAACTGTTTTGCTACCGATTGCAACTGCGAAATAGGGATAGTCTTATACGTGTACATCTCCTGCGCAGAAGTGGCGAGACGCTGCACGTTATAGATCCCGATAGCCCCGATGACCAGCGCAATAAGGGCCACCACCAGAAAACCGCCAATGATTTTGCTGCCAATTTTTATTCTGCTCAGCACGTCAGTTCTCCTCGATTAAAAGTTGTGTCCCTTATGGCTTCGGTTGAACACGGCAGCCGCCTATGCGCTGCCCGTTGCCCCTGCGATGTCCAATGCTCGCTCGGTGTCCAGCAACAGCAGCAGTCGTTCTTTCAGCTTGTACACTCCGCGAATGAGCTCGCGGCCAACCCCTTTGAGCGTGTCCGGCACCTCTTCGAAGGTCGAGTCCGCGACCTCGACTACGTCGCCGATTTCGTCCACCAGCAGGCTCACCGCGCCATCCGCCGTGCGGACGACCACATTCATCGGCTGCTCACTGCCTTGCCGTTCACTCATCGCAAGCCGCTTCCGCAGGTCGATCGCGGTTACGATCTGACCGCGAAGATTGATCAAGCCGCCGATCACCGCGGGCGCAAGCGGCACGCTTGTCATGCCCTGATAGCGAATGACTTCCTGAACTTTGTGGACCTCCACGCCAAAGAAGAGGCCGTCCACGAAAAACGTGCAAAACTGCTGTTCAGTGCTCACGCTAAACTCCTTGCCGTGCCGGCATCGCGCTGCTCATCCCGGCGCCGGCGATGATCATGTCGAGGTCAAGCACGTCGGTAACGCGCTGTTGGATAACGGCTGAGCCCGTAACGTCCGCATGTTGACCGCATCGTTCGAGGTATATCTGCTGCTCGACAATGTCGACGATCTCATCGACGATCAGGCCGATGTAGTTCTCGCCTTGGGCAAATACAATGACCTGAGCTTTGTCGGATTCTTTCTTGGAAAAGGGCAGATTGAGCAGGGCAGAGACGCGAATCAGGGGCATGATCTTCTGCCGATATTGAACCACTTCCGAATCGCCCGATCTCTCGATCAAAGTGACGGGAATTTCTTCCAATCGGGATACGGATGAGAGCCGGGTTGCCATTCTGCGGTCGTCACCGACTGTGAATAGCAGCCACGTATCCTTGCTCCCGGCGGATACGACGTTCTTCGCAGCGCGCTCGGTAACCGCGTGGGACCGCAGTTCCGCCACCACATTTGCCATCTGCGCAATGCCGAGGACGTCCAGAATCAGTGCGACCTGTCCATCTCCCATGATGGTGGCGCCGGCAAAGCAAGCCAGCCCCTTCAGTTGTTTGCCAAGAGGCTTTACGACAATTTCCTCAGTGTCATTGATCTCGTCCACAACCAGGCCAAACTGACGGTCGTCGGCTTGCAACACAACGATATTCACGAGCTGCGCTTTGCCGTCCTCCGTAGTCGAGGCGGGAAGGCCAAGCTCACGATTGAGGTCCACCAGCGGAAGCAGGTTGCCGCGAAGCCGATAGACCGGAGCTCCCTCAATATCCTCGATGCCGGCGATTGCATCGGCTCCTTCCAAACGGACGAGCTCCAGCAGGCTGACCTGCGGGATGGCGAAGCGTTCCTTGCCGCTGGTGACAATGAGAGCCGGGATGATCGCCAACGTCAGAGGGATCTTGATTTTCAGTGTTGTCCCGTGGCCGGCAGTGCTTTGCACATCGACCATGCCACCGATCTTTTCGATGTTGGTCTTGACGACGTCCATGCCAACACCGCGTCCCGAAACGTTGGTCACGCGTTCGGCTGTCGTCAGTCCGGGGAGGAAAATGAGGTTCAGCGCCTCGCGTTCCGACATTCGTGCCGCGTGATCCGATGTGATCGTGCCGCGCTCCACCGCCTTTCGCTTTACGCGATCGGTGTCAATTCCAGCGCCGTCGTCGCTGATCTCGATGTTGACCTGCCCACCCTCATGGAATGCTCGCAGCGATAAGCGGCCTTCCGGCGGCTTTCCTGCTTTCTTTCTTTGTTCCGGCGACTCGATGCCGTGATCGACCGCGTTGCGGACCAGATGAGTCAGAGGGTCCTTAATGGCCTCGATAATCGTCTTGTCCAACTCGGTGTCGGCCCCATCCATGTCAATCCGCACCTGTTTAGCGCAGCCAAGGGCAAGGTCGCGCACCACGCGTGGAAATTTGTTCCAGACATTGCCAATCGGCTGCATGCGCGTCTTCATGACGCCTTCTTGCAGCTCGGTCGTAATCAGGTTCAATCGTTGTGCCGTTCGGAGAAACGTCGCGTCTTTGGTGGTCGTGGTGAACTGAAGCACCTGATTGCGCGCAAGCACAAGTTCGCCCACCAGATTCATTACCTTGTCGAGAAGTCCGACATCCACTCGAATCGTGCTGCTGGCAAGTGCATCGTGCTTCTCGCTCGGCAGGTCGGGCAGACCCTTCGCGGGAGCACTGGCCGCGGCCGGCGGCGGCATTTGCGGCATGCTCGCATCATCGTCGGACCCAAGCTTCTCGCTGGCGGCAGTTGACTGAAGTGGAATTGCCGCATGAGGGGGGACGACGGCGGTGTCCGCGGAACCATCGAGAATCGACGTGACCGCCGCAACCACACCGGAATAGTCACCATCACCCTCGGCTCCGGTCATCTCAATGCTGGAAAGCATCTTGCGGAGCGCATCGACCAGCGACAACAAGGCAGTCGTGACCCTCGGATTGAGGCTCAACTTTCGATCCCGCATGCGGCTCAGCATGCTTTCGCCAACATGCGCAACCGCGCCGAGTTTGTCGAACCCGAGTATCCCGCCCGTCCCTTTGATCGTGTGTACCGAGCGGAAGATGCTGGCTAGAAGGTCTTTCGAGTCCGGTGTTTTTTCCAGTTTAACGAAGTCGCGGTCGAGCTGATCGAGACCTTCAGTGCTCTCGATTAAGAACTCTTTAATAATGTCGTCCATCTCGCCCATTGCAGCCCACTCCTTCGGGGGCGGAAGTGCTTTCCCTCGCGGTCCGATATAGTTCGGACTGCGAAGCTGCAATCGGGGTACCATCGCGCTCACTGAAAAGCTAATGGGGCTGAATGTGCAGGGTGGCCTAGATTCCTTCCCACTCAAATGCAAGAATGTGCTGGAGATCAAACGGGACGTTACCGGGCACAAGCGCGGCGTGGAGACGCCGTGGGAAAGCGAGGAACACTTCCGGGATATTAGAACTACACCATCTCGAAAGCCGTTCTATCAGGCATGGGCTGCGGCGGCTTTAGGCTTCGACCCGCGTTCGGCGGCCCATGCTGCAATCGCACGAACTCCGTTGATCGCCGTGTCGATGTGAGCCTCGGTATTAAACGCTCCAATCGAGAAGCGCACGCCGCCGTTGATCGCCAACGTGCCTAACTGCGTGTGCAGCAGCGGAGCGCAATGCAGGCCGGTGCGGGTTGCAACATTGTGATCCACATCCAACATGGTTCCAACGTCGCCGGCATCGATACCGGCGATATTAATCATAACGGTTGAAAGGTGATTGTCCGCCGTATCCCAGCAATAGATGCGGACGCCTTCAATCTCCCGCAGGCCGGCGACGAGCCTTCTGGCCAGCTTCATCTCGCGCCTATGAATGGCCTCGACCCCGCCCTGCTCTTCGATCCACTCCTGTCCTGCCCACAGCGCGGCGATGCCGACCATGTTGGGCGTACCGTACTCCATGCGCCAGGGATACTCGTCGAGGTGATAGGGGTAGGCGGAGTGCACGCCGGTTCCCCCGGCCCGCGTGTGGCGAATCTCGACGTGCTTGCGAACGCACAGCCCGCCGATTCCCATCGAGCCCATCAATGCTTTATGACCCGTAAAGGCCAGCACATCCACATTCATTTCCTTCATGTTGATGGGCACGATTCCGGCGGTTTGCGCGGTATCAATGGCGAAGGTGACGTTATGTTCGCGACAGATGCGGCCGATTTCAGCCAGAGGCTGAATCGTTCCGATGACGTTGGAGCCGTGGTTGACAATGACCAGCTTGGTATTGGGGCGCATGGCGCGGGCGACATCGTCGGGCTGGACAAAACCCTGGCCGTCGAACGGCAGAAACGTGGCCTCGACGTGCGCGTCGCGAACCAGATGATTGATTGGCCGGATCACGGAATTATGTTCGAGATTGGTGGTGATGACGTGGTCGCCCTCTCCCAGCAATCCGGAAATAATGAGGTTCAGCGCATCCGTAGTGTTGTAGCCGAAGCATAAACGTTCGGGCGCGTCCTCATCTCCGCCAAAAAACCTTGTCAGTCGCTGGCGCAGCCTGTCCAGAAGGGAGCCGGCTTCCAGAGCCTTATCAAAGCCGCTGCGTCCAGGATTAACTCCGGTCTCGCGGTAGAAATCGATCATGAACCGGTAAACGTTTTCCGGCTTCGGCCAAACCGTGGCCGCATTGTCAAGATAGATGAGAGCGCTGTCCATGCGTCCTCCAGTGTGAACAATGGTAGGAGTTCGCCGGTGACCGAGTACAGCATGATTTGAAGGTTATTGGGGCCTGATTATTTACGATTTGCGGATTTGATGCCCGATTTCCGCAGATTGTTCAGTGTTGCCGTTTTTTCGCTTTGTTTGATCTCAAGCGCACGTGCATCCTGATCCTGCGGCGGTTGCACGCGGCGCTTCACGGCGCTCCACGGGAGTGGAGACGAAAGAATCATCGAGGTGGTTGTCGCTACATATGGCATCAGTGCGTCGATTACCGATTCGAGGTGATTGATATCCGTGACCGCGACTTTGATGATGAATGACTCGGAGCCGGTCACGCGATGGCACTCCAGCGCTTCCGGACAAAACCGTACTACCTCGGCGAAGTTCAGCAGCTTGCCTCCGGAAACCTTGACGCGGATGAATGCCATTACGCCGAATCCGAGTTTTGCCGGATCGACTTCCGCATGGAAGCCGCGAATAATTCCGGCATCTTCCATCTGCCGGACACGCTCAACCACTGCCGGAGTCGACAGGCCTACGCGCCGTCCAAGCTCTGAAAATGGAATGCGGGCGTTCTCCTGTAGCTCGCTGATGATGTTCCAGCCAATGTCGTCGAGCAGATGCGAATGTGACCGTGCCCTCATCTACGCCCCATAGTAAGTCGCCCCATGGTAACTCGGATTTGGGCGCGCGCGAAAGTAGTATCCTGTAACTGTTTTACCGCAGCCGTACAATCGGCAGGGATACGATTGGGCAGTGATTGGGAGGAGCCATGAAACTCGGGGCAGATCCAGACGTGATCGTCTATTTTGACAATCGGTTTGTGCCTCTGCGCGATGCTCGCGTGAGTATTCTTACGCACGCTCTGCACTACGGCACGGGAGTCTTCGAAGGCATCCGGGCCTACTGGGACGACCGGGAGCAGGAGCTCTTCCTGTTGCGTACGCTGGAACACTATCAGCGATGGAAGAAAAACTGCGGGATACTCCGTATTGCAGTTTCGCCCACTGCGGAAGCCCTGTGCGACATTACGGTGGAACTCATCCAGCGGAACAAGTTCCGCTCGGACCTCTACATTCGGCCGTTGGCCTATAAGTCCGCGGATCGCATCGGACTGGTGCCGGACGACCAAAGTGCTTTGGCAATCATCCCGATTCCGTTTGGCGAGTATCTGCCCAGCGAGCAAGGATTGCACGTCGGCGTGGCCTCCTGGCGCCGGATAGAGGACAACGCTATCCCGGCGCGTGGCAAGATTTGCGGCGCCTATGTCAACAGCGTGCTCGCCGCTGAAGATGCCCGGCTCAACGGTTTCGACGAAGCTATTTTTCTCAACGCTCGCGGTCATGTCGCCGAAGGTGTCACTCACAACATCTTTATGGTTCAGAACGGCAGACTGATCACACCTCCCGTAACCGAGGACATCCTGGCGGGCATCACCCGCGATACCATGATGGAGTTGGCGCGGCGCGAATTGAATCTGGAAGTGGTGGAGCGACCCATCGGCAGGAGCGAACTTTACGCTTGCGACGAGCTGTTCTTTACCGGCACGGCAGTCGGAATCGCGCCCATTGTTCGCGTGGATCATCGTCCGGTGGGTGCGGCCGTGGTCGGCCAGATCACCAGCGAACTGCGCCGCCTGTATGGCGAGGTTGCGCTCGGCCATCTCGCCGCATATCGCAAGTGGCTGTTGCCGGTCTATCGGACCGCCAATGTGACGGCCTAACCTCGCGCGCTTGTCCGCCGCCGGCTTCTTCTTCAGGAGGCCGCCGGTTACCGAACGCGTCGCAACGGGGGCAGTCCAGTGGTACAGAACTTGTGGCCCGGTTCATTAACGCAGGAAGATATTCTCGCAAAGCTGGAGCGGCGCCTCGGACGAGTGCACGCACGGCAGCGCCTCGGAATCGAAAAGGACCACGAGAACATATTCGGCCACGGCATCAACTTCTTCCACCCTGAAAACTGGTATTCAATCCATTCGCTTCTCCGAATTACGCTAAAACTGGCAGGATTGTATTGGCGGGGCTGCAGGAACACGG
Organism: uncultured Acidobacteriota bacterium; assembly: GCA_963832365.1. Taxonomy (GTDB): domain Bacteria; phylum Acidobacteriota; class Terriglobia; order Terriglobales; family Acidobacteriaceae; genus CAWBRT01. The sequence goes on along the minus strand of CAWHUL010000025.1, from coordinate 185,336 downwards.
AATGCATACAGGTGCGATACAACGATGTTATTCTGCCCGGCCTGCCGCCACTCTTTGACGGATTCACCATACTGCACATCAGCGACATGCACGTGGACATGAACCCAGGTCCTATGCAGCGCCTGATAGAGAGTCTCAGCGGAGTAAATTACGATATTTGCGTTCTGACCGGAGATTTCCGGGGAGAAACATTCGGTCCATTTGACGAAGCTCTTGAGGGTCTGGCGCGGGTGCGCTCCCATCTCGGGGAATCGGTTTATGGCGTGCTCGGCAACCACGATACGATCCGCATGGTTCCTGGAATGGAAGCGATGGCAATACGGATGTTGCTCAATGAATCCGAGCGGATCGCGCGCGGCGATCAATGCATCCATCTGGCGGGCATTGACGATGCCCACTACTACCGCGCGGACAATATCGAAAAGGCGGCATCTCAAATCCCGCATGACGAATTCTCCATCCTGCTTTCCCATACGCCGGAGATTTACCGCCAAGCAGCCCATGCAGGTTTCAAACTGCTGCTAGGTGGACATACGCATGGGGGCCAGGTTTGCCTCCCCCGATCCATTCCCATCACGCTGGATTCCACTCTGCCCAGGCGTATGGGATCCGGCGCATGGAAATATGGCGCGATGGCCGGCTACACTTCGGTCGGCGTGGGATCGAGTATTGTTACCGTACGCTTTAACTGCCCTCCGGAAATCACCCTGCATCACTTGCGGTGCGCCTGATTGCATCGCGCCAAGCTCTAGTGTGGTGCCTCACACAGATGCGCGGTTATTCGAAAGAGGCCTGATGCGCTCATTGGGGTGTCATCCTGAGCGAAGCGAAGGATCTATGCATTTTTCCTGCGCCGAAATACATGGATTCTTCGCCTCCGCTCGGCGCGGCGGCTCAGAATGACATCCCTCTTTAAGTTCCTCGACTTGTGACGCATTACACTAATACGGGCGGTCGCGAAGGCGGAGCTTATAGAGCAGACCGGAAAAGAGAATCGAACCTAGGAGAAAGACCGCAACGCCCGCGACGATATCCATAGCTGTTAGCGATAGTGAGCTACGGCAGGCGAGGAGGGGGAATAGAGACTCAGGGACCTGATCAAGGCCGGTAGCCATGCCTTCCGCAGGCAGGTTGATGCGGCGCTTCAGGAAGCTCGATAGAAGGTCGCCCGCCATTGCCGCGCTTCCCACCATGGCCCCTATTTCCCATGCCAGGCCCAAAACTGGCGCGCACGCTGTCGTCACCAGGACTGAGAGAACAATTCCGCGTATCGTCTTCGACGAACCAAACAGCGGCTTCCCGTCGATGAACTTTACGCCGCCATCAATCGGCCGCGAAAAACGGTTGCGGAAAACGTTCTTCGCAATCAGTGGTGTGCCATTCGCCACCGCCAGCAGGGCCAGAAGCTTCAGGATCACCAAAGGCTGCATACGCGCTCCATCCACACCCATTGTGAGCCGTTGTTACCGCAACGAGGAGTGACGCAGGAACCCGATTATATCGGCCCGTACTGCCTCAGCCCGTTACTGCGGGGAAGGCAACCCCTGATTTTGCTCCCTGTTCTGTTCGAATACACCAAGCCATGCGCGGAGTGTTATGAGCAATTCCGTAGCGGCCTAGACGATCAAGCATGATGATACCGCCGTTTCCCCCAAGGCGATGCTGCAAGTGGCGAATCGCTTCAGCGGCGGCCTGCTCAGGCGAGTGCTCTCCGTGTACGCGGTCGGTCGCCCATTTCGCCAACACCAGTTTCATAATTGGTTCTCCCCAGCCGGTGGCCGAGGCAGCCGCGGTTTCGTTATCCGCATAGCATCCGCAGCCAATCAGAGAGGAATCTCCCACGCGTCCCGGCGCTTTGTTCAAAGTACCGCCGGTCGAAGTTGCCGCCGCCAGGTTTCCACGAACATCCAGCGCCAATGCGCCGACCGTATCGTGCGACTGCGCCGTTCCCCCGAACTCACCGGGCATATCCAGGTACTGCTGGTCGGTTGCCGTGCGCCGGCGTTCGACTTCGCGCGAGACGACCAGATCCTGATTGTCGCAAAGCTCTATCCCGTGCTCCCGGGCGAAACGCTCCGCGCCTTCGCTCACGAAGTACACGTGCTGACTCTCCTCCAGAATTTTACGGGCGGCACGCACCGGGTTGCGTATGCGTTCGACACAGCCCACGCCACCCGCGCGCAAAGTGGCTCCATCCATGATCAGTGCGTCGAGTTGAACCCGTCCATCGCGGTTGAGAAATGATCCGCGTCCGGCGTCAAAGGTCGGATCGTCTTCCATGATTGCGACGGCTTCTTCGGCGGCATCCAGGGCCGAACGCCCCTGTTGCAGCATGGCCCAGCCCGCCGCCATAGCGACGCTAAGGCCGGAGAGATGAGGCTGCACCATGTCGTCTGGGATTGCCCAAGCTCCGCCGTGGAGCACAAGTACCGGATTCACCGCCATGCCGCCGTCTCCTGATCGTGAACAGTTTGAATCGCCTTTACGCCGTGGCCGGAATTCATACTAGGGTCTACTTAAATACTGATTTCCTTACGTACACATAGCCGTCCATGATTCTGCGGGCAGTGCGATACATGGCGATTCGCGTCAGCTTGACCTGATCGTTTTCGTAACTGACTTCTGCTTCGACCGGAATAACACCGCCGGGATGCCCGATCTGAACCGTCATTCGGGACTTCGCTTCCTCTCGTAACACCTCATACGCGATCGTTCCCGGAATCCTCACAGCCGCGCCGGTGCAGACGGTTCCGCTCACGGGATAGGTCTTGTGCATTCTCAACATGAACAGCAATCGGGAAACGAGATCGACATCGGCGGCCTTTACCGTGGATCCACCGATGGTCTGATAGTCGGCGGGTTCGCTGACAATGGCGAAGAACGGTTGATACGGTGTTTTGGTGGCAGCGTCTTCCGGCTTGTCGACCAGGCCGATCATGACGCAGGCCTCGCCGCGAATTCGCTCAATGAGTCGCATCAGACCTTTGTCGGCCTCAATTTCGGCAGGCGACTCCGTGCCCTTCATGCCAAGGCTTGAGGCATGTATGAACACCAGCGGGTTTCCTACGTCGATGATCGACACCGGATATCCCTTGCCATCGACCCTGATACAGTCTTTAGCGTTTCCCGTGGGCAATAGCTTGCCGGTGATCGCTCCAGCCGTGTCCGACCAGTCGAGCGTGATCTTAGCGCCTGTTCCAGGACAGCCGTCGATCTTGAAGTCGCCTTCCACAGCCGCACGACCGTTCTTTACCGGAACGTCGGCAACCAGGATGTTGTTGCTGTTCGTCAGATGGATTCTTACTGTCGTAAACGGCTCTTTGGGCACGACCAGACCCTCATCGATGGCGAATGGACCGACGGCCGAGGCAAGGTTTCCGCAGTTTCCGCCGTAGTCTACAAATTTCGTATCGATGCTCACTTGCCCGAAGGTGTAATCGACGTCTGCGTCCTTACGGGTTGATGGAGAGATGATCGCCAGCTTACTGGTCAAGACATCAGCGCCGCCCAGGCCATCGATCTGCCTCACGTCGGGACTGCCATAAATAGCGCTGATTACCGCATCGCGCTTCGCCGGGTCGTGCGGCAGCTCATTCTTCATAATGAAGACACCTTTGCTTGTGCCTCCGCGCACGATGGCGCAACGCAGCAGCTCCATTTCAGAATGCATTACAAACCTCCTCGATAATTAACCCCTGCAAGTGTCCAATCCGGCTCGGCAGATCGTCAGCCCTGATCAGTGACGTGAGCCCGAGAGTGCATCCTGCCCTGTTGCGTTGGTAACCCACTCTGGTTTGGGATATTTCCTGTCTGCCTTGCCCGCCTTCATCACCTGACCGGGAACGTCATGGCCGACAATTCCCGGCAAATCCTGGGCGATTTCAATCAGCGCATCAAGATCGACGCCGGTATCGTATCCCATCTGCTCCAGCATGTGCACCGCGTCTTCCGTGCAAACGTTTCCGGTTGCGCCGGGTGCGTAAGGACAACCGCCAAGCCCGCCGAGCGAAGCGTCGAAGCGGTACATTCCGGTCCCGAGTGCCGCTAATATGTTTGAGAGTCCCATGCCTCGCGTGTTGTGGAAATGCAAAGTGAAGGGAATTTTCGGCCAGCGACTTAGTACCGCCTCGCACAAACGCCGTACCTGTTCGGGGTTCGCCATGCCGGTCGTATCGCAGAGCGTTATTCCCTGAATGCCGGTATCCAGAAATTGTTGCACAAGGTCCATGACGCGCTGCTCGGGAACCCAGCCATCGAATGGACAACCAAAAGAGGTTGAAAGTGAGCCGTTGATGAAGACCGGTGATTGCCCGGCAAATTTGACGATTTCCGCGAACTGCGCCAGCGATTGCTCACATGACATGCGCAGGTTCGCCCGATTGTGCGATTGGCTCGCTGACATTACGAGATTGATCTCATCCACTTTGCAGGACAGCGCCCGCTCACAGCCTTTTACGTTCGGCACCAACACGGTATAGACAACCCCAGGCTTTCTCTCTATCTGCCGCATCACCTGCTCGGCATCGCGCAGGTTGGGGATTGCCTTCGGCGATGTAAAAGATGTTGCCTCGATCTTCGCCAACCCGATTTGACTCAAACGGTTGATCAGCGAGATTTTTTCCTCTGTCGCTACGAAATTCGGCTCGATCTGGAAGCCATCGCGAAGCGCAACATCATTAATGTATGTGCGTTTCTTTTCCACCGTTGTCATAAGCCTCTCCTTTTCAGCCCGCAATGATGCCGCGCTGGCGCAGGCACTTACGCGTTTCGTCGTCGACGCCGATGGCCGAGAGCACCTCGTCCGTATGCTCACCCAAGGCTGGGCCCGCGCCGCCGGTTTGCCCCGGAGTGTCGCTCAGCTTCGGCAACACGGCTGGCACCTTCAAGGTCTTACCGGACGAAAGATTGATCGTCTGAATCATTTCGCGCGCCTGGTAGTGCGGGTCAGCGACGATGTCCGCTGCGGTGTAGGGATATCCAACCGGAACCCCGGCCGCGTTCAGTTGTTCCAGAACTTCCGAGACCTCGTGCTGCTTCGTCCATTCCTCAATCGCGGCGTCGAGGAATGCGGCTTCCTTGGCCCGTCCGTCGTTGTGTGCAAAGCGGGGATCGCTCCCGAGATCATCTCTTCCCATCACGTTCATCAGGCGCTTGAAGATGCCGTCGCCATTGCCTCCGATCAGCACGTATTTGCCGCCGCGGCAGAGATAGGCGTTGGTAGGAGCGATGCCAGGCAGGGCGGAGCCGCTTGGCTCGCGCACGGAGCCGAAGAAGTCGTACTCCGGAATCAGGCTCTCCATCATTCCGAACACCGACTCATACAAAGCCACATCGATGCACTGTCCCTTGCCGCTGTGCTGGTTGCGATGATGCAAGGCCAGCAGAACTCCAATGACGGCGTACAGGGCTGAAATCGAGTCGCCAATACTGATGCCGCAGCGCACCGGTGGCCGGCCGGGCTCGCCGGTCAGATAACGCAGTCCGCCCATCGCCTCGCCAATCACGCCGAACCCCGGCAGGTCGCGATAGGGGCCGGTTTGGCCATAGCCCGAAACGCGAACCATGATCAGTTTGGGGTTCAGTTGCGATAGCTGCTCCCATCCCAACCCCCACTTCTCCATCGTCCCGGGCCGGAAATTTTCGATGAGGATGTCGGCGTCCTGGAGCAGTTTGCGCAAAATCTCTTGTCCCTCGGGCGACTTCAGATCGAGCGCCACCGATTTCTTATTGCGCGATTGTACGTGCCACCACAGTGACGTCCCGTTTTCCAACTTGCGCCATTTACGCAGCGGATCGCCCACATCAGGCGGTTCGATTTTAATGATTTCGGCCCCAAATTCTCCCAGGAGCTTGGCCGCAAACGGACCAGCTATAAGCTGACCCAACTCGATAACCTTCAGTCCACCGAGGGCGGCGGAACTATCTTTATTGTTTTTCATAATGGCTTGACCTGCTTTTCATGAAAGTTGACGTCTATTAATGACCCGGCCCATCAAGTCCCAGAAATACCTGGAAATACCTGCCATAACTAACTTCCCCGGAGTGTCATGTTGAGCGTAGCGAAACATCCCATGAAGACTACCCCAACCCGGGTCGGTCTGAGTTTTTTGAAGTCCTTCGGCTGCGTTTCAGCTCCGCGCCGTGCTGGGATTCTTCGCTCCGCTCAAAATGACACCTCAAAAGTTATTGCGCGAACTTCTTGGACGCTATCCCTAACGATTAAAGCTGAGCAATAGTCTGGCCCGCTGCAAAATGGGAGCATCGATCATCTTTCCATCGACAGTAATCACGCCCGCGTTTGCATTCTCGGGCCTATTGAATGCCTCTACGATTTTGACCGCAAACGCCAACTCGCTTTCCGATGGAGAAAACTCGCGATTGATCACATCCAACTGCTTGGGGTGTATGGCGAACTTGCCCCTGTACCCTAATTGCCGCACCATGCGACATTCATTCACTAAACCCTCTTCGTCGTTTAAGTCCGAATAGACCGCATCGATGGCGAAGACCTTTGCCGCGCCTGCGGCCACTGCAATCGCGGCCCTTGGGTAGGCGGACTCAACACCGTCTCTGGTGCGTGGGGCGCCCAAGTCCAGCGTGAAATCCTCCGCGCCAAAACACACTGCTTCAACCCTGGGAGAAGCGCCGGCAATCTCATACGCGTGAATCACGCCAAGGCACGTCTCCAACAGGCACTGGACCCTCACGCTTCCTTCCTCTAGTCCTCTCTGCTTCTCAATCCGGCTCAACCTGCTGTCTAGTTCCTTGATCTGTGTGGACGACTCTGCCTTGGGAAACAGAATTCCGTTCACTCCTCGCTGCAGAACGCCGTCCAGATCGGCATCCAACAGGTTCGTGCTCGAGCTGTTGACGCGAATATAGATGGGCACATGCACCGAAGGTAGGTTCTGTAACGCCTTGGTGATCGTGTCCCTCGCCGTTTGCTTTGCCGCCGGCGCGACGGCATCCTCCAGGTCCCAAATCACCGCGTCGGCCCCGGACGCCGGGGATTTCAGCAGCATCTTCTCTTGGTCGCCAGGCGCAAAGAGCATCGTTCGCATAGTTACCCGCATTCCCGATCAGAGCGGACTTTAGAATTAGCGCAGCGTTCAGGGACGAAATTGAGGCTCAATCGTACTGAACAACTTCAGCGTGATGAAATCGATCCGTCGCATGGAATGAGTCGGATGGAAACTACTCTGGCACGCTGGGTGCCGTTTGCCAAGTCAATCAATCGAATTTCTGCGCAGGGTCCCGGCGCGTCACGAAGTACCGTGAAAAACGCAAGCATAAACACATTGATTCTAAATGACTTTTCAGCCGGATTCGGCGTTGCTCATTATCGGACATAGACAAACGTGTTCTTAAGGCATTTTAAGCACGTTTAAGCAGCGCTTTTCCGCTGAAAAACACTCAAAATAGGTTACCAGTGTGATAACAGCGAGCGCCAGTCATGAGTCGACTTGGCCAGCCCAAACTCCGCCAGAACAAATCTCGTGACTTAAGTCATTCCCAGCAATAAGGCGAAGCCATATCCTCAGCTTAATTCAAATCGGAACGAGGCTAATCGACCACATGTTCTGTTACCAGTGTGAACAATCCTTTCGCGGCCAAGGCTGCGTAGAAATCGGCGTCTGCGGCAAAGACGACACCACGGCGACCCTGCAGGATCTGCTTGTACACGCGCTCAAAGGCGTCTCCATGTACGCCCATCGGGCGCGTCAGGTAGATGCCGTCGATCCGGAAATCGACGCATTTGTCGTCGAGGCGCTCTTCGCCACACTCACCAACGTCAATTTCGATCCGGAACGCCTTTCATCTCTCATCAACCGCACTGCAATCGTCCGCGACCAGGCCAGACGTCTTTATGAGCGCGCTTGCCAGACGAAAGGTATTGCGCCGGAAATGCTTGCTGGTCCGGCCGTTTGGCTCCCGGCAGCTTCCATCGAGGGGCTGATAAAGCAGGGCAAACATGCGCTGATCTCCGAGCGGGTGCTTGCCGCGGGCCCGGAAATAGCGAATCTCCAGGAATTAATCACCTACGGCATCAAAGGCGTGGTTGCCTACGCACAACATGCGAAGAATCTTGGCGGTGCCGACCCCGCCGCTTACGCGACAATTCACGAGATACTCGATTTCCTGACTTGGCCGTCTCCAACCGTCGATGAGCTGGTTACGATGGCGCTCCGCACGGGAGAGCTGAACTACCGTGTCATGGAATTGCTCGATAAGGTCAACACCGAATCGCTCGGTCATCCCGAACCGACCAGTGTCCGGGTGCATCCCCGCAAGGGGAAGGCAATTGTTGTCTCGGGTCACGACTTAGCCGACCTGCACGCCCTTCTGAAGCAGACGGATGGCCTTGGAATCCAGGTTTACACGCACGGCGAAATGCTGCCGGGCCACGGCTACCCAAAGTTGAAAGCCTATAAGCATCTCGCAGGCAACTACGGGGGAGCGTGGCAGGACCAGGCAAAGGAGTTCGCTGACTTCCCGGGTCCGATCGTGATGACTTCAAATTGCATCCAGGAGCCGAAGGGATACACGGGAAGAATTTTCACCACCGGTGCGACTGCCTGGCCCGGTGTCCAGCACATCGTCAATCACGACTTCTCGCCAGTGATTGCAGCGGCTCTGAACGCTCCCGGCTTCGCGGAGGATGGCCCCGCCGATGAGATTTTGGTTGGCTTTGGCCATCAAGCCGTGCTGAGCGTAGCGGGCAAGGTGGTCGATGCCGTGAAGGCCGGCGCGATCCGTCACTTCTTCTTAGTCGGCGGCTGCGATGGTGCGCGGCCCGGGCGCAACTACTACACCGAATTTGCGCAAGCCGTGCCGAAAGATTGCCTTATTCTGACACTCGCCTGTGGCAAGTTCCGCTTTAACAAGTTGGACTTCGGTGAGATCGGCGGTCTGCCGCGCCTGCTCGACATTGGGCAGTGCAACGATGCCTATTCGGCCCTGCAGATTGCCGGTGCCCTCGCGAACGCCTTTGGCTGCGGCGTCAACGATCTGCCGCTGTCGCTTGTGTTGTCCTGGTACGAGCAGAAGGCGATCGCGATTCTTTTGACACTGCTGCATCTCGGCGTCCGCAACATTCGCATTGGCCCAACACTACCGGCCTTCATCACGCCTGCCGTTCTGGGCGTTCTACAGGAGAAGTTCAACATCATGGCCATTACCACTCCGCAAGAAGATCTCGCGGCAATCTTAAATTGATGTTCGGCAAGATTTGTGTAGCTGCAAGGGATGTGGGTCACAAGGAGGTTCTTGTGGCCCACAATCTTACCGTAGAGAGGGCTACCTCATCGACATGGGCGACGAATTCACCATTCCGGCAAGCGCGGGGACCTTGTGACGCCAACCGTGCGAATAGCGGCTATTTGCGCACCTTGTTACAAGAGCACGTGATGGCCGTCACAGTAAATTATCATTACCGCCTTAAGAATGAAGCGTCTCGCTCGACAGTTTTGCAGGACGATACCTCAGGCGCAGGCCGGGCGGGCACGCGCGTTTCAGGGAGGGCAATGAAGCTACCAAAAGCGAGCTACGTGCTGGCTCCGATGCTGGGTCTGCTGATCGGGCTCATGGCGTACACTTTCATTTACGCCAAGGGCTACTCATATCTCAGTAACAACCCTGCCACTTGCGCCAACTGCCATGTCATGAATACGTATTACGACGGCTGGGTCAAGGGCAGCCACCGCTCAGCCGCCAAATGCAACGATTGCCACACGCCGGATAACATGGTCGCGAAGTACGCCACCAAAGCTTCGAACGGCTTCTTCCATTCGCTGGCATTCACGCTCGGCGGCTTTCCCGACAACATCCGGGCCAAACCACGAAGCCATCGTGTGGTCGAGCAGGCCTGCCGCAAATGCCATGCGAACCTGACGATGCACATTGATTCCACGGCGGGAGCTGACGGCACTTCCTGCATCCGTTGTCATGCGTCTGTCGGGCACAACGAGAACGTCGCTTCCAATTTCAAAGGTCTGACCGAGGACTCCGCACAATGACGATCAATAATTCTGCTCAGGGCGCCAATGGGCGCCGCACTACGCTGCTTGTCGCGATCACCGCGTTGCTGACGATTGGCGTGGTGGCTCTGCTGGTGAGCATCTTTGAACACAAGCAGGAAGCCAGGAATACCTTCATGCGCGTGGTGGAAGTCACCGACGATACTGAAGATCCTGCGATCTGGGGCAAAAACTTTCCCGCGGAATATGAAACCTTCATGAAGACCGCCGAGATGCGGCCCACGAAGTATGGCGGAAGCGAATCCATGCCGCACACGCCCACCGAGACTGATCCTCGGACCAACACTACGCGCTCGAAGATCGAGCCGGACCCGCGCTTCGTCACGATGTGGGCCGGATACGCTTTCTCAAAGGACTACCGCGAACGCCGCGGCCACTACTACGCGCTGGAAGACCAGACCTATACGCAGCGCCAGGTGGTCGTGAAGCAGCCGGGCACCTGCATGAACTGCCATGCCTCGATGTACGTGGTCATGAAAAAGGCCGGCGATGGCGACATTATGAAGGGCTTCGAGAAAATCAACAGCATGCCCTACGTCGATGCCCGCAAGCTGGCCAAGCATACGTTGGCGTGCATCGACTGCCACGATCCGAAAACGATGCAACTGCGCGTGACGCGACCGGCGTTCATCGAAGGCATTCGGGCGCTCAAGGAATCACAGGGGATCAAGGACTACGATCCGAATCGCGATGCCTCGCGGCAGGAAATGCGGTCATTCGTCTGCGGCCAGTGCCATGTCGAGTACTACTTCAAAGGCGACCAGAAGCGTTTGGTTTACCCCTGGGCAAAGGGCTTGAAGATCGAAAACATACAGGCTTATTACGACGAAGCTGGGTTCAAGGACTTTGTTCACAAAGATACGGGCGCGAACGTTCTCAAAGCACAACATCCGGAATTTGAGTTGTGGAGCCAGGGCATTCACGCGCGCTCAGGCGTCGCCTGCGCCGATTGCCACATGCCCTACATGCGCCAGGGCGGGATGAAGATCAGCGATCACCAGGTGCGCTCGCCTTTGCTTAACATCAACCGGGCGTGCCAGACTTGCCATCGCTGGGACGAGAAGGAACTCAAGGGCAGGGTCGAACAGATACAGGATAGCTTCCGCACCGAGCGCGAGACGGCATTCAATGCGCTGATCGACCTGATCAAGGAAATCAAGGCGGCGAGAGAAGCCGGCGCCAGCGACGAGCAACTTGCCAAGCCGCGGGACTTCCAGCGGAAGGCGCAGTTCTACTTTGATTTCATCGAAGCCGAAAACTCGGTTGGCTTCCATGCTCCGCAGGAGGCGCAGCGCGTACTTGGCGAATCGCTCAACCTCTCGCGTCTCGGCCAGTTGGCTCTGCGCGATCAGCTAAAAGGCCCGGCTCCGACCCTGAAGGCCGCGATCCAGTCGCCGAAGGCGCCTGCAAGCAAAAAGTAAACCACCAAAACGCATTGATTAAGAGGACCAAGCGGACCGTTGACAGCGGTCCGCTTCGTTCGTTTGGGGAAGGGTGAAGCGAGCTATTGCGTGCAAACTGCACTTATTCTCCGCCCGCATCACGGTCGAAGCGAACATATACCCCATCCCCCAAGGTGAATCTCGCAGTACTTGGCCGGCATGGTTTTGGGTATTTCGTAGATGTTTCAATAGGTGTTGCAAAACGCAGCAGCCCAATAGCCCTTCTTCACTATGTCCGTGTGACTCAGCCCACATAATTGTCCCGCAATATATGAGACTTTTCCAACCATCTCTGCGTAAGCGAGAGATCACAAGTTATCTAGCATCAGATGGGGTAATCGTTGACCAGTTAGTTACCAAACGGGGTTCCCTTCATGATCGGTTCGACCATCGCTGCTATCGCGACGCTTTCTCTCCCTCTTTTCTTGCCGGTAGCAGGTGTTTCGATCAACATGGGACTGCTGGTCTCGGTCGGCATGGTGGTCGGCTTTCTGTCGGGACTGCTTGGCGTCGGCGGCGGATTTCTCATGACCCCCATTCTCATGATGATAGGCATCCCGCCGATTGTCGCCGCAGCCTCCGATACCAATGCAATTGTCGCGACTTCCGCTTCGGGAGTGGCTGCTCATTTCCGGTTGAATAATGTCGATTTCAAGATGGGAGGCATCTGCCTGCTCGGCGGCCTGTTCGGTTCCGCGATCGGCGTACAGGCCGTGAAGATACTAAGGGCGGGCGGGAATGCAGACTTACTGATTAGCATCATGTACGTCGTGGTCCTGGGTGGTATTGGTGGCTTTATGGTCTACAGCAGCCTCGCAAAGCTGCGCCGCGGGGTCATGGAGTCAAGGATAGAAAAGGCCGGACCTCACCCGTTTATTAACTTCATGGCCCGCCTGCCTTTCCAGATGGAATTCGGAAGGTCCGGTGTGCGCCACTCAGTGCTGCTGCCGTTCATCCTTTGTTCCATAGTTGGAATCATGACGGCCCTCATGGGAGTCGGCGGCGGTTTCATCATGGTGCCGGCGATGGTTTACCTGCTGCGCATGCCGGCGCACGTGGCGGTGGGAACCGATTTGTTTCAGATTCTGTTTACCTGTATAGGCGTGACTCTCATGCAGGCTACCAGCAACCACAGCGTCGATGTGGTATTGGCCTTGCTTATCGCGGCGGGGTCAACGATTGGCGCGCAAATTGGTGCCAGCGTGAGCCGGCATATGCGGGGCGAGCAGTTGCTGATCGTGCTGGGCGTTTTGGCACTTGTTGTATGTCTGAAGATGACGGTCGGAATCGTGATGGCGCCATCGAATCCACTTTCTGGGGTCGATGCGCACGCCATGCTGAAGGCGACCGATCAAAATGCAGTACTGGCCAGTGTGCGTGATTTCGTGAGGTCATCTTTATGGCATTGAGGCCACGGCAATCCATCCTCAAGTTTCATTTCCTGCCCGCGCTCGCAGTCGTTTTGGCCACCGCGGGCTGCCTGAACGCCTCCGCGGAAGTACCCCCGCCGGTCACACTGAAGATCGCACCTGAGACGATCGAGATGGGGGCCTTCTATAATAGCGTGCGTTTACGGATGGAGGGCACGGCCCCAAGCGGCTCGAAAGTAGTGGTGGTCCTCAGAGGAGCCACCAAAGACGAAGTCTTCAACAAGAAAGACCGCGTCGGCCCGATCTGGGTCAATGTCGACAAGGTACACGTTTCTGGCCCGCCTTCGTTGTTCTTGCGTTTCATGTCCGAGGATGTGCACACTTTCCTGGATCGGCAGGCAATCGATGCCTATGCACTGGATGAGCTCTCGATCCGGAATCGGATGCGTATCCGCACTGAGCACGGATTGCGTGACCCGGAAGCTCTAAAGGCGATTGGCGACCATTACATCGATTTGAAGAAGAAGGACGGCAGCTATCGCCGCATAGCTAACCGGGTTCGCGTGGATGAAATCGGAAATGGCGAAGCTCGCTACACTTTGGAATTCGGTTGGCCCAAGTTAGCTCCACCAGGTTCGTACCAGGTGGAAGTCTACGCGTGCCGCGATGGCCGAATCGTCGGGCAAAGCGGAATGACAATGAAGTTAAACGAAGTTGGATTCCCTGCGTTCATGGCGAATGCCGCGCGCGAACATCCATACGGATATGGCCTTCTCGCGGTTATCCTGGCTGTTATCGCAGGATTCGGAATCGACGCTCTTGCTGTCCTTTTAGGGGGAGCCAGAAAGCACATTCCCGCCAAGCCGCGCCCGATGCCGCAGCCTCAGCCGGCACACCGCGCGATGGCGGCAGCGGTTGGCTCCGGCGGAGCGCCGGTGCTGGCGCAGGACGGCGGCATCACGATCTCACAGGCTGGTCCTGAGCGGGCTTCGGCGCGCAGCAGCGACATGGGACCTTGATCGCGTCCGGCAACGCCGGGTTCCGGCGTAAAATCGGGGACATAAGCTGTGGCGGTTGGATGCCTGCACGCGAATCGCAATCAACGGTAAAGACGGGTTGAGCCCAGGAGGAGTCTTCGATGTGTGTGATTACCATTTCTCGCGGGGCCTTCAGCGGGGGCGAGCTATTGGCGGAGTGTCTCGCCTGGAAACTCGAATATCGTTGCGTGGATAGGGAAGTGATCGTCGAGAGGGCCGCCGCGCACGGGGTATCGCAGGAGGTTCTGAGAGACGCGCTGCAAAAGCCACCTGGATTCCTTGAGCGCTTCAGCCATAAGCGATACGTGTACCTGACTCTTATTCAGGCGGCGCTGACCGAGGAGGTCAAGACGGGGAACGCCGTCTACCACGGGAACGCGGGCCACCTGTTACTGAGAGAAGGACCCAAGGTGTTGCGTACCCGGATCATCGCACCGATGGAGTTTCGCATCCGCATGGCGCAGGATCGGCTCAGGTTCGGCAGGGATGAAGCCGCGGCTTTTCTCCAGAAAGCAGATGAGGATCGCCAGAGGTGGACTCAGTTTCTATACGGCGTTAATTGGGGCGATCCCTCCCTTTACGATCTTGTGATCAATCTTGAGCACATGGCGATCGAGGAGGCCTGCCACGTCATCTCCGGGTTGGCGCGTGAGGCTTGTTTCGAGTTCACCGCCGAAAGCCGGAAGCGTATGGACGATCTGGTGCTGGCAAGTCGCGTGAAAGCCGACCTGGTGCTCGACCCAAGGACATCCGACCTGGAACTTGATGTGCGGGCCTCTGAAGGAGAGATCACGTTTATGGGTAAGATACCGCGACTGGGCGAAGTTCAGGAAATCGAGCGCGTGGCCCGTGCAGTAGCGGGCGTAACCGCAGTGCATTTGGATGAGCTTATGTCGTCCACACGCGACTGAAGGGCAACGACAGAATCGAAGTGCGGTTGTGGTCCGCTAGACGTTCTCCAGCATACGCACTGAAATAGAGTGGTACGTGTCCTGTTCAAACGGATCCCGAGGTCGCGCCGATCTTGCGCGTCCGAAGGATCTACTTTGCTTTTCAGCACGCGCAAACAGCAGATCCTTTGCTTCGCTCAGGATGAAACCCTAGGAGAACATTTCTTTCAGCAACAGCCTACAGCGTCAGCAGGGTGCGGATGAGCTCACGCATATTGCTCACCTCCTCCAGGGTGTTCACACGCTGGATAAGCATCTCGGTCTGCTTTGCACCCAGTACAGGCGTCATCAGGTCCCGCGCCTTGGCGTTCAGGCCTTCCGTGCTCACGGGATTCTCCTTCGTGCCCGGAGCGAAGCGGGTGAAGTGGCTCACGGTGCGGCCGTCGCGCAGCGTCACTTCCACCAGGCCGCTGCGTGGCGCGGCGGGATCGTTCAACTTGGGATCGCCCACCACCTGTACGCGTTGCATGACGGCGCGTATTTGCGGGTCGAGCATGTGTTCGCGGGAGTGGCTGTTGGCAAACGACACGGCGCCGTCTACGAGGGCCGTAGAAATCAGGTATTGGCAGTTGACATCGGGCATCGGACTGTTGCTGACAATGCCGGGCGCGTCCTCCGGCAGGTGAACGACAATGCGCTCGACGTTGTCCGGCCGTAGGCCGTGCTGCCGGCGCAGCGTTAAGAGCGCATCCAAAGGAGCCTGATTCGGGTAACCCACGGAGAAGGTCTTAATGCCCGACTCGGTGACGAAGAAGCGGCTGCCAAGGCCGGAGACCAGCTCCTCGGGCTGCGGCTTGGAGGAAAGCGCCTCCAGCACGTTATGTCGGCCTGTGAAGATATCGCGGACACCGGTGAACCCGTTCTGCACCATCACGACTGCCGTGACGCCGTTGCGCGAGCCCATTCCGCTGAAGTCGAAGGCTTTTTCTATGTGATCGGGATCGCGCACCCAGCTCCATAGGCCCGAAACCTGCTGAGCCGCATAGGAGAGCGCATAGTGCGTTCCTGTTTCATCCAGACGCGCCAATGACGCTGCAGCCGCCACGCTGCCCATGGTGGAACTGGTGCCCTCGGCGCTGCGATGATTGGCACGCACCAAGTCTGGTCCGAGAGCCATCAGGAAACGGCAGCAGAGATCGTACCCGAGCGCCACTGCCCTCAGGACCTCGGTTCCCGAGCGGCCTTCCTTCTCCGCCATTACCAAGGCGGCGGGAACCACACAAGAACCCGGATGCGCTTTTGTCACCGGCTCGAAATCGTCAGTCTCGTCCGCGTGCGCGAACATTGCATTGACCAGCGAAGCATTGATGGCGGAGGTCTTGATATCGGTGGCGACCACAGTCGCCTCCGGCACGCCGCCCTGCGTGCGTATGTAGCGGATGGCGATTTCGCCGGGCTTGAGACGCGAACCGGAAACCATGGCTGCGATCGTGTCCAGCACGCGCTGCTTGGTGTCCAGTAATACGTTGGCTGGCAGAGCGCGGTCCCGGGCCGCCACCATGTACTTCGCCAGCCGACCGGTAAGGTCGGGAGCAGCGGTGGGCGCTGATTTCGTAGTCGCTTGGCTGACAGCACGAGCTGCACCACCCGATGCATTTGCCGGAATCGCCGAGGCAGCGATGAGTCCGCCGGCGCCTTGCAAAAGGCGGCGCCGCGTTAGAACGGAGCGCTCTTGTTCCTTAGGCATCTCGCAGCGATTGTCTTCCACCTGCTCCTCCTCAATTTAGCGTTGCACGTTCAAGATTGTTACACGCGTTCCACAACAGCAGTCATGCCCTGGCCGACACCGATGCACGCCGTAATCAGGGCGTAGCGTCCACCTTGCCGTAGCAGTTGGCGAATGGCTGTCATGGTGAGTCGTGCGCCCGAAGCACCCAGCGGGTGTCCGATCGCAATAGCGCCGCCGTTGGGATTGACCCGGCTATCGTCGTAGGCAATTCCCAGTTGCTTCAGGCAGCCTAGAACCTGGGCAGCGAAGGCTTCGTTGATTTCGATGACATCGATGTCTTTGAGCGACAGTCCAGCCCGCTCCAGGCACTTCTTAGTCGATGGCACCGGACCGAGTCCCATTACGCGTGGTGGCACACCCGCCACGGCACCGGCGACGATGCGAACCAGTGGCTTAACACCGTATTTCTCGCCGATCTTCAGAGAGCCGACAATCAAAGCGCCAGCCCCATCGTTGATGCCGGATGCATTGCCCGCGGTCGTGACGCCGCCTGCGAACATCGGGCGCAACTTCGCCAATGCCTCCGCAGTGGTCTCGGGACGCGGGTGTTCATCTTCCTCGACTGCGACCGGTGGACCCTTTCGAACCGGTACCGGAACCGGCATGATTTCATCCTTGAAGTAACCGGCTGCTTTGGCCCTCGCATACCTGCTCTGCGACCCTAAGGCGAATACGTCCGATTCGTCGCGGGTCACGCCAACTTCCCTTGCGACATTGTCGGCTGTCTCTGCCAGAGCATCGTTGCCGAAGGTTGAAACAAAGCAGGGATTTGGAAAGCGAACTCCCAATGAGGTATCGAAAACCTTGAATTCGCGAGTATAGGCGGCCTCAGCCTTAGCGATTGCGAACGGGCCACGGCTCATGCTTTCAACTCCACCCGCCAGAAACAGTTCGCCTTCATTGCACCGGATTGAGTTTGCGGCGGCGAGGACCGCGGCGAGGCCAGATGCGCAGAGCCGGTTGATCGTCTGCGCCGGTACTTCGACGGGAAGTCCCGCAAGCAAGGCAGCATTGCGCGCGACATTACGGGAATCTTCGCCCGCCTGATTGGCGCAGCCAAGCACAACATCCTCGTATGCCTCGGCAGGAAAAGGATTGCGTTGAATTACCGTACGTAGAACCAAGGCTGCCATATCGTCCGGGCGTACTGAGGCAAGTTTGCCGGCTTGACGACCTATAGGAGTACGCAGGAAGTCATAAACATAAGCATCCTGAGACAAAGCTCTGCTCCCTTCTAAAGCCCTTCTAAAGATGAGAGTTCATCTCCGGGACGCTACTACACGGTGTTCAGGAAAGTCAACGCCCTGCCTGGAGTTTGGGGACCCCAATTATTATTCGACCGTGACCGATTTGGCCAAGTTGCGAGGTTGATCGACATCGCAACCACGGCGCACCGCAATATGGTATGCCAGCAACTGCAAGGGCACGATTTCAAGGATCGGTACCAGCAGCTCTGGCGCCGCTGGAATGTAGAGAACGTGATCGGCGGACTCGCGGATCTCCTCGTCGCCTTGAGTTGCAATTGCGATCACCTTGCCTGAACGCGCGGTCACTTCCTTCAGGTTTGAGCAGGTCTTTTCGTAGCGAAGAACCGAATTGGGATCGTTTTCGTCCTTGGTGGCGAGGATCACCGTCGGCAGGTCCTCGTCGATCAGGGCGTTCGGGCCGTGCTTCATCTCGCCTGCCGGGTAGCCTTCGGCATGAATGTAGGAGATTTCTTTCAACTTCAGCGCACCTTCCAATGCGATGGGGAAGTGCACGCCACGGCCAAGATACAGGAAGTCCTGAGCGCGGCTGTATTGCTTGGCGAGGTCTTCCAGGTCTTCTTCCAGCGTGAGCACGGTTTCGAGTTTGCCCGGCATTTTGGCCAGTTCGCCCAGCAACTGTTTCGACTGCTCCGGCGAAAGAGTACCGCGCAGTTGTCCCAGATAGACGGCGAAAATAAAGAGTGCCGCCAGTTGGCTGGTGAATGCCTTGGTGGAGGCTACGCCGATTTCCGGCCCCGCGTGCGTATAGATTGTGCCATCGGCTTCACGGGCGATCATGGCGCCGACCACGTTGCAAATCGCCAGTGTCTTGGCGCCCTTTGCCTTGGCCTCGCGTTGTGCCGCGATGGTGTCGGCGGTTTCCCCGGACTGGGTAATGACAATCGCCAGTTCGTTCTTGCCCATGATCGGGTCACGGTAGCGGTATTCGCTTCCATAGTCGACCTCGACCGGAATCCGCGCCAGCCGCTCGATCATGTACTTGCCGGCCAGAGCTGCGTGCCAACTGGTTCCGCAGGCAACTGCCTGGACCTTGGTGAGGCTCTTGAACTCGGCCTCGCCGATATCCATCTGGTCGAGGAACACTTTGCCGGTGTCGAGCGAGATGCGGCCAAGGGAAGTATCGCGGACAGCGCGCGGCTGCTCAAAAATTTCCTTGAGCATGAAGTGCTTAAAGCCGCCCTTTTCGGCCATGATGGGATCCCATGTGATGTGCTGCACCTGCCGCACCACCGGTTTGCCGCTGGTGAAGTCGCTCAACTGCACGCCGCTCGGCGTGATCACTGCCATGTCGCCGTCGGACAGAAAGAACAGATCGCGGGTGTGATTCAGAATGGCCGGGACGTCGGAGGCCACGAAGTACTCGTCCTTTCCCAACCCGATGACCGCGGGCGGACCATTGCGGGCAGCTACGATCTTGTTTGGCTCATCGGCGGAAATCACCGCCAGCGCGAAGACTCCCCGGACCTCGAGCACCGCCTTGCGCACGGCTTCTTCCAAGGTAACCTTCGCGCCATTGCCGCCGCAGGCCAGGTGCTTCTCGATGAGGTGGGCGATGACCTCTGTGTCGGTCTCGGTCAGGAACTTGTGGCCGTCCTCGCGTAGCTTTTTCTTGAGGCCGAGGTAGTTCTCGATAATGCCGTTATGCACCACCACGATGCGCCCCGTGCAGTCGCGATGCGGATGGGCGTTCTCCTCCGTCGGGCGGCCATGGGTCGCCCAGCGGGTGTGGCCAATGCCGTAAGTGCCGTCGATCGGACTCAACCGGATAGCTTCTTCCAGGTTGCGCAGCTTGCCTTCGGCGCGGCGCATCTGCAGCCCGTCGCCATTTCCGCCGACAGCGATTCCCGCCGAGTCATAGCCGCGATACTCGAGCCGTTTCAGGCCATCGAGGATGACTGGAACAACGCGCTTCTTACCGATGTAACCAACAATTCCACACACGTGCTCACGCTCCAACCCTACCCAAATTGAACTCGGCAGGGAAAATATCAACAGTTATGTGGCCGTTAGCGCAGATGTTGTATCCGCAATTTCACTGGTTGCTGAGATCAACCTCTCGCGAGCCCGATCAGCCTTCCAACGAGTAGCGAAATTCCTCTATGACCGGATTCGTCAGGACCTCTCGCGCAATCCGTTCCACTTCTTTTTCGGCGGCATGACGGTCGAGATTGCCGTCGAGTGTCACCTCGAAGTACTTGCCTTGCCGCACCTCGGCGACGCCCTTGTACCCCATTTTAGTCAAGGCACCCTGGATTGTTTTGCCCTGGGGATCAAGCACGCTTTTCTTGAGAGAGACGTAAACGTAAGCTTTCATGGGATTAGATAAATTATACAGCCGCAACCAGCGCCTGAATACCGGGTGTCACCGGAAGCGCCACCTACATCCTCCTACAAGCCGAACAGCTCACGCAAGCGGCGCGTCTGCGCCCGGCTGACTGGAATTTCCGTTTGCTTACGGTCGTCCATGCGGATCTGGTAAGAGCTCTTGAACCACGGCACCACTTCCTTGATGCGGTTGATGTTTACCAGATACGAGCGATGAGCGCGCCAGAACAGATTCGGGTCAAGCGACGTCAGCAGCTCTTCCAACGTGCGGCAGTTGGACTGGCCCTCCATGGTGTGCGCCACCACGGTGATGATGCCGTCCTCGATGGAGGCGTAGCAGATGTCTTTCTGGTCCACCAGGAACAGGCGTCCGTTGGCTTTGAGCAGTACCTTGGAGGGCTGGGGCCTCTGCGATTGCAGCATCTTGACCAGGGTATCGAACTTGTCGGACGGCACGGGGGCACCCTCGAGGTTCTTGCGTGCCCTTTCGATGGCGTTCACTACCCGCTTCTTGTCGAAGGGTTTCAGCAGGTAGTCGAGTGCGTTCACCTCGAACGCCTTCACCGCGTACTGGTCGAACGCGGTGGCGAAGACGATCTGCGGAAGCGGCAGTTTCTTCTCCAGCAGCTTCTTGATGACCGCAAAGCCGTCCAACCCCGGCATCTGCACGTCCAGAAACACCAGGTCGGGAGAGTACTCGCGGATCAGGTTTACGGCTTCGATGCCGTTCTTGCCCTGGGCAAGAACGTCGATTCCCTCGACATCGCGCAGTAGAAACGCGAGCTCCTCGCGGGCCAGTTGTTCGTCATCCACAATCACAATGGAAAGTGACATGGCTGCTCCTGCATCTCAGGAAAGTATAGTCCAGTTTCGCAAGGCCGGCGCGCGCCTCGTTAATTCATCGCAAGCGCAACTCAGCGAACCCCGAGCCGGGCGGATGCGTCGTGCCGTCGCATGAGGTATCTTGAGGTATAGGGAATTGATGCCTGATGCCGAAGATTTCCGTCAGGCGCTGGCGGGTTTTCTAAGTGAAGCCGAGCGCGACGGCCGTACCCAGGTCGAGGTGAGTGCCGCGCAACTGCATCGTGCTCTGGGCGGCTACCCCGGTGTCAACCATCGCATCCCGATATGCTGTTCGGTGATGCGCACCAGCATGCGCGAAGGCGACTCCATCGTCATCTCCCCGGTGGCCGGCATCGGACCCTCGTTCACGGTGCGTTTCGTGCTTCCGCGTACCGGGCAGGCTGCCACGGGGCAGCAAGAGCTACGACCACTGTAGACTAGTTGCATGAACGACGTAATCTACCTTGATATGGCCGCCATGCGGAGCATCAGCTATGACCGCAGCGGACTGGTTGCATGAACGACATCATCTACGGCATTCATCCCATCAGCGAAGCGTTGAAGTCACGTGAGCGTCGTTTCGACTACGTGGCTGTCAGCCGCGACCGGACCGACCCCCGCATACAGCGCATCATCGACGACTGCCGAAGCCAGGGAATTCCGGTGCGCTTTGTTCCGCGCGAGGAGATCGACCGCGATACCCGCACCAGCAAGCATCAGGGAGTGATGGCGTTCACTTCGCGGAAGACTTTTGCCGGCATCGACGATCTGATTGCGAACCGTCGCGGCGAATACGTCTTTTTGCTGGTGCTGGACGGCGTGGAAGATCCGCACAACCTTGGCGCCCTGCTGCGCTCAGCCGACGGCGCCGGCGTGGACGGGGCCGTCATTGCCGAAAGACGCGCGGCAGGCATAACCGGTGCGGTCGTCAAGGCTTCGGCTGGGGCCTCGGAGCATCTGCCCGTGGCGCGCGTGGTCAACATTGCGCGCACGCTGGAAGATTTGAAGGAACGCAACGTCTGGACGGTTGGACTTGACGAGCGCGGAACGCAGAGCTATGACGAACTCGATTACAACATGAATTGCGCGCTGGTACTGGGAGCCGAAGGCAAAGGACTGCACGATCTGGTGCGCAGAAAATGCGATTTGCTGGTTTCCATTCCCATGATGGGCAGTGTCGCATCGCTCAACGTTTCGGTCGCCGGCGGCATTGTGATGTACGAAATCTTGCGGCAGCGCCGGACGCGGCAGGTCCAGTCAAAGGCTGGCGGGCGTGCAGCCGAACGAGGCAAAGCAGAGTGATCTTGCAAACAGGCGTTCGTCTCCTTCTCTGGCTCTCGGTAGCGCTGGCGGCATTCCCGCTCCATGCGCTGGACCGCAACGCATTCACTTTTACCAGCTATTCTCTAAAGGCAAATATCCGGCCGGCGGAGCACGAATTCCAGGCCAGCGGAACGATCGAGTTGCGAAATGACTCGAATTCCCCGCAAAAAGAAGTGCCCCTGCAAATCTCTTCTTCGCTCGCATGGAAAGAAATTCAGCTTGAGGGCCATCGACCAGTTGCTTATATCAAGCAGAGTTACACCTCCGACATCGACCATACCGGAGCGCTCGAAGAGGCCATCGTCACCCTGCCGGAAGCGCTTGCTCCCGGCGCCACGTTGAAGCTTGAGGTGAGCTACGGCGGCGAGATAAGGCGGAACTCCGGCCGCTTGACCCGGATTGGAGCTCCCGAAAGCATTGTCGCGCAGAGCGATTGGGACGAGATCGGCGAGCGCTTTGGCGCCATACGCGGACTTGGCTATGTCACCTGGTATCCAGTTTCCATAGAGGCCGTCAGCCTCAGTGACGACAACGCAATGTTTGACGCGATTGCCCGCTGGAAGCGGCGTCACGCGCAGACGACGATTCATGTGGCACTGTCGTTGAGCTCCGCCGCGGCACACGCAGCGCCGCTCTCCCTTGTCACCAGCGGACGCGTACAACCCGCCGCTTCAGAGCGGTCCCCAGCGTTCAGCTCCTCGAAGGGCAGCCACGTCACGGTCTCGACGGTTGCGACTGACTTTCCGGCAGCGTCAACTCCAGCGTTTGTCTTCGGAGAGTTCCTTAAGCTGGAAGGTCTGGCGCTCACGGTATTCCACGCACCGGACCAAGCCGAAGTGGCGAAAGGCTATGCGGACTCGGCCGAGCAGGCCGAGCGCGTGCTGGCCGACTGGTTTGGCCCGCTGAAAATCAAGCCGCGACTTGTGGGGCTCCACGATCCGAATGCGGCGGCGTTTGAAAGCGGGGATCTGGTGCTGGCCCCGCTACGTCCAATGACCAGCCCGGCCCGGCAATTGGCGCTGGCGCGGCCACTCGTTCATGGCAGCGTGGCGTCACCGCGAAGGTGGGTGGCCGAAGGGCTGGCGAGGTTTGGCCAGGCATTGGTCCGCGAGCGCCAGACAGGGCGCGCTAGTGCGAACGAGTTCATGGCTCAAGTGCTGCCCGCGCTGATCCAGACCGAACGAGCTGCGGGATCGGTCGCCGAAGATGCCAATCAGGTCGAACGCGAGTCTCTCATCAATACCAGTGACGAGCTGCTTTACACCGGCAAAGGCGCTTACGTGTGGTGGATGCTGCGCGACATTGTCGGCGACGCGGCGTTGGCGAAGGCGATTGCCGCCTACCGCCCCGAGCAGGACCGGGAAGCGGCCTATGTACAGCGGCTGATAGAGGCGCAATTCACGCCTCCCCGCGACTTGCAGGGTTTCTTCGACTCGTGGGTGTACCACGATTACGGATTGCCGGATCTGCGCATCGATGCCGTAAACGCGCGCCGGACAATGGAGAACAACCACGTGGTCAGCGTCACCGTCGAGAACCTGACGCGCGTCTGGGTAGAGGTTCCCGTGGTGGTGAGCGGCGCCAGCGGCATTACCCGTGCAACGCATATCCAGGTGCCGGGAAACGCGAAGAGCACAACCCGGATATCTTTTCAGGGTGTACCAGCCACCGCCGAGGTTAACGACGGCAGCGTGCCGGAACTGGATTTCTCGAATAACAAAAAGGAAGTGCTGATGTCGGGGAAACCCTGAAGAGACTTGCGTGCGCCCATTGACTCTGTAACTCTGGAAGCCTCCAGTAACGAGGCGAACACGTGAGCTACATACAGTTTCTGGGCGCGGCAGGCACGGTTACCGGTTCCAAACACCTCATCAGCACCAATTCCGATGCGAGCGGCACAAGCGGCTTTCAGGCCCTGCTCGATTGCGGCCTGTTCCAGGGGCCGAAGGAGTGGCGTCTCAAGAACTGGCAAGACACGCCTGAGCCGGCGCGCGCGATCGATGCAGTGGTGCTGACGCACGCGCACCTCGACCATAGCGGATGGATTCCCCGCCTGGTGTCCGAGGGCTACCGCGGGCAAGTTTACGCCACGCCGCCGACGGTTGACCTGTGCGGAATCCTGCTTCCCGATTCCGGCTACCTGCAGGAAGAAGACGCGGCGTTCCATAACAAGCAGAAATCTTCCAAACACGATCCGGCTTTGCCTCTCTACACGTTGGAACAGGCGCGGGCGTCTCTGGCGCAGTTCTTGCCAATCGACTTCGGCAAGACCTTGCAGCTCAGCCCCGAAATCGGCTTCCGTTTTGTACGCTCGGCGCACATTCTCGGGGCGGCCATGACGGAAGTGACACTCACCACGAATGGCGACAAGCGTGTCTGCCTGTTCACAGGCGACATCGGCCGCGTGCGCGACAGCGAGATAGCGCCCGGCAAGGTCGTGCATTACGGGCCGACGGAAGGCGAGTCGCCCGACGTTCTTGTCATGGAGTCAACGTACGGAAACCGCGCGCACCCGCACGACGACCCCCGGCCGCGAATGGCGCAACTCATTCGCGACACGGTCAAGCGTGGAGGCAGCGTCGTGGTGCCGTCGTTCGCGGTTGAGCGCACCCAGAAGTTTCTCTTCCTGCTGAAAAACCTCATGGAAGACGGGCAAATTCCCCGGGTCCCGGTCTATGCCGACTCGCCGATGGCGATCGAGGCGGTCAGAATCTTTCTCAAGCACTCGGAGGAGTTTACCGAGAAAACTCGCCAGCTGATTCAAAAGTATGGATCGCCCTTCCATTGGGACAGCTTTCACTTTGCGACCACCGTGGCCGATTCGAAGAAGATCAACAATTCGCGCTATCCGTGCATCATTGTCTCCTCGAATGGCATGGCCATGGGCGGCCGCATACAGCACCACCTCTCGCAGCGACTGCCGGACCCGAAGAACCTAGTGCTGTTTATCGGCTTCCAGGCGGTGGGCACTCGAGGACGGCAGATCAAGGACGGGGCGCCCGAGGTAAAGATCTTCGGACAAATCATTCCCGTGCGCGCGCAAGTGGCTGCGCTGGAGCAGTTCAGCGATCACGCGGATGCAGCGGAGCTGCTGCAATGGTTAAAGACCTTCCATAAAACGCCCGAGGTAACGTACCTGGTGCATGGTGAGCCGGACGCAGCCGCGGCGCTGCAACAAACCATCCAGCAGCAGCTTGGATGGCGGGTCGAAATCGCGAAGTATATGCAGCGTGTGGAACTTGGCTCCAGCGGCCAGAAGTGAGTGGCCCGTTGACAGCCTAAGTGTTATATTTTTGTGAGTGGCTACTGTTGTGGTTACCGTTTGTCCTGGTTGTGGATGCGTGACATCCGCGGTGGAATTATCCTGCCCGCAGTGCGGCGGAAGAGCCAACCAGTCGGCCACGGCCGTCAGTTTCAGCGCCAACCAAGCCATCCTTACCCAAACCACGCGCCATGAGGCAGTTTACGCTTCCATCTGGCGGCGCTTTTGCGCGGCATTATTTGATTCTTTACTTGCCTCGGCGATCCTGTCGCCCGTAACCGTTCTGCTGATCTGGGTGATGGAGGCGTATCACTCCGGGATTGGCCTCAGCGAGGTCAAGAGCCGCACGGTGATGGGCACCGCGGCAGTGCTGCTGTGGATCGTGTGCTTCGGCCTTTACTGCGCCAGCGCCGAGTCTTCCGTGCATCAGGCAACACCGGGCAAGCGGCTGCTGAAACTGAAGGTGGTCAGCATGTCATATGGACGGCTGACTTTCCAGCAGGCAACCGGGCGTTACTACGCGAAGTTCCTATCGACATTTGCCTTGCTGGTGGGTTTCGCTATCGCTATCTTCCATTCGCGGAAGCAAAGTTTGCACGATATGATCGCCGGAAGCCTCGTCGTGCGTTCCGAGTAAAGCTGGTTTCAATCAATCGATTTTGGAACATTAGGCCCGGCGCCGGGTTACACCTATTCTGAAGCAGCTCTCAACGTATCAAGTAAGATGTGTCTAAATGCCGATCTCTATTCCGCGCCTTCGGATCTGGTTTGCGATGCTGGCGATTGCCGTTGTCGCCGTTGTCGCAGGCTTTTATTTTTACGCGCGAATACAGAATCGGAGCTTCCTGAAACACTTGCCCGCAAAACTCGGGGTTGACATCCAGCAGAGCTCGCAAGGGTTTTCTCTCTCGAAGTCGCAAGGCGGTCGCACGCTGTTTACCATCCGAGCTGCCAATGCGGTTCAGTACAAAGATGGCGGCCGAGCCGAGCTTCGTGACGTCAACATTGTGGTTTACGGACGGCAATCGAATCGCTTTGACCAGATTTACGGCTCCACCTTCGAATACGATCCGAAGGCGGGCACGGTGGTTGCGCGCGGCGAAGTCAACATCGATCTCGAAGGCAACGCCAGCGGCCCCGCGCAGCCCGATCAGGCATCGCCCCGGGAACTGCAAAACCCAATCCATCTAAAGACGAGCGGTTTGGTTTTTGCACAGCAGACGGGTATCGCGCACACCGACCAATACGTGGAATTTCGGGTGCCGCAGGGCGATGGCTCCGCCGTCGGGGTCACCTATGACACGAAGAACAACCTGCTGACCCTGGACTCGGAGGTGGTGCTGAAGGCCAAAGACCAGCAGCACACTACGGTACACGCGGCGCACGGGACCATTAACAAGGAACCGCGCGAGATCGACCTCTCAGATGCCCGGATTCATCAGCAGGACCGCGACTTTCAGTCTGACCGGCTGGAGTTGCTGCTCACCCCCGAGAATGAGGTGCAGCGGGCGGTGGCGACCGGTAATGTGCAACTACTGGCCAATGGCCCCAATCCCACTCGCCTGCGCTCTCCTCATGCGGAGATGATGCTCGGGGTAAAAAACCAGCTACAAACAGCCGTTTTCAGCGGCGGGGTGGTAATGGAAACCAGCGGCCCAGAGGCCGCTACGATAACGGCGGGCCGCGTGGCCATCAGGTTCGCGGAGCAGAATCGCCCGCAAGTCGTACACGCGAGTGAGAGTGTGCGGGTCCAGCAGCAGCCCTCGCAGGACGGCAAGCAACAGCAAAGAATCGAGATCACATCGCAGGCGGCAGACATGTATATCCGCGAGGGCCGCCTGATCGCGTATGCGCAGAGCCAGGGGCCGGCGCAAGTGACGATCACGCCGGCAAAATCCGCAGTGCCGGGCGAGCATACGGTCATTACCGCGGCGCGAATGAGGGCCGAGTTCGACGGGGAGAATCACCTGGATCTGGTGCGGGGCGAACCTCAGGCCAAGGTCACCTCGATCATTCCGGGCCAGCCAGACAAGGTTAGTACCAGCGATTCCGTGGTCGCACACTTCGCACCTGGGGGAGGAGTTCTGGATGTCAGGCAGGAGGGAAATTTCCGTTATAGCGAGCATGGCGAGCCGGGTGCGAAAATTTCGGCCATGGGGCCGGGAGGCCGCTTTGCTTATGCCGCCCGCGCACGCTATACGCCGGATGAAGATGTGCTCACCTTGGCCGGATCGCCTCGCATTGTCGATGGCGGAATGACTGTCACTGCCAACATAATGCGGATCGTTCGGCGAACCGGAGATGCTTTCGCCCAGGGTTCGGTCAAGACCACCTACAGCGAGGTGCAACAGAATCCGGACGGAGCGATTCTGGCCACCAAGGATCCGGTGCACGTGACCTCCAACAGCATGAATGTGCAGCGGCAATCGGGCATAGCGAGGTATTTGGGAAACGCACGATTGTGGCAGGGGGCCAACGTGGTGGAGGCGCCCTCGATTGAGTTCGACCAGCGCAATCGTTCGCTGGCGGCACAGGGCAGCACATCCACGCCGGTCACCAGCGTTTTCGTGCAAATCGACAAGAATGGAAAGACCACACCGGTTGTGGTGACCGCCGCGCGGTTGGTCTACAGCGACTCCGATCGGCGCGCCCGCTACACGGGTGGTGTGCTGGCCCGGGGCGAAGCCATGACCATGAGCTCCGCCACTGCGGACGTCATCCTGGTTCCTGCCAAAAACAGATCTGCGCAGTCCTCCGCGAGTCCCAGCCAACTTGATCAGATTGTTGCCTTGGGCAACATCGTCGTCCAGCAGCAGGATCGGCGGGCGACAGGAGAGAAGCTGGTCTATACGGCTGCGGATGAGAAGTTCGTGTTGAGCGGCGGCCCGCCTTTGCTGGCGGATTCCGCGCATGGCACGATCCGGGGCGATTCGTTGACCTTCTACAGCCGCGATGATAGAGTCCTCGTTGAAAGTAGTGAATCTTCCCGCACTATTACGCGCACACGCGTAACCCGT
This sequence comes from uncultured Acidobacteriota bacterium, assembly GCA_963832365.1. Lineage (GTDB taxonomy): Bacteria > Acidobacteriota > Terriglobia > Terriglobales > Acidobacteriaceae > CAWBRT01. Next base: position 156,733 of record CAWHUL010000025.1, on the reverse strand, counting down.
TGATGCAGACGCTTTCGGCAGAAGAAATCGGCAAGAGTTACCGCGGACGGCAGGTCGTCACCGGGGTTTCTCTCTCGGTCACCCGGGGGGAAGTCGTGGGCCTGCTCGGTCCTAACGGCGCCGGCAAGACCACCAGCTTCTACATGATTGTCGGCCTCACCCGCCCTGACGCCGGGAGAATCCTGGCCGGCGAAGAAGATATCACCGAGACACCGATGTACCTGCGGGCGCGCAACTTCGGGATAAGCTACCTGCCGCAGGAGGCTTCGGTTTTTCGCAAGCTGACCGTGGAAGAAAATATATTGGCCGTGCTGGAGACACAGCCGATTACTTGGCCTGAGCGCCGCGCCAAGATGGAGTCGCTGATCGATCAGCTTGGGTTGGGGCACATCCGGCGCAATCGGGGATATGCGCTTTCCGGTGGCGAACGGCGTCGCGTTGAGATTGCGCGTTCGCTCTGTATCGCACCGACTTTCATCCTGCTCGACGAGCCATTCTCCGGGATCGATCCCATCGCCGTGCTGGACTTGCAGAACATCATCAAGACGCTCAAGGACAGCGGCATCGGCATATTGATCACCGATCACAATGTCCGGGAAACTCTTTCGGTTACCGATCGCGCTTACATCATCAACGAAGGGCGCATCTTCCGCGCGGGCACGCCCGAAGCACTTGGCAACGATCCGGAAGTCAAGCGCGTTTATCTGGGCGAGAGTTTTTCTCTGGTATAGCACCAAAAGTTAGCAAGAGCCGGACCTTAGGGTCCGATTTTTTGGGCTTTCGTCGCCGCGCTGTCAAGCTTCTGGTTTAGAATCGACAGGGGACATTTTTCCACCCACATCATCATGGTATTGTTACAACCCAGACTGAATCTCAAGGTCTCGCAGAAGCAAATCCTTACCCCTGGCCTCGTCCAGATGGTAAGCGTCCTGGCTCTCAACAAGTTGGAGCTGAAGGACATGATCAATGCGGAGATCGTTGAGAACCCGGTGCTCGACGAGTATTTGGAGTCGGTGCCCACCCTCGATGAAGTGGGGGGGCGGGAGGAGCAGCGGGAACGGGAAAGCACGCCTCCCACCGAGGAACAGAAGGAACAAAAGAAGAACGACGAGAAAGATCCCTTTGATGAGATCGACTTCGGTTCTTTCTTTCAGGAGTACCTCGATCCCGGGTACCGCAGCTTTGCCGATCTCGAGACTATCGAGAGACCTTCCTTCGAGAACTTTCTTTCCAAGCCCACCAGCCTGACCGACCACCTGCTTTGGCAGTTGGGTTCCATGCATCTGAAAGACGACGTTCTGGCCGCCGCCGAATTAGTCATCGGTAACCTCAACGAAGACGGTTATCTCCTGGCTACCGACGATGAATTGTTGGCCGTGGCGGATCCTTTCGTCAACGGCGGCGCGGACGGAGGAAATGGTTTGGCGAAGGGCGCGGCGGAGGTTTTGCGGACGCTCGCCGCGGAGGCCGCTGCCTCCCAGGCCGGCGCTACGCTTCAGCCGGAACCTGTCGCGGAACGGCCCAAGTTGCTGAACAAACCGGAGATTCCGTCGCGCGCACTGTTCGGACGTGACGCATTGCGCGAGGCAATCGATCTGGTGCGTCAATTCGATCCGGTTGGCGTGGCCTCGAGAGATCTGCGCGAGTGCCTCTCCTCCCAGCTCGTGGATCTCCGCAACCAGTACGATTACCGGGGAACCGATGAGCACGAAGATGAGGCACTCCGGGATGCCGTCACAATTGTTGACAAATATCTGCATCAACTGCAAAACAAGCAATACAAGGAAATCGCCAAGGCCATCGGCACTTCGGTCGAGGCCGTGATGCAGGCCTTCACGCTCATCCGCACGCTCGATCCCAAGCCCGGCCTGCGCTACAACAAGACCGAGGCTCGGCTGATTGAGCCCGATGTGGCTTTCGTAAAACAGGGAGACGAATATCTCGTCGTGATGAACGACGATGACCTGCCGCAACTCCGGTTGAATCCGCGATACCGCAAGCTGTTGAGTCGCAACGAGGCTGAAAAGGACGTGCGCAACTATGTCAAGGAGCGCTACAAGTCAGCCATCCAGCTCATCAAGAATATCGAACAGCGAAAACAGACCATCCTGAAAGTTTGTTATGCCATCATCGGTCGTCAGAATGACTTCCTTGATCGCGGAATCGATCAACTGAAGCCGATGATGATCAAGGATGTTGCCGAGGAAATCGGGGTTCACCCCTCTACCGTGAGCCGGGCGGTAGCCAACAAATACGCGCATACGCCGCAAGGCGTGTTTGAGCTGCGCTACTTCTTCAGCGAAAGCGTGAATGGTCCCGAGGGTGGTGGAACCTCTCTGCTGATCCTCAAACGCCGGGTCAAAAAACTGATCGATGAAGAAGATCCAGCGCGTCCGCTGACCGACGAGCAGATCACGCGTATTCTGCAATCCCAGGGGATCCAGGTAACTCGCCGCACCGTTGCCAAGTATCGCGAGGACATGAAGATTCCCAGCACCCACCAAAGACGGGTCAAGAGCTAGAGCTGATCAGACTTGCCGCCGCCCTCGCCTGCCTAAAGTTCCGCGTCCACGCGACCAAAAGCTAATGCTGATCCCGTTGCTAAACAGGGTCAGCATTAGCAATACACATTGATGATCGATTGCAAAATCTTGCGCTTCTAGTCCAGGGGACAGGCTTGCCGGGCCAACAGCTTCCAGCCTCCCTTTTCCTTTGTCCACACCTGAAGGACGTGAATGTGGGGTTTGCCGATCTTGCCGTCCGGTGCTTCAGTTTGGGCGTCAAAAGTGTGACGGACCAGCGCGTTTTTGCCGACAACGACGATTGTCTGATTGGAGAGTTTGATCCAGTTGAATTTGCCGGGCGCCTTCGGGCCAACCAGGGCCTTGACGAACTTGGCCTTGTTTTGAAGATTCCCATGAGAATGCCCATAGGTCAGATGATCGTCCGTCAGAGCATTCATCGTCTTCTCGTCTCCCGATACCATGGCGGCCCGCAGTGATTCGACAGCTGTGGCGACTGCGGCGGAAGGCTCGGCGGCTTGCAACGGCGAGACGAAGATGAAAGTGGAGGCAATCAGACCGGCGGCAATCACCGCAAGGGTCGCGCATCGGGTGAAATTCGATTCAGCCTGTGACATGCCATTTCCTCATTTCTTTCCGTGATGAATTGTCAAATGACTATGCGTTCCGGTATATCAGATCAATACCGCCAAGGGAAGAGAGTAGGTGGACTCGCCTTCCGCTGTCTTCTATCCTGGGACCACTCTCCGGGGCCCGGCTTGACATGGGAGCGTTATCTGACTACGCTGCACGTCAATGCGGGGGTTTTGCGGGCAAAGTCTTTTCAACAGGTGTTGACAACACGTAACCCATTGTCTTATAACCGGATACCCTGAAGGCGTATTTCGCGCTTTTCGGGAATGGGACCATCGCAGATCGTTCCTGTGCAAGGAGGGGAATCAATGAACATCGAGGTTACCGGTCGTCAGTTCGAAATCACCCCCGCCATTCGGAAAGAGGTTGAAACAGGCCTAGCGAAGTTGACCAAGTTTCTAGGAGAAAATTTCAAAGGCAAAGTTATCCTGACGGCTGAGAAGCAGCGCCGGATCGCCGAGATTACGATTTCGCGGCGCACGCACCCAATGGTCGCCTTGGCCGAGTCCGTCGACATGATGCTGGCCATCGGCGAGGCGCTGGGGCACATTGAGAAACAGGCGCTCAAGCACAATGGCCGTAAACGCGACACCAAGCGCGTCACCAAGTCGAAGTGGAAGAGAGAGGCTCCTGAAGTTGAAACCCAGTTGGTGGTGGGGGCAACCGTGAGCACGGCTGTCCCGGTAGTGGTTCACAAGTTCCCCGGGAATTCCCGCACCTCGGAGGCGCACCTGGTCCGCAGCCAGGACTCTGTAGCTGTGCGCCCCTTGACGATCGAGGAGGCTATCAAGGAGTGCGAATTTCGCGACCGCGAGGTCTTCGTCTTCCGCGACAAAGCCGGGCAGGTGAAAGTACTGCACCGCAGAAAAGACGGCAAACTGGAGTTGATCGAAACCTAAACACGATATGGCTCGTGCAGGGTGAAGGGGCGCCGGCGGGCGTCCCTTTTTAATAGAATTGCTGGTAGCACCAAACGGGGTAGTGCGCTAAAGTAGGAGCGCCGCAAGAAAGACCATATGGCTCAGAGGCTGAGTCCTCAAAAACGCGCTATGCCGAAGGTCGCTGCGAAGGGCACTCCCCGTGCCCCCAGGGTCTCCCGCCGGCAGCGCAACAGTGATTCCAGGCTGGTGATACTCACCGGGTTGAGTGGGTCTGGCAAGGTTTCCGCCCTCAAAGTATTTGAAGATTTGGGATACTACTGCGTCGACAACCTGCCGGCGGAACTGATTCCCAGTTTTGCGGAATTGGTAATCGAATCGACCGAACCGCTGCATGCGGCCATGGTGGTTGACATCCGCGAGGGCTCGCGGCTGGACCAGATACCGGCGGTGATCGGCGAGCTCAAGCAGAGGCTGAACACGCGCCTGCTGTTTCTCGAGTGCAACGATAACGTCCTGATGCGGCGGTTCAGTGAAACCCGCCGGCCGCATCCGCTTGGCAACACCGGTTCGGTCAAGCGCTCAATCAATCACGAACGCCGCCGCCTGGAGCCCATCAAGAACCTTTCAGACATCATTCTGGATACGTCAAAGTTCAATGTCCACGAGCTGCGCGACCACATCACCGAGCAGTTTCAGGACAGCACAACCCAACCGAAGACGATCCTGATCTCCACCGTCAGCTTCGGTTTCAAAAAGGGAGTCCCCGAGGACTCCGACTTGGTATTCGACGTGCGTTTTTTACCCAATCCGCACTTCGTTCCGGAATTCAGGCCGCTCACCGGCCGGCATCCAAAGGTAGCCAAGTATATTCGGGGCTTTCCCCAGACCCAGGAGTTCATCACCCGCATTTCAGAGCTTTTGATCTATTTGCTGCCTCACTACATCGAAGAAGGCAAAAGCTACCTGACAATTGCCTTCGGCTGCACCGGCGGACAACACCGCTCGGTAATGATTGCCGAAGAGGTCAAGAAAAGGCTCGCCAAGGCCGGATATCGCGTCAAGTGCGAGCATCGCGATTCGCCGCGTTAGCCTAAAGCGCCACGTATCAGCCTAAAGATTGTTTCGCAGATGTCTTTGAAGGGGTGCGGCTTCACGGCTGCGGAAAAACTCATTTCTGATGTGTCATCCTGAGCGAAGCGAAGGACCTGCCCTGTTTGCGCGTGCGGAGCCAATACAAGCAGTCCTTCAGATCGCGCAAAAACCGCACGACCTCAGGATGACACGTCTACGAGTTAGGCCAGCATAGGGAAGCGTAGCCTCTGGATTAAGATTTCCTGGGGTACTTTTGGTTCCTGTCTAGGGCATCGCGCCCGTGCCCCAAGGTGCTTTCGTGGTTGTTTCTCCGATACAATAAGGCTTTACCAAACAGAGTGTCATCTTGTTAAGGCAGACGGTGCCGAGGCCGGAGCAGATGTCAAAATGTGACCAGCTATGCGGCGATTGATACGCTTACTGCGCTACGCTCGGCCTTACGCCCCGCACTTGCTGAGTACGGTGGTGCTGATGGCGTTGGTCGGCATGTTGGACGCCTTCCGCCTGCTGCTGATCGGCCCGATGCTCGACCGCGTGCTGCATCCAGCCTCGCAATCGCGCGACATCGCCTTGTTCACCATCCCCGGCTCCCAGCATACGGTCTATCTGCAGAGCTTTGTCCCGCAGCACTTCCAGAATGCCTGGACCATTGTGGCGGTTTCGCTGGTGGCGGCGACGGTTCTCAAGGGCGTCTGTTTTTATGCCGGGACATACCTGGTCAACCTGGCGGGCTTCGGGGTGATCACCGATCTGCGCAACGAACTCTACGGCTCGGTGCTTCGCCGCTCGGTGGCCTTCTTCCAGAAGCACACGACGGGAAGCCTGATTTCGACCATCGTCAACGATATCGACAAGATTCAGTTTGCAACCTCGCAGGTGCTGGCCGAGTTCCTGCAGCAGTTCTTTTCCCTGATCTTCATCGCGGCAGTGGTAGTGGCCTTGGGCGGAAAGTTCGCCTGGGTGTTGCTGGTGTTCGTCCCCTTCATCGTCTTCTCGGCGGGCCGCCTTGGCCGGCAGGTGCGCTCCGCCACCCGCAAGGGGCAGGACCGGCTGGCCGAGATCCAGAACATCCTGCACGAGACCTTCACCGGCAACCGCATCGTCAAAGCCTTCGGCATGGAAGGCTCGGAGACGTCGCGCTTCCACGGCGCCGCCCGCAGGCTGTTGAAGGCCAACATGCGCAGCGTCGCCGCCGCCGCCGTCAGTTCGCCCATGATGGACATCTTCGGCGCCATCGCGATCAGCCTGCTGCTACTGCTGGGGCGCGATCAGATCAAGGCCAACGTTTTCACCCCCGGAACCTTTGTCGCCTTCATCTTCGCGGTTTTCAAGCTCTATGAGCCGGTGCGCAAGTTCGCGGGATTCTACAACAATTTCCAGCAGGCTTTGGGTGCTTCCTCCTCGGTTTTTCTGTTCATGGATGCCGACGACGAGGTGAAGGAGAAGCCGCGCGCGTTGGTGCTGCCTCCGTTTCATCGCGAAATAGCGTTCGAGCACGTCAGCTTCAGCTACAACGATGGTGATCAACGTGATGTCCTGCGTGACATCGACCTCCGTGTCCATGCCGGGGAAGTGCTGGCGATTGTCGGTTCCAGCGGCTCGGGCAAGAGCACGCTCGTGCATCTGCTGCCCCGATTCTTCGATGTCACTGAAGGGGCAATCCGTATTGACGGTCACGACCTGCGACAGGTCACTTTGAGTTCGCTGCGCTCGCAGATCGGCATCGTCGCTCAGGACACGATCCTGTTTAACGACACGGTGCGCAATAACATCGCTTATGGACAGGCGCACGCCTCCCAGCAGCGGGTGCTGGAAGCCGCCAAAGCCGCGTTCGCGCACGACTTTATTTCGGCGATGCCGGAAGGCTACAACACCGTGATCGGCGAGCGCGGTTTCCGTCTCTCCGGCGGCGAGCGCCAGCGTCTCAGCATTGCCCGCGCGCTGCTCAAGAACGCTCCCATCCTGGTGCTCGATGAGGCGACTTCAGCGCTCGATTCTGAATCGGAGCGCATGGTGCAGCAGGCATTGCAAAATCTGATGGTGGGCCGCACGGTTTTTGTCATCGCACACCGTCTGTCGACCGTCCGGCGCGCGGATCGCATCGTGGTGCTCGAAAACGGTACCATCAGCGATATGGGCAGCCACGAAGACCTGCTGACGCGGCTGGGAACTTACAGGCGTTTGTACGAGTTGCAGTTTGTTGACCTGGAGCCGGCCGGCGCGGATGCTGCGCGCGACCTGCTGGCGGAGATGCCATGACGATTCGTTCCATGACCGGATTTGCGCAGGTCAAGGGCCAGAGCGGCCCTACCGCGTACACTCTCTCGCTCAAGTCGGTGAACCATCGTTTTCTAGACCTGCATCTACGCATGCCTCCCAACAGCAACGGCCTCGAAAGCAAGCTGCGCCAGATCTTTAAGCAGCGGTTGCACCGGGGACATATCGAGATGAGCCTCACGATCGAGCGCGCGAGTTCGGGTTCCCTCGGTGTGAATCGTGAGCTGGTCGCCGGATACGTCCACGCGTTCCGCCAGTCGGCGGCCGAGTTCGGACTGACCGGGGAACCGGACCTGAACGCCGTCTTCAGACTGAACGGCGTGCTGAACGATGGCGGAGAATTACCCGCGGACCCTGAGTTCGAGCCCGAAATATGCCGGGCTCTTGATCAGGCGATCGAGAATTTGAATGCCATGCGAGCCACCGAAGGCGAAGGCATGGCCGACGAGTTGCGCGCCCGCATGAAGGCCCTGGATATTCTCGTGGCTGAGGTCGAACAACTTCGCTCCGTGGTTTTGCACGCTTACGTCAACAAAGTACAATCTAGAATTCAGGAACTCATCGGCACGCAGGCGGACCCTGACCGCATTCTGCAAGAGGCCGCGATGTTGGCCGAGCGCAGCGATATTCAGGAAGAGGTGGTGCGCATGCAATCTCATGTGCGGCACTTCATTGCCCTGCTGGATGCCGGCGGCGAGGTCGGCAAGAAACTTGATTTCCTGTTGCAGGAGATGAGCCGCGAGGCCAACACCATGCTCTCGAAGATCTCCGGCGTGGCGGGCGAGGCTCTAAAGATGACCGAACTGGGATTGGCGATGAAAGCTGAAATCGAAAAATCCCGCGAACAGATTCAGAACCTGGAGTAAATGCCGGGTGGAGCAGTTTTGAAAATGGCAGACGAGCCGAAGCCGTCAGCGAACTCGAACGCCGATCCATTGGCCCTGAGCGCCTCGAACCGGGGATGTGGGCTGGTCTTCATCATCTCCGCGCCTTCGGGTTCCGGCAAATCGACGCTCGTCAACGAGCTAAGGCATAGCGTCGAAGGGCTCGACTTCTCGATTTCCTACACCACCCGTGCGCCGCGCGGCAGCGAGCAGAATGGCCGCGAGTACTGTTACCTTTCCCGCGACGAATTCGAAAAGATGATATCCGCGGACCTGTTCCTGGAATATGCCGACGTATTCGGCAACTACTACGGAACCGCCCGTTGTTTTCTTGAGCGGGCTATGCAGCACGGACATGATCTGCTGCTCGACATCGATGTGCAGGGTGCGGCCCAATTGCAAGCCAAGCTGCCCCAGTCCATCAGTATTTTTGTATTACCACCCTCTCGCAGAGAGTTGGAGTTGCGCCTCCGGCGACGTAGTTCGGCGGAGAATGTGAAAGACCCCGGGATTATCCAGCGACGGCTCGATACCGCGTCGCGGGAAATCTGTAACTATAACCATTACGACTATATTTTGGTGAACGACCGGCTTGAGGATTCGATTGAGGCCCTGAAGGCGATTGTGCTTTCGGAGCGACTGCGCCGCTCCGGACGCGAGCCTTCAGGCGAGGTCAGGCGACTGGCGGAACGTTGCCGTTTAGAGAATGTCCGCGAAAGCATCCAGTCGATTCTTGCGACCTTCGGCAATCAGGAGTCTTCAGCCGTTCGAAAGTAGGAGCGAAGGATGGAACTCTTCAACGGTTTCGACAGCAATTATCGCTACATTCTTGTGGCTGCGCGGCGTGCCCGGCAACTCCAGTCGGGTGCCCGCCCGTTGGTTGAGACGAATTCCCGGAAGCCCTGCCGCATTGCCGCGCAGGAAATCCAGGCGCAGAAAGTGAAATGGACCGTCCCGGAGCCGAAAGCTAATGCCGGGGACACCGAATCGATCATCAATCCGCAAGAGGATTGATTTCGGGCAAGCAGGCCGGAAGCCCTGGCACGCGCCATGGTTGTGCGTGTTAGGGCAACCGTATTCGATCCCTGGTAACCGCATTTCGCGCCGGGGCCGGCGGCGGAGCGAAAGCTCGCGCCTTCGTAATGCCGCTTGCTACATCTAATACTCAAGGGTTCAGAAGAGGTGTATGCCGGCTTGAGGGAATACACCTTTCGCGAAACACGTCTTGCGGTTACTATCCGTTCTGGACACGGGAGAAGCCATGAAGATCGCATTGGGCGTAACCGGAGGGATTGCCGCTTACAAGGCGGCTGAAATTCTTCGTCAGCTACAGGACCGCGGCGTCGAGGTGCAGGTGGTGATGACCCGCGCGGCGCAGGAGTTCGTGCGCCCGCTGACTTTCGCGGCTCTATCGGGCAAGAACGTCATCACGGAAATGTTCGCCGACGGAACATCGGAGCCCAACGCCGGCTCTTCGGTCGAGCATATCGGCGTGGCGCAATCGATCGACGCCTTGCTGGTGGCTCCGGCAACGGCCGACACGCTGGCCAAGTTCGCCAACGGCACCGCCTCCGACTTTCTGTCCACCTTGTATCTGGCGACCACGGCTCCCGTGATCGTCGCGCCCGCAATGAACGTCAACATGTGGCAGCATGAGGCCACGCAGAGGAATCTCGACACGCTGCGCCGTCGCGGCGTCCGCATTGTCGAGCCGGGAAGTGGCTACCTGGCCTGCGGAATGATCGGCGCAGGCCGGCTCGCCGAGCCCGAACAGATCGTCGAAGCTGTCCTGGAGACGCTCGGAGTCGCGCAGGATCTTAAGGGCGAGAGTATTCTCATCACCGCCGGGCCAACGTTCGAGCCGATCGATCCAGTTCGTTTCATCGGCAATCGTTCCAGTGGAAAGATGGGCTATGCCGTTGCCGAAGCGGCTATTCGCCGAGGCGCGCGCGTTACGCTGGTCAGCGGACCCACGGCTCTCACTCCTCCGGCTGTCGCTGAATTCGTGCCGGTAGAGACCACGCAACAGATGCGCGATGCGGTTATGGTGCGCTTTCCCGATGCTTCCGTGGTCATCAAGGCGGCTGCGGTTGCCGATTATCGTCCGCGCCAAACGGCATCGCGGAAGATCAAGCGCGCCGGCAACGCGCTGACGCTGGAGCTGGAGCCGACGACCGACATTCTAGCCGAACTCGGCGCGCACCGCTTCGAAAAACAGATTCTGATCGGCTTTGCCGCCGAAACCGAGAACGTCATCGAGAATGCCCGTGGAAAGCTTAAGGCCAAGCACATCGACGCCATTGTGGTGAACGACGTGTCGAAGCCGGGCATTGGCTTCAACTCCGATCGCAATGCCGTCACCATCATCACCGCCGAAGATTCGCTTCAGGTTGCGGAGAGCAGCAAGTTCGAGGTGGCACAGCGGGTGCTCGACACGGTTGTCAGGCTTCGCGCCGCCCGCCTGAGTTCGGCGCAGCCGTCGGGAAGCTCCATGCAAGCGGAGAACAAATGAAGCGGGTGCTCGACCCGGAAAGACGAGCCGCCATCGCCGCGCGCCTTCGTTTCTACCGCGATCTCGGAGTTTACGATTTCTACCGCCGTGCGGTGCCGTCCGATGCCACCGAGCCGGCCGGAACTTTCGACAGTGGATCTGTGTCTGAGCCTATGGAGATAAGCACCGTTCTCGACAAACCTGCTGCCCTGGTCGCGATTCGCGAAGACCTGGGCGATTGCACGCGTTGCAAGTTGCACCAGCTCGGGCGCAAGCAGATCGTCTTCGGAGTGGGCAATCCCGAGGCTGACTTGATGTTTGTGGGCGAGGGACCGGGTGCCGATGAAGACGAGCAGGGCGAGCCCTTCGTCGGGCGGGCCGGGCAGTTGCTCAACAACATGATCGTCGCCATGGGACTGCGGCGCGAGGATGTTTACATCGGCAATGTTGTCAAATGCCGCCCGCCGCAGAACCGCACACCCGAGCGCGACGAGTGCGAGACCTGTTCACCATTTCTCATGCGGCAAATCGCTACCGTGCGCCCGAAGATCATTGTCGCATTGGGTGCGGTGGCCGCCCGCACGCTGCTTGGGATGAACGATTCGATGGCCAAGCTTCGCGGCAGAATCTATGACTTCTCCCCCGGCCATGCGGAGTTCTCGACCAAACTTGCCGTGACCTATCACCCCGCTTACCTGCTGCGCGACCCCCGGCAGAAGAAGGAAGCCTGGCAAGACCTTCAGATGGTGATGCGTTACCTTGGGCTTGCCACCCCCGTCAGGAGCGGCGAGCAGGGCTGAGGCAATCACCCCAACGAGCCGAGCTTCGTCGGGGACCCCGTGAGACCGGATGAGCCAGCAATTCTGCGATGTTGCGCTGCCTGTTCCGCTCGACACCCCTTTTACGTACAAGGTCGACGGCGTGCCGGTTGTTGCCGGCGGGCGCGTGATCGTGCCCTTCCGCGAAAAGCGGCTGCAAGGCATTGTCTTGCGCTTGCATGACGAAACACCCAGCGGGAACGACAAACTCAAATCGGTCATCGCCGCGCTCGACAGCACGCCGGTGCTGGATGAGAGTCTGCTCGCTCTGGGGGCGTGGATTGCGCGCTACTACCTTGCTCCGCTGGGTGAGGTCTATCGCAGCATGTTGCCGCTTGCGGCCGAGTTCAAGCAGGTGATTGCGTACAGCATCACCGAGCGCGGTACGGAAGCTCTCTACCAGTCGGCGGAAGTCGGTTCCTCAAAACGTTCGCACCTCGACCCTGAGCGGCAGATGGCCGGGTACGCAGTGCTCGATTACCTGGCCGAAGGTGAATTGATTCGCGAAGCGACGCTGCGCGCCGCCACCGGTGCGTCGCGAGAGATACTGCGAAACCTGGTGGCGAAGAAGTGGATCGCCCGCGAAGACCTTTCCACCGCGCGCGACGCCCGTCGAACCATAAAGATTGCCATTCTGAAAGAGCGTGAACCAGCAGGCAAGCTGAACCCCAATCAGCAGAAGATCGTGGCGCATTTGCGCGCCGCTGAAGGCCGCCTGCCAGTGGATGAACTCAGGCAACTCTCTGTTCCCAAAACCACGCTGGCCACGCTGATTCGGCGAGGAGTCGTCGAGATACTGGAAGAGCCGGCGGGGTTCGCTGTCCCGGCCATGGAACAGAGGAACGTCCTCGATTTCCCCTTCACGCCGGCGCAGCAGCAGGCTCTGGAGCGAGTGAACCGCAGCGTCGAGGCGCGTCAGTTCCAGGCGATTCTTCTTCACGGCGTTACCGGTTCGGGCAAGACCGCCGTCTACCTGGCGGCGATGAGGCAGGTCCTCAACTCGGGGCGAGGGTCGATTCTGCTGGTGCCGGAAATAGGACTTACGCCGCGTGTTGCCGCCGATCTGTACGGAATCTTTGGTGAACAGGTTGCCATCCTTCACTCGTCGCTCTCCGACGATGAACGCGCCGAGCAATGGCATCGGTTGAGCCGCGGCGAAGCGCGCATCGCGGTGGGAACGCGCTCGGCCGTGTTTGCTCCGGTCCATGATTTGGCGCTCATCATCGTCGACGAGGAGCAGGACCACTCCTACAAACAGGATGAAACTCCGCGCTACCATGCGCGAGATATTGCCGCCGTGCGCGCCAAGGAGTTGAAGGCGACGGTGGTCTTCGGCTCCGCTACGCCCTCGCTGGAGTCCTATCACAACGCGATTTCAGGCAAGTACGCGCTGTTGCGCCTGCCCGACCGCGTGCAGGAGCGTCCTCTGCCCGAGGTCGAGTTGATCGACATGCGCGAGGAGTTTCAGGCCTCCGGCAAGGAACACCTGCTCTCGCGCAAGCTGATCGAGGAAGTTACGCTGCGCCTCGAGCGTGGCGAACAGGCGATGATCCTGCTGAACCGGCGCGGCTACTCGGCGTTTGTCATGTGCCGTGCCTGCGGCGACACCATCCAGTGCCGCGATTGCGCCATCGCGCTGACGCACCACAAGCGCGAGCACAAGCTGATGTGCCACTACTGCGGCTATCAACAGGCGATTCCCAGGCTGTGTCCCAAGTGCGGCAGCGACTACGTGCAGTTTCTCGGCACCGGCTCGGAGAAGCTGGAGGACATTCTGCACTCCGCTTTTCCCACGGCGCGAATCGGCCGCATGGATCGCGATACGGTGCGCGGCCACCACGACTTCGAGCGCATTCTCAGCGCTTTTACTGCCGGGGAACTGGATCTGCTGGTGGGCACCCAGATGATCGCCAAAGGACACGACGTTCACGGCGTCACGCTGGTCGGCGTCGTCGGCGCCGACACCGCCTTAAGCCTGCCGGACTTCCGGGCCGCCGAACGAACCTTCCAGTTGCTCACGCAGGTCGCGGGCCGCGCCGGACGCGGTTCGTCGCCGGGAAGGGTCGTGCTGCAAACCTACTTTCCCGAGCACTACGCGGTGCAGTTCGCGGCGCATCATGATTTCGAGGGCTTCTATGAGAAGGAACTTCGCTTCCGCGGCTGGATGCACTACCCGCCTTTCACCTCGGTAGCCAACGTGATTGTGCGCAGCGATCAGCAGGAGCTCGCGTTGCGCTTCTCAGGCATTCTTGGCAAGTGGTTCGAAGGTGAGCGGCACGAAGGCGTGCGAGTAATGGGACCGGCCGCGGCTCCCATCATCCGCTTGAAACGCGACTACCGTTATCACTTCCTGCTGAAGTCCGCCAGCCGCGAGCGGCTCAACTCGCTGCTTCGCGTCATGCTGCGCCACGCCGCGGAGCAGCGCGTGCCGCGCGGCAACCTAGTGGTCGACGTGGACGCAATTTCGCTGCTATAGAAAGTCAGAGCGATTTTCGCGATGTATGCCAAAGAACGAATGTCATCCTGAGCAGAGCGAAGGATCCCTTTGTCAGCAGAGAACTTGTCTCTTGGATCTTATCGACGCGGGTGTTTATCGGTGCAGGCGCATGTGTATGAGGGCCTTGAAATCGTCGGCTACATCTCGTCCTGAAGCATGTCCGAATGGCGCGGGTGCCAGCGTCAGCAGCAGCAACAGCAGCGCCAGCACAGACGTTGCGCGGCGCCGCTTGCTCAGCTCCGGCCACGCCGGCACCGACGGATGGCGCAATCCGCTGACCCAAAGCAACACCGCCCACACAAACCATCCGAACCAGAAATAGATTCCAAGCGGAATGAGTACGATGATGGCCATGCGCGAAATCCGCCGGTGAGCACCTGGAGCCAGCGCGAAAACGATGTGTCCGCCATCCAACTGCCCGCCGGGAAGCAGGTTGAGAGCGGTGGCAAACATCCCCACCCAGGCCGCAATCGCAACCGGGTGCAGCAACACTTGCCCGAACGCGGGCAGCCAGTGGCCGGTGCACGCTCCGGCAAAGTAGCGTCCCAATTGGAAGATGAGTGGAAATCCCAGTTCAATGTCCTGGTTAAGAGCCGCCGGAGCCGAGTGCGAGAGCAGCAATCCCACGAACATCACCGGCAGCGCCACAACGAATCCCGCGAAAGGTCCGGCGATTCCGATATCGAAAAGCGCATCGCGCGAACGAATGCGCGAACGTATGCGGATGAACGCGCCCAGCGTTCCAATCAGCGTGGGTGCCGGAATGAAGAACGGCAGGGTTGCCTGCACGCCGTACCTGCGGCAGTAGAGGTAGTGACCCATTTCATGCGCCAGCAGAATTCCCATCAACGTCAGCGAAAACGGCAGGCCAAGCAGCAGCCGCGAGGGTTGGTGGATCACCCAGGTCACCGGGAACATCGGCAGAGCGTCATCGCTCTCCACCAGGATCGGCAGGTTTTGCGAGAAGTTGTATTGCAGGCGGGCACCGACCGTCAGCGTAGTCACAAACGTCGTTACCAGCAGCAACAAATGGAGCCAGTAACGCCGCGCCGGACGCCTCACATAAACGGCTTCAACCGGCCAAACAGTTTCTGGCGACGGGATGGAGGGATTCGTCTCCGACATCAAAAACCGATTCCTCGAACCGCCATCAGCCTGCTGTCGGCCTGGCGTAACCGGAACTCATGCGAACTTCGGCACACCGGCGCTGAACGGCAGCGGGGTGTCCTAGTGGGCCCGCGCGCTGGCGATCGCCGAAGAACTCAGTCGATCGATTGCAATTCCTTGCCCGGCTTGAAGCGAACTGCTTTGCCCGGGGGAATATTGACCTCCGCACCGGTTCTGGGGTTGCGTCCGATACCTGTCTTGCGTGGCCGGACATTGAACACCCCAAACCCGCGAAGCTCGATGCGGTCGCCGTTGGCCAGCGCCTTCTTCATCGAGTCAAATACGGTTTCCACCGCAGTTTCGGCCTTCGTCTTTGTGACTCCGGTCTTGTTGACGACCTCGTTGATGATGTCCAGCTTGATCACGCAGCCGCTCCGGATTCCATGGTTTCGCTAGGCTTACGCCGGGCGCACTTCTGTTGATTTAGGCTATCGTTCGAAGCCGCAAAAGGCAAGGACTGTCGAAAAAGTTCCCAGCACTCGAATTTGCATGGCAAAAATGGCAACATGGGTGCCCGACATGGGGCACCTTTCGCGGAACCGGCTCGCTCATCCGGAAACTGCTGAATGTTAAGATGAGCACACCTCGAAGGATACCGCTTCCCAGGGTTCAGGCCGGGGAAACGTCGGGAGCAGCATGTCCATCAAGAGCGACCGTTGGATCCGCGAAATGGCGCTGAAGCACGCGATGATCAGCCCATTTTCAGAGAAGCAGATGAGCCAGGGAGTGATCTCCTATGGACTGTCGTCGTACGGCTACGACCTGCGCGTGGCCGACGAATTCAAGATTTTCACAAATGTCAACTCCACTATCGTCGATCCCAAGAACTTCGACGAGCGCTCGTTCGTCACCGTGCGCTCCGACTGTTGCATCGTTCCGCCCAACTCGTTCGCGCTCGCCCGCTCCATAGAGTACTTCAAGATACCGCGCGATGTGCTGACCATCTGCCTCGGCAAATCGACCTACGCGAGGTGCGGCATCATCGTCAACGTAACCCCTTTTGAGCCGGAGTGGGAGGGCTACGTCACGCTGGAGATTTCAAATACCACGCCGCTGCCCGCCAAAATCTATGCCAACGAGGGGCTTTGCCAGATTATCTTCTTCCAATCCGACGAGCCGTGCGAGACCAGTTACGCCGATCGCAAAGGCAAGTACCAGGGCCAGAAGGGAATCGTGCTGCCAAAGCTGTGAAAGCCGCGCAGGAGAAAGATTGTGGGCGAGAGCACAATCATCCCAGGTATCTGGTAGCGTGATAGCAGACCGCCATGCGCCCGCTTCTACTCAATGTCTCCTCCACGAATGTAAAAGCCGATGATCCTGCGATCCGTCAGGCTGCCGCGATCATTCGCCGGGGTGGGCTAGTCGCCTTTCCCACCGAAACCGTTTACGGCCTCGGGGCCAATGCCCTTGACGGCGAGGCGGTGCTGCGCATCTTCGAGGCCAAGCAGCGGCCCGCCTGGGACCCGATCATCGTGCATGTCAGCTCAATCGAGATGGCCAAGACCCTGGTGACAGTCTGGCCCGAAGCCGCGCAAGAGCTGTCGGCATGCTTCATGCCGGGACCGCTCACGCTGCTGCTGCCCAAGCGCGACATCATTCCCGACGCATGCACCGCCGGGCGCGAGAACGTCGGCATCCGCATTCCGGCGCACCCGGTGGCGCTGGCCTTGATTGAAGCCGCCGGAGTGCCGATTGCCGCGCCCAGTGCCAACCGCTTTGGCGGCGCCAGCCCGACAACCGCCGCCCACGTGCAACACGATCTCGCTGGCCGCATCGACGCCATTCTCGATGCCGGCCCAACGGAGATCGGGGTGGAATCAACGGTCATCGACATCACCGCGCAGCCGCCCATCATCTACCGGCCCGGCGGCATCAGCCGCGAGCAAATAGAGTTCGTTATTGGTCCCGTGCGCGTCGCGGCCCCTGCGACCCGCGACGACGTGCCGCCCGAGAGTCTGGAGTCGCCCGGCCTCGGCATCCGCCACTACGCTCCGCGCGCCACCCTCATGCTGGTTGAAGACGACCGCGCCATGCAGATAGCTATCGAGCAACTCGTCGCCCTTGGCGAGCGCGTCGGATTGATGCTGCCCGATGGCTGGCTCAACCGGGAACAGCTACGCGGATGCACTGTCTTTTCCTGGGGAAAATTCGACCAGCTTCCGATGCTCGCCGCCCGTCTCTACGCCGGTCTGCGCTGGCTCGACGAACATCAAGCCACGGTTATCCTTTGCCCCGTTCCACCTGCCATCGGCATCGGCCTGGCGATAGTCGACCGCCTGCGGAAGGCGGCAAAGTAATCCGCTTGGCTGTTCGGCACGAACCCGGGGGTAGTCGGGGCCCACTCAAGCTTCCTTGCTTGAGTGGGGTGTTCGTCGCGCAGAAGAAAATGGCCCACTCAAGCCAACGGGCTTGAATGGGCCACCTGTGATCTTTCGAGACGTTGGCCTTTGCCCGGGTATTGCGATCCAGCCGGCAATACCTAAAGTTATCTTGCGCAAGTGAAATGCTGTGATAAAGTTTTCCCGCAAGTTCAAGTTACATATGAGGAACACATGAACATCAAGGGCCTTCTATGTCTCCTGCTATTGGTCTTTGTCGCACCCCTGTCACATGCGGCCGAAAGGTCGAAAAAGCCTGTCAAGGAGAAATTCGACCTTAATCAGGTGCTTCAAACCGTCGCACAGGAGCAGGATACCGATCCAGTAATAGGCATTTGGAGCGCCGCAGCCGGGCGTTACACATGGCGCACGGCAATCATCAGGAATCCAAACGCTGCTTCCGATGGGTTTGAGTTTATAGGAATCCTTACACAAGCATTGCCGGGATTCAGTAATGGCGAAACTCACATGCAGCTGAACCGTACGGCAGCCCCCGGTGAGTATAGTGGGCAACAAAAATGGAAAGGCGGACTATTTTTTGCCCCCCGGTGGGCGACTGCATCCTTCGTGTTCATTGATGATTATCACTTACTACAGACCAACAACATCTCCTTTCCTAGTGCGGTCGGCACGGAGTGGCGCCATGTAAAGGAGTTGCCACCAGCACTCACGCAGCAGGCAGCCGACGCACCGGCGGCGAATGCGGTTGATAGCCGACGCCGAGGCCGCATTTTGCAAACAGGCGAGAGCCAAGCGGCGCCTGTGCGTCCTGCGCCCCGTGGTGTCTCGTCAAACGTGCCGGCGGTCATTCCAGAACCAACCCCGACACCAGAGCCGACGCTGGCACCGATTGTTCCACCTCCGCCGCCGACCGACGTGGCCCCTCCTCCGCCCAAGACGATTTCACTAGGTCAGACGAGGGACGAGGTCGTTGCGATCTTAGGACAGCCGCAGAAGGTGGTCAAACTGGCCGCCAAGGAGATGCTTTACTATCCGGACATGAAGGTGATATTGGTCAACGAAAAGGTTACCGATGTCCAGTAGAGCGGGTCGCGCACCCTTTCTGTACCAAATCGAACTCGGGTGTCCTACCATTGCGTCGTGATTTTTGGCACAGGGTGGGGCCTTTGCTTCGCCCCGTGTTCCGCGTCATGGCCGGAGTGTTAGGGACTACTTTCTGCCGTTCGCTTCGGCTTCCTTGTACATGTACTTGATGTTGGGTTTGTAGATCAGCAGGTTCGATTGTGTTCCGCGTGTGACCTTGATGCAGGTCTTGTCATACCACTCGATGATGCCGTGAATCTCCTCGCCATCCTGCAGCACGATGACCATCGGTGTCTTCGACTGCATTTGCTTCTGGTAATAGAAATTTTCAGCGTGCGTCTGTTCCGGCGGCGGCGTTTTTTTTCCTCCGCCAGCGCTTCCGTTTCGCTCCACGCGTTCACGACGCTCGATGGCGGTATTCTCCACGTTCGCGGCGGAACGTCCCGGTTCACGGCTCAGGCTGGGACGAATCAGTTTCCGGTTCGAGAAAGCTTCAGTGTCTGGGGCGCGGCCAACTGCCGTCGAATCTGTTCCGTTTTTCATTTCGCATAGCTCCCTAGAGGGAGTACGGCCTTGAGTTCTTTGAATAAGGGCGTACCGTCATTGATCCCGTTCCGAGGTTTCACTTCCCAGAGCGCATCGCTTTCGCCATCTAAAAGTTATTCTCTGATCCTAAGTGGTCGGGGTATGAACTTGCAGCTACCCTACCACAGCTTTTGCTGCTGTGCCAGTGAAGCAAATCACAAGACCTCAGTGACTATCCAGCCCTAGGATGGGTACAGCGACCCGCGCCGCAGAGCCGAATTTTGCCGGCATTCCTCCCTGCGGCGGAGGGAAGTCTTCATCAGCACTCACCCGCCGTGTCTGGCTTCCGGCAGTCGGGTGCTTTTGCTTTTTGTCGCTTGAAAATAAAGCAGATACTCTGGTTGGTCCTGCTGCATCGGTTTCCGGATAGCCGTACCCGGACCAAGTCTTCATGGGATATAGCTCAATCGATCTAAATCTCGAGCGAAGACGCGAGCGCGTCCAGCGAGAGCGAGCGCAGCAGGTTGCGGCGCATCCCGGTGTGAACCTCGCCAGTCCGGTCGGCGGCGGTGGCAATCCAGTCGAAGTTCACCTCGCGGCTTAGGGCGGTCAAATCGGAGGCGATGTCGATGTTATGCACCAGATTCGGTGCATTTGACATCAGCGAGAGCATGTCGCGCAGCAGGGAATAGAGAGCCGCGATTAGTTCCTCGGTCTTCTCCTTTCCCTCGGCTCCGGCCCGGTAGCTCTCGGTCGCCCGGAACAGGTCGCTATGATCGGCTCCGGCGATAGCGGTTTTGAGTATCAGCAGAGCGTCCTGCCGGGCCGCAAGGTATCCGTTGAGATCGAAGCCGCGGGCCCGTCCGAGCGCGCCGCAGCTCAGCCGCGCTACCAACTCGCGCTGGGCGGCGCTCCAGCCTACGCTGTGCGCCAGGTGCTGCGCGATTTCAGCCAGCGGCAGCGGGGCCAGGGTCATCGTCACGCAACGTGAGCGGATGGTGGGCAGCAGCATAGCCGGGTTTTCGGCCAGCAGGAAGATGGTCGCAAACTCCGGAGGCTCTTCCAGCACCTTCAGCAGAGCGTTAGCCGCTTCCTTCACAAACGCCGGGTTGGGAAAGATGTAGACCTTTTGACGCCCTTCGGCGGGCTTGTAGTAGGTGGTCGCCGTCACATGACGCACCTGGTCGACTTTCACCAGCATCTGCGGCGGATCGGGCGGTATCACCATGACATCCGAGTGCGTCTGCACGTAGATTCGCGTCTCGCGCTTGTCGGTCTCCCGCAATCCGTCGCGCGCTTCCACGGCTTCGGCGAACCGCGCATCCAGATCGTCGGCCTGGCCAATGCGCACGCAATTGGAGCAGCGGCCGCAGAAATCCGGCAGAGATTCGGCCCGCTCGGCAGGCGCGGAACCCGCTGTCGACGCGCCAGCAGTCACCTCCGATTTCGGCCGCTCCAGGCAATTCATGGCCTTGGCGACCATTTGCGCCAGCGTGTATTTGCCGCCGCCGCGCGGCCCGGTGAGGATCAGCGCGTGAGGAAAGCGGTCGCGCTCCAGCATTTCGCGCAGCCGTCTTACCGTATCCGAATTGCCAAGGAAGTCAGCAAATCCCACAGGTTTGTCTCACACTTATGCTTGCGCTTGTCCGCTGCTGTTCTCGACCGTTGCGGCAATCTTCAGCCGTTTGCGCACGGCCACAACGATATCGGCGTGCACGACTTCCAGCCCGCGACGGGCGTCGACCAGAAAAACCCGGTTCGGTTCGCGTTCGGCGATTTTGAGGTAGGCATCATGCACGCGGGCAAAGAACATCTGGTTTTCGCGCTCGAAGCGATTCTCGTCAGGGCCGGGCGTCTCGTGATTCTGCGCCGCCAGGTTGCGGCGCCGCGCACGGGAGACGCTTGCGTCCACGTCGCTGTCCATCAGCACGGTCAGGTTCGGTTGCAGGTCGCCGCAGACAACGCGGTGCATGGTCAGTACCGCGTCGCTGCCCAACTCGCGTCCGCCACCCTGATAGGCTTCGGAGGAATCGGTAAACCGATCGCACAGTACCCATTGGCCCCGCTGCAATGCAGGCTCGATGACCTCCGCAATCTGCTGCGCCCGCGAGGCGAACATGAGCGACAACTCCGCCAAAGCAGCCAGACCCCGGGTTCGCGAATCGAGCAGCACCGCCCGTATCTTTTCTCCAATGACAGTGCCGCCGGGTTCGCGGGTAGTGACCACCTCGATTCCTTCGGCGCGGAGAACGGCTGCAAGGCGTTCCATCTGCGTGGTCTTGCCGCAGCCGTCGAGCCCCTCGAACGTGATGAATTTTCCGCGTCGCGCCACGCCCGAATCATAACATTTGCCCGGCCAGACCAGCTTCGCGGAAGGTCCATCCCACGCCAACGAGTAAACTAACTCTATGGATGCGGCTCTGCCGTGAGCTGCATGGCCTGTGCTAAACTCGCCCTTTTGCGGAGGTCTTTGATGCGCCTTGGAGATTACATCGACGATCATTGCTCCCGCTGCAAGCGGACCACCGATCACTCCGTTGTTGCCATGGTCGGTGAAGAGGTTGTGAAGGTGATGTGCCGGACCTGTAACAGTGAGCACAAGTATCGTCATAATAGCAGTGGGAAAAAGGAGATGGCGGCCGGGGAAGCCTTCCAGAAAGTTCTCGCAAATGTTTCGGGCGACATGACTGCGGGAGGGCCTGCCGCGAAGAACGCGAAAAAGAAGAAGTCCTCCTAGGGTGATGTCCCGCAAGTTCGCGCGATAATCCTTACGGTGTCATTCTGAGCGACCACCGGGAGCGAAGAATCCCCGCACTGCGTGGGGCTTAGGCACAGCCGAAGGATTTCATCAAAGAGCCCAGAGCGACACGGGGTGGGACGATTGCATGGGATGCTTCGCTGCGCTCAGCATGACATCCTAAGTTATGTCACAAACTTGCGGGACACCACACTAGGGGAGCAGCTTCAAGGTTGATGTACCCATTTCCGGGCACCCCGAATCAGGAGATTGCAGTTGCGCTCGTTACGTTTGCTGCTGTTGCTGTCTCTCTGTTTCTCATTGACGGATGCGTTCGCCGAGCAGTCCCCGGCACGCGCCTTGACCGCGCGTGTTGGGGCAGAGACCGATGCCGGTAGCCCGCCCTTCGTGGCGCTCACGGTTGATGCCACGGAAGCCCAGCGCAAGATATTCCACTCGCACATCACGCTTCCGGTTACGCCGGGTCTTCTCACTCTCTTTTATCCGCGGTGGATTCCCGGCGAGCACGCCCCCAGCGGTCCTGTTGTAGACACGGCAGGGCTGATCTTCAGCGCGCAGGGCAAGACAATTCCGTGGAAGCGCGATCCTGTTGACCCGTACGCGTACCAACTGGAGATTCCGTCGGGTGTTACCACCATCGAGATAGCAATGGACTACCTTTCGCCGGTGGAATCGACCTCGGCCACCTTCAGCGAGGGAACGTCGGCAACCGAGCAGTTGGCCATTGTGAACTGGAATCAGCTTGTCCTGTATCCGAAGGGCGCCAGTGCGGACCAGCTACAGGTCAGGGCCACCCTCAAGTTGCCCGAGGGCTGGAGCTTCGGAACCGCGCTTCCGGGTGCCAGTCGCTCGGGTTCCACGGTGCAGTTTGCAACCGCATCGCTTGCCACCTTAATCGACTCGCCGGTGCTTGCGGGCAGGTATTTCAAAGTGGTGCCGTTGCAGCATGAGAAGCTGCCGCCGCATGAGATCGACATCGCATCCGACAGCGCTACTGCACTTGAGATGACTGCCGGCGACCGGCAAGCATTCAACAACCTGATCGCCGAAGCCGCTGCTTTGTTTGGCTCGTATCATTTTCGCGATTACCACTTTCTGTTGAGCCTGAGCAATCACGTCGGACACTTTGGACTGGAGCACCACGAATCCAGCGATAACCGCACCAGTGAAGCTTTTCTTGTCGACCCTTACTTGCGGCTGCTTGGCGCGGCGTTGCTGCCGCATGAGTACATTCATTCCTGGAATGGCAAGTACCGTCGTCCCGCCGGTCTCGTGGCGGACAATTACCAGACGCCTCTCAAGACCGATCTGCTGTGGGTCTACGAAGGACTGACCGACTATTTTGGTTTAGTGCTTACGGCGCGCAGTGGTCTTTGGGACCCCAGGCTGTTTCGCGATCAAATCTCGGCAACCGCCATGCATATGGTTTACCGGCCCGGACGCCTTTGGCGGTCGTTGCAAGACACCGCGGTCTCGGCGCATCTTCTCTTTGGCGCGTCATCGGCATGGAACTCATGGCGGCGCGGGCCTGACTTTTACGGCGAAGGCGTTCTCCTCTGGCTGGAGGCCGACGTCATCATTCGCCAAAAGAGCAATGACCGAAAGTCGCTTGACGATTTCGCGCGTCTTTTTTTCGGGGGCCACAGCGGTCCGCCGGCGGTCAGCCCCTACACGTTTGAGGACGTGATCGCAGCCTTAAATCAGATTGCCCCATACGATTGGCGCAAGTTCTTCGCCGAGCGCGTCACCGACGTTGCGCCTCATGCCCCACTGAACGGCATCAGCCAGGCCGGTTGGCTGCTCATCTACACCGATACACCGTCGGAGATGATGCGACTCCGTCAGGAATTGGAGCGGTTGGTGGATGCCACCGCCTCCATCGGCCTGATCGCGCAACAGGACGGATTAATCGTCGATACGATTCACGATATGCCCGCTGCCAAGGCAGGCATTGGCCCAGGAATGCGAATCGTGGCGGTAAACGGACGCAAGTTCAGCCCCCAGTGCTGAGCGATGCGCTGAAGGCAGGCATCGACAGCAAGACACCGCTCGAATTGCTGATTGAGAATGCTGAATTCTACAAAACTGTCCTGCTCGATTACCATGGCGGTCCTCGCTTCCCGCACCTGACGCGCGATCAGAGCCGTCCTGACCTGCTCGGTGAAATCATCAGGCCAAGAGCCGGTTCCGCGCCCTAGCAGGCCGCTGAAAAACTTCTCCGAGGGTGTCATCCTGAGCGAAGCGAAGGATCTGCCGTTTGCGCGCGCTAAAAGCAAAGCAGATCCCACAAGATCCTGCCGCTCAGTCCTCAGCCCTCGTCTTCAACACCGGCGAACAGATCATTCTCGATGTGCGCTTCCTGCGGCTTGACGCTGGCTGCGAGGTGAAAACGCTCGACCACACCGTGACGCCTCGCGTTGCCTTCAAACAGGTTGAAGAGCGGCGCTTGGCTCTTGTGCATCTTGAAGGCTTCAATCTTGCGCTCCATGCGCTCCTGGCCTATCTCGATGCGGGCGCTGACCGGCGACAGCGCGACTGGTTGGCGCTCGGGAATTGTGAAGTCGGAGCACCGGTAGTAAAGCTTCTGGGGCCGCCACGGCTTCAGTCCCTCTTCGAACTGCTCCGGAAAGCGGTTGGTCCTGGGAGCCCACTGAAAAGCCATCGTCGCAAAGACCCCGGACATCGAGTGATCCGGATGCGCGGTCAGCGAGCCCTCGGGGCCGAAGCAGATGACCACCTGTGGTTTGATCTGGCGGATGCGTCGCGTGAGGTCGCCGACGACCTGGTACAGACTCTGTTGATCCAGGCGGCTGTCTGGATAGTCGAGCACGTCGCCGCGGGTCGCGTGCAGATGTTCGCATGCGGCGGCGAATTCCTTGCGGCGCATCGCGGCCAGCTCGTCGCTGTTCCTGCTGGTTCCCCTGTTGCTTGCAGCCTGTCCCGGGGTCAGGCAGATGATGTAAGTTTCAATTCCGCGTTCGCGGGCCAGCAGCAAGGTGCCGCCGAATCCGCCGGCTTCATCGTCAGGGTGAGCCGTCACGCAAAGCAGTCGTAGCATACCGTCCTCACACGATCAATCGCAGCACTATTGTTTTTAGCATGCGAGCCGCTTGCCTGTCACAGAGGGCAACCCTCGAACCCTGACCGAGTTCGATGCTTAAGTCCATTCGAAAGAAAACTTTCACCGTGTCATCCTGAGCGGTAGCGAAGGATCCCTACCCCTAAGGCGATGTTACGGATACACGAACTTCAGCGGCAAACCCGAAGTCGCAAGCTGTCACGATTGTTGAGTCGCTTCCTCGTCTTCCAGCATGAACTGCAAGAGTTCCTGTGAGGCGGAATTCATCCACACCGGAGCAAACGATTGCCGATGCATGGGCGAGGGTCCGTGCTCGCGCAGGCCGCGGATGTGTTTGGGCGTGGCGTAGCCTTTGTTGGAAGCGAGTCCATAGGCGGGATAGACCGGGTCCCAGGCGCGAATCATCGCGTCCCGTTCCACCTTTGCCAGGATGGATGCGGCGGCGATCGAAGCCGAAAGCGCATCGCCATGGATGATCGCCGTCTGCGCGCACTCGACATCGATGTTCATCGCGTCGATCAGCAGATGATCCGGGCGCACGCTCAACCGTGAGACGGCCTCGACCATCGCCAGCCGCGAAGCATGATAGATGTTGATCTGGTCGATGCGGCCCACGTCGATAGCGGCGACGGCCCACGCAACGCAGTGCTCTCTGATGCGCTCCGCCAACTGCTCGCGCCGCTCCTGTGGCAGCAGTTTGGAGTCGCGCAGCCCGCGAATGCGGTATTCGGGGTCGAGGATGACGGCTCCGGCGACTACCGGACCGAACAGCGATCCGCGTCCAACCTCATCGATGCCCGCGACCAACTTTGCGCCGGCGCTCCATGCCTGAGTTTCAAACTTGGTGGTGCAGTGCAGCGTCTTCAGCAGGCGCAGCTTGGCTGCGGACTTTGAGATGGGTTTCTCGGCGGAATTAGGGACCGGTTTTCTCTGCACGGTGCAGTCAGAATGGCAGAGATTCGGGGTAGGAGCAAGCGCCTGATTCGGCAAACTGCTCCGTCCCCGACCCGGATTCGCGGCGTTCGTCTTCGAGCGGAATAAAGACCTAAGCCTTCAGAGAAGCTGCCAGCTTGGCTCTTCCGATTCTGGTATCGACTTCCTTCAGTCTTGCCGCCTTGCCTCGCAGGGCGCGGAGGTAGTAGAGCTTGGCGCGGCGGACCTTCGCCGAGCGCAGAACGTCGATCTTGTCGAGCACTTTCGCGTTAATGGGGAAGATGCGCTCGACGCCCTGGCCGAAGCTCATCTTGCGCACGGTGAAGCTGCCTTGCGGGCCGCCGCGCATCTTGATCACGATGCCTTCGAAAGCCTGCAAGCGCTCTTTTTCGCCTTCCTTGATCCTGACTTGAACCCGAACCGTGTCGCCGGGACGGAAGCTGGGGAGATCTGTGCGCTGCGCCTTGGCAAGCAGCTTCGTAATAATCGGTGAAGTCGACATGTCTATTCCTCTTCTTCGAATCGTCTCGCGGCTTATGTCCGTCGAGTTTCCTGCATTTCCCGCCCAATCTCTTCGATCAGGGAGTGGTCTTCCTTGCTGAGCGCCACCTTATCCAGAAGGTCGGGGCGGTTCTTCAGCGTTTTTTCCAGCGCGCGGCGCTTGCGCCACCGCCGAATCTCTTCATGGTTCCCGTTGACCAGCACTTCGGGAACCGCAATTCCACGAAACTCCGCCGGACGCGTGTAATGCACGTAGTCCAGCAGTCCAGCGGCTGAAACCGTTGAATCCGGCTCGGGACGCCCGCGCTCGTCGAACTTTACCGGAGCCTTCAGCGCGCTGAAGCTCTCATGCTGCGACGACGCTTCGTTTCCCAGCGCTCCGCGCAGCAGCCGCGTCACCGTGTCGACGATCAAAGCCGCTCCCAATTCGCCGCCGCTCATCACGAAGTTGCCGACGCAGATTTCGCGATCCGCCAGGTGCTCCGTTACCCGCTCATCCATGCCTTCGTAGCGTCCGCAGATCAGCACGATGCGCTCCAGTTGCGCCAATTCCGCCGCTATCGGCTGCTCGTAGAGCCGCCCTTGCGCCGAGAGCGCGACCACGCTCTCCCGGGCCTGCCCGCTCAAGCGCTCCTGCTGCTGTGCCACGCCGAGCGATTCGACGCACTCGAACAGTGGTTCGGGCTTCAGCACCATGCCCTCGCCGCCGCCAAACGGACGGTCATCCACCGTCTTGTGCCGGTCGTGAGCGAAGGCCCGCAGATCGTGAATTCGGATTTCAATGATCCCGGCTTCTTGCGCCCTGCGCACGATGCCGTACTCCAGAGGCCCACGAAAGAACTCCGGAAAAATCGTGACGATCTCGAACTTCATTTTGCGCTCCGCCCGCTCTTTGGCTTGCCCAGCGGAGCGTCCAACTCCAACATGCCTTCGGGAAGCACCAGTTCGATTCTTTTCCCGTCGAGATCAACTTGCTTCGTGTAACTCTCGACGAACGGAATCAACAGCTCCCTGGCTCCTTCGCGAACCTGGAGCAGCGGCGCTTCGCCCGCTCCAAACACCACGTCTGTAACCGGTCCCAACTCGCGAACCTCACCGCTGCCCGTACTGGCAAATACCCGGCAGCCCACCAGATCGCTCACAAAAAATGCACCTTCGTCCAGTTGGGCTCGCTGCTCCCGCGGAATCTGTATCTCGGCTCCCGCCAGAGTTGCGGCATCTTCGATGCTGTCAACCCCGGCGAACTTCAGGATCATTCGGCCCTTGTGCGGCCAGAAGTCTTCCAGCTCAAGTTCGCGCCTGCTTCCCGTGGTGCCGAGCGCAAACAAGTGCCGACGCTCGGCAAAGCGCTCCGGAAAATCCGTAAACAGCTCGGCAGAAACCTCGCCGACCCGACCCTGCGGCTTTATCACCCGGGCGATGGTGATGAACTCGCCCTCGAAACGCCGTCCTCAGGTTGCTTTGCGCCGTCGGAGCCATAAAACTACTCCAGAATCTCCCCGTCTACGGTTTCCGTTCTGTCAATGCCGTCGATCCTGGGTGATGCACTGCCCTTACTCCAGAATCTCCAGCGAGCAATGCTTGTTGGCCTTGACCGACGCAGACGACAGCAGCACCCGTAATGCCCGCGCCGTGCGTCCGGCCTTGCCAATGACGCGGCCCATGTCGGTTTCGGCCACCGTCAGCTCCAGCACCAGCACTTCGCCTTCAGGCACCGCGTCCACCTGCACTTCGTCGGGACGCTCCACGAGCCTCTTAGCGACTTCCAGGACAAGTTTGCGCACATCTCCAGCGTAAGCCGAGGCCATGCGGTCTCCTTGGAATACGGGGTTCCCGGCGAGCACCGCTCGCTGGGATCGTCGGCGAGTGCCTTACGGCCCCGCCCGGTGAAAACGGATCAGGCGGCCGGAGTCGCGGCTGGCGCAGCCGGCGGCTTCGCGAACAATTTGCTGACCGTCGGAGACATCTGGGCGCCCTTGCCGACCCAGTATTCGACGCGATCGCGCTTGAAATCAATGGTCATGGGAGTGGTGCGAGGATTGTAAAGTCCAACCACCTCGATCGAACGGCCATCGCGAGCGCGGTCCTTTTCAATGACCACTATGCGGTAAACAGGTTTCTTCGGTGCGCCACGGCGCGACAGACGAATCATTAACACAGAATTCGATTCCTTTCGAATTATTAACCAGTCTAGCGAAAGGTGTAGCCGTTAAAGTCACGGTGAACGCGGAATACACCAGTTCCTAAACTGCACCAGCTCGGCGACCCTTTCGCCGGCTCAAAGCTTCAACCCCGCCGCCACCGGCAGGGAGTTCCGTTTCCAACACGCGACAGACTCAATTCAGGGCCGCTTGCATTGTCCGAACGGAGCACCACAGGCTGGTCCGGGCCCACCAGCCCGGCGCACACTGATGGCAAACACTTATTATGCCGGAACTTGCCGCCCCTGACAAGCGAGGAGCGGCGGCGAAAGTATGCGTCATCCCGACCGAAGTGAAACGGAGTGGAGGGATCTTGTGTTTTCCTGCGGGTGCCCCACGTCCCGCCCTGCAGTTGGGCTGACGTGGGCTTCCCCTAGGTAAGCGCCGAACTTGATTGTCACTGGCTAGCCAGTCAAGTCCATGCTACCGTGATTCGGGATCAGAACAGTTCTAGGGTGTCATTCTGAGCGACCGCAGGGAGCGAAGAATCCCATCACAGCGCGGGACTGAGGCGCAGCCGAACGATTCCATCGGAAAGCCCAGAGCGGCGCGAGTTGGGACAGTCCCCCGGGATGCTTTACTACGTTCAGCATGACACCTAAGATGATCGGTGCGGCCGCCGCATTTTTGGCTGCACCAAGGATCGCCTCACGGCGAAAGGAGCGAGTCTTATATGACGGTCAATCGGATGGTTTTGGGCTTCATCTCTTCTTGCATTATTCTGGCTATGGCGGCGGGGTCGTCTTTTGCGGCGCAGCCGCCTAAACCGCTGGTTTCGGAGGACTATTTTGTTAAAGCCTCCGATCCGGGAATTCAAATCTTTGTCCGCAACAAGCATCTGAAAGGCGTCAAGGATTTCGCTTCGGACAAGATTGTGCTCTTCGTTCACGGCTCCACTTACCCGGCGGAAACAGCCTTTGATCTTCGGTTGGATGGGCTCTCCTGGATGGACTACATTGCGCAGCGCGGCTTCGACGTCTACCTGCTCGATCTGCGCGGCTATGGCCGTTCCACGCGTCCGCCCGAGATGGACCAACCGGCGGAGAAGAATCCTCCCATCGTCACCACCGATGTCGCTGTCAAAGACGTATCTGCTGTCGTCGATAGCATCCTCGCCCGCCGCAAGGTTTCCAAGATCAACCTGATTGGCTGGTCGTGGGGCACCACCATCATGGCCAGCTATACGTCGCAGCATAACGCCAAGGTGGAGAAGCTGGTGCTCTACGCGGCGCAGTGGCTGCGCGAACCCCGCCATCGCTCACTGGTGGTGGTGACGGACCGCTCGGAGCCTATCGAACCGTCACCATGAGCGCGGCCAAAGCCCGTTGGCTCACCGGCGTGCCGGAGAACAAAAAGGCCGAACTGATTCCGGCGGGGTGGTTTGAACAATGGTCCACGGCGACCCAGGCGAGCGATCCCAAAGGCGCGGCACAGAATCCGCCGATCCTGCGGGCGCCCAACGGCACGGTGCACGATAGCCGCGAGTTCTGGATGAAGGGCAAACCGGTCTACGATCCCTCGCTAATCAAAGTGCCGGTGCTGGTCATTAACGCCGAGTGGGATGTGGATACGCCTCCCCCGATGGGTAACGCGGTCTTCGCAAAGCTGACGAATGCTCCCTACAAGCGGCGCATCCTTCTCAGCGAAGGAACGCACACAATCATCATGGAGAGGAACCGCATGCACCTCTTCCGCGAAGTGCAGCTATTCCTGGAAGAGCCGAAATAAGTTGCGAACCAAGTAAATCGAGTGGCGGGTGCCCCATTCAAGCGAAGCTTGGGTGGGGCTTTATGGCGGGCCTTCCTATCGCCCCTACTTCCGTGCGCTCTTGACCCGTTCCCCCGTGCCGAACACGCGGGCGAAAATCTTATCCACATTGCGCAACTGGCGCTGAAGTTCGAAGGCGCGCTCCAGGGTCTTCCGATCGACCTTGCTGGTGATTTCCGGATCGTTCATGATCATTTCGCGGAAGTTCAGTTCTTCCTTCCATGCCTTCATAGCGTCGCGCTGGACGATGCGGTAGGCATCCTCACGCGACACTCCGGCCTCCACCAGGTCGAGCAGGAGCTGTCCGCTGAAGACGAGTCCGCCGGTGGAGTTCAGGTTACGCAGCATGCGCTCCGGATAGACCAGCATGGTGTCGATGAGGTTGGTCGCCTTGTTCAGCATGTAGTCGACCAGGATGGTCGAATCCGGCAGAATGACCCGCTCGACAGATGAGTGCGAGATGTCGCGCTCGTGCCATAGCGCTACGTCCTCGAAGGCCGCCTGGACGTTGCCCCGGATCACGCGGGCCAGTCCGCTGACCTGCTCAAGGTTGATGGGATTGCGCTTGTGCGGCATCGCCGACGAGCCCTTCTGTTTTTCGCTGAAGAATTCTTCGGCTTCACGAACCTCCGTGCGTTGCAGATGCCGGATTTCGGTGGCGATCTTGTCCAAGGTCGAGGCGATCGTCGCCAGCGTGGCCACATAAAATGCGTGCCGGTCGCGCTGGATGACCTGTGACGAAACCGCGGCCACGTTCAAGCCGAGCCGTGCGCAAATTTTCTCTTCATACTCCGGCTCCAGGTGGGCCGCATTGCCGACCGCGCCGGAGACCTTGCCCACGCGCATCTGTTCCGCGGCAAAATCGAAGCGCTCAAGGTTGCGGCGCATCTCGGAATACCAGTTCGCCAGCTTCAATCCGAAGGTGATCGGCTCGGCATGCACACCATGCGTGCGGCCAATGGTCGGCGTATCTTTGAACTCAAAAGCGCGGCGGCGCAGCACTTCGATCATGCGTTCCAGACCAACGCGGATAATCGCCGAAGCCTGTTTGACCAGCAGAGCCTGTGCCGTATCGACCACATCGTTGGAGGTCAAGCCATAGTGCAGCCAGCGCGCCTCGGGACCAACTTTCTCCGAGACCGCGGTGGTAAAGGCGATCACATCGTGCTTTACCTCGGCCTCGACGGCCTGTATGCGCGCCAGATCGAAGTCGCCCTTGTCGCGGATAGCGCGAGCCGCCGACTGCGGCACCAGCCCGGCTTCGGCCAGAGTTTCGGTGGCGGCAATTTCAACCTGCAACCAAGTGCGGAACTTATTATCTTCACTCCAGATGCGGCCCATCTCCGGGCGTGTATATCGCGGAATCACGGCGTAGCTCCTTGCATCTAAATCAGCATTCTAGGTTTTAACTGAAGGAGTATTGTACCCGTTGCTGGCTGCTGGCCCAAATGGGCCATCGAGCATAGAATGGCTGGTTGAATTGCTTCGTAGAACGATGCAATTGGAGTATCCGCATGGCAAACTCCGCCGATTTGGATGTGAACGATTACAAGGCACTGGCCGAATTCCGCTATCAAATTCGTAAGTTCTTGCGCTTCAGCGAGGCGGCAGCTCGCGAAGCCGGCCTCGAGCCGCAGCATCACCAGTTGATGCTGGCCTTGAAAGGGATGCCGGACGGGATACATGCCACGGTGGGAGAACTTGCCGAACGCCTCCAGATTCGGCATCACAGTTCGGTAGAGCTGATCGACCGTCTCACCGAGCAGGGCTTGGTACAGCGCCGCCGCTCGGAGCAAGACCGTCGGCAGGTGCTGGTGACGTTAACCGTGCGGGGCGAGCGCATCCTGCGCGAGCTCTCGATCCATCATCGCGAGGAGCTTCAGGCCACCGCTCCGCAGTTGATTGGAGCGCTGCGGAGCATCGTCGCCTCTGGAAAACGGCGCGCACGCAGAGTGTCGCGGAAGCCGGCACGATCGTAGCTTGGATTATTCATGAGTACGGCGAAACATGGGTGGAGCAGGGCTTCAGCCCTGCATTTACAGTCGGCCTGGGATTGGCGGCTTTAGCCGCTGAGGTACGTACTGTCGGCAACAGCGGAATCGCCTCAGGGGTTAAAGCCGCATGGTTGCTGGCTTTTCTGCAGGCCTGAAGGCCTGCTCCACCCGATTCATGAATAATGCCGGGCTAGCGTGCCGCAAGAACACCTATTGCTTGAGCAAGCCGTCCGAGACGCCCAACAGCTCCGCCATTTCCTCGTAGAGGAATCCCTCGCCCGGACGGTATGGCTGGACCCAAACGCCGTCTACCACGAACTGCGGGATGGCCCGCTTTCCGGTTCTGCGAATCACTTCTTCGGCGGCGCCGGGAGTGGCCTCGATATCCACCTCCTGGTAAGCGATGCTGTGTTTGTCCAGAAAGCGCTTTGCCTCGCGGCAGTCGCGACACCAAGGGGCTGAGTAAACAATTAATTTCATAGGCTATGGCCAGCTGCTCTGATTGTGCCAGAAAAGACGGCTGAAGTGGAGACCTTCGTACTTTGGCAGTCAAAGGCTCTCCGGTTGCTCTTCCGCCCTGAGGGATTTGGCCGGAACAGGTAGGACTGTTCGCCGAGGGCACGAGGGCTTATAGTAATTCCGAAGCAGGTGACAACCGAGCGATCAAAAGCGAATTGAGGAGATGATGGAATGCGGCACTACAACATTGCAGTAATACCCGCGGACGGCATCGGGTCGGAAGTCATGACGGAGGGCGTTGCGGCTCTCAAAGCGGTCGCCGAACTTGACGGTGGCCTGAAGTTCAAAACCCAGGACTACGACTGGGGCTCTGAGCGGTATCTTCGCCAGGGAGCGATGATGCCTCCCGACGCGCTAAAGACATTGGAGGCGGGCGCTTTCAACGCCATTCTGGTTGGCCCGGTTGGCGACCCGCGTATTCCCGACCATATTTCGCTTTGGGGTATGCTGCTGCCCATTCGCCAGGGCTTTGACCAGTACATCAATCTTCGTCCAGTACGCCTGCTGCAGGGCGTCGCTGGTCCGCTGGCCGGCAAAGGGCCCAAGGATATCGACTTCATCTGCGTTCGCGAGAACTGCGAAGGCGAATACTGTGGAGTCGGCGGCCGCGTTTACAAGGGAAGTCCGCAGGAGTCCGCGGTGCAGGCGTCGGTCTTTACCTACTATGGCACCGAGCGCGTTATGCGCTATGCCTTTGAATATGCGCGCCAACACGGACGCAAGAAGGTGACCAGCGCCACCAAGTCCAACGCCATCAATTACAGCATGGTTTTCTGGGATGACGTGTTCCGCGATGTATCCGCCAAGTACCCGGATATTCAGCACGAGCAGCAGTTGATCGACTCGCTCTCCGCGCGTTTTGTCATCAAGCCGGAGAGCCTGGACGTGGTTGTGGCCTCGAACCTGTTTGGCGATATCCTCACCGATCTCGGCGCGGCCATTGCCGGTAGCATGGGGCTGGCTCCCAGCGCGAACCTCAATCCCGAGGGACGTTACCCGAGCCTGTTCCAGGCGATCCACGGCTCAGCCCCCGACATCACCGGCAAAGGCATCTCCAATCCGATCGCTACGATCTGGTCAGTCTCGATGATGCTGGATCACCTTGGCGAGCTCGAGCTTGGCGCAGCCCTGTTGAAGGCGATCGAAAGCGTGCTTGCCGAAGGCAAGGTTCGCACGCCGGATCTCGGCGGCAAGGCTACGACGAAACAGATGGGGCAGGCGGTCATCGCTGCCCTGCGGAAGCCGAAGAAGGCCGCCAAAAGCACTTCGCGTTAAGCCAAGTCGCTGTGGCGCGGTTCAGTCGAATTGCGGAACAGAAAAGCCGCTGGAGATGTCTCCGGCGGCTTTCGTTTTTTTGGCCCTTCGGTGAGGACCGCGAATTACGGATGCATCGGCGAAACTTCAAGAGTGACGTCGCAAGGTTTGTTCATCAACTGCTGCGGCAGCGCCGGCGGCGTGACCAGGGCAGGCTGCGTAAAGTCGAACATCTCCGTCATGTCGTCCTGCGATACGTCGCGCTTGGTCATCGGCTGCAAGTTGAATCTGGTTTCGATGAACTTCAGTATCGATGTGTTTTCGCGGGGGACGTGGGAAACATACCCCGGCTTCACCCACGGCGAAACGACCATGAGTGGCACTCGGAATCCCGACCGCGTGAAGTCGCCAGGCGCGGCTCCAGGATCTTCGGAGGTCTTGGGGGGAATATTGTCCGGCGCAAGCACCTTTATCGGTGGAACGTGGTCATAGAGGCCCCCATGTTCGTCGTAGGAGAGGAAGAAGACCCCGTTGGCGTAGGCGGCGCTGTTGATGAAAGCGTTGATGTAGCTCGCCATTACTTGAGCGCCATGCTGAATGTTGTTCTGCGGGTGCTCATCAAGGCCGGAGCCATTGGTTTCAATGAACGAGACCTGCGGCAGGGTGCCGTTCTGCAGGTCTGTGAAGTACTGATCGATAGTCACGATCTGCGGGGGGTGCAGCTTGCCCGTCTCAAATGAATTGATAGGCAGGCTCTTAATAGCCGGGATGTAATAGTACTTCCAGCTGATCCCGGCGTCCTTGAGGCGATCGAAGATGGTGGGTGCCGTTGACGGGATTGGGCCGAAATCGATGTTGCCGTAAGAACTCGCCCCCAAAATGTAGTGGCGGTTCACTGGTGTGCGCGCGCCTACCGAGGCGAACTGGCGATCGCTGGTCCCATACTGGGTCGCCAACTCGTAGTAAAACGGCAGGTCCGTCCAATCGTAGTACCCCATCGCGCGCGTTCCGTCCGGGTCGTCAGGCCGACGTGGCAGGGTTTTCATGAAACCGTCCATCTTGCCGTTGGCGTACTGGACAATGCTGGAGCCCCAGGCTGGCGTGATCGCGTCGGTACACGCGGTCCGGTAATGGTACGGTTTGATGGGATGGCCCGAGAGATCATTGAGAGTCACATTCAGTGGCAGTGCCTCCACCTGCGGGTTCGCAATGCCTTTGACGGTCTTCTGATACGCGTTCAGCATTCCAAAATAGCTGTCAAACGAGCGGTTCTCCTGCAGCGCGAAGACGACATGCTGAATGACATCAATTGTGCCGATGCCGGGCAAATGCGTTGGGCCGGCTGGTGTCGTGACCACCGGAGGCGTCACGACCGGCGGAGTAGTCGTCGGGGTTCCACCGCCGCCCGTGTTATCCGTGCTGCCGGGCGACTGAACCTGCGTAGTGGAACTACCGGAGCTGCCGGAACCGGAACCGCAGCCCGTCTGGGTTAAAGTCAAGGAGCAAAAAGCGGCCAACATCCCCGCCAGAAACATCAACTTTGCAATTCGATACATGGCACCCACCGTGAACCGTTCTTCGGCTTGCAGGTGCTTGGAATCGAGAACGGCAGCCCTGAGTTGTCTTAGTAGTAAATAATCAGGGCGTGCCAGTTGCACATCCGGTTAAGCCGAAGCGCGTGTGGACGGAGCCGCCGGGGTGCTCTGATGTTTTGCTTAGTCCTAGTGTAGTGCGTCAAGCAGATGAGCAGTTATCGTGCTGTCATGCTGAGCGGAACGCGTCCCGGTTTTTGGGCGCGTGGAGTCGAAGCACCCCTACCGAACCAAAGAGGCACGGTTTAATAGGGACCCTTCGACTCGCCTGAATAGCCATTTGCTTGTCGAACGCGACGTCGGGTACGCAGCTTGGCTGCTCCGGCCACAGGCGTTGGGCGCTGCGGCTCAGAATGACACCTTCCTTAAGTTCTTCGACTTGTGACGCACTATCCAGGCGTCTCCGATTGCGGCCCTGAAACAAAAAGCCGCCGGAAATCCGGCGGCTCTTGCATGCTAAAGGCTGGTTGACCTTCCACTCAATTTCAGTTGTAGAGCAGCGCTCCGTCCTTCTTTTCCTCGCCCACCTCTCGATAGTAAAGCTGGTTGTTCTCGAGGTAGACCTCAAGGAACGCCGGGCGCTTCTTGATAGTGCCCTGGATGAGCGCTTCAGACAGCGGGTCCTCGATATACTTCTGCAACGCCCTGCGCAACGGACGCGCACCGTAGCTGCGGTCGGTAAGCGTCTTGTCGAGAATCCACTTCCGCGCATCTTCGGTCACGGTAATCGTGATCGCCCTCTGCGACAGGTTCTGGTTCAACTGCACCACCATCAACTCCACGATCTGGATCAGATCCTGCTCGGTCAGCGCCTGGAAGATGATCACTTCGTCGATACGGTTCAGGAACTCGGGGTTGAAGGTCTTCTTGACCTCTTGTTTCACCAGCTCCTCGACCTTGTCGGAAACCGTCTCTTCCTTATCGCTCTGGAAGCCGAGTCCGCTGCGCTTCATCAGGTGCCGCGCGCCGATGTTCGACGTCATGATGATGATCGCGTTCTTGAAGTCAACCGTGTTGCCGAGTCCGTCGGTGAGTTGGCCATCTTCAAAAACCTGAAGCAGGATATTGAAGACATCCGGATGCGCCTTCTCAATTTCGTCCAGCAACACCACCGAGTAAGGCGCGCGCTTCACACGCTCGGTCAGCTGACCGCCCTCTTCGTAGCCGACGTATCCCGGAGGCGAACCGATCAGCTTGCTGACCGAGTGTTTTTCCATGTACTCGGACATATCGAAACGTATCAGCGACTTCTCCGTGCCGAACATGAACTGCGCCAGCGTGCGCGCGACCTCCGTCTTGCCGACGCCGGTCGGGCCCAGGAAGAGGAACGATCCGATCGGACGGTTCGGGCTCTTCAGTCCGGCTCGCGAGCGGCGGATGGCGCGCGAAAGCGCTGAAATCGCCTTTTCCTGCGAGATGACGCGCTTGTGCAGCTCTTCCTCGATGCGCAGCAGCTTCAGCGACTCTTCTTCCTTGATCGACGAGATCGGCACGCCCGTCCAGCGCGAGACAACCTCTTCGATGTCTTCGCGGGTCACGATGCCCGTCGAAGTCTCGTCCAGGTGATATTTATCCCGGAGAGCGCGCAGGTTCTCGCGCTCCTTCCGTTCCTCGTCACTGTAGAAGCGCGCCTTCTCGAACTCGTGGTTCGCGATGGCGTTCTCCATCCGGTGGACGATGAACTTGATCCGCTTCTGTACCTCTGTGATCTCCTCCGGCAAGGCGGTCTGGCGCAGTTTCACGCGAGCGCCGGCCTCGTCGATGAGGTCAATTGCCTTATCGGGTAGAAAGCGGTCGGGAATATAACGGTTGGAATGCGAAACCGCGAATTCAATCGCATCCTCCGTATAACTTACGGCATGAAATTTTTCGTAGCGATCCTTGATGCCGCCCAGAATCTTCTTGGCATCCTCTTCGTTCGGCGGCGGCACTTTGACGGCCTGGAATCGGCGCTCCAGTGAGCGATCCTTTTCGATCGACTTGCGGTATTCAGCGGGCGTTGTCGCCCCTATGCACTGAATCTCGCCGCGCGAGAGAGCGGGCTTCAGGATGTTGGCCGCGTCGAGCGAGCCCTCGGCCGAACCGGCGCCCACCAGCGTGTGCAATTCGTCGATGAAGATGATGCAGTTCTGCGACTCCATCAACTCCTTCATGATGGTCTTGAGCCGCTCCTCAAATTGGCCCCGATACTTCGTCCCGGCAACGATCAGAGAAAGATCAAGTCCCAGGATGCGCTTATCCGCCAGGAACGAAGGCACCTCGCCGTCGGCGATGCGCTGCGCAAGGCCTTCCACAATCGCGGTCTTGCCCACGCCAGGCTCGCCGATCAGCACAGGATTGTTTTTGGTCCGGCGGCAAAGAATCTGAATCGCCCGGTCGACTTCCTGGTCGCGCCCGACCAGAGGATCGAGCTGATTTTCCATGGCCGACTGCGTCAGGTCGCGCGAGAACTCGGCCAGCAGCGACGATTCACGGTTCCGCTGCGGCTGTGCCTGCACCTTCTCTTGCGTCGTGCGCTGCATCTCCTCGCGGATGGTCTGGAGCTTCAGTCCGCGCTCGTGCAGAATCTCGGCGGCAAAGCATTTTTCTTCCCGCAACAGTCCCAGTAGCAGATGTTCCGTGCCGATATGCTTGTGCGAAAGCCGCTCGGCCTCTTCCGCCGCGTAGGCCAGTACACGTTTGCATTCGTTGCTCAGAGGCAGATCGACGCTGGTCGAAACCTTCTCGCGGATCGTGGTGTGCCCCTCGATTTGCTTGCGGATGGAGTCCACCGACGAATGCTGCCGAAGGAAACGATTGGTCAGAGCCTTGTCCTCGCGCAGCAATCCAAGCAGCAGGTGCTCCGTCTCTATGTAGGGAGATCCAAACTGGCTTGCTTCATAGCGTGCGAAAAAAATCACGCGTCTGGCTTTTTCGGTGTACCGTTCAAACATTTAGCTTCTCCGCAGCTCCTCCGATCATCCGCACTTTGAGCCGTCCGTATGATCCGGAGCCTGAACCCTGCCCCAACTGAATTGTCGTCCTATCCCGATACCGCGATCCAATAAATAATTCAAATACTACTTAGCAATTTAGCCGCCGTTCACTTCCAACTTCTTGCTTATGTGCGAGTTCCTGTCTTCCACCGTTATGCCGGCAAAGATTCCGGCGCGATCTCTTCGACCCGGCCCCCGCGCAGCACCAGCACGCGATGACAGCGCCGGGCAAACGCAGCGTTATGCGTAACAATAAGGGATGTCAACTGGTAGCCGGAATGTAGTCTGGCGATCAGGTTAAATACCGCATCCGCCGTGCGGCTGTCGAGGTCACCCGTAGGCTCGTCGGCCATCAGCAATTGTGGCCGTGTCACCAATGCCCGGGCCAGAGACACTCGCTGCTGTTCACCGCCCGAAAGCTCTCCGGAACGGTGATGGCCACGATCTGCCAGCCCCACTTCTTGCAACCACGTGCCAGCTTCGTCTTCCGCCTTTCGTCTGCTCCATCCCCTTAGCAGCAAAGGCATTGCGATGTTCTCAAGGGCCGTGAACTCGGGCAGCAGGTAGTGGAACTGCCACACAAAACCAATTTCACGGTTGCGAAACTCGGCAGCGGATTCCTGGGATAACGCCTCAAGATTGCGGTTGTCGAAGTATACGTTACCTCTGGTCGGCCTATCAAGCGTGCCGATCAGATGAAGCAGCGAGCTCTTGCCCGCGCCCGATTCGCCCACAATCGCCAGCATCTCTCCCTTTTTAACTTGGAAAGACAGGTTGTCAAAGAGCACTAAGTCGGAGTTTCCGGAACGGAAGACCTTTGTCAGGCCCTCCACGCGTAAAAAAAACTCAGTCTCCGTCATTGGATGCCGATAGCTCCAATCCCGGTTCAGGTTTCCTGCCCTTAATTCCGGCCTCTGAACCCTTTGAGGAATTAGAACACGCATGGCAACCTAAAAGCGCGTTTTCTGGCGCGAAGCACCGCAGGTGACACGGCGCTCCGGCTTATGCCAATCCTTCTAATTTCCAGGAAACTGCCGCTGAACTACTACTCGTATCGTAACGCCTCGGCCGGCAGGATTCGCGATGCGGAGTACGACGGGTAAATGGTAGCGATCAAGCTGATTCCAAGTGCGACCAGTGCGACCAAAAGGCCATCGAGTGCTCGCGGCGCAAACGGCACATAGTCGATCGAGTAAACCTCCGCGGAGAGCGCAATCAGGTGATAATGCCCGCCGGCCCAGGAGAGCCCATAGCCGACGACCAGACCAATCACGGTGCCGATCACGCCGATCAGCACACCTTGCAGGATAAAAATACCGCGCACCTGCGACCTTTTGGCCCCCATCGAAACCAGTACCGCGATGTCTTTGGCCTTTTCCATGACCATCATGATCAG
The DNA here is from genome assembly GCA_963832365.1 of uncultured Acidobacteriota bacterium. GTDB lineage: Bacteria > Acidobacteriota > Terriglobia > Terriglobales > Acidobacteriaceae > CAWBRT01. Next base: position 116,555 of record CAWHUL010000025.1, on the reverse strand, counting down.
CGAGATAAGAATATTCAGTGCGGCCACGAAGACGATGAGACCGATCGTAATCAGCGTCACGAAGCGCTCCAGCCGCAGCGCCCGGAAGAGGGCGCGGTTCTGCTCCATCCAGTTGGTCGCCATGAAGCCTTTACCCGCCTCTTTCTGTAACGCGCCGCCAACCTCGCCGGCCTTATAGATGTCGTCGATCTTGAATTCCAGAACCGAAACCAGGTCTCCCAGCCCGAAGAGCCGCTGCGAGTCGGCCATATCGGTCATCGCCCATGCCGAGTCGTAGTCGTAGAAGCCGGACTTGAAGATGCCGACCACCTTGAAGCGCATGTATTTGGGCACAATCCCGAAAGGAGTCAGTTCACCCTGGGGACTGGTGACGAGCACCACTGAGTTCACGCTGGCACCGAGATCGTCGGCCATATCCTTGCCGAGAAGAATCGGCGGCAGCCCTTCAAAGCGCTCGCGGGCGCCCTCAAGCGAATCGGGGGAAGTGCCGGCCGAGGGCGGCGGCTGCCGCTCCTGACCAGCTTCGTGCCGCTGCCGCGCATCCGTCAGGGGCTGGGCCGAGCCCGCCACCACATAATTCAGCAACTGGCTTACACGGCTCTCGCGTTCAGGCAGAATCCCCTTCAGAATCGCGCCCTTGGCCCGCGCCCCGCGCGAGATCAAAACCTGCTCGTAGATGGCGGGCGAAGCGGCCAACACGTGCGGCGCCTTGCTGAGACGATCCAAAAGCAAACGCCAATCCTTGATGCCATCGTTTTCCACGCGCATCAGGTTCACATGCGAAGTCGATCCCAGCAACCGATCCTGCAGGTCTTGCCGGAAACCGTTGTTGATGGAGAGCGCAATGATCAGCGACGCGACGCCCGCAGCCACTCCGATCACCGAAATCACGGTGATGACGCCGATCACGGCTTGGCGCCGCTTGGCTCGCAAGTAGCGCGCGGCAATGAAAAGTTCAAATCTCATGCTGGTGGCGTGCGCAAGGTTCCGCGCACGATTCGCGATCTCGGCCTATCAGGACTTCGCTCTGCCCTAACAATCCAGGCGCACAGTATGTCCGTGATCGATCATTACCTTTCCCCGTTCCGTTTGTAGGAACTCCAGCGCGCTGCGTGCGTAATGTAGATTCTTCGTTCCCTTCGGGATCGCCTTTCAATGACACCGCAAAAGATGCGCCTGCAGCCGGCACTGATGATGGATGTGGGATGCCGGGCCGATATTCAGCGCTTGTACCCTTGATCGGATGAATTCCTCCGTGCGAATCTTGCCTCACGCGCAATTCTCCAAGTCTCCAATCTAAACATCCACCTCTGGAAATTGAACTTGCAGGTATTCAAACTGTTCGTCGTTCAACTGTAGGCGAAGATGTACCCGCTTCGGGGCTGGAGAGGTACGTTCGAGATGTTCTGTTGCATCCTCTGGATCGATGCCTAACCGCTCCAGCAAAATAAGGAACTCGCCATCGCTGAACATTCCTTGGTCCCCTACGATTTGGTATCGCGGGGTGTCCGCAAAAGCAACTATGAGCAAATGGCTCGTATCCGAGGTGAGACGGAAAGCTGTAAGGGAAACTGATCTCATCCGCAACAATGTACCACGTTCTCTGGCGAAGGTGCCTCCGGCCTACCGTCCCGTGCGCACCACCATCTTGGCGGTGGCCACATTATCGGCGCGGTCGTAGACGCGCACAATGACGATGTGCTCCTCCGCCCCTCCAGGTGCAACTGCGGCGCTTGGCGCGGCCGAGCGGCGCCCACGGCGGTGTGCGGGCAAGTCGGTCGATGGCGATTCGCCGGGAGGCTCAGCCTGCGCGGACACCGGTACCGAGAAATCATAATTCTCAGTTCTCGAATCGGAGATCCCCCCAACCGGAGCGACAAACTGCCAGCTTTCTGCGTCGATCGAATACTCGGCTCGCTGAATCACCGAGAACGAATCGGTTGCACTGAAGGTGATGTGCAACTGGTCGCCGGCCATGACGGCATTGAGTTTCTCGATTATGGGAGGCGTCGTATCGACCTCGAAGTGGGCGCTATCTTTCCAGCCGGTGAGCGCCTCGGCCGGTGCGTGCGAAGGCCCATCGGAGGCGACCACGCGGATCGTGTATCCGCCGTCGGGAATCAGGCTCGGGTCGAAAGCATAAAACCGCTCGGGGATGTCCTTTTTCAGCAGCAGCCAGCGGCTCTCGCCATCGCCTCGGTAGTAGATCGAGAAACGCAACTGATCGCCATTGTCGTCGTGTGCCGTCCAGCGCACCGTAATGTCGTTGCGCACCGGACGCAACGCGACGACGGCGACTGAGGGGTTAGGATTGCCGGCTTCTGGATGAATTGCGCTTGCCGGTCGGCCCACCTGGACGTTTACATCGTCCACTTCCGGCGCGACGTTGTTGGGCAGGTAATACAGCCGCACGCTGTGGACCCGCGGCGCAGTGGCACCCGAGTGCAGCACCGCGCGCCACTGCGCATAACGTGCCGGGGCAATCTTCGTTTCCGCCCCCCCCTTGAGATCGACTTTGTTCCACGGGCTCCAGTTGCGGTCGGGGTTGTCGACATTGCCGCTGCGTGCGTAAAGGTCAACCAATCCTTGGCCGCGCATTTCCGCACGTCCCCAGCGGGAGAAAATCCTGGCGTCGAACACATCGCTATCGTACGTGCCTTCGCGTTGCGAAGAATCTTCCATCAGGAAAACTTTGCCGAGGTTGCTGCACACGGCATAAATGCCACCGTTGGGCGCGGACGCAAATCCGGTCACTTGGCTGGCGCTGGCTTTCACCAGGTCAGTGAATTCGCCGCTGTCCGCAATGGCGTAGATCTTGCCCTTGTTGCCGGTGCCGGCAATCAGCCGTCCGCTGTGATCGAACGCAAGGGCATATACCAAGCCCTCGCGAGAGTGCCAGATGCGTTTGGGAGAACCGTCAGGGGCGATCCGGTAAATCTCGGAGCCCGTAACGCCGAGCCCCGGCACTGGCATTGCCGGCGGGGCGGCGGTAGGTGTGGGGGGCGCAGCCGGTCTGGCACCAGGCGCTGCCGGGGCCAGCATCGTAACCGCACCGGTCGCAGGGGCCGCTGGGGCGTGCACATTCGGCGATGGGGCGGCTTGGCGCTTTTCACCCGAGCCTGCGGCATAGATGTTGCCGCGCGAATCCAGCGCCAGAGCGGTGATCTCCTTCTTTGGAGCTCCGTACAACACGAAACCCTGCCCGGCGGGGGTGATTCGGTAAATCAGTCCACTGCCGTCGGACCCCGCAATGAGGTTGCCGTCGCGGTCGAGTGCGATGGCGCGGATGTGCGCCTCGTCGCTCTTGAAAAAGACAGAACTTGTGCCGTCCTTCTCCACGCGAAAGATTTCGCCGTGATCGCCGGTGGCTACGTACAGGCGTCCCTGGCCATCGATGGCCAACGCCCAGATGTATTTGGTCTTTGGGTCGAAATAAACGCTGGAGGTGTAATTCGGGCTTACCTGCTCGTTGTGAGCTGGCGGTTTTTCGGCCAGTGCTGGAGCAGCGGCGGGGGCCGTTCCCGCAGTGCCAATGGGGCGGTAAACGATACGGTAGACGCGTCCATCCGGAGATGTGGCTGCGTAAATCGTTCCGGCGCGATCCACCGCCAGCGCCTGCACTTGCAGCTCGGAGGCGGCAAAGATGACGCTGACCTCGCCCTTGGGAGTTATGCGATAGACGCGTGCGGGGGAACCGGCGGCGGCGTAGAGGTTTCCTTCCGCATCGCTGGCCGCCGACCAAAGGTGGGTTGAGGAAGTGGCGCCAATCTGCCGAAAGGCAGGCGCCAGTTCCAGCGTGCCATCGCTCCGGATGGAGACGCCCTTACTGGTGCCTTTTTCAAGTTCCTCAAGCTTCGACTGCTCCCAGCTATGAGTACTCTGAGCGGCGGCGGCTGCCGTCAATAACGATAAGACGAGCGCAAATCGAAGAGCTTTATTCATGTGTATACGAGATGGTAAACCACAAGACGGTAATCTTGCCGGGCCGAGTGCGGGCCGCAAGCCGGCATCAGCACCTTACAGACGAAGAGCCGCTCTCGTCAATGGCGGCAGCGGAGTTGCGGATTGAGTATAAGGGGATCCGAGTATCGGGAAGGACGAGGGGCCGGGCGACTTCAACCAAGTCTGCCCGGCCCATTTTGGGACGTTAATTCAGCGCATTATCGGACGTAAAACCGTTATCGGACGTTAACGGTGATTACCTGCTGGCCGGAAACAACGTAATCGAGAGGCGCAGAAGCCTCCCTGACTGAAGATTCGGCCGAGACAACCATGTCCTTCGTGCCGCGCATGCCTTCCATCACGTTCATTACTGAAAGTGGCAGGGTAGGCATCACCTTGTCCTGCACCGTCGCCTGCGGGTTTGCCTCCAGCAGCGAAACATAAAGTCGATGATTGGCATGGCGGTTGTTTAACATGGCGATCGTCGTAGAAAGATCGCAGCGCGGTGCCACCGTGCTCTGGCGTTGCATGCGGTCGAGGGTGTCGCCGTCGCTGACCAGGATGCGGAGCGTACCACGCGGGGCCGAGGTCGGAATCCGGATCGGTATCTGACGCACCAGGTGTTCGCCGCGATAGGGCCGAAGCACGGTTTCGACGACGATTTCATCGCCCGGACGAGCTTCGGTCACGTCGGTGCGCGCTGTTTCCAGCCGCGCAAAGCGGCGTTCCGGGATCACGTTGACGTTCAGCTCTACGCTGGTGATTTCCGGCCGCTGATAAGGGTTTTCGAAGATGCGGGAAAACCGCTCTCCCAGCGCCCCGGCAATGGAAGCCGCTGTTGGCTGCCCGCCGTCCGAGGGTGCGAACATATCGTCGAGCGTCAGCCGGGATTGGCCCGAGACATTGATGCTTCCGGCGACCCGGAAGGTCGTATCTTCGCCATATTCAGTGGTGCCTTGGACGGCGTTGTAAACGGTGGACATCATGGCAACCGGAGTGATGCGGCCGTTGTTGAGCACTTCATAGTGGTAACTGCGAGGATGCGCCGTGCCGCTGATCGTAAGCGTTACCGGAATCATGTGCGCTTCTTTTCCGAAGCGTCCCATGATCCCCGTGTGGCGATCCTGCACGAACGCGCCGATGGTCTCGGTTGCCGTCGCGATTTTGAACGAGTTGGACGGCGAAGCCAGCGTGGCCAGCACCTGCGACTTCGTCATTGGCATGTCGACCAGTCCGCTGCCCATCAGCGGATGTCCGCAGGCCAGCAGGCGATTGGCGTCGACGTAAGTGACGGTGCAGGTGGCGGAAATGTCCATATCGCCGCGCACCAGAACTGCGGCTACGGAAGAGCCGTCCCGGATGGGCACGAGATCTTTAATGCTTGGATCGGACGATCCGGCTCCCATGACGGGCACAATGCCGGCCGCCGCGAATTCCGACGAGAAACGCTGAATCGTTTCCTGATTGAAGCCGTTGAAAACCAATGGCGTGTCAATGGGTTGCAAATACTGAGCTACTGACGCTATCTGCGGAGCTTCGCCTGGCCCACCGGTACGCGCGGGGACGATGGCGGGAGACTTGGCGCGGGCCGTCTCCTGATCCTGTGTCGCATCCAGTTCATTGATTTCCAGCATCGAAGCGATAGGAGTAATGCCGGCGATCGGTTCTTTGGAGAACTGGCCGATGCGGAATGCAAGTGCGCCAACGAGCTTACCGTCGATGTAAACCGGGCTGCCGCTCATTCCGGCAACGACCCCGGTGTACTCGGGTTTTTCCCCGTGGAGGCGAACCAGGATGACGTCGCCCTTCGGCCCGGTCATGTTGCGTAGGATTCCAAGAACCTCAACCTGCATGGGTTCGGGCTTGTTGCCTTCAAACACGGTGTAAGCGGTGCCGCGCATCCCCGCCTTTACGTCTTGCAGGGACATGATCGGCACGGACAGCTTTGGTTCAATGGCAATGGCAGGAATCGCCACAGCGAAGGCCAGCAAGCAACCCACCACGGTGAGCAGACAGTGCAAACTCACACGGGCGAAGGCGGCATTGATTTTTATCCCGTATCGCGACTTGCTGGCGAATTCCGGGCAGACAACGAAGCTATTACGCATTCTGTTCCTACGGCAGCTCACGCAAGACGAAAGCTTGCGCAATTAACGGAAACTGCATGGCTAATTTCGAAGGGGCCTTTGAAACAAAATTATCCTAGCAGAGCGTCTAGCCCGAGAGGCAGGGCATGAGCCTTAGATCAATTAAGAAAACGCTTAATCCCTTTCTATCAGGGATGGTACTTACGCTGTTGTCGCTGAATTTGCCACTAACGTGGGCGCAGCAACAGTCCGCACCCGGCAAGTCTTCCTCCCAACCGGAGCAACTGCCCGAGGCGGGCGGCCCGCAGGGAGAGCTGGGTCCGTACGCCATCCCGAAAAAGACCGTAGCGCCGCCTCCGCCGCCTCTGGCTCCGAAGCAGCCCGAGGGCTTGCCAAACACTTCGCTCGTCGTGGACGTGCCGATAGTGACCGTGGACGCGATCGTGCTCTCCAAGGACGGCCAGTTCGTTCCCGGCCTGAAGCAGGATGATTTCCGCGTGCTGGAGGATGGAGTTCCGCAGCAGATCACAAATTTCAGCCAAACGCAGGCGCCAATTACCGCCGTTCTGCTGATCGAGTTCGCCAACGACAATTACACGACGGCATTTTTGGCCGATGCGCTGCGCGCGGCTTACGCCTTCGCTGGCGCCCTCAAGCAAGACGACTGGATCGCGGTGATCGAGTACGACATGAAAGCGAATATCCTGCTTGATTTCACGCAGGACAAGGCATCGGTCTTCGGCGCGCTGAGTAAGTTGCGGGTCCCCGGCTTCAGCGAGCGCAACCTGTTTGACGCGCTCTACGACACGCTGGACCGCATCGCTCCCATCAAGGGCCGCAAGGAAATCATCGTCGTCGGCAGCGGCATGGATACCTTCAGCAAAATCACATACGACCGGATACAAAAGAAAATCAAAGAAACGCCCGACGTCACCATCTTTACGGTGAGCACGGGCCGCGCCTTCAACGAGTGGCTCGATGCGCGTTATGGCATGTCGATGCACGAACAAATGCGTTCGCTCGACTATCTTCAGGCCGACAATCAGATGAGGACATTCGCCCAGATGACGGGCGGACGCTGGTACAACCCGCGTTTTCAGGCCGAGTTTCCTGACGCCTTTCGCGACATTTCGAATTCCGCGCGCAACCAGTACACGATTGGCTACAAGCCTTCGAACCCGAAGCTGGACGGCAGCTATCGCAAACTGAAGGTTCAACTGATCGAGCCCGGAACCGACAAGCCGCTTATTATTCGCGACCACAAGAACAAGGAACTGAAGTACAACATCGTCGCGCGAGAAGGCTACACTGCCCGCAGGTCGGTTGAGTAAAGCCACATACGCCTGGTCTGTAGTGCAGATGAAAGCACTAGTGCACTAGTGCAGATGAAAGCACTGATCCAGCAGAAACATTACGGCGACGCCGACGAATACAAGCAGCGCCATGCGGACACCAGGTTCGCGGTTCACCTCGGGCAGAATATCGCTGGCGGCAACATAAATCGTTACTCCGGCTGAGATGGGCAGGCCAATGTTCACCGCCGATTGGGTGATGGCCATGGTGAAGACGCCCGCCAGGGTGGCAGCTCCAAGCACCATCGACGCGCCCCAGGAACTCATGCGGCTGCGTCCACTGGCCAGCATCACCGAAGTGATGGTGAAGCCTTCCGGAGCCTTGTGCAGAAAAACCGCGATGAAGATAATCCATCCGAGCCGCAACGAAACCAGAAACCCCGAGGCAATGGCGATTCCGTCAAAGAAAGTGTGGATGATGAGCCCCAAAAGTACGGAGAGACTTCGGTGACTCGTTGCGAACTCGTGTTGGTGCGTCTCTTCCCCAAAATGAAAGTGCGGAGTCACCGCGTGCTCAAAGAAATGGATCAGCAGGTACCCGAACAGCACCAGGAAGGCGCCGGTTCTGCCCTGCAACTCGATGCTGGTGGGCACCATCTCCACCATCGCCGTGGCAAGCATGAACCCCGCGCCGAGCGCCATGAAATACTTCAAGTAACGAGGCTCCCAGCTTTTGGAAACCAGTATGGCCCCGCCAAAAACGTTGGCGAGCGCGGCGGTCAGACCAAGCACAATGCTGAGAAGGATTGGCGTCATCGGCTCTAACCCGAATGCCGTATGTGCAAAATATCTCCGTCCTGCACGATATAGTCTTTGCCTTCCAGCCGCAGTTTGCCGGCGGCACGCGCGGCGGCTTCGGAGCCCAGTTCGAGCAGGGTATCCCAGCGAATTGTTTCGGCGCGAATGAAATGATGTTCCAGGTCGGTGTGGATAGCGCCTGCGGCGTTGACGGCACGCGTGTTCTTCTCGATCGTCCAGGCGCGGCATTCGTCTTCGCCGACGGTGAAGAACGAAATCAGGCCGAGCAGGGCATAGCTGTCGCGGATCAGGCGGGTGAGGCCGCTTTCCTTCAGTCCGTAGCTGGAAAGAAACTCGGCTGCTTCCTCGTCGCTCATCTCCGTCAATTCGGCCTCCACGTTGCCGCAAATGGCGGTAGCCCCGGTATTGGGACGTGAGGCTGCCTCGCGCACATTGAATTTCGCGACGGCCGCCCCCAGGTCGTCACCCAGTTGCGGACTCTCGCCGATGTTCAGCACGTACAGCATCGGCTTTTCGCTCAGGAACATGAAGCCGCGGAGAACCTTTTTCTCGTCCTTCGTCATTTCCATTTCGCGCAAGGGGCTCTCGGTTTCGAGGTGTGCCTTGGCGCGGAGAAGCAGTTCGTTTTCCTTCTCCAACTCGGGAGTCTTCTTTTTCTTCAAATCCTTTTGCATGCGCTCCAGGCGCGTTTCCACCTGCTCCAAGTCGCTGACGATCAGGTCGAGATTGACGCTCTTGAGGTCGCGCAATGGATCGACTTCGCCAGTGTGCGGAACCGAGGGGTCTTCAAAGGCGCGCAACACATGGGCCAGCGCGTCCACCACTCGCAGGTTGGAAAGGAAGGCAGTCTCTTTCAGCGCATCCTGCCCAATCGCGGCCACGTCGACATACTCGACTTGTGCGTGGATCAGTTTTCTCGGATTACACAATTTGGCAAGGCGGTCGAGCCGGTCATCGGGAACGGTTGCGACTCCGATGTGCGCCTCGCGCGGGTTGGTGCGGCTGGAAACGTCCGCCTTGGTCAACATCTTGAACAGTGAAGTCTTGCCCACCTGGGGAAGCCCAATAATTCCAGTCTTCATGATGTTTGCACCATGGCTTTCTCGCCTTGACGATGCTGCACGGGAACGGACTCTATGATAAACGCCGCGTGGTAAGAAATAGAACCGCTAATCCCAGAAACAGGATGGTGCCCTCGGCTCGCGTCGACCAAACGTGCAGGCGATTGAACTCCAGGCGGCGCGGATCGTCCTGCGAGAGGCTGTCGATGACGCCCATGTCGGCGCGCAACCGGTTCATCTTGCCGGAGATACCGAACTGGGCAATCAATACCAGCGCGATCATCAGTAAGACAAGTAAATGACGAAGCGCAAATGGCTGAAACGAGCCGCCCAGGCGGGAAAGCACCAAGCTGAAGATGAGATATGCAACGCCGCTAAACAAGCCTATCCAGTGCAACCGCGCCAGCGAGCGGCTCACCACCATGCCGGCCAGATTGCGCGTCGGCAGCACCGAGAAAACGGTCGGGGCCAGCACAAAGGCGAAGAAAATGATGCCGCCGAGCCAGACCGCGAGCGAGAGCATCATCAGAAAGCGCAAGAGCGACATACTTCAGCATACCGAATATTGCCGCGAGTGCAAAAATTGCAGCATGCTAGAAGCTGAGCACTTTGTCGGCTTCCTCTGTCCAGGCGGTAAGCTCGTCCAGAGTGCTGCGCTTTACGCCCTCCAGCAGCATCTCGTCGCCCAGGCCGCGTGCTTCCAGACAGGTGCGGCAGGCTCCGATGTTGACTCCCCGCTGCGCCAGTTGTTTCAGCATTTCCTGCACGTTGTAAAAGGCATTGAGCGCCGCTGGCTGGCCGAGCCCGGTCAGAACTCCGTCCCCAAGCAGAAAAACAAGCACTTTGTTTGCCGTCGGTTTCGACAGGGTAAGAGCCAACCGGAGGCCGTTGTAAGTGCGCTGCGTTCCATAAGGCGAGTCGTTGAAGATGAACAGGTAGACCATTTGCTCGTGAACTCCGTTCGCGAAAATGCCAAAGCCTGCGGGAGAAAATGACAGACCAGCCAAATTATAGCTGCCAACCCGGCACCAAAGCCGCGTGCCGCGCCGATTCCATCCCAGCTGCATGCGCCGCGCTTTGGTCCCGTGCTGCCCTTCCATGATTTTTGTGCTAGACATCACGGCACCGAGTGCGTTTTCATGGCACAAGTCCGACGCGACTCCGCGATCGGTAACGTCTGATCGGATTGGTGTCAAACAGGTCCGCGGGAAACCGGCGGGCCGACTTCGCGGGCTTTGCGCCGCTGGTCACGGCGATGCATCGGCGCCCGCGTACTCTTAAGGACGGATCGCTATGAAAATGGAATTGGTCTTTCAGGGCTTCCCTGGGAAACTGGCCCGAGGCTATATGGGCTGGAGCTCGGTGGTGTACATCGAAACCCAGGGAACAAAGATCGTCTTCGATACCGGAGGCCCCGGCAAGCGCAGCGATCTTCGTGCACGGCTACAGGAATGCGGAGCTAAGGCGGAGGATATCGACATCCTGGTCTTTAGCCACTTCCACGATGATCACGTCTACAACTTCGACTACTTCCCGAAAGCCAAGATTCTTTTGCACGCCAAGGAAGCGGATTGGGTCAAGTCCGAACCCGATCATTTTCCTGTCCCGAAATTCCTGTATCCGGCGGTGGTGAATACCGGCCGCCTGCAGTTGATCGAGGGAGATGTCGAGATTGCACCCGGCGTGCAGACAATGTTCACTCCCGGCCACACGCCCGGATGCATGTCTCTGGTTTTGCGCGACAAGGGTATGCCCACGACGGTTTTGGCTGGCGATGCGGTAAAAAATATCAGTGAACTGGCGACCGGCAAGGTCGCGATTAGCTGGAACGAAGCCTCAAGCGCGCAGTCCATCGCTAAGATTCGCAAGATTGCGGAAATCGTGGTCGCCGGCCACGACCGCATGTTGCAGGTGTTTCCCAATAAAGTCTCGGCGATCGGCTCGCTTCATGAGACGATCATCATTCCGCCGGGAGTGGCGGACGGGGATAAACCGAGGTATTTGGAATTGGTGCTTGAACCGACTTCGCTCCCGATCAGCTAAGATTAAGATTTCCGGCATTGGTGGATGACGGATACAGGGCGTGGCATGCCGCGTCCCTCAATTTGTACAAACGAGAGGAAGAATAATGCCAACCGTAGAAATAAGCATGTTTGAAGGCCGCACCGTGGATCAGAAACGGGCGATGGCAAAGGCCGTGACCGGTGCGATTTGCACCACGCTATCCGTGTCTGAGGACGTAGTCACAATCATCATTCGGGAGATGTCGAAGGTCAACTACGCAAAAGCAGGCAAGTTGAAGTGCGACCTGGAGGCCGCGGCTAAACCTGCGAGCAAATGAAGTTTGGTGAATCAAGCGGAGCGGTCACATATATAATGTGACCGTATCTGTTTGTGCAATCAAAGTCCGCGATCCGCAAGCGGATGGCGCCATCCTCGATCTCAGCGTGCTGGCTCGTGCCTCGTTACCCTGGCGAGTGGTGCTTGCAGGGGATCCCGGTCGCGCCAGTCCTGCATGGTCACGGCGGGACTCAAACCACATCAGAACGCATCCTAACAAGCAAAGCAGAGGAAAAAGATGGAATTAAAAGGCATATATCCCGCAATGGTAACGCCGCTTACCCCCGACGAGCAGGTGGATAAGGCCGGCATGCGTAACGTCGTCCGCTATTGTCTGGGAGCAGGCGTGCATGGCGTCGTCGTGATGGGCAGCACGGGCGAATTTCCGGCGATGACCGATGCGATGCGTCAGGACGCGATCGAGACAGTGCTGGATGAGGTGAAAGGGAAGGTCCCGGTAGTGATTGGTTGCGGTGACACTGGAACCAAGAAGACGGTCACGCAGGTAAAGGTCGCCTGCCAGACCAAGGCGGATGCCGTTCTGGTTGCGGTGCCTTACTATTTCCCGCTGGATCAGGCCGCTGTTTACCGGCATTTCCAGATCGTTGCCGACGCATCCACCAAGCCGGTTGTGGTTTATCACTTCCCGCAGATGACGAAGATTCCTGTCGCCCCCGAAACCCTGGGGAAATTGGCGACGTCGCACCCGAACATTATCGGCGTCAAGGATAGCTCAGGCGATTTCATTAACTTGCAGCGCTTTGTGGAAGCGACCCCCGCCAAGTTTTCCGTCATGTGTGGTAACCCAGCGTTTGGAGCTGGAGCTTTTCAACTAGGCGCAAAAGGCGGCATCTATGCCGGCGGCAGCCTGGCTCCCAAGCTTTGCGTCGATGTCTATGAAGCATGGCTGCGTGGAGACTTGAAGACGGCTATTGAGTTGCAAAAGAAAGCATCTTTGATCCCATTGCTGATGCAGTTCGGCGGCAATGCGCCTGTCATCAAGTTTGGCTTGCACGCGATGGGCATTTGTGGTCCTACCGCTGCGGCGCCGATGGCGTTGAACCCTGGCCAAGAAGAAAAGATCTTTGCCTGGATGCGCTCCCTGGGTCTCGAAGTCAGCGGAAAAGCGGCTAAGGCATAGGCTTCAACATCAGGGCGCGGGAATTTTTGATCCCGCGCCCTTGTTCTTGGCGGGCGGTGAGGCCGTTTCGCCATTTTTTTCTAACCAACTATTTTTCTCGCGCACCTCTGCCTTTTGCTACACTTCTTGAACCCTTGGGGTGGGGTCTGCTGTCTCTGCGTCTCCTCTTCGCCGGTTGGCGGATTTCGCCGCACTTTAGGACCGGGAGAGGGTCGCCGATGGCGGCAGTTGAATCGTTGAATCCCGCAAAATTGCCAAGAGAAGGACTTGAACATTATGACAACCACACTGGCCAAGCCAAGTGCAGGCTACAGTCTTACGCTGCGCCTGAAGATTCCGAATGAACCAGGCAATCTGGGCAGAGTCACTTCCAAGATCGGCGAACTCGGCGGAGACATCGGTGCGATCGATATCGCCGGATTCGAAGGAAATCACATCATTCGCGATGTGACCGTCAGCGTTCGCGATCAGGATCATGGCGACCAACTCGTCAAGGAGTTGAGAACCCTCAGCAACATCGAGGTTGTCCACGTGTCGGATCGCACCTTCCTTATGCATCTAGGGGGCAAGATCACGGTGATGAGCAAGGTTCCGGTTCGCACCCGCGACGACCTTGTCGATGGCCTACACCCCCGGTGTCGCGCGCGTTTGCATGGCCATTCATCGGAGCCCTGAAAATGTCTACAAGCTGACGATCAAGCGCAACACCATCGCCGTTGTCACTGACGGTACTGCCGTTCTTGGCCTTGGCGACATAGGCCCCGAAGCTGCCATGCCTGTCATGGAAGGCAAGGCGATGTTGTTCAAAGAGTTCGGCAAGGTTGACGCGTTTCCCATTTGTCTGGCGACCAAGGACACGGAAGAAATTATCAGGACCGTGAAGAACATTGCGCCGGTCTTTGGCGGCATCAACCTGGAAGACATTTCCGCGCCGCGATGTTTCGAGATCGAGGCGAGGCTGAAAAAAGAACTCGACATTCCGGTATTCCACGACGACCAGCACGGCACCGCCGTGGTGGTTCTGGCTGCCTTGATCAATGCCGCCAAGATTGTGGGTAAAGATATCTCCGAAATGAAGATGATCATTACCGGCGTCGGCGCGGCAGGCGTGGCCTGCTCGAAGATCATCCTTGAGGCCGGAGGGACGAACATCATCGGGTTCGACCGCACTGGAGCAATCTACAAGGGCCGCACCGACGGCATGAACTTCATGAAGCAATGGTTCGCCGAGCACACGAACCCGACCGGCTTCAAAGGTAAGCTGAAGGAAGCTCTCGAAGGCGCTGACTTCTTCATGGGATTGTCCGGCCCCGGCGTGGTTGAAGCGAAAGACCTGGCAAAGATGAACAAGAATGCCATCGTCTTCGCCATGGCCAACCCCACCCCAGAGGTGATGCCCGAGGAAGCCGCACCTTACGTGCGCATCATGGCGACAGGCCGCTCAGACTATCCGAACCAGATCAACAACGTCCTCTGCTTCCCGGGAATCTTCCGCGGAGCACTTGATTGTCAGGCTACGGACATCAATGAAGAGATGAAGCTGGCCGCGGCGCACGCCATCGCAAACCTGGTGTCTCCCAACGAACTCAACGAGGACTACATCATTCCCGGAGTGTTCAATCCGAAGGTCGCCGAATCGGTGGCGAAAGAAGTGGTGAGAGCGGCGATTCGAACCGGTGTCGCCCGCAGAGAAAAGGCCGAGTCCGAGGAGTAGCCGGCGCAAACTGCGACCGGAGAACACTTGGCGAATCAGGACATGGGGTAGTCGCAATGACTATCCCGTGACGTCAATGCCCGCATGGGTCCTCTCCCGCAGCGACTCAGAAGATGTTCACAGCTCTTGCCGCCAGTAGCACGATAATCGCAAGCGATATGGCGGATTGAATCATCATCAGAGCTTTTGCCCAGCGCGACAGAACCTGCGTATCCGTCGGTGACAACGCCGTGCTCGTGTTGAACGAGAGAAAAAGATAGTCGACGAAGCGGGGATGCCATGAGTCGGGCCTGGCGGGAGACGCCTCGTGCAGAGCCATCTGCGGAAACAGAAATGCGCCGTTCCGATGAAACGTTACCTTCTCTCGCTTATGTGGGCCTCCGGCGTCTAACCTCCAGTACCAACTGGCGAACACCAGCACATTGCTGATCCACAATGATCCCGCCGACCGCAACAACTGAACAGACTCTTGCTTATGGCTTGGCAGGGAGATTACCAGCAGGACGAGGGACACCATCAGCGCGATAGTAACCGCTCCGGTCAGAAGCAGTCCAACGACATATGCCTTCTGCTCAGAACCGCTCTTGTGAAGGATGATGACGGCGGTTGCGAGCACCGCACACACGACCGCAAGAAGCCATCGGGGGCCGATGCTCAGGATTTCAGGTAATCCGAAATTGAGAGCAACAACGGAGATCAGCGCAATGAGTACAGGCCAACGAGGTTCAACATGAGGTGATCGGTTGGGCATACGAAGCAATTATCAATCGTTCATCACTGCTTGTCGCACGCAAATGTAAATCACTTCATCTAGATGGCCGAGGCCTCATGAGGAAATGAAACGCAGCAGAGTTGCCGAACGCGGCTATCTTCAAACACCGTAGCGCTTCCACAGCCGGAACCACGGGTTATCAGCATACATCTCGTCATGCTTCTGGTTCGCAGCTTCGCGGTCAGCCAACTGGAGCGGCCTCGTGTCCCGAAGTGTGTAGATTCGCTCCAGCAGCTCTATCTCTTCGATGGTCTTGTTGACATCCATGCCCTGCTACCACTGATGCCCCGGCCGCATGCACCGGGGTTATTGATCACAATAGCCGTTCGGCTGTTAGATGTCGAGTCCCGAAAAAAGCGGCAACTCGGGAAACGTCTGCGAGCAAAATGTGCGGGGAATTAAGTAGCTTTCTTGCTGCGTCACTGCCTAGAACCGCTCGATGTCGACGGGAGGCCTAGCGGCGCGAGTGGGCGCTGGCGCTCTTTGAAATAACGCGATTGGCGGCCATGCGGTTACCGCTCGCGGGGGCACCTTTTTTTCATAGACACTGGCTCGACTCGCAATCTTGCCGAGCCAGTGGCAAAAACTCTTTGAGCGAACTATTTGCTTCCACAAGCTTCCGAGCTTCAGGCTGCCTTTTTCAAAGAGCTGTATTTCTTGACCGCTCTTTCAAACCCCGGCGCGGCCTTCTTCAGGTCGGCCACAGTCATGGCAGGATGAAATTCCACGCGAGCATTGAAGGCCAGAAACCACGGCTCGGCTATTGCCGGGATTTCCGATTCGTCTTTGACATTACAGACGATAACCCCGGTCCGGGCGCCCTGTTCCTCAATAAAATAAGCAGCTTCCGTATGCATGTCGTTGAGAATCGACTCGATTGTCTTTCCCAAACTGCCGTCGACCACACGGCCGTTACCAGTATCGGTTGGAATGGAAACTTTCAGCAGGCAACGCACAAAGAACCTCCTCGTTTCGGTTTGAGGCGTTAGAACGTAAGTCGCTCGAAGGGGTTGTCCTCCAGGTCCGCGTTGCACAGTCGGGAATCGAAGTCGAGAGAACCGCGCACGGCCCGCCACGTTTGCACTTTGGATTGCACAATTTGAGGCCGCTATCTTAATGCTCCCAGCACTCGCACCGCCGGACTGAATGCTCGGCTCCTTCGCAAAAATCTGGTCTGATCTCTACACATATTCACCCGCCCGCCCCCATTCCTGCGACGGCTTCACACCAGCGCTATCCCCTGTGCCGCCGCTTCACTATGAACAGGCTAAAGACCAAGAGACCGCTTTCATAGATTCGCAAATTGATACAGCGTTCTTTGGCACATAAATGCCTTGACCCTAATCCAGAGTTGCTGGTATCTATGTCTCTCCTAAGCAACCGAAAAGTTCATGTCCTAGAAGTTCTGTATTCCAGGCCCCAAGGGTACGTTCGTCCCATTCCCGGGAGTTGTGAAACTGCCAAACGCCCCGCCTCAACTTGGAGTGAGAGTTATGGAACGCTGGTCGCGTCGTCTGCCCGTAGTGGTTGCCGTTGCCGTTCTCTTCTTCCTGGCTGGTGTTAATGCCTTTGCCGTTGCGCCAACTACGCTCAGTGCGACCACCCTGAGCCTTGGCACCACGTCCGTTGGCACCACTACGCTTGCGAGCTCCGTCAACCTGACGAACAACCAGGCGACGCCGCTCACGATTAACGGGATTAGTGCAAGTGGCGATTTTGCGGTGAGCGGCTCGACGTGTCCCATATCGCCGATGACCGTGGCTGCCGGGGTGACCTGCAATATCTCTGTCACCTTCAAGCCCACCGTCGCGGGAGCGCGCAACGGAACGTTGACGATTACCGAGGATGCCCCGGATAGTCCGCGAACCGTTGCTCTTTCCGGGGTGGGGAACGGCGGGCCCAGCGCAATCAGTCCCACCTCCTTGGCCTTCGGATCCACGCTCGTGGGTGCGACCGCAACCGCCAAGTACGTTACTCTGATGAATAACGGGCCCAATCCTCTTAGCGTCAGCACGATAAGCTCCAGCGGCGATTTTGCGGTGAGTACAGGCAGCTCCGCCTGCGTCATCAGCGCCAGTTTGGCACCTACCAAGACATGCCGGATTTACGCCACCTTTACGCCCACGGCCACTGGCGCGCGAAGCGGAATCCTGGCCATCACCGATAGCGCCGATGCAAACCCCATTACCGTGAATCTCTCCGGTTCCGGTCTTGCGCCGACAACGATCGGTCCGGCCAGCCTGACCTTTGGCACTGCGGTGCTGAACACTACGACGGCGGCGAAGATCGTGACCGTCACCAACAATTCGGGAAGCGCGATCACGGTTAGTGATGTTGATCTGGCCGGCAGTGATTTTGCGGTGAGTAACAACGGGTGCAGCACCGTCAATGGAGGAACGAACTGTCAGATCTCGGTCACCTTCAAGCCCACCGTCGCAGGCGTGCGCAGCGGAACGTTGAGTATCACTGACAGTGTCGATCCCAACCCGGTGAACATATCGCTCTCCGGCTCGGGAATTGTGGCGACCAGCATCAGCCCCGGCAGCCTAAATTTCAGCTCTGGCGTGATAGGCACCACTTCGGTGGCCAAGACCGTTACCCTGAAAAACAACAACCAGACAAGTGTGCTCCAGATCGCTTCGCTCGCGCTTACCACCGGAAGCGACTATGCCTTGGATGCTTCCACGCAGTGTCCTAATCCAGGCTCGTTGCCCGCGGGCGCCAGTTGCACCATTGCGCTCACGTTCAAGCCCAACGCCTCAGGCACACGAAGCGACACCCTGACCATCACGCACAATGCGGCCACCAGTCCGCAAACCGTCTCTCTCACCGGGTCGGGAGTCGCTCCGGTTAACATCAGCCCGACATCTATCAGTTTTTCTTCCACCGTATTGAATACGGCCAGTGCGGCGAAAACGGTGACGGTGAAGAATAGCCAGACAGCACCGCTGGCCATCAGCTCCGTTCTTTTCAGCGGACATTTCGCGCTGGATCCCAGCCCCAATAGCGCCACTACCTGCCCGATTGGCTCCGGCACAGTGGACGGGAACAAGAGTTGCGTTATCGCGCTGGTCTACGTGCCGGTCGCGGCAGGGCCGGAAACCGGGCAAATGACGGTGATCGATAACGCCGCCACCAGCCCGCAAACCGTGCCTCTTTCCGGTTTGGGGGGTGCAGCGACAACCGTTGCGCCCACGTCCCTTAATTTTGGAAACGTCGTCCAGAACACTACCAGCACGCCCCTTGCCGTTACTCTGAAAAACAACCAGGCGGGCAAGCTGAACTTCGCGGCGAACACTCCTTTTGTTGTTACGGGCGACTATCTGCTGGATGCCACCAGCGGTTGTCCGACCATGAGTTCCTTGGCTTCGGGCGCCAGTTGCAATTTGAATCTAACCTTCGCGCCCAAGACTTTAGGTACACAGTCCAAGACTTTGACCATTACCCACGACGCCGTCACCAGCCCGCAAAAGGTGACCTTGAGCGGTACCGGCGTCACGCCCGTGAGTATCAGTCCGACTGCATTGGCCTTTGGCACGGTGGTGGTCAAAGTCCCTGCCGTCAAGAGCTTCTGGCTGACAAACAACCAGACCGGGCCGCTGACGATCTCTTCTATCGCCTTCACGGGCGGCTACGCACTGGACCAGTCCAGCACCTGTCCGTCGGCCGCAAATACCTTGCCCGCCGGAGCCAAGTGCCTTGTAGCGGTGGGGATTACCCCGAATGCCGGCGGTTCGATTGCCGGCACTGTAAAGATCACGCACGATGCCTCGGTTACCCCCCTGACGGTGAATATTACCGGGACGGCCGTCGTGCCGGTGGTTGTCTCCCCAACGTCCCTGAGCTTCACTTCTCAGATGGAAGGCGTATCGAGTGCGCCCAAGACGGTTACGGTTACAAACAATCAGAGCGTTGAGCTGACGATCTCCGGGATCACGGCAGGCAACGATTTTGGGGTCACTACGAGCTGTCCCACCACGCCGCAAACACTGGCGCCCGGAGCCAACTGTACGGTGACGGTGGTATTCAAGCCAGTCGGCCTGGGAACCAGAACAGGTACGCTGAGCATTGCCGATGATGCTCCGGGTGGTACGCAAACCGTGTCTCTCACCGGACCCGGTACGGCACCGGTGACGCTGACGCCCACGTCGATCACGACCTTCTCTGCCCCCGTGGGCACTACGAGCGCATATAAATCAGTCACCATCAAGAATAATCAGGCGCAGGCACTGACCATCAGCAGCATCGAATTCGACGGCGACTTTATCCGGACTGCTTCGACCTGTCCACCTTCTCCTGCCTCTCTGGCACCGGGAGCCACGTGCACGGTTTCGCTGAGCCTTAACCCCACCATCGGCGGAACCCGCAACGGAAGGATGCTGGTCTATGACGATGCCTTTGCGTCGCCGCAGATTGTCAACCTGTCCGGCACCGGCACCAGTCCGCTGACGATTTCACCGGCATCGTTGATTTTCAGCGATCAGAAGATCGGCACCATCAGCACCAGTAAGAACATCGTCCTCACCAATCACGAAACTCAGGCCGACACATTCACTATGTCCACTACTGGTAGCTTCACGGCCACCAGCAACTGTAGCAACGGCGTGATTGGCGCCAACTCCGCCTGCTGGATTTCGGTGAACTTCGTTCCCACCGCGACAGGTCCCGCTACCGGCACGCTCACCATCGCTCACTCGGCGGCAATAGGCTCTCCAATTACGGCGGCGCTGAGCGGCAACGGGACCACCAGCAATCCGAAGCCGGCTATTTTGGTAGTTTCACCCGGTGCAGGGACAGTGGGCACGGCAGTTGACGTGACCATCACCGGCAATGGATGGACAAACTTCAGCCCGACCTCGGTCGTCAGCTTCGATAAGGTGAACACGACTACGCCCAGCGGCATCACGGTCGCGGTTTCCAATCCAGGGACAACCACGGCGAATCAAATCGTGGCGCATCTGGTCATCGATGCCAATGCCGTTCCGGGCGCGCGCAATATTCGAGTAGTGACCGGAACCGAAACGGCGACCCTGGCTACGGCCTTCGTCGTCTCCTCGCTTTCGAACTCACACACCATCACTGCGCTCTCTCCCAACACCGGCGCGCAGGGCCAGACGCTCAGCGTGGCCATCACCGGCGTCGGCACGAACTTTGCCCAAGGCGTCACGTATGCCAACTTCGGCGACGGGATCGCGATCAATTCGCTGCAGATCATAGATGCAACCGATGCCATTGCGACCATCGCCATCAGCAACACTACCAATGTTGGTTATCGCACGGTGACGCTGGTGACAGGCGGAGAATTCGCCGCGTCAGACCCGCAAGGCTTCCTGATCACCCGCAATAACGCGGCGCTGAACACGGTCACCTGCAGTGCCGATCCGCTGGCCTTCGCTAATTCGTGCACTCCCAACCCAACTTCCGCCCCGCAGGGAAATAATGCGCAGGTAGTGCTGACGGCCTCCGGCACCCACTTCCTGCAGGATGCCACACAGGCTTCCTTCGGCAGCGGAATCAACGTGGGCAATATAAAGGTGACCAGTCCGACGACCGCCGTGGCCGACATTGCGGTGAGCCCTGGTGCCCAGATCGGAGTGCATGACGTATCGGTTTGGACCGGCGGCGAATCCGCAACCTTGCAGAACGCGTTCACGGTGATCGGAGCTACACCGTTCCTATCCAGTGTCATTCCGAGCTCCGGCCAGCAGGGGCAGACATTCGATATCGAGATCTTCGGCACCTTTACGAGTTTCGACGCCAACCACATCCTTGCGGATTTCGGCGGCGACATCACCGTGAACTCGTACAACGTGAAATCGGCGGGCGATGTAGTTATCAATGTTTCCGTTGCGCAGGAAGCGGTCACCGGAGGCCGGACGGCAAGGTTGACCTGCGGGCCCGAAGGGGGAGCAACCATCTTCTCGTTCGGCTTCACGGTCACGCCCTCCGCTGCCAGGATTCTCAGCGTGGTGCCCGGCGGCGTGCCGCAGGGCGGCACCGCCGTCTTGAAAGTAACCGGCGAAAACACTCACTGGGTTGACGGCACAACTAAATCCGACTTCGATCCCTACCCGGTAGGGTCGATTACCGTAGATAAGGTTGCCGTCACGGACGCGACGCATGCGACCTTGAATATCTCCATTTCGGGGAACCACCCCAAAGGCCCGCATTCGTTCTGGATGTCCACTGGCGGCGAGGTGGTTCGGGCCTCGGTGAACGTGTATGCCCAGACGCCCACCCTCTCGGTGAGCCCTGCCAACGGTCAGCCCGGCACCACTATAAGCGTGAACTTTACCGGCCAATTCACTCACTTCTCCGACAAGACTCTGCCGGTAGTCGGCGGTCAGGGCGTCTCCCTACAGAACCTCAATGTCACCAGTCCGCGTAAGCGCCACTGCCAAGTTGGTCATCGACCCAACTGCCGGTCCCAGCAATGATCCCGCCTGCGGAGGCGCGCTGTGTGGCCTGCGGAAGATCACGTTCACGACCGGTGCGGAGATCGTGGTCACTTACTTCAACGTCGCCTCCGCATCCCTGGTGAACATCTCGCCGTGGCACGCGCCTCAAGGCGCTACGCTGGATGTCGAGATTACGGGCGCGAACACGCACTTTACGCCGGGCACAACCCAGGTCAACTTCGACCCGTTCATCACTGTTAACAGTGTGACCGTTAACAGCCTCACCGACGTGGTCGCCAATATCACCGTTCATGACGATACCGTTGCCAATGGCGCCGCCTGGCCAGGCGGGCACATCGCTTATGTCAACACAGGCTCGGAGCAGCTCATCATCGGCTTTGCGGTGGACCCGCCGGCCAGCGCGGTTCTGCTCAGCGTCGACCCGCCGAGTGGCGCCCAAGGCGAAACCAAGGACGTTACCATCACCGGCCAGTTGACGCATTTCGAGGCGGGTGTAACGGAGACCATTCTGGGTGCCGGCGTCAAGGTCAGCAATTTGGTGGTTACCAGTCCGACCACGGCGACGGCTACCATCGCCGTTTCGCCCACCGCTCCGGTTGGCGGCAACAGCGTCATCATGCTTACCGGCACGGAAATCGTCAGCGGCACCGGCTTTAGCGTGACCCCGGGAGCTTCAGAGATCATCGCCATAACCACCATCGCCGACATCGGCTGCGGCGAAACGTGTGTCAATAGTCCGCCATCCAAAGGCCCGTCACGCGTGCCCCAGGTTACGCAACTGCAGACCGTCCAACTCAGCATCATTGGCCAAGGCACGCACTGGCTGAACGGCGAGACCACGGCGAGCTTCGGTCCGGGCGTCAACATCGACCAATTGAGGGTTACGGATGCGACCCACGCTACGGTTCAGATCACCGTACTTTCCTCGGCACCGGTAGGCTTTGCCCCACTTATCATGAACACGGATGGTGAGGTCACCGCGCTGCAGCAGGCGCTCGACATCGAACAGGGCTTCCCGACCTTGCTGAGTATCACCCCCGGCGGAGCCCAGCACGGCGCCACCTTGAACCTGCAAGTCCTGGGACGTTTCACGCATTGGACCAATGCCACGACAGCCACGTTCAATGATCGAATTACCGTGAATTCCTTCCAGCCGATAGACAACGTCAGCGGCATCTTCAACATTACGGTAAACCCGACGGCATACGTTGACACTCCGGGCGCATGCCATGGCATCACGATTACCACTGGTACGGAACAGGTCAGTCTGGGTGATGCGTTCTGTGTCCAGACGGGCGCCGAGCAGATCAATTCGATCGATCCCGGTCTTGGTCTCCAGGGACAGACCGCAAAGGTTACGATCACCGGTTCGGCTACCCACTTCACCGCAGGGGTAACCAGCGCTAACTTTGGCCCCG
Organism: uncultured Acidobacteriota bacterium; assembly: GCA_963832365.1. GTDB lineage: Bacteria > Acidobacteriota > Terriglobia > Terriglobales > Acidobacteriaceae > CAWBRT01. The sequence goes on along the minus strand of CAWHUL010000025.1, from coordinate 93,550 downwards.
GCATCAATGTTGGGAACGTAAGCGTTACCAGTCCCACCATCGCGGTTGTCGATCTCGCGATCACTACCAGCGCACCCACGGGGTTCCACGACGTCACCGTGTACACCTTGGGTGAGGTGGCGACCAAGCAGTTCGCGTTCCAAGTCCGTCCCGGCTGGGGCACGCTCAATGAGGTAGCTCCCTATCAGGGCGAGCAGGCCCAAACGCTGAATGTGCATCTGATCGGCCAGTACACCAACTTCATCAACGGGGTAACCACTGTCACCTTCGGCCCCGGCATTACCGTGAACAGCCTGACCGTCGGTGCCACGGATTCTGCATGGGCCAATATCACCATCGATCCACTTGCCTACACTGGCTCGCGCACCGTTACCATGACGACTCCCGGGGTACCCTGCGCGGCGTTGGCCGCGAATGTCTGTGCGGCAGGTGAAACGACCGGCAGCGAGATTGTCACTACTACCAAGTTCACCGTCATCCCCGGCCCTGCCATTATTAGCCAGGTCACACCTCCCGGCGGCAACCAGGGCCAGGAGGTCGTGTTCCAGATAACCGGAGAAAATACGCACTGGGCACAGAATCTTACCCAGTTCTGGATCGCCGGCGGCGGCGGTCCGGGTTCGGAACTCGTCATCAATTCGGTAGTCATCAACAGTCCTACCAGTGCCACGGTCGACCTGACCATCTCACCGGCCATCAATCCGGGACCGCGTTCCATCTACATGGTTACCGCGGGCGAAGTACTGGTGGATAGCGGCGCCTTCATACTTACCGGCGGCATCCCGGCGATCACCTACATCAGTCCCAACAACGCCGCGCCGGGAACCACCAACCTGCCGGTCACGATCCATGGGATATATACCCAGTGGGATGCCACTACTACCACGGTTGACTTCGGTCCCGGAGTCACCGTGCAGACCTTCCAGGTGGACAATTCGACCACCATCAATGCGGTGGTGAGTGTTGAATCCAAGGCAAAGGATGGCTGGCGCACGGTGTTTGTACGTACCGGAAATCAAGGCCTGACGGGGAATTTCCAGGTCTACACGCCGCCGCCGCCGGTTCCCTATATCTCGTACTACTGGCCATCGCAAGGCATGCCCGGACATACGTTCACCATTAGCTTCGCCGGCGTGAACACCCATTGGGATCCGAACCCGGTTACCGGTACCCAGGCGACCTTCGGCGATGGCATCACGGCAAATACTTTCGAGATCACCAGCCCGACTACTGCGCGGGCCAACATCACCATCGATTCCAAGACCTATGAGGGATCGCGCCAGTTCACGTTCACCACCAACTCGGAGAGCGTGGCAACTTACTTTAACGTGGTGATCAGTCATCCAACTCTCAGCATCGTCGATCCGTCGCAAGCGATGCAGGGCGCGACGCTCGACGTCAACATCATGGGTCAGTACACGTCCTTTGTTACCGGCCTCACAACATTCGATTTCGGTCCCGGCATCACCGTCAACGGCCCACCGTTGGTTCACGGTGCAACCATCGCCACCGTGAACATCAGCATCGATCAGCTCGCCCAATTGGGTGGTCGCAGCGTCGTTGCCACCACGTTAGACCAGGTGGTCTCGGGCGCGGGCTTCTACGTCACTCCGAGCGCGGCGGTAATTACCTCGGCCACACCCAACACCGCCCTGCAGGGCAACACCATCACGATTGAAGTCACCGGCAAGAACACGCATTGGGACAACTCCACGAGGTTCTATTTTGGCGCCGGCATCGTGGTTGCCACCACCACCGTCAACGGCCCCACAAACGCTACGCTCGTGCTTTCCCTGCCGAGTCTGGCCCCGCTTGGTCCCACCAGCTTCGAGGCCCACACCAAGGGCGAAGTGGCTTCAATCACCAATGGCTTCGTAGTCCAGCCCGGCACGCCGCTGATCCTATCTTCCGGACCAGCCTCGGCGCCGCAACAAGGCAACGTCACCTTTACTATCCTTGGCCAAGTCACCAAGTGGGCGCAGACTATCCCGCAGGTTGATTTCGGCCCCGGTGTCGTCATCACCTCCGTTGTCCCGACGAACGACACCTCGATGACAGTCAAGGGATTCGTGCAGGCCACTACCTCGACGGGTCCGCGCTATCTGACTATCTCCACCGATACCCAGGTCCTCAACCTTCCCTACCCGGTTTTCTACGTTACTCAAGGCCCGGCGGTAGTCAGCAAGGTTTCGCCTTCGGCTGCCAACCAGGGCGATACTCTCGATGTGACAATCACCGGCACCAATACCAATTGGGTGCAGGGAATTACACAACTGACATTGCCGATTGGTATCTTCAATAGCTTTAGCGTGCTCTCCCCGACCTCCGCTACGGTGAACATTACGGTTTCAAAGACTGCGCCCGTCGGACTGGCCACGGTGACGATGACTACTCTGGGTGAGGTTGCCACAGAGGCGAATGCCTTCCAGGTAATCCAAACCCAGCCGCAGATGCTCTTCATCAATCCGGCCAGTGCGGCCCAGGGCGACACGAAGACCGTCACCATCACCTCGCTTTACACGCATTTTGACAGCACCACCACGGCCAACTTCGGTCCGGGTGTCACCGTCAACTCGGTTACTCCACTGACCTCAACCAGTCTGCAGGCCAACATTACCGTGGAACCGACTACGCCGCTTGGCTATCGCAATGTGTCGGTAACTACGGGAACCGAAATCATTGGCAGCACCAGCCTCTTCCATGTCACGACGGGTCCGGCCGCCATTCTCAGCCTGAGTCCGGCCACTGGCGGCCAGGGCAGGTCTGTAACGGTGCACGTCACCGGCAGCCAGACTAATTTCTCCCCCGGCGTCACTACCGCCTCATTCGGCGGCAATATCTCGGTAACCGGGCTCACGGTTATCGACGCGACCCATGCGGACGTGACGGTCTCTATTCCGAACTCCACGTCGGTGGGACCGACGTACGATGTAACCCTGACTACGGGCGGTCAAGTTGCCACCATTAGCGGCGGCTTCAGCGTGACCCTGGGCAATGCCCGCATCGGCAGCGTGAGCCCGCCCACCGGCCATCAGGGAGACGTTATTGACGTTACCCTGACCGGCCTGTTAACCAACTTCGTCAATGGCACCAGCACCGCCGGCTTTGGCTCCGGCATCACCGTGAATTCCCTGACGGTGAGCGACCAGTACACTGCCATCGCTCGCATCACCCTAGATCCGGCAGCGACCCCCGGTTCGCGTACCGTGACCGTCACGACCACCGGGGAAGTGGCTTCGATTACCGGCGGATTCACGGTGCTTGCGGGCCAGCCGCATCTGGTTTCCGCCTCGCCCGGTTCGGCCAAGGCGGGCGACACCGTGAACGTGATTGTTAACAGCGCGTTCACCAACTTCGCGCAGGGCGTCTCGACCGTGGACTTCGGCGGCGGGGTTACCACCAATTCCGTCACTGTGAACGGTCCCGGGCAGTTGACCGCCAATATCAGTATCAGTGCCACGACCACGGTGGGCGCCCGTAATGTCACGGTTACAACCAATGGCGAAGTGGTGACGCTGAACAACGGCTTTAATGTTCTGGCCGGAGTGCCGGTGATCACCCAGATCAATCCCAATATCGGCGTGCCCGGTTCCACGGTGCCGGTCACGATCTATGGACGCTTTACCGGTTGGGGCCCGGACACCAATGTCAGCTTCGGTCCGGGAATCTCGGTGAGCGGCAGCGCCTACGGCAGCGCCGGCTCAGTCGGCTTCAACAACTCCGGCAACATCTCCGCCACGATCAATATCGATGCGGGTGCCAGCCTCGGTCCGCGTGACGTGATCGTTACTACCGGTACCGAAGTGGAAACAGTACCCGGCGGCTTCACCGTGCAACCGACGACGGTGACGCCACCTTCAGTGATCCTCCTCAGCCCGGTCGCAAACTCCAGCGGTATTCCAATTAACAGCAACGTCATTGTGGTCTTCAGCCAGCCCATGGACCGCACCACAATGGATAGCAGCACCATATATTTGTCCCTAAATAACTCGGCGCCGGTTCCAATTAACCTCAGCCTTGATGCCTCTGGCAGGGTGCTGACCATCACGCCTAATTCCCTGCTGGCCGTTGCCTCGCAGTATTACGTCCGGTTGTCGAGTGGCATCAAGGACGCTTCCGGCAACGCGCTTAACGCTTACGGCACCTGGCTCTACACCACCTTTGACGTTCACAACACCGCGCCGAAGGTGACCGCCGTTAATCCGCCCGTGGGCATCAGCGGGGTGGGCACCAACGTAGTCATCCAGATCCAGTTCGATACGCAGATGGATGAGTCTATCCAAGCCGGGTTGACCGTCAACGACGGCAGCAGCAACATCGCTGGAGCACTCAGTTGGAATAATGATGCTAATTGCTGCGGTAATCATCTGTACTTTACGCCAGCCGCTCCCTTGCTGCCGAACCACGCCTACACGGTGAACTACGGTGCGCCGCTGGCCGATACCGCGGGCAATGCCCTGCAAGCCGGTTCATTCTCGTTTACTACCGGAAGTGGGCCGGACACCGCTCAGAGCTATGCCAACTTCGACTTCCAACAGTGGCAAGAGAACGTCGGCACCAACTTCTCGCCGCGCGTGACTTTCACTAAGCCGGTCAACCCGATTGCCGTCAACACCAGTACTCTGGTGCTCTACAACTACGACACCGGTAAGTACCTTCGCGGCACGGTCACGGTAGCCGCGGATGCCATGAGCGCTGTCTTCACGCCGTCTTTGCCCCTGCTGCCCAGCACCTCGTACACCTTCCATATGGGCGCGGGCTACTTCGACATGGATGGCAACTACCTGAACGGCAACAGCGGCTACTTCACCACGGCTGCCACGGCAGATGCGACGCCGCCGACGGTGTCGTCGATCTTCCCGGCGGACGGAAGCACCTCCGTACCGTTGAATGCCCGTGTGACGGTTTCGATCAACGAACCGATCGATCCCGCCAGTTGGAGCCAGAACTCGATCCGGCCGCTGGATGGCGCCAATAGTCCGGTTGCCGGCACGGTGAGCACGCTCGATAACCAAACGCTGACATTCACCCCGGCCGTGCTCTCGCCGGGTGTGACCTACACCGTAAACGCCAGCGGCTTTACCGATGCGGTCGGGAATGCTGTAACTCCGTTTACGAGCAGCTTCACCACCGGCAGTTCCTCGTCCAGTGGTGGCTTGTCGCTGGTGAGCGTTAGCCCTGCTATGGGGTCTACGGATGTCTCCAACAATACGCCCATCGTGCTCATCTTTAACAACGCAATCAACCCGGCGAGCGTCGGTAGCAGCACGCTACTAGTGATGAATGGCTGGAACAGTAACTATGGGTTGTCAGGAAACTACCAAGTGAGCGGCAACCAAGTGACCTTCACGCCCAGCAGTCCATTCCCGCTGGGGGCTCACATCTATCTTGGTTCCTGCAACGGACCTACCGACGTGGTCGGCAATAATATCCCCGGTTGCTATGCTCAGCTTGCGTCCTTCACGGTCAGCAGCAGCGCCACTCCCGACACTTCGGCGTTCCAGGTCGTTGCATTCTCGCCGGCCAACGGAGCTGCCAATGTAGGTCTCCGCGCACCGGTCGTGGCTACCTTCAACAAGTCATTCAATCCCAACACGCTGGACGGTGGTGACAACAGCGGCGACTTTGCCCTTTTTGCCGGTGATGCCGTATGGTGCCGGAGCTACACTAAGTCGCAGGACAATATGACGCTGCGGTTCAACTGCAGCGCCATGCCCTCCAGCACGGCCATGACCGCGTTTTTGACAAGCGGCATTCAGGACATCTCGGGCAATCCGCTGGCCAACTTCAGGAGCCAGTTCGCCACCGCCGCGTACGATTGGAGCGGGCACGGCACGGTGATCTCCACAAGGCCGGGCAATGCAAGCGGCGGCATCGGCAGCAACTCACCCATCGTGCTGTTTACCAATCTGCCCGTGACGCCGGGCAGCGCAGCCAGCGGCGTCAAGGTTGCGCAGAACTATGCGGTGATCACCGGCGCCGTGCAGGTGCTGGACAACGGTTACACGGTGCAGTTCACGCCCGACTCTCCACTCCTCCCCGGAGCACTGGTTCAGTGGTGGGTCACCGGCGACCTGGTGGATGCTACTTATGGCAGCAGTTTTACTACAGCCTATGGTTACTTCTCGGTTGCCTCCGATACCAGCGCCGCCGCGCCCACAGTGCAAGTGCTGTCTCCGCCCCACGGTAGTTACGGCGCGCCGAATGCGGTCGTTGACGTTCAGTTCAATACTCCATTGGATCCGGCCACCGTCACTAGTGACAACATCTACCTGACCGATCAGAATACTGGTCTCCATGTTGCCGCCACTTACTCGATGCCTGCGCCGAACGTTGTACATCTCGTGCCGCTAGCGAATTTCGGCTCTAACACCTATATCCACCTGTACGTCACCAGCGAACTTCATAGCTCGACCAGCGTGCCCGCTTCCCCAAATAACTGGTATTTCATGACCGCCGGCCTTTCGGTTGACAACACCGTGCCCAGCATCGTCAGCGCCGTTCCGTATGATGGCGCGGGCAATGTGGGAATCAATGTCAGCCCGGGCGTGGTTTTCAGCAAAGCCATAGACCCGGTATCGGTAAACGGCAGCACCTTCCAGGTATTGAACGGCGCCGCGCCGCTGGTGGGCAGCTATTGGGTCAGTTCCGACAACACCAGGGTCGGATTTACGCCCAACGCTCCGTTGCCGCCCAACGCTACGCTGACCATGAGTATCAATGGCATCACCGACCAAATCGGTCATCCGGTCACCTTCACCTCGCATTTCCTGACGGCCAACGGGCCGGATTTCACCGCGCCGACTATTGTCACGACTAATCTGTCTCCCGATACCACCGTGACGCGTAACATCGTGCCGACGTTCCAATTCAGTGAGTCAATGGACGTGACCACGTTCGGCTCCAATAACTTCTTTATTAGGGATGTCCTGCTCGGTTGGCAGAAGATTCCGACCACGCTCTCCTGGAGTGCGGACCAGTCGGTTGCTTATCTCACCCCGGCCACTCCCTTTGCTGCGGGCCGGCAGTACTACCTGAACGTCGGCGGCGGCACAGACCTCGCCGGCAATCAAATGTCAGGCATTGGGAGCTACTTCTACGCGGACTTCGCCAGCAGCTATATCGCGCCTACGGTCGCCAACCTCAATCCGCAGGATGGGGCTACCGGGGTGGGCGTCAACGCCGTGATCCAGGCCCAGTTCACCGCGCCGATCGATCCCAACACGGTTGCCGGCGTTGCCCTCAGCGCGGGCGGGGTGCAGTTCCCAACCACGCCTGTCCTCAGTTCGGGCAACACGGTCCTGCAACTTGTGCCCTCGACCCCGTTGGCCGGTAATACGACCTACACGCTGACCGTCGCCGGGGTGAAGGATTCCGCCGGCAATACGGTATCAACGGTCACGGGCAGCTTTACCACCAGACCCACCTATGACTTTTCGCATCCGAGGGTGGTCAATTACGATCCGCCGAACTATGGAACGGTCGGAACCAATGTTGTGCCGAAGCTTGTCTTCAACAAGCCGCTCAACCCGATCACGGTTTCGAACAGTACTTTCCGCATGTTCTTGTCTGTCACGGGCCAGTCGATACCACTCACGGTTACCTTGGCCCCCGACCGGCTGAGTTTGACGATGGCGCCACAAATCGCCCTACTCCCGAACACCCAGTATCATTACCAGGCCTGCTGCGGTTATCAGGATGCCAACGGTAATAATGGAGACCAGATTGATCTCTACTTCTACACCGGCTCCGGCTCGGATACAGTGGGACCGGCGGTTTCCATCAGCCCGCTTCCCAATGCAATCGGCATCCCACTGAATGCCAGGGTCGCGGCTACCCTCAACGAAGCGATTGATGCCACCAGTTGGAGCCAGAGCTCGATCCAGTTGCTGGATGGAGCCAACAATCCGGTCGCCGGGACGATAGCTCAGAACGACAACCAGACGCTGACCTTCACTCCGGCGGCGAGCCTGTCGGCGGGCGTGACTTACTCGGTGAATGTTGCCGGATTCAAGGACACGGTAGGCAACGCGGTCGTACCATTTACCAGCCAGTTCACTACCGGAAGCGTGACCGCCAGTGGCGGGCTGTATATCACCAGCCGCGATCCGGTTTGGGGAGCCACCGAAGTTTCCAGCACCCAGCCCATCGTGCTCACGTTCAGCCAGATTCTTGACCCGCAAACTGTGAATGCCAGCTCCCTGAGAGTCATGAAAGGCTGGGACAGCAATCGCGGCCTGGCTGGAACCTACCTTGTGGAAGGAAACAAGGTAACCTTCACGCCAATTGCTCCCTATCCAGCGGGAGCGCTTATCTACGTCGGCAATTGCAATGGACCTTACGACGTGCTCGGCGAGACCATTCCCGGGTGCTTCCCGCAATACCTCGCGCAGTTCACCGTGAGCAGCGGTGGGGCGGATACGGCGCCATTGCAGGTGCTTTCCGTCAATCCGCCGGACGGAACAACCAATGTGCGCCGCAACATGCCGGTGGCTGTCACCTTCAACAAGTCGATCAACCCCTCCAGCGCCCAGAGCGGCAACAATGCCTTACTGTTCTCTGGTGAAGCGGTCCAAAGCTCGGGCGGCGTCAGCATGTCAGTCGACAACCGCACCATGTATTTCAGCGTCGGTCTTTATTCAGGTACCAACTACACCATCGCACTCACTGCCGGTGGCATAACCGACATGTCCGGCAATCCGCTGAGCAGCACGTTTACTAGCCGGTTCACCACCGCGCCCGACCCCGGCACTAGCGGTGGAAGCGTGTCCGGCGTAAGTCCAACGTGGAATGCTACCGGCGTTCCGACCGACTCGTTGTTGACGCTCTACCCCGATCACGTGGTTGACCCGTCGACCCTGGCGGGCAATCTCCGGGTGACTGTCAATGGCGAGAATTACCCTGGAACAGTGCAACGGGTGGGCAACGGCCATGAAGTCCAGTACACCCCAAGCACGCCGTTCCCGTATGGTGCAGTCGTGCAATGGTTCTTCTCCGGCGCTCGCGATGTGGATGGTAACTCCATCAACGGCACCAGTGGCGTGTTCTATATCCAGGGCCAAGCGAATCCAGCCACGACTACCCCGCAGGTAGTGGCGGTCAGCCCGGGGGGGTGGGCTGGATCTCCGCCGACGAACGCCGAAATTGACATCCAGTACAACGTGCCAATCGACGCGACTACAGTGAACGGCAGCGGGTGGTTTAACGACGGCACTTCGGTTACGGCCACCCTGCTCGCACCGAATATTATTCGCTTGGTACCCAACTCACCGTTGAGTCCTTCCACAACGTATTATCTCTGTTCGTCCGCTGTTACAGGTACGAATGGCTTGGCATCTTCACGCTCTTGCTGGCTGACGTACTTCACTACCGGTGCCGGTCCGGACTACACATCCGGTACCATCACCCTCGGCCCGCCGAACGGCTCGGTGAACGTGGGCACCAACGCCTACATCCGTATCGGGTTCTCGAAACCGGTGGATCGCATCACGGTGAATGAGGGAACATTGACGGTCACCAGCAACGGCCAACCGGTCGAAGGAACCCTCTCCTTCGGGAGCGACGCTACTTCGGCCAATTTCTATCCCGTGAACCCGTTGCCGCCATCCAGCAACATTTCAATAAGTGTGAATGGAGTGCTGGACTATGCCGGCAACGTCTTTGTCGGAGCGTCGAGCCAATTCACTACCGCGGATGGGCCGGACTTCAGTAGCGCAAGCGTTGCTTTCGACTTCCCGCACTGGACAACGGTGGCCCCTAATTCCACCTTCTCCTGCCGCTACTCGAAGCCGATGGATCCCCTCACCATCAATTCCTCAGGTACATATATTTGGAGCGATGGCATGAACGCGCGGGTTCCGGTGACCTACACCTTCTCCGCGGACCTGATGTCGGTCACCATGACCCCGCTGGCACCCCTGGCGCCGACCCCTCCTGAGTACCACTACGTGTGCCAAAATGCGATTGATCTCACCGGCAACGTGCAGAGCAACGACAGCCGCTACTTCCATGTCGGCACGAGCGACGACGCAGTGGCACCCACATTGCTCTACGCCAATCCGCCGAACGGCGCGACGGGCGTGGCGCTGAATACCAACAATGGCCCCTGGTGTGGCACAAGCCTTGGACTGCTGTTCAGCAAGCCAGTCTCGGGAAGCTCGTTCGGCAAGATCACCCTGACTCCGGCGGGCGGCAGCCCCATGGCCATCGGCTTCTGCCAGGGAAACGGCGATGCTGCCGTAATGGTGGCACTGCCCTATACGCTGCAATCGAATACCACCTACACCTTCAATGTTGCTGGTGTCAGAGACTATGCCGGCAACGCGATGGCCCCGGTGAGCAGCAGCTTCACCACCGGATCGAGCTTCGACTGGTCGCCGCCCTCTGTCACCGCGTTCTTCCCGGTGGACGGCTCAACTGATGTTGATATCCACACGGTGCCGTCCATAACCTTCAGTGAGGCCATGAACCCGGTCATCATGAGTTCAGGTCAAGTCTATCTGCTTGACCAGAACCGGGACGTGAAGATTCCGACCACGATTAGCTTCTCCGCGGATTACAGGACGGTGTACCTCACACCCGCGGCGCCGCTGGAGCCGGCCACGATCTACAGACTGTATATGTGGATACACGACTGGTGGATAACCGACATCGCCGGTAATAACGTAAACACCGGGCAAGTGTGGTCCACGTTTACGACGGGCACGCCGACTCCCATCAATGGAGCCTGCGGCACAGCCAACGGTCAGTCCTTCAGCACCGCGCCAACAGCCAACCTCTGCGTGGCAGGCACGCCCTCAGCCGTCGGCAACAACGGGTCCTGGACCTGGGGTTGCGCCGGGTTGTATCTGGGAACTACCGCCTCCTGCTCCGCCAGTGTAGTCACGTCAACTTCCTGCTACGCACAGCCAACAGGCCTCGTCTCCTGGTGGCGAGCAGAGGGGGATGCCAGTGACCAGATGGGGCTCAACAACCTCACGCTCGCGAGCAGTGTGAGCTTCGCCACTGGCGCGGTCGGCCAGGCGTTCAGCTTTGACGGTGCAACCGGTTATGTGGAGAAATTTAGCCCTGACAGCTCTTTGAACGTGCGCACCCGGAGCTGGACGATTTCCGCCTGGTTACAATCTTCGTATTCCGGCACCGCCACCCAAGACATCGTGTCCCGATACGAATGTGGCTGGGTTGCGAGCTGCGGTGACCCTAACAGCGCACTATATGAGCTGTTCCTGGACGGCGCTACCGGAAAGGCAGTGTTTAGCATCCGCGACAGCAGTAGTCATGAGGCGGGAGTGGCCGGCACTACAAACCTGCGCGATGGTGCGTGGCATTTGGTCACTGCCGCACTCAACCGGGCCACCACGCAGATCTCGATCTATGTCGATGGCACGCTGCAGAACTCCGCCGATGCGAGCACCGTTGCCGATATCAACGACTCAGGCTCGCCATTGGAGATCGGGAGAAGATTCCGGCAGGGATGGGCCTCGCCAATTTCTTACTTCAACGGTCTGATCGATGAAGCCCAGATCTATAGCCGCGCTTTAAGCGCCACCGAAATCCAGGGTATTTATAACGCCGGTCTTAGTGGGCTCTGCCATTAGTTAGGTGATTTCACATAAGCGACAATGCAGGTGATGCTCAGGGACATGTCGACCAGTTGGCTTCGACTCGGGGGACGTCAGTCAGCAACGGTGAATGACTGAATAGCTCGTGCTGGCCGCTGTTCGCCGTGACTCACAAATCTTTGACTTCGCCCCGTGCCGGTTGCCGCCGAGTTATACGCGGCCGCTCCCAACGAGCCGGCGGAAACGCTCAGGAAGCTCTGACGCAGCGGCGGCGATTGTCCACTCAAATTGGGAGAGCGCAAACTCGGTTCCCGACTGCTACAATAGGCGCAGGCAGAACCTGAAGGACACGCAGCAGAACGCGGTACAGTCTTTCAGTTGTAATAGGTGTCTACCCAAAGGGCCTGTAGCTCAGCTGGTTAGAGCAGTGGACTCATAAACGCAGGTCTGCCTTCTCATTTTCGCCTATGTTATTGGAACTTTGGCTCTTGGCAATCTGGTATCGGAAGTGCAAGTTTTGTGGATAAGTGGCAACTATTGGGGGTTGTCAGCCAAAGTTTGACCATAGTTTTTACCGCCAAACCATCCTGACGATCACTTCGAAGAAAGTCCGCTGCGGCTCCATTTGCTCGAAAACGCCGCTTACGTCCGAGCGGGGACTTCCACGTCGTTCCGCAGACCTCCCATATTCTTTTCTTTCGAAGCCCACATCTGCCGTAGTTGCCTCGGTCGAGGGACTTTCCAGACTGTTAACGGACAATTCCTGAACTTTCCGGCCCTTCATATAGGAGCCCAACCACAGCCTCGGAAGAGTGCAGTCTGCGAGATGAGGCTCACGAAATCTCCAACAAAACTGGACAAAGGGCGCTGATGTCTCAAGATCGGAACGGCGCTCGGAGGGCTCTCAAATGCACGCACGACCCCAAATCCGACAAATCCTGCTTGAGCAAAAAATGGAAAGGTGGTGCCGAATTGCCAGATACCCGTGGATCGATCCCCGGTGCCTCCGGCCCGCGCACCTACCCGCAGAACGAGCTATCGGTGTTCGACAAGTCGTAGGAAACCGTCCGCCTGCAATACTAGCGCCCCCGCAAAGCCGCATACTGGACGGCCATCCTGTGCGCCCGATCGTAAGTCCCATGCTTGCTTTGCCGATGGTCTTTTAGCCAGCGAATGACATATCTGTAGGCGATCTCCCCGGATTCGCTGGTCGAGCCGCCCTCAATACAACTCAGCAAAGTGCGAATATCCATTTCCGTCTCGTCTGTCCCTTTATAGGTCGGTGACATAGCGGATTTCTCAAGTTCGTTGTAGTTCCATTCCGCGCACCCTTCGGTCTTTACGTATTTGGCGACGGACGCACGGGTAGCATTGAAATAGCTAACGACTCGGCTTCGCATTCTTTCGATGGGTATTCTTTTCCCGGTTGTTTTGACCGTGATCTGCCTTTTCTGTTCTTCGCCGTCCTTCAAGTGCCACACGTCAAAGGTGACCTTCCTGCCGGAAGGTCGTCCAAGCTTCCTCCTGTGGCAATATTCTTTCGTGATTTTGAGCATTGCACCGGAAGAAATTTTGAACTCTGCGGCCAACTCCCTGATGTTCTTTTCACGATTGGCCAAGACATACATAACGATCTTTTGCTTCAACGCCTCACGAGCCTTTTTGAGTTCAGCGTTGTAATTGAATGGGCAAACTAGATCATCGAATGTTTCTATCTTCATTGCTCCACGTCCGACTCAACGCCGTCGTTGTATCACAAATGTCCAATCCAGTGAACATTTTAAGTTGGCCAGAATCAATGATGGTACCCCGTTTCTAGTTAATTTCCTCTCCTGACTTGTATCTTGCGCCCGTGAATAGCGCAAAGCACCACACCAAAATCGCCGTTGCATCCGTCGCCGGGTATTGCGGCCGCAAGGTCTTTTTCGTACAGCGTGCTGCGAACTTTTTTCGCGCAAACCCCTGTCAAGTCCTGATCGAGCCGTTTGCAGGCAGCGCCGTCGTCGGCCTGTCACTCCTGAGGGCTGGCATTATCCAGCGCCTGATTCTTGTGGAAAGGGATGAGCGAGTCGCCCGTATGCTTCGCGGAATGGTTACCGAGCCCGACCTCGCCGACAGGTACGCAGAGTTCGATTGCACGACAGCGAACGTCGAGAAACTGTTCCGGGAGGAGAAGAGCGCATTTCGCTATCTCGTGCAAAGCCGCGTATGCAACCGAGGAAAGTTCTCAGGAGGGCTAAGAACAAAGATCGATGAAAGATGGTGCAGAGAGATGGTGGTCACCAATCTGCGCCGGGTCTACGAGATGCGTGATCGCATAACCGTGGTTCATGGCGATGCCTTCGAAGTGATGGGTGGCTACGCGGAGGATCGAAGTGTCGGATGTTTCGCCGACCCTCCTTACAGCGCAGACACGTCAAGTAAAGGACACCTGATCTATCGCCACCATGAACTGAGCCACCCAAAGTTGTTCTCGATATTGGCAGCTTGGCGTGGCCCATGGACTCTGACCGAGGACAACAGTTGCGTGGTACGCCGACTGGCGCTTTGCCATAGGTTCCGGTGCAGACGAATCGTAATGAATACGTCGGATAGCGTCATCAAGCACGAATTGATGATCTGGCGAAAACGACCGCTTTGCTGATCGGAATTCCACTGAAAGCGCCCGAGTGGGGCGGACGCAAAGCCGGGCGAGTCGGCACCCATGCACGACATGCATGAGTTTCACAAAAACCAGAAAAGGAAGGATACAAATCACTTGGCTACTAAAAAGAAATCCGCCGTTCCCGACGCCCTCACGAAGCTCCGTGATGTGCAACTCGACATCCAGCCTGTCGAATTCAAAGACGCCGTCGAATTCAAAGCAGCCTACGACATTGCTGATCAAGCCGTGAAGCAGACTGCCGAAGCCTCCGTTGACGGGCAGGCGGAAGTGATCGCCGCTCTTGCAAAGATGCGGTCGATCCTCTCGCAGCGAGGCAGCGAGAAAATTCGCAAGGAGGCTGGCGTCACGCAGGGGTGGTTTCCGTACGTTTCAGCGCACCTACAAGTTCAACTTGTGCCTCCGTGCAGTCATCAACAAGATCGATGTTCTCAGCGGGAAGAAACTTTGCAAGGAGTGCAATAAAGCGAACGGCCACACTCCCTCCTGCTCCAAATACAAAAGGCCTGCCCCGCAACTCAGCCCCAAAGAATGTCGGCTGCTCGCTGGCCTCAGTGCGGGTCATGACCTTGTAAAAACCCTTGAGCACGGTGGAAATTTGCAAGAGGCAGTGCGGGAGTACAAGAAGTGGGCTCCAACGCCAGAACGGCTCGACGAGTGGATGGGGCAACAGCTAATCCCGTACCAGCCCGCGTCCGGCGATGTTGTCCTTGTGAGCGGGGATGAGTTCACCATCCTCGAAGTACGTGGTGTTTCGCACGAAGACGGTGTGCAAGTGCTGACGATTGCAATCGAGCCTGTCCGCCAAGCGAACGCTGATCGCGCAAAGGCAGCACACAAGGCCGCCGACGCCTGAATCGCACGAAACTCCCCTTCGGTGAAGGGCATGGGCGCCGAAAACTTTACGACCCATGCTTACTGCACCGATGTTATTGACGGTCTGAAGACACTTGCATCAAGGTCAGTGTCCTGCGTCGTCACATCGCCACCTTATAACATTGGTAAAAACTACAACACTCACAACGACAACCGTGCCGATTATCTGCCGTGGTTGCAGACCGTCTTCTCTGAACTCAAGCGCACTCTCAAGGATGAAGGGCATTTCTTTTTGCAGATGGGTGGTATAGCAACTGATCCGCTGATCCCCCACGAGGCACTGAATCGTGCTCTAGCTTCGGGCTGGGTGTTGCAGAATCAAATCCTCTGGGTCAAGAGCGTCAGCGTCGGCGGGAACTCATACGGCCCGTTTACCCCAATCAACAGCACGAGGTTCCTAAACCACACATACGAATTTATCTTCCACCTGACGATAACTGGTAAGTCGCCCATCGACCGAATCGGTGTTGGCGTTCCCTTTGTCGATAAGAGCAACATCGAACGGTTCACGCACAGGCGCGACGTACGGTGCCGGGGAAATGTCTGGTATATCCCCTACGAGCCAATCACCCCGGCAGAAAGGGTGGATCGACACCCGGCAGTATTTCCGGTGGCGCTGGCAGAGATGTGCATCCGCCTATCGGGCGTGCCCAAGGGTTCGCTAATCGTAGACCCTTTCACAGGCTCGGGCACCACGCTTGTTGCTTGTGACAGGCTGGGGATGAGGGGAGTCGGGTTCGACATCGATCCGCTCTATGTTGCGCAGGCAAACGCTAGGCTGCGGGGGATGGTGCCCTTCGTAGACGTGGCAGGCGATCCGACTGCCATTGACGTTGACCCCCAGATAGACCTTCCGGGCAACTCCGTCCTCGGCAGTTGGGTAACGTCCTAAACACGCCGTTGCTGGAAGCGACAGAAGCGGACGAAGCGGCAGCCAGAAAGAGCGAATAGGGGAGGCACCAGTGGCAACTAAAACAGCACCAGCCAAGGCAGCAGTTAAAGCAACCGCGGCGAGCATAGAAAAATGAGCAAATCAAACCAGCGCAAAGTCGATTGTTACCACGAATCCGGTCATGCGGTGATGGCGTGGATAGAGGGGGTTGGATCATCAGGATACGTCTAGTGCCGGAGAACGAACCCGGAAAGCACTCAGCCACCACCGAGATGACATTTCCGGATTCGCCGGAACACTGGACACACGATCAGATTGTTTCGAAGATGCGAATAACGCTCGCTGGTATGGAGGGGGAAAGGCGGGGCCCGCTGCCTGTCGGCACCCTTGAGCAAACGCTCGCCAAGTGGGAAGGCGAGCAACACTATTTAGAAGCTATGCAGTACGCCAAGCAGTTCGGAGGAGCCCGGATAAACGAAGCAGGCATTCCGACACTGGTCGCAAGCGTTGAACAGGACGTTGTCGAAATATTTAAGTACGCCTGCGTTGCTCGTTGCGTTGAGGCATTAGCCCGAGAGTTACTGCGACGGGGACACATTGAGGGGTCGGATGTTGAGGCATTTATCGCCGTACGGATCAGCGAGGAGCAGCGTGCGACCATACACCGGGAGTGTTGCCTCACCAAGGCAAAGAAGGTGCAGAGCGACTCGCCAACCATATGAGTTTCTCCTGAAATAGACCATCATCTTGCGGATCGCCCCTCCGGTGTCGCCAAAGACGACCTGCTAGATGCTGCGGTTGCGGCGTGGTCGGCGCTGCGGCTCAATTCTGGACAAGCTCAGCGGGCATCTGAACCTGAGCGGGATGGCAAGGGGATGGAAACCGCTATTTGGTACTGATGTTCCTGTTGGTCGTAGAACCACTTACTCCAGAGCACAATCGTTGGCTACCAGCCCCGAACCAGCCCCGTTCACTCAGTCATGTAACCGTCTCATCGCCGCCGCACGGTCACACTATTCCCGAGTCGCCGATTCGCCGCTCATTTCGCTTCCCGAT
The DNA here is from genome assembly GCA_963832365.1 of uncultured Acidobacteriota bacterium. Taxonomy (GTDB): domain Bacteria; phylum Acidobacteriota; class Terriglobia; order Terriglobales; family Acidobacteriaceae; genus CAWBRT01. The sequence continues at coordinate 76,503 of CAWHUL010000025.1, read as the reverse complement.
CAGCCACGAGGCGAGAATGCCTACCCCCATGCAGGAGTCCTCACGAGGCTTTTTCGGAAATTCCGCGAAAGGAGTAAATTTCTTGCTGTGAAATTTGAATATATAGAGATTGGCTCTCGAATAGATTTTGTCGCTTGTCACAAATCAGCTCTGTATAATCCTCGCAACGATTCGATATGGAGGCGGAAGTGTCTGACAACGGGAATGACTGCTGTGCAGGAGTAGCTGTGCCGACGAAGAACTCAGTAGAGCATGCTGTGCCACGAACATTGTCTACAGATTTCGTCAACAATTTTAACAGTGCGACCGGAATCCTTCACCCGATACTCGAACGGGCAAGACAAGATGACACTCTGATGATTGCCATTCGCAGTAATTACATTAATGTTTATTACCGGGGTGGCAGTATTCTCAGGCTAACGGAGCAAGGCGAACACTCATATCAGGCATCTTTCGACAAAGGATACTTCGCAGCCGGGCAAACAATCTCTTTACCGTCAGCGATCAACACGCAGGGTGAAGCACGGAGCTGGGTTGAGTCCTTTCAAGCACTCAAATTGGCTATGGATTGCCATTTCTCGGAGAGCGCCAAGTCAGAGCGGGAATTTCAGCAGTTGGTGGCACGCGAAAACAATAATTCTACGATCTCCAATGAAAGTGAATATTTCGTCGCTGACATTGAGTTTGCGGATACGGAGATTGGGGCGAAATTCGATATGCTGGCGATCCGGTGGCGCGCGTCACAACGCAAGAATGGGGCCAACTGTCGCGCTACCTTGATTGAGATGAAATACGGTGATGGCGCTATTAGCGGGACTTCCGGACTGCTTAAGCACCTGAAGGATATCAGTGAATTTATTTCCAGCGACCGTTACCCTTTACTGCTACTTACAATGGAGAGCCAGTTCAATCTGCTCGATCAACTCGACCTGTTGAGATTCAACCGATGCTCGAATAAGACAAAGGTTAAGCTGGACGTAAAGGACAAGCCGGAAGTAGTTTTTATCCTCGCAAATCACAATCCGCGTAGCCCCAAGTTGAAGACTATAATCGAGAGCCCAGAAATGACCAAGTATGGACTTTCCGATAAATATGACCTCAAATTTTATGTGTCCAGCTTTGCAGGATACGGAATGCACGCTGATTGCATGCTCACGTTGGAGGAGTTTCGAAGCTTGTTGAGCTGCCAAGGCACGAAGCGAAATTGATCGATGGCCAAAAGCTCTAACATGCGAGACTCTGTAACCCTGACCATCCACCGGGCGGCAAATGAAATAGGCGGCAATTGTATCGAGATTGCCGCCAAGTCCGAGCGAATATTGCTCGATGCTGGCCGTCCGCTGGATGTTTCGGGCGATGAACCCTGCGGAATCATTCCGAGAACGTTGAACATGGGTCTGCCGATGGCTGGGGTTCTGCTGTCACACGCCCATCAAGACCACTACGGGTTGCTGGGTGAATTGCCGGATAGCTGGCCGGTGTATTGCGGCAAAGCCTCGGAACTGCTCATTCGTCTGACATCGAAGGTATTTGATAAGGCCCCGGCTCAGCAGTTTAGAAACTGGGAAAGCGGCGTACCGTTGGTCTTGGGGCGTTTCCGAATCACCCCGTTTCTCACTGATCATTCCGCTTTCGATGCCTACATGCTGCTCATCGAAGTGGAGGGCTGCCGATTCCTCTACTCGGGGGATTTCAGGATTCATGGCAGGAAGGCTTCGTTGGTGAAACGGATGATGGATTCACCTCCTCCTGCCATTGATGCGCTCATTATGGAGGGGACAAATCTCGGGAGCGACAAGCCCTGCTGCAGCGAGGAAGAGCTGGAGGAGCGATTCATCGACTTGTTCAAAGGCACTACCGGTCGGGTGACCTACTACGGCTTGCCGCACATCGAGCAAACTGAAAAAGACGAAATGAGAGCTTTAGCCATGGCAGACAAGCCGAACTCGGACTACACAAAAGACGAACGTGCCGCTTTAATCGAATATTGCTGGTCAGATGTTGTGGGACTTCGCAACCTTCTGCCCCGGCTGGAAGACTTTCTATGCTGCCCCTGACAAAACATCTACGAGGCGCAATCCTGCACGGCGAATACATGAAAGCTTGCGCTGACATGGAACGCACGGGGGTTCCGCTTGATGTGCCGACACTGCACAAGCTGCAAGCACACTGGGATGAGGTCAGAGCACAACTGGCTGGTGATGCCGCTGCTCGTTACGACATCTTCGAGGGGCTGCATTTTAGCCATGAGAAATTTGAAAAGTTTCTCAGCCGCCAAGGGTTGGGCGGCTCGTGGCCTCGGACGGAAAAATCCCACGCCCGACAGCTTAACAAGGAAACTTGGGAAGTGATGTGCGGACTGAATCCTGAGCTTGAACCGCTGCGGCAGTTTTATAAGACCATTACCATGCCGAGGTTGAACATCGCTTGCGATCTGGATGGTCGCAATCGAGTGTTGCTTGGCGCGTTCGGCGCGATTACATCTCGCAATACACCCGGCAGTGATGAGCGTGGAACTTTCATTTTTGCACCAGCAAAATGGGCAAGATTCCTAATCAAGCCACCCGAGGGGATGGCAGTCGCCTATTTGGATTGGGCGAGCCAAGAATATGGCATTGGGGCTATTCTGTCAGGCGATTCAAATATGCTTCGTTCCTACGAAGCTGGCGACCCCTATATGGCATTTGCGATCTTGGCTGGTGCTGCGCCTTCTGGAGCGACGAAGGATACACACGGGGGCGTCCGCAAACTTTACAAAAGTGCAACGCTTGCAATTGGGTACGGACAGACTCCACGGGGATTCAATGCCAAGACCAAGGTCGGTGTGGCTGTCGCTCAACGGGTCTTCCGCGACTACTATCGTACTTACAGTAAATTCATCAACTGGCGAGACAAGCAGGTTGACAACTACGGTCTCAGTTTGAGGTTATCGACTCGGCTCGGCTGGACCCTACACCACGGCGAGCGTGTAAAGCCGAACACGTTGCTAAATTTCGGCGCACAGGCAACTGGTGCAGAGATGCTTCGGCTGGCTATCATCGAGATGCGCCGAAGGGGTGTTTCGGTCTGTTGTCCTGTCCACGACGCAGTTCTTATTCAGGCACGTGATGTCGAAATCGAAGCTGCTGTCGCCGAAGCGCAGGCAGCCATGAATTCTGCCTCGGCGCTCTTGCTTGACGGCTATGTGCTACGTGCTGATTGCACGCCAAAAGATATTTTCAAGCATCCTCAGCGATTCATCGACAAGGATGGCAAAGACACTTGGGAAAAGGTTTCCAGCGTCGTGGAGAGGCTGGGCGATTAGACGCGGCCTCAGACAAGCAGCCCGGTAACAAACCAGTAAACTGTGATCATTCAAGCCCGGCAAGGTTTTGAATCGTCAACAGCAGATCACGATGCAGAATTGGTGCGAAACCTGTGACTGATCCATCTTCTTCTACATGCCGCCAGTAGGGTGGTTGAGGTCTCCTAAGTCTTCCCATTTGATTTCAGACTCACTGGGGTCATCGGCGGCACTCGGCTGACGGATCACTGTGGTGAATCCCGTAGTAGTTGCGGCTTTCAATTCGATCCAATCGGCTAGCATGCCGGGATCAAATCGAATGACATCTCCGATCCGGATACAGGGGACTTGGCGCTTCCTCGCCCACCTTTGCACCGTGGCCTCGGTTACGTTTAGCAGTTTTGCAAGTTCGGCTACGGTGAGCGGCTCAGTGCGCTCCCGTAATGTTTTTATGATTGACATCGATCACTCCTCTTGGAGGGCGTTTGGCTGCTTTTGCCCTCTATTGAAGAGGTCTGTAGTTCTGAAATCGCGGAATTGTGCGTTTGCTCAGCCCGGCATGGTCGCGCGGAAAATCCACTGAGAACAGTTCCGGTGAACTTTGCAACGTCTGGGCGCTAGTCATCCGAGCGCCCCGACGTCGTGGTTGCGCAGCCCGGTAATTCAGAGGCCAGTGGTGGGGCCGGGTATTGAACTGCATGGCAAAAGTTACAAGTAGTTCATCGCAACCTTCATTAAGCCGCAACGTGCTATCTACGAAGCAAGCCGCTGCGTATATCGGGGTATCCGTTTGGACGCTTCGGCGTTTCGTTGGAATTGGCAAGATTCCGTACATACAGTACGGAGAAGATACCTCCCCGTGGAAGTTTCTTGCCGCTGATTTGGACGCCTTCCTCGCACGTCACCGAACACAGTTGTGCCGCGGAGAATCCGAGAGCCCTTGGACGGCTGCGTAGCACTGAGGCAGGCAGTTCGGACACCGCCTGCGGTATTGAGCGAAAGGCCTAAGTAATCGGTTCGCAGCGTGAGTCCGGCGCGTTACCTTAGAACATATGGAAGGCTTTTTGAAACGACAACGAATCGATGATTCACATTGGGAGAACAGATGGCAAGAGAACGGAAGGTTAAACGACAACGCAATACTGGATCGCTGTTCACACCGCCCGGTTCCAATGTGATTTGGTGCCAGTTCTACGTGAATGGCCAACGCTATCGGGAATCGACTAATGAGAGGAATGAACGGAAAGCGGAGAGTTACCTTCGCAATCGGTTAGCGGAAGTGGCAGTGGGAACGTTCGATGCGTCAGCCACCAAGGTTACCATCGCAGAACTTGCGAAGGACTATTTTGACGACCTTCGTGCCAACAAAGCCAAGGATAGCGACCGTGCCGAGCGGCGTTGGAAAACTCATCTAGAATCCCGGTTTGCGCATCTGAGGGCTGCGCAACTCACAACTTCTTTCTTACGCCGGTTTATCAAAGATCGTCAGGAGGAAGGTGCAGCAAACGGCACCATTAACCGCGAACTATCAGCATTACAGCGTATGTTTACTCTTGCTCATGAGGAGAACGATCCGCCTAAAGTTCGCCACGTTCCTTATTTTCCACGATTGAAGGAAAATAATCCCCGTGCTGGGTTCGTGGAGGCAGGTCAGTATGAGCGTATCGCAAATGAGTGTTCGGCGGTCGGCCTCTGGCTGCGGGGGATTTTTGAAGTCGGATTTACCTATGGATGGCGGGACTCCGAAGTGACCGGGCTCCGCGTCAGTAGGGTTGACCTCTTCAACAAAGGAATCCGGCTCTGGCGCGGCGAGACGAAGAATAACGACGGTCGGCTAATCGAAATGACCAGTGCCGTGTATGAGCTTCTTCGCCGCTGTGTTGGCGGGAAATCCGCTGATGACTACGTATTCACTCGTGATGACGCGACACCGATTAACGACTTCCGCAAAACATGGTGGGGAGTCTGTGTTCGGGCAGGCGTTGGTCATTATGTCTGCCGAAACTGCTCGAAGATTGCCACCGCCAACAAGTGTGAATGTGGTGCGACACTAAACAAGGGTCAACTTAAGTACATCGGACTGCTGTTTCACGATCTCAGGCGAACCGCCATTAGAAACATGGTGCGCCGGGGCGTTCAGGAACATGTGGCGATGTTGATTAGCGGTCACAAGACACGGGCAGTATTCGACCGCTACAATATCGTAAGCGAGGGTGATCTGAAAGAAGCTGCTCGGAAGATCGAGCAGGGTGCACAGGAGGAAAAAGAGAAACTCGCTGAGTTTAACCAAAGTTTAGCCAAAGTTGCACAGGAAACAGTGCAAGTGGACAAACGACGTACCATCAATTAACCTAAGCGAGTCAAGCAGTTACCAACCCGTGGGCCTGTAGCTCAGCTGGTTAGAGCAGTGGACTCATAATCCATTGGTCGTAGGTTCAAATCCTACCGGGCCCACCAATTCAATCAAGCAGTTGCGGCCTTTTCCGGAGATCCAGTTTCAGCCCTGTGACGTAAATTGCGACGTGACCCTTGACCCGTCACCCTCGCCGCTGCCGGAAGATCGCCGAGGCTGGTGGTCACTCTTAAAGAGCGACAAAGGATTGGCAAGAGACTATGGCACTGGCTGACTTTCGACACGTCATGCGATTTCGTGTTCCATATGGCGACATTGACATGTTGCAGCATGTGAATCACGCAGCCTACATCGTGTGGGCTGAGACTGTGCGTGGCGCTTACCTCGCCGATGTGCTCGGAGGGTCAGTGGGAGGACGCAACGGCGTCATCATGGCGCGATTGGAATTTCACTATGAGCGCCCTCTTGACTACCGGGAAGATGTGGTTGTCGGTTGCCGGATTGCCCGTCTCGGTCGCAAGTCTTTTGATTTCGTCCATGAGATTTGGAGTGAGACTCACGGATACCGGGCCGCGCGCGGCGTATGCGCACTGGTCGCATACGACCACGAAACCAAAGCATCAAAGGTCGTCCCGGAACGATGGCGGGAAATCATCACGGCTTACGAAATCGTAGCTCCGGTTTTGACCACTGATGTCCCATCCTAAACGTGCCGGCGGAACGGTCTATCAGAGGGCAGCAACCTCCTTGTCAAAAACGGACCAGACTCGTTCGCTGAGCATTGAAAAGAACTCACGGGTAATAAACGGCCCGAGGCCCAGTTTGTCGTTGGGCCTATCGAAGACCTCGGACGGCAGTGTGTAATCCGATCGCTCGAAGCCCTGTTTGCGCTCCAACCATAATCCGCGCATATACATACGACGAATCGTTGCTAGTAGCTCCGGAGCCGAGATCTCAAATCCGATCTCGTATTGGAGGGCCTTAACTACCATATCGGGGCTCATCGCTGTGAATTTACAAACCCCCGTCATGTCATCCCGCAACTGGAATAGACCACGTTCGGTGATCGCCTTGACCCAGTATTCCAAAGACGTGTCGCGCTCTGCGATTAGCAAGAGAAAAGTGGCCATAGACATGTGGCCGCCGGCGATAGCCCACGGGTACCCTGGATTCGTATCGGGTAGATAAGACGGAAACTCGATTCCCTTGCATTGCATGGCATACGCGGTTTCCCCAACTTGCTCGGACAAACGCTTGACGCCACGTCCGATCTCCGGATAACAGCCCTTACCCGTGCCCTCGATCAACTCCTTGATCTTCTCGAAGTCGCCAAATGTGGCACCGTTCAACATGCGCTTGTCGGGATGCCGCTCATTGAAGTCAAGCACATAGGCAACCGTAGTTCCGAGAGATATAGAATCCATTCCAAGGCGATCGACCAGGCTAATCAGATCGGCGGCTTGGTTCGGATCGTGTATGCCTATGTTGGTCGACAGCAGATTCACCGGTTCGTAATCAAACTTCGCCAGGAACCGCCCGCGCCCGCCATCAGAGGTCTTTTCGTAAACATTCTTGTGACAATTGATGCCACACCGGAAGCACGACTCCGCTTTGATGACAAATTGCGGTTCGACCGAGGGACGCGCCATCAGCTTGGGCTTATCGTCGCCTTTCGGCCTGAAATTGTTTTGCGGCAATAGTCCAAATGGTCCCAGGATTTCGTAACCGCTCCAAGTGCCGCCGAGGCCGCCTTTGTTTGTCTCACGAAATTTGCGCGAACCCGGGCCCGTGCCAGTCTCCCGGTTGATGTCGCGAATCTCCGGCTTCAATTTCCCTAGCTGGTCAGGCGCCTGCGCGACAATGGCGATGATCCGCTTGTAGGCCATAACACTGCCCATTCCACCGCGGCCGGCAAATCGGCACTTGTCTTCGCCTGACTTCAGTAAGTTCTCGGTACTTAGCGCGACGGCCCCGAAGTAGCAATTCTCATAGTTCTCAGCCGCCGGACCAATCACCGCGAAGGCAGCGTCCTGCGGGTAATCTTTATGGAGCCGCATGATCTTGTCATGGCAGCTGAGCCCGAGAAGGTGATCGGCGGGCTTGAACTCCACGGTTGGACCCTCGGTGCCACGGCGCAGCACAATCACGGTTGGCCCGTTCGCGCGCCCTTCCAGAATGATTTCATCGACGCCAGTCCAGCGCAGCTTGCACCCGAACTTGTCGCTTCCCGCCGACCACATAGCGCCGGGTAATCCCTTGCCGGAAACCTTTAGCGGACTATAGGCGGAGAAATAGGTCCGCAAGCCGGTCATCACGCTCGAACCGGTGAAGATGCCTGTATTTACGATTAGCGGATTCTCGGGCGTATAGGCGTTGGTAACCGTACGCTTCGCGAGGAACTGAAGAGAGCGGCCAACGCCACCAAGAACCTCTTCCGGGTTCCGGCAGGGGACGTCCTCAAGGCGAACGTCGCGCGAGGGCAAGTCGATGGTACAGCGAGAGTAAAGAACCGCTTTAGGATCGTTTCGCGTCTCGTCAGAAGATAAGCGCATTTAGAATCTCCCCATCAATCACAGCCAGGACACCGGTAAACAAACCGACGATTCCGCCTATGAATGGCGGCTCAATGAGCAAAATATAACCTTCATCCCCCACCAGCGAACGGGGATGGCCGAGGGTATGCCGCGAACAGACTTGACCGGTGGTGCTCTCCGTGAGAGTAACAAAGTTACTTCAGCCAAATCGGCCTGTCAAGGGGGCTAGGCGACCGCCAGTCGGCGAACTCAGCCACCTCGAGCTCGCTAAGAATTTCCGAAAAAGGCTTTGACATGTTCAGGAGAATAGTTTACAAACTCACATCATTATCAACCCGTCCTTATTTTCGTATCTACTCAAGAAAGTTTTTTGCGTTGGATGTTAAGTACAACTTATTGGGGTTAACCAAAAGACTAACCGTTGGGGACGAAGAAATAACAGGAGGAAGCATGGTGAGGACTGGGTTGAGAAATGTCGCCGCAGTAGTATTCGCGGTTGTTTTAGTGTGCTTATGTTTAATGGTAGGCACAGGGCAGGCTGCAGGGCAGCCTGGAACAATTAAAGTTGGGGCGCTGTATCCCTATAGCGGTGCCCTTGCCCTTCTCGGAGATGAAAGCTCCCGAGGGCTTGAAATAGCGGTGGAGGAGATCAACGCCGCCGGCGGCATTCAAGGCGGTAAGAAAATCGAGCTGGTAAAAGCGGATGGAGTGGATCCCAACCAGGCAGTGGGTGAGGCGCGCCGCCTCATCTCGGTCGTAGGGGTTCAAGCGATCTTTGGTAGCTATGCATCAACCATTGCATTTGCCGCCAGCCAGGTAGCTGAACTGTCAGGCATTCCCTACTTTGAACTCGGCGCTATTTCCGATCCAATCACCGAGCGGGGGTTCAAGTACACGTTCAGGACCAATCCTACCGCCAAGACCTTTGCAGTTGTGATTGTCGACTCGATAGTCGACGCCATTGCTCCGGCACTGGGGGTAAAGGCGACAGACTTGAAAATAGCCATTATCCACGAGGACAGCCTCTATGGCACGACGGTCGCCGGATATCAGAAGCAGAGGGCCAAGGAAAAGGGGCTTAACGTCGTGGAAGTCATGCCCTATTCAAAGAGCATAGTGGATATGTCATCGCTTATGCTCCGGCTTAAGGGAGCCCGCGCCGACGTGGTCCTGCAAACTTCTTACGAGAATGACTCAGTGCTCTTTTTCCGCCAAATGAAGGAAGCTGGCTTTAAGCCGAAAGCTGTCATCGGAGCTGGCGGCGGATATTCAATGCACGACACTGTAGTCGCTGTGGGTGCCAAAAATATTGAAGGCGCTTTCGATGTCGATTTTACCCAGTACAGGACCAATCCGAAGGCCGCGCCTGGCATCAATGAATTTGCCAAGAAATACCAAGCCAAGTACGGCACCGCGCCCAGGTCCGGGCACAGCCTCACCAATTACTTCGGGGCGATGGCGATTTTCGCCGCTCTCAACAAGGCCCCCTCGATGGACAAGGATGTCGTTCGCGCTGCACTCATGAAGGCCGATGTCCCGCTGGGCACCACGGCTACCGGCTGGGGTTTGAAGTTTGGCCCCGATGGACAGAATACCCGGTGTGTACCGTTCCTGATGCAGTGGCAAAACGGCGAACTTGTAACCGTTTACCCGCCGGCAGCGGCGGTCGCCAAACTCAAAACCGGCGTTGGCTCCCTATAATTCTGCCACGATACGGAGGGGCGTCCTTACCTATGCAGGCGTCCCTCCTTTACCCACAAGGTCCAAACCATGGATATTTTGCTTCAGCTTGTCCTCAATGGCCTGCTGCTCGGGGGCATGTATGCCATAGTCAGCGTTGGTCTCACCCTTATTTTTGGGGTCATTCGGGTGGCCAACTTTGCCCATGGCGAGCTATTGATGATCGGCATGTACGCCGTCTATCTTGTGAATAAGTACATGGGCCTGCATCCCTATGCCGCGGCAGGCCCGGTAATTGTGTTTCTCTTTATCCTCGGTGCGGCGATTCAGCGGTTTATCATACAACCGCTCCTGAATGCGGAACCCGAAATCCAGATATTTGCGACCGTTGCATTGTCCACGGCTTTGATGAACCTGGCTCTGCTCGTGTTTGGCGCCGATATGGTGTCGGTGCAGGCAACGGGAATGCGGGAGGGCTTCAGTGTTGGCCCGGTGCAACTCATTTACGCGAATATTGTGATTTTTTTGGCGGCCGTCACTTTGGTTATCGGACTGAGTCTCTTTCTCACCCGGACGTATATGGGGAGGGCAATCCGCGCCACCTCCCAGAATCGCTTCGCAGCGCCACTCATGGGGATCAATGTTAATAAAGTTTATATCCTCACCTTCGGCATCGGCTCAGGCTGCGTTGGGTTGGCAGCCGCCCTTGTGGCGCCAACCTATCCGGTATTTCCGACCATCGGCACCTACTTTGTTCTCACGGCATTTGTCATTGTCGTCCTGGGAGGCATGGGAAGTCTTTACGGGGCGTTTGCCGGGTCGATGATCATTGGTCTTGTTGACTCATTGAGCGGATACTACATCGCCCCGGATCTCAAAGAAGTGGTTTATTTTCTGATTTTCATCGTCATCCTTATCGCGCGTCCCACAGGACTGTTTGGGCTTGGCAGGGGAGCGGAGTGAGGGTGGCTGGATGGGGTCTTTCGCTTCGTCCTTGCGTTATGGGTCCACTAAATTGCAGGTCGGACTACAAAAAGGGAATCTTAGGAAATGAACCAGGGAAATAATGTCGGGGGACGCATCTCTGCCGGTCCCAGCTCCAACCTACTGCGGACTCTCGCGGAGCCCAGGGTTTACGTGAGCTTGGCCGCTATCTTAACGTTGCTGGCCATACCGATTGCGGTGGGCTCTCCCTTCGTCTACCACGTCTTTGTCACCATATGCCTTTACGGCGCACTGGCCACCGCCTGGAATATTGTCGGCGGCTATGCGGGGCAGCTCTCCCTTGGCCACGCCACCTTTTATGGCATTGGCGGATACACTTCCGTACTTTTGTTGAATCACTACAAGATGTCTCCGTGGATCAGCATGTGGATCGGAGCCGTTCTGGCAGCGGTCATAGGCGTAGCCATCAGCTATCCCTGTTTTCGTCTTCGAGGTCCGTTCTTCGCTCTGGGATCGATTGCCTTCCTGGAGGTTTTTCAGCTTCTGGTCGTCCATGAAAGCGAATTGACCGGCGGTGCTTCAGGCTTGATTGTTCCCCTTAACGTCGGATGGAAGTGGATGATATTTCAGCAGAAGTCTCAGTACTTGCTGATTGCCTTTGGCCTTCTGTCGGTGACCCTGTTGGTTTCCCTGCTTATAAAGAAATCGCGCTTTGGCTATCATCTGGTGGCAGTTCGCGAGCGCGAGGATGCCGCCATGGCTGCCGGAATCAATACCGTTAAGGTCAAGCTATTCGCGGTCCTTATCTCCGCTGCGCTCACGTCGATGGTCGGCTCGTTCCACGCGATGTATACGACCTTCATCGAACCTGCGACCATGTTTTCTCTGGAGTTCTCCATTCAGATTGCCATGTTCGCTCTGATCGGAGGACTCGGCACCATCGCCGGTCCACTGGCCGGTACTCTTCTGGTGGTTCCACTCACGGAATTGGCCCGGGGGCAGTTAGGCGGCAGCGCCGGTGGTCTGCACGGGTTTGTGTATGGCGCGGTCCTGCTGGTGGTCGTGCTGACGTTGCCGGCAGGGATCGTGGGCCGTTTTGGAGGCGGGCTGGCGAAGTTAGTCAATCGACTTCCGGGCGCTCGTCCGATCAAGGACCCTGAGGTGACGTTGGAATTTACCCCTGTCGTCACGCCTGCCGCCGCTGGGCAGCCCATTCTGATAGCGAATAACATCGTCAAGCGGTTTGGGGGCTTGGCCGCGACAGACGACGTCACCCTGGCTTTGCACAAAGGGGAAATCCTTGGACTCATCGGGCCCAACGGAGCGGGTAAGACAACGATCTTCAACCTCTTGTCAGGGTTCTTAGCCCCGGATTCCGGGACGGTGGAGGTGGTCAACGAATCCGGCCAAACGGTATCTCCCAAAGCACCCCACGGATTCGCCAATGCAGGGATCGGACGTACCTTTCAGATTGTCCAGCCTTTTGGCAGGTTGACGGTGTTGGAAAACATCATGATCGGGGCATTCCACAAGTACCGCTCGGCCTCCGAAGCTCGGTTGAAGGCTCTGAAAGTGGCCCGGCAGGTGAGACTTTACGAGGACCGGCACACTGTCGCCAGCAAACTGACCGTAGGCGGTCTGAAGCGTCTTGAGGTCGCCCGGGTCCTGGCCATGGAGCCGCAGATTCTGCTTCTGGATGAGGTCATGGCAGGGCAGCACCAGACCGATGTCAACCTGGCAGTGGAGATGATACGCAATATCCGTGACAAGGGTGTAACCATCATTGCCATTGAGCACAACATGCACGCCATCATGAAAATATCCGATCGTGTCGTCGTTTTTAACTCAGGGCGCACGATCGCCGAAGGGACTCCCGAAGAAGTGGCCCGAAATCCGGTAGTCATCGAAGCCTATCTGGGCGAGGAATACATACATGCTCAGGCTACATAAGGTCCGGGCCGGATACGGCCAAGTTAATATCCTGGACGATGTCACCATCGATGTCGCTGAAGGCCAGGTGGTTACGATTATTGGCGCAAACGGAGCCGGTAAGACCACGGCCCTGCGTGCAATCTCGGGCCAGATCCCGACAACCTCCGGCGAGATAGTATTCGCCGGCGAAGTGATCAGTGGGTTGCCGGCTCATGAAGTGGTGAATCGCGGCATTACGATGGTTCCGGAAGCCCGTCAACTGTTCCCGTTCATGAGCGTCTTGGACAATCTGATGCTCGGGGCCTTTAAGCCCAGTGCACGTGCTTCGGCAGCGGAACGGTTGGAGGAGGTGCTACAGCTTTTCCCTAGGGTGAAGGAGCGGTTGACCCTGAAGGCGGGCGTACTGTCCGGAGGAGAACAGCAGATGGTGGCCATTGCCCGGGGGCTAATGGCAAATCCAAAACTGCTGATGTTCGACGAACCATCGCTCGGGTTGTCACCACTTCTCGTCAAACAGGTTTTCGATATCATCGACAAAATTGTGAGCATCGGCAAAACCGTTTTGATTGTCGAGCAGAATGTTTTTCATACACTCAGAATCGCGAATCGCGGCTACGTCATTGAAAATGGCCGGATCGTAATCGAGGATACAGGCGAAGCACTGTTGAAGAATCCCCATGTTAGAACAGCGTATCTCGGCATTTAGAAATACCGAGGTGGATTCACAGGCGGGCCCTTGGTACTAAGGAAGTAGGAAAGCAAAGTCAGAGCAAGAATCTCTGCGGCCAGGAAGGATTAAATGCAGCCATGATAACGGGACATACGAAAATATATGCCATCATATCTGACCCCGTTGGCCATGTTCGCGCACCGGAGGTATTCAATGAGTTCTTTGCACAGCACAACCGCGACGCTGTTTTGATCCCTATCCACGTTGCTCCGGAAGGTCTTAAGGCGGCTCTGACCGCCTTTCGCGCCATGAAGAATCTGGGCGGTATTGTGGTGACGGTTCCGCACAAAACAGTGATCGCCACCCTATGCGATGAACTCGGCGATGCGGGCCGTGCAATCGGTTCGGTTAACGCGGTGAGGCGGGAAGCGGACGGCAGATTGATTGGAAACATGTTTGACGGTGCCGGTTTTGTCGCCGGCTTGCGTTCACAGGGGCACGATCCCGCCGGGCGCCGGACACTCCTGGTTGGTGCCGGAGGAGCCGCCGGCGCCATAGCTTTCGCGCTGGCAGAGGCCGGTGTAGCTTCCTTGACCATTGCCAACCGTACACGTTCGAAGGCGGAAGAGATCGTGGCGCGGGTAACTAAATTCTTTCCTGATCGGCCGATCAGTGTGGGGACCGCCGATCCCACTGGCCACGATCTCGTGATCAATGCCACTTCTCTGGGACTGAAAGCCGGGGATCCGCTGCCGATTGACACCACACTGTTGACACCCTCCATGATCGTTGCCGAAATCATCATGAAGCCGGAAACCACCGCCCTTCTGGCGGCAGCAAAGGCGAGGGGGTGTGCCGTGCATTACGGACGCCATATGCTCGATGAACAGATAGCCTTGATCGCCGGTTTTTTTGGTGCGTTAGATTCTTGACGTAATAATTAACGAACCCTCACTAGTTGCTTTTCGGGTGGGGACATCGCCGCAGGCAGGCGAGGAACGATTTATTTGAAATCCTAAAGGAGGAATTCAGCTATGAAGAAAGAAGCCAATGCCGTTGTGTTGGATGAGTTCAACAAGCCGTTTCGGGTTAAGGCGTTCGAGGTGCCGGCAGTAAAGAAAGGGTGCTCGCTGATGAAAGTCGAACTCGGCGGCATCTGCGGGACCGACACGCATCTCCAGCAGGGTAAGCTGCCGATTCCTCTCCCCATCATTCTCGGACACGAGGCAGTCGGAATCGTCGCCGAACTGGGCGAAGGGGTGACCCAGGACATTTCGGGTAATCCGATAGCGGTAGGTGACCGGGTGATATGGGCCTCGAGTATTCCCTGCGGCCAGTGCTACTGGTGCAAAATCGTCGGGGCACGCAACCTCTGCGGAACCCGCAAGGTTTACGGCATCAATCAGGCCGCTGACCAGTGGCCCTTCATCTCCGGCAGTTGGGGAGAATATGCCTATCTGCAGGAAGGAAGTTGCATTATCAAAGTCCCCGATGGTATCTCACCGGAGGACGTCATCGCGCTCGGTTGCGCCGGCCCGACGGCCGTGCACGGCGTGATTTACAACACAAAAGTAACGCTGGGCGATATCGTGGTCGTTCAAGGTTCCGGGCCTGTGGGGATGGCCTCGGCCATCTATGCCCGAACCTGCGGCGCCAAGAAGATCGTCATGGTCGGCGGGCCGGCAAACCGTCTGAAGGTCGCTAAGGATATGGGTATCGCCGATGTGACTCTCGACATCTTCACAGTGACCGATGGGGCTGAGCGGATCAAGAAGGTTCTGGCGGAAACAACGGACAACCGGGGCGCCGATGTATGCCTGGAGTGTACCGGGACTCCTGCGGCAGTTCCGGAAGGCTTTGAAATGGTCCGCCGAAAAGGACACTATCTAGTGCTCGGTCAGTACACCGACAAGGGGCCTATCCTGATCAATCCTCACGTTATTACCAAAAAGCAATTGACAGTGACCGGTTCGTGGGCAAGGTCTGAAATCCACGACGTGAAGTATGTCGAATCGCTTCCGGAAATTAAGAAACGAATCGACCTTGGCAGCCTGGTGACGTCCTATGCCATGAAGGATATCAATGCGGCAATCGAAGATGTCCGGGCAGGCAGGGTGATGAAGGCCGCGCTGAAGTTTTAGGGCGAGTTCGCGGAAGGTGTACCCATGTAAGGAGCCGGGCGCTAACGCCCGGCGATGGTAGCTCAGGGGTACATCAACTTTGAAAACGCTCAGGTGCGCATATCTGTTGTAGCCCTGCAAACAGGGCTACAACTACGTATTTCAGAAAATCGCTTTTGGAGAATGGCATGAGCCAATTGTCTGTGCAGCAGATGACCTACATCAAGATCAAGGAATATGGGCCGCCGGAGGTATTGATTCCCGACAAGGCTCCGATTCCCACTCCCGGAGAAGGCGAAGTATTGATCAAAGTGGCTGCCGCCGGCGTGAACCGGCCGGATGTGTTGCAGCGAACCGGCAACTATGCGCCTCCGCCCGGGGCCTCGGATGTCCTTGGCCTGGAAGTGGCAGGCACCGTGGCCGCGCTGGGTGGCCATGTAACCACCTGGAAGATCGGTGATGAGATCTGTGCGCTGGTGTCCGGAGGTGGGTACGCCGAATATTGCGTCGTCCCCGCGCCGCAGTGCCTCCCCTTGCCCAAAGGGTTCAGCATGATCGAAGGGGCAGGCATTCCAGAGACGTTCTTCACGGTATGGACTAACGTTTTTGAACGGGGAAAACTCCAGCGGGGAGAGACGATCCTGATCCACGGCGGATCAAGCGGCATCGGCACAACTGCAATCCAGCTTGCGAAGGCCTTCGGGGCAAAGGTATTCACTACCGCCGGAAGCGATGAAAAATGTGCTTTCTGCAAAAAGCTGGGTGCCGACGCGGCAATCAACTACCGCACCAGCGACTTTGTTGAGGAAGTTAAGAAACTCACCAACGGTAACGGCGCCGATGTGATCCTCGACATGGTGGGCGGGCCCTACATAGAGCAGAACATCAAGGCGCTCAACCTTGAAGGACGGCTGGTGCAGATCGCCTTTCTGCAGGCGAGCCGGGTTACTGTCAATTTCATGCCGCTCATGCTGAGGCGGCTTACCATTACCGGTTCGACATTGCGTCCGCGGACGGTCGAGCAAAAGTCCCAGATCGCCCAAGCCCTAAAGCGGGAAGTGTGGCCGCTGCTGGAAGCAGGCAGGGTAAAGCCTGTCATCCACTCGACCTTTCCGCTTGCGGAGGCCGCTGCGGCACATCGTCTGATGGAAAGCAGCCAACACATCGGGAAAATAATACTGACGGTGGCACCATGAAGAGTCACGCCAACAGAGTGGCGCTGGTTACCGGCGCGGGAAGCGGTATTGGCAAAGGTATCGCCGAAGCCTTCGCACAACATGGGGCGGCAGTCGGCCTGCTGGATTTTAACGGGGAGAATGCCGAACAAATCGCTGCTTCCCTCCGGGACCAGGGGTCAACCGCCCACGCATACCAGGCCGATGTCGTCGATTTCAATGCGGTGAGTTCCGTCTGCGCCGACATAGAAAAAACCCTGGGCCCGATTGACATACTCGTCAACAACGCTGGAATTTCGCCGAAACGAAAGGGGATTCCTGTAGAAACCTGGAAGATGGACGTCGAGGAATGGAGGCGGGTGATTGACGTCAACCTTTCCGGTGCTTTCAACACGGTCAGGGTTGTGGTTCCCGGTATGGTGAAGCGGCGCTCCGGGTCCATAGTCAACATGTCATCGGTTGCCGGCAGAGCACATCTATGGATGGTCGCCGTGCATTACAGCACGACCAAGGCGGGACTGATCGGTTTTACACGGCATTTGGCCGGGGAACTTGGCCCCTATGGAATCACGGTCAATGCCCTCGCTCCGGGGCGCATCGATACTCCCCTGATGCACATGGTTCCGGAAGAGATCAATCAGAAAGCGCTCGAACAAACTCCTCTGGGACGCTACGGCCTCCCCGAGGATGTTGCCAGTGCCGCCCTGTTTCTGACCTCGGCTGAGGCTGGGTTCATCACCGGCCAAGTCCTCGATGTGGCCGGCGGCTGGTTCATGACTTGAGCAAGAGAATACTCAAGAAGGGTGCACGTCTGAGGAAAGGTCTATGTTCGAATTCTGCGGGAAGGCCAGCGGCGACCCCCCGCGGCATCGCGAAACCCTTCCATGATCCAGGTGGCAAGTGATCTCGAAGAGGCGGACCTCATTAAAGATGGAGTGAATAGTGGATCCTGTCACGGCAAAGATCAGAACAATACGTATCGCCAAGGGATTGAATATGCGCGAGCTGGCAGAGAAGGTCGGGTGCTCCACGCCATTCATTTCCCAGATGGAAAATGGAAAAGCATCTCCCTCCATAGCCACGCTAAAGAAGATCGCAACTGTTCTGGGTGTTCGCGTAGTCGATTTTTTCATGACCGAAAAAAGCGGGAACGACATCATCCTGCGCAAAGAGCAGCGCATTCATATGAAATACCCGCAGGGCGCTGCCTTTATCGAACTGCTCGTGGCGAAGGTGTCCAACAAGAAGATGCAGCCGATATGGGCACATTTCGAACCGGGTGACGGTTCGCAAGGACTGTATTCCCATACGGGTGAGGAGTTCGGCATCATCGTTAAGGGAAGCTTCGAACTGCAAATCGAGGATGAGGTTTACCTGATCGATGAGGGAGACACGTTTTACTTCAGCTCCGATCGGAAACACGGCTACCGAAATCCGGGCGACGCCTCCACCGATGTTCTGTGGGTCATCACACCACCCAGTTTCTGAGACAAAGTTAGACTCCCCAACGCTGGTGCTCTTGTGCTTGGACTTGTCATTGTGAGGCTCTGGCTCTAATCTTGCGTATAGGTGCTTCAAGCCAGTACGCGGTTTAGAGAATATCCAATAGGAGATCGAGCGCACCATGCTGACCCCAGAATTGGTTGTCTTGATTACAGGCGCCGGACAGGGCATTGGCCGCGCCACTGCGGTGACATTCGCCCGCGAGGGCGCGTCCGTGGTCATCGCTGCGGACCTCAACGAAAGTATGGCAAACGAGACGGCGGCGCTCGTAAGCGCGTTTCCGCACGCTACCGGCTTTGGCTTGCGGTTGGACGTCAGCGATCCCGCTGCGGTTTCTGCCGCGGTAGAGCGCGTGATCGAACGCTATTCACGCATTGACGTCTTGGTCAACAACGCTGGTATTTGCCAGGACAAGACCCCTTTTGCCGAGATTACTGGCGCGAATTGGCACCGCGTGTATGACGTAAACGTGGTTGGTTCCGCGAACTGCATCTCCGCTGTCATTCCGTATATGAAGGCGCGTAAATCGGGACGCATTGTCAATTTGTCATCCATGGCGGGAATGACCGGCGGTCAAGCTGTCGCCGCCACCTACGCTTGTTCCAAAGCCGCTGTCATCTGCATGACCAAGGGAACGGCTAAAGAATATGCTGCTTTCGGAATCCGGGTAAACGGGGTTGCGCCGGGTTTGATTCGCACACCGATGACCGCCCAACTTGACTACGGTGGTACCACGATACCGCTTGGCCGGATGGGAGAACCGGAAGACGTGGCCGATGTAATCGCGTTTTTGGCCTCCGATCACGCGCGTTACATCACAGGTTGCACGCTCGATGTCAATGGTGGGATACAGATGCGTTAAGGCGGTGCAAGATACCGCCCCAACCTCTCTGCGGGGCATCTGGAATCGAAGCGCCGCGCGGATTGCGGCGCTTTCAACCGCGTTCAGAGCCCCCGAGCCAGCTATTTCTTGAAAAGGTTGTCGAAGGCGCGCCGTGCATCTTCAACGCGGTTGGCCCCGGCGCCGGACGTGGTCTCGCGCTCGAAGCGCGCACTCAGGGCAAACTTCGGGCAATCATTGTGCAGGTCCTTCTTGGAGTAGCCGGGCACGTTCAGCCCGCACTCGAAGCGGCTGCCCGGATCGAAATGCGAGCATTGCTTGCAGGCGTGCAGGGCGGCCGCGCACTGGGGGCACTTGCCATTTGGATCAACCGCGGCCGGCAGCACCACGCCGCATTGGGCGCAGCGTGAGATTGTATGCGTGGGCGCCATCTGAATCGCACGCGGACCGTAGGTCATGTCTCCGCTCGGGCGCGGAGATTGCTGCGGCTTGCTTTCACTGCGTTGATCGCGATCCTGGTATCCGTGTTGACGGTATTTTCTATCAGACAACTGCTGACCTCCTGAATGCTCTGCAAAGGAGCGAAGAAAAAATGCGGAAGAGCAAGCCCTGGTTGCGAAGAGAAGCGCAAGTTTACCGTTAGATGCGGCAGCACGCAATGGGGAAAATGCACGTAGGCGGCCTGCGGTCGGAAAATTCGATTCGGCAAAGCTGCCTCAGGGGAGGTCATGGAAGCTCAGAGCTTCAGTAGCCGATCTGCGTTGCGATGAGCGATCTTCTTCATGTCCTCCGGGCTGACGGGCAGCGAATCCAGGAAGTTGCGGCCGTCAGCGTTAGGACTGAACGGATAATCCACCGAAAACAGTATGCGGTCGGCTCCTACGACCTGTAACGCGCACAGGAGTGGAGGCACAGTGAAGTATCCACTGGTGGTGAGATAGAAATTTTCACAAAAATAGTCGGCCACCCGGCGCTGGAGATGGTTTGCGCCGCGCG
This sequence comes from uncultured Acidobacteriota bacterium, assembly GCA_963832365.1. Lineage (GTDB taxonomy): Bacteria > Acidobacteriota > Terriglobia > Terriglobales > Acidobacteriaceae > CAWBRT01. The sequence goes on along the minus strand of CAWHUL010000025.1, from coordinate 56,471 downwards.
CCAAAATCGAATTGGCGCGGGCAATCGAAAATGGCAGGTTCTCCCCCATGTGTCCGATGATGATTTTGAGTTTCGGGAAGCGGTCGAACAGTCCTGAAACGATCAGGCGCAGGCAATGCATCCCGAGTTCCGCGTGCCATCCCCAGGCAGCCGTGGAAAGAAAGAAGCCGGTGTTGCCGGGCAGCCCACCATAGCATGCCTCCTGCACAGACTGCGGCGGTGGTGTCGGATGCAGGTAGATGGGAACGTCGAGCGCTTGCGCGGCTTCAAACAGCGGCGCAAACTGAGGCTGATCCAGGAAGACGCCATTGGTGGTGCCGTGCACGAGCGCTCCTTTGAATCCCAGTTTACATACGCAGCGCTCAAACTCCGTGGTAGCCGCCTTCGGATCCTGCAGCGCCAGCGCGGCGAAGGCGGCAAAACGGCCAGGGTGCTTCCGCACGGCAGCCGCAAGCTGGTCATTAGCGTCGCGCACCAGCGCAGTCGCGGTCGCGGGTTCCAACTTATCCATGCCGTTGTTTACCAACGATAGTACCTGCACGTCGATGCCGGCCGCATCCGTGTCGGCAATCCGACCTTCCCCCAAGTCGAGCAGTTTGCCGCGCACAACCTCGACAAGGCTCGAGCGGGAAGCACTCTGCAGGTGTGCCGTGGCTTTCACAAACTCAGGGGTAGTGAAGTGTTCTTCCAGGGTAACGGTTCGCATGATGACACTCCTCACGGAATGGTTCTGCCTGCTAGCTCCCGGTTTGGCCGGTTAGCTTGTCCAGCAGCGCCGCCGCCTTGGTCACGTTATCCACCCCGAAGACAACGAGCGGCAGCGTCGATCCCGGCTCGAGTCCGCAATAGGAGTAGTTGATGTTTACCTGGTTTTCACCCAACAGCGTTGCTGCGCGTCCCAACTCACCCGGACGGTGCGCCAGCCTGCCGACGGCGACCTCCTGCTCCTCGAAGTTCATTCGCAGTTTGCCGAGTGCCGCATTGGCGCTGACCGGATCATCCACCACGAACCTTGCCAAGCTCTCGCCTTCCTCCACATACGATTGAAAGGCCAAAATGTTCGCTCCGCTTTCGGCCAGGGCAAGGCAGCACTTCCCTAGACGCCCGGTTTATCTTCAATCGTTACCGTAAATTCCTTCGCCTTCGCCATGTGGCGTTGCCTCCTTCGTGTCCAGGACATCGACAACTAGAGCAATGGAGTCGGTGTATCCCTGGATATCGCGCTGGGCTAGCGCCCGGCTGCTTTCCGGGATATTCCTTCCGCGCATCCGGTCTAGCGCCACTGCTCCCGATCATACCAGCCCAATAGTGGGATTTTCTCTTGCACCGGAATGACGAGAATCGTCTGCGCCAGCTGGGTGCTCTAGTAGTCAAGGTTCTAGAAGGACACTGATTTCCCAAGTTGTGTCAGAATGTAGCTCTAGTGCATAGCCATGAGTGATGATTCCAAGCTTCAGGGCCTGAGCTTCGGACGCAGCCTGCAAGTGGTGTTGAAGATTACGGCCATTTACTCGGTCGAACACCCCGCAGTGCGAGCGAGCCTGGAGCAGACGTTTGCGAAGCTGCAGCCATTGTTGGCGGGGCGCCCACGGTTCACATTCGGCTTTTCGGACGGGCGCATTCTGCTGGACAACATGCTGACGAAGGATGTCTCGCTCGCTCCGTTGGAGTCCGAGTTCAAGAAACGCGAAATTGCGGCTCTGGCGTTTTCATCCGGAATAACCATCACAGACCTGAAAGAAATGTTGCGCCTTATCGGTGTCCCGCCCAAAGCTGTTGCCGATGCCGGTGGACTTGAGATCTATCTGCGCGGGCGGCAAGTGGCGAACGCGCGCATCATCCCCACCGGCAAGAAGAAAGGAGAGGGAAATACCGATGTGGTACTCGGCGTCGATTCGGAGTCCTTCCTGGCGACCGGAGGCATGATGGGGCAAGCGACGCAAAGCGCCGGCACCATCAGTTTGGACCTGCTCTTGAAGGCCGCCGGCATCGACGAAAAGGCTGCCAATGTTTCCAAAGGCCTTGTGGATGCAGTCCAGGCCGCAGTCGAAGCAACAGCAAACGATCCAAATGTGCGCCCGGAAAGTGTGGTCCTGTCTCTAGCCATGTTTCTGGATAACATGGCCCCAGGGCAAGTCTCAGGACTGCCCGGCATACAAGGGCAGGAGCTGATGACGTCGCAACAGCTCGCATCCGAGCTGTGGGAGTCGCTGACGGCACGATGGTTGGGATCGCGCTTCAGCGCAACCTCGTCGGAGGGGCAAGTCGCGGCTCTACAAAGCGACACGGCGGAGTTACTGGCTCGGGCCAAGAACTCGGCCGAAATGGCCGAACGGATTCTTACGCGGCTGGCCCGCCTGTTCGATGAGCAGCAGCTTCCCCCGGAGTGGCTGGTTCCGATCCGGCGGGAACTGGCGTTCTATCTGCTGTCGTTCACGGAGCAGAAAACGCAGCTGATGGCCCTCAAGACGCTTTCGCCTGCCGATCTGCGGCGGGTGCTGCGCGCCATCAATGGGCTGGTGCAGGAAAACGACATGCCCGACGCGATTGAATTGGCGGAGCATTGTTGCAAGCTTCTGGTGACAGGCCAGGAGGGGACGGAACTGATCGAACGCATTCCCGAGGTGCTGGAGCTGATTCCGCAAGCGTCCCAGGCGCATGTGCTGCGGACTGCGATGGAGCAGTTGGCGCCGGCTTTGCTGGAGGGAAACGTAAGGGGCGAAAAGTGGCACGAGTCGATTGCCGCTTGTCTTTGCGTGCTCGGCCAACAGGGATCGCGGGCTCAAGACTTTGAACTTGTCCTGGAGATTGCCTCGCAGTTCGAGCAGATTATTGCTGAGTCTCCGGATCTTCACGTTGCCTGCTGCTGCGAAGCGCGTCAAAAGTTGATTCCTCCCGAGATCGTGGGCCCGCTGATCGATTTGGCGTTGGAAAAAACCGAGAATGTGGACAGGCAGCGGACCGCCATTGGGCTGCTCCGGCAATCGGAAGTCGCCATTGAGCGACTCTTCGAGCGGCTGGAGGAAGAACCGAATGCGTTGATCAGATTCCGCATTATGCGGCTCGCCGGTCAATTGCGCGGAGCTGGAATTCAGTCCGCAGTGAAGCGTCTCAGCGAAGGACGCTGGTACGTGGTGCGCAACTCGTGCCTGTTGTTAGGCGAAATGCGTGACCCGGATTTAATCGAACATTTGACGCCCGCCCTGCGGCATTCCGACGAGCGAGTGCAGCGAGCCGCGTTTCAAGCGCTGCAAAAAAGCCGGCTAGCCGGCTGCGTGCGCGCTTATGCGGATGCGCTCGCCGACCTGGCTCCGGCCGTGCTCGAATCGGCACTCGACGAAATCATGATGGGCAGGGAAGCAAGCTGCGTCGAGGGGTTGTGCAAACTAGTCACGCACGGCGGCCCGGGCAGATCGAGGTTCGCCATCAGGGCGGTGCAGATCGCCGTCTCGATTGATTCCGCTGCGTGCGTGGCACTTTTGGCCGAGGCGGTCAACGCGCCAGGTATTTCGGAGGCTGTGCGCACGCTTGTGCAGCGGGCGGCCGAGCGGAGACCCTAGCGGCTGCCTTGCTGGCGCACCTGCGTCATTTCATTCAATCGAGTTCAGGATGACATCTTTGGAAGCTTGAAACCACCTGTCCATCGAGGTTTGAAGATGAAGCCGCAAGCTGAAGCCGAGAATGCCTCGCCAATGCCGGTGCGCAACATCCTGTGGGATATTGCCCTGAATGCGACGATTCCTCTACTCCTGTATAAGGTTTCCAAGCGCTACATCTCGCATTCCGAATTGCACGCTCTTCTGATTGCCACTACCTTTCCTCTGGTTAAAAATATTGTCGGTCTCGTGCGTCATCGGCAGCTTGATCCGGTTTCCATTCTTGTGCTGCTCGGCATCGTCACGAGCTGTATTGCCCTTTTATTGGGTGGTGATCCCCGCATTTTGCTTGTTCGCGAGTCATTGTTTTCTGGTGTGTTTGGAGTTGCCTGCTTTGCGTCGTTGCTTCTGCGGCGTCCCATGATGTTCTATTTCGGACGCTACTTTATGGCCGGGAACGATCCTGTGAAACTGGAGAAGTTTGATGCCACCTGGCAGTGGCCCGATGTGCGCTTTGCGCATCGGCTCATCACAACGGTTTGGGGAATCGTCTACGCCGGCGAATTCGCGGTTCGCGTGCTCCTGATCTACACGCTTCCCGTCACCTATGTTTTGGCGCTCTCGCCGGTGCTCATGGGGACACTGACAATCTGCACCGTGCTCTGGACTTTTGGGTATGTGCGCCGGCTCCGAAAACGGCACGGACTTGGCGTTAGCGCCGCCCCGTCGCCATAGCTGAACCGGTACATCCGCGTATCACTGCTCCTGCAGTTTCTCCCGCGCGAGCATGCTGATTCCGGCCGCCTGTAGCTGCTCGATGGCTGCATCCAGATCTTCAAATCGAAAAACCAGAATGGCCTTGTCGCCATGGTCGAACGGAAATGCGTACATATATTCGATGTTGAGTGACGTGGTTTCCACAGCGGCCAGGACGCTGGCCAGCCCGCTCGCTCCGCCGGGCACTTCAACCGCCAGCACCTCGGTCGGCTTCACCACGTAGCCGGCCTCCTGCAGAAGCTTGGCCGACTTTCGCCAATCGGAGACGATCAGCCGAAGCACCCCGAATTGCTGCGTCTCGGCCAACGAAATTGCGCGGATTTCCACTCCCGCATCGGCCAGGCGCCGGCAGGGCGCGATAATGTAGCCGGGTTTGTTTTCAGCGAAAACAGAGAGCTGAGTGATCTTCATATCTTCCGCCTGTCAATGACTCGTTTGGCTTTTCCTTCGCTGCGTTGAATTGTGCTTGGGGCCACCAGCGTCACCTGCACGCGGGTCTGTAGCACCTGCCGCATCTCGCTCGACAGTCTCTTCTGCAGGGCCTCCATGGTCGCAACCTTGTCACTGAATATCCTGGGGGTCACTTCCACCTGAACTTCCATCTGATCGAGGCCGTGTTCACTGGTGAGGATGATTTGATAGTGCGGCGCGGCCTCGTCGAACTGCAACAGTACCGATTCCACCTGTGAGGGAAATACATTCACGCCGCGGATAATCAGCATGTCGTCGGTGCGCAGGCCAACGCGCCGCATTCGCCGCAGGCTGCGGCCGCAGGCGCATGTTCCGGGCATCAGGGCCGTGATATCGCGCGTACGGTAACGGATTAGCGGCATTGCCTGCTTGCTGAGGGTGGTCAGCACCAGTTCGCCCTCTTCTCCTTCAGGCAGCACCTGCTGCGTTTCCGGATCGATGACCTCGGCGTAAAAATGGTCTTCAAAGATGTGCAGACCATTCTGATGAGAACAGTCTACGGAGACTCCAGGACCGACGATCTCGGACAGACCGTAAAGGTCGAAAGCCTTGATCCCGGCAGCTTGCTCGATTCGTCGCCGCATCTCGTCGGTCCAGGGCTCCGCTCCGAAAAAGCCGATCCGCAGTGACATTTGCCGGAGGTCCACTCCCAGTTGTTCGGCGCGATCCAATACGTGCAGAAAATAGGTGGGCGTACTGAAAACAACTGTCGTGCCGAAATCGCGCATGAGCATAATCTGGCGCTCAGTATTGCCGCCCGACGCTGGAATGACCGTTGCTCCCAGCCGCTCCGCTCCGTAGTGATAGCCGAGCCCTCCGGTGAACAGTCCGTAATTGAAGCAATTCTGCACGATGTCGCCCTCTTGCACTCCAGGGACGGCCAGCGCGCGCGCCATGACCGATGTCCAAACCTCGAGGTCGTCCTGCGTGTAGGCGACGACGATCGGCTTGCCCGTGGTGCCGCTGGAAGCGTGCAGGCGCACCACCTCCCGCATCGAACTGGCAAACAGGCCGAATGGATAGGTATCGCGCAGATCGGTTTTCACCGTAAAAGGCAGCTTGGCGGCATCGGCGAGCGACTGGATGTCTTCGGGCGTTACTTCCCGCTCGTTCATGCGGGCGCGGAATAGCGGTACCCGCTCCCATGCGCGCTGAACCACGCCGCGCAGACGCTTGAGCTGCAATCGCTCCAGCTCCGGCCTGGGCATATAATCCAAAGCGCTCTCTGGTCGATGATGAGTCTGGACTCCTTGTGTCCCCGTTGTCATGCCCCCATCCCTGTCCAAGTCTGGATACTCGTTTTCTGCAATATCTAGAACCGCCGCCCAATGGCGGCAACCACGCGTAGGCCAGTTTTTCCGGGTGCCCCTCGTCGCCCGCACTTGGCTAACGTGGGGTAGTTCATAACGCCTACAAATTTATGTTGCTGGCGGCTAACGCCAATCCAGTTCAAGCATAGCGTGCCGCCATGAACTTGGATACCTTGGCGTATGCAAGAGTGAGGAGATTCTCCTCGGGAAGGAAGACAATGCGGCAGTGAGCCGTGCCCGACTTTTCGCCAAAGCCTGCGCCGTGAACCAGTAGCACCTGGGTCTGTTCCAGTAGCTCACGCACGAAGGTTGTGTCGTCGTCTGGGATGTCGAGCTTCGGATACGCGTAGAAGGCCGCTTTCGGAGCCACGCAACTGACTCGTGGCGTCCTTTCGCACCAGCTCTGCGTGATATCGCGGCGACAGCGCAGTTTTTGATTCATCTCCAGCAGGTGGTCTTGCGGCCCCTCCAGCGCGGGTTTGATGGCGAATTGCAGCGGATGAGGAGCTGATAGCCGCGCGCGCAATAGTTTGTAGACGCCTTCGAGGAACGGTTTGAGCGAGTCGTCCGGTCCAGTGGCAATGCCCCATCCCAGACGCCAGCCGGGGCAGCAATAGGCCTTCGAAAGACCGCTAAAGGTCACCACCGGCACGTCGGGAGCCAGGGTCGCAATTGGCACGTGAGTTTCTGAAGGGTCCAGAATCAATCTGTCGTAGATCTCGTCGGAAAAAATAATCAGATTATTGCGTCGCGCCAACTCGGCAATGCCTTCCAGCGTCTGGCGCGAATAAACCGCCCCGGTAGGATTGTTAGGATTGATGACGACAATGCCGCGGGTGCGCGAGTTGATCTTAGCGGCCATGTCATCCAGGTCAGGCTCCCAGCCCTCTTCTTCCTTCAGACGATATGACGTAAGCACACAACTGTTCTTCGCCAGGGTGGCCGAGTAGAGCGGGTAATCGGGACACGGCGTCAGCACGTTATCTCCCGGATTGACCAGCGCCGTCAGGCAGGTGTCGACCGCTTCGCCCGAGCCCATGGTGACGAACACACCCTGGATGTTCTCGAAGCCCCTGCCCTCGGCTTCATTGCGAATTGCCTGGACCGCTGAGTTCAAGCCCAGGGAGTTTCCGTAGCCATTAATGCCGTCCGTCATCGCCTTATGAGCGGCCTCGATCATGTGCGGCGGCGTCTTGAAGCCGTAAAGACAGGGGTCTCCGATGTTGAGATAAAGAATCTCTTTGCCCTCGCGCGCAATCTGGTCGGCGATTACTACCAGGTCGCGGATCGCATAGGTAACGTTCTCCATGCGGGAGGCCGCGAGGATTTCACAAGCTGAATTCGTTGCCATTCACTGTCCTTTTTCAGAGCTGGCTGACGGGAATTGTCCCGCGCGCTGGTGGAAAGAACCAAGCCAGAAGCCCCAACATGCGCCATTGCGCCTATTGGCGGGGTCCCTCTCTTTGAATACTTTCTCTTGCCCTGTTACCCCTGTAGATCAACCAGAAGCCATCCCGCGTCTGGCGAATGCTCAATCCGGCCGGTCGATTTGGGCTTTTTGCAGCCGGTCGGAGTAATCAACATACACCGATTTCCACTCCGTGAAAAAGTCAAAAGCGCCGATTCCACCTTCGCGATGTCCGTTTCCCGTGGCTTTTACTCCGCCAAACGGCAGGTGTACCTCGGCCCCAATCGTGGGTGCATTCACGTAGGTAATGCCCGCGCTCAGCTCCTGCATGGCCAGGAAAGCGCGGTTGACATCCTTGGTATAGATCGCCGAGGAAAGCCCATACGCGACGCCGTTGGCGATATCGATGGCATGCTCCAGATTGTCGCAGGGGATGACCGAAACAACCGGGCCGAAGATCTCTTCCTGGGCAATCCGCATTTTGGGATCGACATCGGCGAAAACCGTCGCCTCCAGGAAAAAGCCGTGTTCGTACTCGCCCCGGGTGAGGCGGTTGCCGCCGCACAGCAGCTTGGCACCCTCATTCTTGCCGATTTCGATGTATTCGAGGTCGGTCTGCAACTGCCGGGCGTTGATGGCCGGTCCCATCTCCACACTTTCGTCGAGGCCATTACCGATCTTGAGCTTACGGGCGCGGGCCACCAGTTCTTCGACGAATCGGGGGTAAACACCCTTTTGCACGATGATGCGGCTGGTCGCCGTGCAACGCTGGCCGGTCGTGCCGAAGGCGCCCCAAACCGCGCCCTCCAGCGCCAATTCCAGATTGGCGTCATCGAGCACGATCATCGGGTTCTTGCCGCCCAACTCCAGCGAGCAGCGTTTCAGTTGCTCGGCGCAGGCGGCTCCCACCACACGGCCCACCGCCGAGGAGCCCGTGAGCGAAACCGCACGAACGTCAGGGTGCGCTGCGAGCGGGGCGCCGACATCGCCGCCAAAGCCGGTGACGATGTTGACCACGCCTGCGGGCACACCGGCCTCGGTCAGCGCGTCGACAAAGTTGAACACCGAAAGCGGCGTGTCCTGGGCGGGTTTGATGACACATGTGTTGCCGGCCACCAGGGCAGGGAAGAGCTTCCATGATGGAATCGCCATCGGGAAGTTCCATGGCGTAATCATCGCGCACACCCCGACGGGTTGGCGCATGCACATGGCAAACTTGTTGGGAAGCTCGCTCGGGGTGGTAAAGCCGAACAGGCGGCGGCCTTCGCCCGCCATGTAGTAGCCGGTGTCGATCGCCTCCTGGACGTCGCCGCGGGTTTCTTTCAGGACCTTGCCCATCTCCCGGGTCATGTCGCGGGCAAACTGTTCCTTCCGCTTTTCCAGGATGGAGGCGGCCCGAAACACGATCTCAGCCCGCCGAGGCGCTGGCGTCAGCCGCCACTTGTCGAATGCTTTGCCGGCGGCAGCCACGGCGGCATCGATTTCCGGCTTACCCGAGCGCTGAAAAATGCCGACCACCTCGCGGGTGTCCGCCGGGTTCAGGTTTTTGAACGTCTGGCCGCTTGAGGATTCCACCCACTCGCCATCGATGAAGTTACGGAAGACCTTGGACTTGGCGGCAGAAGTGCTATTGGTTTTTGGCTGCTCGATTGTTGCCATAACCCACCCTCGCGTCTATTGTAAGCAAAATGCAAAGCCATCCGGTCAGCAATCCGGCTCAACTTACAGTGGCAAAATCCTCGGGCCCTTGCTTGGTCAGCCTGAGTTCTGGAGGTGATCCGCAAAATCCAGAATGCGTAACGTTAATTTGGCCTTGAGTACTCCTGTTTCCGCTACAATAGATCAGGGTACTCTTTATCTCAATCGGCCCTTCGGGCACTGTCTCGGACTATTCTATCCCCTCACGTAGGGTGTTCATGGTAGGCGTAGAAGTGGGGGTGTGGGATAACGTGGTGTGTGCGCTTTTACTCGTAGATTAACGGTACCCCAGAGAGAAACTTCAGTAATGTCATCGAACAACGGTTATCATTCCGGCTCCCGCTTCGCCAACATGCGTTCGCTGTTCAGCATGTTTTCCAGCGATCTCGCCATTGATTTGGGAACAGCCAATACGCTTGTCTTCGCGAAGGGCAAGGGAATAGTTGTCAACGAACCTTCCATCATCGCCGTCAACCGCAACACCAATGAGGTTGAGGCGGTCGGTAAGGAAGCCAAGGAAATGCTGGGACGCACGCCCGGCAACATCGTCGCCATCAAACCGATGAAGGACGGCGTGATCGCCGACTTCCGCCACACGGAGAAGATGCTGAACTACTTCATCCAGAAGGCGCACAACCGCAAGATGCTTGTGCATCCGCGCATCGTGATCGGGGTGCCATCGGAGATCACGCAGGTCGAGAAGCGCGCGGTCATGGATTCGGCATATCGCGCCAAGGCCAGCGAAGTGCACCTGGTGGAGCAGGCGATGGTGGCGGCAATCGGCGCGGGTTTGCCGATTACCGAACCCAGCGGCAACATGGTTGTCGATATTGGCGGCGGCACGACCGATATCGCGGTGATTTCGCTCAGCGGCATCGTCTACTCGCGCTCGGTGCGCATGGCCGGCAACCAGATGGACGAGGCGATCATGAACTTCCTCAAGCGCAAGTACAACCTGCTGATTGGCGAGCGCACGGCGGAAGCAATCAAGATCGAGGTCGGTTCGGCTTTCCCGTTGGAGAAGCCGCTGACCATGGAAGTCAAAGGCCGCAATCTCATCGAGGGCGTACCCAAGACCCTCACCGTGGACGACGGCGAAATCCGCGAAGCCCTCAGCGAATCGGTTTCGACCATCGTCAACGCAATTCGCGTCGCGCTGGAACGCACGCCGCCTGAACTTTCGGCGGACATCAGCGACCGCGGTATCGTCCTCACCGGCGGCGGCGCGTTGCTGAAGAACCTTGACAAGCGCATCCGCGAGGAAACCGGCCTGCCGGTATCCATCGCCGATGATCCGCTGGCGAGCGTCGTGCTCGGCACCGGCAAGATGCTGAGCGACTTTAAGCTGCTGAGAAAGATATCGATCGAGTAGTACAAGGCAGTTTCAAGTTTCGAGTATCGAACCTTGCTACTGGAAACTTGAAACTCGAAACTCTGAAACTGTTTCTATGGAATCCTTTTTCGCGCGGCACAAGAACGCGACCATACTCGCCGTTGTGCTGATGGCGCAGATCCTCGGCTTGGCGACGCAGATCAGGCGGCCAACGGAGAGTGGTTCGGTGCGACTGATACGGCAATGGGCCGTCGCGCTGGTTACTCCCTTCGAGCGCGTTTTCGTTTATTCCGAACAATGGGTTCGCCGCTCATGGCGCGACTATTTTTACCTGCGCGGAGTGCATCGCGAAAATGTCGAGCTGCGCCAGCAGATCGAGCACATGCGGTTAGAGCAGATTCGCCTAGAGCAGGATGCGGCACAGGCGCGCCGTATACAGGCGCTGCTCCAGTTCAAAGAGCAATACATTTCCAAAACAGTTGCCGCGCAGGTGATCGGATCCAGCGGTTCGGAGACATCGCGCATCATCTACATCGACCGCGGTTCGAACGACAGCATCGAGGCCAACATGGCGGTCATTACGCCTGAAGGAATCGTTGGCAAAGTGCTGCGCGTCTATCCATCCACTTCGCAGGTGCTGGAGATTACGGATCAGACCAGCGGCGTCGGCGCCACGCTGGTGAAATCGAGATTGCAGGGCATCCTTAAAGGCCAGGCGAGCGGGAACCCGAACCTGGCGTACATCATGGCCGACGAAAACATCGAGCGGGGCGAGGACGTTATCACCAGCGGCGGCGACCGCATCTTTCCAAAAGGTCTGCCCATTGGCAAGGTCGCGACGGTCAGCCCCGGCAAAGATTTTTTCCTGAACGTGCGTGTGACGCCCTCGGCAAACCTCAGCCGCCTGGAAGAAGTACTGGTCATCACCAAGATCCTGGAGAAGGAACCAGATACCAAGGGGCTTAGCCCAATTCGCGCCTCCGACATTCTTGCCCAGCGATTGCCTTCGGTGCCCGACAAGCCCGCCCAGACGACTCCGAATTCTGCGGCCAGCGGTGCGGTGCGGCCTTCTTCGTCAACCGGAGCCGGCGTGTCGGCGGCAAGTACACCCGGCGTGTCCGCTGTGCCCAAACCTGCCGTGAACGCTAACCCCACGGTACCTGTGCCAGGCTCGGCAAACGGCAAGCCGTTAATACCCGGCGCGGCTGCTGTGTCCAAACCTGCCGTGAATGCTAAACCCACGTTGCCTGTACCGGGCTCGGCAAACGGCAAACCGTTAACACCCGGCGCGGCCACTGCGCCCAAACCTGCCGTGAATGTTAAACCCACAGTACCTGTGCCAGGCTCGGCAAACGGCAAGCCGTTAACACCCGGTGCGGCCACTGTGCCCAAACCTGCCGTGAATGTTAAGCCCACAGTACCTGTGCCGGGCTCGGCAGACGGCAAACCGTTAACACCCGGTGCGGCTGCTGTGTCCAAACCTGCCGTGAACGCTAAACCCACAGTATCTGTGCCGGGTTCGGCAAACGGCAAGCCGGTAACGCCGGGCGCTGTCCCATCGAAGCCCGTCGTATCGCCCGCCAATGGAGCGGCGGCCAAACCCAAGGCAACGCAAACGCAGCCGGCGAAGTCCACGGTTGAGAATGCGAAGCCGGCAACAAACGGCGAAAATACTCCCTAGGCGAATCAGGCGTGAACACCAGCTACACATCTCGCGAGCAGGTTGAAGTCTACCGCTTTTCTTGGGAAGTTGCGGTTGGCGTACCGCTATTGGTTTTGTTCCTGCAGGGATTCATTCCAGTCCGGGTGAGCGCTCTCCGCATTCTCGATCTGCCGCTGTTGGTGACGATCTTTTTTGCTATATCGCGCCGCAATCCGATCACCGGCCTGGGTACGGGATGCTTTATTGGGCTGGTGCAGGACGCGCTGACGCAGCATCCCATCGGCGTGAACGGAATAGCCAAGACCGTGATCGGCTTTCTCGCCTCTTCGCTCGGAGTCAAGATCGACGTCGAGCAGCCTGGCTCGCGGTTTCTGCTGATCTATGTTTTCTACCTGATACATCAGGCGATCTACTTCGGTATCATGCGCGGATTGGCCAACGAACCGCTCACCTGGTACTGGGGACATCAATTGCTGGGTGCTTTCCTGGAATCGCTGATCGGAGTCGTGCTGTTCATCTTTCTCGACCGCTTCAAGCAGCGAGTCTAGAACCGGTTGCACAGCGAGCAGCATCGCTTCGCCGTTATGGGTCGTCTTACGCGATCAGTCCCACCTTGGCCACGCTGATATTGTCGCGCGTTGAGTTCTTGACCGCGTACATCATTTCATCGGCCTGGTGAATGATGTCGTGCGCGTTCTTAGCGTCTTCCGGATAGGTAGCCACGCCCATGCTCACCCGGACATTGAGGTTCAGGCCCTCGGGCTTCAAAAAGTCGGTCGTGCGAAAAATATCCAGCAGGCGCTTAGCCACCAAGGTTGCCGCCTCTTTACCGGTCTGGGGCAGCAGAACCACAAATTCGTCGCCACCATAACGAAAGGCGCAGTCGATCATGCGCAGATATGACTTGATGACGACACCGACTTCGCCGAGCAACCGGCTGCCGACCAGGTGGCCATGTGTATCGTTCACCCGCTTGAAGTGGTCGAGGTCGAGAAACAGCACGCTGAATTGATAGCCGAAGCGCGCGGAGCGATTGACCTCGGTGTCCAGAGTCTTATAGAGGTGGCGCGCATTATACAGGCCGGTGCAATCGTCGGTAATCGTCAGCTCCTGAATGCGTTCGACGGCGCGAGCATTTTCAATGGCGATCGCTGCGTAGTCGGCCATCGCGCGCATCAGCAGTAACTCGGAATCGCCGAATCCAGCCATCTCAACGTTGACAAGTTGAATGACGCCCAGCACGCGCTGCTTGGAACAAAGCGGCATGCATATGATCGAGCGCGTGTGCCACTTGGTGAGCTGGTCGACACGCTTGGCGAATCGCGGGTCGGTGTAAACGTCGGGGATGAGAAGCGGTTCGCCGTGTTTGGCGACCCAGCCGGCAATGCCCTCGCCAATCCGCAAGCGCACCGGTTTGAGGACATCGGCCGCGTCCCCGACCGCGATTGCGAAATAGAGCTCCTGCTTCGACTCGTCCACCATGAGCAGCGACCAGGTGTCGGGTTTGAAATAAGCCGCGACCTTATCCATGATGGTCTGCAGAATGGAATCCAGATTCAGCGATGAGGTGAGCGCCTTCGCGACATCATGAAAGATGCTTAACTGCTGGTGGTGCCGTGAGTTATCGACTACAGAACCTTCAGTCATGGGTAAGTAAACGCTCGATTCCTGTCCACTTTTCAGATGAGAGGAGTCGCAGGGTATTATAGGGTTCCCACGGTAGATCAGGCAACTCGCTTAGTAAGGGCCAGGGAACGCAAGTCCAGCGCGGGACCGTCCATTTTCTTGCCTCGCTGTTGTTTTGGCCCGTTTTTCGCACGACGGATGGCATCTTTTGCTGCATTTCCAGTTTGACTTGAACTGAATGCAATCCTATTATGCGAGTAGAACATGCACAAGTGAGAGGGCGTCCGTGGGTCAGTTTGGCGATAAACTGCGGCGCGAGCGTGAATTGCGCGGTATCACGCTCGATGAAGTAGCCATTGCCACCAAAATTGGCACCCGAAATCTGCGTGCGCTCGAAGAAGAGAAGTTCGATCAACTGCCGGGTGGCATCTTCAACAAGGGATTCGTCAAAGCATACGCCCGCTATGTCGGTATCGACGAAGAGCAGGCCGTTGGCGACTACATGGTCGCCAATCAGGTTTTGGCGGCCTCGGACGAAGTCAATATTGCTGTAGTAGCCAGGCAGTTCGAAGCCTCACGCGATACGGGATACGGCGGTAGAAAGCATGGTGCGACGACACTGGTTTGGAGTCTGGTGGCTGTCTTTGCGCTCGCAAGCGCCTCCGTGGGCGGGTGGCCTTATGTCCAGAGATGGATGGCGCACCGGGCGGAAGTGCGGAAACAGATATTGAAGCCGGCCGGGATGACTGCTTTTCAGACTTCGCTTCCGCAGCCAGTGCAGGCCGCCTCAAATTCGCCGGCGCCTCCATCCTTGCCCGCCGAGACCGCCCAAGCCGTAAGCGCTAGTGCCCCTCCGGAAGTTGTCGCCGATCCCCAGAACTCCACCAAGCCCGTTGCGGATTTCGACAAGCCAGCCGTGACCCCGGACACCACGGCGGCGAAGAAGAACGGAGCATGGGAAAAAAAGAAGGCGGCAGCGAGCAGTATTTCCCTGGTTTTGACCGCTAAACAGCGTTGCTGGGTGTCGATTCTGGTGGACGGGAAACGTGTGATGGAAGACACCATGGACCCCGAGTCATCGGACAAGAAGGAGCGGAGTTTTCAGGCCCGGGACCGTGTGGTGGTTCTGGCAGGGAATCCGTCGGGAATCGACGTGACTTTCAATGGACAGTCGTTGGGACGGATCGGTCCAACGAATGTCAGGCAGACCGTTACCTTCACTCCCGAAGGCCTGCAGCGGTAGGGCCCACGAACGCCGCTGGACGAAAAATGCATTTCAATGCGGGTACCAGCCGTTCACTTCAATTTACTGCACGTGGATCTCTCGTGGTTGCGCAGCCTGCGGCTCCCCTATAAACTTATACTTTCGGCACCCGGTTCTCTCCCCTGACGGAACCTTGCCGAGGATCTCGACTTTCAACTTGCCGGGGTTCCCGTCCGCACGAGTAATTTTCGAACCAGGAGGACAGATTGTCCCGTAATCGATTCTTGTTTACTTCCGAGTCAGTGACCGAAGGTCATCCTGACAAAATCGCCGACCAGATCTCCGACGCCATCCTCGATGCTTGCTTTGAGCAGGACCGATTCAGCCGGGTGGCCTGCGAAACCTTGACCGCTACCGGACTGGTGGTGATCGCCGGCGAAATCACGACCAAGGCTTACGTCGACTTTCAGTCGGTGGTTCGCGGCGTGGTCAGCGCGATCGGTTACGATAACGCGCTTTACGGTTTTGATTCCAATACCTGTGCGGTCATTTCGACCATCAATAAACAGTCGGGCGATATCGCGATGGGCGTCGACACGGGAGGCGCGGGCGATCAGGGCATGATGTTCGGTTATGCCACGAACGAGACTCCGGAGTACATGCCGTTGGCAATCTCGCTGGCGCACAAGCTGGTGCAACGCCTCTCCCAGGCTCGCAAGACAGGATTGCTTTCTTACCTCCGGCCCGACGGCAAGTCCCAGGTGACCGTCGAGTACGACGAAGCCGGCAAGCCGGTTCGAGTGGATGCCGTCGTCATTTCGACACAGCACGCCGAAACCATCAGCAACGAGGACCTTCGAGCCGACATCCTGAAGCACATCATCCAGGCGACGATTCCGGCCAACTTGCTCGACGCCGATACCAAGTACCACATCAATCCAACCGGCCGCTTCGTCATCGGTGGTCCGATGGGCGACACCGGCCTGACCGGCCGCAAGATCATCGTCGACACCTATGGCGGCATGGGCCGTCACGGTGGCGGCGCCTTCAGCGGCAAAGACCCGACGAAGGTCGATCGCTCGGCGGCTTATATGGCTCGCTACATCGCCAAGAACGTTGTGGCGGCGGGCTTGGCTGATCGTTGCGAGGTACAGTTGGCTTACGCCATCGGCGTGGCCGAGCCGGTCAGCGTGCTGGTCGATACCTTCGGCACCGGTAAAATCGACCGCGAACAATTGCAGAACCTGGTACGCAAAAACTTCCAGCTTACGCCGCGCGCCATTATCGAACACCTTGATCTGCGGCGTCCGATTTACCGGAAGACTGCGGCGTTCGGCCACTTCGGCCGTGAGGACAAAGACTTCACATGGGAGGCCACGGACAAGGCCGCGGCACTGCGCGAAGGGGCTGGCCTGCGGGCCGAAACCGTGAAAAAGTGACGCTGAAAGGCAGGCGAAATTTGTCGCCTTGCCCGGTGCGTTTTCCCGTAGCTGCCAGATTCGCCCGATGAAACCATTCGGCATCGGCACGTCTTGCGGCAACCGTGTATCGTTTAAACAGATTGGGGTGGAAAGATTATGCCAACTGCGGCACAAGTTCCTTCGTTTGATGTAAAGAATCTGGAGATGGCGGATTTGGGGCGCAAGCGCATCGATTGGGCGAACCAGTCGATGCAGGTTTTGCAGATCATCCGCAAAGAGTTCATCAAGAATCAGCCCCTGAAGGGCATGCGTATCGCCGCCTGTCTGCATGTGACGGCCGAAACGGCGAATCTGGCGATCACCCTTCGGGATGGCGGCGCCGACGTGGTGTTGTGCGCCTCCAACCCGCTCTCGACCCAGGATGATGTGGCCGCGGCGCTGGTGCGCGACAGCAATATTTCGGTTTACGCCATCAAGGGCGAGGACAACGAGACTTATTACAAGCACATCATGTCCGCGCTCGATCACAAGCCGCACATCACCATGGACGATGGAGCGGACCTGGTAACCATTGCCCTGACCAAGCGGACGGACGTGCTGGACGGCATTCTGGGCGGCACGGAAGAAACCACTACCGGAGTCATACGGCTGCGCGCCATGGCCAAGCAGGGCGTGTTGCGCTACCCCATCATTGCCGTGAACGACGCCGATACCAAGCACCTGTTCGACAACCGCTATGGCACTGGACAATCGACGATCGACGGCATCATCCGCGCCACCAACTTCCTGCTCGCAGGCTCCAAGTTCGTGGTTGCCGGTTATGGCTGGTGCGGACGCGGCCTGGCAAGCCGGGCTCGCGGGTTGGGCGCCGAGGTTATCATCACCGAGATCGACCCGACGAAGGCCCTGGAGGCCGTGATGGACGGCTATCGGGTGATGGCCATGGAGCACGCGGCCAAACTCGGCGACGTGTTCTGCACCGTGACCGGCAACAAGAACGTGCTGCGCAAGGAGCACTTCGCCGTTATGAAGGACGGCGCCATCGTCGCCAACTCCGGCCACTTCAACGTCGAGATCGATATTCCGGCGCTGGAAAAACTATCCAGCGGCAAGCGCACGACGCGCAACTTCGTCGAGGAGTACTCCCTGCGGGACGGCCGTAAGATCAACCTTCTGGGCGAAGGCCGGCTAATAAACCTGGCTGCGGCCGAAGGACATCCGGCGT
Source organism: uncultured Acidobacteriota bacterium (assembly GCA_963832365.1). Classification (GTDB taxonomy): domain Bacteria; phylum Acidobacteriota; class Terriglobia; order Terriglobales; family Acidobacteriaceae; genus CAWBRT01. The sequence goes on along the minus strand of CAWHUL010000025.1, from coordinate 38,739 downwards.
CAGTGATGGATATGAGTTTCGCCGACCAGGCGCTCTCGGTCGAGTACATGGTCAAACACCACGCCAGCCTCGAGAAAAAGGTCTTCAAGGTTCCTGATGAGCTCGACAAGCGAGTGGCGCGGCTGAAACTGGAATCGATGGGAATCAAGATTGACCGCCTTACGCCCGAACAGGAAGAATATTTGGCGGGGTGGGCGGAAGGCACCTAAAGGCCGCGGAAAGACTCGTAGGAGTACCATCCTGAGATCGCGCGGTCTTTGCGCGATCGAAGGAATTATCGCCGGGCGTTCGCGCCCGGCTTTTTTGCGGAAAATCGGGCCAATTTGCGACCGGAGCGCGGCTGGTCTATCCCCACGGGTGATAACATTTCCTTCAGGAGATCGCGGCGCTCTGATGATACGCATTCGTTTCAGTACTTTTCTCAGTGAGCGAATCGGAGACATAAGCTCGGTCGAGGTTTCCGCCACGACGGTGGGCGCGGCCCTGCGCGCGCTCACGGATCGGTACCCCGAACTTGCGCGCCTCGTATGGCTTAAGGAAGACGCGGTCAGCCCCATGTTGGCGGTGTTTCTAAACGATCAACTGATTGAACCGGGGCGGATGGGAACATCGGTGAAGCCGGGCGACGAGATCGATCTGCTGGCGGCCGTTTCAGGCGGCATGTAACATTTCAGATTTCAGATCTTGAAGATTTCAGATTGTTGCCGGAATCCCCGCTAGCCGTGCGGCCATGCGGGCGATGTGGGCTGCCGCATCGGTATGCGCCAGCTGGCGTGCCGCCTGACCGATGGCGTCTAATTGCGGCCTGTCCATGATCAACGTCGAAACCATTTCCACGAGGCGGGCGGAGCTGAGTTCAGATTCGCGAATCATCAGTGCCGCATTCCGTGCGGCCAACGTCTCGGCGTTGCGCCGCTGATGGTCGTCGGCGGCCGTGGGTAGCGGGACAAAGATAGCTGCCTTGCCGGCTGCGGCGATCTCGGCGACCGTACTGGCTCCCGAGCGGCAGACGATCAGGTCGGCGCCGGCAAACGCGGAAGCCATATCGGTGATGAACGGCGCCACCTCCGCCCGGACGGAGACCTTCAAATATTCCGCCTGTATCTGTTCGTAGTCGCGTTCGCCCGTTTGGTGGATGACATGGATTCCCGGAACGCGTTCCACCAGTGCGGGAAGGGACTCGACCAACGCCCGGTTGAGCGCGCGCGAACCCTGGCTGCCGCCAAACAGCAGCAGAGTTGGGGTTGAGTCCGGAGCGCGATGGGGGATATCGAAGAATTCGCGCCGAACCGGCACGCCCGTCACTTCGCAATTCTGGAACCAGCGGCAGGTCTGCTCAAAGTGAACCGCTGCGGCCTTGGCCGTGGGAGCGACCATGCGATTGGCGAATCCCGGGACAACATTGGGTTCGAAGATCAGCGAAGCGGTGCCGCGCAGTGCGGCTGCAAGCATGGCCGGGCCGGAAGCGTATCCGCCTACCCCGACCACCACGTCTGGCCTGAACTCCGTCATGATGCCCCAGGCGGCCACAATGGCCATGGGCAAAGCGGTCAGCGTCCGGATGCGCGTCGCCAGACTCACGCGGTTAAGCTGTCCCACATCGACCAGGCGCAGTTGGAAACCGGCTTCCGGCACCAGGCGGGTTTCGATGCCCCGCTCCGTGCCAATGAAGATGGCTTCGGCTCCGTAATTATCCCTGAGCTGCTGGGCGATGGCGATGGCTGGGATGACGTGCCCCCCCGTACCGCCGCCGGCAAGAATTGCACGCATCATTCGATCATTCGGCCTGTCTTTGAATGTTATCAGTCGGTTTGCTGGGTAATGTTGAGCAGCACCCCGACACTGGTAAGTGTAATAAACAGGGAAGAACCGCCGTAAGAGATAAATGGCAGCGGAATACCCTTGGTCGGCAACAATCCGAGCACCACGCTAATATTAAAGAGAGCTTGCACTCCCACCATGGCGGTTATGCCAACCGCGAGAAAGCGCGCGAAGTGGTCGCGCGTCAGCATCGCCGCTCGCAGGCCCCGGTAGCAGAAAATCGCGAACAGCATGACGATGAACACCGATCCGATCAGCCCCCACTCCTCGGCAATGACAGCAAAAATAAAGTCGGTCTGCGGTTCGGGAAGATAAAACAGTTTCTGCTTGCCTTCCATCAATCCCTGGCCCAAAATGCCGCCCGTGCCCACGGCAATCAATGATTGGATGATGTGAAACCCGGCCCCACGGGGATCGGCGTCCGGGTTGAGAAAGGCCGTCATCCGGCGGGCACGCCATGCCGTGTGGAAGATAAGGAAATAGAGCGGCCCCGATGCCAGCAGTGCGGCAACGCCAAAGTACCTGAACTTCATTCCCGCCGTAAGCAGTACCGCAGCGGTGATGCCACAGACCGACATGGCAGTGCCCAAGTCAGGTTCCGCCACAATCAAAACGGTAAAAATGAAGGTCGGCACAACCACCGGCAGCAATGTACGCCGCCAATCGGCGATGTTCTTGTAACGCTTCTCCAGAAAGTACGCCAGGAACAAAATAATCGCTGGCTTGGCCAGTTCTGACGGCTGAAACGAAAAGCCTCCCAGGCGGATCCAGCGGTGCGTATTGGCATGGCGATCCAGTAATAAGACCGCCAGCAGCAGCAAGGTGGTAAGGCCGAGGACGGTGAAAACAACGCGGGACGACTTCAGTCGCCGATAGTCGAGGTTCATCATCCGCACCATGACGACGAGCCCGGCAACCGACCACATGAGCTGTTTCAAGACGAAATTGTAAGGCGAACCAAAGCGATCCTTGGCGATGACCGCCGAGGCGCTGAAAACCATAACCAGACCGATGGCGACCAGCAGCAGCGTGACGACGAACAGCCACTTGTCAACACTGACCCGCCTCGGCATTCAGCGCCCTCCAGCGTGGGCTTCGAGGGCGCGGACTTCCGCCTTAAAGGCGCGGCCGCGTTCTTCGTAGCTGTTGAACTGGTCGAAACTCGCGCAAGCAGGGGCCAGCAGAATGATTTCGCCTGAGTGAGCGTTGGCGGACGCATCGCGAATGGCGTCGCTCAGCGTGCCGGAGCTGGTGATGGGAACGGAGTTTTCTATCTGCGATTCAATCTTGCGTGAAGCCGCTCCGATGGTGTACACGCGCCGCACGCGCTCGCGCAGCAGGCCGTTGAGGACACGGTAGTCGCTGCCCTTGTCCTTGCCGCCAAGAATGATGTGTATGCCACCGGCAAAGGATTCCAGCGCCTTGATGGTGGCGTCGACGTTGGTCGCCTTAGAGTCGTTGTAATAGTCGACACCGCCGATGGTGGCGACGTATTCCAGGCGGTGCTCAACGGCCTTGAAGTCCTTGACGGCAGTGCGAATCTTCGCCGCTTCAATACCGGCAAGCGAGCCCATCGCCACCGCCGCCAGCACGTTTTCCAGATTATGCGAGCCCTTCAGCGTGATCTCGTCGCATGGCATCACTGCCCGCTCACCGCGTTCGTCGCGGAACATGATCTTGCCGCCGCGGACAAATGCGCCGCGCTCTACTTCCCGCTTGCGGCTAAACCAATAGACGCCGGGCCGGAGTCCGGAGGCGAGCGCAGCCGTCTGCTCATCATCGGCGTTCAGCACCGCGAAATCATTGGCCGCCTGATTTTCGAAGATGCGCGCCTTGGCCGCGATATAGTTTGCCATGCTGCCGTGACGATCGAGATGGTCCGGTGAAAGGTTTAGAATTGCGGAGATGCGCGGGCGGAAGGTCTGAATCGTCTCCAGTTGAAAGCTGGAAATCTCCAGCACCACCCAGGTGTCAGCCGAAGACTGTTCGACAAAACTGATCGCTGGGGTGCCGATGTTGCCGCCCACCAGGGTCTTGCAGCCGCCGGCCGCGATTACTTCGCCGGTCAGGCTGGTAGTGGTGGTCTTGCCGTTCGAGCCGGTAATGGCAACGATCTCGCCTTCGAGGAAACGGGCCGCCAGTTCGATTTCGCCAATCACGGGCGTGCCTTCGCGCCGGGCCTGCTCCAGTTGCGGCAGGCCGGTTGGAACTCCGGGGCTAACCACGATGAGATCCTTGTTCTGGAAGGTGCGCTCGCCGTGCTTTCCGGTTTCGACCGTGATCCCCTTGTCCAACAGTGCCGGGATCTCGTCTTGAAGCTGCTGCTGCGGCTTGGCATCGGAGACGGTAACACGCGCGCCCCGAGCCTGCAAAAACAGAGCCGAGGCAACGCCCGACTTGCCTAGACCAACCACCAGAACATTTTTTCCGCGAAGGTCTGCGATCATAACCAACTCAAGGTTTCCCTCTTGCGACGAACCGGCTTCGCCTCGGCCGGTGAACTCATTCTGCCACGATTCTCGCCGTCTACCTCAACTTCAAAGTGGTGAGTGCAAACAGAGCAAACACCAGCGAGACAATCCAGAAGCGAACGATGATCTTCGACTCCGACCATCCCATCAACTCGAAATGATGATGCAGCGGAGCCATCTTGAAAATGCGTTTCTTGCGCAACTTGTAGGAGCCCACCTGCAGGATCACCGAAATCCCCTCGATCACAAATATCCCGCCGATGAAGGGCAGCAACAGCTCCTGTTTGACGATGACCGCCACGGTGGCAATCGCTCCGCCGAGCGCCAGCGATCCGACGTCGCCCATAAAAATCTCAGCCGGATGTGCGTTGTACCAGAGAAAGCCGATGGCCGAGCCGACCATGGCTCCGCAGAAAATCCCCAGTTCGCCCACGCGCGGCAGATAGGTAAGCTCCAGATAGCTGGCAAAGATCGCGTGCCCGCTCACGTAGGTGAGCACGGTCAGCGCACCGGCGGCGACCACCGTGCAGCCGATCGCCAGCCCGTCGAGTCCATCGGTCAGGTTGACGGCATTACTGGAAAAGGTGATCACCAGCACGATGAAGATCACGAACGGCGCAAACGCAAGCGGCCAGAGATACAGACTGTGCTGCAAGCTGGAAATCACCAGGTCGGGCCGGAATTTCTTGAAAAAAGGAACGATCAGGTGCGTCGAGTAGCCGCCCTGGAACTGGAACGTGATGAGTACGACGGCGATCACGAAACTCGACAGGCCTTGCAGCATCAGTTTGGCGCGCGCCGTCAGCCCGAGATTGCGTTTATTGATGACCTTGAGATAGTCATCGGTGAAGCCGATCGCACCGAAAGCGATGATCGAGAACATCGCCAGCCAGACGAAACGATTGCTCAAATCGGCCCACAGCATGGTGGGCACAAGCACCGAGATCACGATCAGCACGCCGCCCATCGTCGGGGTGCCGGCCTTCTTCTGGTGGCCCTGGGGGCCGTCTTCGCGGATGTACTGCCCGATCTGGAATTCGCGCAGGCGGCGAATGATCGGCGGACCGATGACGAGTCCCATGAACATTGCCGTGATGCTGGCAAATGCGGTACGGAACGTCAGATATTGAAAAAGACGGAAAGGCCCGACATTGAAATGCCGGAACACCTGTTCGTAAAAAAGCCAGTAGAGCAATTTTTCTCCGTACTTCTTTCCACCACCACGCGCAATCAGCCGTGTACCCGGCCTCGGTTTGGGCTCGTCCGGTGATCGCCGGACAGAGACACTATCGCATGGTCACCTGCCAGGGTCCACGGCAGAGACGGCAGGCGCATCCGCCGAGGTATCCTTGCGTGACTTCAAGATTTCCAGGGCGCGCTCCAACCGTACCCCGCGTGAAGCCTTCATCAGTACCGCGTCGCCTTCGCGGAGTTCGGCGGCGATTCTCTCGCCGGCCTCCTCTGGACTGGCGACAAACAATGCATCAACACCTTCGGCAGCCGCCGCGCGAACCATGGCTTCCGCCAATCCTCGAACGCCGATAAGGCGCTTGACGCCTTTCAAGGCCATAAAACGGCCGCACTCATCGTGCAGACCCTCGCCGGACGGGCCCAACTCGAGCATCTCTCCGGCCACCACCACGTGCCTCGCGGCGGGCACGGAGACGAGGGCGTCGATCATGGATTTCAGGGCCTTCGGATTCGAATTGTAACAATCATTGATGATGGTTGCGCCACCCATCTTAAGGATTTCTCCGCGCTTTTCGGCCGCCGCCAGCGTGCTAAGGCTTTCCACCGCCGTTTCGAGCGTCAGTCCCCGCTCCAGTGCCACGGCAATGGCGGCAAGGCTGTTTAGAACGTTGTGTTCGCCCACCAGCGCGATAGAAGCGCGCGCCCTGTGCCCGTTCGCCACCACGTCAAAACTCGACCCCAACAAGCCTCTGGCCGCGACATTTTCGGCGCGCACGTCAGCGGGCTTGCGGATTCCGTAGGTCACCACTTTGCCGTTAAAATCGCGGCCGAATTGCGAAACGTACTCGTCATCGGCATTGAGAATCGCAGTGCCTCCGGCGGGCAACGAGGCAATCAACTCATACTTGGCCCGCGCTATGCTTGCCAGCGAGTCAAAAAACTCCAGGTGCACCGGCGCGACGTTGGTGACCACCCCGATGTCGGGCTGCGCCAAGCCGGCCAGCGCCCGAATCTCGCCCGCGTGCGACATGCCCATCTCGATGACAGCGATCTCATGCTCACGCTCGAGGCGAAGCAATTGCAGCGGAAGCCCGAAATGGTTGTTCAGGTTGCCGGCCGATTTCAACACGTTGAGCCGCGATGACAAGACGTGAGCGATGGCATCTTTCGTGGTCGTCTTACCGGTAGAGCCCGTCACTCCAACTACGGTCTTTCCCCACAGCCTCCGGGCCGCGGCGGCCAATGTCTGCAATGCCGCGAGCGTGTCATCGACGGCGATCAGGCCGGTCTTGGCCGAATAGCGCGGCAGCATGTCCTTGCGCACCACGGCTGCCACCGCACCTGCTTGCAATGCCGCTTCGACAAAGTCGTGGCCGTCAACGCGCTCGCCCGCGACGGCAAAAAACACCTGGCCCGGCGTCATCGTTCGCGAATCGATCGAGTAGCCCCCGGCCACAAGATTACCGTCAACCTCTCCGGTTCCCTGCACAAACTCCTCGATGCGTGCCAACGGTAGCTTCATTGCTTTCCCCCGTGTTCTTTCGGTTGCCCCTCATGCACGCGTTCGAATCTGCCCGAAATGCGGGCGGCTGACAAGATGCCCTTCGTGATTTGTTCGGAAGTACAGTTCCTGGCAAAAGCGGCAGCGCAAGCGGCGATCACGTTGTAGACGTTCACGCGGCCGACCAGAGGCGAAACGATCTCCATTTCGCCCACGGGCGTGACCAGCTGGAAGCGGTTGCCCACGGGCGTGAGGCGCAGATTGCGCGCATGAAAATCGCCGCTATCGAGCCCATAGCCGTAAACCACCGGACTACGACCGCGGCAGAACGCAAGCAGTTTCCGCCCGTACTCGTCATCGACGTTCAGGATGGCGCAGCGCGGCGGCTCAGTGCCACAGCCTTCGAAGAGGATTCGTTTGGCGGCGAAGTAGTTTTCGAAGGTGACGTGATAATCGAGATGGTCGCGAGTGAGGTTGGAAAAGACCGCGACATCAAAGGGCACGCCGAAAACACGCTGCTGATCGAGTGCGTGCGAAGAGACTTCCATAACGAGTTCCGTTGCCCCCGCAGCCACTGCCTGTGAAAGCATCTGCATCAGTTCCAGCGGCTCGGGCGTGGTGTGTGGCGCTGGAATCACTTTGCCCGGCAGGTGGTACTCGACGGTGTCCACCAGGGCGCTCTTCCGGCGCGACGCATTCAGAATTGCCTCCAGAATAAATGCCGTAGTGGTCTTGCCGTTCGTCCCCGTGATTCCTGTACTGCACAGACGTTCCGCGGGGCGCCTGTAGAAGTTGGCGCTGAGCCGGGCCAGCGCCCGGCGGCCATGCGCAACCTGTGCCCAGGCGAAGTCCGGACGCGGCGGCCCGTCTGAATCCGAAACAATCGCAACTGCCCCGCTGGCAATGGCCTGCTCGATGTGGCTGTTTCCGTCGGTTTTTTCGCCGCGCATGGCTACGAAGGCGAATCCACGGCGGACGCGCCTGGAATCGTAGTCAAGTCCCATGATTTCGGCGGAACCCTGAAGCAAGAGCACCTCGGCTCCGTCCAGTAGTTGTGAGAAGTCCATTGTCAGAATTATATCGTTGCTGAAAGGCTCGCTGTGAGCGCCGTCAGCGCGGTTTCAGAAAAGGGCCTGCGAGCGATCAACCTTCGCGGGATCTACCTTTGCGAACATGGCCTCAACGCGCGAAACGCACGATGACCGTTGCGTGCGACGCAACCCTTGTGCCAGCGGGCGGCGACTGTTCGCGGGCGACGCCGGAGCCCGTGGCGTTCAGTGCGATCCCCGATTGCCCCGCCAACTCGATTGCGGCGCGCATGGACTTGCCGGTGAAATTCGGTACGACTGGCCCGCCTTCCACCTGTACCACGATGCTGCCGGGCGGATGGACCGGTTCATTCGTCGCCGGCGCGGCCAGGGGTTGCGGGTTCTCGCTTATAGCGGGAGTCGGCGGTAATGGGAACCCTGCTTTCAAAAGCTTCTCCTGGTTGGTGGTGATCCGGGGTTCTTCTTCGGGCGCGCGCGCAACGGCAGCCTCGGCCAACTCCGGCCCGGCGAGACCGCCAACGCGGTTCGTAACCCCGTCATTCACATCTGCCTGCCGGGCGAGCAGCACTTGCCGCGGGTCGTGCTTGATCTCCGCGTCGTGCGGCACATTCATGTAGGCCAGCACCTGCTCGGCGACACGCTTGAAAACCGGGGCCGAAACCTGCCCGCCCTGATGCAATCCCTTGGCCGAGTCCAGAATCACCGCGATCGAGATCGCCGGGGTATTCACCGGCGCGAAGCCGACAAAGCTGCCAACGTAATCGGTGGCGGAATATCTGTGTGTGTTTGGATCGATCTTCTGCGCCGTGCCTGTTTTGCCTGCGGCGGTGTAGCCATTCAACAACGCGCGGCGCGCCGTGCCGAACAGCACCACGTCTTGCATCAGCCGGCGCATCTGCGCGGCCGTCAGGGACGAGATGACGCGCCGCTGATCCCGCGGGCGAAACACCACCTGCTGGAATCCCTGCGTCGGACTGGTCATGCCGGCGACAATACGCGGGGGAGTGTAGATGCCATCGTTGGCAATCGTCGAAACCATCGCGACGATCTGCAACGGAGTAACACCGATTTCCTGCCCGATCGACATGGCGCCGATCGAAGACGCCGACCAACCCTTGACCGGCTTTACCAGCCCCCGCGTCTCGCCCGGCAACTCGATGCCCGTCTGCTGGCCGAAACCGAAAGCGTGAACATATTTGAGGAGGCGATCAGGACCGAGCCGCAGCCCCATCTTCACCGCGCCCACATCGCTCGATTCCGCATAAGCATGCTCGACCGTTACTGTTCCAATGTGGTGAGCGTCTCGGATCTTTATACCGCCGACGACGATAAAGCCGGGATCGCAGCTGATGACTTCGTCAATCCGCGTCAGGTGCTCTTCCAGTACGGAGGAATAAGTGACAGTCTTGAAAACCGAACCGGGCTCATAGACGTCGCTCACCGCGTGATTTTTGAGCGCGGCAGGGGTGATCTTCTTCGAGAGGTTCGGGTTAAAAGTCGGTCGGTTCGCCAGCGCCAGGATTTCGCCGGTCCTCGGGTTCTGCACCACGATGGTTGCGGCCTTGGCCTTCGTGTCCTCCATGGCCCGGTCGATTTCCTTTTCGGCAATATACTGGATCTTCTCATCGATGGTGAGCACGACGTTGGCGCCCGGATCGGGTTGGCGTTCGATGCGCCCAAACCAGCGGCGGCGGGCATCCTGGGAAATCACCAGCGTCCCCGGATTGCCCCGCAATTCTTCGTTGAACGCGATCTCCACGCCCGCCAATCCTTCGTCATCCAGTCCTACATAGCCCAGGGCCTGCGCGGCCAGTTCGCGCTTGGGATAAAACCGTTTAGACTCTTTTTGAAAACCGATTCCACGCAGGTTCAGGTTGCGAATCCGCTCGGCTGTTTCGGCGTCGATTTTGCGTGCGACCCAGGAGAAGTTTTTTTGCGACTTCATCCTCGCCAGAATCTCCTCGCCGTCGGCGTTCAGCACGCGGGCGAGGATGGAAGCGGTGTTCGCCTGATCGGGAATTTCCAAGGGAACGGCGTAAACGGAGTCCACCTGCACCGACATGGCCAGTTCCTGGCCATTGCGATCATAGATAATGCCGCGCTGGGGGGAAACCTCGATGGTGCGTTGCCGCTGGCGGGCGGCGCGCTGCACATATGCACCGCGTTGAAACACTTGCAGGTAAACAAGCCTGGCGCAGATGGCACACACCCAAAGGCCAAGCATAGCGCCAAACAAGAACAGCCGCCCTCGGATGCCGTTTTTGGAGACCATCGCCGTAAAAGAGTTCACAGCCAGCGCACGCCTCCTGAGCCTCCTCGAACTGCGCCCGCCCTAGCAGTCCGGGGTTGTCAAACCACCGTTTGCGGGTCTGCTTCCGCCTGTTGCTCTACGACCTGAAATTGCTCCTGAACACCAGACGGCTCCATCTTCAGAAGGAGCCGTCATCGTTGCTGCCTGCGCCCTGTTTCAAGCTTCAGGCAATCAATCCGAAAGTGAAATTACCGAAACTCCTGTGGCGCGAGCCATCACCGGGCCACTCGCCGTGGTTGAAACATCCATGGCTTGCACCTGCCCGGCCTGCGGCATTTGCAGGCCCATGGCCTTGGCAAGCGCGTCGATTCGCCCGGGGTCGCGCAGCGACGCCTCTTCCAGCTTCAACGCACGGTTGGCTTGGCTCAAAGTCTCGCGCTCCGACCGCAATATCTCGATCTTGTAACCGTAATCGATGGCTCTGAAGTGCTGATACAAATACGCCATCGCCGGCACAAGCAACACGGCCAACGCCACCGCAAAGACGAACAACTCGCGGCGCCGGCGCGGGTCGGCGATCTTTACCAGGCGCGAGTTATCGATCTTCTTGCCAAAATCGATCTCTGGCGTGCCCGGCATGTATCTGCGTAACTGCGGTTGAGCGCCGGCCTCTTCCGCCGCCTGCGGCAATGTTGCGGCCCAAATCGACATTACATAACTCCAGGACGGGCAAACAGGTTCGCTGCTTCGTGGAAGGGCATCGCGGGATTCCGCGGGATCGCCACGTATACCTTCCGCGCCTTTTCGACCTTTTCATCCACACGAGCCACGGTCGCGATCAACTGCTCGATAATGATTCCCGTATGCATGTCGCTACCCTCTGAACTTCCCGGAGCAGTGTCCGGCCTTTTCTCTTTTGCACAGTTTCCACAGGTTTTTCCACATTATTAATTCCAACCATGTGAAAAAACCTAACTGTTACTTCCGCGCTGCCGCCCGCAACTTGGCGCTTCGGCTTCGCGGATTCTCCGTCACTTCTTTCTCGTCGGCAACAACCGGCTTCCTGGTCACCAGCTCGTACAACCCCTGTCGCGCGCCATCGCGCATGGCGTCTTTCACGATCCGGTCTTCCAGCGAGTGGAAGCTGATGATGACCAGCCTTCCTGCTCTCGCGAGCACCTGCGGCGCATCCTGCATCAGCGCCTTGAGATCGTCGAGTTCGCGGTTGACATAAATTCGGAGAGCCTGAAAGGTCAGCGTCGCCGGATGAATTCGCGGGAATTTCATTGGCCGGGCCGCGGCCGCCACCACTCGCGCCAACTCAGCTGTTGTGGTAATCGGCCGCGCCCGACAAATGGCTCTGGCGATTCTCCGCGACCTCCTTTCCTCACCGAATTCGTAAATCAGGTCGGCCAGCGTTCGCTCGCCGAACTGATTTACCACTTGATAGGCGGTCAACTCGGTTTGCGGGTTCATCCGCATGTCGAGAAATCCCTCCGCCTGGAAACTGAATCCGCGGGCGGCATCTTCAAACTGCATCGAGCTCACACCCAAGTCGGCCAGCACTCCATCCACCGCGCCCGGCGCGGCGTGTTCGGCCAACTGTGCAAATGAGCCATGCAGGAGCGTTATCTTCGGCCAGTCCTGCTTCTCCTCGGCCGTAATCTCGCTCAGCCGCTTGCCTGCTATCTCCAGCGCCTTGGGGTCCTTATCGAAGCCGATCAAATGACCCTGCCGGCCCAGGCGTTTTGCGATTTCAAAACTGTGTCCGCCCAAGCCCACTGTGGCATCGACGTAGGTCCCACCGCGCCGTATAGCCAGGAAATCGATTGCCGGTTTTAAAAGAACTGGGAGATGGCCAAACTCCGTTGCTTCCGTTTTGCCATCCGCGCCCATCTGGGCGCCGTCCTCGTCGAACTCCGAACCGTTCGTCACTAAATACCCAAGGTAGCCAAGAGCGCTTTGTCTTCCGGAGTGAATGGTCTCTCGGCCCGCTTGCTGTAGGCTTCCTTGTTTTGAACTTCGAGATAGCGCTGAGTGCCAACCACCATCACCTCGGCCTTCAAATCGGCGCTGTCGCGCAGCAGAGTCGGCAACAGAACACGGCCCTGCGCGTCCATTTCGACCTCTTGTCCGAAATAATTCGTCCGCTCGAGGAAGAGCTCCTTGGCGGGATCGAGGTCGGGCTTCTTTTCCAGCTTGGCCTCGATCTCCTCCCAGACTTGGAGGGGATATAACTTGGCAACCCTTCCGTCCAGGCTGGTGATGTAAAATCGGGCGTCAAACTTCTCGTCGATCTCCCGCTTGAAATTGGCGGGGATCTTGAGTCGACCTTTTTCATCGACGCGAGTTTGTTGGCCGCCACGAAACATAACCGCTGGTCCTCCTTAGGACCGAATCACCAGTACCTGACCGCATTCAGGGCAAGAAAGGGGCAAAACGTGCGAGAAGGCCGAGTGACAGGGCTACCGGGCTCTATTTGAAAGCCGCCTCGTTCTCGCTGTCTACGGTCCATCTTTTCCCACCTATTACCACTTTCTTCCACTTGGAAGCTATCCTACGCCTAAACGGTTGGCTGTCAATTGCTTTTTTGGGTTGAGTTATCTGCCCTCGCTCAGGCCGCAACAGACCCAAGATATTGCGTGTTTCGCAACCTTCACCCACAACAACTTGCATTTACTGTGTTGGTTCAAATCCGCGCGATACGCCGAAAATATTGCTCTAGCTCGTCGTTGAGCCGATTTAAGGGTGTTTCGCGCTCCTTTTTGCAGTCTTTGGGACGGGGTCGGCGGGTGGTTTTTGCAGAAGACTTTAGCGGGTTGCAAATGATCATTTGCGAGCAAACAGTCAAACCATGCGGCACATCGGGCTCCCGTTTAGGGAACATGAAATTCGTCGCTGATTTGTTTGGAAAGAATACTTGCGCTGACTGAAAAGCTTCTACGCTCACGTTCAGAGTGGCAAGGGGAATCGACGAGAGATACGTTCCATGCGGCGGAGGAGATCGCAAATACAAAGTGAAAATCGAACCTGAAATTTTCTAGCAAAGCTGACGCAATATCTTCACGCAGTCGCAGCCGTGTTCGAGCGGGCGGCCTGGTTCCCCCGCGACTCTGTATAGCCAGGCCGCCCGTCGAAACCAGCGCGCTGGTTTGCGTACTGGCGATCAACCGGGACATCAAGGCCTCCCGGTTAGGTCTTGGAGGTCTTATCGGCAGCGAGTGACAGAACTCCAGCCCACGCACAAACTCAATAGTTCCCGGCACTATTTAGTTGCGTCACTCAGTCGAGCTTCGCGTGCTTGCTTCCGGCACAGCGATTCGCTGGCCTTTACGATTGCGCTGTCTTGCCTCAGCGTGGGAACATGCTCTACTGACAGTTTCTTGATCCATCAAAACGCCAGCTGGTGCGCCGCGGGCTGACAAACTGCGGGGACGCGCTCTTGACTCGAATGTTCTGGTCTATCGACGCGGGCTATCGGAGGCAATCATTTTGGACCGGACTAAGTTCGCCGTCGTCGACCAAAAATGGTGGGTGCTTCTGGCGGTCGGTGTCGGCAGCATGCTGGCAGGCATCGATCTCAGTGTTGTTAATATCGCCCTGCCGATCGTTCGCCGCGAATTCGCGTGCAGTGTAGCGGCGATTCAATGGGCGGTCTCCATTTATTTGCTGGCTGTGTGCGGATCTTTGCTGTCCTTTGGCCGTCTGGGCGATCTGCGCGGGCCAAAGCGTTTATACATCGCCGGTTTTGTTGTCTTCGTGCTGGGCTCCGCAGTTTGCGGCGCTGCATGGAACGCGACGGTGTTGATTGTGGCGCGCGGCTTCCAGGGACTTGGAGCTTCCATGCTCTTTGCCGGCGCTCCTGCGATCATCACGGGTAACTTCCCGGGGTCGCAGCGCGGCCAGGCTCTTGGCCTGCAACTGATCATGGTTTACCTGGGGCAAATGACCGGCCCGGCGCTCGGGGGCTGGATGACGGACCACTTCAGTTGGCGTGCCGTCTTCTACATTAATCTTCCGATAGGTGTGCTGGCGCTGTGGATGAGCGCGAAATTCATTCCGCGAGATGAGCCGAAGAAAAAGTCCGAACCATTTGATTTTGCCGGGGCCGGAGTTTTCCTGGCCGCCTTCACGGTGCTGCTGCTCGGGCTCAACCAGGGATACGATCGCGGCTGGACATCGCCTTCGATTCAAGGCTTGCTGGCGGGCGCGGTAGTACTGCTGATTTTGTTTGTGATTCGCGAGCACCGCACCGCCTACCCGTTGCTCGACTTAACCCTGTTCCGCGAGCCGCAGTTTGCAATGAGCGTGGCCAGTGCAGTCTTGAATTACATCTCGTTTTATACGATCACATTCCTGATGCCGTTTTACCTTATTCAGGGACGAGGACTGACCCCTAGCCACGCGGGACTGCTGATCACGATTCAGCCTGCGGTGATGACCGTCTCCGCTCCCATCAGCGGCACGCTCTCCGATCGCCTGGGTACTCGCTGGCTTGCGATGTCGGGCATGGCTATCATGGGCATCGGCCTGTTACTGCTCTCGCGTCTGCAACCCGACTCCCCCCTGGTACACGTTGTTCTGGGAATGGGCGTGTGCGGACTAGGCCAGGGGCTTTTCATTACCCCCAATAACAGCGCGATGATGGGTTCGGCTCCGCGGCACCGCCAAGGGATAGCCAGCGGCGTCCTGGGAACCGCACGTTACGCGGGAATGATTTTGGGCGTGGGCATAGCTGGAGCGATCTTCACAACGTTCCTGGCCCGGCATACACCTAACGCATTGTTCGAAGGAATTCGCGCCAGCTTTCTTGTCGCATCGTTTTCGGGATTCCTGGGCGCCCTAACCTCGGCCGTGCGCAAAGAGCGAACGATCGCAGCGGGCGAAGAGATACTTACCCTTCCTTCGGCAGGTGATCCACGCTGACTGCGTCCAGGCGCGCCCGAACACACCGCTGGAGTGTCATCCTGAGCGCCGTAGTTGCGCGTGTTGCAGAAGTTTCAACCCCGGCGGAATGAACTCGGGTTATATCTTCGCGGCCTGCTCGCAAATCAATCGCCATACGGTCTGCACATCAGCTATCGAGCTGCCAAGGTTGCCGATGGCGATGCGCAAAACAAACTTGCCGTTCAGAACCGTATTGGAGAGGAACACCTTTCCGCTGGCGTTGACGGCGTCCATGATCTCCTTGTTCTGCTCGTCGGAGCCCTTGTAGCGGAAGCAGATGACCGAAAATGGCACGGGAGCCACCCGTTCGAAGCGCGCGTCGGCATCGACCCATGCGGCAAATTCCTGTGCCATCGCGATGTGTGAGCGGAGGATGCGCTCGACGCCTTCGCGTCCGAAGTAGCGCATGACAAACCACAGCTTGAGCGAGCGGAACCGATGGCCGAGCGGCACGCCGTAATCCATGAGGTGAATGGCGCGCGGATCGCCGGAAGCCCGCAGGTACTCGGGCACGAGCGAAAATGCCTGTCGCAGAATATCGGGCCGCCGGGTATAGAACACGCTGGTATCAATCGGCGTAAGCATCCACTTGTGCGGGTTCATCACCAACGAATGCGCCCGCTCGGCTCCGCGCAAAATGTATTTGAACTCGGGAAGAATGGCGGCGCTCCCGGCGTATGCGGCGTCAATATGCAGCCAGAGTTTGTGCTTCTCGCAGATTTCGACGATTTCGGCAACGGGGTCGATACTGGTCGAGGAGGTCGTGCCGACGGTGGCAACGACGCACATCGGTTGCTTGCCTGCCTGCAAGTCTTCCTCAATCATCCGGGCAAGCGCATCGGGCCTCATGCGGAACTCGGCATCGACGGGAACTTTGCGCACGTTCTTCTGCCCCATGCCGATGGCAATCGCTCCCTTTTCGATCGAAGAGTGCGATTGTTCCGAGGTGTAAACCACCATGTTGGGCGTGGAACCCTCGACACGCGCTTCAGGCCGCATCAATTCGCGAGCGGCCACCAGCGCGTGCATGCTGCTGGTAGAAGCGGTGTCGTAGATAATGCCGAAGAACTCAGGCGGCAGACCGATCCATTCGCGCAGCCACGCAAGCGTCACGTGCTCGAGTTCGGCAACTGCTGGAGAGGTCTTCCAGTGCAGGCCGTTGGTGTTCAGCGCGGCGCTCAACATATCGGCGAGAATGGCCGGAGTGGAGCCGGTGGTGCCGAAATATGCAAAAAATCCCGGATGATTCCAGTGCGTCACCGCCGGCATCACCTGTTGCTCGAAATCGCGCAACATGGCCGAAAAAGGCTCGCCCTGCTGCGGCGCATGCGCCGGCAAAGCATCGATCAGCTCGCCCGGCTTGAGCGTGGGCAGAACCGGATAGCGGCGCGTTTCGCGTAGAAAACCGGCGATCCAGTCAACGGTCTGGTGAGCAGACTTAGCAAAATCCTCGACGTATGCGTTCCAGTTTTCGGCGGAAGTGATGTCCGTACATTGTGTCGGAGCTTGCTGCCGGCTTGGATGGCTGCATCATAAATGGCCTCATTCCTCGATGTTGACGGGTGCAGTGGCACTCGTTTGAACGTCTGCGGATAAGAGAATCGGAAGTGAGAAGCTAATTGTATCGAAAGCACGGCAGGCTTGCCTTCGATGCCGCTAAGAGAATACAAGTGAGGTGCCTGGATTTGGTTTGTATCCGGTGAACGAGATTCGCGAGCGGATAAAGTATCCAAAATATGCATGTCGCAAATGACGACATTGGCCCGTCGGCTGGTCCTGCGACGACCCCCAACACACGCAACCACGGCGCGCGTCCGGCGATTATTGCCGCGCCGCCATCGGACGCATCATCGCATCCTTATTACTGCTCTTTGCTGTATTCCCCATTTGCCTGGCGCAGGCTGTGTCCGGTCCCGACCAGCCTCTCGCTCCGGACAGAGGAAGCGCAGCGTTGAAACTGGAACTGCTCAGGCTCCGCACAACCGCCCGCATGCTGCACACAACGGCGCATCCCGACGACGAGGACGGAGGCATGCTGGTGCTGGAATCGCGCGGGCGCGGCGTAACCACGGAGCTGCTTACACTGACGCGCGGCGAGGGCGGACAGAACCGTCTCGGCAGCAATCTGTTTGACGAGCTGGGCGCGCTTCGCACCCTGGAACTACTGGCCTCGGATCGTTACTACGGAGTGCAGCAGCGCTTTACACGTGCGGTGGATTTCGGTTTCTCCAAGACAGCCGACGAGACCTTCGAGAAAGTGGGGAGGGCAACGCGGTCCGGTGCTAGCCGACGTTGTGAGGGTGATTCGCACGTTTCGCCCCGACGTGATCGTGTCGCGTTTTCAGGGCAGCGCTCGCGACGGCCATGGCCATCACCAGGCAACGGCGATCATTACGCGCGAGGCATTCCGCGCCGCAGCCGATCCCACGATGTTTCCGGAACAGATTCGCTCCGGACTGGCGCCGTGGCAGGCGAAGAAGCTTTACGTCGGTAACATCGACGCCAAAGAAGGCTACACTCTCGCGCTCGACACCGGCATCGTCGATCCGGCGCTGGGCATGAGCTATCAGCAATTTGCCATGCAGGGCCTGCGACACCAAACCTCGCAGGGCGCGGCTGAGTTCACGATGAGAACCGGTCTGCACTATTACAGGCTGGTGGATTCCGCACCCTCGGCGCAGGCACCCGCCGATACTCACGAGCAGGATTTCTTCGATGGGATCGATACTTCTCTACCGGGCCTGGCTGCGCGCCTTGGTGACGAGCAGGCGAAGCTGCCGGGAGCTGAAACAGCAACTCGCGGAGATTGCCGCCTTTGTCGCCGAGGCCGACAAGCTGGCCGATCTCGG
Source organism: uncultured Acidobacteriota bacterium (assembly GCA_963832365.1). Classification (GTDB taxonomy): domain Bacteria; phylum Acidobacteriota; class Terriglobia; order Terriglobales; family Acidobacteriaceae; genus CAWBRT01. The sequence goes on along the minus strand of CAWHUL010000025.1, from coordinate 20,659 downwards.
ACCGGAGATGACACTTCCACCGCTGCTCAAAGGCTATGAGTTGCTTCGATCGGCGATGGCGCGCGTGGAAGCCGCCCGACTGCAGTCCGCCGCCGGTCAGGATGTCACGGTGAATCTTGCAACCAAGGCGGAGCAGTTCGAGCGTGCAATCAGGCTGGCGTGTGGTGTGCAGATCAAGGCTTCGCTAGAAGATGCGGCGAACGCGAATCCCGAAGGCGCGGTGGTTCCCGGAGAATCGTTCTCTTTCTCGGTGCTCGTGCAACTTCCGCCCGCGTCTTCAATCACGATTGCCGATATCCAACCGGTACTGCCCGCGCGATGGAGCTACAAGCGCACGTCAGGCGGCAGTTTCGGACATGGCGGAATTCGTGGTGGAGGTTCCCGGTGATGCGGAGTACACGCGGCCGCACTACCATCGCGATTCTTCCGAACAGCCTCTTTACACGATCGATGAGCCGGATTTCGCGACGCTGCCGCTTACTCCCCCGCCGGTGCAAGTTAAGGTCACTTGCAGCTTCCCGCAAGGATCAGTCGATCTCAAGCAGTTGGTGGAAGCTGACGTCCACGTGGGAGGCGCAGTTCGCCAGCGACCGCTCGTGGTAGTGCCTGCGGCGTCGGTCACGATGGAGCCCGCGGGACAGGTTATACCGCAGTCACAGCGCGAGCCGGTTGCATTTGCCGTGACCGTGCGCAGCAACCTCGCGCAGTTGAAGGGCGGGGTGCTGGAGGTTCACGCGCCCCAAGGATGGAAGGTGGAACCCGCAAGCCAGGCGGTGAATCTCAGTGGCAGGAATTCGGATCGAACTTACCAATTCCATCTGATCAAGCTGAGCGCGAAGCCGGGACGATACCGGCTGCATGCGACATTGGCTTTCAATGGCAAGCACTACGATCAGGGCTTTTCGGTGGTCACGCGCGAGGACCTCGGCACCATTTATCACTACCAGCCTGCGGCGGAAGACGTCAGCCTGGTCAACGTCGAAGTCCCGTCGAAGCTTGCCGTTGGATACATCATGGGTGCGGGTGACGACATTCCGAACCTGCTGAAGCAGATCGGGATGAACGTCAAGATGATCCAACCTGACGAACTAGCGCGCGGCGATCTCAGCCGCTATGGAACCATCGTCACCGGCATTCGCGCCTATGACGTGCGCGAAGATGTTCGCAGGTACAACGCCCGGCTACTGGATTTCGTGCACAGCGGCGGCACACTGATCGTGCAATACAACACGGGTGTGGCCGATTTCAACAAGGGCCGCTACACGCCGTATCCGGCGGAACTTGGCCGCGAGCGCGTCACGGAAGAGGAATCACCGGTACAGATTCTCACTCCCAACGACAAAATCTTTCGCGTCCCCAACAAGATTACCGCGGGTGACTTTAGTGGCTGGATTCAGGAGCGCGGGCTTTACTTTATGCACTCGTGGGATGCGAATTGGGAGCCGCTGCTGGCCATGAACGATCGCGGAGAACCTTCGCGCAGGGGCGGGCTGCTGCGCTGCACTTTTGGACGTGGGACCTACATCTACACCGGGCTGGCGTTTTTTCGGCAACTGCCCGGCGGCGTGCCCGGAGCTGTACGGCTTTTTGTAAACCTTGTGGACGCGGGGCACGGCGAATGAACCCGGTGGATGCGGTTCCGCAGAGAGATCGCCCCGCAGGGTTGGAACGCGAACTCGGAGTGGCGAGCGCAACCGCGCTGAACATGATCGACATGATCGGCGTGGGTCCGTTCATCACCATCCCGCTCATCCTCGGCGCAATGGGCGGTCCGCAGGCAATGCTCGGATGGATTCTGGGCGCCGCGTTCGCTCTGTGCGATGGCTTGGTATGGGCGGAACTGGGCGCCGCCATGCCCGGCTCCGGTGGCTCGTACCGCTACCTGCGCGAAATCTATGGAAGCCAGCGCCTCGGGCGCATGCTGTCGTTTCTCTATATCTGGCAGCTTTCTTTCAGCGCGCCGCTCTCTATCGCCTCGGGCTGCGTCGGCTTGGCGCAATACGCCTCGTTTCTGTGGCCATCGTTGGCGCAGGTTTGGATGGCGCGGGAGATCGCGCTTCCCCTGCCGCTGCTTGGGCAGGTACACGTCACGCTGATGGCCGGGCCGGGCACGGTGGTTGCCATCTGCTGCTGCGTCGCGGCTGTCGGGCTGCTCTATCGTCCTATCAGGGCCATTGGACAGCTCTCCAAAGTGCTCTGGGTGTTGGTTGCCGGAACGGTGGCATGGGTAATCTTCACCGGGGCCACGCATTTTGACTCCGCACGCGCCTTCGATTTTCCTGCCGGCGCGTTTCATCTCAACGCTTCGTTCTTCACCGGTCTGGGCGCTGCCATGCTGGTGGCCACCTACGATTATTGGGGCTACTACAACGTGTGCTTCCTCGGCGATGAGGTGCGCGAGCCCAGCCGGACGATTCCACGCGCGCTCATGCTCTCGATCGCCGGCGTGGCGGTTATTTACCTGGCGATGAACATCAGCGTGCTCGGCGTCGTCCCGTGGCGCGAACTGGCGGCGCCGTCCGCCAAACCATATGTAATTTCCGTGCTGATGCAGCGCGTCTATGGAGCAGAATCGCCGGCGGCCACGGTTGCGACGTGCCTGATCATGCTGACCGCCTTCGCCTCCGTGTTTTCGTTGCTGCTTGGCTACTCGCGCGCGCCCTACGCGGCAGCGCTGGATGGAAACTACTTTCGCGCCTTTGCGCATGTCGACCAAAAGCGACGCTTCCCCGACGTGTCGTTGTTGGCCCTTGGCGGGGCCGCTTGCCTGGCGTGCTTCCTGCGCCTGGCGGATCTGATCGCCGCGCTGGTCGTGGTTCGCATTATGCTGCAATTCCTGGTGCAGTCCGTGGGATTGCTGCTGCTCCGAGCCACACGGCCCGACTTTCCACGCCCTTTTAGAATGTGGCTCTATCCCGTACCCGCGCTGCTGGCGGTGGCCGGATTTATATTCGTGCTGGTCTCGCGCCAGAACTTCCTGAAAGAAGTCCATTACGGTACCTTGTTACTGCTGGTGGGATTGGCGATTTACATGTGGCGCGCGGCACGGCTGCGGCAATGGCCATTTTCAAAGGGTGAGCACTACTAATGACCCACGTCGCTTAAAGTGACCCGCCCTGACCGGTAAACTGAACTGGAGGACCTCTATGCTAAAGAGATTTGTGGTCGTGCCCTTGAGCTTCGCGCTGTTGGCAACCGTGGCTGTGGCGCAGCAGAACGCGCCTGCAACGGCTGCCTCCCCATCCCCAACGGTTGCCGCGGTTCTGGACCGTCAGCTCTCGACGCTGGAAAAGGAAATGGTTCCCATGGGGACCGATATGCCGGAGAGCAAGTTTAATTTCGTTCCGAGCGTCGGCGATTTCAAAGGCGTTCGAAGTTTTGCCGACCAACTCAAGCACGTGGCAACAGTGAACTACCGGGTCGGCGGGCTCATTCTCAAGGAGAAGCCGCCCCTGCCGGCGGATATGGCGAGTCTGAAATCCAAGGACGAGATCATGAAGTTCTTCCAGGACTCGTTCGCTTACACGCACAAGGCCTTCGCCACAATCACGGAGAAGAACCAGGTCGAACCGATCCCCGGTTTTTCCGGCAGACCGACGACAAGGCTAGACTTGGCGCTCATTCTGATTGGGCATGATCGCGACCACTACGGACAACTGGTGGTCTTCCTGCGAATGAATGGCATTATTCCTCCGGCCAGCCGGCATTAGAGCGGTCTCGCGGATAGGTCGTGTGAAGAATCGAAAACGGCCGAATGTTTTCCAGGAGAGTGTCGAGCCATGAGCGACGTTTTTCGGCAGAATCTGTTCGCCGGCAAGACTGCCGTCGTTACCGGCGGAAGCGGCAGCATCAATTTCGTCATTGCCAGAATGTTTGCGCAATACGGCGCGAAGCTGGGCTTGGTCGGCCGCAGGCAGGAGCGGTTGGACGCGGCGGCCGCCCTGATTGGAAAAGACGGCGGCACCGCCATGGGAGCAGCCGCCGATGTGCGCGACTATGAAGCTCTCGATGCGGCTTTCAAGAGAATCGCCGGCGAATTGGGCCAATTCGACATCCTGGTCTGCGGCGCGGCGGGTAATTTTCCGGCTGCCGCTGCCAAAATGTCGTCTCACGGCTTCAAGTCGGTCATCGACATCGACCTGCTGGGCACGTTCAACTCCGCGCGGGCTGCGTTCGAACATCTGCGAAAGCCCGGAGCGTCGGTGATCAACATCTCCGCCCCGCAGGCCAGCGTGCCAATGGCCTACCAGTCGCATGTTTGCGCCGGCAAAGCGGGCGTGGACATGATCACCCGATCGCTTGCCATCGAGTGGGGGCCGCTCGGGATTCGGGTGAACTCTATCGTGCCGGGGCCCATCGCGGATACCGAGGGGATGAAACGCCTCACGTCCACCCTGGAAACAGCGGCCGCGCTGGCAAACTCACTCCCGCTGCAGCGCTATGGAGAAAAGGAAGAGATTGCCGATCTGGCAATATTTCTTGCCAGCGATGCCGCCAAATACATCACCGGAGCAATCGTGCCCTGCGACGGCGGCAGTTGCCTGGTCGGTTCGGGAGTCTGGATGCAGGCAATGGCCGGCGCTCTGCGCTAGAGATGCCCAAGTGCATCATGCGGGTGGCACATTCAAGCGCCGCGGTTGCGATTGAGTGGGGTAGTTGGGTTAAGTTGCTCTACTCATTTCATTAACTTCACTTCAGCCGGCGGGTGGCCCATAGTTGGCGCCGTTCCAACTCTGGGACTGTGCGTCATGGACAAAGTAAATCGCGCCCCTTCGGTGAACAAAATCCCCAGAGTTGAAAAAGAATCAACTCTGGGCCACCCGCCCATACCAGCAACCACAATTCAACTCCTTGCATCCAAAGGCCCTCCGATCTTACCAGCGAAAGGAGCAGTCTCCCATGTATATGATGTTTATTGAGGGCGAACTCAAGCCGGGAAAGAAAGACGAGTTTTTGAAGGCTTGGAACAACCAGATACTCCCGTTGCTGAAAGAACAGGCCGGATTTCTAGATGAAGTCCTGCTGTTTGAAGAGAATTCACCCTCGACCCGTCTCAACCCCGATGAAACCTGGTATTTCAATGCGCATGAAATCGTGCCAGAGAATTTGGACAAACCTTGTGGCCTGAGTTTCTGGAAGACTAAAGAGCACGCGGAACGTTATAGCCGTGACACTTTGCCCCAAGTGAAGAATTTTGTGGGGCATCTGCTCAGCGCTAAGCCCAAGCTGCGTGGTTTCAATTGCGAGGCTTCGGAAATATTCAAAACCAGCGAGCAAAAGGCAGCCTAGCAAACGTGACGAATGGTGCGATGTTTGGTACGGCGAACGGCATCGTCAGTTGAGGCGCAACCGTATGGCCTTGCCGCCGGGAGAGCGGCTTGTTCCAGTAGTTGTCGCAAACAGGCGTTAGCACCACCTACCCCGGTTTCTTCGAAAACTATCGCAGCAAGGCGCTCTGGTACGAGCTTTTCCTCACGCGCTACTTCAGCCGCTTGAAGCGCGGGTTTTTCTGGAATTCGCGCCCAACCTTGGCGCACGGCACCAGTTGGCCGTCCTCGAAGTAGGCCACAATGTCTGACGTGAACGGCGTAGAACCGGAGAAGAAGAACTCACCCACACCGTAGGTATTCACCGGCGCTTGGGCGGCCTCGAACTCGCGAATCCGGTCAGCCGTGAAACCGCCGCTGGCGGCAATCCGCACGTCCTGCGCGCCTGCTTCGTCGAGCGCCCGGCGAACCTCCCGAACCAACTCGATGTTTACTCCCGGCTTATCAATTCCAATGCGTTGCAAACTCTGGTCGACAACGTCTTGCCCGGTGTCGAGCCGTACGCCGGACAGCTTGAGGCCGCGTTCCCGAAAGGCGCGGAAGACCTCGACCGAGGTTCGAGCCGAGTCGTTTTCGAAGTCGACCAGAGCCCAGATTGGTTCCTGGGGAAGCGCATCGGCCAGTGCCAAAGACGCCTTGACTGTGTTGCCCTTGAAGGCGGCGATCAAAGCGTGGGGCATGGTTCCGAGGGCGCGCGCTTCAAAAGCCCTGGCCTCGGCCGCCGTAGACGCTCCAGCCGCTCCCCCCACTTTAGCGGCATACCCGTCGTACTCCTGGGCTTCCGGGATATCGAAGCGCGCCGGAAAGAATAGGATGCGCTTGCCATTGGCCGCTTCCACCGCGGCACGCACATTGGTGGCAATCCGGGTCATGCGCGAGAGCAAGCCGAGGTATACGGTTTCCAGCTCGAACAGCTCGGACACAGGACCCACAATGTGCAGCACGCTCTCCTTGGGGCCAATCGGGCTGCCGTCCTCCAATCCGTAAACCTCGACTTGGGTGCTGGTCTGGTCCAGTAGCTGCATCACCTGACGCACGCCGCAAAGAAGAGCCTGCGAACGCTGAAAAACCTGGTAGACAACCCGGGCGTCATTATTCGCCTTCTCACAAGCGATTCGCGAGTTGATGAAATACTGGTCGGTGTAAGGAGAAACCTCGTCCAGCCTGATCATGAGCCTCCAAGTGAAGCGATGCCGGGCAGGCAACTACCTCCCCGCATTACGCCACAATCATCCTGCTGCATAAGCGTTTACGTCTGAGTTGCCCGAGAAGCCGCTGTCACATCCAAAAAAAATACCTTGCAGGCTTTGATTCTATGCAATTGCAGGCAAACATTACAGCCTGCTACATGCATCTACTTACCCCTAGCCAGAAAGTTTCTCAACGATCTGGTGGGAGAGCTACGCAGATGTCCAAAAAAGTAGCGTTTCGCTCAGTATTGATTTTTGGTGGGGCCGGCTTTATCGGCTCAAACTGGGTACGCCGGCTGCTTGAAACCACGGAAGCCAAGATTCACGTTTTCGATAACCTCGCACGCCCGGGTTCGCGCTACAACCTTGAGTGGATTCAAAAGCTCGCTGGACGCTCGGGACGTCTCCAGTTCACGATAGGCGACGTTCGGGACCAACCCAAAGTTCAGCGTGCGGTCAAGAACGCTACTGAAATCTATAACTTTGCAGCGCAGGTTGCGGTCACCACCTCGATTGCCGATCCGCGGTTCGACTTCGAAGTCAACGTCGGCGGAACTCTTAATATCCTCGAAGCCGCCCGCTCTTCCAGCAATAATCCCTCCGTACTGTTCACTTCCACGAACAAAGTCTACGGTGATTTTTCCAACCGGCTGGCCAGAGTGGAAAAGAAACGCTACGTGGTACCAGACAGCGCATTCGGAACTTCCGAGTCTCAGCCTTTGGATTTTCACTCTCCTTACGGTTGCTCCAAGGGAGCAGCCGACCAGTATGTTCACGATTACGCCCGCACATACGGATTGCGTACGGTGGTGTTACGTATGTCCTGCATTGCCGGGCCGGGGCAGTTTGGTAACGAGGACCAGGGATGGGTCGCTCACTTTCTCCATTCGGCGCTGCTGAGAACGCCGCTGGTCATCTACGGAAACGGCTTGCAGGTGCGAGATGTGCTGCACGTGGAAGATCTTCTGGACGCATTCGAGGCTGTCCACAATTGTCCGGCAGCCACCCACGGACAGGTCTATAACATCGGCGGCGGCCCGGGAAACACGACCTCGCTGCTTGAATTGGTGGGCACAATCGCGGAACTCACCGGCATCCGTCTGCAGTGCGAATTTAACACCGGACGTTCGGGCGATCAGCTCGTTTACGTTACCGACCATTCCAAATTTACGCGGGACACAGGCTGGGCACCGCGTGTCGGGATTCTGGAGACACTGGAGAGTTTGCAAACATGGTTCAAACTCCATCGCGGGACGGTGGCCTCTACGAAGAGCCAATTGCTTCGTCCAGTCATTGCTCCCGTGCTGGCGGAAATGGAGCGCCAAGCTTCATGAAGTATGCGCTGATCAATCCCAACTGGGATTTCACAGGCTCCACTTACTTCGGCTGTCGCGACCCGCACGTCCCGCTGGAATTGCTGTTTGCCGCCGACAAGCTGCAAGAGGCAGGGCATGATTGCCTGGTGGTGGATGCCCAGACCAATAACCTCGGCATCGAGGACACGCGCTCTCGGGTGCGCGCTCTTGGGGCTGATTTCCTGGTGATTCCGTCAGCGCCTTCCTACCTGTTCTGGCGCTGCCCGCCTCCGGAGATGCGCGTGCCGAGGGAGTGGTTTGCAGGCATCGGCGGCACGGCCACGAAGGTTTTGATCGGTCCGCACGGCTCGGCAACGCCGCGAGCCGCCATGCGCAAGACGGGCGCCGACGTGGTCTTGCGCGGCGAACCGGACCAGGCGATAGCCGATCTGGCCACCAAACCCTGGAGCCAAATCGACGGCTGCTGCTGGCATGACGAGCAGGGCGAGCACATGAGTTCCGGTCTTGGCGTCGTCGATATGCGCACGCTGGGCGCGCTCGATTTCCGCAACTACGACGTGGAAGCGCACAGCCACCGCCATCACGTCTTCTGGGGCGAAGGCCGCGGCGCCGAAATCGAATTTGCGCGAGGCTGTCCCTGGGCCTGCACCTTCTGTAACAAGACGCTGTTCCGCAACAAATTTCGCGAGCGCAATGTCGACGACGTTTTACTGGAAATCGACCGACTGGTTGCGCGAGGGGTCGATTACGTCTACTTCATCGACGAAATCTTTGGCGTCGGGAAAAACGTCATTCGGCTGCTGGAGGGAATCGCCGAACGCAACGTTCAAATCGGGTTCCAGACACGCATCGACCTGTGGAATGAGGAAACACTTGACCTGCTTGGCCGCGCGCACACGATCTCCGTTGAGTGCGGCGTCGAGTCCATCACGGAAGCCGGACGCAACGAATTAAATAAGAACTGCCGCATGAGCACCGAGCGCATCAGCCAACTGCTGATCTACGCCAAGCAGCGAATTCCCTGGGTGCAGGCAAACCTGATCCTTACCGGGCACGACGATCAAGAGCAGACCCGGCGCTGGCAGGAGCGGCTGAAGTCGCATGGAGTTTGGGTCAGCGAACCGGTGCCGATGTTCCCGTTTCCGGGAAGTCCATTGTATGTGCAGACCTTTGGCGCACTCCCCGACGACGAGGCGTGGGAGCGGGCGCACCAGCATTACACGTCGGTTTTCAAGGATGAGGACTACAGCGACATTCAGGAGGCTCGGCCTCTATCGCTATCGTATCTGGACGCAACAGGCGAGAGCGCGGGAGAGAACTCGCATGATGTGATGCACCGGCAATAAAGAAGCGGGGATCGGAGCGGCACGGCACGTTCCGACGAACGCTTCTCTTTTCGCCGTGAAGGAATGGACGATCTTGTCCACGTCAAAGAAAGGATTTAAGGCTAGAAGATGAAGGTATCAATTGTAGGATCAGGGTACGTCGGACTGGTTGCCGGCGCATGCCTGGCGGAAATCGGGCACGATGTAATTTGCGTTGATAATGACACGGAGAAAGTCTCCGCTCTACAGGCCGGCGAGACGGTCATTCATGAGGAATTCCTGCCGGAATTATTGGCCAGCCACCGGAATAAGCGTCTGACGTTTACGACCGACATGGCGACTGCCGTACGTTCGTCCAGCGTGGTGTTTATTGCCGTCGGCACCCCACCGTCGGAAACGGGGGAAGCCGATCTTTCCTGGTTGGAGGCTGTGTGCCATGACATCGCCCGCCAGATCGATTCCTTCAAGGTAATTGTCGTCAAGAGTACGGTGCCCGTCGGGACCAGCCGGTGGATCAAGAAGACACTGCTACGCTACGGAGCTCCCCTGGGATCGTTTGAGGTCGGCTCCAATCCGGAGTTTCTGCGCGAAGGCGTTGGCGTAACCGATTTTCTTTATCCCGACCGCATCATTGTGGGCAGCGATAACGATCGCTGCACCGCGATTCTTCGCCAGCTCTATAAACCGCTCACGGATGGCAGTTACGCGGCTCTGAAGGGTGCCATTCCCATTCCCGACGAAGCCATCTTGCCGGCGAATCTGATTGTGACCGCCACCAATAGCGCCGAACTGATCAAACACGCGGCGAACGCGTTCCTGGCGATGAAGATTTCCTACATCAACGCGATCGCCAGTATCTGCGAGCTCGCCGGTGCCGACATCGAGCAAGTCTCCGAGGGCATGGGCGCTGACCAGCGCATCGGCAGGCGCTTCATGCGTCCGGGAATCGGGTACGGTGGTTCCTGTTTCCCCAAGGACGTTGCGGCGTTCCGCGCCGTGGCTCGCGAATTTGGCTACGACTTCCGGTTGCTGGAAGAGGTCATGCGCATTAACGAAGAGCAGCGGCACATGTTCCTGCGGAAAGTACGGAGCGCACTGTGGACGCTGAAGGGCAAGCGGTTGGCCGTGCTTGGATTGGCCTTCAAAGGCGGAACAGATGACGTTCGCGACTCGCCGGCCATTGCGGTCATCCGCATGCTTTTGAAGGAGCGCTGCGAAATCGTGGCCTACGATCCGGCGGCCACGGAGCGCGCCCGCAAGGAATTTGCCGATGCGCCGATTACCTTTGCCGACAGCGCCTACGAGGCGGCGGAAAAGGCCGACGCTTTGCTCATTCTGACCGATTGGGAGGAATTTGCCGCATTAGACTTTCAGCGTCTCCGTCAGGCACTGAACCATCCGATTCTGATTGACGGCCGGAATCTCTATTCGCGAACGGAGATGGAACGTCACGGATTCGCCTACTTCAGTGTGGGACGGCAGGAGGCACTGCCCACCGCTCCTGCCAGCCCTCAAGAGAACGTGCAGGAGTTTACCAGCGAGGAAGAAGATCGCGAAGCCGCTTAGACCAGATTCGCGGACGGTATGCACCCCGAAAGAGTCGTGCGTACGAGCCCCCGGCAAACTCTTTGGGCGTTTGCCGGGCTGACAGCCAAAGCGGTGATTTTCGGACATACCGAGTACAGAAGGGCGCTCAAGCAACTCCTGGATCGGGTGTGGCCGACCGTCAAGGTAAATCCGATTATCTACGCCGAATGCGTAAGCTGAAGTGTGTATCCTCGTGGCGTTCGGCGCAGAGGGTCCTTTTTCAGCAACTTGTCAGTGTGAATGGAGGAAATGAGGCAGCCAGATAGCTGTCGTTAAAACCGCGATCACAAGCCACACAGCAATTTCAGCAACTGACAGAACTACCATCGCAACCGAAAAATCTGCTTTCTTATGCAAAGGCCCGCCTCCGTCACCAAAGGGGGATAAATTGAAACTAAAGTGGAGCCAAGCATGCGTCCGGAAGGAAACGCGGTCAAGATGCCAATCGTAACACGAAGGTGGTTACCTGCAGTTACTTGCGACTTGCGCTCGGTTTGGTGAAATCAGCTTCAGTTGTAGGGCTGGTTCTCCTGAAGCTGAGTTCAAGAGGTGATCTTGACACAATCACCCATGTCTCCCTGTATCTTCTTCAGGGCATGAGGAATCGCCGGCCAGACAGCTTCAAGGTTTTCGATTGCTCCTCGCGGACTTCCCGGCAGGTTCACAATCAACGTCTGTTTCCGGACGCCGCTCACTGCCCGGGAGATCATGGCTTGGGGAGTCTTCGTGAGGCTGGAGGCACGCATCGCCTCGCCGAAGCCAGGTATCACCCGATCCAGCACTCTCACGGTCGCCTCCGGGGTCACGTCTCGCGGAGAGACTCCCGTGCCGCCCGTCGTCAGGATCAAGTCAAACGCGCCGCTGTCAGCCCACTCCGCAAGTTTGGCCGAGATAAGATCGGCTTCATCTGGAATGACTTCCGAGCGCACAATCTCCACCCCGCGCTCGGCGAGCCATGAAGCGAGCGCCGGTCCGCTGACGTCGGCTCGTTCACCTCGAGACCCTTTGTCGCTCAATGTCAGAATCGCCGCTTTCATTGATTTGCCTCGTCCACTCCTGAGTGTTTAGCGCACAGGATTCGTGCAACTAATGATTGTAAAGCCCTTCCAGCGAGAAATGGGGGTACGGTGAATTCTTGGAATTGAAATTGCCCTTTAACGACTTGACCCTTAGTATTGCGGTAGGGCAAATGGCATTAACTGACTCCCACGGACGTCACATTAACTACCTCAGGCTGTCGGTCACCGACCGTTGCAACCTGCGGTGTCAATACTGCATGCCGGCTGAAGGAGTTCCCAAGCTTTCGCATGACGACATACTAAGTTTCGAAGACTTGCGGCGCATCGCCGGCCAAGCGGTTGCGCTGGGGATAGAAAAAATCAGGATCACTGGTGGAGAGCCGCTCGTCAGGCGGGGCGTTGTCGGCTTCCTGGCAACGCTGGCGGCGATCCACGGCTTGAAGGAAATGGTTCTGACCACGAATGGTCTGCTGCTGCGAGAGATGGCAGCGGACCTTCGGCGCGCCGGAGTGCAAAGGCTCAACGTAAGTTTGGACTCGCTCAATCCGGAAACCTTTGCAACGATTACCCGCGGCGGAGACCTGAACCAAGCTCTGGACGGCATTGCCGCTGCCGAAGAGGCCGGATTTCCTCCGGTTAAGATCAACATGGTCGTTATGCGCGGAGTCAACGACGGCGAGGTGTTGGAGTTTGCCGCGCTGACCCTGCGCAAGGCTTGCACCGTGCGCTTTATCGAATGCATGCCGACGAGGATGGAACCCGGATGGAAGTCGCTTTGCGTCACCGGGAGCGAGGTCCTTGAACAAATCGCGCGCCGCTATCCTCTCGCACCCCTGGAGCATGGCAATACGGCCGGCCCTGCAAGGAATTTCAAGATTGCCGGTGCAGCAGGCACAATAGGCGTGATCACGCCAATTTCGAATGAGTTTTGCGAGAGTTGCAACCGCATAAGGGTCACCGCCTCAGGCGTGGCGAAAGGCTGTCTGTTCACCGGTGAGGGAGTCGATCTTAAGCCCTATCTGCGGTGCGATTGCGATGACGATAAGCTGAAGGAAGTTCTGTATCAGATCATGTGGAAGAAACCCTCGCGGCACAAGCTTTTGAATGTGGGCTCCGCGCATGCGCCGTTTGCGATGGCTCAAATCGGCGGATAGCCGCCGGGCCTGCGCAATGATCGCCTTGCTGCACTGCAAATCATCAGCGCGAATTTGCGTACACACCTGCGAGCCTTATTCTTAGCACTATCAAAGCGCTGGCTTTAGCAGTTCTCTCTGGAATTAGCCTTTGTAATCAGGCAAACTATTAAGTGCACTCTTACATTGATCCAGGGGCGGCGCCTTGCTCGCAAAGCGTTGGAGCAGTGTTCTACTTGCGTTCCGACCTCTGGCAAGTTGTCGGGAGATGGCGATGATGGACGATTTATTGGGATTTGATGTTTTGGTAATAGGCGGGGGCAATGCGGCTTTGGCGGCGGCTTTGAGCGCGCGCGAAACCGGAGCCAGCGTGCTGGTGCTGGAGGGCGCGCCGAAGGAGTTTCGCGGCGGCAATAGCCGGCACACCAGAAACCTGCGGTGCATGCATGACGCGCCAACCAAGGTGATGACCGATGCCTATTCGGAAGACGAGTTCTACAACGACATCTTGCGCGTGACCGGAGGCCAGACCAACGAGCAGTTGGCGCGCATGACGATCCGCGCTTCGGCCTCCTGCACTGAGTGGATGGAACGCTACGGAGTCCGCTTTCAACATGCCATGGGCGGCACGCTTCATCTGGGCCGAACCAATGCCTTCTTCCTGGGCGGCGGAAAAGCCATGATGAACGCCTACTTCGCCAGGGCGGAGCGCGCGGGCATTCGCATCGTTTACAACGCCGAAGTGGTGGACCTGGATGTCGTCGACGGCAGCTTTAAGAGCGCCAGCGTGCTGGTGGAAGGCAAGCCCGTGCAGATCGGCGCCAAAGTTTTGGTGGCCGCTTCCGGCGGCTTCGAATCGAATTTGGAATGGCTGAAAGAGGCATGGGGGCCGGCCGCCGATAACTTTCTGATCCGCGGCACTCCCTACAACAAGGGCAAGGTTCTGAAGCGATTGATCGAGCTGGGTGTGCAATCCATCGGCGATCCCACGCAGGGACACTGTGTAGCCATCGACGCACGGGCTCCGAAGTTCGACGGCGGTATCGTTACCCGGCTCGACTGCGTCTCCTTGGGCATTGTGGTGAACAAGAACGGCGAACGCTTCTACGATGAGGGCGAGGATTTCTGGCCGAAGCGCTATGCCATCTGGGGACGGCTGGTGGCGCAGCAGCCGGAGCAGATCGGCCACTGCATCATTGACTCGAAGGCAATGGGGAAGTTCATGCCCTCGGTCTTTCCGCCAGCCAAGGCGCAGAGCATCCCCGAGTTGGCAAAGCTGGTGAATCTGCCGATCGAAAAGGTCGTGGCCACGGTCAAGGCCTATAACGACGCGGTTCAGCCTGGAACGTTTAACCACGCGATCATGGACGACTGCCGAACCTCCGGGTTGAAGCCGGAGAAGACGCACTGGGCGCTGCGGATCGATCAGCCACCGTTCTACGCTTACAGCTTGCGTCCGGGGATCACTTTTACTTATCTCGGCGTGAAGGTCAATGAGCGGGCCGAAGTTCAACTGAGCAACGGGCACAAGTCGCGCAATATTTTTGCCGCCGGGGAGATTATGGCGGGAAGCATACTCGGCAAGGGTTACGTGGCCGGCTTTGGCGTGACCATCGGGACAGTGTTTGGCCGCATAGCCGGCCGGGAGGCAGCCATGCAAGCCCTGAATCGGGGTGAGACGCGCAATGGAACAGAGGAGGCACCGCGCCATGCTGCCAACTGAATTGATGCAAGAAGGCGACCACCTGATGACGGTGTGCAATGCCTGCCGCTACTGCGAAGGTTATTGTGCCGTGTGGCAGGCGATGGAGAGGCGTTTGGTTTTCAAGGAGAGCGATCTGAATTACCTTGCGAACCTCTGCCACAATTGCAGCGAGTGCTATTACGCCTGCCAGTACGCGCCTCCGCACGAGTTTGACATCAATCCGCCGAAGACGTTGGCTAAGATTCGCGCGTACACCTACGAGCTGTATGCCTGGCCGGCCCCTCTGGCCAAGGCGTTCCGCAAGAACGGGCTGCTGGTGTCGTTGCTTACGGTGGTTGTGCTGATCGGCTTCATGCTGGCCGCGAATGCGGCCGTTGGCAGCCGGTTGTGGATGCCGGTTCGCAGCGGAGATGTCTACGAGATTGTTTCGCACGAAGTCATGACGCTGACGTTCGCCGCGGCTGGGCTGTTTGCCGCGCTCGCCTTACTCATCGGATTTCTCCGCTTCTGGCGCAACGTGGGCGAAGCGTATTCCGGGCTCGCCAATCCCGCCGCGCTGGCCAGAGCGGCAAAGGACGTGCTCCAGCTCGAAAATCTGGATAACGGCGGAGTGGGCTGCACCTATCCGGGGACGGAGAGCTCACAGTCACTGCGCTGGTTCCATCACCTGACGTTCTACGGATTCCTCTCGTGCTTCGTGGCCACCACGCTGGGCGCAATCTACTACTACGGGTTGGGTTGGCACGGACCTTACGGCTATGCCAGCTTGCCGGTCATCTTCGGCACCGTAGGGGGCGTCGGCTTGGTGGTAGGGCCCATCGGTCTGATCGCGCTCAAGCAGCGCCGCAATCGGGACATCGTTGACGAGAGTCAGTATGGGATGGACCTGTCTTTCATCGTGCTGCTGTTGCTGACCAGCATCAGCGGACTGCTTTTGCTGTTCCTGCGTGCGAGCGCGGCGATGGGCACGCTGCTGGTGGTTCATCTCGCCATCGTCATGGCATTGTTTTTGACTCTGCCCTACGGCAAATTCGTGCACGGCATCTACCGGTCGGCCGCCTTATTGAAGTGGGCCCTGGAACGCTCGCGCCCGCCGGAACACAATGTGGAAGTGTAACTTGCGAAGAGTGCAAGGCACTTGCAATCCCTGATTCAGAATTCAGGTAAAATCGGGGCTTATGGCACAGCACTGCGTCCATTGCGGCACCGAGGTTTACGACGATGGAAATTTCTGTCACGTGTGCGGCAAGAGCAAGACAGAAATCCCAAATGGCTTCGGTACGGCCCTGAAGCCCGTAGTCCTGCCACCAGACGCGGAGACCATATTTTTTCAAGATGGTACTGTCACCGTAACTAACACTCAATTCACGGTGCCGGGGCGAACCTTTGCCATGTCGGATGTAAAGGGCGTGCGCTTTGAAAAGACAAGCGCGACCAGATCGTGGCCCACGGCATTGTATCTGTTAGGGATGGGAAGCCTTCTCGCACGCCTTTACCGGTTTGGTTTTATCCTGTTTATCCTTGGCGCTCTCCTCAGTGTGATTTCCAAGCCAAAGTTTACGATAGTGCTTGATAGCGGATCCGGTGATGTTGCGGCTTTCACGAGCAGTGATCGCGATTACATTACCGAAATTGTGGATGCGCTCAAGAAGGCCATCGCGTATCGCCGATAGGGCCAGGTCGGTTTCAAACTCATCGTCATCGCTGCGCAAGTTTTGAGTGCATCTTCCGGACACCGGTAGAAGCTTCCTCTCTGTCGTCGTATCATATTCTGCCAAGGAGGTTCAGTATGAATACAACGATTCAAACAGGGCTCGCTCTTCTGACCGCAGTCGCGCTCAAGGTGCTGGGAGCAATTGTTATTTGGTTCGTTGGGCGCTGGCTAATCCGATTCGGCCTCAAAAGCATGGGACGAGCACTCGATCGGCAGAGCCTCGATCGCACGCTCGTGAACTACCTCCAGTCTGGGCTCGGCATCGTGCTTAATGTCGTGCTCATCGTTGCCTTGCTCGGCTTCTTTGGCGTTCAGACCGCATCCTTCGCGGCACTGCTGGTCGGCGTTGGCCTGGCTATCGGGGCAGCGTGGAGCGGACTCCTTGCAAATTTTGCAGCTGGATTCTTTTTGCTTGTTTTGCGGCCGTTCAAGGCGGGGGACTATGTTGAAGTAGGAGGAGTGACTGGTACCGTCGAGTCAATCGGGCTATTTACTACCACACTCAACACTCCCGCAAATGTCGTAGCAATCGTTGGCAACGCAAAGGTCTTTGGAGACACAATTCAGAATTACACGCGCAATGACTATCGCCGTGTGGACTTGACGGTCGGACTCTCGCATGACGTTGATCCGAGCCAGGCAATCGCACTGCTGAAGGATGGGATAGCACGCATCGCTAACGTACTTCCCGCTCCAGCTCCCACGGTCGAGGTTTTCGAGTTCACTTTGGCCGGCCCGCTATTGGTCGTTCGCCCCTTTTGCGCCAACGAGCATTACTGGCAAGTTTATTTCGACACCACCCGCATGATTCCGCAACACCTTCAGCAAGGCTGGCTTCCCGGCTCCGGAATATCATCACGCTGTGCGCGGCGGCCTCGAAGGTGAAGCAGTGCGGAACCTAAAAGCTTCGGCGTAGAACGCGTGCATCTCTATTGGCTTCTAGATTTCTCCGTGCGGCGGCTAACATTTTATCCAGACATCAACCTTCCGCAAAGCTGCCGCACGTTTGCCTGCTCGGCGGGACCCACATCGGAAAATGCGAATCCATAATGATTATCCCGGCGATAGCGTACTTGAGCGCGTGGCTCGAATTGTGTCCTGAGCCCGGAATCAGAAATCGTAAGCAGCACACACTCGCCGGGTTCCAGATCGCCATCGACTATGCCGCCTATACCGCCTTCGCCAAGTTCGGTGGAAACCCCTTGAAGCATCGCTAATCCGCCGGCACGGTCCACTGTGACTGCCAATGACAATCGTGCGGGAAACCTGGGAAATCTACGAACCGCTGCCTGCTTCTTTCCCGGAATTTGCAGTAGCCGTGCAAGAACTGAAAGAAGGGGTCGCAATCCCTCGCCCTTAGCGACGAGCGCATCCACGTGCGTTAGTGTGCTCGATGGTATGTCGGGTGACCCTGAGAACAGGATAATCGGCACATCAGGGCGAAGGAGTTTCATTTCCAGCGCTACTTCACCGCCATCCATGCCGGGCATGCAGTAATCGAGAATGACCGCATCGACCTGATGTTGTGCTGCTAGCCGCAGAGCCTCGCGCCCATTGCTAGCGACCAAAGCAACATACCCGAACCGCTCCAAAGCAGATTCAAGCAGGAAACGAATTACTTCTTCGTCATCGACGCAAAGCACCAATTTGCGGACAGGTGTCGATTCCATGATCGCCTCCAGCGGCGGATGCCTTGTTGGGGCAACCCTGCGTGACCACCATGATCGCTCTGGTGCTCGAACAAAAACATATTACGAAAGTGCGGCCATGAATGGGGATAGTACATGTACTGAACGTCGTTGTGTGCTGGCCGTAAGGCCGGCGTCTTTCTGGTTGCCTTCAACCCGGCGGCGGCCAACGCGCAATTCCGGAGTGATAAGCCCACTTGCTGGACCAACTTGAGGAGTTCACGTCGGGCGCTGACTCGACCGCAACTTTCAGACTTCAACCGGGTTTAGATCAGTTAACCGGAAAACCACCGATGTGAGAAGCGCATCATAGTTGAC
This sequence comes from uncultured Acidobacteriota bacterium, assembly GCA_963832365.1. Lineage (GTDB taxonomy): Bacteria > Acidobacteriota > Terriglobia > Terriglobales > Acidobacteriaceae > CAWBRT01. Next base: position 2,337 of record CAWHUL010000025.1, on the reverse strand, counting down.
GCAAGCATTATCTTGAGGTGATTCGATGTTGGCTCATTCGTTGATTCTCTTACCGGCAGTAGGTTTGGTGATAGCCGCAGCCGGCGGAATACTGATCCGCACTCATCGCGAACGCGAGGACAAGCGAACTCGTGAAGGTTTTAAGATTACTGATTAGAGACCGTTATCGTAAGAACATAGCTGTTCCAGAGCTGGGATGGGGTCGCCCAACTCCGTCATCTTAGAACAGCCATTCCCCCGCGGCCAAGCCGCTCGTCCGGTCTAGATGGTATGCTTCAACACCTCTAGTTCAACGGCAGTATTCTCGCCATCCACTCGAAGTAAGAACTCAGTGTCCATACTCCCGTCATCTTTTCGTGGGTGGTGGGGGTTCCTTGGATTTTGCTGGTTGTGGAGGCTTGCTGGCACTGCCCTTAATTGTCTGCTTGGTACCTTGTACTGGCTTTGGATTAGGTGCAGCGGTGCGTCGAACCGGAGGGCGTTGGTCATTGGGCGTCGTCTTCGGACTGCTCACTCGCTTGTTATCGGCGAAGGATGAGGCGATCAAAATGGTGAACAGTGCTACAAAAACCGTAGCTGCCAGCTTGAATTTTGACATCAGTAATTCCTTTGTAGATTGTGGAGCGCCACGGAATTGGGAGCGGCGTGAACCATAAAAGCAACCGCCGACCTGTTTGTTGTCGGCGGTTCTTTCATGGTGCAGGCAGCGTACCTCTATCTGCTATTTCGATTTCGATGGCGGCGGAACCACAATCTTCTTGCTTTCAGGGCTCTTCTGGGCGGGCTTGTAACCCGCTTCCTTGGACGTGCTCGTGACTCTCTGCCCAACGGGACTTGCCTTCGGTGTATTCGACGCCTTTGGCGGATCGGCCTGCTTGACGTTGTTGACAGTGTTCGTGGCTTTGTTGAGCTTCTTGTCGTCAGCAAAGCCCGACACGGCCGCCATCAGTACGCCCGCAGCAACAAGAGCCGACACCATGGTCTTAAAGTGTTTCATTGCTTTCTCTCCTGATTGGTTTTCTACAGGGAGTGTCCCACACTCACAGTGCGGTAGACATTAGCATCGGTTGTGCCGCAAGTCAATCCAGAAGCTCTGGCAGGCCCCATCGGTGAATGATGAGCGTGGGCACGACTTGCTAACGGTTTCAACAATGGTGCGTCTAACAAGGGTAAATCCTCTCCTGATGCCACCCCGGTGATGCCGGGGTTTTTTTTGCACACTGAAATGCCGCAATGCCGGAGCCGCCTTGGGCGCGGCGTTCAGGTCATCGATATACGCCACATCGCATAGCCTTGATCCGGCACTCAAGAAATTAGGGAGGTTCGTAAGAAAAAAGTGAGGACCACCCTGCAGGTGGTCCTTCGTGCTTCTCTGAACTCATCGAAGTCAGGATTTCTACCGGGCGTGTACTGCGTGCTTCACAGCATAGGCGGTGGCTTCTTTCTCTCCCACTTCGTCCAGTTCGAGATTTTTGGTTTCCGGCGAGAACAACAAACTGACAAACGTCATAATTGCGCCAATCGTCAAAATCACGGCCGGTGACAGCCACAGGTCCTGCTTCTCGATGGCACTAATGAATGGGATCTTGTGGGCCATAAGGACATAGATGTTGAACCACGCACCAAGTAGTGCGCCGGCGGATAGCCAATCCCGACGCCTGTGGCGCGCGTCTTAGTCGGGAAGCGCTCGCACAGGTAGGCGGGAAGCATACCCCAGGACAGCTTTAGCATGCCTGCCATGCAACAACCGAGAATCGCCATCTTCAAATTGCGTGCTACCGCGGCGTGATAGAGGACGTAATATACCGGAACTGCGAATACGACGAGAAAAACGCAATACCATAGCGTCAGGATCTTTCGTCCAGTCTTGTCAGACAGCCAACCATAGAAGTTGTAGCCGAGAAACGACAAGAACAATGCGAAGCCGTAAATCAAGCTGAACGTCGTGGTGTTGAACCCGCCGTTCCCACCCAAGGTCAGGATGCTAGGCAGGAAGCCGTATACCGAGTAGTCGGTAAGGAACAGTCCTGTCATGAAGACAAAGACCTGTAAGAAAGCCCAGAGTTGCGGTGGCTTGAAAAGAGTCAGGAACGGCGCCTTTACCACCTTTCCGCTTGCTTTGGCTTTCTCGAACTGAGGAGACTCGTGGAGCGTGGAGCGAATCCAGAGTGCCAGGAAGACTGGAACCACGCCGGTCATAAAGGCGATGCGCCAGCCATAACGAAGCATGCCGGCTTCGCCACAAATCGCGGACAGAATAGCCACGACGAGCGCGGCAAATACATAGCCCAGAGGAAAGCCGGACTGCACGAATCCGGCGATTGCACCGCGTCGATC
>CAWHUL010000024.1:0-24413 GCA_963832365.1 uncultured Acidobacteriota bacterium | reverse complement strand
GCAGCGTGAACTGGAGATCGTGCGGGCCTTGGCCACGGAACCGCAACTCGTCCTGCTTGATGAACCGGCAGCAGGCATGAATCCGCAAGAAACAGCGGAACTCATGCGGTTGATCCGCCAGGTGCGGGACCTGGGGTTCACGGTTTTGCTGGTGGAGCACGATATGAAGCTGATCATGAGCATCTGCGATCGCATAGCCGTTTTGAATTACGGCCGCAAGATCGCCGAAGGCACTTCCTCGCAGGTGCAGGCAAACTCTGAGGTGGTCGAAGCCTATCTTGGCCGACGGGTGAACTGATTTGTTGCGCGTAAGTAATCTTACGGTTGAATACGGCCGCATACGAGCCCTGAAGGGCGTCGACTTCCATGTCAAGGAAGGGGAGATTGTCACGCTCATCGGCGCGAATGGCGCAGGCAAGACGACGACCGTGAAAGCCATCTCTGGCTTGATGCCGATTGCCGGCGGCACAATTGCACTATCGGGTGCAGACATAACCGGCCGCGATCCGCGGCATATCGTCAAGGCTGGGGTGAGCCACTGCCCCGAGGGCAGACAGATATTTCCCAGGATGACAGTGCTGGAGAATCTGGAATTGGGCGCCTACACGCGCGATCGGGAAAACCTTGTCGAGGATTATGAACGGATCTACAGCTATTTTCCCTTACTCAAGGATCGGCTGAGGCAGGTTGCCGGCACATTATCCGGCGGGGAGCAGCAAATGCTGGCGATGGGCCGCGCCCTGATGTCGAGGCCACGGCTGTTGTTGCTGGATGAGCCCTCGCTGGGGTTGGCACCGATGCTGGTTGATAAGATTTTCGAGATCATTCAGACGATCAATCGCCAAGGCGTCACCGTGCTGTTGATCGAACAGAATGCGTTTCTGGCTTTGGAGATCGCGCAGCGAGGCTACGTTTTGGAAACTGGGCAGGTGACCTTGTCCGCTTCCGCGGCCGAGATGCTGGCGAGCGAGCACGTCAAGAAGGCTTATTTAGGTGAATAATTTCTGGAGGGCGATTGCATGACTAATTCTCACGGCAGTGCGAGGTGGACGGCTGTTCTTGTGGTCCTGCTGATGGTAGCCGGTTTTGTCGCGACCGGATGTCAGGGCGGCGGCGGCAAGAAAGAACCTATTAAATTCGGCGTGATTGGAGCTTACACGGGACCTAACGCCAAGCCTGGCCAAAGCATGAAGCAAGGCGTGCAATTGGCCGTCGATGAGATCAACAAGGCCGGAGGCGTGGGCGGCCAGATGATCGAGCCACTTTTTGAGGATGATGCTTCGGTTCCCGCGCAATCGGTTTCGGCGACGGAGAAGCTTGTTACGAAGGATGAAGTGCGCTTCCTGATCGGTACCTTCAATAGCGCAACTACCCTGGCCGACATGAAGGTGATTGATCGCGAAAAAATTCCAATGCTGGTTCCGATCGCGGTTGCTATCGACATTACCGAGTCGGGTAACAAGTGGGTGTTCCGCAACTCGGCGACGAATCCCATGCAAGCCGAACAGTTGATGAATTACATCTACAACAACAGCAAGAACCGCAAATTTGCCGTCATTCATGAAAATACCGACTACGGCAAAGGATTGGCTTCGGCTGTCACCAAGTACATCGCGAACAAGGGCGGCGAGTTCACTGCCGAGTCCTACAGCATCGGCGATACGGACTTTTACGCTCAACTTACGAAGCTCAAGAACGCCAAACCCGATGGCATTATCATCGCTGGCAATCTGTCGGAAGGGTCACAAATTACGCGGCAGGCCAAGGAACTCGGAATTAAGTCTCAACTGTATGGCTTCGGCGGTTTGTCGTCGTACGATTACAACAACCTCGTCGGTGGAGCAAACGAAGGATTGATCTGCACCAGCTATTTCGAGGTCACTTCTCCGAATCCCTTGGCGCAGCAATTTGTTAAGGGTTACAAGACGAAGTACGGTGTTCCTCCGGATATGTTTGCCGCCGCGATCTATGAATCGGTGTACATCGGAAAGAACGCCATCGAAAAATTCGGAGCCGCCAAAGATTTAGCCGGCTTGCGCAGCGGCATGCGGGAAGCTCTGGCCGCGACAAAGGATCTTCCCGGCGTTCAGGGACAGACTACCTTTGACGCAAAGGGACAAGCCGCTAAAGAAGTCATGATTGTGCAGTGGCAAAAGGGAGAAAAGAAGATTCTGTATCCGGTGAACTAAGGTTCTCGGAGTGCCATTTCTGCGCGACACCACTGCTAGGGAAGAATCCCGGCGCGACTTCTGCTGAGGCGCGACCGGGATTTCGTTACATGTCCGCCACCAACTTGGTCATGGCCTCGCTCAGTCGTTCCATACCCTCTTTGCAATTCTCATACGAACATGAGTACGAGAGACGTATGTAACCGTTGCCGCCGCGCCCAAACACGCTTCCGTCGACGACGGCGATCCCTGCCTTTTCGAGCAAATAGTCAGCCAATCGCGCGGACGTTACGCCGGGCACCGTTATCTTCGGAAAAATATAGAAGGCGCCGCAAGGATTGTTCTCCAGTTCCAGGCCGGGTACCAGCTTCATTTGTTCCAAGACAAGCATGCGCCGACGTCCGAACTCTTTCATCATCTCGTCTGTAGGGGCCTGACTCCCTGTGAGAGCGGCAATCGCTCCCATTTGCGCGAAGGAGCAAACCGAAAGCATTACGTTCTGCTGCGCTCTGACGGCTGCGCCAACTACTGATTCAGGGGCTGCGATGTACCCGATCCGCCATCCTGTCATGGAATACGTTTTAGACAAGGAACCACAGATAATGGTCCTCTCCCGCATTCCAGGGAAACTCGCCGGAGAATAGTGGACGCAGTCCTCGTAAACCATGTGGTCATAGGCTTCGTCGGAGATGAGGATTAGATTGTGCTTCGTCGCAAACTGTGCGATCTTCCCCAGTTGCTCCCGGGTGAGAACGCTACCAGTGGGATTGTGCGGCGAATTGACGACCATCGCTCTGGTCCTTGGAGTGATCGATTTCTCGGCCGCTTCGAGATTGAACATGAAATTTTCTGCAGGAACTAAATTATTGGCGACCGGAACTCCACCCGTCAGATGCACTGCCCACGCGAAGGTCTCGAACGCTGGGTCGGGAATCAGAACCTCATCGCCTGAGTCGAGGATGCCCATAAAACTCAGATACAGAGCTTCCTGGCCTCCGGCAGTAACTATGATCTCTTTTTCGGGATCATAACGGACACCCTTCTGCTTTGCGACTGCGTCAGCCAGCGCCTCGCGCAAAGCCGGCATTCCGACATTCGGCGCATAGTGAACGATGCCTTGGTCCAGCGCCTTCTTTGCAGCGTCCTTGATATGCGCTGGGGTGTCGAAATCAGGGCGCCCAATGTCAAAATGGATCACCCTCACTCCCTTAGCCTCCATCGCACTCGCTTTTTCAACTGCCTTCCGAATACCCGCGAAAGGAACTTCCCCAATTCTCTTGCCGGTCATAGATGCATTGGTCATCATCAGTCCTTTCCGCAGTTACGCGGCATAAAGAAGGCGTTTCGACCCGGGTGCTATTGGCGAGCACTTGGTCAGATTCTTCCCTTTCAGCGTATCAGGAACTCGGCCAGTTCGCAGTGACCCGAGGCCTCGCCTACACCGCCCAAAGCGCGGTTTCTTTTCGCCATCTGCATCCTGAAAATGGTCCCTGTTGTCTGGTTGAGGGCGGGCCGAAGTTTCCCACTAAGTCGCAAGACGGGCTGCGGCTTCGGCTGCGGCTGGCACGGGCGAGATCTTCGTATTTTGGAACGCGACGATCTGCCATTTGTCCCGTTCCTTTACCACGATCATCGTTGGGCGGGTCTCTATTTCGCGCGCCTCGTTGCCTTCCTCGAACTTCACGTGCGCTCGGGCAAATACCACCGCGACATCAGGGCGCAGAAAGCGGATACTCCGTAGCGCGAAACGGGCATGGCTGCCTCGGTAGATCGTCTCGAAGATGTGTCGGTGCGCCTCCTCTATGGCAGCTCGACCGTCCAACTGTCCCCCAAAGATTTGGATGAAGTTGGCATCCTCGGCAAACTCCGCCGCAAGGCTGATGCTGTCGTAAGCGTTCCAAGCGGTTTCGATTTGTTGCAGGATCCCGTGGATGACTTGCTCATCTGCTGTCATAACTGTTCTCCTTCGAATACAGCCACTCCGAATCACTATTTGCCGTCTTGCCCTCCGGACAGTAGAGGGTCACTGGCCCGCTACTTAGCAGGCGCTGCGATCGTCATGCCATGACGTCGGAAGACGTCTATCATCTTCGCGCTGTCGGGCGGGCCGCCGCCGGCAGCGCCGATTACTTCGGCAGCTTCGCGAAAATACGCAGGACCCATTACCGCAGGACTTATGATGGCGAGCTGTCTCACATCTTCGCTCCCGAGGTTGTCAAAGCGGTGTACTGCGCCTCGGGGGATGCACAGCGCCTGTCCGGGGCCAACCTGCACGGGCGTGCCGTCAATCGTCCACGTAAGGACACCCGCAATACCGTAGAGGATTTCCTCGTAGCTGTCGTTCTTGTGGGCTGGTGCAGTCAATTTCTGCCCGACCGGGACGTAAACCTCGAACACCGACACGCTGCCGTTGGAATTATCGCCGGTGAGGAGGAACCGAATCCCTAGCGGACCAATCTTAATGGTCTCTTCTGAAGGATTAACTCTAGAACCAGTCTCATAAATCCCCGCTGGCCGTGAAACGTGGCACTCTGGATGTGCTCTGGAGTGCTCCGTTCCCACTATGCAGGGACGTTGGGAATTAACGGACGAACAATGGCAGTTGATCGAGCCGATCTTGCGGCCGGCACGACGGGCCGACCATCGAGGCCGACCGTGGCACGATACTCGTGCCGTGCTTAACGGCGTACTCTGGGTGCTGGGCACCGGAGCCCAGTGGCGCGAATTACCCGAGAAATATCCGCCGTTCCAGACCTGCCATCGCCGATTCCAGCAATGGGTGCGCAGCGGAAAGCTGGAGAAAGCGCTGCAAAGGTTAGCACGGCATCTGCATGAGCGAGGACAGTTGAACCTCGATGAGGCGTTCGTGGACGCTACCTTCGCCAGCGCAAAAAAAGGGGCCTCGCCGTCGGTCCAACCCGGCGCGGCAAGGGCACGAAGATCATCGCTATCGCCGCTAGTAACAGTCTTCCTCTCGCCGTATCTGTCGACAGCGCTTCGCCAGCCGAGTGCCAGCTTGTGGAACAGGTTCTTGGGGGAAGCTTTCTCAACCAACTCCCGGCCCGCCTCATCGGCGACAAAGCGTACGACTCGGACGCGCTCGACGAAAAGCTCGCCGACCAATACGGCATCGAACTGATCGCACCGAACCGGCGGCGCCGGAGCCAGACCCAAGACGGTCGCCCGCTGCGTCGTTACCGGAGACGCTGGAAAGTGGAACGGCTGTTTGCGTGGATGCACAAGTTCCGCCGTCTGGTCGTGCGATGGGAATACCACATCGACAACTTTCTCGGCTTCGTGCATCTTGCCTGTCTCCATCTCCTGCTCAACCATTTATGAGACCGCTTCTAGTCGTATCCTGCTGCATAAACACTTCCTCTGGCCATCTCGTAGAGCCTAAATCCTTTTAACACCGTAGAAAGATGCGCATACTGGCCCGAACGGCTGCTCCACCAAAGGGAGCTGCCGGTAAGAATGCATCTGTTGCGCCTGCGGAAGGCTTATGGATTTCGCCTCAACGACCCGATGGCGAGCGACATGCGTTCCAGCAAATTCTGAACCCAAACGCAACAACGAAAAACGCGTTGAGTGGGCCACCAGCCGTCGTCTGGATTAGTCCTGAGTGGGATAATCAATCGGGCAGCATGCATCTTCAAGATCATCATGCGCATATCAACTTCCGCCCGGTCTGGATTCCGTCGCAATCAGCATGCCTACTTTTTAATGTCGCTATTAGTTTTGGCAGTTACGTCCCGCAACCACGTGGATTACCGTCGCATTGGCTAGTCCGGCGCGAACCTGTCAAACAACTTAGACTTACCGATTCAGCACCCAATCCCATCAATGGAGATGTTTATGGCAGCGAGAGATCCAAAAGAAGTGTTTACCATGATACTCAGCGATGTGCGCCAGAGCACAGAGCGAGCGACAAAGATATATGAAGAGATCAGTCAGGTCGCCCAAGACCCAGACATAAAGGAAGCACTGGAAGCGCGCGCCCTGATAACAAACCAAGACCTTACCCGGCTCGATGAGTGCTTCAAGCTCATTGGTGAGAAGCCGATGAAGCTCAGTGGACGTCTTCATGAAATTTTTCTTGAAGACTTTCGTAGAGAGCTCGCTGAAATCCAATCTCCGGCAGCGAAGCGGCTCTTTCTTTTAGCCAAGATCAGCCACTTAGTTCACCTTAGAATAGGTGAGTATGTGGCTCTGATTGCCGCAGCCGACCTGACGGGAAACTATGGCGTCGGTGTGTTGCTCGAAAGCTGCCTTGCAGATAAACTCGCCTTCGTCGAACGAACGCGGCACGTAATCAGGAGAATCGCCGAGGCCAAAGTGCGCGAAAGGTTAGCTGCGTAATTCCGATGTCACAACAGGGCCGCCCGGACTAGTCGATTTCGTCTAAGTTCATTCCAGAAAGGCAACGTATGGACAATCGACTCGGTTTCATTAAGACAACGGTCGTTGGTGGATTCGTCTTCCTCATACCAGCGGTTATCGTTGTCATCGCGTTGGGTAAGTTGATTGGCGCCTTGAAAGTGATGGCCAAAGCACTTTCGCCGGTCTTTGGAATAGAATCTCTCGCTGGCGGGCTCGTTCTGGATCTTCTCGCATTCGCATTCACCGTCTTGCTCTGCTTTGTGGCGGGATTGCTGGCCAGACGAGCGAGCGCAAAGCGCGTATGGGAAAGACTGGACAGAACTCTTTTGAACTTTCTTCCCGGATATGCCTTCGTCAAAGGCTTTGCTGACAACCTGCACCACACTGAAGAGCTTGCCCAAAGCTTTGTCCCGATCGTGGTTCAGTTTGACGACTATGTTCAGATTGCGTTTGAAACCAAACGGGATCCCGATGGTCAGGTCGCTGTCTATCTGCCCGGAGCTCCGAATCCATGGTCAGGTACTGTCGTCTACGTTTCTAACGAGAGAGTGAAGCCTCTCCCCATTACGCTTACAGAGGCGCTACGTAATATTCGCACGCTGGGTAGGGGTTCTACCGGCATCGCGGGCCAGACGCGCGCCGCCTAACAGACCTGCCTGAGCACGGCGTCAAAGAAGGCCGCAGCAATATCGCCGTCCAGCAAACGCCGGCGGTTTTTACTGAAGACCGTCGCGTTCCAGATGGCGTCGTCCATGTTCATGACGATCACGTCAATGTTGCTTAACGGTACCCCACCCTCATCGCGGCTTGTCGACTGGGGTGGGGCTTCGGGTTCCTGAGACACGAGCGGCCCAAACGGCCCTTTGTACTGCAATGAGCCGCACCGTGTTCGCATTGGCGGCTGAATGACTTCTTCTGCGCTACTTCTTAACCGACGCAGCTTCCGCTTGCGCTTCCTTCCCCAGCGCATCGATGACCGCGAGGCAGAACTGCGGCAGATCATCGGGACAGCGGCTTGTGATCAGGTTACGGTCGACCACTACGACGCTGTCTTCCCACAACGCGCCTGCGTTGACCAAGTCATCTTTGATGGCGAAAAAGCTCGTCAACCGCCGTCCTTTGACCACCCCTGCGGAAATGGTAAGCCACGGCCCATGGCAGATCGCCGCGATCGGCTTACCGGCGGCGTCCATCTGGCGGACGAAGTTGAGGATGTAAGGTTCACGGCGCAGTATGTCGGGGCAGAATCCGCCGGGAATCACAATTGCATCGAAATCTTCGGCCTTGATAGTCAGGGCGTCCTTTACTTCGTAACGGCGGCCTTCCACCATAGGCACGGGCGGAATGGGCGTACCAAAGCGGCCCGTGATTGGTTTGCTCTTTCCCATGTAGGGCCGGGGGCTGGAGCCGCCTTGGTAGGCGGCGATCACGATATGCGCGCCTTCCTCGGAGAGGCGGAGCAGAGGATAAAGCAGTTCGATGTCCTCGAACTCATGCGCAACCGGGATGCAGATCTTCTTACCTTTGAGCTTCATAGAAGTTTCCTTCCTCGTCTTCGAATCGGGACTGTAAAGCTTGGCCATATTTCATATTCAATTCTCCCACGAAGGGGTCGCACAGGGCGTTCAAGAAGTGGCCTTTCGTTGCCACCATATTACTGGGCAACAGCGAAGGTCGAATGATTTCTATCTTCTGCTTGCCGCTCAGGCCAATCTTCTCACTGACGTTTTCTGAAAATGCCCAAAAGCAGTGAACGAAACAAAGCCCCGCCAATCTCGGCGGGGCCGCATCGAAAACGATCACGAAAAAGGGCGGGAAGCCTTCTACTTGCCGATCGCGGGTACAAGTCGCTTGAAGTTGCTCTCCTTGGCGCGCTCAAGTTGCTCCGGAAGCTGGAGCTCCCAATCGAAATAAGCGTTCGCCGCCTGCTTGAATTCTGGACTCATCGGTTCGAACTGGCCCCAAAGGAACGGCTGCCGGAAGATATCGTCGGTCTTTGTCGCCAGATTCTCGAAACCCTGCGTGAGCGGCAGGTTCGCCTTACGCCAAGCCGCGTTGCCTCCTTCGAGGATGCTGACCGGTTTGCCCGAGATCTTCGCCAGATCACGTGCGCTAAGCGCAACCAGCGCTGAGTCGTCGCCCGTTACCACAAAGCTGGACGACTGCGGGAGCACGGTAAGGCTTTCCTGCAGCCGCGAGCGAATGGCAAACCACGCACCCGGAATGTGACCCCGCTTGTAACTTAGACTGTCGGCGACGTCGATCACGGTAACCTTTTTCGTCTGCAGCAACGCATCCAGCCCGGCAGTCTCGATTCGGGGAAGCCTAATCTGGTCGACGCCAGGAACAACCGGTTTATAGTCGCCCGATACGAGGCTCGCGCCTTCGAACGGATTTGCCAGAACATAGGTTTCCGGCCAATCTGCCTGTACCATCCAGGACGCGGTCATCAGTGCCCGAACCATGTAGTTATCGATCAGCACGACCCTGGCATTGCTGGTCGCTGCGTACTTGTCCATCCCCTGCACTAGTTGCACTCCCCAGCCGTAGGTCGAATCGGGACGATGCCCGGCTCGATACTCGTCCGGTGTGCGTAGGTCGATGATGTAGAGGCTGCGATCCTTATCAGCTTTAAATGCCTCAAGCTGCTTGGAGTCGATTGTTTTCACGCCGAACCGGTCCGCCACCTTCTGCGCGGTTTGCAACGCTTTTTGAAGATTGGGCCCCCATGGTTCCGGAGCGTGTCGGGTTGATCCGTGCTCGAGTTGGAATCCGGCCATCTGCCACGCCATGGTCCCGCCGCGCATGGCTGCAACCTTGTTAGGAATGCCCGCATTGATTAACGTCTGCGCACCGATAAGGCTGCGGGTGCGTCCGGCGCAATTTACCACGACCAGAGTGTCGGGGCTGACTCCAAGCTGGAAGAAGCGGAACACGAGTTCAGACACAGGCACATTGATTGAACCCGGTATGTTCATGTTGACATACTCGTTCGACGGGCGGCTATCCAGAATCAGCACCTTCTCCCCTGCGGCGATTCGCTTCTGCACTTCTTCCGGCGTCATTGTCGAGGGTTCGTAATTGACGGTGATCCACTCGCCGAAGGCTTTGCCGGCCACGCTCATGCCACTGAAGATTTCGTAACCGGCCTTCTTCCACGCGGGATAGCCGCCATCGAGAACTGCAACATTGGTATAGCCGATTTCCTTCAGTCTTGCGGCCGCTCGCTCGGACATGCCTTCTCCACCATCGGTCAAAACGATGCGGGTAGAGTTGCGCGGCACCATTCTAAATACGTTGAGTTCGAGCTTACTCAATGGCATGTTGACCGCATAAAGAAGATGGGCTTGGCCGAAAATGCCCTCTTCTCGTGGGTCTATGATGGCAAGCTCTTTTCCGTCAGCCTCCATCGCCTTCAGCGCAACGGCGCTGATGCGCGCAAAGGGTGAGTCAGCGGTAAACGCGGATGTCGTGATGATCATTGTCATTATCAATGTTAGTGCAAACCAAAGCCTTGTCATCATGCAGTGTTCCTTTCTTCTGTTCACATAAAGAACCGCTCGTCCCATATGGAAGCGTGATCCCGATAATGTCTATTCAATAATCCATACACTTCGAGCGATGATTTGGATGTGACCAGCGTAACACTGAACGGTGAAGAGCCCTCGAACACAACATCGGCATCCGACCGAAAAGCCGGAGGGAATCAGACGATGCCCGATGGTTTTACTTCGTAAACCTGTGTTAGGCGGCCCTAGGTCTGTGACCGCGTAATGTGGTTTCTTGTGTAGCCGAACTTCAGGCGTGCCTTTCTGCGCGTGAACCGCCAGTCAATGGTGACCCCATCGCGGTTCATTCTCCGATTCCAGGCCCTGGCTTCCCGCCGCAAGTCGCCGAGCGAGGGGATTCGTCGCTGGCCCAGACACTGCCGGGAGAACAGGCTGATCTCAATCTCGGCCTGATTCAACCAACTGCCGTGTTTCGGCGTGTAATGAACGGTGAACCGGTTCCACAGCCAGCCGCCGTCCCTCTCGCCGAACCGTTGCACCACCGCCTTGCAGGTGTGCGAACTCAGATTGTCCATCACGAGGTGGATGGTGTCGGCTGCCGGATAGTGTTCCGCAATCTGCAGCAGATAATCGGCAAATTCTGGCGAGGAGCGGTTCGGCGTCACCCGGGTAAAGTGCCGCCCGGCTTTGGGCTCCACGCCACAAAATGTGTTGGCGGTACCGCAGCGCTTGTACTCGCAATCGCGCCGGGCCATTCGTCCCGGCCGCATGGGGAATGCAGGGCGAACATCGGCATGCAGTACGATCGGCTTCTCATCGATACAGACCATGGGTTCGCTTTCCGACCACGGCTTTTCATACAAGGCCAGCACGTCTTCCATGCGCCGGATATATTCCTCATCCAGTTCCGCCACGCACCACATTTTTTTCCCGCCAAGGCTTCAGATCATGGCTTTGGAGAAGGATGCGGATGGTTTCTCGGCCCACCTTCGGCGCCAGCTTCCGCTTCACCGCCTCTTCGGCGATGAGTCGCACGCTCCACCGTGCCCTGCCTTCCGGCGCTCGACTGCACACCATGGCGATGATCCGTTGGCGCTGGCCCGCATCCAGTACTGGCTGCTTGCCCGGACGCGGCTTCTCATAGAGCGCCGGCTCCAGCCCCTGTTCCTCGTACCGTCGGGCAATCGCCCGCACGGTCTTGGGAGCCACGCCCACGCTGCCGGCCACCTGTGCCGCCGCCTGTCCCTGGTCGAGCTGACGCAGGATCAAAGCCCGCCTCAGCACCCGCGCCGACTCTCGCCCTTTGTTCAACATCCCGGCGATCTGCTTCCGATCCTTCTTCCCAAGTTGGACATGTACCCGATGGTAGGTTTGCATGTCCAAACTATGTGACTCATTTAGCCACTCGGAAAGTGCCTTAATAGATACATCTTTATATGGTCAGAGACCTAGTGGCCCCAGTTTGAGTTACGGGAATAAGATCGAGTTCCTTCAATTTGCTTTCACCCGGGACCCCATCCTTGTCCCAACCGCGAAACTCATAATATTCGTTCAGCATCTTAGGCAGGTCGGGAACAGATCCAGCAGCACCGCCCGACTGGAACGGTTCATTGATGAATCTGTGGGGCAGAGTGTCATCGGCCCCGGTCAACCCGCAAGAAAGGTTCAACAGCCTCTTCAGGTTGAAGTTTCTTTCCCCAACCCTGAGAAACTCCGCCGCGTCCATGTCCCAGCCGGTTACACAATTTGTCCACTTTACTAAAAGCGGAACGTCCAATGCCGCCATTGAGAGGGAACAGAACTTCAGGCTGTTTGCCAGTTCCGCATAGTTCTGGGCCAAAGCTGCGAGCTTACCTTTGCCTTCTTGCGCGAGGCGGTCCACCGGCTGCGGATACCCAAGGCCCGCCAGTCCATTGCGCTCCAGGGTATGGGTCGAGCCCCGATGGCATGCTCCCCGATTCGCCGTTGCGTAAGCAACGGCCAAACTCGTGATCGCTCGCGGATCATGGTAAGGCGCTTCCAAACCCTTCACCTGGACGGCAAATTTGTCCGCCTCCGGACCAAGTTGCCGCGCCGCGCTGCGGACTCCGTCCTGCATCAACGCCCCTACGCCTTCGCCCGCAGCAATTTCCTGGATCAGTGACAATACCGCCTCACCCCTGCCCCATTCGAGCTTCGGTCCTGCCGGCGGATTCTTGATCAGGCCCTTGCTCACGGCTTCGAAGACAAAGGCGACTGCTCCACTGACCGAAATCGTATCCATACCGAGACGGTTGCACAGGTTGTTTGCCTCGATAATGGTGTTCCAATCAAACACTCCGCATTGCGGGCCGAAGCCGCCAATCGTCTCGTACTCCAGCGGTGCAGTTTTGCCGGCATAGGGTCCGCTCCGAACGTGCACTTCCTTCCCGCACCCGATTGCGCACGGTGGACAGTGATACTTCCCAGAAGCATGATCCTGCTGCATGATTTCGCCACTGAGTCCTTCGACCCTCCTGGCGCAATCTCCATCTGTCCAATTGAAGCCGGACAAATCGGCGAGAACAGCGCCTCCGAGTGTGCCCCCCGGTGTTCCGTACGCGCGGTAGCGTTTCATCTTCTCCAAAAAGAGGGGTTGGTGCTCACGGATACTCTGCTGTAGCTCCTTCGGGTGTGCGATGGGTGTACGTAACGTACCGTCGGCTACCACGGCCTTTAGCTGCTTGGAGCCCATCACGGCGCCCATTCCGCTTCGTCCAGCGGCCCGGGCATGCAGTCCCTCGCTCATGATGTTCGCGAGTCGCATCATTCGTTCACCCGCGGGGCCGATGCAGACGGTCGCTGACCTGCTTCCGTACTTCGCCGTCAAAATATCGAAGGTTTCGACCGTGTCTTTTCCCCACACCGATTCAGCAGGTAGAACCGAAATCTTCCCCTCAATCACACACAGAATCGACGGTGATGGCGCTCGTCCCGTAATGGCGATCGCGTCATACCCGGCGGACTTCAGGGCGATGCCAAATCTTCCTCCGCTATCGGCTTCACCCCAAATTCCCGTCGCCGGCGATTTTGCGATCACCGCGTAACGTCCGGAGGTCGGAACATTTGCACCCGTCAGCGGCCCTGAGGCGAAGATAAGGATGTTCTCGGGCCCCAGCGGGTCAATTTCATGAAATCGAGATTGCCGCATGATGTACGCTCCGAGTCCGGTCCCGCCAATATGCTTTCTCCGGATGTCCTCCGAGATCTCTTCAACACTCACAGCGCCGGTGGACAGATCAATCCACGCCAGCTTTCCCATGTAGCCGCCCATAGAGCTTCGCCTCCAAATCGGAATTTTGATTAAAACAGTAGTCTGCCCACCACTGCGGGAATTAACTGCACAGTAGACTTGCGCACGATGCCACGCCGCCAAAAACAGACAAACGGTAGCTCAGGTTTTCACCCTAGTCAACGTCATTTTTACCTTAGGCGTGAAGAAACTGCTCCGAGGGATAATGCAAGCAACGGTACAAGGATGGCAGGCGGGCGCTGAAGATGACGGGTGTGCTCAACGATGCCCGCCCGGCTAGTACGGACCCATCGTGATGAACTCCGACTCTCCTGGTTCATTCGACCAAAAATCTGTCCAGCTGCTATGCGGCGCACAATCTTTCGCGGAACTGGTCTAAGCTGCTCTTTCACTCTGGCGAAATTTCTGGAAGTTTGCATCGAATCGTCGCGCCAGCTCCGTCGCTGTACGATCGTAGGCGGACGAATCGGACCATGTTGTTCTTGGGTCCAGCAATCCGTGATCGACGCCGGGGCAGGTTTTCGGCACAGAAAACTTGAAGGTCGGATCCTGCCGGTATTCGACCCTGTCAAGCGCGCCGGAGAGTGCCGCGCGTAACAGACTCCGGGTGGCTGGCAGGTTGATTCGCTGGCCCACCCCAAAAGGTCCACCGGTCCAGCCGGTGTTCAGTAGCCAGCACTGAACATTGTGAGTTTGCAGCTTCTTCCGCAGCATCTCCGCATAAACTTCGGGCCTGCGAGGCAGAAACGGCGCGCCGAAACCGGCGCTGAATGTCACTTCGGGTTCCTTCCCGAGACCCATCTCCGTTCCGGCAATCTTTGCCGTATAACCGCTCAGAAAATGGTATTCAGCCTGTCCGGTATCCAATCGCGCCAAGGGAGGCATGACGCCGAAGGCATCGCAAGTGAGGAAGACGACATTCTTCGGGATGGCGCCCACACTGGGCACAACGGCGTTTTCGATGAACGACAACGGATAAGCCGCGCGAGTGTTTTCCGTCAGATGCCCGTCGTCAAAATCCAACAACCGCAATTCCGTGTTGATCGCCACATTCTCCAGAACCGAGCCGAACCGTATGGCGGACCAGATCTGCGGTTCGTGCTCCTTCGAGAGGCGGATACATTTCGCATAGCAACCGCCTTCGAAATTGAAGATCTCGGATGCGCCCCAGCCGTGTTCGTCGTCGCCAATGAGCCGCCGCTCCGGGTCGGCGGAAAGCGTCGTCTTGCCAGTCCCCGATAGGCCGAAGAAAAGCGCGGTATCGTTTTGCGGCCCGATGTTTGCCGCGCAGTGCATGGGGAGAACTCCGGAGGCCGGCATCACGTAATTGAGAACGCTGAATACAGCCTTCTTCATTTCACCCGCGTAAGAAGTACCGCCAATTAGAACCAGCTTTTTCGTGAAATTGATGATGACAAACGTGTTTGACCTAGTTCCGTCATCCTCCGGTACCGCCATGAATCCGGGCGCGTCAATAACGGTATATTCCGGCACATGACTGCCGGTGAGAAGTGGATCCGGGCGGACAAACACTTGGCGCGCAAACAGGTTATGCCAAGCCCGTTCTGTAATCACGCGAATGGGAATGCGGGAGCGCGGGTCGGCTCCGGCAAAACAGTCCTGCACGTACAGGTCGCGCGCTTGCAGATAACCGAGGAGCTTCTTATGGAGATTCTCAAACTGCTCTGGCGAGAACGGCTGGTTAACGGTTCCCCAATCGATGGCTTCTTCGGTGAGAGCGTCTCTTACTACAAACTTGTCCCGGGCAGAGCGTCCAGTGTGATTCCCAGTGCGGACCACAAATGCGCCGCCGCTCGCCAGCAGCCCCTCGCGACGCGTGATCGCGAGTTCAATCAATTGTGCCGTGCCCAGGTTCCAAAAAACGACATTTGCATTTCGAACCCCTTGATGTTCCAACCCATGAGAGCTAGGCCTGATTCCTGAATTCTGCATACTGCAAACTCCTAACTATCGTTCGTTCTATGACAATTGCACTTTGCCGGCGTCCATATCGTTCCCGGTGAGTGCCGCGCCGGCAGTTCCCGCGCCAGCTCCAGCTAATCCTCCAAGCGCTCCTTTGCGACCTCCGGCGAGGCCGCCAATCTAGTGGGAAAGCAAACCATCTGTCGGGTTCAGTGACTCAAGCGAGCTTATTCCACATACGGTCGATACCCCGCACTAAGACACCAAAATTCTGCGGGATCAGCAAAGCAACTTGTCTGCCTGATCAACGCGTCGGCCAAGCGATCGCCTTAGAAGGGCAATTCTAATTTCGGTAAACGCCCCGGCAACCGGCAAAATTACCAGTCCGCATAGAATCGCTTGAGCCTCGCGGGATTCTTCCCGGGTCACGGGCAATGACACCGACAGGTTGCAGCACAGAGTCTTTCCCGAAGCCGTCGGCGTGACCACGACAACGTTCTTGCCGTCGTGCACAAGCTCGGCTGTGACAGCCTGATGCGAGTACAGCTGCGAGATTCCTTTTGCCGAATACGCTTCGCGCAGGTCAGCGCGGACCCACTCCGGCAGCGGGCGGAACGTTATCGGCGCCTGAAATCCAGCTCGCTATCAGTTGTGACAAGATCCGAGAGCGCCTAAAGCCATCTGAGGTTCCCCGTCATTGAGTCGCACTGTTTAGTCGCCTCATGCCGACGAAGAAGCTTCGTCACTTTGACGATATGCCGTCACTTGTCTGCGTGATTGCATATCGCGCAAGGATGAATCACCGGCACCAATCTGAAGTTGTTGGTACACAACGTGTTCCGAGCTCGCTCTAGCTTTAGGCTCATGGCGATGAAAGTGCACCCTATGCTATTGGGCGGAGTGTTTTCACTACGTAAATACCACCACAATAGCTAACGGTAGGCTCTGCCACTTTGCTGCCGTCCAAGGCTTGCCACAGGGCATGATTGCTGACCCGCAATTACGTGAGCGAACAGCTCCAGCGCCTGCGATTGCTGATTTCGGAACTGGCGCCGCGAATTTGGAAGCTGCTGGCACACGTAATGAGGAAGCAACGGAAAAGTTGGGCACTCTCGACCTGGAGGGATGGTTTAGTACTCCGAACATTGTCGACATCGACGAGATGTTAATTGGGATTTGAAACGAGATGTATCCGGCCATCTGTAAGCGGTACTTTTCTTAGGAGGCGGGAAATGGTTCAAAAACCACTCTCAGGCGATACCAAGAAAGCGATGTTCTCTCAGTTCCTCGGGTTTGGGCTGGACGCCTACGACATGGCGATGGTCGTGGTGATGGCTCCCATCCTAACCAAGTTGTTTATCTCACCTGGCGGAAGTCTGGCATGGCAGTACACCAAGATTCTTCTGCTTTACTCGATCACGATGGCGGCTCGACCGGTTGGGTCGGCCTTCTTCGGTCACTATGCGGACAAGATCGGCAGACGCTGGCTGTTGATTTTTACCATCGCTGGCGTCGGCGTCATGTCTCTGATTGCTGGCTTTTTGCCCACGTACGCGCAGATGGGCGGTTGGGCCTACCTCATATTCAGTATTCTTCGATTCTTAATGGGGTGTTTTTTCGGCGGGGAGTACGCCGTGGGCCACACGTTTGCCATTGAAAATGCTCCGCGGGATCGACGCGGTGCAATCGCCGGATTCGTGCAGTCCGGCTTTCCTCTGGGCTATGTATTTGCCGCGCTCGTCGTGGCTATTCTGTCCGCGATTTGTGGCGAAGCCGGCATGCTTCGTTATGGCTGGCGCATCGCCTTTATGACCGGCGTGGTTCCAGTCTTCCTGGCACTCTGGATTCGCTCCACGCTCCACGAGTCTCCTGAGTTCGAGAAAGCCAAAGCAAGCGGAAAGGTGGTAAAGGCGCCGTTCCTGACTCTTTTCAAGCCACCGCAACTCTGGGCTTTCTTACAGGTCTTTGTCTTCATGACAGGACTGTTCCTTACCGACTACTCGGTATACGGCTTCCTGCCTAGCATCCTGACCTTGGGTGGACGCGGGTTCAACACCACGACGTTCAGCTTGATTTACGGCTTCGCATTGTTCTTGTCGTTTCTCGGCTACAACTTCTATGGTTGGCTGTCTGACAAGACTGGACGAAAGATACTGACGCTATGGTATTGCGTTTTTCTCGTCGTATTCGCAGTTCCGGTATATTACGTCCTCTATCACGCCGCGGTAGCACGCAATTTGAAGATGGCGATTCTCGGTTGTTGCATGGCAGGCATGCTAAAGCTGTCCTGGGGTATGCTTCCCGCCTACCTGTGCGAGCGCTTCCCGACTAAGACGCGCGCCACAGGCGTCGGATTCGGCTATTCCGCCGGCGCACTACTTGGTGCGTGGTTCAACATCTATGTCCTTATGGCCCACAAGATCCCATTCATTAGTGCCATCGAGAAGCAGGACCTGTGGCTGTCACCGGCCGTGATTTTGACGATTGGCGCAATTATGACGTTTGTCAGTTTGTTGTTCTCGCCGGAAACCAAAAATCTCGAACTGGACGAAGTGGGAGAGAAAGAAGCCACCGCCTATGCTGTGAAGCACGCAGTACACGCCCGGTAGAAATCCTGACTTGGATGATTTCAGAGAAACACGAAGGACCACCTGCAGGGTGGTCCTCACTTTTTTCTTACGAACCTCCCTAATTTCTTGAGTGCCGGATCAAGGCTATGCGATGTGGCGTATATCGATGACCTGAACGCCGCGCCCAAGGCGGCTCCGGCATTGCGGCATTTCAGTGTGCAAAAAAAACCCCGGCATCACCGGGGTGGCATCAGGAGAGGATTTACCCTTGTTAGACGCACCATTGTTGAAACCGTTAGCAAGTCGTGCCCACGCTCATCATTCACCGATGGGGCCTGCCAGAGCTTCTGGATTGACTTGCGGCACAACCGATGCTAATGTCTACCGCACTGTGAGTGTGGGACACTCCCTGTAGAAAACCAATCAGGAGAGAAAGCAATGAAACACTTTAAGACCATGGTGTCGGCTCTTGTTGCTGCGGGCGTACTGATGGCGGCCGTGTCGGGCTTTGCTGACGACAAGAAGCTCAACAAAGCCACGAACACTGTCAACAACGTCAAGCAGGCCGATCCGCCAAAGGCGTCGAATACACCGAAGGCAAGTCCCGTTGGGCAGAAAGTCACGAGCACGTCCAAGGAAGCGGGTTACAAGCCCGCCCAGAAGAGCCCTGAAAGCAAGAAGATTGTGGTTCCGCCGCCATCGAAATCGAAATAGCAGATAGAGGTACGCTGCCTGCACCATGAAAGAACCGCCGACAACAAACAGGTCGGCGGTTGCTTTTATGGTTCACGCCGCTCCCAATTCCGTGGCGCTCCACAATCTACAAAGGAATTACTGATGTCAAAATTCAAGCTGGCAGCTACGGTTTTTGTAGCACTGTTCACCATTTTGATCGCCTCATCCTTCGCCGATAACAAGCGAGTGAGCAGTCCGAAGACGACGCCCAATGACCAACGCCCTCCGGTTCGACGCACCGCTGCACCTAATCCAAAGCCAGTACAAGGTACCAAGCAGACAATTAAGGGCAGTGCCAGCAAGCCTCCACAACCAGCAAAATCCAAGGAACCCCCACCACCCACGAAAAGATGACGGGAGTATGGACACTGAGTTCTTACTTCGAGTGGATGGCGAGAATACTGCCGTTGAACTAGAGGTGTTGAAGCATACCATCTAGACCGGACGAGCGGCTTGGCCGCGGGGGAATGGCTGTTCTAAGATGACGGAGTTGGGCGACCCCATCCCAGCTCTGGAACAGCTATGTTCTTACGATAACGGTCTCTAATCAGTAATCTTAAAACCTTCACGAGTTCGCTTGTCCTCGCGTTCGCGATGAGTGCGGATCAGTATTCCGCCGGCTGCGGCTATCACCAAACCTACTGCCGGTAAGAGAATCAACGAATGAGCCAACATCGAATCACCTCAAGATAATGCTTGCGTCAACTATGATGCGCTTCTCACATCGGTGGTTTTCCGGTTAACTGATCTAAACCCGGTTGAAGTCTGAAAGTTGCGGTCGAGTCAGCGCCCGACGTGAACTCCTCAAGTTGGTCCAGCAAGTGGGCTTATCACTCCGGAATTGCGCGTTGGCCGCCGCCGGGTTGAAGGCAACCAGAAAGACGCCGGCCTTACGGCCAGCACACAACGACGTTCAGTACATGTACTATCCCCATTCATGGCCGCACTTTCGTAATATGTTTTTGTTCGAGCACCAGAGCGATCATGGTGGTCACGCAGGGTTGCCCCAACAAGGCATCCGCCGCTGGAGGCGATCATGGAATCGACACCTGTCCGCAAATTGGTGCTTTGCGTCGATGACGAAGAAGTAATTCGTTTCCTGCTTGAATCTGCTTTGGAGCGGTTCGGGTATGTTGCTTTGGTCGCTAGCAATGGGCGCGAGGCTCTGCGGCTAGCAGCACAACATCAGGTCGATGCGGTCATTCTCGATTACTGCATGCCCGGCATGGATGGCGGTGAAGTAGCGCTGGAAATGAAACTCCTTCGCCCTGATGTGCCGATTATCCTGTTCTCAGGGTCACCCGACATACCATCGAGCACACTAACGCACGTGGATGCGCTCGTCGCTAAGGGCGAGGGATTGCGACCCCTTCTTTCAGTTCTTGCACGGCTACTGCAAATTCCGGGAAAGAAGCAGGCAGCGGTTCGTAGATTTCCCAGGTTTCCCGCACGATTGTCATTGGCAGTCACAGTGGACCGTGCCGGCGGATTAGCGATGCTTCAAGGGGTTTCCACCGAACTTGGCGAAGGCGGTATAGGCGGCATAGTCGATGGCGATCTGGAACCCGGCGAGTGTGTGCTGCTTACGATTTCTGATTCCGGGCTCAGGACACAATTCGAGCCACGCGCTCAAGTACGCTATCGCCGGGATAATCATTATGGATTCGCATTTTCCGATGTGGGTCCCGCCGAGCAGGCAAACGTGCGGCAGCTTTGCGGAAGGTTGATGTCTGGATAAAATCTTAGCCGCCGCACGGAGAAATCTAGAAGCCAATAGAGATGCACGCGTTCTACGCCGAAGCTTTTAGGTTCCGCACTGCTTCACCTTCGAGGCCGCCGCGCACAGCGTGATGATATTCCGGAGCCGGGAAGCCAGCCTTGCTGAAGGTGTTGCGAATCATGCGGGTGGTGTCGAAATAAACTTGCCAGTAATGCTCGTTGGCGCAAAAGGGGCGAACGACCAATAGCGGGCCGGCCAAAGTGAACTCGAAAACCTCGACCGTGGGAGCTGGAGCGGGAAGTACGTTAGCGATGCGTGCTATCCCATCCTTCAGCAGTGCGATTGCCTGGCTCGGATCAACGTCATGCGAGAGTCCGACCGTCAAGTCCACACGGCGATAGTCATTGCGCGTGTAATTCTGAATTGTGTCTCCAAAGACCTTTGCGTTGCCAACGATTGCTACGACATTTGCGGGAGTGTTGAGTGTGGTAGTAAATAGCCCGATTGACTCGACGGTACCAGTCACTCCTCCTACTTCAACATAGTCCCCCGCCTTGAACGGCCGCAAAACAAGCAAAAAGAATCCAGCTGCAAAATTTGCAAGGAGTCCGCTCCACGCTGCCCCGATAGCCAGGCCAACGCCGACCAGCAGTGCCGCGAAGGATGCGGTCTGAACGCCAAAGAAGCCGAGCAAGGCAACGATGAGCACGACATTAAGCACGATGCCGAGCCCAGACTGGAGGTAGTTCACGAGCGTGCGATCGAGGCTCTGCCGATCGAGTGCTCGTCCCATGCTTTTGAGGCCGAATCGGATTAGCCAGCGCCCAACGAACCAAATAACAATTGCTCCCAGCACCTTGAGCGCGACTGCGGTCAGAAGAGCGAGCCCTGTTTGAATCGTTGTATTCATACTGAACCTCCTTGGCAGAATATGATACGACGACAGAGAGGAAGCTTCTACCGGTGTCCGGAAGATGCACTCAAAACTTGCGCAGCGATGACGATGAGTTTGAAACCGACC
This sequence comes from uncultured Acidobacteriota bacterium, assembly GCA_963832365.1. Lineage (GTDB taxonomy): Bacteria > Acidobacteriota > Terriglobia > Terriglobales > Acidobacteriaceae > CAWBRT01. The sequence continues at coordinate 3,116 of CAWHUL010000024.1, read as the reverse complement.
TGGCCCTATCGGCGATACGCGATGGCCTTCTTGAGCGCATCCACAATTTCGGTAATGTAATCGCGATCACTGCTCGTGAAAGCCGCAACATCACCGGATCCGCTATCAAGCACTATCGTAAACTTTGGCTTGGAAATCACACTGAGGAGAGCGCCAAGGATAAACAGGATAAAACCAAACCGGTAAAGGCGTGCGAGAAGGCTTCCCATCCCTAACAGATACAATGCCGTGGGCCACGATCTGGTCGCGCTTGTCTTTTCAAAGCGCACGCCCTTTACATCCGACATGGCAAAGGTTCGCCCCGGCACCGTGAATTGAGTGTTAGTTACGGTGACAGTACCATCTTGAAAAAATATGGTCTCCGCGTCTGGTGGCAGGACTACGGGCTTCAGGGCCGTACCGAAGCCATTTGGGATTTCTGTCTTGCTCTTGCCGCACACGTGACAGAAATTTCCATCGTCGTAAACCTCGGTGCCGCAATGGACGCAGTGCTGTGCCATAAGCCCCGATTTTACCTGAATTCTGAATCAGGGATTGCAAGTGCCTTGCACTCTTCGCAAGTTACACTTCCACATTGTGTTCCGGCGGGCGCGAGCGTTCCAGGGCCCACTTCAATAAGGCGGCCGACCGGTAGATGCCGTGCACGAATTTGCCGTAGGGCAGAGTCAAAAACAATGCCATGACGATGGCGAGATGAACCACCAGCAGCGTGCCCATCGCCGCGCTCTCACGCAGGAACAGCAAAAGCAGTCCGCTGATGCTGGTCAGCAACAGCAGCACGATGAAAGACAGGTCCATCCCATACTGACTCTCGTCAACGATGTCCCGATTGCGGCGCTGCTTGAGCGCGATCAGACCGATGGGCCCTATCACCAAGCCGACGCCCCCTACGGTGCCGAAGATGACCGGCAAGCTGGCATAGCCGTAAGGTCCGTGCCAGCCCAACCCGTAGTAGTAGATTGCGCCCAGCGTGGTGGCCACGAAGCACGAGAGGAATCCGTAGAACGTCAGGTGATGGAACCAGCGCAGTGACTGTGAACTCTCCGTCCCCGGATAGGTGCAGCCCACTCCGCCGTTATCCAGATTTTCGAGCTGGAGCACGTCCTTTGCCGCTCTGGCCAGCGCGGCGGGATTGGCGAGCCCGGAATACGCTTCGCCCACGTTGCGCCAGAAGCGGAGAAATCCGATGAGTAAGGCGAGCGCGGCAAACAGCCCAGCCGCGGCGAACGTCAGCGTCATGACTTCGTGCGAAACAATCTCGTAGACATCTCCGCTGCGAACCGGCATCCACAACCGGCTGCCAACGGCCGCATTCGCGGCCAGCATGAAGCCGATCAGCACAACCACCGTAAGCAACGACACCAGCAGCCCGTTCTTGCGGAACGCCTTGGCCAGAGGGGCCGGCCAGGCATACAGCTCGTAGGTGTACGCGCGAATCTTAGCCAACGTCTTCGGCGGATTGATGTCAAACTCGTGCGGAGGCGCGTACTGGCAGGCGTAATAGCACTCGCTGCAATTGTGGCAGAGGTTCGCAAGGTAATTCAGATCGCTCTCCTTGAAAACCAAACGCCTCTCCATCGCCTGCCACACGGCACAATAACCTTCGCAGTAGCGGCAGGCATTGCACACCGTCATCAGGTGGTCGCCTTCTTGCATCAATTCAGTTGGCAGCATGGCGCGGTGCCTCCTCTGTTCCATTGCGCGTCTCACCCCGATTCAGGGCTTGCATGGCTGCCTCCCGGCCGGCAATGCGGCCAAACACTGTCCCGATGGTCACGCCAAAGCCGGCCACGTAACCCTTGCCGAGTATGCTTCCCGCCATAATCTCCCCGGCGGCAAAAATATTGCGCGACTTGTGCCCGTTGCTCAGTTGAACTTCGGCCCGCTCATTGACCTTCACGCCGAGATAAGTAAAAGTGATCCCCGGACGCAAGCTGTAAGCGTAGAACGGTGGCTGATCGATCCGCAGCGCCCAGTGCGTCTTCTCCGGCTTCAACCCGGAGGTTCGGCAGTCGTCCATGATCGCGTGGTTAAACGTTCCAGGCTGAACCGCGTCGTTATAGGCCTTGACCGTGGCCACCACTTTCTCAACCGGCAGATTCACCAGCTTCGCCAACTCGGGGATGTTCTGCGCCCTGGCCGGCGGAAAGACCGAGGGCATGAACTTCCCCATTGCCTTCGAGTCAATGATGCAGTGGCCGATCTGCTCCGGCTGCTGCGCCACCAGCCGTCCCCAGATGGCATAGCGCTTCGGCCAGAAATCCTCACCCTCATCGTAGAACCGCTCGCCGTTCTTGTTCACCACAATGCCCAAGCGAGACGCAGTCGAGCCGAGTAACGATACCGCCGTCGAACTTCGGCGCCCGGGCGTCGATGGCTACACAGTGTCCCTGCGTGGGGTCGCCGATGGATTGCACACCCAGCTCGATCAATCGCTTCAGAACCTTGCCCTTGTTGTAGGGAGTGCCGCGGATCAGAAAGTTATCAGCGGCCGGCCCCCATGCCTCTTTCAGCCATTCCAAATTCGATTCGAAGCCGCCGGAAGCAGCCACCAAAACTTTGGCGCCGATCTGCACGGGCTTGCCTTCCACCAGCACGCTGGCGCTCTCGAAAGCTGCCGTCGACGACATCCAGGTCCACCACTTCGGCGTTGTAAACGATGCGAATGCCCGCGCGCTCCGCCCTGGCGAAGTAGGCGTTCATCATGGCTTTTCCGCCGCCCAGGAAGAACGCATTGGTGCGGCCCAAGTGAAGCGTGCCGCCCATGGCATGTTGAAAGCGGACTCCGTAGCGCTCCATCCACTCAGTGCAGGAGGCCGAAGCGCGGATCGTCATGCGCGCCAACTGCTCGTTGGTCTGGCCTCCGGTCACGCGCAAGATGTCGTTGTAGAACTCGTCTTCCGAATAGGCATCGGTCATCACCTTGGTTGGCGCGTCATGCATGCACCGCAGGTTTCTGGTGTGCCGGCTATTGCCGCCGCGAAACTCTTTCGGCGCGCCCTCCAGCACCAGCACGCTGGCTCCGGTTTCGCGCGCGCTCAAAGCCGCCGCCAAAGCCGCATTGCCCCCGCCTATTACCAAAACATCAAATCCCAATAAATCGTCCATCATCGCCA
>CAWHUL010000023.1:242500-285294 GCA_963832365.1 uncultured Acidobacteriota bacterium | reverse complement strand
GCCTGCTCTATGTCGCCTGCACGCGCGCACGCGTCGGCTTGCACCTGGTGGCAGAACTACCCGAGGAAGATAAAGCTCCAAATCGAGGTTCCATGCTCTCGCTGCTCTGGCCAGTACGCGGGCTGCGCTCGGAGTTCCAGCATTTTCACGGTTCCATCGGGGGCGTCACTCAGCCTCACATTCCTCCCAGTGTGCTTCGCCGGCTTCCGCTCGAATGGCAACCGCCTGCCCCGCCACCGGCCTTGGATTGGCAGAGCAGAGACGAGTTTGCCGGAAAGCTCAAGCCTCAGGCCCATACCTTTGATTGGGCGAGCCAGCGCCTTCGCCACGTCGGAACCGCGGCTCACAAGTTCTTAGAGCAGATTGGACGCGAAGGCATCGAGAGCTGGGGTGCCGGGCGCCTTAGCCGGCACACCGGCGCAATCCGTAATCTATTGTTCGAGCTCGGCGTGGCCGCGAATGAAATCAATGAGGCCGTCGACCTGGTGCAGCACGCGCTGGAAAACGCGCTCTCAGACCCGCAAGGACGTTGGATTCTCGGCGCGCATCGCGACGCAGCATGCGAATTGGAGTTGTCAGCGCTAATTGACAATTCGGTCGTTCGTGTAAAGCTCGACCGGACGTTCGTGGACGAGCAGGGCGCACGATGGATTATCGATTACAAGACCAGCGAAATTGGAAGTGGGAACTCCGCGGCTTTTCTCGATGCGCAGGTCGAGAAATTTCGTCCCGACCTGTACCGGTACCGGACTGTCATGGCGTGCCTTGAGTCGGACCCAATCAGGATGGCACTCTACTTTCCGTTGCTTCGTCAGTGGCGCGAAGTTTCTTGATCGCCTGAGGAATATTCTGCCTCTGCTATGTCGAAATTTCATTCAGAGTAGAAGTTATTGCACATCTCCTCCCTATTCCCTGTGAGTTGTTCCGCAGTCGCAGATGCTTGAAATGCGGCTAGGACTAGGGTATTGACGGCCATGCTAAGCGGTTTGCTCTAGACGCGTCTGTCTGGAAGGCTACCTGCTCCATAAGTGCGTATGATTCTCGCAACGGCCGCACAAATACTTGGTTCGAATCCAAGAATGGAAGCTGGCGACCCCCGCATCGCGATGAGCCGGTTGCTTTACGCGCAGATGTCGGGCGGCTTTGGGCTGGTGCTGAATTTGAGCGAGCGCGGCATGGCAATCCAGACCATGGTGTCCTTGAACGTGGGACAAACGCTCAAGTTCGTCCTGCCATTATCCGAAGACACCGCTGACGTGTCCGAAGCTGAACTGAGGGGGACGGCCAAAGTGGTGTGGTGTGACTCCTCTGGCCGAGCGGGACTGCATTTTAGCGATGTCTCCGAGAGAGAACAGCTTCGGTTGAGGAGCTGGCTGGGGCATGACGAAGACGGCCACGGCGTCCCTCGCGTGCTTTGCCAGGCAGCGCTGCAGGATCTCGGCAGCAGCCGATCGTCGGCGTTGCTCAATGCAGAGGTGAACTGCCTTCAGTTCCTTGCCGATCGGGAAGCAACAGCTGCCGGATGAACTTTGCACGGCTGGGGGTTCTATGGGAACCGAAATTGTCTTGCCGGGACGCGGCTACCAGAGTTCACGACGTTGGGCGCGCTACAAAGTTGACGTGCCCGTCATGATAACTCTCCGTAGACTTGGGAAAGTTACCGTCGTTGAAGGTCGCGGCTCAGAACTGAATTGCGGTGGCATGAAGGTGTTTCTCTCGGTCGACCTGTTGATCGGTGATCAAGTTGCCGTGGAGTTCACGCCTCCTTTTTCCAGCCAGCCGGTAACGATGAAGGGCATCATCCGGAATTGCCATATCTATTCCTATGGCCTCGAATTTATCCGCTACAACGATGCCGCTTAACAGGCCGCCACTATGTGCGCCTGACGCGTGAGGCACGATTCGCGGCGTTGCTTCTAATTGCTATCCGATGTGTTGGCGGACGCGGCTTTGGATTGGACAGAGGCTCGCGAGATGGCGACCGCTGCCAGCGCCGAACCTGTTCCCATGGCCGCAAACCCCAGAAGCCATGCGTGTCCGCTGCCGAATCCTCCGCCCCGGTCGAGCACATTGCCCACCAATAATGGTCCGATTGCACCCCCCATAAAACCGACCAATGAATAGATTGCCAGCGTGGCGCCCTGCTCATCCGCTCGTGCCACCGAGACTATGCCGGCTGTCAGCGCGCCTGAGTCGGCGGCGATGGCGACGTTATACGCAAACAGCGCGGTTAGAGCCAGCCCGAACGACAGATGGCCGCAGATCATAGTCAATCCGCAGGCCGCGATAGAGCCGAACTCGAAGCGGCGAATCAAGCGGTTGCGGCTTTCGCGGTTCGCCGACTCCGCACCGATAATGCTGGCCGGGACGCCGACGAGCACGATCAGCATCGACCATCGCGACAACGCTAACCCCGCGTCGGCGCTGCTGAATCGGTGCCAGGCGAAAAACAGGTAAGTGGGGAGCCAGGCGCGGAAGGCAAACAACTCCCAGCAGTGGCCGCCATAGGCGAGCACATATGCCATTGCTTCCCGGTTGCGCAGCACCGGCCGGAAATCCAATGGATGCCGGGTTGGCCCGCTCCCGCTCCCGCTCACTTCACGTTGCGCCACTGTGCCACGGGTCGCAAGCAGGACGAACACGGCTCCGAACGCCGAACCAACGCCGCCAGCAAGAAACGCTGCCCGCCATCCCCAGCGGGCCTCCACCAAACCACTGATCAGATAGGATACGCTGATACCTACGGCGAAAGCAGTTGTGTAGTAGGGAATCGCCCGGATTCTGGTTCTGCCCGTGAGGCGTTCCGTCATAACCCGCAGGCCGGGCATGTAAGTAGCCGCGGCCGCCAATCCAGCCGCTGCCTGAAATAGACATGCGCTCCAAAAACCATTGGCGAACAACGCAAGTCCGCAGCCCGCAATGACTCCGGTCGCGCAGCCAGCTAAGATAGATCGCGCGTGGATCGACGCGGTCGGTCAGTGCCACGAGCAGTGGCACACCAATGGTGTAGCCGAGAAAGTAGGCGCTGCTGATCCATCCCGCGCGCGTTGAATCGAGATGCCAGAGAGCCGTCAGCTTGACCAGGGTCGAGGCGAACGCAGCAAAGCCGGACAAACAGCAAATCTGAGCGGCAAACATGAAGCCGACGATGCGAACTACCCGCAGGCGTCGCGCAGTTTCGTTCGAGTCTTTGCCAAACAAAGTCGTTCCTCAAACCGCCTGACAGAACACTACATTACAGGGGTTCAACCTGCCAGCGAAGACTTTGATTGTTCAGCCCAATTCTCGCCGCCGACTTCCGTGTATTAGATTTGTAATGCATAGTTCCTTCGCGTCGCTCAGCGCGACATCCTGATTCTTATGTGGTGAACTTACGGGACAGCACGCTAGTATCTACCTAGTGGAGGGCTAATGAAGAAACCAAAAAACTCTTGCATCAGAGTTGCGGCCAGAGCTATTGGCGCAATCTCGGTAGGGTCGTTCGCCATCGACGCGATGGCGGCAGGCGCGTTCGCGATTGGCGCTCTGGCAGTCGGACGATTCACGGTTGGCCGGTTGGCCGTGCGCAGATCCGCTCTCGGTTCGATCGAGATTAGTGAACTCACCGTCGGGAAACTTCGTGTCAGCGATCTTGCGGTGACCAGCACTCTGACGCTGCCGCCCACCAGTCCTGCGGCATGAGTGGCCGACCGTCGTGGATAGCGATTCCTTGCGACTGGTGAGAGCGCCATGATGGTGATGGTCGATGAATGCCAGCACCCATTCTGCCGACCTCGGTAGCTATTCCTTGAGTACAGGAACCTACACGCTGTATGTTCAAGCAGTCGGCCAGCCCAGCATTCTCAACCGTATGTCGAAACCGGTAGCATATGCGCGCGCTGACCGTCGCGGCAGGGCGGAAGACGCCTGAGAGCGCCAAGACCGGCAGTCGAGGACACAGGAAGCTGCGGAAAACCTGCTACGCCGCCTTCGCAGCTTTCTTCCTACGCTCCGCCCACCGTTTCTTCATCATTTCGGATATGCGCTTCCGGGCAGCAGGACTCATCTTCCCGCGACCGCCTGCTTGCTTCGAAGCAACCGGCTTGGTTGCCTTCTTGCGTCTCTCCGCCCACCTTGCTTTCGCAGCCTCGGATATACGTCTGCGACCGGCGGCACTAATGCGACGGCGACGTGGCTTTGGACCGGCGGCCTTGGAAGCGGCCACAGCGGGAACGCCAGTGTCACTCAATGACTCAAGAGCCGCGATGGCTTGATTGATACGAGCAAGTTCGGCGCGAAGGTCGGAAAGAATCTTCTTAGTATCCACTCGGATGTTCTCCTCAAGTTAGCTAACCACTAAGAACAAAATAAGAATAACAGGACGTAAGTGTGTGTGGATAGTAATCGGAATGGGTACCTATCCATGGACATAGGAAGATCTGCATTCCAGGTTGTCGAAGAGCAAGAGTGTGTGACTCTTCGGCCAAGGCGAAGAGCCACCGTCTCTAGTGTCGTGTCCCGGAAATACCTGCCATAACAAATTTCCCCCAGAGTGTCATGTTGAGCTTAGCGAAACATCCCATGAAAACTGCCCCAACCCGCGCCGCTCTGAGCTTTTGAGATCCTTCGCTTCGCTCAGGATTTCGGCAGGCGGCTCAGACGCCGCCACAGCGCCTCAACTTCGCTTCGCTCAGAACGACACCCCAAAAGTCATTGCGCGAACTTCTGGGACGCTACACTAGTTGCTTTAGCAGGATTTGCCGCCGGCGCGATGGAGTCGCGCTTCGAGCTGGAGCAACGCGGCGCAGCGATCCACCGCATCAGTCGCGTAAAATGTAGAATAATAATGAACAGCGGCTGCGGGGACTCACCACCTGTTGAAATTGAGCGATCGATCGTTGCATGGAATCGCCATGAAACCTGGCGAGCATAGTGCTGCTCTCGTTACCAAGAAACCTGCGGATACTGGCATGACTAACACCTACATCGCACACGCCCGGTGGAAATTTCGCGGCACCTGGCAGCATTTTGAGCGCGAGGTGACCGCTAACGACATGAGCGAAGCCGGGAGGGTGCTGTACAGCTTGCTTCCCATTACATTCTTTCGATCCCAAGATCATGCGGTGATGATTCGGTATCCTTTAAAGCAGCAATTGGAGTTGGCTGCCGCCGCTCGAAAAGCTGAACACTGAGCGTACCGGCCGTCTGCTGGCGCCCGGGCAGAGCCTGGGGTTCCATCTCGAGAATGATGCGAACCGTAGTTTCCACCTTCCAAGGAGTAGTATGGTAAGCGTGCGATTGCGCTCTTTTCGTCTCGTTCCATATCGCCGGCTAGGTTCTTCACAGACTACAACGCGCCTCCCAATCCTATGAAGAGAACTGCCAGTAGTCCAAACGGAAATGCTGGAGAAAACTGAGGTAGAGTAATGCCCCCTATCGACTGGCCTCCTCCGCGTACGCCGCGTTCGCCGCTTTCGCAACGCCGTCGCGTCCGCCTCATTCTCATTGCTATTTTCGCCGTTCTTGCCATTGTCTTCGGTGGCCACGCTGCATCGTCGTATTACGTAGACGCGCTCTGGTTTGGGTCGCTGGGCTACGGAGAGGTATTTTGGAAGACGCTGAGCTTTCAATCGGGGGTCTTCGCGGCCTTTGCAGCGGCCACATTTCTCATCTTATATGGAGCGTTCCTGGCTCTGAAGCGGACGCACCTTGAGGACTTGCCGAGCGGTCACACGATTTTCATCGGCGGGCAGCCGGTGAGATTGCCGGTTGAGTCTCTTCTTCACCCCATCGGATTTGGCCTCTCGCTGGTCATCGCCGCCACAACCGGCGCCGGCATGATGGCGGAGTGGCCGACGCTCGCGCTCTATTGGTACGCACCGCACACTTTGGGCGGCGTGGTGGACCCGATCTTCGGCAGGCCGCTGAACTTCTATCTGCTGAGCCTTCCCGCGTGGCAGCTCATCGCCGGCTGGCTGATGATGCTGGCGATGATGATCTGCGCGGTCGCGGCGTTCTTTATCTTCATCACCGGCGGCGCGCGTGTGCTTGCCGGAGAGCGCGGCGTCCGCTTGTCGTTGCGCGGGATCTCCATCGGGTTTTCGTTCTTGCTGCTGGTCCTCGCGATGCGCGTCTTTATCGATCGCTTCGAGCAATTGTTCGCCGATCACACGATTTTCTCCGGCGTGACCTACACGGACGCGCACGTCACGCTTCCCGGACTGCTCGCGGTCTGTGTGGCGCTCGTTCTCGGCGCTCTGATCGTCGCCTACAACGCCGTGTCGGCACCCCGCATACGCTGGTTTATCATCGCGGTCGCGCCGGCCGCGGTATGCTTCCTCGCGCTTCAGGGATTGAGCTGGTACGTCAACAGCTTTATCGTCAAACCGAACGAACTGGTTCGTGAGCAGCCCTTTATCGCCCACAACATCGACCTGACGCGCCGGGCCTATGGATTGAACCGGATCGTGCAGCGGGAGTTCCCCGCCGAAACGACGGTCGAGGCGACCGATGCGGCGAACAATCAGCCGACGCTCCAGAATATCCGGTTGTGGGACTGGCATGCGCTACAGGACACGCTGCGTCAAATTCAGGAAATCCGCACCTACTACGATTTTCCCGACATTGACATTGATCGCTATGAAATTGATGGCACAATCCGTCAGGTGATGCTCGCCACGCGCGAACTAAGCGTCGAGAAACTCCCTGAGAGCAGCCGTAACTGGATCAACGAGAAGCTCATCTACACCCATGGCTACGGGGTCACGATGAACCCGGTAAATGGGTTCACGCATGAAGGACTGCCAAAGCTGATCCTGAGCAATATGCCCGTCCAGAGCACGGTGAAAAGTCTCAATGTAACTCGCCCGGAAGTCTATTTCGGCGAGCTGACGAACACCGACGTATACGTTAAGACGAGGCAGAAGGAATTCAACTACCCGCAAGGCCAGACCAACAGTCTCACCTCCTACGAAGGCAACGGAGGCATCGTCCTGGGTGGTTTCCTGCGCCGTCTCATCATCGCGTTCGACCGCGGCGACCTCGCGAAGCTACCTTTCAGCGATGACGTAAACAAGGACAGCCGCCTGCTGATGCGGCGCAGCGTGCGTGCCCGCGTGCGCGCACTGGCGCCGTTCCTTACCTTCGATCCGGACCCGTACATCGTAGTTGGCGAAGATGGCCGGCTGTCGTGGATCATGGACGCGTTCACGACTTCAGACAGCTATCCGTACTCGCGCCACTACCGGCTCGGCGGCACAACCTATAACTACGTGCGGAACAGCGTGAAGGTAGTCATTGACGCCTACGATGGGACGACAACGTTTTACGTATTCGACTCGGAGGACCCGATCATCGCCGCGTATCGCGGCATCTTTCCGAGCCTCTTCAAGGACGCTTCGGCGATGCCGCCGGCGATGCGTAAACACGTGCGCTATTCCGAGCTATTACTCAAGTTGCAGGCATCGGTGTACGGCCTCTATCACATGACAGATCCCGAAGTATTCTACAACCGTGAGGATCTGTGGACGCTTGCCACCGAAGCAAGTACGGACACGAGCGGCAAGCAGTCGACGCAATCGATGGAGCCGAATTTTGTGCTCATGAAGCTGCCGGGCGAAACCGGAGTGGAGTTCGTGGACATTCTGCCGTTCACGCCGGCGAACCGGAATAACCTGATTGGCTGGATTGCCGGGCGTAGCGATGGCGCAAACTATGGCACGGCAATGGTCTACAACTTTCCGAAAACGCGGCTTATCGACGGCCCCTTGCAGGTCGAGGCGCGGATCGATCAGAACGCGCAGCTCTCGGGACAGTTGACGCTGTGGAATCAGCAGGGTTCGCACGTGCGGCGCGGCAGCCTGCTGGTGATTCCGATCGGCCGGGGACTGTTGTATGCGGAACCGATCTACCTTCAAGCGGAGCGGAGCCCGATGCCGGAGCTGCGTCTCGTCGTGCTCGCGCTGCAGGATCGACTCGCCTATGGACCGACGTTCGAGTCTGCGATGACAGGACTCTTCGGCGGAGGAGCGTCGTCAACGAGCGCCGTGGCTGCTCCCTCGGAGCCGTCGCCACATGCGGCGCCCGCTGCTGCTGCGCGCCAACCCGCGACGGATCTCAAAGCTCTGATCACGGCAGCCGCGAAAGACTTCAACGATTACCAACAGTTGACGGCGGCAGGCAAACTTGGCGAGGCTGGACGGAAGCTTGAAGAATTGAAGCGCAAGCTTGAAGATTTGAACTCGCGTCAAAAATGATTTTGTTTTATATCCCGCGTTGGTGGTAGCTGGACCGGACTGAGTCGGCCCAGCTACTATCCGCTCAGAGCATTGGCTACCTGGCCATCGCCGGCTGAGTGACCTCTTGCAGTGCCGCGGCAAACGCCGCGACCGCCTGGTCAACCTGCTGCTTGGTGATGACGAGCGGCGGTTGGAAGCGCAGGACATTGCCGAAGGTTCCGCCCAGGCCTATCAGGATGCCAGCACGTAACAAGGCTTCCTTCAACGCTTCGGCTTCGGCGGCGGCTGGCGTCAGTTTTTCATCCTTCACCAGTTCAATACCGATCATCAGCCCCTTGCCGCGAACATCGCCAATCATCGGGTTGGTCTTCTGAATTTCGCGGAATTTCTGCATGGCATAGCCTCCAACTTCAGCGGCATGGCCCCAGAGATTCACCCTCTCCATGAATTTGATGTTGGCAAGAGAAGCCGCGCAGGAAACCGGATTGCCGCCAAAAGTGGAAAGGTGATCGCCAGGCTTGTAGGCGTCCGCGATTTCCGGACGGGTGGTGAACATGCTCAGCGGGAATCCATCCGCGATGCCCTTTGCGCAGCACATAATGTCCGGTTCCACACCGTAATGCTCGATCGCGAACAGTTTTCCGGTACGCCCAAATCCGGACTGAACCTCATCGGCAATGAAGAGGATGCCGTGCTTATCGAGAACCTTCTTGACTTCCTTGAAATAGTTTGGCGGCGGAACAATAATTCCACCCTCGCCCATAACGGGCTCGGCAATAAACGCCGCGACATTTCCCGAGGTCGAATAGAGAATGACCTCTTCCAGCGCCTTCGCGCATTCGATCCCACATCTTTCCGGATCGTTGGGCCACATCGAACGATAGACGTAAGGTGCCGGCGCAAACGCAACGCCAGGCAGGTAAGGGCCGCCTCTCTTCTTGCGACCTTGGTTGCCGGTTATGCTCAAGGCTCCCATGCTGCGGCCGTGGAAGCTGCCTTGAAGTCCAATGAACTCCGATTTGCCGGTGTAGAGGCGCGCGAGTTTTAACGCGCCTTCAATCGCTTCAGCACCGCCGTTACCGAAGAAGGTCTTCTGCAATCGACCCGGCGTGAGGCTTGCCAGCTTTTCGGCCAGCTCTGCAACAGGCTGGACATAGTAGCTGTAGGAACAGCAATGCACCAGCTTGTCCATCTGCGCCTTGGCGGCGGCAATCACCTCAGGGTTGCAGTGTCCGGCATTCACCACCGAAATTCCAGCGAAGCAATCCAGGTATTCACGTCCGTCGACGTCGGTAACCACGGCGCCACTGGCTTTCTCAATCACGACGGGTACGACCTGCTTCACGAACCCGGTCATGACGTAGTCCTTGTACTTCCGCATCGTATCGTTCATAAGTCCTCGCATTCCGAGAGTAGTCTATCTCCCAAGCTGTAATCGCAAATTCTTCCCGTTGCTGCTGGAACGCCGGTTCCGGCAGAACCCTGAAGCTAGGTTCACGTTTTGCGTCGAGGTCGCCTCACGGGCACACAATTCACGTGAGCAGTCATTCCTAACTTGAAACGTGAAACTCGAAACTTGAAACTGCTTCGATAATTAGACAATGCCGGCAAGGCAGAAGTCGAGTTGTTTTCAGCCCATGCGCCCGCAAATCATTGACTACGGTCGAAAAGGTGCTTAATCGAGGTAAACGCGTGGCACGCGCCAGTTGATTCCGCACGTAATCTCATACGGAATGGTGCCGACCCAGTTCGCATGATCCGCGGCGGTGACGGAGCAGTGCTCGGACTTCCCGATCAGCATCGCCTCGTCTCCAATCTCCGTTCCAGGAATTCCCGTAACATCGATCGTCGTCATGTCCATGGAGATTCTGCCTACAACCGGAGCGTAGTGATCGCGGACGATGACTCGTCCCTTATTCGACATCGCACGATTGAATCCGTCGCCGTATCCAGCCGCAATCACCGCGATGCGGGAAGGCGCTTTCGTCACATACGTTCGGTTGTAGCCGATGGCTTGTCCGGCCGGCATTTCGCGCTGAGAAACAATTCGGGCCTTCCAGGTAAGCACGGGTTCGACGGGCAACAGCGCGGGAATCTTCACCCCAGCCTGAGCGCTGAACGGTGGCAAATAACCATAAAGCGCGAGCCCCGGACGCACCATCGTGTTCCAAGTGTCGGGACGCCCGCCGATGGCGGCGCTGTTGGAGAGGTGCCGCAATGGCGGCTCCAAACCCTTGGCCCGCAAGGTGGCCAGCGCCTGGTTGAAGCGAACGATCTGCGCGGCAGCATCATCTGCGCCCAGCACCTCCGAGGAAGCAAGGTGGCTGAACACGCCTTCCAACTCAACGTATTCCGAAGCTGCTATGCGGCGTGCAAGCGGCTCAACGTCAGCGGCAGGAACTCCCACACGGCCCATGCCGGTATCCATTTTCAGGTGAACGGGAAGTTTTCCTTTAGCGCGCCGCGCGTGCATCGCGCGCTCAAGGCGCTCGACATGATCCAGGGTCCAGACGGCCGGTGTGAGCCGGTTGTCGATGACGGTGTCTTCTTCGCCGCGCCAGAAGCCGGTCATGAGCAGGATGCGTCCTTTGATGCCGGCCTCACGGACACATGCGCCCTCTTTCGTTGCGGTGACGCCAAACCACTTTGCGCCATCGGCTTCGAGCGCCCGTCCGCACTCCACCACACCGTGGCCGTAGGCGTTGCACTTGATCACGGCGCAAACCATCGCGGGCGCGACCCTTTGAACAATCGCTCTGAAATTGCCGCGGAGAGTACCGAGCGAAACCTCCGCCCAGTTCGTGCGTAAATGAATACCAGCCCCGGATTCAACTTTTGCCATGGTCACACAGAAAAGATACTACAAGGGGAAAACGGGAGCGGGTCTTTTCGAGCTTCGCGAGGACAGAACGGCCATCCGAGGCGGTGCGGCGACGGCCGCCTCACCTCGGACGCCTATCAAAGAAACAAACTACGGATTCACAACGGAGTTGAACACTACTTTCCCATTCCTGATGGCCAGAATAGTGGCCGACTTTTTCGGGTTGTGATCTTTGTCAAAGGTAATTTGACCGGAAACCCCCTTAAAGGAGATCTTGGTCAGTGCGTCTTTCACCTTCGCCGTGTCGTCTACGCCAGCCTCTTTGATTGCCTGCAACAGGAGATTGGTCGCGTCATACGCCAAAAGGCCGGGGTTGTCCGGAATCTTGGGCTGACCCTTGTCATCCTTGTACTTGGCGCCATAGGCCTTCACGAAGTTCTGCACTACAGGCCGCGTGTCCTCGGCAGAGTAGTGGTTGGTGAAGTATCCGCCATCCGCTGCCTTCAGATCCAGGTCAGAGGAGTCCCAGCCATCGCCGCCCATGAAGGGAACCTTGATGCCCTTCTCCTTCGCCTGCTTGACGGCCAAATTGACGATATTGTAGTAGTCGGGGAGATACACCAGGCCCGGTTTGGTCGCGCTTATTTTGGCCAGGATCACTGAAAAGTCCGTGTCCTTGGCGGTATAGGTCTCTCTGCCGACGATCTTCCCGCCGCGCGCCGTGAACGCCTTCTCGAAGTACTCGGCTAAGCCCTTCGCATAGTCGTTCGCCTGATCGAACATGACAAAGGCGGTCTTGACCTTCAGCGTATCAAGAGCAAATTTTGCAGCCACGGTACCCTGGAACGGATCGATGAAGCATGCCCGGAAGATGTAGTCTTTTACCTTGCCGTCCTTGCCGACAGTCACCGCAGGATTGGTGGAACCGCCAGTGATCTGAATGACCTTTTTGGCGTTGGCAACTTCGGATATGGGAATGGACGCCTTGGAGCAGTACTCGCCGATAATGTAGTGAACCTTATCCTGGTCGATCACTTTATTGGCAGCGTTGACGGCCGGGTCCGGCGTGCACTGGCTGTCTTCCACGATCGGCACAATCTTCTTGCCAAGGACGCCACCCTTGGCATTCCATTCCCCGATGGCCATCAGTGCGCCATCACGGGTCGAGATCCCGAAGGTGGGAGCGGGACCAGAAAGTGGGGCCAGCACGGCGACCTTGATGTCGCCGCTACCTGCAGCGCCTATCAGGAGCGCCGCTAGAATCATCATTCCTGCAACTTTGAATACGCGCATACGTTAAGTCCCTCGAAAAAACGGTTCTTACTCCAAAAATGAAATGAGTTCACGGCCGGACATGAAATCTATCCCGCCGCGGCGTGAGTTGGGCTGTTTGCTTACTCTCCGAATCGAAGAACCTGTTCTGTGATCCTCAGCTACAGATCTGCTTACGTTGAGCAGCCTGTCTGACCTGTCAGAATGCTTCCCTTGCGCTCCTAATGGCACCTATCGTACTGGCGAAGGACGAATTTATAAATGCCAAAGTCAAACTCGCCGATTAAAAGCAGGCGCTACCGTCCCATTCTGGGCTTCGCGTCGGCCGTTCTCCGACTTCATGTGCTGGGACTTCATGCGAGGGCTGGACATAACAGTCAAAATTTGTATTGACATGGAGAGCACTTTAAGAGATACCGGGACCCACCGCTCACCAGAGAGTTGCCGTGAAAGTTCTTTATGGCGATAGGATTGCCATCTTAGGCCCGAGAGCCATTGGCAGCGGAGTGGCTGGCACGCTGAGGGAGAAACAAATATGAACACTGCGGTATCCGCCGCTAAAGCGGACAGCCAGACGGTCGCGAAGTCGACGAAGGCAATGACCGTAACTAAAGCCCTCGTGCCCATCATCGTGGCCGTGACGATCGCCCTGCTTCCTGTTCCAGCCGGTTTGAAAGCGAATGCCTGGTACTATTTCGCGCTGTTCATCGGAGTCATTGTCGGCCTCATGCTGGAGCCGCTCCCGGCAGCAGCCATTGGCTTCATCGGGGTCGCCTTGGCTGGGGTGCTCGGACTGATCGAGCGCAGACCGCCAGATGCGATCCGTTGGGTGCTCAGCGGTTTTTCCAATTCTTCGGTTTGGCTGATCTTTGCCGCTTTCATGTTCTCGCTGGGATACGAAAAGACCGGCCTGGGCCGAAGGGTAGCCCTGACTCTTGTCAAATTCCTTGGTGGAAAAACTCTCGGCCTGGGATATGCCATCTTTCTCTCCGAGCTGATCCTCGCTCCCTTTACCCCCTCCAATACCTCTCGCAGCGGAGGGACCATCTTCCCGATCGTCCGAAACATCCCTGGCCTTTACGGTTCTCAACCGGGGCCGACCGCCCGCAAAATCGGCGCTTATCTCATGTGGACGGCTTTGGCCTCCTGCTGCGTGACCAGTTCGATGTTCAGCACGGCAATGTCGGCAAATCTGCTGGCGCTGGACCTCATAAAGAAGACGGTGAACGTGGAAATCACGTGGACGCAGTGGTTCATGGGATTTTTACCGGTTGGTATCGTCCTGTTGATTTGCATGCCGTATCTCGCCTATAAGATTTATCCGCCAGAGATCAAAAACAGCAAGGAGGTGCCGCCCTGGGCTGCGCGCGAATTGGCAACACTGGGCAGAGTAAGTGGCAAAGAGATCGGCATGGCCGCCATCGTAGTCCTGGCACTGGTGCTGTGGATCTTCGGCATGAAACTGATTGACCCGGCGATGGTTGCCATCGTTCTGGTCTGCCTGATGGTGATTTCCGGCATCATCCGTTGGGATGATGTGCTGAGCAACAAATCGGCGTGGAACGTACTGGTGTGGTTCGCCACGCTCGTGACCTTAGCGGAAGGGCTGAATAGAGTGGGCTTTGCCACTTGGTTTGCAAAGTATTCGGCCTCCCACCTGAGCGGACTCTCGCCGATTCCAGCCATGATCGCTCTGGTGGTCATCTTCTTCGGAGTCCATTATCTTTTCGCCAGCGTTATGGCGCACGTGGCTGCGATCCTGCCGGTCATTCTGTTGGCGGGAGCAGCGATTCCGGGCCTCCCCATTAATACCTTTGCCCTGCTGTTGTGCCTTTCCCTCGGGCTCATGGGCATCATTACGCCGTATGCCACAGGCCCCGGCCCCGTTTACTTCGGCTGCGGCTATGTTTCGCGCAAGGATTTCTGGATTCTGGGCTTGGTTTTCGGCGTCATTTTTTTGGCTGTGCTGCTGGTTATAGGGGTCCCGTACACAATGTATTTGAGTTCATTGAAATAGGAATATTCCGAAGACCTGACCTTGACAGCAACCACGGCGGCTACCGGCACCTCCTTGTCTGGCGCGAGTTTTTGCACAGGCAGCCAAGGTTATGCCACAATATTCGCACCTCCAATGTCTAACCCAACTAATCCAGAATCCCAGCCCACCGATCCTAACGAGTCGTTTGACGACCTTCTTTCTCAGTACGAGCAAAGTCACTCACACAAAGCCGAAGAGGGTAAAGGCCGCGAGGCAACGGTGATTGCCGTCTCCGCCGAGTCGGTTTACCTCGACATAGGCTTCAAGACCGAAGGCATTCTGCCGCTGACAGCGTTTGAGGGCGGCGAGGCCGTGAAGCCCGGCGATAAGCTGCTGGTTACGATCAAGGGCCGCGATCCGGAAGGCTACTACGAGCTTGCCCGCGGCAAAGTCGATCGGCCCAAGGACTGGTCATCGCTGGAGAAAGCCTTTACCGAAAGAACGACGATTGCTGGCACTGTAACGGGCGTGATCAAAGGTGGACTAAGCGTGGACGTGGGCGTGCGGGCGTTCATGCCGGCCTCTCGCAGCGGAGCGCACGATGCCGCCGAGATCGAGAAGTTAGTAGGGCAGGAGATTCGCTGCCGCATCATCAAGCTCGACGTGACCGAGGAAGATGTGGTGGTCGACCGCCGCATCGTCGGCGAAGAGGAAGAGCGCGCCACCAAGCAGCGCCGCTACTCGGAAATCGTCGAGGGTGAGACGGTGAGCGGCGTGGTCCGCAGCCTTACCGACTACGGCGCTTTCGTCGATATTGGCGGTGTGGACGCCTTGCTGCATGTCGCTGAAATCTCCTGGGCCCGCGTCAACAAGCCGGCAGACGTGCTTTCCGTGGGGCAGCAGATCGAAGCCAAAGTGCTTAAAGTCGATGCCGACAAGCGACGCATTTCGCTCGGCATGAAGCAGCTTCAACCGTATCCATGGGATTCGGTGGCTGAAAAGTACAAGGTCGGCGAGCGCATACGCGGCGCGGTAACACGCGTCGCCGAGTTCGGGGCGTTTGTCGAACTGGAGCCGGCAATCGAAGGGCTGATCCACGTTTCGGAGATGTCCTGGTCGAAGAAGATGAAGAAGGCCAGCACCATTCTGACGCCGGGCGAGACCGTCGATGCGGTAATTCTGGCGGTGAACGTGGGCGAGCGCCGCATCTCCCTCGGCCTGAAGCAAATGCTCGGCGATCCGTGGGCCGACGTGGCGCAGAAATTCGCCGTAGGATCGGTCATCGAAGGCCCGGTCACCAGCCTTACCAAGTTTGGCGCCTTCGTGCAGCTTTCCGAGGGTGTCGAGGGCATGGTTCACATCAGCGATATAAGCTCCGAGAAGCGCATCAATCACCCGCAGGACATGCTGAAGGTTGGGCAGGCAGTGAAGGCACAGGTGCTTGAAATCGATACCGAAAGGCGACGCTTGCGACTGGGCATGAAGCAACTGGTTCCGACCAGCCTGGAGGAATACATCGCCGAACACAAAAAAGGCGATGTGGTCACGGGCCGCATGGTGGAAGTTTCGGACGGACAGGCCCGCGTGGAGTTGGCCGAAGGCGTCCAGGGCACCTGTCGAATGGCCGCCGCGGCATCGGTGAAGGAAGCAGCGCCTGTCGAATCGAAGGCGGATCTGTCGTCGCTGAGTTCGATGCTGCAGGCGCGATGGAAGGGCGCAGCCGCCAGCGGCGAGCCCAAGCGCGAGGCTGCCCGTACCGGGCAGGTTCGCAGCTTCCGGATTGCGCAACTGGATACGGCTACTAAGAAGATTGATTTGGAGTTGGCGGAATAGTAATCGCAACAACCCCGTTGCAAATCAAAAAGCTGCGCGATGTATCACCGCGCAGCTTTTTCAGATTCACCGCCCCGGCCAACTGACGACCCGCTGCCGCTGCTCGCCGAGTTTCGTGATCGCGGCGCGGATGGTGTCGCCCGTCTTCAGATGAATCGGCGGCTTCCGGGCAAAACCCACGCCCGGCGGGGTGCCTGTCGTAATCAGGTCGCCCGGCTGGAGGCTCATGAAAAGGCTGACGTAGCTGATCAGCTTCGCCACCCCGAAGATCATCGTTCGCGTATTCCCCGTCTGCATGCGCGTGCCGTTCAACTCCAGCCACATGTCGAGCGCCTGGGGGTCGCCGACCTCATCGGCAGTAACCAAGTAAGGCCCGACCGGGCCGAACGTATCGCATCCTTTGCCTTTATCGATGGTGCCGCCGCGCTCTATCTGGAATCCCCGCTCCGACACGTCGTTCACCAGGCAGTAGCCCGCGACATGCTTGAGCGCATCCGCCTCGGACACGTACCGCGCCTCTGTGCCAATGACGACGCCGAGCTCGACCTCCCAGTCGGCTTTCGTCGAATCCTTGGGAAGGACAATGTCGTCGTACGGCCCGTTCAGGCAACTCGTAGCCTTCAGGAAGACCATCGGCTCCTGCGGGACCGCCTGGTTCGTCTCTTTCGCATGATCGCTGTAGTTCAGACCGATCGCGACAAACTTGCCGGTTCCGACGTAGGGAATCCCCAACCTTGGCGTCCCATCCACGATGGGCAGCGCCTGAATCTCTATACGATCCAAAACTTTCAGGCTTTCCGGTGACAGGCGGTCGGCCGTCAGTTCTCCAATCAGGATCGACAGGTCGCGAATCCTTCCTTGTGGGTCAAGCAGGCCTGGTCGTTCGTGACCGGGCGGGCCATAGCGCAGCAGCTTCATTCCAAGCTCCTTCCGGGTGATGCTATTTGGAACTTACAATTCTACTGCGTATGAGATCAGTTGGACGGCCACCGGCCACTGGACGCGCCCTGCAAGCGCTTCGCCGTGCTTTGATGCACAGGGTGGTGACGAGGCTCACTGCCAGCCCGCTCACTCCGCTCTTATGCTAAAAAGTTAATCCCGCCCTCTCCATGGAGCCGGCTGTGCCTCGGGAGCGAAATTGAGTTTCGTCGTTAAGAATGTTCCGCAAGCAAACGACGCGCAGCAGTTGATGCGCGATCGCGAGCACCTGCGCTTGCTCTTGCAGGTCAACAACGCTTTGGTTTCGCATCTGGACCTGCACGAACTCTTCCGCGCGATCTCCGATGCGCTCGGGGGGATTATCCAACATGACTATTCCAGCCTGTGTCTCTACGACGAGGGAGCGCGCGCATTCCGGGTCCACGCCCTGGAGTTTGCAACTGGCAGCGGATTGATCCGCGAAGAGGTGATGTTCAAAGCCGAGGGCTCGCCCGCCGGCGAGGCGTTCAACAAACGCAGGCCCTTGGTGGTCGACAACCTGGATGCGCATGAGTTCCCCAACGACGTCACGCGATGGCTGCTGGCCGAGGGCATCAAATCGGCCTGCTGGCTGCCGCTGGTGCGCGGTCAGCGCTGTTTCGGCGCACTCTGCATCGGCAACCGGCGTCCGTCCACGATTCCCCGCGAGGAACTCCCATTGTTGACCGAGGTTGTCAACCAGGTTGCCATCGCGGTAGAAAACGCGCTGGCTTTCCAGCAGATCAAAGAATTCAAAGACCGGCTCGCCAAGGAAAAAGACTATTTAGAAGACGAGATCCGGGAGGAGTACGACTACGAAGAAATGGTGGGACGCAGCCCGGAATGGCGGCGACTGCTGGAACAGATCGAAACCGTCGCTCCAACCGACGCGACCGTTCTAATCCTTGGCGAAACCGGCACCGGCAAAGAGCTGATCGCCCGCGCCATTCACAATCGCAGTACCCGCCGCGAGCGCACGATGGTGAAAGTGAACTGCGCCGCCGTGCCGACCGGCCTGCTCGAAAGTGAACTCTTTGGACACGAAAGAGGCGCCTTTACCGGCGCGATATCGCAACACATCGGACGCTTTGAACTGGCGCACAAGGGAACGATCCTGTTGGACGAGATCGGCGATATTCCGCTGGGGTTGCAGCCGAAACTGCTGCGTGCATTGCAGGAGCGGCAATGCGAACGGCTGGGCGGCACCCGGACCATTACGGTGGACACTCGCGTGATCGCGTCCACCAATCACAATCTCATGGAGCTGGTGCGGCGGCGCGAATTCCGCGACGATCTTTTTTACCGCCTGAACGTATTTCCCATCATCGTTCCACCACTCCGGCAAAGACGCGACGACATTCCATTGCTGGTGCGCTACTTCGTGCTCAAGTACGGCAAGAGAATGCGTAAGAAGATTGATGCCATCTCCGCCACAGTCATGGAACGGCTGGTCCGCTGCGACTGGCCGGGAAATGTGCGCGAGCTGGAGAACGCAATCGAGCGCGCTATCATTTTGTCTCGCAACGGCGATCTGCCCATCGGGGAACTCCAGCAGGGAAGCACCTCCATTGTTCCCCTCGAAACAGCCGAAAGAGAACACGTGCTAAACGCTCTGAGAGAGTGCCACGGCGTGATCGGAGGGCCAAACGGCGCCGCCACCAAGCTAGGCGTGAAACGCACGACCCTGAACTCTCGCATGCAAAAGCTGGGCATCTCGCGAAACAACCTATAGCGCCGCAGGGCCGGCGAACTTCGCACGATGGAATTCGTCACTCTGACGAAATAGCGCCACCTGATGCGGCCAGCACGCTCGTTCGTTAGGCCTGCTACCAGCAAACCCCATTGTTTCGGCAGCTTAGCAGCAACCATACAATCATTCCGCTTCGGCAACACACGTGCACCATTCGCTGGCAGCGGCGCACTCTGCGGGCGAAGCGCGACGGAGAGGGGCTACCGGCACCTATTCCGGACGGCCCAGCCCGCAGGGCCGGGGAGGCACACTGACTTCGCAAGAGCGGCTGGAGCCAACTGCTCTTGCGACCTCCCCGTTAATTTCCCAGCGCACGGCGAAGCCCAGGCCGCGACTTTGCATGGAGGAACAATGCCTTACGTGATCGACAGAAAGTGTTCGGGAAACGACAGCGCGTGTCTTGATATTTGTCCCGTGGACTGCATTTATCGCAACAAAAATGCGGCGGGCGCATCGTCATCGCTCTATATCAGCGCGGAAGAGTGCACAAACTGCGGCGCCTGTGCTATGGCCTGCCCCGAGGCGGCGATTTCCCCGATGGTAGATTTCGGGCGCTATCAGCACACTGATGCGAAATTGGTGGGCAGCCGCAAAGTGAAAGTAAGAGTAAGGCCGGGTGACGGACTCACGGTGGAAATTCCGGTCGACGCCGTAGTGCTGAACGGAAAGTTGGAGACCATGGCCTCTCTCATGGCGCGCATGACCGACTAACGCTCCCACCGCAGGTACAGCACTTAAGATCACAGCCGGGCTCGGAAGCCCGGCTGTTTCACATGCCTCTTGCGGAACCGGCTTAAACCACCAACTCCGGAACCTCCAGGTTGCGTTTGCGGAACGCGGCAAGAAATGCCTTTACGACTTGCGGATCGAAATCGACTCCCGAGCGCTTCTCGATGATATCTTTTGCTTCAAAAGGCGCACTTCCCTTGCGGTAGGGGCGGTCGGCGACGATTGCATCATAGGCGTCGGCCACGGCGAGGATGCGCGCTTCCAAAGGAATATCGTCTCCGACTTTTTCTTCGTAGCCCGTGCCGTCGTAGCGCTCGTGGTGGAAAAGGATGATGGGCAGCACGCGGCGCAGCGAACCGCCGACAGGCTCCAAAAAGCCGATTCCTTTGCTCACGTGCTGGCGCATCTCGTTGTATTCCTCTTCGGTCAAGCGGGCCGCCTTGTAGAGGAGTTCGCGGCTGATGTCCAGTTTGCCGATGTCGTGCAGCAGCGCGGCCGCGCGCACATCTTCTATGCGCTCCTCGCCGAAGCCCATCTCCGCGGCGATGCGTGTGGCAAATATGGAAACCCTGTAGGAGTGGTTCTGCGTGTATTGATCCTTGGCGATGAACTGCCTCAGGATCAGCAACACCCCGTGATAAGTCTCCCGCAATTCACGCAGCTTGACCTTATCTTGTTCGTACAGGGTGCCCATCGCCACCGCCGTAAGCATCAGCGAACCGCCCCAGGCGATCACCGAATACCAGCGTTCTCCTTCCAGCGCGAAAGCGTTTGCTGAAAAAAGATTGGAGTTCCAATACGCGAGCAGCACGATGAGAAGCACGCTTGCCAGCGCGGTGGAGACCGCATGACGCCGTCCGTAGAAATAGGCCGAAAAGATAGTCGGCAGCACGTAGAAGTTCAGCATTACAGCGTGCGAGGAAATCAGGAAGTTGATCAGCGCCGCGAGTCCGAACAACGACAACACGAGCCAAAGCTCTCGATTCACGTCCGCAAATTTTTTGAGTAACGTCTCTTGAATAGTCAACTCTGAGTGTGCCCACGATCGTTCTGCCATGCATCATCCCCCGAGCAAATCGTTCCCGTGGAGTTCGGCCCGACTGATATTCAGCCCGCAATTCGTAGCTCAATATATAGCCGGAACCTTGGATGTCGGCAAGGTACGAACGTACCCTGCCAAGTAACGTAACCATGCGGTTTTCTAAGTCTTTTCCACTAGAAAATGCTTCCGGGGACGCCGATTGGCCTGCAAAATCTTCTTCCTCAACCGTAGAGACTTAGGCGTTATCTCGACGTATTCGTCTTCCGCAATAAACTCAATGGCCTGTTCCAGATTGAGCGGGCGGTATGGAACCAGACGAACCGCCTCGTCGGCGGTCGAAGCGCGCATGTTTGTCATCTTCTTTTCGCGCACGCAATTTACGTCGAGATCGTTGTCGCGCGAGTTTTCCCCGATGACCATGCCCTCGTAAACTTCTACGCCCGGACCGGCAAACAATTCGCCGCGCTCCTGCAATCCCCAGAGAGCGTACGCCGTAGTGGATCCCGCACGGTCGGCAACCAGCGCACCGGTGGGCCGCTGAGGAATGTCCCCAAGCCATTCGGTATGGCCGTCGAACAGCGAGTTCATCACAATCGTCCCACGCGTATCCGTCAGCAGTTCGCTGCGCAATCCGATCAAGCCGCGGCTGGGCACCCGGAAGTCGATGCGCACGCGGCCGGTCTTCGGTCCGCCGCCCTCGCGTGAAGATCCCTGGTTGCTCATCTTCAAAATCTGTCCCTTGCGTCCGCCAAGCTTCTCCATGACGACGCCGACAAACGCGTCCGGAACGTCGACGGTAAGGCGCTCCACGGGCTCCATCAGCTTGCCGTCCAAGGTGCGGGTCACAATCTCCGGCTTGCCGACCATCAGCTCATAGCCTTCGCGGCGCATCATCTCGATCAAAATTGCCAACTGCAACTCTCCGCGGCCCAGCACGTTGAACGTGTCCGGACTGTCGGTCTCCTCCACTCGCAACGACACATTCGTCAGCAGTTCTTTTTGTAATCGTTCGCGCAGATGGCGCGATGTGACGTACTGTCCCTCGCGCCCCGACAAAGGCGACGTATTGACCGTGAACTGCATGGCGATCGTGGGCTCGTCGATGGCGACTCGCGGTAAGGGAGCGGGTGTCTCGACCGAGGTAATCGTGTCGCCAATGTTGATGCCCTCGACCCCGGCAACGGCAACGATATCGCCCAGAGTGGTTGCGTCGATCTCGATTCGCTTCAATCCGCTGAAGGAAAAAAGCTTCGTGATCTTCACCTTGTCCAGCGAGCCGTCCGGTTTGGTGATGCCGGCCTCATCCCCGTTTCGCAGCGTGCCGTTGAAGACGCGCGCGATCGCCAAACGGCCGAGATAGTCGCTGTAATCGAGGTTAGCCACCAGGATCTGTAGAGCGGCCTCCGGCGAGCCCTGCGGCGGCGGCACGGTGGCGAGAATGGCATCGAACAACGGCCGAAGATTCTCTCCCTTGCCCTCCGGCGAAGTTGCTGCCGTGCCCAGCTTGGCGTTGGTGTAGAGGATAGGAAAATCCAACTGCTGCTCGTTGGCGTCGAGATCGATGAACAGGTCGTAGACCTCGTTCACCACCTCCTGCACGCGGGCGTCGCTGCGATCGATCTTGTTGATCACCAGCACCGGCGGCAGTCCCGCCTCAAGCGCCTTGCTCAAGACGTAGCGAGTCTGCGGCAGCGGTCCTTCGCTGGCGTCCACCAGCAGCATGACCCCGTCCACCATCTTTAACGCGCGCTCAACTTCTCCACCGAAGTCGCTGTGGCCCGGAGTGTCGACAATGTTGATCTTGATTCCGTGGTATTCAACCGCCGTGTTCTTCGCCAGGATCGTGATGCCGCGCTCACGCTCGAGCGCATTGGAGTCCATGACGCGTTCGGCCACCTGTTCATTGGCGCGGAACGTGCCGCTCTGCTTCAGCATGGCATCTACGAGCGTGGTCTTTCCGTGATCGACGTGGGCAATGATGGCAATATTACGAATATCGGTATTCAAAGCGAGATTTTCCTTCAGACTCAATCACAAAAACGGTAACCGATTGTGAATGGAACGATGCTTTTAGTCTACAGCATGCGGCGTTGCGGCGCTGTAGCGATCCGGGCTTCGGCGGATATCAGAAGCTCTGGCTCGCAACCGGATTGCTCCGCCCATGGGCAGATGAGAACTGATATGAGGAATACACGATGTCCAGCAGGGCCCGCCCAATCACCCTCGTCTTGGCCGTCGAATGCAAGTGCGTGGGCAGTGTGTACTGCTCGAAATCATCGAAATCCTGCACGAACTCCGCCTGTTTGATGAACAATGAGGGTGATTTGACTGGCATGCCCTCGGCACGACGCAGATGGCCGGAGCCACTGTCCAGGTAAATTCGTCCCGTGAACAATCCCTGCCGCTTGTGACGGGGTTTGACGTGGAAAACATGCACCGGGCTGCCGTTCAAAGTCTGTACGCCCTTGTACGAGAATTTGTAATTACGCTCCGAAATCGCCAATTCCTTGGGATCGCCCTTCTCGATCCGGTCGACCTCCGATTGCAAAAACCGCAGGATCACATTGCTTTTGACAAAGCCATCGCCGATGAAGCGAATCGGAGCAAATTTCAGGGAGCGGGGTTCGGCGCTATAGATCCTCACCAACTCGTAGTCGCCCTTCTGTTCCAGATCGAACAACTCCGCATGAACAGAGGTCCGGCTGCTGTAGTCCACGTTATTCGTACTCTGCTTCTGGCCGAGGAACAGTTGCAGCGCGAGGTCGGGAGCGACTCGCGGCAGCGCGATTTGCCCCTGCGGAACCGGCGGCGGCACCAAACCAAGACCAGCTTCGCGAGGCAGATTCGCGCGTCCCTGGGCACCCGCAAGTGTTGCCCCCGTCATGACCAGGGCTACGATCAGAATGCTCTTAAAACGACTTCTTATCATGGGCAAACTATTAGTCTACTTGATTACGAACGGGCTTGAAAACCCATAAAAACTCCATAGGCAGCCGGAATGAAAACTCGAGGGTTCCCCATCGTGCCCTGGAATCCCATGGGCCAACCAGTGCGCGATTGGGAAGCGGCCTTGACGTGATCTTGCACTCTGTTACGGCTGACCTTACACTTCCGGCATGGCCCGCTCTCGATCCGAACGTGATTCGACCGAAGCTCAAGACCCTGAAATCCCAGCCGAAGCTGCCGGCACTGCTGTTTTTTGCGTTGTGGGTGCCGATCCGGAGGTGCAGGCCTACGCCATGGCCAAGTACTCGCGCTCGGCGCTCTCGATGAAGGAATCGCTGGCCGAGCTCGACGAGCAGAAGGCGGAGCAGTTTCTCAACACCTTCTACTTCCAATACGGCCATCGCTCCATCGCGGACCTGGCGCACATCACGACGGCCATCGAACGCCTGTCGCTGCTGGCCGCAATCGCCGTGGTCGACGAGCAGCGCTGGGACGGACAGGAGCGCTCAACCCGCTATCAGGACTTCAAGAAGAGCAGCTACTTCACGCCCGAGTTTGTCCCGGCCGACCCTCATATCGTCGAATGGTATCGCGAAACTGCGGCGTTCCTGTTTTCCGAATACGAGCAGGTTTCGAAAGATATGTTCCGCTACCTCGCCGAAGGCACTCCGCGACCCGCCGAGATGAAGCCGGACGCCTACAAGCGCACCTTGCAGGCACGCGCCTTTGACTTGGCCCGCTACCTGCTGCCGCTGGCAACCAACACCTCTCTGGGACAGATCGTGAACGCCCGCACGCTGGAAACGCAGATAGCGCGCCTGTTGGCGCACACCCATACCGAGGTGCGCAGCCTTGGCGAGCAACTGAAAGCGGCGGCACGGCGCGGCGCTTACAACGTCAAACACAAGGCCTGGCGAGAACTGGCCGAGGCCATCGCCGCCAAAGACGAAGCTTTGGGTGCGCTGGCGGCAAAACAGTTGCTCCGCGAAGTTCCGGTTGCGCCCACGCTGATGAAATACGCTGAGGCCAGCAAATACGAAGTGGAAACGCGCCACGAACTGCGACAGGCCGCCGACGAACTGATGCGCGGCGCAGAGATTCTGCCTGCCGAGGCGGTCACGCTGCTGGAGCCGGAAGCGATTGAAATCGAATTGGCATCCACGCTGCTTTACCAATACTGCCACTATCCCTACGCGCAAATTCGCCGGCGCGTGGAGTCGCTCAGCTCTGTCGAGCGCGACGAAATCATTTCGCTCGGAGCGCACCACCGTGGCCCGCACGATGAACTTCCGCGGGCATTCTGCGCCGGGCAAAGCTTCCGCTTCGACATTCTCATGGATATTGGCGCTTACCGCGACCTGCATCGGCATCGCCGCTGCACGCAGATCGCGCAGGAGTTCACCACCGCCCACGGTTTTGAAATGCCTGCGGAGATCACCGCTGCCGATCTCGCGGGACGCTATACGGCGGCCATGGACCGCGCCGAATCCGCTGCCTATACACTGCACGCCGCATTGAATAGGCAGACCGAATCCACGGAAGAGCCGCGACCTCGCCGCAAAGGAGAACTTGCTCCCGAGGCGCAGTACCTCATACCCCTCGCCTTCCGCAAGCGCGCTCTATTCAAGATGGATCTGGCGGAGGTGGTATACATCGCGGAATTGCGCACCTCGCCCGCCGGTCACTGGTCTTACCGTAATGTGGCCTGGCAGATGTACGAAGCGGTCGCCAAACGGCATCCCTCACTCGCCGGCTACTTTCGCGTGCATGATGTGCGGCAGCCCGTGGATTTGCTGAAGAGATGGGAAACTGAAGCGAAGTTCCAGAGGATACTGCTGTATCCCAATAATATGAACGATCATTCCGAGCGAGCGACGCCCTGCGTCGCGAGTCGAGGAATCTTTTGTTTTGCTTCGCTGCGGGACCGGGAAGACTCAAGATCCCTCCACTTCGCTTCGCTCGGTCGGGATGACGTCACCGAACAACTAGAGCGCCAGGCATTTCAGCCCCTCTTCAAAGGTGGAGAACCTACCGCAATTCCAGTCACCTCTGCGCGTCGAGCAGTTGCGATGACAATCAGGTAGCGAACCAGGCCCCAGAAAGCCTAAGCCGCGGAGGTAATCCGCGGCTTTCGGAACAAGCGCCATTGCAGCTACCCGGGGGCAACTCTCATCGACGACAATAAGACCCACAACTCAAGCGTTGGTGGCACTCTGCCTCACCGGTGCACCGCTCAAACGCAGACACCTATGCGTTCGGCGCGGCATCACAGGGGCCAGGCTGCGTCCACGCAACGTAGCGACTAGCGGCGGCGTCCGCCCTTTTTTGCGGCTTTCTTTACCGCTTTCTTTACTGCTTTTTCGCTTTCTTGGCCGGAGCCTTCTTCGCGGCCTTCTTTGCGGCCTTCTTCGGCATCGCCTTCTTGGCAGCCTTTTTGGCTACCTTCTTAGCCGCCTTTTTCGGAGCTACCTTCTTAGCTGCCTTTTTCGGAGCTACCTTCTTGGCTGCCTTCTTTGGCGCTACTTTCTTTGCCGCCTTTTTGGGCGCCGCTTTCTTGGCAGCCTTCTTGGGCGCTGCCTTCTTCGCCGCCGGTTTAGGCTTTGGGGCCTTGCGCGCGGGTTTTTCCACGGCAGGCGCCTCGACCACTGCTTCCTTCATGCCGCCGCCTATCACGACCGGCGCGACAGACTCGCGAGGTTCGCTCCCTATTGGGCCCGCTTCTTCTTCCTCTTCCTCTTCCTCGTCGTAGTCTTCTTCTTCCTCTGGTGTTTCGTAAGCATTGCCTTCGCCGTAATCGTCCATCTCGTCGTCACGGCCTGGATGAGTCTTGTCGAATAACGCCATGTGTCCTCCTGGTTATCTGCCGACCTCCGCGATGCGGAGCGCCAGAACAACGGATACATCACGACTGCATGAAGTCTCAGCCGCCGCGCGCGCCGGGCAGTAGTTCGCCGCCAAACGCGCAATACAGCCTGCGGAACAAAATACACTTGCTGGCGATGGGATGCAAATACAAGACAGCGCTCGATGCGTTTTTATGTATCCAGTTTGGAAACGCCGCCGAAAAAATCGATCGTCAAGCAGTATTCCAGGCCGAGGCTACTTGATGACCAGCACTTGTCCGGGGCGAAGATTGCCGGCCGCCTTGCCATTATCCCGCTTGAGGGCCGCGACGGTGGTCTTGTGTTCGCTGGCAATGCTGTTAAGGGTGTCTCCGCGCCTGACCTTGTGCACGCGCTGCGGGCTGGGCCTGCTGGCGCTCACGGACGACGTCTTCCCCTTGGCGGTGGGGGTGGTCTTAGCCGTGGTCTTCGAGGCGGCCACCGCATGCGAGGGGTGCGCCGCCCCAGCCTTGGCGGGGGTCTTAGAGCCGCTGCTTGCGGCTGTCCCTGGCTTGGCGTTGGCATTACCGGGCCGGGTTGAGGCCGAAGTTCGCTGCGGAGCGTTCCGGGAAGCGGACGGCTCCCGCGCCGCTTGCTTTCCAACCGGCTTGTAGATGTGCAGTGACTGGCCTACCCGCAACTGGTTTCCGCGGAGGTGGTTCCACTTACGTACCATCTCGACCGGGACAGCATAGTCGTCGGCCACCGAAAGTGCGGTTTCGCCCTTGCGTGCGGTGTGGATCACAGGATGCCGGGAGTAAGTGGCGACCTCCCCTTCACTGGCTGCGCGGCGCACCGCAGTGACCGGAATGATCAGTTTGGCGTCCTTTTGCAGGACGGCATCTTCCTGGAGACCGTTAACCTGGGCGATCGAGCGCGTACTGCTGTGGTAACGCAGTGCCACTTGCGACAGCGTCTCGCCGGGCTGCACCTTGTGATACCGCCACTGCGTGCGCATTTCCAGCGGAATAGCCGCAATCGCCGTCAGGAAGCGCTCGCTGGTGCCCGCCGGCAGCGTCAGTTCGAAGTCAGCGTCCTTGGGCGTGGTCATGCGGAGCAGGCTCGGGTTCAGGTCCTGAAGGGTCGCTACCGGGGCGTCAACACACTCGGCGACCAGACGGAGGTCGACGGCGTAATTGACTTTCACCACCTCCACCGCAGGCGCAATCTCGGGAGACACGCGATCAAGCCCGTACTGTGCGCGGTTTTTTGCCACAATGGTGACAGCCACAATAATTGGCACGTAGTTGCGAGTCTCTCCCGGCAGTACGTTTCGGCGATAGAGTTCCCAAAAGTCGGCATACCCGGTGCGCTCGACAGCCCGCTGCACAGTGCCCGGTCCGGAGTTGTAGGCCGCCATGGCCAAATACCAGTCGCCGAACTGGTGATAGAGATCCTTCAGGTGGCGTGCCGCGGCCCGCGTGGCCTTCTCCGGGTCCTGGCGCTCGTCGACCCACCAATTGCGCTGCAGCCCGTAGCCGGAGGCGCGACCGGCCATGAACTGCCACATTCCGCGAGCCCCGGCCCGCGAAAGCGCCAAGGGATGGAACCCCGACTCGGCCTGCGCCAGGTAGATCAAATCCTGCGGAACGCCCTCTTCCCTTAGCACCCGCAAAATCATGTCGTGGTAGCGTCCTGCGCGTATCAAGCCGTGCTCCATCGCTCCGCGACCCTTGCCGGCGGAAAAGTAATTGACGAAGCTGGCCACCTGATCGTTCATAACCAGCGGCAGATCGGAACGCGTCTGGCGAAACTCCGCCTCCGCCTTAGCCCTCGCCGCCGGGTCGATCGGGAAAGTGACCTCGTTAGCCTCGTCGATGGGCGCCGGTTCGCTGCGCTGCCCGGTAAACCCGTCGCCCGCCTTCAAGGCCAGCATCTCCAGCCCGTTTACGCCTTCAACAATCTTGTCGAATTCGCGCTCCAGGCGATCATCGGAGTGAACGCCAACCGGTCCGGTCAGCAGGATGTCGAAGGCACGGTCGAAATTCTCTTTGGCCGCCTCTAAATGTCCCGTCCGATAGTTGGCCTCGCCCTTGGCATACTCATCCTCCACCCGTTTGACGAGGTCGGGAACTGGGTCCGGCTTTGGCGGAAGCTTTTGTTGGACCCTGGGCTGCGGGGCGGGAGCCGCCGGTTCGGAAAGGGTGGGCGCCAGAGCATCCGAGGGAGGTACAGCACCGCCCTGCTTGGTTTCTTCAGTCTTGCAGGCAGCGGTGATGATGATTGCTCCCAATAACGGGAGGCAGAAAATCCGGAAATTCTTCATGTCCCTCGATCATGGCGGCCGTTGGGGGCCGGCTTGGGGCACATACACCCAAGTTAATGAAAATACAGTGCTCGACCGCTTCGGGTCAATCCGCGAAACGCCTCATGACTTCGATGTCGTTCGCGTGTGGCAGCCCCGGAAATACCTAGCATAACTGAAGGGTGAGTGGGTTTGTGTGCCCGTTCAGCGATTGCGCCAATTTCTGGGCAGAAAGCACGACATCTGCGCTGTCTATCCTGAAGAACGCCCTGCTTCACGCCCTTTCCTTCGCAATGCGAGGCAGAGAACCCCGTAAATCACGAGACAGATCCAGGCATCCAGCATCAGGCCCAAATCGAAGTGGAAAGGGCGATGCTGGGCGCGACGCGGCAGAACCGGCAGCAGCAGAAAGAAGTAAATCGCGTTTCCGCTGACCACCGCAATCAGAGATTTCCCAAAATTCAGAAACACGCTTATTGGAACCAAATCGAAGCAAAAGAGTTACCCGGCGTCAGCGGCGTTCGGTTTTACTCGCGCTCGGTGACCGGGTTTTGTACCATCAGCATAATGCTGGAGCTCAGCACTCCGATTCAATTCGTCAAGGGCATCGGTCCCCGGCTGGCCGAGATGCTTGCGGTCAAGGGCATCTCGGTAATTGAGGACCTCCTCTACTATCTGCCGTTTCGTTACGAGGACCGGATCAACCCCCGCACGATTGCCGAACTGTCTCCCGGCGAAATGGCGAGCGTCATTGCCGAGGTGCGCACCTCCGCGCTGCTTCGCACCCGAAGCATGCCCATCATGGAGATGACGGCGGGCCAGGGCCGCACCACCCTGAAGTGCATGTGGTTCCGCGGCACCTATCTCAAGGATCGCTTCCAACCCGGCCAGATGGTCGCCCTCTATGGCAAAGTCGAGCAGGACTCGCGTGGGCGCGGCGGTTTGCAGATGCTTCAGCCGCAGTTCGAGATCCTCGATGAAGCCGAAGCCGAGAACGCCGGCGACGATGGCAGCGAGGCGCGCTCGAAGTGGCATTCGCTGGAAGTGGGCCGCATCGTACCCATCTACGAAGGTACCGGCAAGCTTACGACCCGCTGGTTCCGCAGGATTATTCACTCGGCGCTGGAGGCGCTCGATCCCAATCTCCCCGACGCCATCCCGGCGGCGATTCGTGGTCGCCTCGGGCTGGTACCGCGGTTCGAAGCGTTCTGGCATGCCCACTGGCCCGATGCCGGCGAAAGCTTTGCCGCGCTCCAGACGGCGCGGACTCCAGCGCAATTCCGTCTCATTTTCGAGGAGCTGTTCTTTCTCGAATTGGGACTGGAACTGAAGCGCCGCCGCATGCGCGGCTTGCCGGGAATACGCTTTCGCATTGACGCGCGCGTCCGCGAGGCGCTGAAAAACGTCCTTCCCTTTCACCCGACCGCCTCCCAGAAACGCGTGCTGAAGGAGATTGCCGATGACATGCGGCAGCCATCGCCAATGAGACGATTGCTGCAAGGCGACGTTGGCTCGGGCAAGACGATTGTGGCCTTCGAAGCCGCCATCATCGCCATGGAGAACGGTTATCAGGTGTCGATGATGGCGCCGACGGAGATCCTGGCGACCCAGCACCTGCTGTCGGCACGGCGAATCCTGGAAAAAGCCGGCTATCGCATCGTGCTGTTGACCGGATCCATGGAGCAGGATCGCAAGCGCGACGCCCGTCGGCATATCGCGCAGGGTGACGCCCAACTCGTAATCGGCACCCACGCCCTGCTGGAAGAGACAGTGGAGTTCCACAAACTCGGCCTGGTGATTGTCGACGAGCAGCACCGCTTCGGCGTGCTGCAGCGCATGAAGCTAATGAAGAAAGGAGCGGAAACCGCTCCCGACGTGCTGGTGATGACCGCAACCCCCATCCCTCGCACGCTCGCGCTCACCCTTTACGGCGATCTCGACGTCAGCGTCATCGACGAATTGCCGCCCGGTCGGACCCCCATCGTCACCCGCCGCGTGCCCGGCGAGCGAGCAGAGGAGGTCTGGACCTTCTTGCGCAAACTCGTCACCGCCGGACAACAGGCGTACGTGGTCTATCCGGTGATCGAGGAACAGGCTCCCGGGGAGGCGGGCCTCGAAGGCGAACTGAAGGCGGCGATTCGCATGTATGAGGAGCTGCGAAAGAAAGATTTTCCCCGAGCTGCGAATTGGCCTTTTACATGGCCGCCTCGATACCGACGAGAAGGAACGCGTGATGCGCCGCTTCCAGGCCGGTGAAATCGACGTGCTGGTCAGCACCACGGTGATCGAAGTCGGAGTCGACGTGGCGAACGCGACCATGATGGTCATCGAACACGCCGAGCGCTTCGGGCTTTCCCAACTGCACCAACTGCGCGGGCGCATCGGCCGCGGCAGCGCCAAATCTTATTGCGTGCTGATGACCGGGAAAGAAAGTTTCCGAAGAGGCCGAGCAGCGTCTGGACACCATGGTGCGCACCACCGACGGCTTCGAAATCGCCGAAAAAGATTTGGAACTGCGCGGTCCGGGCGAGTTCTTCGGCACCAAGCAGGCAGGCATGCCGAGCCTGCGCGTGGCCAACTTGATTCGCGACCGCAAGCTGCTCGAACTGGCGAAGCAGGAAGTCGCCGCACTGGTCAGTGGAAGCGCCAAAGACATTTCCAAAGAGGAAGCCACGCAAGCCATCCGCCACCTGCAAGCCCACTGGAACCGACGTTACGGCCTGGTCGAAGCCGGGTAGGGGTAAGTGGTGAGAACGCCTGTTCTCGACAGTGATGCCCTTACTGCTGTCATCCCGAGCGGAGCGAAGCGAAGTCGAGGGACCCCTACGGCCGGGTGCCCATTCTAGCGTCGTGCGGTCGACGCTAGGGTGGGGTCGTCGACTCTTCCCGCATAGCACCATTCCCTAGTTGACCTGTCTATGGCTTCACAGTTTAGGCTGACTTTGTGGCACGATACGAAATCATTTACGGAGAACACCATGAGCGATTGCGCGGTTCAAGCGAAGAGAGCGGTCAGAAGCTACCGACAGACCATTAATGCGAAGCCCGACGTAGTCTTTCCACTCCTTTGCCCAGTGCGGGAGGCCGAGTGGCTCGACGGCTGGAGTTACAAGATGATCTACTCTGCTTCCGGTCTGGTCGAGGAGGGCGCGGTCTTCAGCACATCAAATCCCGAGGAAGAGGACACCGTATGGGTGGTCACGCGGCACGACCCCTTGGCACGCTGCGTAGAGTTTGCGCGGTTCACTCCGCATTCAAGGACATGCTTTCTGAAAATTGCCGTCTCGGCGTTTGACAATGATCGATCCCACGTCGATGTGTCATACACCTACACTTCTATTACTCCTGCGGGAGAGCGGTTCATCGAATCGTGGTCGGAGAAAGCGTTCCTGGAAGCTGTTGTTTTCTGGGAAAAATCTATGAACCACTTCTTGAAGGCCGGCGAAAGACTGTCGCGCGCCATCGCTTGAGGCGGACAACCGGGTGCCCCATTCCAGTGTTGTACGGTTCGACGCTAGGGTGGGGTTGTTGACTCTTCCCCGCGATTTGTTACCCTGCCAACTTAATGCCCAATGGCCCAATCCTTCCGGGGTGCACCCAGGGATTCGCTTCCGCACTTGCCAGCCGTTCTGGAAACGGCGAGACTATCCGGGTGGAAACAGTTGCGCCAATTGCGCGGGCCCACGACTTTGCGAAAAGAAGCAAGAATGACTCATAGCTCTGAACTTTTCCGGCTGCTCCCATCGGTAGATGAGCTCCTGCGCAACGAGAGCCTGGCACCGTTGATCGCCGCGCACGGGCGCGTGGCTGTCGTCGAAGCCTGCCGCCAGGCGCTGGATAAACTTCGCCGCTCAATCCCGCGCGTGGGAGCCGAAGACGAACTGCGCCTGACGCTGGCGGACCTTCCCCGGGTACTCGCCGAGGAGCTGAAGGCAAACTCGCGCTTCTCTTTGCGTCGGGTCATCAACGCCACTGGAGTTATTCTGCACACCAATCTTGGCCGCGCCCCTTTGGGGGAGGCCGCGTTGCAACACGCGCTGCAAGTGGCGGGCGGGTATTGCAATCTGGAGTTCGATCTGGAGAGCGGCGAGCGCGGCCAACGCGACTCGCATGTGGACCGCCTGTTCGCCGCGCTGTTTGCGGCCGACACCGCCGCCCCGATGGATGCGATAGCTCCCGCTACGGCGGTCGTCAATAACAACGCCGCCGCCGTCATGCTGGCGCTCAACACGCTTGCCGAAGGTGGCGAAGTCATCGTTTCGCGCGGCGAACTGGTCGAGATCGGCGGTTCTTTCCGCATACCGGAGATCATGGCCAAGTCGGGCGCCGTGCTGCGCGAAGTGGGAACCACCAATCGCACGCGCATCGGCGACTACCGGGACGCCATCGGCGAGCGCACGCGGCTGCTACTCCGCGTTCATCGCTCCAACTTCAAGATTGTCGGTTTCACCGAGCAGGCTTCCCTGGCGGAACTGGTTGAGCTGGGCCGGAGCCGTCGGATTCCCGTCATGGAAGACCTCGGCAGCGGCGCGCTCATTTCACTGGAACCGATGGGCATCAGCAATGAGCCAACGGTTCACTTCAGCCTTCGGGCCGGGGTGGACATCGTCACCTACAGTGGAGACAAGTTGCTGGGCGGGCCACAGGCGGGGATTCTCAGCGGACGCCCGGCGGTGATTGCGCAGGTGCGTGCCAACCCGCTATTTCGCGCCCTGAGGGTCGACAAGCTCATTTATTCCATTCTGGAGTCCACGCTGCTGGCTTATGTCCGGCAGCAGTATGAGGCGATTCCGGCCCTTCGCTTCATGCGTATTCCCCGCGAGGAGCTTTTGCAACGCGCCGAGGCACTGGCCGCGCGGGTGAGGGAAAGCTGCCCCCAGCTACAGTTGGACGCCGTGCCCTGCTCGTCGCTTGTGGGCGGTGGCGCCGCGCCCGGATGGGGTTTGCCCAGCTACGGTGTGGCGGTCACGGCGAAAACAATTGGCGCGGATGAATTACTCAGCCGGTTGCGCGGCAACGATCCCTCCATTGTGGCCCGCATCGAGGACGGTCGCGTGTTGCTGGACCTGCGTACGATCTTCCCGGCCGAGGAGCCAGCGATCGTCACCGCTTTGCAGAGAATCAAAGCCAACGAATAATCCTGCCGCCGGCTGACAAATGCAGGCTGGCCCGGCATCCATGACGCTGACGCTCTACACCATCGGCCACTCAACCCGTACTCTGGAAGAGCTAATCCAGGCTCTCGATGCGCATGGAATCAAGCTGCTGGTCGACATACGGTCGTTTCCCGCGTCGCGCCGCTTGCCACACTTCAACCTCGAAAGCCTCGAGCGAGAGCTGCCGGCTTATGGAATCGATTATCTCTGGATGAAAGCTCTTGGAGGGCGCCGCCGCAAACTCCGCGACGATTCACCGAACACGGGGCTGCACAACCAGAGCTTCCGTAACTATGCCGACTACATGCTCACCACGGAATTTACTGATGCCGCCGCGCAGCTTCGCCAGCTGGCCGTTTCGCGACCGACGGCGATCATGTGTGCCGAGCGCATGTACTTCCAGTGTCATCGCATGCTTGTATCGGACTACTTTGCCGCCCAGGGCGACCTCGTTCTTCACATCATCGACGCCAGACACGTCCGGGAACACCGCCTGACGCGCGAAGCGCGCGCCGTCGATGGAGGCGTCATCTACAATGCCGGCAGCCTGTTCTGAGCCAGATCCCGCACTGCGGGATTAGAATGAAGAGCTGGTTCCGCATCAAGGGAGGGTAGATGATCGTCGGCCTGGGGATCGACATCGCGGAGGTGGATCGCATCGAGCGTGCCATTCAGCGCTATGGGCAGCGCTTTCTGCAGCGCATCTTTACCCCGGCCGAGATTGACTACTGCCAATCCAAGGCCAATCCCTTCGAACGCTTTGCGGGCCGCTTCGCCGCGAAAGAAGCGGCGATGAAGGCCATCGGGACCGGTTGGAAGCGAGGCGTCGCGTGGAGGGATTTCGAGGTGGTGCGCGAGCCTTCCGGCCGTCCCATCATACGCATTTCCGGAGTTGCCGCGGGCTTCGCCGAACGCCTCGGCGCCACGCGCGCGCTCGTCTCGATCACACACACTGCGGCGCACGCTATTGCGCAAGTCATCCTGGAGCAATAAGCACGGCCTGCGGCCGCGCGCGGGTACTCTCCGGGGTGCTTCGATGGCCACGGTTTTGGCATCCAACAGCGGTTGATCCAGTGGCCTCGCCCGCGAGTTTTACCTTGCCAACCGTGTAGGGCAAGTGACTCAATGTACTTAGGTTTGTTATGATTCGAGGCTAGACCTAAGTTTCGCGGCCTCAACTTCCCGGGGGAATGGTGCCGAGCCAGAAACAGCTGCAGTGGTCACAGCTTCGTGTCGGGCTGACGGTAGTTATAGCTCTCGTCATTCTTGCCTTCCTCATTTTCCTGATGACGGAAACGACCGGCTTATTCACGAAGATGATCACGATCTACATGTACGTGGATGATGCCGGCGGTTTGCGCGCAGGGGCTCCCGTCCGCCTCCAGAACGTCGATATCGGCACCGTTAAAAACATACGGATCATGCCCGACCGCCAACGCACGCCGGTGCGGATCGAGATGAAAGTCGGCGGAAAGTCAGCGCACTACCTTAAGAAAGATTCGGTCGCGATGCTGACGACGGTCGGCGCTCTGGGCGAAACCTACGTCAACATTGACGGCAGCACAGCCAAGGAGGGGCCGGCCAAAGACGGCGACACGCTTCCATGGCGTGACGTCCCCGACATTCAGGACGTAGTGCGCTCCTCGCAATCCACTCTGCAAAAGGTCGAGACGCTGGTGGCCCGCGTGGACCGCATCGTCAGCACAATCGAAGACAAACAGGGCACGGTCGGCAAGCTAATCTACGACAATGCTCTCTATGATAATTTGAACCGAACGGTCG
Organism: uncultured Acidobacteriota bacterium; assembly: GCA_963832365.1. Taxonomy (GTDB): domain Bacteria; phylum Acidobacteriota; class Terriglobia; order Terriglobales; family Acidobacteriaceae; genus CAWBRT01. Next base: position 249,685 of record CAWHUL010000023.1, on the reverse strand, counting down.
TTCAGGCGCAACAGATCCTGAACGAGATTAACGCGGGCAAGGGCAGTCTTGGCCAGTTGCTGCGGAGCGATGATCTTTACGACAAGCTGAATGCCAGCGTCGACAAAATTAATCAGATCGCGGACGACCTGCAAGCGGGGCACGGATCCGTCGGTAAGCTGCTGAAGGATCCGGCACTCTACGACAACGCCAACCGGACAATGGCCAAGGCAAACAAATTCATGGACGACCTCAACGCCGGCAAAGGGGCGCTCGGCAAATTTGCGAGTGACCAGGAGTTTGCCAACAAGTTGCAGAACGTGGTGAACCGCCTGTCGAACATCACCGACCGGCTCGATCGCGGCGAGGGCTCGGCGGGCAAACTGCTGCAGGATTCTTCACTCTACGACAATGCCAACAAGTTGATGACCGATAGTCAGGCCCTCATGCAGGCCATTCGCCAGAATCCCAAAAAATACCTGACCATCCATCTCAAATTGTTCTGAGCAGGTGCGTGCCAGTGAGTTGCGTTGCGCATTCCGCAGAGGCGTACCTTTCGAAAGTTTGTCAACTTAACCACAGTTCCGTTTCTAGAATTCACACATCATCGTCCCATCCCTTGCGCCGTGGCACTGGTTCCACCTTGGGCCGATGGTACCCCCAGGCGATTAAAGAGATCCTCCACAGCCTCGCTTGTTTTCTGGGTCGGGGTTATTGTCTCGGAATTGACCATCTCCGAGAATCGTCTGGCGAGGAGCACCTTATCCACGCCTTGCCTGCGGATGCACTGGGTCGGTTTCTCTCGCGGTTGGATCGTCAGTTCAGGGTCATAGGTGCTGAGGAGTTTCCGGAAATCCTCCGGTGAGAACAGATCTTCGATTCCCGCCGCGTTGTTAGGTTGAACCACCTTCCCGTTGTCTACGCCAAGCTCATTAAGGAGCTTATTCCGTGCGCCGTTTCCTTGTTCGTCCCTGTCGAGAAGCACCACAAATTGTAAGCCCCAGCCGATAAACAATGAAGCGAGGGTTGGCACTGACATTGCCCCAAGACAAGGAAAGACATGAAGTCTTCACACAGTTGCCTTCCAACTACACGCGCTAAACCAGACAAATAGAAGTGATCCGATATTCCCTCCACAAGCAGATTCTTCGGGCGTGCAAATGTGAGCGCTTCTCTTACGTCCAGTCCAATTGCCGCGAGTATGGGGGATAATGTGTCCTGAAAGACATCGCCCTTTATTCGACGGTCGGTCAGGCGATTAAGTATAAGGGTTCCCTCTTGGGGGTCTCTGATCACAAGCCTGACGCGATGAAGCCGATCAGCAGGAATCAGAACAGGGCTGTGGGTCGAATATAAGATTTGGTCTTTCTTTACGAGCTTCTCCTCCAACAGTTTAAGAACGTCCCTTTGAGCACGAGCATGGAGATACGACCCTGGTTCATCGATCAGGAGAAATTGTGCACGGTCTGGTTCTCGTTTCTGTGAGGCAGTTAGCCGCAGATAGAAAGACAAGAACCAAAGAAAGCCCTTGCTGCGTTGTTCAGGATAGTGCTTAAAGCCATCAAACACGAAGAAGTGAAGTCGAAGTTCCCCCTGTTCCCCGCGGCGGCCTTCAACACGGAGGTCGACCGTCTGCGCTCCATCGACCGTTTGCGTCCAGTATGTCAAGAAATCGCCAGTAATCTCCGCACTCTTGTTCTTCAGATAATTGTCCAAGCGCTTCTCTTCTTGCGAAAGCTCTTCGACTCGGCCAAGATCGACGTTTGAGAGCGCTATAAGATCGAGCACAGCCCGTGGCACAGTAGCGGTCTTTTGCTTTCCGGCACCAGACGCGGCGACAGGTTTAGGAGTTGCCTCCTGTTGCTGCAGATCTGAGAAAGGCACTGAGCGGGGGAGCTGATTGCTGAAAGAATCGAAATACACAAACGCTGGCCAGTACCACCGCAGTTGTGCACCGAGTTCGTCCGCGCCGAGAACTATCGGTGGGTCTGGAGGCGGGTCTGGAGGTAGGTTGCTCTCAGCGCTCGCCTCCGCCGTCTCGGCACTAGCGGACTCTGGAGGCGGCTCCTCAGTGTCCCCCACGCCCCATAAACCACGGATATCATCAGTCAGCTCATATTTGCCTGTCGGGAGATGACGCGTTATCCAAACACTTCCAGATTCTCTGAACGCCTTAGACACGCCGCTGGGCATGACAAAGTTGCTTTCCCACAGCGCCCTTTCAATCTCGCCAGCATCGACCTCAAATTGAACTGAGACTCGTGGTCGAACATTGTCTCGTTCGTCTGGCCAGTACTCTGGTGTCGCCGGTTTCTCGCCGTCCTCAAGGTCAAAATCGCGAAGTGCTGTTAAAGATCGCGGTTTTCCCTGACTCATTCTGCCCCGCAAGAACCGAAATCCCGTCCCTAGTATCTAGTTCGCATAACCCATGAGTCCTTGAACGGTGTATAGTGGACTGAACATGAAATGCTCGCACGATTACTACTCAAGCCGGAAGAGCAGGCTAATTTGGAGTTGAGTAGTGCGGCGAGCCACGAGCACGGCGCTGGGAATGCTCTCGTTTCGCGCCGGGCATGATCTTGCAGGCGGCGGCAGGAGCCCGAGCAACGAGCTAAATCGTCGGCTACGATGAGCCTAGCATCGCGTCCCGGGCCACCGCGAGCAAGTGGCGCGGCCGATTTCTGCGCCACCGCTTGCAGGGACTGCAGGATGACACCGCGTTCGGGCAAGCCGGCCATCTATGCACCAGAATCAGCGAGCGGCGCATCCTGACTCTGCGCAGTACGTATGCTGATCGGCTGCCGCTCGTCGGGCTTTGCCCGCTGGGTTTAATGGGGCCATGCTGGCAGCGGCCCTGAAGGACCATCTCCGACGACTCAGAACGTTTTGGCGGGTCCTGCGCAAACATGGCGATTTCCGCTCGAACGTCGCCACAGTTGGTGCGTCTCCACCGATCCCTGAACTTTGCCCAGAAGGCGGCCGACGTGGTCGGGGCTATACTGAATTCCGCCGGAGAATGCGCTGGTGTTGAGCGTGGATGAAAAGCCTCACATCCAGGCCCTGGAGCGGGCGCAGGGCTGGCTGAAACTGCCCAACGGCAAGGCGCTCACCGGTTTTCAGCACGACTACAAGCGGCACGGCACCACCACCCTGTTTGCCGCGCTGGCAGGTGGCCACCGGTCTGGCCTGAAAGCGCCATCTACTACCCGCGCCGCCGTCGGGTGGAGTTTCTCGCACTTTATGAACCGCATCGTGCACCGAGCACCCAGCTCGCCAGATCCATGTCATCCTCGACAACCTGCAACACCCACTAAACCCAAGCAGGACCGCTGGCGTGCGCGCGGCACCCGAACGTGCATCTTCATTACACACCTACCCACGCCTCGTGGGCATGAATCAGGTGGAAATCGTCGATGTTTTCGATCTTGCAGCAGCCACTCTCTGGCCGGCTGCCAGCTTCAGCCAGCCCCGGCCAGCTGAGAAAACACATGGACGCGTTCATCGCCGCCTTACAACCAAACCGCCCACCCCTTCGAGTGGAAGCAAACAGGTGGTCTTTCACGAAACACCCCAAAGCATCGTATCGCTAATCTTATGCGGCTAGATACTAGACAGCTCACATATCCCAGAGTCCTTGATCGATTTGAAATCGACGATCCGAAACGCAATAGGTTTCACGCTGTTCTCCTGGATTTCAGATCCTAAGTGTCGGGATTGTAACTCAAGCAGTGGCTGGATGCCTAGAGGAGCACCGCCAAGCGTTGCGCCAATTCTGGCTAGACAACGCTTGGCGGTGCTTTCGTAAACGTTCCATAAAACGGAAAAGGCCACCATGATTTCTCATGATGGCCTTTATTAATTCCGGCAACGTCCTACTCTCCCACACACTTTCGCGTGCAGTACAATCGGCCCTGCAGGGCTTAACTACCGTGTTCGAGATGGGAACGGGTGTTTCCCCTGCGGAAAAATCACCGGAAACCTGAGGCGTTTTGCGGCCCTCTGAGGCCGCAGCCGAAGTCCTGAGGCGCATTCGCGCCGAAGGATCTCTGGCATCTGCAACGCCAATCTGAAAAAGAACTCTTGAAACGATGTTTGCTGAAGAGCATTGGGTGGCGGAGGCAGTTTTTCCTCCGCCGCAGCAGGATCAGTTTCTATCCTGTGCAATATGGGTGCGCCAAGTAAATTTTATGGTCAAGCCGAACGGGCGATTAGTACTGGTAAGCTACATGCATTACTGCACTTGCACATCCAGCCTATCAAACAGGTGGTCTTCCTGTGCCCTTCTTTTCCCTTACGGGTTGGGAGATCTCATCTTGAGGAGTGCTTCCCGCTTATATGCATTCAGCGGTTATCACAACCGAACTTCGCTACCCAGCCATGCCGTTGGCACGACAGCTGGAACACAAGAGGTTCGTCCATCCCGGTCCTCTCGTACTAAGGACAGGCCCTCTCAAATCTCCTACGCCCACACCAGATAGGGACCGAACTGTCTCGCGACGTTCTGAACCCAGTTCACGTACCGCTTTAATTGGCGAACAGCCAAACCCTTGGAACCTTCTACAGCTCCAGGATGCGATGAACCGACATCGAGGTGCCAAACCGGAGCGTCGATATGAACTCTTGGCTCCGATCAGCCTGTTATCCCCGGCGTACCTTTTATCCGTTGAGCGATGGCCATTCCATACAGAACCACCGGATCACTAAGACCTGCTTTCGCAACTGCTCGACTTGTGGGTCTCGCAGTAAACCACGCTTATGCCTTTGCACTCGACGGCTGATTTCCAAACAGCCTGAGCGTAGCTTCGTGCGCCTCCGTTACAATTTAGGAGGCGACCGCCCCAGTCAAACTACCCGCCTCACTATGTCCCTCTCCCGGATTACGGGAGTAGGTTAGAACCACAGAACTCGCAGGGTGGTATCTCACCGTTGGCTCCTCCAAGCCCAAGAGCCTGAAATCAAAGCCTCCCACCTATCCTGCGCAGCAAATGCCATAGTTCATAGTGAAGGTATAGTAAAGGTGCACGGGGTCTTTCCGTCTAGATGCGGGAAACCGGCATCTTCACCGGTACTACAAGTTCGCCGAGTCACTCGTTAAGACAGTCGTACGATCGTTACGCCATTCGTGCAGGTCGGAACTTACCCGACAAGGAATTTCGCTACCTTAGGACCGTTATAGTTACGGCCGCCGTTCACCGGGGCTTCAGTTCGAAGCTTCACCTTGCGGTTGACCTCTCCCTTTAACCTTCCGGCACCGGGCAGGCGTCAGCCCCTATACGTCGTTTTCGACTTAGCAGAGACCTGTGTTTTTGTTAAACAGTCGCCGTACGCGTTTCACTGCGGCCCCCTCACGCTTTTGACACGCTACCGGGGCACCCCTTCTCCCGAAGTTACGGGGTTAATTTGCCGAGTTCCTGAACGAGTGTTCTCTCGAGCGCCTTTGGATATTCTCCTCGTCTACCTGTGTCGGTTTGAGGTACGGTTCCCTTATTTTCTCCTTAGAGGTTTTTCTTGGCAGCGTGGAATTGGCGGCTTTCGGCCATACGGCTTACTGCTTTGCGTCTCATCGTTAATGTCCCAACGGATTTGCCTATCGGAACCGACTTACACGCATCGACCCCCATAGCCATAGGAGGGCCCGCTTATCCTTCTGCGTCACCCCATCGTGATAACGAACACAAGGGAGTTCCGGAATATTAACCGGACGTCCATCGACTACGCCTTTCGGCCTCGCCTTAGGAACCGACTAACCCTGAGCGGATTAACCTTTCTCAGGAAACCTTAGACTTTCGGCGCGGAGGGTTCTCACCTCCGTTATCGCTACTTATGCCGGCAGGGTCTCTTCTCAACTGTCCATGAATCCTTCCGGTCTCACTTCTAACTGTTGAGAATGCTCTCCTACCACGCATGGCCTAAGCCATGCATCCGCAGCTTCGGTGTCCAGTTTGAGCCCCGTTGAATTGTCGGCACCGGACCGCTTGACCAGTGAGCTATTACGCTTTCTTTAAAGGATGGCTGCTTCTAAGCCAACCTCCTGGCTGTCTGGGCGTTCCGACATCCTTTCCCACTTAACTGGAACTTGGGGACCTTAGCTGGCGGTCTGGACTGTTTTCCTCTCGACGACGAAGCTTAGCCCCCGCCGTCTGACTCCCGCGCTGGTTGTTCGTGGCATTCGTAGTTTGGTTGGATTCAGTAAGCTGGAAAGCCCCTTAGTCCATCCAGATCTCTACCACCACTGCAAATCACGCGAGGCTAGCCCTAAAGCTATTTCGGAGAGAACGAGCTATCACGGAATTTGATTAGCCTTTCACCCCTACCCTCAGCTCATCCGAGCTTTTTTCAACAAACACCGGTTCGGTCCTCCAGTGGGTGTTACCCCACTTTCAACCTGGCCAAGGGTAGATCATCCCGCTTCGCGTCTATTCCTGCCAACTTAACGCCCTATTAGGACTCGCTTTCGCTTCGGCTCGCTTCCGCTTAACCTTGCTGACAAGAATAACTAGCCGGCTCATTATGCAATAGGCACGCGGTCAGGCATTGTCTTGCGACCATAGCCCTCCCACTGCTTGTAGGCACACGGTTTCAGGTACTATTTCACTCCCCTCGCAGGGGTGCTTTTCACCTTTCCCTCACGGTACTGGTTCACTATCGGTCAGAAGCTAGTATTTAGCCTTACGGGATGGTCCCCGTAGATTCCCACAGGATTTCTCGTGTCCCGCGGTACTCAGGTGTCCGCTTCGAGTCCAATTGCTTTCGCCTACGTGGCTATCACACTCTATGGCTCCCCTTTCCAGGGGGCTTCGACTAACAATTGGATTGGTAACTCTACTTGTCGCGGATCCTACAACCCCTGATACACCCGAAGGTGTACTAGGTTTGGGCTGTTCCGATTTCGCTCGCCACTACTCTCGGAATCACTGTTGTTTTCTCTTCCTCCAGGTACTGAGATGGTTCACTTCCCTGGGTTCGCTCGTACCCGACTATGGATTCATCGGGCCGTTACACGGGTTCACCGTGCAGGGTTTCCCCATTCGGAAATCCCCGGATCAAAGCCTGTTTGCGGCTCCCCGAGGCTTATCGCAGCTTGCCACGTCCTTCATCGCCTGCTTCTGCCAAGGCATCCACCATGCGCCCTTAGTAGCTTGACCATAAAATTTACTCAGCACACCCAGATTCACATCTGTGCGCGACGGCAAACCTTATGACCTC
>CAWHUL010000023.1:0-240000 GCA_963832365.1 uncultured Acidobacteriota bacterium | reverse complement strand
TCATCCGATCGTTTTTTTCGATCGTTGCGGAAGACCGCTCACTGCGCTCAACGCATTTCCCTGCGGAGCACGCGCGGTGTCTAAAGCTCTCTCGCCTCTGCGCAGCCCAAATCGGCGCACAGCAGAACGAAGAGCAAACTTTTTCAAAAAAGAACACTTTGAGGTTTTGCGATGGTAACCGCTCAAACCCTTCGGGAAACTCAGTTCCCGAATTGAAGCCCGTGGCCGGGCTGATTCGCAGCTAATGGCCTAACTTCTAAGATGCTGGGTGAATCGCCAACGATTCTTTTGTTCCCAGCGCTGCTTCATGCCTTCTCGCTGACAGAACTTGTTATACCAGACTCGCTTTGCGTTTAGCAACCCCTGTCGCGAACATTTTTTAACTTTCTTTTAAAGATCGAATGCGTTTTCACGCCGGCGCCTTTGCGCCTTACCTGCCTCAACTCTTATAGCAGGCTCTGCCCCATCGCGCAAGTCCGGCTCTCAGAGCCGCTTTCCGCGATATTCGCGCGAGCGCGGTTTGAACTCCAATGTATCCAGTACTACTTTGGTTCGCGCCCTATCGCTTCCGCGAATCTGTCCTAGTGCGCGAGCGTCCACCAGCACCAGAGCAGGCCCGATCCCACCAGAGCACCCAAGGTTGCACCCATCCAGAAGTTCTGCGAAAGCGTATTGGTGGTCTTCATCACCCGCGCGTTATTGGCCAGCAGCAGGATGAACAGCAGAATCGGAATCGTCAGCACCCCGGCCAGCAACTGCGACCAGAAGAGCGCCTTGACCGGATTAATGCGGAAGAAGTTCGCCACCATGGCGCAAAACATCGACACCGAAATCAGCACGTAAAACGGCGGGGCGTCCCAGGGAAGCTCGCTCAAACCCGTCTTCCAGCCCATGGCTTCGCTCACGCTGTAGCACAGCGAGGCGCACAGCACCGGCAGCGCGACCATGCCGGCGCCGATGATTCCAATGGCGAAAACCAACGGCCCGAGCGCGCCCACCGCCGGAACCAGCGCCAGCGCGGCCTGCCGCGTGGTCATATCCATGGGCACGGGCAGCCGCAATACGGCGGCGGCGCTGACCATGATGGAGTAAGACAGCAGAATGCTGACCACCGTCCCGGCGTGCGATTCGAAGATGTGCGGCAGTTCGCCGCCGCTGGAGGCATGCTCGCTTCTTGAGCTTGTCTGCCACACCAGCACGTACGGCGTCAGCAGCGACCCGAAGATCGCGATCATCGCGCTGGCGTAAGCGGAACCGTGCTGCACGTGCGGGATGATGGTCCCCATCAGCACCGTTCGCGCGCTCGGCGCTTCGATCACGGCTGCCGCCACGTAGACGTAGAGCGGCAGTGAGAGCCATAGCAAAACCCTGGTGATCTTGCGGTAGTCGCGGAAAATCAGGATGTACCAGACCGTGAAGGCAATGGCCGCGACGAAGTAGACCCTGCGCTGGTTGAGGATGATCGAGACGGCGTCGGAAACCGCCATCAAGTCGGCGATGATCATGGCCATATTGATGGCGACGATCACCCCGGCGCACGCCAGCGCCACCCAGCGTCCGTAGTGCTCGCGCAGCAGGTCGACCAGTCCCTTGCGTGTCTCGAAGCCGAGCCGCGCCGATACTTGGAAGACCGCCAGCAGGAAAGGCACGCACAGCACGACCACCCACAGCAGCGAGTATCCGAAGGCGGCGCCCACCACGGTGGCCGTAACCACCAGCGAGGGATCTACGTTGGCCGCACCCGTGACCATGCCCGGCCCCAGTCGCCCTAAACGCCCCCAGGCCCCCGACGGAGGAGGCTGCTGCTGCGCCGGCCAGCGCAATACTTTGCCTTCATCCTCCGGGCCTTCAGGGGATCTTTGGAAGGTCACTGTTCAGGTCCCGTTGGATTCTCCGTTCCATACGCAGGCGAAACGGTTTGGCGTAAGTGATCAGTCCAAAGGCCGCGATGGCCGCCAGCATCAGCGCGCTGCTAATGCACAGAAAGACGATCGAGGCCTTGGTATGGGCGACCCTGATGATGACTTCGGCATTGCCCGGCGTGATCACCAGCGCAAACGCCAGCGTCAGCATGCCTAGGCCGGCGAGCAGGCCGGTAATGTTCTTGGCCCATTTCCCGGAGGCGTGATACTCGGCGAAGAGGGTGAAGCCGTAGAGCACGAGCCCGCCGATCAACAGGAAGTTGCCGGCCAGTGATATCGCTTGTATTGCTGTTTCGGGCATCACTTTGGTTAGGACGCGCGGGCTGACCTGTGGGTTGGAGCTCTGAATCGCTCTTTTGCAGCGAAATTTATGACCCTGGAAATATCGTGGTGCCCCATATCTGCCGCAGTTAGCAGATGTGGGATCGAAGCTGAAAAAACAGCAGTTACCGCCGGAAGTGCCCGATGACCCAGAACACGAGCGAAAGCAGCACGCTGACCACAATGCAGGTAACGATAGGAAAGTAAACCACGCTGTTCTTGCCGCGCCAGGTGATGTCGCCCGGAAGGCGTCCGAGCGGCAACTGTAACTTCCCAGCCGCGAGCAACACGATCCCCAGCACCACCAGCAGTGCACCCAAGCCGATCAGCACCTTGCCCAGCTCGCCCATGATTCTGATTTTATCGCTTCATCATCTTCCTGCGACTCACGACTGACAAGGTGGCCCACATTTGCCGCAGTTGGCTAATGTGGGAACGACATTGCTGTTGCCCTACCTAAGCCCGCATCACTGGTGCCTTCAGCTTCCGTCCGGGGCAATTCGGGATTCCGACGAGTTTCGGGTGCCCACGTCCCGTCCCGCTTTTGGACTGACGTGGGGTAGTTGATTCTTGGACTCGGGTGAAATTCGACACCATCCCGCGCTCCGCTCGCGTCCGGCGAACTCGGCTGGTTCTGCTAACATCAAAAGCTTGCTTGGGTGAGTTCCCCGACAAGCGTTGGGACCCACCGCCAATCTGATCTGGAGGCGCTTCCTGCCATGACGCAAGAAAAAGAGACGGCCGCAGGTTCGCGTCGCGATGAGGACATCGCGCTCGACATGATGAAGTTTATCGCTGGCACAACCGGCTATGGCAAAACGGGAATGCCCGGCGCGGGCTTCCAGGGCGGCACGGTGTCCAAGCCGGAAGACTACGCCAAACATCTGCTGGAACTCTTCGGCCAGTGCCTGTCCGCTGTAAAAGGAAAAACCTAGCTTCGCCTCCACGCTGTCGTTGGAGTGCCCTAGCTTCCGGTGAAACCAGAGGGTGGAGTTGGTCGGCCTTGTGGCCCGCGTGGGTTGGCTGGTGGCCCACATTTGCCGCAGTTGGCTAATGTGGGATCGACGATGCGTTGCCGCACCTTGAGATCGCATCACTGGTGTCTCAGCTTCCGTCCCGTGCGTTCAGGATCCCAACGAGTTTCGGGTGCCCCCACGTCCCGTCCCGCTTTTGGACTGACGTGGGGCTGGCTGGTGGCCCACATTTGCCGCAGTTGGCTAATGTGGGATCGACGGCGGGTGCCCCATTCAAGCGAAGCTTAGGTGAAGCTTTTCCTCCACCCCTAAAGCACAGCCTGAGGGCAGGTTTACAATGGCGCCGTGGCCGCTCCCATTCATCCAGGCAGCGCAAGGCGCATTTACGGGCTCATCCTGATCGCTCTGCTGATCCTTCTCATCACCATTGCGCGATTCTGGCGACAGATTCCGTGGAGCGCCCGGTGACTCCCACACTGCTTCCCGACAGTCTTAAAATCTCGCGGGTGCCCCATTCAAGCGAAGCTTGGGTGGGGCTTTTCGTGCAACATCAAAATACGGCGGCGACGCAGGTTTTTCGATTGGACGGCAGGCCTATAAGAGCATCGCTAACAGCGTCTCCATGGAGCACCCGGTGAACGCCGGCGATCATCCGCTGGTGGTGATTCTCGGCCCCACGGCCAGCGGCAAGACCGCGCTCTCTTTGGCTTTGGCTGAGCGCTTCGCCGGCGAAATCGTTAGCTGCGACTCGGTCGCCATCTACCGCGACCTGCTGATCGGCACCGCCAAGCCCAGCCCGCAGGAACGCGCCCGCGCGCCTCATCACATGCTCGACCTGGTTGACCCTGAAGAACCCTTCACCGCCGGAGATTATGCCCGACTCGCCCGCCACGTGCTTGGCGAGATTGCCACTCGCAGCCATTTGCCCATCGTGGCCGGAGGCAGTGGACTCTACCTGCGCGCCCTGTTGGAAGGTCTCTTCGCCGGGCCACTGCGCTCGGAAGAGTTGCGCGACCGTCTGCGGCGACGGGCGCGCGAGAAAGAATCAGGCTATCTGCATCGCGTGCTGGCGCGTCTGGACCGCGGCGCCGCCCAAGCGATCCATCCCAACGACACTCCGAAGCTGGTCCGCGCCATTGAAGTCTGCCTGCTCGCCAATCGCCCCATGAGCCAACTGTGGCTCGCCGGACGTGAACCGCTTCAACGGATTCCGCATCCTCCGCCTCGGGACTCAATCCCGAGCGCAGCCTGCTCTACGCGCGCATCAATCAGCGTGCCCGCGAGATGTTTGCCGCCGGGCTCGATCGAAGAAACGCGCGGCCTGCTCCAGCGCTACGGCGAAGCGTCCGACCGACCGCCATGCGCGTGGGTGCAGTTCCCCACCTCGGTTCGCTCGGTTACCGCCAGGCGGCGCAGTTTCTCGCCGACGAACTAACTCTCGATCAGGCGATTTCCGCCGCGCAGCAGGGACATCGCAACCTCGCCAAGCGCCAGATGACGTGGTTTCGCCGCGAACCCGATGTCTGCTGGCTCGAAGGCTTCGGAGACGATCCGTTCATCCAGCAGGAGTGCCTCGCGCGCGTCGCCGAGTACGCCCACAACCGACGGCAACGCGAAGTGAAAGCACGCGGTCGGTCCACTGGCGAAACGCGCGTAATGCGCCCGCAATCGGCAGCAGGCGCAAAATTGGCCTCCTAATACAGCCAGTGCGCGCCGCGCTGGCTCCGCTAGCTGGATGTAAGCGCATATCGGCGGCAGATGAGACTGCGCCCTGAGCCCAAACGAAAGGTGCGGAAATATTCACGCGCGAGCCCGCACTCAATTGCAGAACCGTTTCAGGCGTTCCAGAGTTTCGGCCAACCGTTCATAGGAGTTCGCATAGGAGAATCGAATGTATCCTTCTCCTGCGGCGCCAAACACCGCACCAGGAACGCACGAAACGTGCTCGTTCTCGAGCAGTTTGAGGGAGAACTCCTCTGAGCGCATCCCCGTACCCTCAATGTTCACCCAAGCATAGAAAGCGCCGCCGGGCTGCAGACAGGAGAGGCCGCGCAGCGTATTGAGGCCGGAGACAAACAAATTACGACGCCGCTCGAACTCCCGAACCATGTCACGGACGCAGTCCTGCGGGCCTGCGAGCGCCTCGACCGCGCCGGCTTGAGCGAAGGAGCAGGCACAAGCGGTCGTGTACTGGTGCACACGATTCATTGCCAGAATGAACGGTGGGGGCGCGGCGACATAGCCAATGCGCCATCCCGTCATGGAGTACGCCTTGGAGAAGCCATTGACGGTAAGCGTCCGCTCCCACATCGCCGGCAGCGAGGCAAGGCTCACATGTGTGCGCCCATCGTAGATGATTTTCTCGTAGATTTCGTCGGAAAGAACGACGAGGTCGCGTTCGACCGCAAGCTTCGCAATTGCCCGCAAAGTCTCCGGAGACTGCACGACGCCCGTCGGATTGTGCGGCGACGCAACCACAAGCAAACGCGTCCTGGAGGAGATAGCTCGCCGGAGTTCGCCCACGTCGACCTGGTAACCGTTCGACTCTCTTAGGCAATAGGGAACGGGTACCGCTCCTGCCAGACGCGCGACCGCAGCGTAGTTCATCCAGCTTGGTTCAGCATAGAGAACTTCGTCGCCGGAATCGAGAAGAGCGAGGAACGCGACATTAATGGCCTCGGCGGCACCAGCTGTGACCAGCAATTCACCCTCCGCGTTGTAACGCAGGTCATTGTCTCGACGAAGCTTTTCGGCGATGGCGACCCGCAGGGCAGACGTCCCGTAGTTGGAAGTGTAGTGGACGTCCCCGGCGTCCAGGGCGCGCTTGGCAGCTTCCTTGATATGCGCCGGCGTATTGAAATCAGCCGCCCATTTCGAGGAAGATCACCGGATGTCCGTCACGCTCGAGGGCCTTTGCCCGCTCGGTAACCTTTCGATTCCAGAGAACGGGACCAACTCCATCCGTGGCGCCAATCGTACTGCGGGCGTATTAGCTATCGACATTTTGTTGAGGCCTCTCACTGGGTTTTCGAATGCAGGTCCCACTCGCCCAGTCCGCGATCAAATTGAGGTTCTAAAAGGGACGCCGCTGAACAGGCTGTTTTCGGCCCTGGTTTATACACTCGGTGGAGCCCCGCTTCATAAGTCAGCACGTTTTTCAGCAGTCGTGCTGATCCCCATCTTGGCAACAACATGAGGCTGCGGGGCCCGACCTTGCTTTCCACGAGAATTTGTCCGCTTACGGCTTCAGCACGGCCAGCGACGGTGCAAATGAGCGTGGATTTTCCGGCTCCGCGTTGGCTCCCATCAGAGCGACCACCTCGCCCTGAGGAAGCCTGAATCTTGCCGTAGAAGACGGAGACGCTGCTAACCTGCGACAGTTTCAAACGTCACGACGGCTACAATTCGCGCAGCGTTACTTGGCCGCGAACTCTTCAACAAAGACAAACTTCCCGCCCTGGATCTTGCTGAAATAGCTGGGTTAAGTCAAGAGGTAGTTTCTCGAATAAATTGTGAAGAAAAATCCCCTCGCCGATTCCGCCGCCTTGTGATTGAAACAGAAGATGGACATGCTTCACGTTATTGGTAGAGGCGAACGTTAGGCTGTTCACCAATCTTTGAGCCCCGGCTTGATCTATGGGACCAACAAAGATCGCGTAAACCTCATTCGGAAGTTGCGACGGGTTTGCTGCTGCCATTTTCCGTGATTCTCCAGTTTTCAATAGTCGACAGCCGTGCGGAATCCTACTCCGCTCCGAGAGGTTCCGCAACGGGTTCAGCTGACTTGGTGCCCCACTTCCCGCCCTGCTTTTGGGCTGACGTGGGATACATCCTCGCCTCTCGCCTGATTCTCCCGCAGCCGCTACAATAGCCATTTGGCGAATACGCGCCATTTTCGTTATCATCCGGCGCACCAGTTCAGCCAACCACTTATGCAAGCTCCAATCGTTACTATCTCTCAACTCGGCGGTCATGAAGGCCAGTCGGTCACCGTTCGCGGCTGGCTCTACAACCTGCGGGAGAGCGGCAAACTGCTCTTTCCCATCATCCGCGACGGCTCCGGCCTGGTGCAGGGCGTGGTGGTCAAGAGCAAGGTCGCGCCCGAAGTGTGGGACGCGCTCAAGGGCCTGACGCAGGAATCCGCCCTGATCGTCTCCGGGCAGGTGCGCGCCGATAAACGCGCCCCCGGCGGCTACGAACTCGAGGTGGAAACCGCCGACGTCGTCCAGCGCGTGTCCGAGAGCGATCCCTATCCGATCACCCCCAAGGAGCACGGCGTCGACTTCCTGATGGAGCACCGTCATCTCTGGATGCGCTCTCCGCGTCAGGCCGCCATTCTGCGCACTCGCGCCGAAATCATCAATTCCGCGCGCGAATACCTGAACCAGAACGGCTACACCCTGACCGATCCGCCGATCCTGACGCCCGCCGCCTGCGAGGGCACGACCACGCTCTTCCCGGTCGACTACTTCGAAGAGCAGGCCTACCTCACCCAGTCCGGGCAGCTCTACATGGAAGCGACCGCCATGGCGCTCGGCAAGGTCTACAGCTTCGGGCCAACCTTCCGCGCCGAGAAATCGAAGACCCGCCGCCACCTCACCGAGTTCTGGATGGTCGAGCCCGAAGTCGCCTACGCCACGCTCGACGACATCATGGAACTGGCCGAGAATTTCATCACCCACATCGTCAAGCGCTGCCTGGAGCATCGCCGCGCCGATCTGGAAACCATGGGACGCGACATCAGCTTCCTCGAAAAAATCGATACGCCCTTCCCGCGCATCAGCTATGACGACGCGGTCGCGATGCTGCACGAAGGCCACGCCAAGGGTGAGCTGGAGAGCAAGTTCGAGTACGGCAACGACTTCGGCTCGCCGGACGAAACCTACATCTCATCGAAGTTCGAGCGGCCGCTGATGGTGCATCGCTATCCCGCGGCGGTGAAGGCTTTCTACATGGAGCCGGACGCGAAAGACCCCAGCAAAGCGCTCTGCGTCGACGTGCTCGCCCCCGAAGGCTACGGCGAAATCATCGGCGGCTCGCAGCGCGTGGGCAGCTACGAACTGCTGTTGAAGCGGATTCAGGAGCACCAGTTGCCGCAGGAAGCTTTTCAGTGGTATCTCGATCTGCGCAAGTTCGGCGGCGTTCCGCACTCCGGCTTCGGCATGGGCATCGAGCGCGTCGTAGCCTGGGTCTGCGGCCTGGAGCACGTGCGCGAAACCATTCCATTCCCGCGCATGCTGCATAGAATGTATCCGTAGGTAATCATGGAAAGCGTTCCCGCATCTTTCGGAAGCATTCTCCGCCGCACCATCAAGGTGATCGGCGTTCCGCTCGACCTTGGGCAGCAGCGCCGCGGTGTCGACATGGGACCTTCGGCGGTTCGCGTCGCCGGCCTGGAAGCCAAGCTCGAAGCTCTCGGCCACGTCGTCGAAGACGCCGGCAATATTTCCGTAACCCTGGCTGAACAGAAGAACCCCGGCGAGTTAAGCGCCCGTTATCTCCGGGAGATCACCGCCACATGCCAGAAGCAAGCCGACCTGGTCCGCGCCATCTTGCGCGAGGGCGCAGTCCCGCTCTCGATCGGCGGCGATCACTCCATGGCAGTCGGCTCCGTATCCGGGCTGGCCGAGTTCTATCGCGAACGCCAGCAGCGCGTCGGGCTCATCTGGCTCGACGCCCACTCCGACATCAACACCCCGGAAACTTCCGCGAGCGGCAACGTCCACGGCATGCCCCTGGGAGCCATCATGGGACTCGGCCCCAAGGCGCTGGCGGATCTCTATAACTGGACGCCCAAGATCGCCCCCGATAACTGTGTGCTGGTCGGCATTCGCGATGTCGACCTCCAGGAGAAGGAAAACATCCGGCGCGCCGGCATCGAGGCCTTCACCATGCGCGACATCGATGAGCGCGGCATGCGCACCGTGATGGAGGAAGCTCTCCGCATCGCTGGTCGCGGCACCGTCGGATATCACGTCTCGGTGGATATGGACTTCATTGACCCGGAAGATGCACCCGGCGTGGGCACGCCCGTACCCGGCGGCGTCACCTATCGCGAGGCGCACCTCGCCATGGAGATCATTGCCGACCACGGCCGCATGCTCAGCTTCGAGATCGTCGAGGTCAATCCGGTGATCGATGAACGCAACCGCACCGCCGAACTCGCCGTCGGCCTCGCCCAGAGCGCCTTCGGAAAGAAGATTCTGTAACCTGGGGAATTGGGTGACTACTATGCGTAATCTTATTGAGGTGTCGCGGGTGGCCCATTCAAGCCCGCTGTTGGCTTGAGTGGGGTAGTTCCTTTTTTTCGCGATACTACACTAGTTGAACTCACGCACCAGCAATCGGGAAGTGATTTATGAAAAAACGTCTTCGAGTTGGAATCCTCTTCGGCGGACGCAGCGGCGAGCATGAAGTTTCGCTGCTGTCGGCGGCATCCATTTTCAAAGCAATCGACCCAAAAAAATACGATGTCGTTCCTATCGGCATCACCAAGCAAGGCCGCTGGCTCACCGATCTTCATGCCGAGCACCTGCTGAGTGGCGAGCCCCAACCCGAGGTACAGCATCTGCGCGCCGGCGACCCGGGGGCCACGCCCGGCGCCGCCGTGCTTGCCCACGGCGAGTCTGTTCTGGTACCGCCAATGCCCTCGGATTCGGCGCAGGCGTCGGCCATGACTCCGTTTGATACATCCAAGCCCGCCGTCGCCTCCCCGCACACCATCGATGTCGATATCATTTTCCCAGTGCTGCACGGCACCTTCGGCGAAGACGGCACCATCCAGGGTCTGCTGGAACTTGCCGATATCGCTTACGTCGGCTCGGGTGTGCTCGGCTCTGCCGCCGGAATGGACAAGGATGTGATGAAGCGTCTCTTCCGTGATGCCGGCCTGCCGATGGTCAAGCACGTCACCATTCTTCGCCGCCGTTGGGAAGCCGAGCCGAAGAAGGCGCGCAAGCAGATTGAGAGCGCGCTGAAGTATCCAGTGTTCGTCAAGCCCGCCAATCTCGGCAGCTCGGTCGGCATCTCCAAGGCTCACGACTCCGCCGAACTCGGCCCGGCCATCGAAGAAGCCGCCAAGTACGACAGCAAGATCATTATCGAGCAGGCGGTGGGCGGCAAGCGCGGCAAGGCCCGCGAGATCGAGTGCTCCGTGCTCGGCAACGATGACCCCAAGGCTTCGGTTTGCGGCGAGGTGATTCCGGCCAAGGAATTTTACGACTACGACGCCAAGTACATCGACGAGGGTTCGAAGCTGCTGATTCCCGCCAAGCTGAACCGCGCGCAGCGGAAGCAGGTGCAGCAGATGGCCGTCCGCGCCTTCCAGGCCTGTGACTGCTCCGGACTGGCGCGCGTCGATTTTCTGATGGACCCGGCGACGAAAAAGATTTACCTCAACGAGGTGAACACTATGCCCGGTTTCACCTCCATCAGCATGTATCCCAAACTCTGGGCGGCCTCCGGAATCGAGTACCCGGAGCTGATCGGACGGTTGATCGATCTCGGCCTGGAGCGCCACGCCGAGCGCAAACGCAACCGTTACGCGAAGTGAAGTTCCCGAAAGTGAAGTCCCCGGTCTTCCGTTTTCGCCGTCTCAATGTTTCAGGTTTCACGTGGCTCGTTTCACGAGAAACTTGAAACGGGAAACTTGAACTGAAACTCGAAACTAGAAACTGCTCTTATGAAGTCCGTCACCGTCGGCACCGCCGGACACATCGATCATGGAAAGAGCACGCTGGTGCGCGCGCTCACCGGCATAGACCCTGACCGCCTCGAAGAAGAAAAACGGCGCGGCATCACCATCGACATCGGGTTTGCGCATCTGGAGTTGCCCACGCCTGACGGCCGCGACCGGTTGCGCCTAGGCTTCGTCGATGTCCCCGGCCACGAGCGCTTCGTGCGCAACATGCTGGCCGGCATCGGCGGAATCGACTTGGTTATCCTCGTGGTTGCCGCCGACGAATCCATCAAACCGCAGACGCGCGAGCACTTCGATATCTGCCGCATGCTCAACATCCGTCGCGGCCTCACCGTGCTGACCAAAGCCGACCTCGTCGATTCCGACACGCTCGAAGTCGTGCGCCTTGAAGTCGAAGAGTTCCTGCGTGATTCCTTCCTCGATCCCGCGACCGCGCCGATTGTTCCGGTCAGCGCCACCACCGGCCTCGGCCTCGAACGCCTCCGGCAGGAACTGGCGCGCGTAGCCGATGGCGCACCGGCGCGTGATCCGCAAGCCGCCTTCCGCCTACCCATCGACCGCGTGTTTACCATCAAGGGATTTGGCACGGTCGCCACCGGGACGCTGATTTCAGGCACCGTCCGCAAGGAAGAAGAGGTCGAAGTCCTGCCCGGCGCGCGCCGCGTGCGCATTCGCGGAATCCAGAATCACAACGAAGCCGCCGAGCGCGCTATCGCGGGACAACGCACGGCCCTGAACCTCGCCGCGGTTTCTCCCGAAGAGCTCGCGCGCGGCATGATGCTTGCGCCAGCCGGGCTTTTCCGTGCCGGCAAGCGCCTGGATGTCGAGATCACCTTGCTCCGCTCAGCGCGTCCGCTCAAAGACCGCGCACGTGTTCACCTGCACGCCTACACCGCCGAAACCATCGCCGAAGTCGTGCTCATAGGTCAGAAGGAACTCCGTCCCGGCGAAACCGGGCTGGCCCAACTGCGCCTCGCCGATCCGGTCGCACTGCTTCCCTCGGACCGCTTCATCCTGCGCCAGTTTTCGCCCGTGGTCACCATCGCCGGAGGGGTCGTGCTCGATGCCGCTCCACAGGCGCGCCGCATCAGCGCTACCGAACACGCCACATTTTTGCGCCGCCTGCAAAGCCCTTCGCGGGAAGAACTGCTCGCCGCCCGCATCGCGCGACGCCAGGCACGCGGCCTGTTGCTCTCCGATGTCGTGGCCGAAACCGGCTGGCAGTCCGCGCAACTTGCACCGGTGGTCGCGGCACTGCTGCAAGCTAAACAAGTCGTCCAGATCGGTGAACTGCTCGTTGCCTCTGAGAGCTTCCAGGGCGCGCGCACCGCGCTGCTGAATCGTCTTACATCGTTCCACGATAAAAACCGCCTAGTCGCCGGCATGAACCGCCAGGAGCTGCGCGATCAGCTCGACCTGGAACCTTCGGTCTTTGCCGGAGTGGTCGAATCGCTCGTTAAGGAGCGCCGGATCGAACTCCAGGAAGAACTCATCCGTATTCCCGGCCGCGGCGTGGCCATGCAGAGCGACGAAGCCGAATCGCAGAAGCGCATCGAAGAGGCGTTCCTCAAGGCCGGGCTGGAAGTTCCGGCGCTCAAGGATGTGCTGGCCTCGCTCAAACTCGACCGCACGCGCGCCCAGCAGATCGTCACCCTGCTGCTGCGGAACCGCACGCTCATCAAGGTAAATGAAGAGCTCGTCTTCCATCACAAGGCGCTCGCAGACCTCAAGGCAAAGTTGCTGGAGATGAAAAGTAGCTCGCCGAAGATCGACATCTCGCGCTTCAAGGACATGACCGGCGTAACCCGCAAGTATGCCATCCCTCTGCTCGAATACTTCGACCGCGAGCACGTGACCAAGCGCGTTGGAAACGAAAGAATCATTCAGTAGCAAGTCGCGCTTGTGAGGCGCCAGCCGTTGTTCTATCGTTTGCCTAGACCATTTTCGCGAGGCAACGATGGCAACCACCAGCACACGTCCGCAGCTCTCTTATCTCAGCGACGAACTGAATCAGCTCAAGCAGAAGGGCACCCATTTCCGCCTTCGCGTGCTCGATGACGAGCAGGCCCCGGTGTGCCACTTCGACGGCCGCAAGGTCATCAATCTCGCCTCCAATAACTATCTCGGCCTCACCACGCACCCCAAGCTACGCGAGGCGGCGCTGGAGGCCACGCGCAAGTACGGTGTAGGATCGGGCGCGGTGCGCACCATCGCCGGCACTATGCGAATCCACATGGAACTGGAGGAACGCATCGCCCGTTTCAAGAACGTCGAAGCCTGCGTGGTCTTCCAATCCGGCTTCACGGCGAATGCCGGCACAGTCTCATCCATTCTCGGCAAAGATGATTTCATCATCTCCGACGAGCTGAATCACGCCAGCATCATCGACGGCGCGCGGCTCTCGCGCGCAAAGATCCTGGTCTTTCGCCACAAGGATCTGGCGCACGCCGAGGAGCAGTTGGCCAGCGTGAAAGATCAGCCCGGCCACAAGCTGCTCATCACCGATGGCGTTTTCTCGATGGATGGCGACATCGGTCCGCTGCCCGGACTATGCGCTCTGGCCGAAAAGTACGGGGCCATCATGATGGTCGACGACGCGCATGCTTCCGGCGTGCTCGGGCGCAACGGGCGCGGCACCGTCGATCACTTCCAGGTGCACGGACGAGTCGACGTGCAGGTGGGCACGCTGTCCAAAGCCATCGGGGCGCTCGGCGGTTACGTCTGCGGCTCGCGCGACCTGATCGACTTTCTCTACCACCGCGCGCGCCCGTTTCTATTTTCCACGTCGCATCCGCCATCCGTCGCCGCCACCTGCATCGCCGCCTTCGACGTGCTCGAGCAGGAGCCTGAGCGCATCGAGAAACTGTGGTCGAACACGCGCTTCTTCAAGCAGGAACTCAGCCTGCTCGGCTACAACATCGGAGGTAAGAACACTCCGGCATCGGAAACCCCAATCACGCCGATCATCATCGGCGAAGGCCGCGCCACCATGGAATTTTCCAAGGCGCTCTTCGAGGAAGGCGTCATGGGCACAGGCCTTGCGTTCCCGACCGTTCCCGAAGGCAAAGCCCGCGTGCGCGCCATTGTTACCGCCGCCCACACCCAGGACGAACTCACGCAGGCGCTCGACGTGCTCAAGCGCGTCGGCAAGCGCATGGGAATCATTTAGGACGATTCTGGATTCGCGCCCAGGTGGCCCACATTTGCTGCAGTTGGGTAATGTGGGATCGACAGCAATGTTGGGCGAGTAGCTCTAGCAGGCTGCTGAAAAGCTCGGGTGCCCCACGTCCCGTCCCGCTTTTGGACTGACGTGGGGTAGTTTGCTGAACTGCGAACGTTAGTCGTCTCCCGGCTGGTTGGGAGTAATCGCATCGAGAAACATCTGCCCGTATTTCTCCGCCTTTGTCTCGCCCACGATCTCCGATAACTGTTTCATCGTCGCGGGCGCGTGGCGTGCCACCTCGGTCAGAACACTGTCGGTCAGAATGCAGTACGCTGGCCATCCATTCTCGCTGGCGACCTTCACCCGAACCAGGCGCAAGAGTTGGAATCGTACCCGCGAGATTTCGTCAAGGTTGGCCAGCAATTGCCCACGTTTTTGTTTCTTCTCGTCGTGGGTCGGCTTGCCAGCGGGGCTTTGTTGCATGTCGGAATGCTTTGAACTGTGGGAGACCACAACCTGCGTGGGGGCCGTTGGACTATCTGGTACATAGCTCTTCCGTACGTATACCGGCACATAGCCCGGGTTCACGCCGACACTCAAGCGCCCTACGCCGCCATCGTGTTCATCCGCCAATTTCCGCTCACCCGGAGACTCCCTCCGGCGTTCCTTTGCGGCAAAGGATTTGTGCTCAGCCGATGCTGATGCGGAGTGAAACTGTGCACTGACGGAAACAACGGGCTGCGTCGCGAGCGCCTGCAAGAATTCCTGCCCATACTGTTCGGCCTTGTACGGGCCTATGCCATCGACATTGAGCAAAGCGCTGATCGAAGCAGGTGCCGAGCGCGCGATCTCCCGCAACACACGATCCGACACGATTCTGAAAGCGGGCCACCCCTGCTTTTGCGCTAGTTCAGAGCGCACGCACCGCAGACGCTCAAATCGCGCCTGCGAAGCTTCGTCGAGTTCGCCCAGCAATTGCTCGCGCCTTAGCTTCTTCTCCTCGGAGGTCGGCTTCGATCGCTGTCCCTTCTGGATCACCACGTAGCTCGCCTTAGCACTGGTGCTCAGCGGTTTCCGATAACGCGATGGCCCGACTGCCTCCAATCTGGATGCCGGTCTCGCCAATCGCTGGCACGCATCACAGGCGCAACCCGTAATCGCCTTCGCCTGACCGAAATATTCCATTATTTGCTTTCGCCGGCAAGCGTGCGAGTCGGCATAGCGCACCATCAGTTCTAGCTTTTTGCGCGCCGCTCGCTGTAGAACTTGAACATCGCTCTCGCTCGCTTGCGGGTTGTTCTCACCTATCTTGCTGATGAAAAATTCTTGCGTGTGCAGGTCGCGCGGGGTGAAGTAGAGCACGCAATCCGCCGCCTTTCCGTCGCGTCCCGCGCGCCCGGCCTCCTGGTAATACGCCTCCACGCTGCCGGGCAGGTTGTAATGCAGAACCAGGCGGATGTCGGGCCGGTTGATTCCCATGCCGAACGCGTTGGTGGCAATCACGATTGTGTCCGTGCTCGACATGAACAACTTCTGGCTTTCACGGCGCGCCTGCTGTTCCATTCCCGCGTGATATCCGCACACCGCGCGTTTGGGAAAGCGCTGTTCGCACCAAGCCGCCAGTTGCTCTACGACCCGTCGGGTTGAGCAGTAGACGATTGCCGCGCCCTCGCAATGTTCCAGCAGCGCCATCAGCGCGGCATCTTTCTCCGCTTCGAGCCGGACGCGCACCACCGAGTACGCCAGGTTTTCGCGGTCGAAGCCGGTCACGTGGACTCGTGGCTCGCGCAACCCGAGCACCCGCGAGATGTCATCGCGCACCTGAGCGGTGGCCGTTGCGGTCACGGCAATAGTCAGCGGAAAGCCAAGCGTCTTCCGCGCCTCGGCCAGACGCAGATAGTCCGGACGGAAATCATGTCCCCAGGCGCTGATGCAATGCGCCTCGTCCACCACGAAGAGCCGCGGACGAAGTTTCTCCAGCGAGCGCGTAAACGCAGGCGAAGCGAAACGCTCAGGGGCAACGTATAGCAGCCCTTGAAAGCCCTGATGGAGTTGGCGCAACACATCGGCATTTGCAGCGCCATCCTGCGAGCTATTCAACAGCAGCGCCGGAATCTTCAACGCTTGCAATTGCCGCACCTGGTCGGCCATCAGCGAAATCAGCGGCGAAACCACCACGGTGAGTCCGCCCAGCACCACGGCGGGAAGTTGGAAGCAGAGGCTCTTGCCGGCTCCCGTCGGCATCACGCAGATGACATCGTGCGCGTCCAGCACGTCCTGAATCACTTCGCGCTGGTATGGGCGAAATCCAGATAGCCGAAACACCGAGGCTAGAGTTTGGTCGAGGTTCTGCATGGGCTGAGACCTCACTCTAGCAGCACTGGTTGTTGGCCTAGTACCTAAAAACGCAGGAGGTGCGGTGGTCGTCATCCTTTACTTGCCGTACACCACGCGCCCGCCGACAATCGTGTAGATCACGCGTCCCGTCATACTGGTTCCGTCCCACGGCGCATTCTGCGATTTCGAGCGCGTCTTGCTCAGATCGTATTTCCAGCGTTTCTTGGGATCGAAGATCGTTACGTCGCCGTGCGCGCCGGGCGCCAGCGTTCCGCGCCCTTCGAGCTTCACGATTCTGGCCGCGTTCACCGAGAACAGCCTGACCAGTTGCGACAGCGGCATTTTGTTTTGCTGGTGAAGCACTGTGCAAGCCACACCGAAAGCAATCTCCAGTCCGGTGACGCCGGTGGTGGCCCGGTCGAACTCGACATACTTCTCAAACCGTGCGTGCGGCGCGTGGTCGGTTGCGATGCAGTCTACGGTTCCATCCAGCAATCCGCGCAGCAGCCCTTGCCGGTCCGCTTCGCCCCGCAACGGCGGATTCATCTTGAAATTCGTGTCGTAACCGAGCAGTTCCTCGTCGGTGAAACTGAGATGATGCGGCGTCACCTCGCAGGTGATGTCGACGCCGCTCTGGCGCGCCTCGCGCACTATGTCGAGCGTAATCGCCGTCGAGACGTGAGCCACATGCACGTGCGCTTCCGTCTGGCGTGCCAGCGTCACGTCGCGCTCCACCAGTCGCCATTCGCTCTCCGACGGCTGGCCGCGCAGCCCGAGGCGAAAAGCAATCTCTCCCTCGTGCATGGGATTTTTCTTTGAGATGCGGGTATCTTCGGCGTGCTGAATGACCGGAATCCCCAGCTTCTGCGCCATCTCCAGCGCCTTGCGCATCAGGTCGTCGTTCAGAATGGCTTTGCCATCGTCGCTTACGGCGACCGCTCCGGCGCGTTTCAGCTCGGCATAGTTGGTGAGCTTCTCCCCCTGGCTGCCGCGTGTGGCGGCCGCCACCGGAAACACGTTCACCAACGCACCACGCTCCGGGTCTTGCATCCAGCGCGTGATTGCCGGCAGGTCGTTCACCGGCGTAGTGTTCGGCATGGCGCAGACAGAGGTGAATCCTCCGGCTGCCGCCGCCGCCGTGCCGCTGGCGATGGTTTCCTTATGCGCCTGTCCCGGCTCTCTGAGATGAACGTGCGGATCGATAAATCCCGGCGCCACGATCAACCCCTTGGCGTCGATGCTTTCGCTGGCTTTGCCCTGCAGCTTCCCCGCCTCCGCCAGTTCGACGATGCGGCCATTTTCGATCAGGATGTCGCGTTCCGCTTCCAGGTTCTGCGACGGATCGATCACCAATCCACCGAAGATCGCCAGTGAACCCAAGTTACTCATCCTTGCCTCCCCCGGCTCTCCGGCGAGCGCCGCTGTTGCGCTTGTTGGGGCTGAGCAATCGCGACAGAATCGCCATCCGCACTTTCACTCCGTTGGCCACCTGTTCGGTGACCACCGATTGCGCGCCGTCCGCCACCTCGTCGGTGAGTTCCATCCCGCGGATCATCGGCCCGGGATGCATGACGAGCGCGTCTTTCTTGGCCCCCCGCAGGCGCTGGGCCGTCAGTTGGTAGCGGCCAATGTATTCGCCCATTTCGATCTCGAGCCCCGCCAGCCGCTCCTTCTGCACCCGCAACATCATCACCACATCGGCGCCATCAATCGCCTCATCCATGTCGTAGACCAGGCGAATCCCCGGGGCCAGCGCATGCGCCGTCGCTGGCAGCAGCGGCTCAGGACCACAGAGCGTCACCTTAGCTCCGAGCTTGCTGAACAGGTGTACATCGCTGCGGGCCACGCGGCTGTGGTAGATGTCGCCCACGGTCACGATGTTGAGTCCTTCGAGTTTACGTTTGTGCTGCAAGATGGTGAAAGCATCCAGCAACGCCTGCGAAGGATGCTCGTGCATGCCGTCGCCGGCATTGACGATCGGAATATCCAAATCGCGGGCCAGCAGATTCGGGGCACCCGAGCTGGGGTGACGAATCACGATGGCATCGACGCCGATGGCTTGCAACGTCCGGCCGGTGTCGATGAGCGATTCGCCCTTTTCGATACTCGACGCGCCGACAGTAATGAGGGTGGTGTGCGCGCCCAGCGCCTTGGCCGCCATTTCGAAGGAAACGCGTGTGCGCGTCGAGGCCTCGTAAAACAACAACGCCACTCGCCGGCCCTTCAGCAACGGACGCGGATGGCGCAGATCCATGCGCTTGGCCGACTGTAGCAGACTGACAATGACCTGCGGCGTCAGTGGCTCGATCGCCAGCAGAGAACCGATTGCTTCTTCTTTCATGACGCTCCGCGCGTCCAGTACGACGCGCCCTGCTCCGGGCTGCGGCGCAGGCGAAATCCGGCCAGGCCGCGTGCCGGCCCAGGATTCCGGTTAGATATCAGATTCGCGCTCGACCAGCAGTACCTTTTCGATCTGGTCGGTTTCCTGCAACTTCACTTCGACGATTTCCAGATCTGAGGTCTGCACCCGACGGCCAACGAACGTCGCCTCAACCGGCAGTTCGCGGTGCCCGCGATCGATCAGCACCAGCAACTGCACCCGGCGCGGACGGCCATGGTCGAACAGCGCGTCAAGAGCGGCGCGCACCGTGCGACCGGTGTAGAGCACGTCATCGCAGAGCACGATATCCTTGCCGACGATGTTGTACTCCAGCGGACGCGGCCGTACCACGGGCTTCGGCCCAACCGTTGAAAGGTCGTCGCGGTAGAGCGTGATGTCCAGTGTGCCCACCGGGACCGGCGCCTTTTCAATGCGCTCGATGTGCCGCGCCAGGCGCTCCGCAATGGGAATGCCGCGGCGCTTGATGCCCACCAAGCCTAAATTCGCCACGCCGTTATTCTTCTCCACAATCTCGTGCGCGAGGCGTACCAGCGTCCGCTCAATCTCCGAAGCGGACATTAATTGTGCTTTTTCGTGCAGATGAGGGGGACGAGTGCTCACAATCATCACTTTCCTTAAACTTGGGCTGGCGGAATCATACTCGAGTGGCCAGAGACCGCACAAGGAAGTACCTCGGACGGCAGTGGGAACAGCGCGGCCTCGTTCGATGGGATCAAAGTCGGGAGCCCCGTTCTAGCGAAGCTAGGGCGGGGTAGTTGACGCTCATCGACGGTCGCACCATCTCTGAATCAATGCGATCTCGGGTGCCCCACCCTTGCGCCGCGATTCTCGGCGCAGGGTGGGGCTTTTTCTTGTCGCTGTCATCTGAAACGAGATGAACAGGTGGCCCACATTCGCCGCAGTTGGCTAATGTGGAATCGAAGAGTGTGTGTGCATTTCTCTGTGGGTGGTGCCCCAGGTTCGCCCGCTTTCGGCTAACCTGGGGTAGTTCCATAAACCTCGTCTTGAAATTTCTCTTCCTCGCGAACCGTATTTTTTCTTTACCGCGCTCGAAATTCATCGCACGCAGTTTGGAAAGTCCAAAAAATAATTTACATTTTTTTCAAATTGTGCAACTTTCCTATTGACAGATTGCACACGTACCCACAAAATATGGGGTCAGTAGTGATGAGTACCCTGCTACTGGGTGCTCATCAGGCCAAAAGGCCCCCAAACGGGAGCCCAAACTCAAAACCTTCAAGGGAGAAGGTTCTTAGGAGGCATTACATGCCGGTAAAGAAAAAGGCCGTAAAGAAAGCCGCCCCGAAGAAAAAGGCTGCCAAGAAGTAACTAGGCGCGAGGCGAAGACCTCGTCGCACGGATTTCACTGATGTGAAAAGTCTCCGCCCAGTGCGGAGGCTTTTTTCGTTGCGGGCCACTGCGGCTCACGGCGAGTCCAACTCATTGGGGTGAGTTCGCGATACACTGTCTCTGCCAGGAAAGCGCGTCGGGCCGCTCATCGAGTCTCGCTCCGTCCTGGTCGCCGATTGCCGTCTGATCGGGGTTCCCGACGAGGCTCGGTTCGTTGGGGTGACTGATCGGACTCGCGCTAACGGGCCAAAGACGTTTCGGTAATCACATCTCCGTACGGGGCCCCGCGCACGTGCCGCAGTCGCGCGTGGTGGGGCAGACAGAGTGCTTCATGGCCACTGCCCGGAAGAAAAAAGACAAACCCGATGTTGTCATTCCCGAAAAGCTTTACTTTCGCATCGGCGAAGTTTCGCGCCTGAGCAGCCTGCCCACCTACGTACTGCGCTTTTGGGAGACCGAATTTCCGCAGCTCAAACCCAACAAGAGCAGCAGCGGACAGCGCATGTACCGCCGCCGCGAAGTCGAGTTCGTGCTCGCCATTAAGAAGCTGCTTTACGAAGAGGGCTACACGATTCCCGGCGCGCGAGAGAAATTGAAAACCGAGATGCGTCCCGGAAAATCTCAGTCGGCATTGCCCTTTCCGGCGCGTCCGCGCACAGACCGTCTGCGAGCCGTGCGCCACGAGCTCACCGAAATCCTCTCCATCCTCTCGCTCAAGCGCCGCAAGTAAACAGTCGATCTTCCGTGGAAGTGTCATCGTGAGGAGCGCCGCCAGGCGCGACGTGACGATCTATGTATTCTCTCTTTCGCCGGCTATCGGCAAACAAATGCATAGACCCTTCGCTGCGCTCAGGGTGACACTTCATGAACTCGACTGGTGGCCGATTCAATGCCTTCTGTTGGCTTGAGTGGGGTAGTTCCTCTACTGGGCAGAACCGCTGGTGCCGCACGTCTGCCGCAGGAAGCAGATGTGGAATTTCGCAAATGCAGCACAGGGTGACCACCGCCCCTACACGTTCGAATTGAAGTCCTACTCTTGCAACTCAGGCATGTGCGCCAGCAGGTCGACGAAGACCCGCCTGAACTGCTCGAAGAGTTGTTCGAATTGGCCGATTTCATCGTCGGATCCGACCCGTATTTCCGATTTGTAGTCACCGCCGACCACGCGGGTCGCAACCGCAACGATGTGCTGCAGGCGCCGGAAGATCAGACGGTTGAGCAGAGTCAGCACCAGCAGAATGCCGAGCGTCAGTGATATGACAGTCAGAAGCACGAGGATGTTCTGCGTGTGCCGCATCGCCGCGTAAACACCCGAAATATCCCGCACAACGAACATTGCGCCTACGGTGTTCCCTGCCGCGTCACGAATGGGAAAAAGACCCCGCACGAAGACGGAATTTCCATCATGGAAACGCTCCAACACCTTGCCTTGGGCGGGCACTGCGGCCAGATCTTCCTGGAATCGAATGATGCTGTCGGTGGCCGTGGTCTTGTCCGCCACCACGAATTCCGGATTGTCATTCCAGTTATCGCGACGCTTCCAAGTCGCGGTCGAATCGGCCCAGAACTGCCTGTCCATAAACTTCTTGCTCAGCAGAAGCCCGTAGTCGTCTCCGGTCTGATTTTTCATGGCATGAATGAACTGGCCGAGTTCTTCACCAAATTCGACATAGCCAGTCAATCGGTTCTGCGCGTCATAAAACGGCTGGATGATTCTCACCGCAAGGCCGGTTTTGGCCGATTCGTTTCCGACCACAATGGCATGGGTGCGCGCAACTTCTTTTAACATGAACCGATTCAGGTGGTCACCGAATTTTGAAAGCGCGTGGAGTCGAACCATGACGCTCATCTCAGGCTCGGGAGTGTGAAATATCCAGTTGGTAATGCCTTCGCTCTTCAATCTCGAATACATCGGCGCAGTCAACTCGATGAGGCGGCTGCGATCTTTGGCTGCGAAGGCATCGCGCACCTGAGGGTTCACGGTCAGCATCTCGCTGACGGCCGTCATCTTGCTGATCTCCCTAGCCTCCAGGATCGTGAACAGCTTTTGCGCGCCGGACACCGACTCTGCCGCCAATGCCTGTGAGTTGCGGGCGAAGCTGTACTGCATCAGTGCCAGCGTCCCGCCAACGCCCACCACCAGACAGGCGACCAGTGCAACCAGAACTTTGGTCCGAATCAGGTTCCATTTCATGCGAGCACTCCTCACGCGTTGATTTTCAGCACGTCTTTCGCAGCCTGTCTGAGCTTGGCGATCGCCTCCGGTTCATCCGGAGTATTGGGATTGATGAATGCCAGCATCCGGCCCGAGCGCAGTCCAATCTTGCCTTTCACGTCCATTGGGTCCAGCCTGTCGGCTTTAATCTTGTTTTCTATAAGTACCTTCAGATCGTAAAGTTGGCCCACAGGCCACCCCCTTGTACAGGCATTCATCCACTCAGGCGTTGCCGAAGACCGTTCGTTTCAGTTCTTACCGGCACTCTTTTTATCGGCACTTTTCAGGATGAACTTCAGTCGGGTGCTCCAGGTTCCGCGCCGCCGAGCACTCCTCTAAGACACACCGCGCGTTTCGGCCGGGTGGCCCATTCAAGCCTTCTGTTGGCTTGAGTGGGGTAGTTACTGACTGGCTGGCTGGTGGCCCACATTCGCGGAGCCGCAGGCGCAGCCAATGTGGGGAGCGGCTGGTGGCTGGGTCTCATTTTTCTGCCGGGTGCCCCAGGTTCCGCGCCGCGTTGTTCGGCGCTAACCCGGGGTTGTTTCTTGGGGAAATCCAGAGGCTGTGCAGAGAGGACGTCGGTCTCCCGTGGCTGGTTTGTTGCCGTCTTACCCTGGAACGGTATATCTTGGTCAACGGCGTTGATGGTAAGGTAAAAACCCGATGACACAGCAAGTCCCCTCCATCGCATTTCTCTTTCCTGGCCAAGGTTCGCAGGTCGCAGGCATGGGAAAGGAACTGGCGGCCACCTATCCGGTCGCGAAACAGGTATTCGAAGAGGCCGATGAAGCCCTCGGCTACAAGCTTTCCGAACTGTGCTTCGAAGGGCCTGACGAGCAGCTCCGTCTTACCGAAATTACACAGCCGGCCATCCTGACCGTGTCGGTAGCGACGTTCCGCGTTCTCGAATCTGCCGGTATTCTCCCCGGCTTCGTCGCCGGACACAGCCTGGGCGAGTACTCGGCGCAGGTCGCGGCCGGAACCATCTCGTTCGGCGATGCGGTGCGCACCGTGCGCAACCGCGGCAAGTACATGCAGGAGGCGGTCCCGGTTGGGGAGGGCACCATGGCGGCGATTCTGGCGCTCTCGATCGACAAGATCGAGGCCGCCTGCACGGAAGCCACGCAGGGCCTGGTCTGCCAGCCCGGCAACATCAACTCTCCCGATCAGATCGTGATTTCGGGCGCCAAGCCGGCGGTCGAGCGCGCTGCCGAACTCTGCAAGCAGAAGGGCGCCAAACGCGCCATCATGCTGCCGGTCAGCGCCCCTTTCCATTGCGCCATGATGCAGCCCGCGCAAGATCGCCTGGCGGAGGACTTGCAGGCTTTGACCCTTCAACCGTCGAAGATTCCGGTGATGTGCAACGTGGACGCGAGCGCTGGTGACCACGGCCGATGCGGCCCGCGATGCCCTGGTGCGGCAGGTTACCAGCACCGTGCAATGGGAGCGCTCGATCCGTAATCTGATCGAAGCCGGCGTAGAACTCTTTGTCGAGACCGGACCGGGAAAGGTGCTCACGGCGCTGATGCGGCAGATCGATCGCTCACGCACCGCGATGAACGTGGAGGACGAGGCCTCGCTGCAGAAGCTGAAGACTCATCTCGCCTCCTTAACCCCCAAGCCCGAATCGCTAAAAACCGTCCCCGAATAGATCTGGTTGCATTCTTCGGGTGCCCCACGTTCCGCCCCGCCGGGTGCCCCATTCAAACCCGCCGTTGGCTTGGGTGGGGTAGTTTCTTTGGGGTGGGTGGTGAGTACCACTCGCTGGGGCTGAAGCAAAAAGCCGGACAGCCGGGGTGCCCCATTCAAGCCCGCCGTTGGCTTGGGTGGGGTAGTTTCTTCGGGGTGGGTGGTGAGCACCACTCGCTGTGACTGAAGCAAAAAGCCGGGCAGCGCGATTGCGCCGTCCGGCCCTTCAAAGCTAGTGCCCCATGTTCGCCAAAACGCGAGTGCGCTTTTCCCGCGAGGCGAGCGCGGCGTCCCAATCGTCTACTTGTCGGCTTCTTCCTGAAGCTGGCCCTTCTCCTGCTTCTCCTGACACGAGATGCAGTAACGCGTCCATGGCACGGCTTGCAGACGCTTGGCATTGATCTCGTTTCCGCAGGAGATGCACTCGCCATAGGTGCCCTGGCGAATGCGTTCCAGCGCCGTGTCCACCATCAGCAACAGTTGACGATCGTTGTTGCTCTGGTGAAACAGGAATTCTTTCTGGTAGGAACTGGAAGCCCGGTCGGCGATGTCCTGCGCCGAATCGGTGACGTCGGCCGTACGACCGTCTAATTCGGTTCTTGAGACGCTCTCGCGCAGCACGCGCTGGCGCTCCTCCAAGGTCTTCTTGAACTGCTCTAATACTTTCTTTTCCATGTCGTCTCAATTCCTATTGCCAGCCAAGCAATCCAAGTGCGGCCTTAGCCGCTTTGGGCGAAGGGGAATGATATGCGCCCACGCAAAGGAGAGTCAACTTCCCCCTCCGGAAAGGAAAATATCATCGTATTTTGCGGCATCGGAATCGCGGGTCTGACACCGCTCACGCCAGATAACAATATTGAATGAACCCAGAGGGGAGGGTTCGCGCAAAGGTTGCATCCCGAGAAAACAGCCGGACATCGGTGATCACCGATTACGCTGCCGCGCACCTCACGAGGAAACCGCAATCGCGCCGACTGCCCGTTATCGGACATAGTCTGGCGAAAACGATCTGCGCAAAACTCGACCAAATCCGCGCACTTTTGACCACGAAATTTGCCCAAGAAAAAAGCGACTCCTGTTGGAAGTCGCTCTAAAGAGGCAAGGAGGGAGGGAAACCTTATGGAAGGCGATGTATGGTGCCGTTCCGCTCGGAACGTCCAGAGTGAAGTGTACAACGCTGGAAGAGGGTCAAAATCATGGTTACACGGCCTCTTTTATTACAAATACATGTGGCACTTTTGCTTCCATATCCCTTAGATATTCCTCAAATTCGAATAATTTATCGCAACGCTAAGAAAACAAGCTACTTACGTATAATTACACACTGTCTCACAATGACTATATCAGTGTTTTTATCCACAAACGATAGTATTAAGTGGTATCATATATTCCACTAGTGAGTAATTATATTCTAATGAACGGAGTGTTTATGCTCTTCCATCGCTTTGAGTTTGTTTAGAAGAGCCTTGTAACTGACCTTCAGTATCTTGGCTGCCTGCCGCCGGTTCCAGCGGGTCTGTGCCAGCACGCGCTCGATAGCTTCGCGCTCGGCGAGCATCGCTGCACGTTTACCGATATCGAGGAGCGAGGGCGCCTCCAATTCGTCCAGCGGGTTTAGAGGCGCGGGAGAAGGATCCTGTGGTGCCGAGTTGTCATTTCCTGCCTGTCCCGTTGAGGGCTGGGCGATTTGTTCTTTCAATCCCCACATGGGAGTGTTTCCCGTGGTGGAAGACACAATGGGTTTGTGAGTGGAGAGTTCGCGGATAATCTGCGCTTCATTGCCCACAATTACGTAACGCTTCACCAGGTTCTCGAGCTCGCGGATATTGCCCGGCCACGCATAGTCCAACATGCGGTTTGTGGCGTAATCGCTGAAGGCGGGCGGCTGCTTGCCGTAGTACTCGCTGTACTTGCGCAGGAAGAACTCGAGAAACAGCGGGATCTCCTCCCGGCGCTCGCGCAGTGGCGGAATATGGATGGTCACGACATTCAGACGATAAAAGAGATCCTCGCGGAAAAAACCTTCCTCGACGCCGCGCTCCAGGGGCTTGTTGGTCGCCGCCAGCATACGCACGTCGACGGTAATATCCCGCTTGCCGCCAAGTCGCGCAAATTCTCCGTCCTGCAGTACGTGAAGCAGCTTGGCCTGAAGTGCCGGATGCATCTCGCTGATCTCGTCCAGGAACATGGTGCCGTTATTTGCCTGGTCGAATTTGCCGGGCTTTTGCCGGTTGGCTCCGGTAAAAGCACCCGGTTCGTAGCCAAACAACTCGCTCTCCAGCAGTTCATGCGGAATGGCCGCGCAATTGACCTTCACGAACGGCTTATCACGGCGGGGGGACTGGGCGTAAACCATGCGCGCCACTACTTCCTTGCCGGTTCCGCTCTCGCCGCGTATCAGCACGGTAGCGTTGGTGTCGGCCACCTGCTCGATCGTATTCTTAACGTCCTCCATTTTCGGACTGGTGCCGAACAGCATGTGGAAATCGGCCTGCTTCCGCACCTGGTCGCGTATCTGAGTCACCTCGGTGCTGAGCCGTTGCCGATCCATGATTTTGTTAATGCGCTGGTCAAGATCGCGGGGTTCGAAGGGCTTGGCAATGTAGTCATCAGCGCCGAGTTTGGAAGCGCGGAAGATGAGTTCCGGGGTACTTTGCCCGGAGACCATGATGACCGAAACCTCCGGTTTGATCTGCTTGATTCGTTCCAGGGTATCGATGCCGTCCATGCCTGGCGTTGACATATCCAGCAACACCAGACTTGGGTCGTAGACACGGAACACACGGATGGCTTCTTCGCCGGTGCTGGCCGTGGAGACTTCAAAATCACGGCGCGCCAGATACGAACTTAGAAACTTTGCCATCGTGCTGTCGTCATCCACAACCAGCACTCTAGTCTTTGGCGTCACTAACATCTCTGGGAGCCTCCGACGGGTCAACTACTCTGCTTCGCAACTCAGCTTCCAAACAGGCACTCTCGTTTGAATCTCAAATAGTTCCCCTGGAAACCACTTCACCGAACGGTCCTTCCGTGGAGTGAATTACGCTTCCCCACAGGAAACAATTTCCTCCTCATCTCGGTATTTAGATGCCGAAAACCAGCCTGGCGTATTGTAGATCAGTTCCGAAAGTTGGTAAAAAAATATCCCTTTCAGGCAAAACTACCGGTCTTCGGGGTTGCAGGGGTATGCAAAACGAGGCGGACCATTCTGCCACTTCCGTGCTCGCCGGGTGACCTAAGGTGATCAAAGTAGGCTTCAACGACCCCATCGCGGGCGAACACAAAGCCGTGTAGTGGGATGCAGCTTTTTGGCCTGCGGGACGCAGTGACTTGCCTCCGGCAGACTGTCGTGGCTATACTAACTAACTGGTTAGTTAAATGACGAAAGCCACCCCGATTTCGGGCCGGACGCACAGGAACGCCGAACACAGCCGCCGGGCGATCCTGGAAGCCGCCAAGCGCGAATTCTCCGAGCTGGGCGTCGACGGAGCCCGCACAGACTCCATCGCGCATTCCGCCGGCGTCAACAAGGCTCTTCTCTACTACTACTTCCATAACAAAGAGTCGCTTTATGGCGCGGTGCTCGATGATGTGTTCAGCGCGCGTTTCCAGGGGTTGAAGAGGATACTGGACAGCGAACTCGCACCGGGAGAAAAGATTCTGCGCTTTGCCCGGCAGCACTTCGACTACGTGTCGGGTCAGGATAGTTATCCGCGCCTGGTGCAGTACGAGATGATGCGGGCGAGTCGCGGTGCCTCCAAGCATCTGCCGCGGCTGGTGGAATCGTTCTTCGCTCCGTTAATGAGGGAAGTGACGGCAATCATCCGGCATGGCATCGCCGAGCGCCAGCTCAGGCCGGTCGATCCCGGCCACCTGGTGCTTTCCATAATTGGAGTCAATGTGTTTCACGTGTTGAGCGCCCCCGTGAGGGAGGCCATGAGCCAGACGAAAGATCGCATGTCCAACTCGGTCGCCGAGCGCCGCGCCGCCACGCTTGACTTCATCGCCGCTTCCATTTTCAGCGACCGCGACGAAGGCATTCGCCTGGCAGCCAGCATCGTCGCCGAGCCCGCCATGCCGGCGTCCGCGCCGCAGCAGCCCGCCGAGTGAAAGCCGGCAACCGATTCGAGGCAACCGAAAGTGAACCAGAAGAAGCGATTCATCATTCTGTTGAGCGTCCTGCTGCTGATTGCGCTGACCTACTACTTCCTCTCCACCGACCGAACGACGGACGTGGTTTTGATCGGTACGGTTGACGCCAATCAGGTCATCGTCAGCTCCAAGGTCGTCGGGCGTCTGGAGACGCTGAACGTCGACGAAGGCCAGAACGTGAAAGCCGGCGATCTGGTAGCCACCGTCGATAGCGCGGAATATCTGGCCATGCGCAACGCGGCGGCAGCTACCCTGGCAAGTTCGCGGAGGAAGATTGACGAGTCCAGCGCCACTGCTGCCAGCACCCAGGGCGACACCACCAACCAGGTGGCCAATTCCCGGGCTGCGCTGCGCGCCGCCAAGTCCACTCTGAACGGAGCCATCGCCAACCGGGATCTGCAAGAGGCCGATACCCGCAGGATTGTCTCGCTGGCTGAACAAGGCATCACGTCGCAGCAGGACCGCGACCGCGCGGTAAACTCCCTGCGCGCGCAGCAGGCTTATGTTCAGACGGCAACCGACCAGGTGACCGCCGCCGAAGCGGCTCTCGAAGCCGCCATCGCCCGCACCAACCAGGGCACGGCCGCCGCCCACATCATCGTGGAGACCCGCGAGCAGGCCCGAAGCGCGCAGGCGCAACTGGCGCAGGCGGAAGTGCAACTCGGCTATACGAAGATATTCTCTCCCGTCAGCGGAATGGTGAATGTGCGGGCCGCGCGCCAGGGCGAAGTGGTGAGCATTGGCACGCCGATCGCAACCATCGTGGACCTGACGCAGACATGGGTTTATGCGGCCGTGCCGGAGACTTACGCCGACAGCATCCAGTTGGGCGATGCGCTCACCGTCCGAATGCCGAGCGGAGCGCGTCTCCAAGGCAAGGTGATTGCCAAAGCGGCCGAAGGTGACTTTGCAACCCAGCGCGACGTGAGCCGCCGCAAGCGCGACATCAAGACCGTGCAGATCAAACTGCTGATCGACAACCCAGGCATGCGTTACGTTCCCGGCATGACCGCCGAGGTACTGCTGCCCAAAAGCAAATTGGTGACGCGCGTGACTATGCCTTCGTGGTTCAAGCGCTCCGGGCACGACCCCGGCCATCGCGAGCGCGCCGACGCCATCGTGGTGGAGAACATCACCAAGAAGTATGGCGATTTCACGGCGGTGGACGGCGTCTCTTTCAGCGTCAAGGACGGCGAAATCTTCGGACTGCTGGGACCAAATGGCGCGGGCAAGAGCACGCTCATCCGCATGATGACCACGCTGATTCCGATCACGGCGGGCAAGGCGTTCATCAACGGATTCGACGTGCAGAGCGATCCCGATGCTGCCCGACGCGCCATGGGAGTGATTCCGCAGGCGATGACCAGCGATATCGATCTGACGGTGGAAGAGAACATGAACATCTACGCCAAGCTCTACGGCGTGCCGGCCGCGCAGCGCAAACACAACGTGGATGAGCTGCTGGAAGCCGTGGATTTGACGAAATGGCGCGGTGCGCAGACCAAGACGCTCTCCGGCGGCATGCGCCGCAGAGCGGAGATTGCGCGCGGGCTGGTGCATAGTCCGAAAATCTTCTTCCTCGATGAACCGACCACCGGGCTCGACCCGGTTTCGCGGGTAGCGGTCTGGGAGATGCTGAACAACCTCAAGAGCCGGCGGCAGCTCACCATCCTCATCACCACGCACTACATGGACGAGGCCGACCGCTTGTGCGACCGCATCGCCATTGTGGATCACGGCAAGCTGGTGGCGCTTGATTCGCCACAGGCGCTCAAGGAGAGCGTTCCGGGAACGAATGTCATCGAAGTGCAGTTCATGGGCGCGCCGGACGACTGGGAGCAGCGGCTGCACCAATTGCCGCACGTGACGAGCGTGCAGGCGCAGAGTGCCGGCATGTATCGCGTGCTCTCGGACAACGGTTCGAACACGACAACTCACCTGGTTTCCATGGCGACCGAAGCGGGCGTTGCGGTGAAGTCTCTGAGCGTGCAGAACACCACCCTCGACGACGTCTTTGTTCACTACACCGGACGCCAGCTCCGGGATGAGCAGGTAAAGGCCTTCGGGTTTGTTATGCCCCCAAGGCCGGGGATGCGGCCATGAACAGGATGTTTGCGATTGTTGAACGCGAGTTGAGGAAGTTCTTTCGCTCGCCGGCCTTGATGCTGGCGTCGATGGTGTTTCCGCTGGTGCAGTTGATCGTGCTCGGCAACGCCTTTGGCGGCAAGATTCGCGACGCCCGCATGGGCGTGGTCGATCAGGATCACGGCACCCAGGCGCTGCGCATCCGCGAGGCGTTCGACTCGGTTGCCGCCAATGTCAGGACCTTTAAGCCCATTTACTACGACAACGACAAGCGGGCGCAGGAAGACGTGCGCACCGGCAAACTGGATGGCGCGGTTATCATTCCGCCGCAGTTCTCCAGCAAGTTCTATGAGCAGAACCATCCACGGCTCGGGTTGGTCGTGGATAACTCGGACCAGTTCATGAGTTCCAGCCTTGAGCAGAAGATGCAGGAGCTCACCGCTTCACTCAACTCGCCCACCGTGCCGTCGCGCATACCGAAGGACATCGCGCTGGAGATCGTCGAACTCTACCCCTACATCGAATACATGAAGTACCTGCTGCCCGGTTCCATTGCGCTGGCCATGTTCGTCTCGGTGATGATCGGCGGAGGGATGCTCTACATTGACGACAAAGCACGCGGGGTTCACGAAGGGTTCCTGGTAACGCCGATCACCAAACTCGAACTCGTCCTTGGACTGAACACCGCGGGCTCGATCAAGGCGGTGTTATCCGGCGTGGTGATCACGACGATAGGCTCGCTGCTGGCGGGCGTGAGCACCATCTTCGATCCGCGCAGCATGATACAACTGCTCGTCCTCATCGTCTCCACTTCCATCGCCTTTAACGCCATGATGTTCCTGATGATGGTGCGGGTGGAAGACCCTCTGGTTCCGCGTGCCATGTTCGGCATTCTCAATACCTTGCTGTTCTTCCCGAGCGGCAGCATCTACCCGATCAATGCATTCCCCGCGTGGCTCCAAGCCATTGCGCGAGTGGATCCGTTCACCTACGCGGTCCATGGATTCAAAGGAGTGCTGCTGAAGGAGGCAGGCTTTGCAGCCATTTTTCCTGATGCGCTTTTCTTGACCGTCTTCGGCTTGATGTGTCTGCTGCTGGCAACCGCGCTGTTCAAGCGCACGCTGTAGGAGGCACGTAGGCGGCGCTCCGGGCGGCGCCGGGTTTATAGTGGTACCAGATGCCGGGTTTATAGTGGTACAGGCCGCCGGCTGGCGAGGAAGCCCGAAGCAATGGCGACAACCCTCTTCGAATACCGACCCTACGATCCAGTGCGCGAGCGCCGCAAGCGCATACGAATCATTGCCGCCGTGGTTGTCCTTCTCGCCCTGGCCGCGCTGGTGTGGTTCCTGCGATTTTGGCCTGAGGAACACCGCGTGGATGGTTTCTTCGCCGCGCTTCAGGCAAAGAATTACGAGCAGGCTTACAGCGTCTGGATGAACGACCCCGAATGGAAACAGCATCCGCGACAGTACGAGCGCTATCCGTTTGACGCCTTCTATCTCGACTGGGGCCCCGGCGGAGAGTATGGCGCTATCCAGAATTTCCACATCGATGGAGCCGCCAAGCCTCCGGGCCGCGACGCCAGTGGCGTGGTGGTGGTGGTCACGGTGAACCAGCGCGCCGAAAAAGCCCACATCTGGGTAGAGAAAGCGACCAAAACGCTGAGCTTCTCACCCTACTAGAACGAAAATGCCTAGCAGCAACGAGATACCGCGAAGCCGTCGGTGTGCGGGTGCAACTTGTGATAGTAGTCCAGAACGTCTTGGCCGAGCAGCGGGGCAAACACTTCCGCTTCCTTGCACGTTTCGGCGTTTACGAATGACAACGGGTCCAGCACGACATTTGGATTACCAGGCGCATCATGCTCGTGACCTGTAGGGTATGCAGGCAAAACTACGGAAATCTTCTTTCTTGAAATCGAACTCTCGCTGCGGACCGTTATGCGGTCACCACGCACTTTTTCGATTGTGAATTTGCAGTCGGGAGTACTGATGGTTTCCAAGTGCTCTCTCAGTGTGGTTAGAGTAACCACGCTGACACTTTGAAAGCGTTTCGAAAGTATGCGCATGGTGCGCCTCCTACAACGCCACAACACACATTATATCCGCATTACATAGGTGAGATCGTCGACTAGGTGGAATCTGCGTCTAGTCGCGGCTGAAGCCGGGCTGACCTTCCATCTTATTGGTTTTCATCGGTTCGGCTTCCGCAACCAGACGCTTTGGGTCGGAGCCTAGCGAAATGCCTGCGACATAAAGCGGCACAGATGCCATGCGTCCATGTATTTGTAGGGAGTCTCGCCCAGGGTGTAGTGGCCGCAGGGAAGGCAGCGCACGATGGTATTGAGCTGGCGCCGCGCGAACTCGCCCGCAGCCTGGCGAGAGAATTCGGGAAGGAACGTCAGGTCGTACTTGGCCCAGATCATCAGAGACTTCTTCGGCCAGCGGGCAAACTTATTGAAGTACGCCATGGGGCTTACCGCCAGCAGCGCTCGCCGCAGGCCTTGCTGGTCGAGCACCGGTTCGACACCTTCACGCACGTGGCGCGTCGATTGGCCCGTCCAGACCACGTCTCCAAAATAAGTCGAGGCGTGGTTGAAGGCATTGATCTTGAGTCGCGCATCGTGCGCACTGGCAATGAACGCGTAGCACGATCCCAGGCTGGTGCCCAGAATCCCAAATTCGGAATAACCCTCGGATTCAAGCCAGTCGAGGCAGGCGCGAATGTCGCAGACGGCCTGCCGCCCGGCGTCGATGGTGCGGCCCATGTTCGCCGAAACCGCATAGTCGGCGCGCTGCAACTCCGCCGGCATGCGAACGTCATGATACGGCATGGACATTCGCAGGGCCGCGATGCCGCTCATGTTAAGAATACGGCACAGCGCATTGTGGCTGAGGGCGTCGGCATTCCATTGCGGCAGCACGATCACGGCACGGCGGCCACGAGCCGGAAACCAGCGCGCGTTCATCGTGTTGTTTTCCGGATACAGCGATTCCACCGGCGAGGTGAAGCGCAAGAACAATCCCGTCTTGTGGGCGAAGCGCAGTTCGTCTTCCGGCTTGGCTTGGCTTCCGGTGGCGTACAAGCGTATCGGCAGCCGCTCGAGGTGGAAATCCATCGGCTTGTCGTAACTGTAAAACTCATCGCTGTTGGCTACGAGTTTTTCATTTAATTCAAAGAAGTAGCGCTGCGTGTCTTCCGGAGCGGCGGCGGCTTCGCCGTGGACTCCCGGCCAGCGCCGGCTCCACTCCAGACCCCAGTCGAATGGGCGTGCCACGCGATTAGTATCGCGCGTGGTCAGCCGGTGCTCCCACCGGTACATCCATTCCTGGTAGCGTCTCAGCACAATAATTCCCTTAGTCTAAGGCTAATCCAACTCCCGGTCACAAAAAAGCCGTTTGCGGTGAACTGATGCAGAGATGGGCTGAACGGTCACATTCGTACTCGAATGCGGGTTTTCTCGCCGGATCCCGGTCATCCTGAAACCACGGACTCGATCACGATCTCCGGCTCATGGCTCACCCGGAAGTTGACCGAGCGAGCGATGAAACACATCTGATGCGCCCGTTGATGCAGCGACCGCGCCTGCTCGATTTGGGAGCCGTCGACGATTGTCATTCGCGGATGCAACACGACGGCGGTGAATTCGCCGCTGCCATCCTGGTTTTCGCGCATCGTGCCGACGGGCGAATCTTCATACGCAGTGACCACGATGCCCGCTTCGGTGCAGAGATGCAGCACCCACAACATGTGACATCCGGAGAGCGCCGCAACCAGCAACTCCTCCGGGTTGTAGCGTGAGCCATCGCCGCGAAAGGCGGGATCGGAGCTGCCCGGAATGGGCACACGCTTTTTGCCGCCTGGGACGGCGATCTCGTAATCTCGCGAGTAGGCGCGGTAATCGGACGTGCCGCTGCCAGTTTCCCGTCCAGGTGGCCGTGAGTTGGTAGTGATGTTCTTTAACCATCGTCTTCGCCGTGAGATCCAGTGCAGTATCTTCTCTACTTCCCTTCGATGAAGCATCCGAAATCGCGGATGCCGTAGGGCGAGCAAAGCCGATACGCGAAGCTGGTCTACTGCGCCAGATATCCGCCATCGACGGCAAGGATGTGGCCGGTAACCATATCCGATGCCTGTGTAGCCAGAAACAGTGCGGCACCGGCGATTTCTTCAGGCTCGGCCATCCGTCCCATCGGCGTGATGCGCTCGATCTCGGCGATCAGCTCCGGGCGCTCCAACAGAGGCTTGATGAGATCTGTCCGGACCCATGTGGGTGCGATGGCATTCACGCGGATGCCGCAGCGGGCCCACTCGACGGCGAGCGCTCGCGTCATGTTGATTACCGCCCCCTTGCTCGCCTGATAAGAAATATTGGGATAAAGACCGCCTCCGGAAAATCCCATGATCGAGGCGATGTTCACGATGCGGCCGCTCCGCTGTTTCAGCATGTAGCGCGCCGCCGCCTTACAGCACAGGAAAACGCCATTCAGGTTCGTCTCGATCACCTCGTTCCACAGTTCCAGCGATAGCTCAACCGTGGGCCGGCGGATGGACTTGCCCGCGCTGTTCACCAGAACGTCGATCCGGCCATGACTGGCGAAGACGTTCGCGAATGCCTCATCGACCTCTTTCTCGCTCGAAACATCCAGCGCGATGGCCTCGGCCGCCCCTCCCGCCTGCGCGATTGACTCGACGGCCGCGACCGAAGCTTCGGGGTCGAAATCGAGAATGACTGACCCGCGCACCGACCCGTGCGAAGCAATTTGCAATGGCTCTGCCGATCCCTTTTGCACCGCCGGTCACGACAGCAACCTCGCCGTCCAGTCGAAAGGCGCGCTCTGGATTAAAAGAGTTTGTTTGCATTTTTTCTTTTCTCCCCGCTGCCGCCGCATACTCCGCGCGGGTTGCGACCTATCATCTCGCAGATCGAGAAGTTATTGAAGCCGTTGTCACCCAGCACGTGTCGAGTTGGGCCACTCTTACCAGCCATCAGGTGACGCACGGCGGAATGCATGGATCGTCACGTCAATCACCCCAACGAGCCGAGCCTCGTCGGGGACCCCGATCGGTTCGCAAAAACGGCGAACCTCCTCACGATGACACTTCCAGCGAAGTACACAGTATCTCTGGTACAGCTCTAGCTTCGTAATTTTGCCTGAATGCGGAGAAGGAATTTTTGCACAACTTGGGCCAGAAGAATGGGATTCCAATTCAACTGAGACAATGCGACACCAGCCTGCTGGAAAGGCTCAGGCCTGACCTTCACCCTGAGGCTTAACGGCGACGGCGGCCGCAGTGCTCTGCTGTGCCGCGCTGTTCACCATATCTTTCAATTCCTTGCTGGGTTTGAAGAAAGGAATCTTCTTGGCCGGAACCTCGACCCGGTCGCCGGTCTTGGGATTGCGACCGACACGGGGCTTGCGCTGGCGCGTCCGGAAACTGCCAAAGCCACGAATCTCGATCTTGTCTCCCGACCGCAAGGCCCGCACTACAC
Organism: uncultured Acidobacteriota bacterium; assembly: GCA_963832365.1. GTDB lineage: Bacteria > Acidobacteriota > Terriglobia > Terriglobales > Acidobacteriaceae > CAWBRT01. The sequence continues at coordinate 204,198 of CAWHUL010000023.1, read as the reverse complement.
TGTCGAAGATGGTCTCAACAATTACCTCGCTGTCCTTGCGCGTAAGTTCCGCAAGACGCGAGACTTCTTCGATTAAGTCAGCTTTGGTCATGGATCGCTTCTCCGCGGCTTCACTCACCGGAAACATCCCGTTGACAGTAGCACAAAGGCCTTGCCTTCCCGAAATTCTGCTACGCAGGATAACAATCTCAAATTCTACAATGAGTTGGCAAGAAAAGGTGCTGTTAATGAGATTAAAACTCAGGCACAAACACTATTATTTGATTATTTGCCCTTGGCGGCTGCAAAAAACCTTATTTCCACAACTCATTTCCACAAATAGTAGAAGCCGACGTTCGTTTGCAACAGCTTAGCCCCGTCCGGCAGATACTCGGAAACATCGCCGAACAACAGGTCGAGCAGGTTCACTCGCGGTTTGCGATAGCGGACGAGCGAAGGCTTGCCATGAATGCCCACGGCGTCCGCCGTCTCCTTCACCGCCGCCTGGAAGTCGCCTATCTGGTCGATCAGCTTCAGGCCGAGCGCCTGCTGGCCGGTCCATACCTTGCCATCAGCGATGGAACGGATGCCGTCCTCGGGCATGTGCCGGCCTTCCGCGACAGAGTGTATGAACTGCCGGTGCATGTTGTCGATAAGCCCCTGGAAATACTGCTTTTCCGCCGCTGTCATCTCGCGCAGCGGCGAGCCGGTGTCTTTGAACTCACCCGCCTTGAAGACGATCGCCCGGAGTTTGGCCCAGCGCACCAGCTCTTCGTAGTTGAACCACTCGGCGATCACTCCAATGCTGCCGACGATGGAGGCTTCATCCGAGTAGATCTTGTCGGTGGCCGAAGCCACATAGTAAGCGCCGCTGGCGCCAACCGTGGAGATCGAGGCCACGATGCGCTTGCGCTTCTCATCGCGAATGCGTTTGACTTCGCGGTAAATCTCCTCGGAAGCCGCCGCGCCGCCTCCCGGCGAATTGATATGGATGATAATGGCGCGAATCGACGTGTCGTCGGCGAACTTGTGCAGTGCCTCAACCGTCTGCTTCGGGTCGAGGATGACGCCTTCCAGATCGACAACGCCAATCTTTCCTCCGGAGCCGGCCACAGTGTAGGCGTAGTTGGAGGATGGCCGGAAGCTGTAATACGCGATTGCAAACAGCGCCGCCATGAATAACAGAAAGACAGCCGATCCGAAGACAGCCCAACGCATTCCGCGTGAATGACGACCTTCAGCCATAACTGTTACCCGCTTCTAAAAGTTTTCGAGAAAAAGCGCCCGATGCGATGAAAGAGCCCGTGCTTTTCGGCGGCGGGCGGCACAATTGGGGATTTGGCCGGCTCACCCGTTAAAGCCTCCGGCGCGACGACAGGTTTCGACTCTGGTGCCTCTGCCGCCTGTTTCGTCTCGGGGGCCGCTTGATTGCCCGATGCCATCGACAACCGCGAGGCGCTGTACACGGGTGCCGCCGATCCGCCCTCATACACCATCGGGGTATCCATTTGAAGATGAGTTTCCGGCGGGGGTTTCTGCTCGGGCGGCGGTGACAGCGGCGGCGGGGGCTGACGGTGCTTACAGCCTGGGCTGGCACAGCCGATCCAGGAGGAACGGGACATCCGCAACCGCCGAATGAACCTTTCTTCGCATCAGCAATCTTTCCATGGGCAAACGTCACCGCCGAATCGGGTGCCACCTGATAACTGCCTCCGCCAAGGATTTCGCTGACGATAACACCGGCTCCAGAGCCCTCCAGCGGACGCACGCAGGTGGTGCCATTGGAGTCCGCGGCCAGAGCCAGGTGGAAGGTGCCCGGTCCGATCATCTGGATTCGAAAATCGGGCGTCATCACCGTGTCGCTTCCGCCGGCCAGCGTGTAATGCAATTCGAGCGAGCCGGTATTGAAGCCGATCATGAGTTCCCCGCCCGAGGGAGAGGTGTTCACGCTGAGGCTGGTGCGGGGACAGATGCGAAGTTCGCCGCCGCGCTGCAATTTGAGTACGGCTGCGCTCTGGCCGGCACTGACCTGCGAACCACCCAACACACTGGTTCCACTGGCCGCCAGCACTACCGAACCGCGGACCGATGCTTCACCGGCAAAGAGATCCCCCACCGGAGCCTGGGCCTGGAGCACGGCAGGAGTCAGTGCAACAGCGAGAACAAGCGGAAAGCAAGCCTTCGGGTTCACGGCCATCATTGAATCACAAACTCCAGCTTCGTGGTTGCCGGCACGTGCCGTGCCGGGGCTGGCTGACTGACTATTCCTTCTGGCTTCTCTTGGCGGCGCTTCCGGCGGCTAGTGCCGCGACGATCAGATCGACATCGTACACGCAGCCCGCCCAGGTTCCGCCGCTGGCGTTCTGCAGTGCGGCCCAGAGCCTTGAATCATCGGGTAACCGCGGATCGGGAGCGAGATCAGAGCGAAGCGGGCGCTGAGCAAGAATGCTCGTGCCTTTCGCCACCCCAGACACCTTCCCAGCAATGCCCACCAGATTGACCGAACCTTCCAACTTCACGCGGTCGATGACGATCTCGATCGTGTCACCGTCGAGCACTTTCCCGATCGGGCCGCCAGCCAGAGCCTCCGGGGTCACATGTCCAATGCAGGCGCCGGTGGAAACACCGCTGAAGCGCGCGTCGGTCAGCAGAGCGACATGTTTGCCAAAATCAAGGTATCGCAGAGCGGAGGTGACCTGGAAGATCTCCTCCATGCCCGAACCCATAGGCCCGCGGCAGATCAGCACGACAATGTCTCCAGACTTAATTCCCTTTGGCCCAGGGTCTTTGATTGCCGCGATGGCGTCCGCCTCCGAGCGGAAGACGCGCGCCGCGCCAGTCTTGCGATAGACGCCATCGGAATCGACCACGCTCGGATCGATTGCCGTACTCTTGATGACCGAACCTCCGGGCGCTAGATTGCCCAGCGGGAAGGTGACCGTGGAAGTCAGGCCACGCTTGGTAGCGCTGTCCGGGTCCATGATTACGTGGTCAGGATCGATGCCGTCGCGGTCGCGCAGTACCTGGCGAAGGCGTTGACGGCGCTCTGACTGCTCCCACCAGTCGAGCATTTCGCCCAGAGTCTCGCCGCTGGCGGTGAGCGCCTGCAACTCAAGCAGGCCGGCACGACGGAGGTGCAGCATGACCTCCGGAACTCCACCGGCAAGAAACACCTGCACGGTGGGGTGCATGCTCGGACCGTTCGGCAGCACGTCTACCAGACGCGGCACTTGGCGGTTCACTCTGGTCCAGTCCTCAACTGTTGGCCGCTTGAGTTTGGCCGCATGGGCAATTGCCGGCAAATGAAGGATGAGGTTGGTCGATCCGCCGAAAGCCGCATGCACGACCATGGCGTTGCAAATAGAGGCATCCGTCAAGATGTTCCTGGTCGCAAGGCCACGTGCTTCCAGGGCCAGGACAGCGCGTGCCGAGCGCCGCGCCAAATCAAGCCAGATGGGGTGTCCCGACGGAGAAAGCGCGGAGTGCGTAAGCGACAGCCCAAGAGCCTCGCCGACCACTTGCGAGGTGGCCGCAGTCCCCAGGAACTGGCATCCGCCGCCTGGAGTGGCGCAGGTGTGACACAGGTTTTCGGCGGCGTATTCGAGCGTAATCTGCTGATGCGCAAAACGCGCGCCCACGGACTGCACTCGCCCGGCATCTTCGGCGTTCTCCGCCTGCAAGGTCACTCCGCCCGGCACCAGCACGCAAGGCAGATCGTGCATGGCGGCCAATGCCATCATCATCGCGGGCAGGCCTTTGTCACAGGTGGCCACGCCAATCACGCCACTGCGCGTGGGCAGCGATCGTATGAGCCGCCGGAACACCGTCGCGGCGTCGTTACGATAGGCAAGGCTGTCGAACATCCCCGTCGTGCCGTTGGTGCGCCCGTCGCAGGGATCGGTGCAGGCCCCCGCGAACGGCACCGCCTTCAGCGCTTTCAACTCGTGGGCGGCTGCCTGGACGAGCAAACCCACTTCCCAATGGCCAGTGTGATAGCCGAGCGCCACGGCCGATCCGTCGGGATTGCGCACGCCGCCGTGCGTGCTCAGGATCAGGACCTCTTTCCCGCCCATCTCCTCAGGAGCCCAGCCCATGCCAACATTCATGGCCCAGCCAAACAGGTCGCCGGAGGGCCGCGAAAGCAGCATCTCGGAGGTGAGGGGCAGAGTGCCGCTAGGTCCGGGCGCTTTCGAGCGCACGTCATAGATGGAGTTGTCGCCGGAATCGATAACGTTCTCGACCGTGATATGCATGAAAAGCCTCGCGCAAGGCGGAGTTGATACCGTTCTCTCGCGGAAGCCTTGATCCTACCATCCAAAGCTCGCCGGCGACAGTTTCCTGCAACTCCCTTGGAGGAATCAACCTCGAAACGGTGCTAACGTAAGTTCGTTGACCTTTGCCGGGGAAATCGGCTTATACTGACGGCAATTTCCTAGCGTCCCCGCGAGTGCACGGTTGCCCGCTTGCGCGCCGGGCACGGGCGACGAATCGCTCTCCGGATTGCGGGGCGGTTTCCGCCGCTCGCCGCATGATACGAGGACGACGGGAAACACGGAAAGAGAGGCCATGGAGGTCAAGTTCTGGGGCGTTAGAGGGTCGACTCCCACTCCGCAGATCGAGAACCTGCGCTATGGCGGTAACACGTCTTGCGTCGAAATCCGGGTGGACGGCCAGATCTATATTTTTGACTGTGGCACGGGGTTCCGCATTCTCGGCAAGAGCCTGCTGCGGGAATTCGCGAATGCTCCGCTGTATGCCCACATCTTTCTTTCGCACTTTCACTGGGATCACATTCAGGGCATACCGTTTTTTGCTCCACTGTATGAGAATCCCGATAGCTTCTTCTTCTTCCACTCCAGCAACCGCGGCGGCGGCCTCGGGGCTACCATCGAAAACCAGATGGCCGATCCTTACTTTCCGGTGAACATGACCGAAATGGCGGCTCACCGCAACTTTTACGACATCGGCGAAGGACGCATCGCGTTTGACAATTGCATGATCGATTCCATGTGGCTGAACCACCCGCAGGGATGCCTCGGCTTTCGCATTACCAGCGGTGACTCCGTCCTCGTCTATGCCACGGATAACGAACCTGGCGATCCGGTCTTCGATCAAGCGGTACGCAAACTCGCCCAAGGCGCCAACACGCTGATCTACGACGCGCAGTACCTGCCCGAGGAATATGAGTCGCGGAGACGCGGCTGGGGACACAGCCATTGGCGCGAAGCCGTCAACATCGCCCGTGAGAGCGAAGTCAAGCATCTCGTGCTTTTCCACCATGATCCGGATCACTGTGACGACTGCATTGACGAAATTGTCAAACAAGCGCAACAGCACTTTCCGCACGTGACGGCAGCCAGCGAGAGTTTGGTGTTGCACCTCTGAGCGCGGTGTCCCCGTTGTCATCCCCCTCAGCCGCCGCATATACTTTGTCAGTCCCTGGAAAGAACTGCGTTGCGGTCTTTCGCCTGCAACTCGACTCGGGCTCACAGCCACTGGATAGACAGAAGCAGTCACACGACTTCGGAGATTTTCATGACTACGGCACTTGAACAGGAAATGCAGGAAAGAAATCCCTGGGAAGCACAGGCGGCACGCTTTGAATACGCTGCCACCAAACTCAATCTCGACAAAGGTCTCTGGAAGATCCTGAGTCAGCCCAACCGCGAGATCATTGTTCACATTCCGGTGCAGATGGACGATGGACGCATGGAGCTTTTTACCGGCTATCGCGTCCAGCACTCGACGGCCCGCGGTCCCGCCAAGGGCGGTCTTCGCTATTCGCCCGAAGTCAATCTCGATGAGGTACGCGCCCTCGCCGCATGGATGACCTGGAAGTGCGCGGTGGTGAACATTCCCTTCGGCGGCGCCAAGGGCGGCATCATCTGCGACCCGAAGAAGATGTCGCAGAACGAATTGGAACGTTTGACCCGGCGCTACACTTCAGAGCTGATCGAATTCCTTGGACCCGAGAAAGATGTTCCCGCACCCGATGTGAACACCAACGAACAGACCATGGCGTGGATGATGGATACCTATTCCATGCACATGCGGCAAACCGTGACGGCCTGCGTTACCGGCAAACCGATCGACATCGGCGGATCGCGCGGACGTCGCGAGGCTACCGGCCGCGGGGTGATGGTGGTGACCGACCAGGCGCTGAAGAAACTCGGCATGGATCGCGACTCCACTCGAGTGATCGTCCAGGGCTTTGGCAACGTGGGTTCCAATGCTGCTCACTTGATGTTCCAAAACGGATACACCATCGTTGGCATCGCCGAATGGGATGGCGGGATTTACAACAAGCACGGCATCGATCTCGACGCTCTCTGGGAGTATCACCAGAAGAACCGCACGATTCACGGATTCCCCGGCGCCGAGAAGTACGACTCCGCGGAACTGCTGGTCACCGATTGCGAGGTTTTGATACCTGCGGCGACTGAAAACGTGATCACCAGCGAGAACGCCGACCGGGTGAAGGCAAAGGTACTGGTGGAGGGAGCCAACGGGCCGACCACCACCATCGCCGATAAGATTCTGGGAGAGAAGGGAGTGTTCATCGTCCCCGACATTCTCGCCAACGCCGGTGGCGTTACCACCTCCTACTTCGAATGGGTGCAGGACCGACAGGGCTATTTCTGGACCGAAGCGATGGTGAACGAACGACTCGATCAGATTATGGTTGACTCGTTCAATGACGTGGTTCACTACGCGGAAAAACATGCGGTCGACAACCGCACTGCCAGTTACATGCTGGCGATCGATCGAGTCGCTTACGTCATCAAGCGACGCGGCATTTACGCCTGAATACGGCCTCTGAGTGGTGAATCGCGGTCGCCAACAGGCCGCCTGCATACGCCTTGGTGTCGTTGCTTTCGTCTACCGGAGAGCGCATAATCGTGACTTGGTGGAGGGGAGGGTGTATTGTGCCTCTTCGCCGGTCACAACCGTGAATCTTCCGAACTACATCACGATCACCCGTATTGCTTGCGTGCCTTTTTTGATATGGGTGCTGGCGAGCAATTTCTTCCGCGGGACACACGGGGAGAAGGAGATTGCCGCCTCCACCATATTTATCCTGGCTTCTATCACGGATGGCTTGGACGGGTACCTGGCGAGAAGGCGGAAGCAGGTCACTACCCTGGGAATGCTGCTCGATCCCCTGGCGGACAAGCTGCTGATTGCCGCGGCATTTATCTCACTCGTGCAGTTCACGCCCCGGCTCGTTCCCGCCTGGATGGCGGTGGTGGTCATCGGCAGAGAGTTCCTGGTGAGCGGTTTGCGAGCCATCGCCGCGCAGGAAGGGTTCACAATCCAGGCAAGCGATCTGGGCAAGTTCAAGATGTTCGTGCAGATCGTCTCGGTGGTGGCTGTTATCCTTGCCCATCGCTGGACTTACTGGGTAATCGGGCCATGGATACTGCCGGTTGAGGTGATTGCACGCACGGCAACCTGGTTCATGGTTGCACTCTCACTGGTGTCGGCAGCGGACTATTTTGTTGCATTTTGGGCCAAGATCGACAAAACGGCGACTCAAAAACGGCAGCGCCGCCGCGTTTTTGTCCTGAATCGCCGCAAGAAGGACGATGTCCCGGCAACGTAGCTTCGAGTTTCCGTCTGGCCTGGCCTGAGAACTGGTCGATGAACGAATACTCCGACGAAGAGCGAAAGCTGCTGTTGCGCCTGGCGCACCGGACGATTGCCGCCGAATTGCGCAAAGAGCACCTGGACACTTCTCCTCCGTCCGCGCACCTCGCCGAGCTGCGTGGGGCATTCACCACCCTGCACCGATGCGGAGCGTTGCGCGGCTGCATCGGTTATGTCATACCTCTGCATCCGCTTTACCATACGATTGCCGAGACTGCGGCCGCAGCCGCGTTTCGCGATCCGCGCTTTGCACCGGTTAGGGTTGATGAGCTTCCCGAGCTACAGATCGAAATCAGCGTGCTCTCGCCGCTGGCTCCAATCAAGCCGGAGGATGTTGAGGTTGGCCGCCACGGACTGATTGTGACCTTTGGACACGCGCGTGGGCTGCTGCTGCCCCAGGTCCCGCTGGAGTGGGGCTGGGGGCGGGAGAAATTCCTCTCGGAGACCTGCCGCAAAGCCAGCTTGCCGCCGGATGCATGGAAGCAGGGCGCGCAACTGGAAGCCTTTACGGCTGAGGTGTTTGGCGAGAGTCAGCCCAGCGAGTCACTCGCCATCCACTAGCCTGCGGCAGCACACATTCAGCGCCCGCGTCCGGTCTAACGCTCACTCTCCTGTGCAACCAAGTCCCCAACCTGTAGGTTTTCCAGAGCCATGGTGACGAGACATGTTGCTGTCTCCGGAGTCACCGAGATCACCATCATCTCTCCCAAGCCTTTCACGGGCCAGTTCTTCATCGTCCTTTGCGAGACGATTAAATGATGGCGTTGCGTGTCATCATAGCCGGGAGCGTCCAGCGTGAGCCTGTTTATTTCTGGCATCTTGGCGACATCATAGGTTCTGCTGATCCGCAGATAGTCTCCCGGCTTCACTCCAGCGTTGGAGCCAAGGTTGATGTAGACGATCTTGTGCAGCCCAAAATTATTGTCGAATTCGGCGGACATTATGATCGTGCCATGCCGCCGAGGCAGAGCAACGCCAAAGACCTGAAAAGGTGTAGTCCGGGGCTCCGCGGTGAAACTGCCTTTATCGCGGAACGGAATCACCATGTCACCGGCGACAATTGGCTGACAACTCGTCTCTATGGTGGCAAGCGCATAGCCATTCTCAATGCCGTCTATTCTCAACTGGCCCAACTCGGCATAGAGATGTCCGAGGCGATTAAGTTGCTTATTCTGCCCCTTAAAATACTCATAGCGATTCGGATCGCGGACGTCGCGGATGATGGCGTAGCGGTTTCCTACCTCGTAGGCGGAACCGGCAAGAAAGATCGTGTCCCTCGCGGTAAAGTGGTCCTCCTCGGGCGAGCGACTGCCGCCCTGGACTGCTCGGCCACTAGCGAAGTGCTCACGGCTAATAAACCCGGCGCAATAGACATCCTTGTAGCTGGTTTTATATCTAAAGCCCAGAACCGACACTGCTTTCGAACTACCGACAGACTGCGAGACCGGCAAGTTCTGTTGTGCCGCGCCCGCACTCACCCAACAAAGCACCAGCAAGAGTGCCCGCCATTTCATAATCACCTCCGCCACAGGCAGGCACGTCGCCGCGCTTGACCTGGGAGCCTGCGGACTGACCCGTCAAATGGCACAAAAGTGTGCAATTCCTGCTCCGGAGAACCGGACAGGCGGGCAGACCTAGCCAGCCGAAACGCTAGCAGAGGAGTGACGCCTCTTCAAGTAACGATTGGTCATCGTATTGACCGCACTGGTACGCGGTTACGAATTCACGCTGAAGACCTTGATTGCGGTTGCAACTGGCGCGGTGCATCTGTACCATTCCCCCGGAATGAGTGTATCGCCAAACCTGTTAGCTGGCCGGATGTTGCGGCTCCGTTTGCCCAAGGTCTGCGTCTGTCTGAGCGCCAGCGAACCGAGTGATCTTTTCTACCAGGCTGATCTGCAAGTTCGCGAGAACACCTTCCTGGAGTTCAGGCTCGATTACCTGAAGAATCCGATCAGCGCCATTCCGGGCCTTAAGCGTTTCTTTGAATACCGGCCGGATGCAATCGGAATCGCGACCTGCCGCCGTGCCGCACACGGAGGAAAGTTTCGCGGTCCGGTGAGCGCTGAAATCGACGTTCTGATCAAAGCAGCCGCAGCCGGCTGCCAGATACTCGACCTTGAAATCGAAAGCGCAGAGGCTTTGAAGAAAGCCGATCTTGAGCGGCTGCGCTCAAAAGCTTCGCTGCTTCTTTCGTTCCATGACTTTAAGCAAACGAAAGGTCTGGAAAAAGTTTTTGCCCGCCTGGCGGCATTCTCACCCGAGTTTTATAAGGTGATCACCACGGCAACATCGCTGCACGACAACGTGGAGATGTTGAAGTTCGTGCAGAAGCATGCAGACGACCATGCCATGTTGGGAATCTGCATGGGCGAACAGGGAGCGATCAGCCGCGTGCTGAGTGTTCGCGCCGGGGCTGCCTTTACCTTCACTGCCCCAAACCAGGGGGAACCCACCGCCGATGGGCAGATTACCGCCCGTGAAATGCAGGAAACGTATCGCGTCAATCAGCTTGACGCCGCTACGCGGATCTACGGAGTAGCCGCCAATCCGGTGCGACATTCGCTGTCGCCGGCGCTGATCAATACCGCCATGCGGCGGGAAAACGTCAATGCCGTTTACTTGCCTCTGCTGGTCGAGTCGCTGGACGATCTGCTGGCCTGCGTGCGCGAGATTCCTATTCACGGGCTTAGCGTCACCATGCCATTCAAGGAACAGATCCTGCCGTTCCTCGACCGGTCAGAACAGCTTACGGCGGCAACCGGCTCCTGCAACACGGTTGTGCGCAGCCAGGACGGACAGCTGATTGGATTCAACACGGATATTCAGGGTATTCTCGCTCCGCTGGAGACCCAGCTAACCCTGTCCGGCGCCGATGCGCTGGTGATTGGCGCGGGAGGCGCGGCACGCTCAGCGGTCTACGCACTCAAACAACGGGGCGCGAACGTTTACATCGTGAATCGCACACCGGCCAACGCACAGAAGCTTGCCAGGCAGTTCGAAGTCAACACCGTGAAGCGCAGCGACCTGCCGAAGATGCAGTTCGCCGTGGCGATTAATACGACTCCGGTTGGAATGGGAGGCTCGGCGGAATCGCCACTCAGCGAAAAGGAGCTGAAGTCGGCACGTTGCGTCTTTGATCTGGTCTACAATCCAGCCGAAACGAGGCTGCTCCAGATGGCTCGGGCGCAGGGCATCCCAACCATTAGCGGCGTGGAGATGTTTGTCTACCAAGGGGCACGCCAGTTTGAGATTTGGACCGGAAAGCCTGCTCCAGTCGAGCAGATGCGCGGCGCTGTGCTGCGCCAGTTGGGAGTTCGCGCGCCAAGCGCCTCCTCCGCGCAACCTCGCCCACCGGTTGAACGCGTCGCAGCGCCACCGCCCGCCCAACCTGCCGCGCCACCGCCAGCAGTCCCGGAAAACGCGAAAGCCGGAGTCAAGTCGCGCTCCGACGGTACTCAGAAGTCTGCCACGAAGAAACCCGCACCAAAACCGACCGTGAAAGCCTCAGGCAGCAAGGGGTTAAAACGCAAGGCCGACGAAAGACGCTCCGTTCCCGCAATCGCAAAAAAGAAAACCGGCAGAAAATAGACAGGTCACGAGACCTCTTTTTTCCGGTCCAACTCCGAGCAAAGCACGACGCGGTTGCGGCCGTTGCGCTTGGCTTCATAGAGGGCGGCATCGGCGGCTTCAATCAGGTCGCGCTTGAATTGCGCATCCTGCGGAAACACTGCGATTCCCATGCTGACGGTCAGCTTCACAACGTCGGAGGGCGAACCGGCGAAGAAGCGCGCCGATTCAACCGCCTTTCGCAGGCGCTGCGCCACTCGATACGCGCCCACATTGTTCGTCTCCGGAAGAATGAGCACGAATTCTTCGCCGCCATAACGCGCGACGGTATCGATCTGGCGCATGTCCTTCATCAGGACCGTCGAGATGTCCCGGAGAAGTACGTCGCCGACGTGGTGACCATGAGTATCGTTGAGGATCTTGAAATGATCGATATCGATCATGACCAGCGCCAGCGGGCCCTTGCTGCGCTCGGCGCGCTTGATTTCGCGCTCGAGCTGAGTTTCGAAGTAGCCGCGCGTTTTCATGCCGGTCAAGAAATCGGTGAAGGCAAACTTGATCAGCGCCTCATTGGCGAAATCGCGCGTCAAGAGGTTCTCCACCACCAGCGATAAAATCCACAGCAATTGTGCGTCTTCCTCGCTAAAGCTGCTGCGGCTCGATCCGAACAGTTGCAGCGACCCCATAACCCGCGTGCGCACAAACAGCGGCAGGGTCATAACCAATTCGGCGCCAACCGCGTCGAGCAGTAGATCGACCGGTTCGTGCGCTCCTCGCGGAACAATCATGGGCCGCTGGAACTTCGCGGTCCAGAGGTTGAGCAGGTTGCCGCGGGCTACGGTTTCCTCGTCGGGAGCGTCCAGATTGCGCGTAACCCGCAAGTGCATCTGCTGTTGCTCTTCGTCCCAGAAAAAAACCAGGCCGCGATCATATGGAATGATCTCGCTAGCCATGTCACAGACGAGATTCAAAGCGGGTTCCAATTGCAATTCGAGGCCAGCCAGCATGCTCATTCGTACGATGACGTTGATGGCAGGCCAGCGGCGCTGCACCGTCTCGCGACTGAACTCCGAGAACACCTGGACCACGAACTGTTCGGGTGAAAAGGGGTTCGCGGTTTTGGGGTCGGAAGTCATGAGTACTCGCGGCAGCCAGGCTGCGATGTTCAGGACGCTTAGAAGATTTTAGATGCGAGTAGGTGCGTTCCGTATGTTCAACTCTGACCGATTTGCCGACAAAGGGCGCTCAAAGGTGAATTCTTGCCACTGGCCAACTGCACAATCAACTTCGCGAACAGCACATGTCCATGAAGGAATGCATCAGCCGCCGGGAGGGTAACCTTCAGGGCGATCGTTGACGTCGAAACCATGAGTGATTGATGTAGATATTCAAGCTCAAGCTTAGGGGCCAAGCGCCTCGACCGAGCTTTCGCCTCGTCTGGAGGCCTCTTCGGTGGAACTAAGTTGCTATTAGCTACGCAAGAAGAAGTAGGATATTTATGGGTATGCCATCGACATGATCGTCCTTGATCATTCAGGAGCCGTCTCCCGTCCCACTCTATTATTCCGGGATATTTTGTTTCGTTCGGATTTAAGGCATTTTCCCCCTTCCGCGGCGCTATCTCCACTCGCCCGGGTTCTCTGGAGACATAGAAATGACGTGGTACGCGTACTGCATTACCGAGCAGAGCTCGGTGCAACAAAGTCGGGTTCGACGTCCCTTTCAGTTTGAGCAACTGCGTGGTGTCAACGCATCGCCTGTCATGGGGTTCCCTACCGGCGAGTTCGTGGTTCTGGTAAGCGCCTATGATCGCAACCTTTCGTTGAATCAGCAGGCTGTCGTGGAGCACGCACGGGTGGTAAGCGAGTGCTTCCGGCAGGCAACCGTGCTGCCTTTCCGCTTCGGGACCGTTTTTGAAACCGACGAAGCGCTGCGGCACGCCGTACGGGCCAACCGCAAGACATTTCATGAGAGCCTTGAGCGGCTGCGTGGCAAGGCAGAGATGCACATCAAGGTGATGATGAGAGAGGACGGTACCGTTCCAGAAGTGGTTCTGCAAACGGTTCCGGTGCGGACTGGCGGACAATACCTCGAACGGCTGCATGTAATCGCCACCCGCGATCGCGAACGACAGACCAAGGCGCGCGCGGTTTCCGTCCAGGTGAACAAGTTGCTTGCTCCGCTGGAGCACGAGACCAGTTGCAAGCGCGTCGACGCCGGACTGGTCATCGACATTGCGCACTTGATCGAAGCGACTTCCCTGCAGAAGTATCAGAACCGCTACAACACGGCGACGCGGCAGTTGAAGAACTGCGAGATTACGATCAGCGGCCCCTGGCCTCCCTATCACTTCATGCGGGGCAAGCTGCGCACTGTAAACGGAACGAATTAAGCCGGTTTCGTGAAGCTAGAGGCACGGCTCAGCCGTGCCTTTTTGCTTGCGGGGCGGGTCAGCGCGCCGCAGGGCCGTTCCGGGTTGGCCGTGCACACCCGGCCAGCAGCAAAACGATTCAACTTAAGCTGCCTTGTCATCCCCGGTCGCCTGGCCACGTTTCGAATGCGGCGTGCCTATGTACGGGAACTCCTTCAGAATGTCGGTGTGCGACTTGAGGCCTGTGGGCGGACACTCATTTTTCGTCAGGAAGGCGAGGCGGTAATTGATCACGTCTTCCGCAAAGCCCCGGCCGTTGGGATACTTTGCGGGCTTTGACGGATCGAAACTCAGCACGTCGGGAAGTGTGCCCTCCCTATCGATCGCGGCAATCGCTTCCTCGCGCGTGTAATTGCCGGTGTGCCCCATCAGATGCACGAACTGGTCGAGCCATCGCTTGCGGTCGTTGACGGGTTCGCTGGCGTTGTATTCCTCCTTGGTGTCATCGGTGTTGAAGAAGCTGCTAACGCTCGGATGGCCCGCGCGATCGACGTGAACTAGCTTGCCATCGCGTCTTACACTGCACCGCCCCCAGATGTGGATCACGGGCTTGGGATCGAGCTCACTGGTCGGCAACTCGATCACAGTCGAAAACACGTTCGCTTCCACATTCGAATCCACGCCAGTCCATGGAGACTTGCCGCCAAGATGAGGTTCGGTGAAGTTCCGTTTGCCCCTCGTATCGAACAGATTCTTGATTCCGTCGAAATCGAAAAAGAACGCGTCGCTGCGGCTGCCAGCGAAAAAAGTGTAAGGGCCCGACCTGATGATATTCGGCTTGGCGCCGAAGGACACATCTGTGTCGGTGATTATCTTCGTCCCTACCGCTTCGGACGAGCGCGACTCCGACCCCTTCGCCATAAATACGTTAACGGTCTGCCTGCCGTTTTCCGGCTTCGAGAACACATAGCTGAACGCGATGTCCGTCAGGTAATCGCCGTCGTTATCGATGTTGAGGCGATAAATCGCATCGGGATGAAGTGCGTCCGCATTGGGATTTGCGTTGAGGACGATTACGGTTCTGCCCTTGTCAGAGGGCGACTGAAATGCGTACAGGTCACAGAGGTCGAGTCGTTGATCGCCCATCGGCGGGCCGAGACTGAGTCCAGTGAAATGGTTTGACATTGCGCCTCCTTGATTTACTCAAGAGAAGTGATCCTGCCTTTTGAGCTTCGAAGTTGGCCAGGAGTTGTCTTGCGTCGCGTTGAAGTTAATTCCGAGTAGATTGTGTCCGGACGGTCGGCAATTCGGAAACTATTCCGTTGCGGCTTCGTCTTTGCGGTGTAATTGTTTGATAAATCGTTTTCTCACTCGTCTGCCGAAGCAAGCAGTTCCCACTTTGGTTTTAGCGTTGGCGAACTGAGCGATTAAGCCGGGTGAAGGCAAGGCTACGGCCTGATTCCCACCACGGCCATCATTCGCCCCGTAACCTGCTCTTTGCGATAGGAGAAAAACAGATCAGTGTGGCAGGAGGTGCAGAGGCCCAAATTCGAGATGTTCTCCTCCGGCACGCCGGCGTCGCGCAGTTGCAGCAGATTGGCTTTCACCAGGTTGAGGTGACGGGAAAGAGCCGGATCGCCGTGTCCCGGAGCGCGCTGGTTAAGGAACAACAGCGGATAGCGCGCATGCAGCGACCGTGAGTCGACCACATCTTCAAACAGCTCCTGCCAGTAGGTGAACTGCGACTCGAACTCGCGCTCGACCTCCTCGCCAATTTCATAGCAACAGCTACCGATACCCGGACCAATGGCGGCAAGCAACTTCGCGGGATCGCTGCCGAAGTGTTTGCGCATTTCGCCAACCCCCTTCTCGACGACCCGCCGCGCGGTACCTCGCCATCCGGCATGGAAGGCGCCAATGGCGCGCTGCTCGGGGTCGGCAATGAGCACAGGCAGGCAGTCTGCGACCTTGATGCCGAGCAGGATTCCGGACTTGCTGGTGACCAGCCCGTCGCCCCGGAGTGGATGGGCAGCGTTCTGGTCTTCTATGCGATGAATGATCGCCGAATGGATCTGGCTAACAGTGACAACCGGCCAAGGGCGGCCTTCGGCGTCGATGGCGCCCAGTTTGCCGATGAACCGTTCGCGATTGCGTGCGATGTTCTCTGGCGTGTCTTCGCGGGTGAGTCCCAGGTTCAGCGCCCGGACTCCATAGGCGGAGCTGACTCCGCCTTGCCGGGTACTCAAGCCATGTGCCAGCCAAGACGAATGTCGAGCGAAGCTCGCGACCGTGAGCACCTCGACCGGCTTCGGCCCGGGAGGGGACTTCGCAACTGGCGCGGTCGGGCCGGCGTGAGATGTGGGTTTTCGGGCCACCGCTCGGATTCTAGCAGGCTGCGAAAAAAGGTTGCAGGCGGGCGGCATGGAGTCCGCGCCAGCTTCGGCCTCTGGCTATCAATTTTTTTGCTACTTTGCAATCGACCTTTTGCTTCTTTGCGGCCGGCCCGCATCTAACGCCTGAGAGCAGGTTGCCGTGTTGCTGCCGCCGGACTATAGTTTTTGACAATGTACAGCGATTTCCAAGTCAAGGAACACTGGACGGGTGAGCCAGTGCGATGCGTCTTTCAAGCCGTGGTTGTCGCTATAGCCACGCGCCATGCCGATGCCGTTGACGTGAAGTTCCTGGTCAATGGACGGACGGTTTGGATTGCACTGCCGCATCCGGCTTGGGGCGAATACAACCGGCGCACCGGGAAGGTCATCACCGATCCTATGGCCGTTCAGATTGCCGGATTTTATCTGAAAGCGATCATCGAAAACGGCGAGGAGAGCGGTCGGGAGATGTATATGCTGACCGTTAAGGAAACATTGGAGTACCTGGCGGCGCTCGAAAGCGAATACGAAAAGAGTACTAGCCTCCGGTAAATGCCGTTGGGCCAGTTTCGCCGCTGGGCTATGCCATCCCGGAATCTTGTAATCACGGCATACAGAGCTTTAGAAACGGATTCCGAACCTGACAACCGCTTTCGTGGGGGAAGCGGTTGCGGTGCTGAATTCAGAAATTTTCGCGCTTCATTTTCCTGGTGCGCCCAGAGGAGACGCTCTATGGCTAGCTTTATCGAAACCGTCGAGGCAACCGGCGGCACAGTGAACAACCAAAAGCTTTTGCAGTGGGTGGAGGAATCGACGCGCCTCTGCAAACCCGAGCGCGTCTACTGGTGCGATGGCTCCGATGCGGAGTACCAGGAGATGGTGCGGCTGATGATCAATGCCGGAGTTGCGATTCCGCTCGATCCGAACAAGCGCCCCAACAGCATCTACGTGCGTTCGACCCCGGCTGACGTGGCCCGGGTTGAGGATCGCACGTTCATCTGTTGCCACGCAAAAGATGACGCCGGGCCGACGAATAATTGGAAAGATCCGGTCGAGATGAAATCGATCCTGATGAAGCTGTTCGAAGGCTCAATGGCAGGACGGACGCTGTTCGTAATCCCCTACTGCATGGGGCCGATCGATTCGCCCATGGCTGGATTTGGAGTTGAGCTGAGCGATTCTCCATACGTTGTCGTCAACATGCACATCATGGCGCGAGTGGGCAGCCGGGTGCTTGCAGCTCTCGGGAGTGAAGGCGAATTCGTGAAGGGGCTGCATTCGGTGGGAGCCCCACTCGAGGCGAACGCCGCGGATACGGCTTGGCCCAGCAACCCGCGCGAGAAGTGGATATGCCATTTTCCGGAGACGCGCGAGGCTTGGTCTTTCGGCTCCGGCTACGGTGGCAATGCCCTGCTGGGCAAAAAGTGCCACGCTCTGCGCATCGCTTCCGTGCAGGCGCGCGATGAAGGCTGGATGGCCGAGCACATGCTGATTATGAAACTCACGAATCCGCAAGGAGTCGTGAAGTACATTGCCGGTGCGTTCCCTTCCGCCTGCGGCAAGACGAACCTGTCGATGCTGATTCCTACGATTCCGGGCTGGAAGGTCGAGGCGCTGGGCGATGACATCTGCTGGATGAAGTTCGGACCTGATGGACGGCTGTATGCCATCAATCCCGAAACAGGTTTCTTCGGCGTAGCGCCGGGTACCAGTGCCCACACCAACGCCAATGGTATGGAAACCATCAACCGGAACTCAGTCTTCACCAATTGCGCGATCACGCCGGAGGGAGACATCTGGTGGGAGGGCATGACCGCGGAGCAGCCCGAATTCCTTATCGACTGGCTACGTCGTCCGTGGACCCCTCGCTCCGGCCGCAAGGCTGCGCACCCGAACGCGCGGTTTACAACTCCGGCGCGACAGTGCCCGGTGATTGCCCCCGAATGGGACGACCCCAAAGGCGTACCCATCGATGCGATTCTGTTCGGCGGAAGGCGCGCCAGCGTAGTGCCACTGGTTTGCGAGGCCTTCGATTGGCAGCACGGAACCTTCATGGGTGCGACTGTGAGTAGCGAAACTACTGCGGCCTCCGCCGGAGCCGTCGGGCAACTGCGGCGCGATCCGATGGCCATGCTGCCTTTCTGCGGCTACAACATGGGCGACTACTTCGGCCACTGGCTCAAGATGGGAACCACGGCCGGGGCCCGGTTGCCAAAGATCTTTTACGTGAACTGGTTCCGTCAAGATGAGCACGGCAAATTCCTGTGGCCGGGTTTCGGCGAAAATTGCCGCGTGATGAAGTGGATTTTCGAGCGCATGGAGGGTACGGGAGAGGCGGCGGAGACTGCCATCGGGCTTATGCCTGGCCCAGACGCTTTGGATATGAGCGGCCTCGACATATCGGCCCATCGCATCAAGCAGTTGCTGAACGTGGACATCGACGGCTGGCTTCGCGAGGTGCCGCTCATCCGCGAGTACTTCCAAAAGTTTGGCAAGCACCTGCCGCCTGCGCTGTGGCAGGAAGTGGACGCGCTGGAAGAGCGCCTGCAAGAGGCAAGAGGCGAGAAGGCTGCCTAGCAGGCCACCAAGGTAAAGGAAGACTCTAACCATGTTCTCTCGCAGAATTCGCGTGGAGTACGAGGAAGGCGATGCGCGCCGGCCTGCTCCCTTGAAATGGCTGGATAGCTTTGCCATGCGCAGCTTTACCAACGATCCGGTGTTTGACGATACCCTGCCGCTCGCCGATGGCTTGATGGAAGCCGGCACGCGCGTACCGTTGCCTCTGCTGAAGGAGCGCATGGAAGACTGGTTCCGGCGTAAGAGCTACCTGCAAAAAGATAAGTATCTGCTGGTGCACGAAGAACCGCCGAGCGCATAGCGGTGAGGACAGTGAATGTAGCGTGGACCGGGCGTGACGAATTCTCTGTTCGCCTCCACCCGATCCAGCCTCCCTCCGCTTCCGTGGCCGCTAACCGCCTACATTGTCGTTGTTGATGTAATTCCAATCCTTGGGCTCCCAGTACGGGTTCTTTTGGGAATCGGCGGGCGCCATTTGCTTGTTGTCGTCTTGGCTGCTCGTGTCAGCATTGCTCTTGTCGCGGAATGTGTTGTTGTCGTTTGGCTGAGCGGTGCCGGTGTTGAATGGCTCGTATGCGCTTCCACCGTTAGCCGCAGGTGCGGCCATGCTGTCCGGACGAATAGCATCCTCAGAGCCTTGGGTTGTCGTCTGCGCGCTGGCAAGTATGGAGCCGGCGAGCACAGCGGTTGCAAGCAGAATGTTGGTCCTCATTTTCATATTCCCTCCACATTGAACGAAGCCTCGATCGGTTTCGATACTTCGTTTGCCTTTCACTGGTGCTAACCGATAGGAGGGATATTTATTCCGCAGACGGAAATTTTTTCTTGAGCATTAAGCAAGACAAACCGGCGAGGCCCTGCCAGAATGTAATAACTTTTGTCGCGTGAAACTGGTTTAATTTCAAGAGCGGGGATGTGAAAACGTGAAAGAACTCAGCGACCTGACAGCGGGAAAAACCGCACTCGTACTCGATCAGAAGGATAACGTGGCAATCGCCTTGACCGATCTGGCCGCCGGCGACGCTTGCACGGTGTCCGAGGACGGGGGCAAAAAGTACGAAGCAATCGTCATCGAGAAAATTCCCTTCGGCCACAAGTTCGCGCTCGCCGACCTGGCGCCGAATGCGCCGGTCTACAAATACGGCGAAGAGATTGGCAAGATGAAGGTCGCAATCAAGAAGGGCGCATGGATCCACATCCATAACATGTATTGCGAGAGGGGAATGTAAGAGATGGGCGATAAATTTCTCGGCTTCAAAAGGGAAAACGGCAGTGTCGGAGTGCGCAACCTGATCGCCATCATTCCCTCGGTTTTCTGCTCGGCCAAGGTGGCGCAACGCATCTCGGAAAGCGTTCCGGGCACAGTTCACTTCAGCCATCCGGTCGGATGCAGCCAAGTGGGCGAAGACCTTGAAATCACCGCCAAAACCCTGATCGGAATCGGCCGCAATCCGAACTTCGCGGGGGTAGTCGTGGTGGGCCTGGGATGCGAGCGGTTCACACCGCGAGAATTATTCGATGGTATTGCTCCAACGGGGAAAATGGTGGAGATGGTGGTCATCCAGGACGAAGGAGATTCCATCAAGGCCATCGACATCGGTACGCGCCATGCCCGCAAGATGCAGCAGGTCGCCTCGCAAGAGCAGCGAGTGGAGGCTGATGTCAGCGAACTAATGATCGGCCTGAACTGCGGCGGCTCGGATACAACCTCGGGCCTGGTGGCCAATCCCGCGCTCGGCATCGCCTCCGATAAACTGGTGGCGCAAGGCGGGTCTTCCATCCTGACTGAGTTGACCGAACTGCTGGGCACCGAACACATCCTGGCTCGCCGCGCCATCAACGAACAGGTGGCCGGCGATATCCTGCGGGTGATTCGCAACATGGAAGAGCGGCTCAAGCGGCAGACCCGAGCCACCAGCAATGAAAAGCGGAAGAACCTGATCTCCACCGGCAACTACGACGGCGGACTTTCCTCGGTAGTCGAAAAATCGCTTGGCGGAATGAAGAAGTCAGGCAACGCGCAATTCGTCGAAGTCTTTGCCTATGGCGACGTGCCCACGAAGAAGGGCCTGCTGCTGCTCGACGGCCCGGGTCACGACGGCGAAGTCACCACGGGACAGGCGGCGGCCGGCGCGCAGATCGTCTGCTTCCCGACCGGCAGAGGCACTCCCTCGGGATTCCCCGGCGTGCCGGTGATCAAGATTACCGGCAACCCGCGCACCTTCCAGCGGATGAAAGAGAACATCGACATCAACGCCGGCGCGGTCATCACCGGCGAGAAATCGCTGCAAGAGGTTGGCGAGGAAATTTACCAGGAGATACTGGCCGTAGCCAGCGGCAAACTGTCAAAGGCCGAAGTGCTCGGCCATGACGAACAGTTCTGCATCACGCGCATGCCGTGAGAGGAGTCCCACATCTGCTAACTGCGGCAGATGTGGGGCACCGTCGAACAAGTGGAGATATGGGCCACCAGCCACGAGTTGCAGTAGATTTCTTCCGATGAATCCGCAAGGTAAGGATTGGGAGGCGAGAGTCAACGATGAACGAAAAGGAAATGGAAGACCTTATCGCCGAGCATCCGGATGAGTTTTTTTCTTCCCGGAAAAAGTTAGTGTTCGTAAGCCGTCAACAGTCCCTTGACAATGCGGGTCGGCTCGATTTGCGGTTCCAGGATGAATTCAAGCGCACGGTCGTGATGGAACTGAAAGCCGTACCGCTTACGGATGCTGGCACGTTGCATCATGTCGCAAACCCCGCATTCTCGCATGCAGCCGAAAGCGTCCTGCCGGACGGAAAGAGCCACAAGACCGTTGGTTTATGTAATGGGTCAAGTTGCTGCAACAGGACCTAGATCAGTTGTTTTTTGAAGGGTTGTCAGGCTTGCTCGTCCGTATTATGCAGAAGGCTCCGGAGCTTATTTTCTTACGACAGTTCGTTGTCGGCGAACTGGACATGGACCGTACGGATTATCTTTTGCGTGATTCCCTGCATTGCGGAGTTGAGTATGGCAAATTTGATTTTCGTAGACTCATAGAATCCCTCGCGGTGCTTAAGAATCCAGACACCGGACGCCTCCAAATCGGGCTTGAACGGGGCGGAGAGCACACTTTTGAAGCGTTGATTCTCGCTCGCTACCAGATGAACACGCAGGTCTACTATCACAGGATACGACGATTCACGATCATTATTTGACGGAGTACATGAAGATTTCGGCACGGGACAACTACACGACCTGGATGTGTTCTTAAATAAGACGACCGGAAACTACGGTCACGATGGCAAAGAGATTGTTAAGAATGCGGGGACCCGATTCGGAAGCAACTTGTAGACGAATCATAAAACGACGTACATCGGCTGTATACAAGACGGGAGAGCAGTGCTGATTAGCTCCAGCAGCAAAAGCCAAGACTACTAGTCTCTGGAGACGAGTTCGTCAGGGATTTCTGGCGGATCAGGGTGCAAAAACTCCTAGCTAACAGAATGACGTAAATAGATGCCAGCAAGAACGAGAGCAAGTTGAGATTTTACACGTCGAAAAAGCTGGTCGGCTGCGAGCTTACCCGAGACAGTGCTGATTCGCAACAATATGACCGAAGAGAATTCCGCGCTGTAGATTGACAGCCGGGGATGATCAGACTATTTTGAGAAAGATGAAGATTATGCTTCACGACGATCGCAAAGTGTGGAGCTACATTGTTCCACGACTCTGTTCTGCCTTTGTCGCGAAACGTTAAACCAGCCGGAGGCGTTCCCCTCCGGCTATTGCTGGCTGGACTGGGTCAGAGTTGCCTACTTTGTCAATTACGGGCGTTCCCATCCCGTGCTCCTTCGAGAGTTGCAATTATGGCCCCTATTCTGATGAAATGAAATTCTCTGTCGATTCTTTGATCGCGGACGAGGTGATCGAGGATAGGAGTCCAAGGGCGCTATTCAAAGACTTTCCCAGCCTGCAGAAAACGGGTTGATGACTAAGTAGTGCAAACCATGGGCCGCAACAGTAAGCAGATTGAGAAAATGGTAAAGGCTGAATAATTTTCCGCCGGCCACTATTGAGCTGATCGCGACTGGTGCATTTGGCCAGTCGTAGGCGGTGCATTGAAAAACAGACGCCTGTGCGATCCTCGGTAGTTGAGGAAGTTAAGAGCATCCAAGGGAATAAATTCCCATCCCCGGAATTTCCTCCTGGTTCGATGCTCCTGAGAATGCGCGGCTGATTTAGCTGGCACGTGCCAGACGCCGACATCCTTAAAGCTTCGGCGCCGCACTCCGCCACCCTGAGCCGACCCCTACTTGTCGTAGTGCAGCAGCGTGTGGACGTCGTATTCCTTGAGTCGGTCGCGGCCTTTCAGGAAGTCCAGCTCGACGACGAAAGCGAGTCCGCAGATATTCGCACCCAGCGACTTTGCCAGCTCTGCCGTGGCGACGGCTGTGCCGCCGGTGGCGAGCAGGTCATCGACGATGAGGATGCGCTGGCCGGGCTTGATGGCGTCCTTGTGCATTTCCAGAGTGTCCTGCCCGTACTCAAGCTGGTAGGTCCAGCGGACGGTTTCGGCGGGCAGTTTCTTGGGCTTGCGCACGGGCACGAATCCAGCGTTCAGGCGATAGGCTAGCGCCGGCCCGAAGATGAATCCGCGGGCCTCGATGCCAAGCACCAGGTCGATGTCCTTTTCCAGATAGTAGGCCGTCAGGGAATCGATCAGCTTTGCGAATCCGAGCCGGTCCTTCAGCAGCGTGGTGATGTCGTAGAAGAGAATTCCCGGCTTGGGAAAATCGGGAACCTCGCGGATGAGCTTTTTCAGCGGTTCGCAGTCCATGGCCATCTTTGGTTGTGCCATTCCTTACCAGACTCCTTCGATTCGGAAAGTGTGCAGATCCTTGAGCGGTGCAGCTTCTTCGACCTCGATATCGTCGACGCGGGAGGCGCGCGGACCCTCCTTCAACTTATCGTAGAGCAAGCGGAGCTGATCGCGCGTGCCGGACGCAAGCACCTCGACACTGCCGTCGCTGCGGTTGCGAACCCAGCCCGCTAAACCGAGCGCATGCGCCTCGCGTTCGACGAACCAGCGAAAGCCGACGCCCTGCACGCGTCCACTGACCACGTAACGGCGTGTCTCAATCATGCTCCCCATCGTAACGCTCTATTTGAACACAGATCACTTTCCCCGGACAGTCAGTTCAGCATGCCGCGGGCCGAGGTTCCCCACCGGTTATCACGCCCGGTTCAGATACGCTCCATCGGAGGTATCTACCTTGATCTTGTCGCCTTCGTTGATGAACGGCGGCACGTAGACGACGAGTCCGGTTTCGGTGATGGCGGGCTTGGTCACGCTGCTGGCCGTTGCCGATTTCAATCCGGGCTCGGTTTCCACCACTTTGAGCTCCACCGTCTGCGGCAGCTCGATGCCCACGGGCTTGCCATCGAAAAATTCCACGATGATCTGCAGATTTGCCGTCAGGTATTCGACTGCATCGCCGAGCGTGTCGTGCTTGAGCACCGTCTGCTCATAGTTCTCGATGTCCATGAAATAGTAGTCGTCGCCGTCCTTGTAGAGGAATTCCATCTTGACCTGGTCGACAACGACTTTTTCGAGCGCGTCGCCGGAACGGAAGCGATGCTCGAACATGGCTCCGGTGCGGAGGTTGCGCAGCCTTGCCTGGATGAAGGCGCGCAGATTGCCCGGTGTGCGGTGTTCAACGCTGAACACTGAATGCAGATCGTTGTTGTGCTTGATGATCATGCCGGGACGTAGCTGTGTGGCCGGAATTGCCATGGTTGTGTCAGGTGCTCCTTATGAAATTTGGGTGATGAACCCGCGGCCTCATGGGATCGCTCGCGGCCTTCGCCCCTACGCTGCATCTCCCCATCAGGACGAGGAGGCACGTATCGGAGAGACAAACAATCAATTTTACCTTGCGAGACTTCGCTTTGCGAATCTCCAGCGGCAGCAGGTATTCACCTGGCAAATGCGGTGGTCTGCTTTGACGGAAAAAGCTCAAAACTCTGGCAACAGTTCGGCGGCGTTGGTTTTTCTAAGCTAGATTCGGATATTCCGGCCGAGCAAGGGCCGAGCCGAGAAGCGCCGCCAAATTCGAAGGTGAGGTGTTTATGGACGAAAATCGCAACCTTGATGATTACAGCGTCTCTGAAACCAGAGAGCGTGGTGTGCCCACGGGACTGATTCTTCTGCTGATCGGGGTCGGCATCGGCTCTTTGCTGGCAGCTACGCTGACTCCCAGAACCGGTAAGCAGCTTCGCAAAGGGCTTCGCCGCCGCTACGAAGACGCGCGCGACAGGCTGGAAGAATGGAGCGATCATGCGGAAGGCTGGATGCACCGCGGCAGCGAGCTTGCGAGCGCCGCCAGCAGCAAAGTTGCACCCATCGCGCGCAAGTTTAAGCGAGAGATTGGCTAAGGCAATTCCCGCGCTTAATCCGCGGCTGCCTAATAAAGCCGGAAATTGACCTCGACGCTGATCTGCACGGCGACTGCTTGGCCGTCCTTTTTGGCGGGATCGAATTTCCAGCGACGCACGGCTTCGACGGCTTTCTCATCGAGCCCCATTCCCAGGGAGCGTCGCACGCTGATCTCGCGCGGGCGGCCGTCCGTGCCAATGATGACCAACAGAACCACCGTCCCCTGGTGCTTGGCTTTGCGTGCCGCCTCCGAGTAATCCGGATCAGGATCGAAGATCACCTTGGGAGGCAGAACGCCGCCGCCCACATGGTAAACGCCACCCCCGATGCCTCCGCCGCTGCCCGGCCCAACCCCCGGACCGCTGCCGCTACCGACTCCTGTTCCGACACCGCTTCCGATGCCGCCACCGACCCCTGAACCGTTGGAAGGAAGGCTGGCTAATGCCTTTGATAGTGGATCTCCGAATGTACCTGCCT
This sequence comes from uncultured Acidobacteriota bacterium, assembly GCA_963832365.1. Lineage (GTDB taxonomy): Bacteria > Acidobacteriota > Terriglobia > Terriglobales > Acidobacteriaceae > CAWBRT01. The sequence continues at coordinate 178,792 of CAWHUL010000023.1, read as the reverse complement.
GGGGCAACTTGATTTCGGGTGGAACCACCACGGTCGGCTCTACCACCAGCTTGGGCGCTTCGTTGCGAACCACGACCTGCGGAGGCGCAAGCTGCTTGAGAGAGCTTTTGGGGAGCGCACCTTTAGTGGCAGCCAGTTTGTCATGGTCACCGCCGCCTCCGCCACCGCCGCTCAGCTTCATGGAAGGCGTCAGAAGATACGGGCTGATGTCGGTGGCCAGCGCAGTGACCTGATTCTGCACCTGCGTGGAGTGCGTGGCAACCCAACTGCCGATCGCGACCAGAGCGGCCACGGCGATCGTGTTCAGCAGGAAGGAAGCAACGAAAGAACCCTTGCGTACCTTGTAGAGACCATAGCCTTCGCCGAACAGCGTTGGCAGTACAAAGTCCGCTGGCTCGCTCGTGATCTGGTTCGTTTTATCAAGAACCGTGGATGGCATGCTTTCGCTCAGTATAGACCTACCCCACGCGAAATAGTTTCTGCGCAATCCACTTTGGCCCAAATTCAATGCCCGCGCGGGCACCGGCACATCGACGCGGTACCCAGGCCCTAGCTTTTTCCAGCGACCTCAACCGCCGCATTGCGGCCGTCCTCGTGGTACTCCTCTTCGGAGTTTACGGCCCAGATATTGCTCTTATCCTGCTCTCCGGAAATGATATTGTCCACGGCCGTCATTGCCGTCAGCATGGAATGATCCTGGTTGTTATAGCGGTGCATGCCATTGCGGCCAATGAGAAAAAGGTTCTCGAAGAGGTCGAGGTATTGGCGAACCTCGGGGAATCGGGCGTAGCTGCCGAAATATGCCGGATAAGTTTTCTCCATCCGGATGACGGTTGCATCCAGCACATCGGATTGACGGATGATGCCGATCTTCTCAAGCTCCTGCTGCGCCAATGCCGCCAACTTGTCTTCGGACATGTTCCACAGGCTGTCCGACTCGTTGCAGAAGTATTCCACACCAATCCACACCGTCTCGGGGTCGCGCACCAAATAAGGACTCCAGTTATTGAAGATCTGCAATCGGCCGGCGATGACATCGGGCTCCTGAATATAGATCCAGTTGTCCTTGATCAGCTCGCCTGGCCTGCCTTCGTCCTGCACCGCCAGTTTTTTTACCAGCAGTCCCACGGTGATGAAGTCGCGATAGAGCAGCGCATCGCTGATTTCCCGCACCTGCCCGGGCACATCGCAATCGAGGCAGTTCACCAGGTCTTTGACCGCCATGGTCGAGAACAGGTACTCGCCCCGAAATTCGCGGCGCTCTCCATTCGAGGCTATCCCGCTGACGCCGCACACGCGATTCCCCTCTACCAGAAGCTTGTCGACGTTGAAGCCGGTGATGATTTCTCCACCTTGCGCAGCGACTTTGCCGGCGACGATTTCCCATAACTGCCCAGGGCCCAGCTTGGGGTACAGAAACTGCTCGATCAGAGAAGTTTCCGTGCTCTTTTGCTTCAGGTCCGCGGATGAAGAGAAAGTCTTCTTCAGAACGTGCAGAATCGTCTTGGTGATCGATAGGCCCTTCACCCGCTGAGCGCCCCATTCGGCGCTGATCTCCGTACACGGAACGCCCCAGACCTTCTCGGTATAGGACTTGAAGAACGTGTTGTAGAGTTCGCGGCCGAAGCGGCTGATGAAGAACTGCTCCAGGTTGTCGACCCGCCTGGGCGGGAACATTGCCACTCGCAGATAACTGAAGCCAATTTTCAGCGTGCGCGCCAGGCCAAGATTCCCAAGGGTCTGTGCGCTGAGCGAGATCGGATAATCGAAAAACTTGCGCAGAAAGTAGATGCGCGACTTGCGGCTGCGCACGAGCATGACCGCCTCGTCGCCATCCGGGGTGCCCTGCGGGCGCAACTGGCTGTCAAGCTGTATCTGCCGGGACCACCAGTCCATGACGCGTTCGCTCTTGGAAAAGAAACGATGCCCGCCGATGTCGATCCGATTGCCTTTGTAATTGACGGTGCGGGAAATGCCTCCCATGAATGCACTCTTTTCGAGCACGATCGGAACGATATCAGTCCGCGACAACAACTCATAGGCAGCGGTCAATCCCGCCGGACCAGCGCCGACAATAATGGCTTGTCGCTTCATAGTCTCCTTAAGTTTTCCGCGGTTTTCGCATTGTTATCTTATCCCATCACCAACTGCAAGAGAACGTGCCGAAAGCCCTGGGTTCCTCGGGAGGTATTGTGTTTGCGCGGGTTGGGTGAGCAAGCAAGGCGCTGGGCAACCGGTAAACGATCACAAGTTATCGGCGTACAGTGCGGCTTTCAGGGCTGCTGCTTGCTCGAACGAGGAGGCTTGTAACAGAGTTCTTTAATCGTTACTATTGAGTTAACCCTGTAATGTGGGGTCTCCTGATAAGGCGGGCCGGTGAATCCTGCGATGGTTCGCGGTCCGTCTTCTTTTTCCAGGCAATTGATTTTGCGAAACTCCCGCTCCGAAAACCGACATTTTCCCCAAGGTTTGTGATTTTTGTCACATAGCCTTGTGTCAAGCGCATTTACCATGAATTGACGGGTCCATTCTGCTGCAAACAATCAGGGGGTTCCCTCTCGCGGATTGGATCTTGGAGGAGATGAATGGCACAAAGTAAGACTTCGAGTGCTTCCGGCGCAAGTTGGACAAGCATGCAGGCATACGTGCTCGCCACGATCTGCCTGGTGGTGGGAATCGCGGTGGGGTATTTGCTGCGGGGCTCGGCGGCAAGCGACAGCAGACCGCAGCCAAGCGCGACCGCGACTGCTCCCGCCGGTGGGGTGCCCGCGATGGGCAGCCAACCGACGCCGGAACAACTCAAGCACATGGCGGACAAGCAGGCGGAGCCAATCCTGACACAGTTAAAGAACTCGCCGAGCGATCCGAAGCTCCTGGCGGAGGCGGGCAACGTCTACTACGACGCTCAGCAGTTCCGAGCCGCCATTGAATATTACGAGCGGGCGCTGCGAGTGGAGCCCAAGAATGCGAACATTCGCACGGATATGGGCACTGCCTATTTCTATTTAGGCGATGCCGACCGGGCCATCAAAGAGTTTCAAACCTCGCTGAAAGACGACCCGAAGCACGCGCAAACCATGTTCAACATGGGAATGGTGCAATGGCAAGGCAAAGGCGATGCGCCCGCCGCGATCGCAATCTGGGAGAAGCTGTTGAAGACCGTCCCCGACTATCCTGAACGGGCGAAGGTGGAAGAAATGCTGGCCAAGGCCAAACAGCACAGCTCGATTCAGCCTGGGACCAAGACCGCCAAGCCGTCCTCGATGTGATGTAGAGTGCAGCCTCGGGAAAAGGCAGAAGACCCGGACCACAATGCGGAGTCTGCTGCTTTGCTCTTACCGGGGTTTGTACTCGTTCGGCGTCTTTTTCAACTCTTGCCGATGGAGTTCATTCCGCTCGGCTTTCAGACGCAATTCCAACTGCCTGTTGAGAAGCGCCTGATCGCGATCCCAGTCCGAGCGAAGCAGCATTTCCTTGATGGAAAAACGAGCCTCCCGTTTTTCATCGTCTACCCGCACTAAGAGCTCATTCTTGTACAGACGAAACTGGATTGCTTCAGCAAGCGGCATGAATTGACTGGAGCGTCTTCCGACCACCACATAGACAACCTTGTCGCTCACCAATGTGTACTCCGGGCAGACTTCCTCGGTCTTCTGCGGCATGGAGCCGAGTACCGTTGCGAAGCCGCCATGCACGATGGTGCAGTCCTTGGTTTGCATGCGAGTGACGGTTCCGACCTGAAAACGCTGTTGCGCGTGCAGCGGCAAGACAACCGCACAAATCAAAAGCAGCAACAACCAGAAGCGATCTTTCACTTCAACCCCCTTTGCGCGTCCCGGCCTGCGATTGCGTAGTAGGCCCGGCGGCTGCGCAAACGCAAATTCGAGTTGGTCGTGGGAAGAATGCTGACCGAGTGCAAGCCCTCTGCATAGCTTGGTAATTCATAGGTGAGCACGTAAGCGTTTCGCAAATCCTCCACCACGGACGCCATGGCAGACGGAGCGCCGGGAGCACGGGTGAAACTGCAACCGCCCGTGAGCGCCGCTATGTCCCGCAAGATACCGCTGCCTCCTGTACCCACCTTCGGATCTCCGGTGTCGAGCGTGTAAATTGGAATTTCGGCCCGCATGGCCGCAACGACAGCATCGCGGAAGGAATGCACGCTGATGGTGTCGTCACCATCGGAGAGGATGATCAACACGGGCCGGTAATTTGGGTCGCGGTGCTGCGACAGAAACTCCGCGCCCAGAACCACGGCATCGAACAACGGCGTTTGACCCTTCGGGTGAATCTTCGACGCCCAGGCTGCGGACGGCAAATCACGGCAGTTTCGGACACAGGCGAAACCCGGATCCCGGCCGCCGAAAGACATGATGGACAGCACATCGCCCCGTGCCCACGGCGCCTGCACAATCAACTGCGCTGCTTCCGAGATCTCCGTGGAAAACCGTCGCACCAGGGACCCGCTGGCATCAATGAGCACCAAAGCGTCCAAGTTTCCCTGCGGGTGACGGCTCAGGCTACGGAAACGGCGAATCACGGTCCCGTTATCCACCACTGCGATGTCGGCTGGAGTGAGCTGGTCAACATCCCGATTGTGCTGGTCCGTCGCTACGAACGACAGGTGTACCTCATCCACGTCCACCTTGAACGAGTACGGTTCCTGCCGCTCTGCCGTAGTCGCTGCCGGCGCAAGGACGAGAAACAGGGCCGTGCAAAGAGATGCGAACACTGCTCGCTTTCGTGCCCGTTCTGACATTCAGACCTCGACGCTTCCATCGGCGACTGGCAACAGACCTTTAAGGAGCGAAACACCGCGACTTCATCTAAATCCAACTAAAGCCGACTGAGCGGATTGTCTTCGGTCGACAAGCCGGGAATGCCGGGCAACTTGAGAAACTTCTTATGCCTGAATAACCTGGGGGCTTAGAAAACAACTACTTAGGGGCCTCGTGACCCTCGGGGTTTCACTGGTGTGATGAAAAAGGGGTCGTCCGTAAGCTGCTACACGTCGCCCCACAAATATGTGTGCTGGGTCACGTCACACCGTGAAAGGACTTTCAAGACGTTGTATTTCGCAACACCCATTGCGACATACCCGGCCGGGCTGCGCTTGCAAGAAACTCAATCCGAACGCGAACCGATACTGTATTTGCGCGGCAGGTCAAAGGCTTGGGTGTAGCCGGCGATATTGCATTTGGCATTTCTACAAGCGAGCGGCAACTCAAAGAGAATGTGCGCTGCGCGCAAAATACTATTCCGGCTCGCGAAACGAGAAGTTTTTGTGTCCTAAGAAGTTGTAGAGTACGCCGAAGATGGTCAGTAACGCGCCTCCCAGATAGGGAGCAGCGGACTGGAAGCGCGTTCCATGCCGGAGGATATAGACGATAATCGGCAACAGGCAGGCGCCAAGGAAGATTCCGCTGCTGTACACCGCTACGCACCGCATCCACTCCCGCAGGTAGTTTCCTTTGGTCTTGAACACGAACCACTTATATCCAAAGTACGAAACCGTGATGTTCAGCAGGCTCGAGAGCACCAGTGCGACCACGTAGCTGTGCGGCACCACGGGCGCCAATAGCGCTGTAAAAAGGGCATAAGTCCCGTATCCGAAGAGTGTGTTCCATGCTCCGACGACCAAATAGCGCGCCAATTGACCGGGCGGGATGTGTTTGGTCAGGCCCGCGGACCAACCGCTCTTCTGAGCATTCTCCATCGTCGCTCGGCCTCAAGTTTTTGCGCGGTCTGATTCGCGCGCCGGTTCACCGGAGCCATATTCGAAGTTGACCCGCTCCTGTTCGATTGCGAATGGCCGCTTCTGGACCATCGTGTGGATCGCCCCAACGTATTCACCTACAATGCCCAGGAAGACGAGATTGAGCGAAGCAAGAAAAAACACGCCGATCACCAGCGGCGCAATGCCCAGCGAGAATTCATTCCAATAAAGAAGCTTGTAGGCCAGGTATGCGAGCGCCACTAAGATCGACAGCAAAGCACCAGCGAAGCCCCCGAACACCGCCAACCGCAGCGGCACCTTCGAAAGGTTGGTAATCCCCAGCATCGCCATGTCATAAAGCGAGTAGAAATTGTTTTTCGTAATCCCGCGTTTTCGCGTCGGCTGGTGGTATGGCAACTCGACGCGTGGAAAGCCCAGCTCGGCAATGATGCCGCGGAAGTAAGGGTAGGGATCGTCAAACGACTTGACCGCCTCCACTACTCTTCTATCGTAAAGACCGAAGCCAGTGAAGTTTTCATAGGTCTCAATCCCGGAAAGCCGATTCACCATCCGGTAGTAGTGCTTGCGAATCCAGAACATCAAGCCGCTTTCGTCGCTGGCCGCCTTCACGCAAATGACGACCGGGGAACCGGCTTCCCAATGGCGCACCATGTCCACGATCATCTCCGGCGGGTCCTGCAGGTCGGCGACGATGCCGATGATGACATCGCCCGTCGCCTGGTGTAAGGCGTGCATTGGCGAGCGGATATGGCCGAAGTTCCGCGTGTTGCGGATCACCTTGACGTTTTTATCCACGGCCGCGATGGCCTTCAGCACGCCAACAGTGTTGTCCTCGGAGGCATTGTCGATAAAAATGTGCTCGTAGCGATAGTTGCCAAGTGATGCGATGGCCGCACGCACACGCTCGTAGACTTCGCGAACATTCAACTCTTCGTTATAACAAGGAGTAATGATGCTGATGGTTTTCATCGGCTCAGCTCCGCGCCGCGGCCAACCGGTGTTTCGGAACTGCATAGCAGACCAGTTCCCAGCAGTCCTCGGCGTATCGGCGGATAAACACCTCATACCCTGGCGCGGTCTCGTGAATATATTGCGGGATCCGCCACAAATGATCGCTGCGATGGTATAGGCAAATCGCAAGCACGGGCATGTGCTTACGCAGCAGCTCCGAGGCACCGCGTAACGCATCGGGTTCGGCACCCTCGATATCCATCTTGATGTAGGTCGGCAAGTGCGTCCATGCAATGTTGTCCAGCTTACGGCACTCCACGCGAATGCCCTCTCCCGACGTCACGTGCGAACCTGCGGAGCCGTCGGCGCTGAACTGCACCGGACCGTCCCGGTCTCCGACCCCAAAGGGTAATGCAGTGATTCTGCTGCTGATCGCAGTACCCAGTGCCATCGTTGATTGCTCCAGCACGTTCCGGTTCCCGGGATCAGGTTCAAAGGGAAAGGTATGCTCGAAGCGGCCACCAGCGTGCTCGATAAAACTGCGGAGAGTATCGCCATCAAAGGCGCCGCAATCGACAAACACTTCACCATCGAACGGGGTGATCAATTCGCGCGGGAAATAGATGTCACGCCCGGCCAACGGCGCCGGCATGCCACGGTCGTCGAGCCAGTAACGCCAGCGCAATTGTGCGCACAGCTCGCGCCGCGAGGGCTCGTCGGCCAGCAGACCGTAAACAGCTCGAAGTTCCTCGGCGAGTGGGGGTAAATTGTGCGGCAGGTCGATCCCGTTACAAGGGGTAAACACGTCGGCATGCTTCCAGAATAAGGGCGCAAATGGCACAACATGCTGACAGCCCAAGTCGCGGAGTTGTTGGCGTGTTTTTGACCCGTTAAAGATCGTGACCACAAAGCAGCAATCCTGGCCAAACTGGTGCGCAGCCTCGGCCGCCGAAAATACGCGCAGCCCCTCAACTTCTTTTCCCCAAAGCTTCGGGTTATTGTCGGCCAGACCCCTCGGCTCAACGCCGAGGCGGCGCAACCCGGCAAGCACCGTCTTTCCTAATGCACCAGCGCCAAGCAGCACAAGCGGCCGAGCGCCGCCGGCGAGTTGATCGAAAGTACCCTGCTCACGCGCGATACACGCTTCGCGAGGTTCCGCCGCCATTTCATGCAAGATGGTTTCCAGTTCGTGCTCGGAACTTACCCGTCCGGTTGTGCTCAAATTACCCCCTACTCGTCAAACCTCAACTTTGCGGCGTCGATCTCGCTCACGTGCGCGTCGTACCACTGATAGAGTTCGTCCACACATTCTCTCATCTCGCGGAAGTTGTAGCCGCCGATCTCGTCCAACATGCGCGTGTTGTCTCCGCTGTATTCCGGCCCCATGCCTTCGCTGCGAACAATGATTTCAGGGTTGCGGCCCGAAGCTGTCGCCACCATCCGCGCCAGCTCCAGCAGCGTGAACGTGCGTCCCCGGCAAACGTTATACGCCTTGTGCCGTGGCCCATTTTCAATGAACCACGCGGTCAGTCTAGCCAGTTCTTCCACCGACAGGTAATCGAATGCAACGTTCTGTCGAATTACGATCGGTAATCCCTTCACCACGCGAGCGCAGGCATTCGAGATGAAGCGCACGTCCCAAGCCTCATATTTGCCGAAGACGCCGAACAACCGCAGGACAAAGATATTTTCTGCGCCTTCCGCATACTTTGCGCAAATGTACTTCGAAAAGCCATATGCATCCCGGGGCACACGCGTGTCAAAGTAGGTCTCTGTGACCGATGCAGGCAGGCACTCGCGGCTGTACTCGGCGCCGGAGCCGAAGTGCAGCAATTTCCCGAAGAGAGCCTGGTTGCGGGCCAAATTGAAAAACATCCGGCAGTTTCGATCCAGCATGTCGGGCGGCGCGCCCAATCTGCGGTTGGAGCGTGTAGTCGCCGCATGCACAATCACATCGAAGCCTCCGCAGCGCAGGAAATCGCGCACGGAGCGCTCATCGAGCAGGTTCAATTCAGCGGACCTCGGCGCGGATATGTCGTATCGATCACCTAAACACTCCACGAGGTTCCGGCCAATGAATCCCGAGCCGCCGGTGATCAGCACTTTCGTCATGCATGGACCTCAGTCGCTCTGCGCAAGATCGACCTGCTCCTCGTAGGTTGCCATACGTTACTCCGGTAGGGGTGGCACGATCATATTCGCCCGAAACTCTTCACGGTCCAGAAATGGCCAAAGGTCTTCCAGAGGTCTTGAAGCGAACGAACCATCAGGACGCTGTACGGAAGTCACGCGCGGAGCGCGCGGCTCATCGAGAAGCACGCGGACGTCGCACACAACCGGACCCGGCGTGCGCAAAACGCGCTCGACCTGCGTCGGCAAATCGGTCTGGTCTTCAATGCGCGCGGTGGACAATCCGTAAGCTTTTGCCACGGTGCAAACGTCAGGCAGAGTCAGGCCCGTTTCGGCAGTGCAACCGATGTTGGGCCCACCAAAGTAGCTGGCCTGCGTACCTCGAATAGCGCCATAACCTCCATTGTTGAGCACGAAAAATTTTAGCGGCAATTGGTGGTGCGCCACCGTTGCCAGCTCCTGAATATTCAGGTGAAATCCTCCGTCGCCATCCACACAGATGGTGCGGCTGCGGCCAGCGGCCAAGCTGGCGCCGATGCTGGCAGCAATGCCAAAGCCCATCGCGCCCAAGCCAGCCGTGTGGATAACCCGCTGCCCGGTGCGCGCCGGATAGGCGAAAAGAAAAATTTCAATTCCTACGCCGGAGCTGCCGGTAATGATCTGGTCGCCCGGCTCGGAGGCTTGCGCAATCACCTCCGCTAGGTGATAAATGCTGACCGGGCCCGGCCTGCGATGGACGTCCTGAATTACCGGATATTTTCGTTTCCATTGCTCACAGCGGCAATTCCATCCCACGCGGTCTCGCTGCTCAATCAGCGCCGATTGTGCCAGCAGTTCGCGTAGAAATGCGCCGGCATCCGAGCAAATCGGCTGCTGCACCACCTCTTTGAGTTTTCCGAGTTCGGCGGCAGCCACGTCAACCATCACCTTGTAAGCCTCGCGTGCCAGCTCACGCGGGTTCCACCCGGAGACGGCGAGATCCATGCGCGCGCCGATGATGAGGAGGAAATCTGAGTTCTGCAGGGCGAAGTTGGCGCCGCGCGGCGCCAGCATGCCCGGACTGCCCATGCCGAGAGCGGTTTCCTCGCCGCACAAATCCATGGAAAGCCACGTCGTACCTACAGGCAGCTTTAATAACTCCAACAACTGCTGAAGCTGCTTTTCCGCGCGGGCCAGACGCACGCCGTTGCCTACCAGCAGAAACGGACGTTCGGCCCGGTTCAAAGCCTGGATTACCTTACGCACTTCGCCAGCCAAGTTGTGCGCCGCAGAAACGGGCTCCGGGGTATATGCCGCAAGCGAGGTCTCATCAATTCTGGCGGCCTGCACGTCCAGCGGAATGTCAATCCATACCGGTCCCGGGCGTCCGGTAGTGGCAAGGTGTACCGCCTTCTCCAGGTGGTAGCGGACGCTCGCCGGATCGGTAATGGTTACCGCGTACTTGGTCAGCGGGGTAACGACGGGAATGATGTCCAACTCCTGTGGTCCGCGCTGCCGCACACCAAGCGGCGTGCCATCGTCTCGGTACATGCGGTCGGCCCGCTTCACCTGGCCGGAGATGAACAGGCAGGGAGACGAATCGAGCCAGGCTCCCGCGAGTCCCGTAATGGCGTTGGTGCCTCCAGGGCCGGTGGTGAGCATGGCCACGCCCAGATTGTTTGTGACTTTAGCGTAGTTCTCCGCCGCGATGGCGCATGCCTGCTCGTGGTGGTTGCAAATAAATTCCAGCGCCTTGCATCGCGCCAGCGAATCATTCAGATGCATAGCTCCGCCGCCTGTCACCAGAAAGATATGCTTCACTCCCTGCGCGGCGACAAATTGCATAACGTAATCGGAAAGCTTCATTGCTAAATTAGTCCTGCCTTGTGCGATGATGCGCGAGCGCGAGCGCGAGTGCGACCTCGCGGACTGCGCCATGGCCTCCGCTGGCCGCGAGTACGTAGCGCGCAGCGGCAATCGCCTCTGGAAAAGCATCGGCAACAGCCACCGGGTGGCCCACGATCTGCATGCATCCAATGTCATTCACATCGTTTCCAACATACACGGTCTGCTGCGCGGCAATGTTGTGTTCGCTCAGCCACCGCCGTAGCGCTGCAGCCTTGTCGTCCACGCCATGAATGCATTCCAATCCGAGCTTCTCGCAACGAAAGCGCACAATCGGAACTTTTTCAGTAGAGAGGACCAGGATGGGCAGCCCGGTGCGCTTCAATTGCTCAACGGCGTACCCATCGCTGCGATCGCACACGACAGCCTCCCTGCCGTCGTCGGTCACAATCACCTTGTTGTCGGTGAAAACACCATCAAAATCGAGGATGAGCGCGACAATGGGTCCATGGAACCTGATAGCATCGTGAACGCTCGCTCCGGCCAACTTTTTGTCTTGCGCCCTAGGGTGCGGCATGAGTTTTGCTGCGGCGCAGCTTCTCCCTGATTGTCAACTCTCGCGGCGTTACCCTTTTTGTTCCGTCTCCCATAGAAGTCTCCACCAGGCGTATATCTCGCACTAAGCGAGTGATTCCGTTTGGTTCCAGTGAGGCCGCATGATCCGAGCCCCACATCGCGCGATCCAGGGTGACATGCCGCTCCACCATGCAGGCGCCGAGTGCGACCGCAGCTACCGAGGACGGCAGTCCGGTCTCGTGTCCCGAATAGCCCACTGGAACCTTGTAACGTTCCCGCAGGGCGGGAATGACGCGGAGGTTCAGCTCCTCGTAGTACGCTGGATAGGAGCTGACCGAATGTAGCAAGATGAGATTGGTGGTGCCAAGCACTTCGACTGCCTCATCAATCTCCTCCAGAGTGCTCATTCCCGTAGAGAGAATGATGGGCTTGCCGATACCGCGCAGCTTACGCAGCAAGTTGAGATCGGTCAGGGTGGCCGAGGCCACTTTGTAGCAAGGCGGATCGAATCGCTCCATGAAATCGATTGAGTCGTCATCCCAGCAGGAGGCAAACCACTGCAGGCCGGCCTCGCGGCACCAGGCATCGATGCATGCGTATTCCTCCTGGCCGAATTCTACCTTCTTGCGATACTCCATGTAGGTCAGGATGCCCCACGGAGTCTCACGCGGAACGTCACGCTGGGTGGTGGGCACGCAGATTTCCGGAGTCCGTTTCTGGAACTTAACGGCGTCACAGCCGGCTGCGATGGCAATGCTGATCAGGCGCTTTGCGAGATCGAGATCGCCGTTGTGGTTGATCCCGATTTCGGCGATGACATAGCAAGGGTGGCCTTCACCCACGATCTTCTTCCCGATTCGGACTTGCGGTCTTACGCTTCCTGCTTGCGACATCGTTCAGGCCTTTCAGCAATGATTGCGTGGAACGAATCCACGACGTAATCCAACATCTGGGGCGTAAGTCCCGGATAAACGCCGACCCAGAATAGATAATCCGCGACTTTATCCGTATTCTCCAGCGACCCGGCGACTCGGTAAGCAAGAGCACGATAGGCTGGCTGCCGCACCAGGTTCCCGCCGAACAATAGGCGCGTGCCGATCTTCTTTGCGTCGAGCGCGCGTACAAAATCGGTGCGTGTAAATGGAGCGTCGGCCCTGACGAGCAAAGGGAATCCGAACCAGCTGGGTACCGATCCGGGGGTTGGTTCGGGCAGAACGAAAAACTCTTCGAGGTCTTGCAGACCTTCTCTGAGCCGGGCGAAATTGTTGCGTCTCGCCTCGATAAAAAGCGGCAGCTTGCCAAGCTGGGCCACGCCTACCGCAGCCTGCATATCCGTGGCTTTCAGGTTGTAGCCGATATGCGAATAGGTGTACTTGTGATCATAGCCGTAGGGCAGCTCTCCAAGTTGCCAGTCGAAGCGCTTGCCGCAGGTATTGTCCTTACCCGGATCACACCAGCAGTCACGCCCCCAATCGCGGAACGACTCAACCAGGGTCTTCAACAGGGGCGTGTTGGTCAACACACATCCGCCCTCACCCATGGTGATGTGATGAGCAGGATAGAAACTTGTGGTCGCAAGATCGCCAAAGGTGCCCACCTTGCGTCCGCGATATTCCGATCCGACCGCATCGCAGCAGTCTTCCACCAGCCACAGATCGTGACGGCGGACAAACTCCATCACGGTGTCGAGATTGAATGGATTGCCAAGCGTGTGCGCCAGTGCGACGGCCCGCGTTCGCGGCGAGAGCGCTTGTTCCAGGCGGGCGACATCCACGTTGTAGGTGGGGATCTCAACATCGACAAACACCGGAATCAGCCCACATTGGATAATCGGATTCACGGTAGTCGGGAAACCCGCGGCAACCGTGATGACTTCGTCGCCCGGCTTCAAGGCCCGCTTGCCGAGCTTGGAAGAAGTCAGTGCCGCCATTGCCGCCAGATTGGCCGAGGAGCCCGAGTTGACGAGCGAGGCCGAGCGTACGCCAATGAAACGCGCGAACTCCCCTTCAAATTGCGCGGCAAAGCGGCCGGTGGTCAACCAGAAGTCTAAGGCCGAATCAACCAGTGACTGCATCTCCGCGGAGTCGAATACGCGGCCCGCAACGGGGACGGGGGTGTCGCCGGGAATGAACCGAGGCGCGGCGAAGGCTTCGGCGTGATACTCCGCAACCAGAGCGAGAATACGCTCCCGCAGTTCTGCTCTGCTGCTCACGGCTGCCCCGCCCCTTTCGTCAGAACCGTATCCTCGCCCAGAAACTCACGGTACCAGCCGATGGTACGATCCAAGCCCTCATCAAGCGTGTAGTGGGGAGCCCAATCCAAGACGGTTCGCGCCCGCTCGGCGCTCAGGTACTGATGGCGAATTTCGTTGAGCGGCTGATTCAGTATCTCCGGCTCAAGCGCGGATTGCATTCGCTCCAGAATCTTCTTGACCAGATCGAGCACGGTAATCTGCAGCTCGTTCGAAAAGTTGAAGGCCATGCCGCGCAGCCTCTCGTCCGCTGTAAGCTGCTCGGCCAATTGCATGTACGCTCCGGCGCCATCCTCCACGTAAAAGTAATCGCGGACGTATTGCCCATCGGAGCGGATCACGGGCCGGTGGCCTCGAATGACAGAAAGGATCGTTCCCGGCACCACGCGGTTCCAGTTCAAATCGCCGCCACCGTACAGATTGCCACAGCGCGTGATGGCGATCGGCAGATTGTAGGTAGTGGCATAGCTGCTCGCAATCAGATCGGCACAAGACTTACTGACATCGTAGGGATGGCGCCCTCGCAGCGGAGTGTCTTCCGTGTAGGGCAGGATTTCCTGGTCCCCATAAGCCTTGTCGGAAGATGCCAGCACGATGCTGTTTACGCGGGGAGAGCGCCGGCAGGCTTCCAGCGTGCTCCAGGTGCCGCCGATGTTGCTCTCGAAGGTCGATATCGGATTGCGATTGGCGATGCCTACGATGGTCTGCGCCGCGAGATGAAAAACCGTCTCCACCTCGTATTCGCCCAGCACGCGCTCCAGCAGATCACGATCCGTGACATCACCGCGCACCACATTGACCTTAGCCAGCAAATCAGTGCGGACTAACTCCGAGCCTGGAACCCAGTCCCGCACAATACAGGTGATGGCCGCACCGCTCTCGATCAGACGGCGCACGAGCCAGCCACCGAGAAACCCCGTTCCGCCCGTGACGAGCACCGATCGATCCCGCCAAAACTGTAGCGTCATTTCCAAACCTTCCAGGGCGCCTGCCCGGCGGCCCACACGCTGTTCAAATGCTGGTATTCACGGTAGGTGTCCATCGAATAGAAAAATCCTTCGTGCAAGTAGGCCTGGAGTTGCCCATCAGCCGCCAGCCGCTCCATCGGTTCGCGCTCCAGGACGCACCCATCGCCGTCAAGATAATCGAATACTCCCGGCTCGAAAATAAAAAAGCCCGCGCTAGCGAATGACGAAGTCTTGGGTTTTTCAAGGAACTTATTCACCTGACCGCTTCCGTTCATTTCGAGAATTCCAAAGCGCGAGGTGGGAGTCACCGCAGTCACCGTCGCCAGCTTGCCATGAGCTTTATGGAATTCCAGGAGTTTGTGGAGGTTGAGATCGGTGACACCGTCGCCGTAAGTAAGCATGAACGGCTCGCCTTGAACATATTTTTGAATGCGCTTTACCCGTCCACCTGTCATCGTGTTGAGGCCGGTATCAGCCAGTGTTACGGCAAAGCCCTGTTCGCCGTGATTGCCGTGGTACTGAATCTGCGATTGCCGGCCGAGGCACATAGTGAAGTCGTTGTTCATCGCCTCGTAGTTCAGAAAGTATTCCTTGATCATGTTGCCACGGTAACCAAGGCAAAGCACGAACTCGCGAAAGCCATGGTGTGCATACATCTTCATGATGTGCCAAAGAATCGGGCGTCCCCCGATCTCAACCATCGGCTTCGGGCGGTACTCGGTTTCTTCACGCAGGCGGGTACCCAATCCCCCACACAAGACCACGGCCTTCATCTCTATATCCCTTCTAGAGTACTCAGCAAATTGTTCGCGGCTTTAAGACTCTTATTTTACGCTTCCGGCGGTCGAGGAAAGCCGAATCGGGAGATTTGGTAGTGGATATCCAGGAACCCCCAATCCCCGCCCGCTTGGCAAAGCCGCCCCGTAGGGGCAAACACAAATACCGCATTCAGGTTGCGCATTGCCGCACAAACATCCTTCGACTTCAGTCAGTAGAGGGTCATATTACGCACCCTTCGGGACAAAACCCACAATGTTCCGCGCTGACGGTCCGGTATCAAGCGGCGATCAGGAGGCAAGACTGGCACCCAAGTTGCTTACTATGTATGGAGGGTGACGTCGTGTGCCGTAGTAAATCCATCGCACGGGTGGCGCTTGCGTGTGTCATGGCTATTGGCGTTTTGCGCGGGCAAATAACCGACCCAGATCTGCTATCGGGTCCCCGGGCATTTCCGCAACTAGCGGTCCCAGACGTTGGCGTTATCAAGTTCATTCGCCTGTTCTCCTCTGATCAGGACGTGGACAAGCGGAAGGTCACCCTGTTTACGGATGCGGTTACCGGCGAGCCGGATGATACCGGCAAAGTCCGCAAGCCACCGAAGGACGAATCCACTGCCGAGGCACTAAACCCACACGAGGTGGTAAAGGACTTCGGATACGCGGTGCAACCGGTTCGCCTTCGTTCTCCGCTCGGTGTGCTTGCCGATACTATTTCCGGACTGTCACCGAATCACAATCTGCGGATGACGTTACCTCATAGAGTTGCTGTCGATTCAAGGCAGAGGGTTATTGTCTCTGATCCGCCCGCCCACGCGATACACGTCTTCGACTTCGTAGCGAAGAAATACTTCCGCATCCAGGG
Organism: uncultured Acidobacteriota bacterium; assembly: GCA_963832365.1. Classification (GTDB taxonomy): domain Bacteria; phylum Acidobacteriota; class Terriglobia; order Terriglobales; family Acidobacteriaceae; genus CAWBRT01. The sequence continues at coordinate 162,714 of CAWHUL010000023.1, read as the reverse complement.
TGGCAATGGCAGGCGACTCCAGTGGCCGACTGCTGTCGCGATTGACGCGGAAGACAATATATATGCCACGGACTCTGGTTCCGGACTCGTTGTTAAGTACGACCCGCATGGCAAGTTTCTGCTTGCACTTGGTAATCACGAAGGCGAAGGCGTCTTGGACCAACCCGACGGAATCGCAATCGATCCTGAAACCGGTTATGTCTATGTGAGCGACAGCCCGCGCCATCTCATATTCGTTTTTGACCACGATGGCAATACACTGGCTCGTTTTGAAACGGCGGGCAAACAGCCGACCAAATTCGGACGGCGCGGAGTCAACGGCACAACCGATCTCCAACTGAACCAACACAAACTGATTTTGGCGGACGGAACCGCATGCGCGCTCAAGTTCTTTGATCTTCAGGGCCATCTGCAACAGGAAGTTGGAATCCTTGGAGGCGGCTGCGGACTTGCACCTAAGCCGGTCAGCGTGGACGTGGATGCGGCTGGCAATATCTACATCAGTGACGGTGCCCTAAGCACAATTCGCATCTATGACAAGGATGGAAAATTCTTGTCTGCGTTTGGCAGCCCCGGAGGCCGGCGCGGCGAGTTACTTTCACCCAGTTGCGTGCGGATCGGATCAAGAGGTCTCATCTACGTAGCAGATTCCGGAAACCGCCGCATCCAGGTCTTCGAGCTCCACGCCGGGACTCGCATCAAGAGCCCTCTGGAACTCTGGCTGGGCAAACATGCCAAGAAGCATGTCGAAGACTGATAGCCGGAAGGCCTGCGCTGACGTGCGATTCTTCGCTCTCTCTCACAATATCTGAGTAGCCACGGTCTGCGTGGATTATAAGTGCAGTGTCCGCGCCTCGGACCTCGATGGTGCTCATCTCAACATATCTTCTATGGACACCAAAGCACCTTGAAGTACAAGAATTATTCTATCTCAGCCAGAAAGAAACCCGATCGCAATCATCGTCGCGCGCCGCTGAGTTGGCCTACCGCAGCGAACGAGCTTCACGGTGCGTACGGATCAGAAACGACGTAAACCGCGCCTAATAAGCACTCAATATGAGGCCGACCGCGGGTCCACGCTGACATGGTTTGACGACTTACATGCGGTTAGTGCTTGATGCGAATCAGACTCCTTAACTGCTGGCCGGCAATTGGCTTCGTTACCGATCCGTCGTAATTATGGCTATAGGTGTGACAGACGAGGACGCAGGTATTGCTTGACCTGTTATAGGAGATGCCCATTGGCCCGGCAGGGCCGAGATTGTTCGGCGCCACAACGTTGATGTCGAAATTGACCATCCTTTCGCCGGTAACCGTTGCCGACTTGGCCCCCATGCCATGTGCCGTGTGACACACCGAGCAGGATGCGCCCGCCGTGCCTACATGCGCCGAGTGGCTACTACTGGCGAGCACGGTTGTTAGATTGTGGCACTTACCGCACAACGCCCATGGTCCGGCTGTAGCTCCTCCCGCGCTGGTCTGCTGGCCGGGATAAGGGTTCTTAATGAGACTTCCCGGTCCACCCGCCGGGTAAACCCCCGGCGAAACCTGGCTCATCTCGTAGCGGCGCTCAAGTATATGCGGATAGATGGAACCATGCGGACCATTCGGACCGGCGCCCCCGAACTCGCGGTTGTCGTCACTGTTGTGACAGTCGGTACAAAAGATGCGGGTTCCCATCGTCCGGCCCTGAGTGCTGCCGTCCAACCCCAGCATATTCGCAAGCAAGCTGGGTTGAGAAAGTGCGGAGGACCTATCGTGAGTCACCGGATGACTGGAAGTGGCAGTGAGTGCAAACTGCGGAATTATGTTCAACGGGTCAGACGCAGATACGTACCACGTTGGAAGGTATCCAAATGATGTGAGCGTCTGTTTGCCAGTGCTGGTGCCGTGGCAGCGCAAGCAGCTCTCATACTGGTTCTGCGCTGGGGAGATAATACTTATTCCGTCGCCGGCCACAATTCCACTTACCGCGTTCTGGGAACTACGGATCTGCGGCGGAGCACCAAACGTACTTCCGACCTGCTGTGCACCGTGCGGGTTGTGGCAATCAACACAGGTCGAGTGCCGGTTGTTATTCAACAGTGCGGGTTCGGCGGCATCGTGCGTGTTATTGCCCGTGGGAAAAGGATGCGCGATCTTGGAGAACTCCGCGTAAACATTGGGCAAAGCTGGACTGATGTTGTTGTTGCCGTTATGACAGGTAATGCAATTCTGTGTCGTGACGTCCACGCTGGCCAGCGCCGGGACCGGACCCCGCAGCAACCTTGCCGGACTATTCGCGTTGTGCTCGACATGACAGCTCGAACAGGAATTCTGGGCTACCGTGGGGTAAGGGCCGACATTTGCAGCCGGCAGCGTGCTATTCGCTATGGCAGCATGAATACTTGTAGGCCAGGGAACCAGAGGATTTGGCAGATTGTTGACCGTGCGTGCCGTAGTCCCATGGCATGCCAGACACATCTGGCCGCTGGAGCTATCGCGAACCAGAAACTTCAAAGATACCGTGTCAATATTTTGCACATGCGGATCATGGCAGCTTTGGCACTCCACGTTGCCGCGCACCAGATGTACCTTGTGCTGCGGATCAGCCGTCTGCTTGCTCTGCACCAAGCTCTGTACCAGGTCTGGAGAATCCTGTATTTGGTTGAAGCTGAATGGGTGAGTGCCTTGCAGGTTAGTGGATAAGATATCGCTCTGGTTCATCTTGCCTTGCATGGTGATCTTACCGTAAGGCACAGTCTGCCCAGGCGCCACCGTGCCATCGTGGCAGCTCAGACACAAACTGCTGGGGCTTCCAGCCGCGGGCTGTTTGTAGGTATCGAGCGCAGTGGTGGTGCTGCTGTACATCGTGTAGGCTTGTGTCGAGTATGTCTGAGACCAAAGCGGCCCCTTGCCAATTCCAGAATGAGGAGCATGGCAGTATTGGCAGGGAGCCAACGTCCCGCCCTTCATTGGTGACCGTCCATTGACCGACAGATCGTGTGAGCCTAGAACGTCGCCGGTAAACTGCGCTTGCACACTGATGGCAGCGGCGAGCACGACCACACACGCGAGCCAGTGCTTTATTTTCATCGCGCTCCCACCTCAGCTTGTTTCGCGTGGTATCGGAATACCTGCACGCGGCTATTGGAAGAATCCACCACGAAGACACGGTCGTCCCGAGCGATGAATAAGCCGGAAGGCAGGTCGAACGCGCCGGGTGCAGAGCCCCTTCCCCCGAAGTAGTACAGAAGGTCTCCCTGGCGATCAAAGACCTGCACGCTATTCCAGGCTCCATCCACAACGTAGAGATGACCTTCACTGTCGAAGCCTATCCCCTTCGGACGGAAAAACCTTCCGATGCCGTCACCGGGAGCGCCGATCATGTACTGGAAGGCGCCGGAGCGATCAAAAATCTGCACTCGAAAGTTCATCGCGTCGACGACGGCGATTTCGTTTCCGTGCAACGTAAGCTCGGTTGGAAAATTGAATTCGCCAGGCTGAGCGCCACTTGTGCCGATTGTCTGCAGAACGTGACCCTGCATATCTAAGACAAAGATTTTGTTGCGCAGCGTATCGGTGACATAGATCCGTTGTATCGCGGAATCCACCGCGATTCCTGTTGGTCGCTTGAAATAGCCTTCGCCACCACGCAGGCTCCCGATAATGCGCTTGAACTTTCCGTTGGCGTCAAAGATGAAGATTCTCCCGCCCTCCGAATCGGTCACATACAGGTTGTCTTCGGCATCGACCGCCACGCACTGCGGTGAGCGCAAGGAATTCTCGTCCTTATCTCTCCGCTCGATGAACTTGTACTTATGTTGAGCAAAGTCAAAGATGTGAATTCCGCGCATTCCCGGATCGGTCACAATGACTCTGCCGCGGGAATCCAGGACGATGCTGTAGGGGCGCACCATCGCATGGCGGGTCGGTTCGCCGGCCACAATATCCACCACCCTCGTCCAAAAGCCAGGTTTGCCCAGCACCTCGCGTTCAGAGGAGAACATACGCTCAAAGCTCAACTTGCGTCCACCTTCCATCAGCAGATCCGGAGGCGGTGGCGGCGGCGCATTTTTTTCAATCTTAATGCGCGCTGCCTGCGCTGGAGCCCACACTCCGAGCACCAGTGCCAGGCACATCCATAGCTTGGCCCAAGCCGCAATAGGCCGACGGGTTAGAAGGGTTTGAACCATCTCTGTATTCCAAAGTAATAGGACGTGAAATTCGTTGGAAGCGTGCCAAACGCTCCCACGCCTTGCATAAGGTGTGTATAGCCAGCGACGAATTGCATTTTACGAAACTGGTACTGCGCGTACCCGGATAATATGTTCGACGAGTTGGGCGAACTCAGGGTCGGCGAGGTCGTCACGTTCTGCGCGTGGCTATAAGTTCCCGAGACTAGGATCCTGCGAAAGGGGGACATCGAACCGCTCAGGCCATATGACGTGCCGCTTATAAGCAGGTATTGATTTGATCCCAGCAACGACGTCGGAATTGTGAGTGGCGCCGTTACTAGGCCGCTTTGGGTCAGCAGCGCCGTACCAGTGGAGTTGGAGTAGTTTGCGCTCACGCTGTAGCCGCGGTAGAGAATGCTGGTTGAATAGCTTTCGGTGTGACTGCTGGACCCCGCCACAGTACTGAGGCCGGTGTGGAAGCCGTTGAAATTAGTGTACCAGTGCAGGCGTCTTCCGATGTCGCGTTTGACGTTCGCCAGATACGAATAGTTCGAGGTGGTGGCGGTTGCAAGTACCGTCTCTACGTCTTGCGAGTACCCAACGCTTGCCCCCAGATCCCATCCCTTGATGTTGCGGCTGAAATTGCCGCCCGCCACCAGGCCAGCCCCCTGATTCACGCCGTCGGCGGCGTGGTCGTTGACGCCACCGTATACCAAAAACGAACCCAATATAGGCTTTTGGAAACGATAGTTCACGACCGCGCTGTAATGGTCCGACGACACGTCTATTCCATAGACCTGTTGCTGCATCCGGATGAAATTGAATGAGGCGCTCAGGTTGTGAAGTATGTAGAACGAATCGGAGTTGTAAAACGAGAGTGAGTGGCTGCCCGAGCCCAGGTTCACCTGAGGGGCTATGCTCCCGGCGGCAGCCAGCTGCTGTTCCACGACGGCCTCGAGATTGCTGTTGTACTGCATTCCAAACTGGGTGCTGAAGCGTTTCGAGGGTTGGAAGTTTGCATTCGCCGAAAAATTGTCGGTAGAGCCACTGGTATTCGCGGTGCCGCCGTCGCTGCTAAAGCTATCGCGGGCATAGGAAAACGCACCCGATCCACGCATTGGCAGTTTATGCGAGGTGTTGAAGTTGAACGTCGTCGAATGTGTATCTCCCACGTTAGCCCCATTCACCGAGAGAAACGAGGGCAACTCCGTGTGTACGAAGTTCTCGCCGAAGTGTCCAGTCATCCACCAGCCGGCCAAGCGATAGGTGCTCTGCAAATTGAGGTTGCGCGAATTCGAGTTATCCTGCTGGTCGGTGCCGTAGACCGAGGACGATGAACTCGACTGGGTATATTGTGTGCTGAGCGTCGGCAGGTTGGGGAGCACGGCAGCCCATCCGATACCGAGTTGCGTGGAGTTGCCGTGGGTGGTAAACCCCTGGAGACCCGGGAGACCGTAGTTGCCGGTACTGTTATAGGTCTTACCCCAGGAAATGGAGCCGGGGAAGTGGCTGCCGCCGAAAATGCCTGTGCCAATGGTGATGCCGCTGGCGTCGGTAAGTGATCCGGCTCCCGAGTTCTCTTGTGAGCGGTTGTAGTATGGGGTCGCTGTAAAAGTGAGAAACTTAGGATTATAGTAATAGCCATTTATGTTGCCAGTACCATTCAATCCCAGACTATGGCCGCTAGGCTCCGCGTTTCCGGAGGCTGCGCTATAACCCGCGCCGAGAATCCCATCCATCGTCATGCTCAGGTCATCACCCAACTTTAGTTGCGCGCTGGCAGGCAGGACTGCGAGCAGTCCTGCCAACAACCAAGTTATTCGCAATCCCCTCAAGCGGCCCCTACTCTTCCAGCGTCCATCGCAGTCTTACGACCTTTCGATCTTTGCGTTCTGGCGCAGCCGCTTTCCAAGGGAGGCGCGCAGCTTCTCGTATTTTTGCTTTTGCAAATTGACAGTCAGCTCTTTCCTTATCTCTTCGAACTTCGCCTTGCCTGGGCTTACATGCGAGTTCAGGCGGAAGATGCTATAAGCGCTGCCCAACTGCAGAAGCTCGCTCACCTGGCCGGGCTGCATCGCCAGCGCCGCCTTCACTACTTCCGGCGGCAACTTTTCGCGCGCCACAGCCTTGTGATCGCCCATGTTTACGTGGAAATCATCTTCCGAGATCTTTTCCGCCAATAATCCGAACTCTTCGTAACTCTTGGTCGCCTTGGCTTGTCGCAGCGTATCTTCGGCGCGCTTGCGCGCTTCTTTCAGCGTCTCCGGGTTGGCATTGGCGGGCGGGATGATCGAAATCGTCTGGATGGCAAAGTTTTCGCCATGTTCGAATTCCTTCGGGTGCTGGTTGTAGTAGAGCCGTGCCTCGCTCACCGTTACCGTCGATTTGACTTCCACTTCGGCCTTCAGCATTGCCTCGATCAGCAACGAGCGCTTGATCTGCTGCCGCAACTTTGCCGCTGACCCGCTCATCTCAGCCTGCAGGTATTGATTGAACTCCGCCTGGCTGCCGAACTGCTGCTTGAACTTCCTCTCTTCTTTGCTCACTCGCTCCGGAGCAATCGTCATCTTGCGCCGCACTGCATCCTGGTAAACCAGCTCTTCGAAGATGATCATCTCCATTGCGCCTCGCCGGATTTCGGGCTCCTGCGCCTTGGGAAAACCGTTGTGCAGCTTGGCATAGGGGAACAGGGCAAACATCTCGCGCACAAGATCGCGATCGGAGAGCGCCGCGCCATTCACCAGCACCACGGTCTTGCCGGTCACCTGGATGCCTGACTGCGGAGTCGGCGCGGGAGCTGCCTGTTTAGCGACAGCAGCGGCGGCGTGGCTGGGGGCCATCTGGGCGCTGGCGCACGAAAGCGCCAGTAAAATCAAGGTCCAAATACAGAGTAGACACTTCATATTTCCTCCCACGTCCTAAAAAGAGGGGGAGAAGACTTCTCTCCCCCAAACGAACAGGTTCAAAGTTAGAACGAGGTGGTGATTCCACCGGCAGGCGCGCCATTGAATTCGTTCGCCTCGCCTACGTGGCATTGGCGGCAGAACTGCGTGGTCGACTTGGCCTGGGTCGGCGTGTTGGTGACGTCGTTCACGTTGTATGGACCGTTGATGAAGAAGTAAGTCGCATACGTTCCGGTAGCGGAACCAGCGATCTTGCTATTGGCGGTTGCGGCGTAAATGTTCATGACGTGCTGGTTATGGCAGGTGGTGCAGACTACGTACGGAGCGCCTGCAGCAGTAACCGGTGTCGGGTAGGAGTAGGTGCCCTTCATGAGGGCAGGAGCTCCATAGCTGGCCATGAAGTTCGCATAATTACCAGCAGCGGTGACGCTGGTGATCGAGAACTTGACAGGATCAATGACATAGTTAAGACCGTTGGCGGCGTCATTGAACGCGGTGCCCAGGACTTTGGAGATGAGGGCGCTCTGGCCCACCGGGTGATCGTTGTTGTAGCCCGCAGTGGAACCGTCGGCACCCAGCAGGGTTGGGATCTTGCCGGAGCCGTAGCTCGTGGGCAGTGCCCCGATCTGCTGCTCATAGGCCTGGTTCGACATCATGGCGCCCTTGGCGTTCGCGCCGTCATGGCAAGCCAAGCACATCACGATGCCACGGATGTCGCTCAAGCCCTGAGCGGTCGATGCTGCCAGACCGGAGGGGGCGGTGAAGATATACTTGGCAGCGCTAACGCCGCCAGCTCCGATATCGCTGAAGTCGAACGATTTCCCATAAAGCGGACCCATGTCCTGCGCAAACAGGGCATTGGCGCCGCTCATGGCATCGGTGACTGTGCCGGTGAGACCGTTGCCGCCACCGCCACGAGCGCCGCTGTGGGGAGCGTGGCAGCCCGCGCAACCGCGGCCGTAGTTGTTGTGGGCGCCCAAAACGTCAACCGTTGGGACGGCAGCGCCGGCAGCGCCGGACGATGTCGCTATGCCCGCTGTCGGGTTCTGTGCGATTGCAAAGCTGGCAAAAACTGCGATCGCCAGCAGAACAAACATTAACTTCTTCATGAAAGGATCTCCTGATAAGTCTCACTACTCGAACTGCTTCTTCGTCTTGTTGCTCGCGGAAAACGGTGTTACCGAAATCCGCCTTGCCCTCATTTGCCTGACTGCGACAGAAGGGGCAAACTTTTCGCGGCTATTTCGCCGCTGAATCTCTCGCCTTCGCATCCTTCTCCAGCGATGCGGCGGGCGGCGGGGTCTGGGCCGGCTTACGCCCGGAGGCTTTGTCCTTCTCCGCCTCGCGTTTGTATTCCTCGGCGGCCTCGGCCTGGGTCACGTAGCGGAACTGCTGCACTCGGCCAGGGAAGACCTCAGAGGTAAAAACGCGGTTCTGTTTGTCAATCGCGATGTCCTGCAGACCGGAGAACTGGCCTGGGAGAATGCCCTGCCCTGAGCCCATGTAGATAAGCAACTGGCCTTCCGGGGAGTAGACTTGCACCCGATTCTGCATCGAATCGGCCACCCAAATGTGCCCATCGCTGTCAATGGCAACGCCCTTGGGCATGGCAAAATATCCCGGGCCATCGCCACGCTTGCCGAACGTGCGAATGAAATTGCCGTCGGCATCGAAGACCTCGATGCGGGCATTAAGCATGTCGGCGACGAACAGGTTGCCGTCCCGATCCACGGCGACTCCGGCTGGCTTGGCGAAATCGCCCGGAGTGGTCAGCGTGTGGTTCTTGCCGGTTGTGCCGATCTTGCGCAGCAACTTGAAATTGTCGGCGTCATAAACCAACACTTGGTCGAGGGCAACATCGGCGACATAGAGGAAGCGATTCTCCTTGTCAATGGCCAATCCCACCGGATCGACCATGCCTTCGGAGATTACCGACTCCATATTGTGTACGGCACTGAAGACCAGGACGTGGCGAGCTTGAGCGTCGGCGACGAACAGCCGGTCATTGTCGTCAATGGCCAGACCCATGATCAACTTGAAGTTGGCATTCTTCCCGTTCTTGATCATCTGCGTCTCGCGCGTCTCGGTGTCGATAATAAAAATGGCGCCCACTTTGCCGTCGGCAGCGTAGACCTTACCCTTGGAGTCAACCGCCACACCGTGAGGCTCGCCCATGAAGAAATGGTTTCTCATGGCTGCGCCCGGACCTTTATCCTCAGAGACACCGGCTACCCGGTCCATCCAACCGCCCTTTGCTTTGGTTTTCGCGTTAAAGTCCGGCAGCTTTTCGCCTGCGTAGTAGGCCTGGTACCTGATGCGTGCGATGTTGGGGGGCTGCGGCCAAACAATTTTGCGGATGTCAATCCCCACCATGGGCGTCGGTTTTTCCGGCTCGCCTTTTTTCTTTCTTTGGTCGATAGCCGGGGATGTACTTGCCAATACCAATGACAGCAGCGCCACCAGCGCCAGCCGTCCTCTTCCACGTCGAATCGAATTGTGGAATCGCTCAATCATCGTTACTTCTCTCTTCTCACTCACTGCTTATCACTCACTGCTCGCGACCTGTTGCTACTTGGTCAGCTTCGTATGACAAGTGGCACAGAACGCCGAATTATTGACTTGGTCCTTCACCAACAAGTCAGGTTGCGCCGAAGCATGCGGTTGGTGACAGGTCATACAGTTGATGGAGGTCTTAACCTTGGTAATGTCCCTCGGATCCATCAGGTCCGATACCGGGTGTCCATCGACCGGGTGGCCCAGGTTGTACTTCAACGGCAGCACCGGGACTTTGGCGAAATAGTTTTCCGGCAGCTTTACCTTGCCGCCGAAGATGGCCACCAGGTGATCGCTCTGCAGCTTGGCTGGGGCCGCATCAGGACCATGGCACTCCAGACACAGCTTGTTGGGACTGGCAACCCTCAGCAGGTGCAAGTTGTTTCCACCATGCGGCTCATGGCAAGTGGTGCAACCCTGCTCGAATGCCGGCTGGTGCAGATACTTCTTCTTGTGCTGTTCGGCCTGCTCGGCGTGGCAGCCCAGGCAAACATTCACCGCGTCGGGCTTGGGGAATCCAGGCGAACGGCCGGCATGGGGATTGTGGCAATCGGTGCAATCACCCAGCGCACCCGGATGCTGAACCTTGGCTTTCTCTATCTGCTCGGGCTTGTCGGCGTGACAGATAATGCACAGCGACTTGGCATCGGCTTGCGTCAACATAATCTTGCCGTCCTTCGCCGGGGCATGGCAGGTGTCACACTGTCCACCGGCAAAGGGTGCGTGCGTGAACTTCGCCATCAGCTTTGGCTGAGCGGACTGGTGCGGATCGTGACAGGTGAGGCAGTCGGCCTTGCCGATCGGTTGGTTCTGATGTGCCTTGGCGATCGCCGCATCTTTCGGATCGTGGCAGTCTATGCACAGCGCCGGAGCGTCTTTGGTCAGATGGAAGTCGAACTCGCGCTTGCCGGCCTCGCCGGTCTTATGCGTGATGTGGCAGGTGTCGCAGCCCATGTCGAGCGCAGCGTGCCGGCTACCGCCCTTGGGCACCTTCATCCCGATCGCGTGGCAGCTCAAACAGAGGTTAGCGTCCTTGGTGTCGCCGCTGACCGGTTTTAACAATTGATTTTTGTTGTCCGAGGTATGTGGGTCGTGGCACTTAACGCAGTCGCGGACGGCCGGAGAATGAACCTTACCTTTAATGCCAGCGGCTTTCTTGTTGGCGTGGCAGCTAAGGCACAGGGCCTGAGTTGTGGTAGTGGTCAGCTTGACGCGAGTGATATCTTTTGCAATCCGGATTTCGTGGCAGCTCTTGCAACCCTTCGAAATAGCAGAGTGGACCGCTTTCCCTTTGCCCTTATTCTCATGACACTCCAAGCACTTGGGTGTATCCGTATTGAATTCGAGCGGAACTGGATGTGTCGCCGCGACCATCGCGCTCGAAACAAACGTTAGAACTAGGACCAGAAAGCCAAGACTCCGCTTCACGACTTGCCTCCACCAGAGCAATATGCAAGCACGTGACCGGAGCACAACGCCGTGGCAATATTCGGCAAAAAATCAAATAAGTAGGTTTTTAATGTGACAGATACATTCCTGGTTACCGAGCCGGCAATACTGCGTCTCGTTTTCAGAAACCAGAAGATCTGAGCCCTTTCCCGCACTCACCTCGTGAAATTCCACAACCCCGACCCGAATAGAACGAAGACTTTTGTGGGTGGTTCCTCGCTCAGGAAAAAGGGAGAGCGGAGACCGCAAGTTCTTGTCCTTGAGTCAGCACTCTCGATTTGTGATCGGCGTCATAGCCTCGCGGAGCGCCGGATGCAAACATTGCGGCTAGGCAACGGAACGTTGGATTGGGTTGGATAATCACCGTGATGGGTGATATAGCCCACAATTGACCGGATTGAGGTCGGAAAGCTATTCTGCAAGCTATTGAATTGCAGTCAGTTAGCTCACACAAATTTCTGGCCTCGTACGTGCATCTCCGATCCTCAGCAGCTCAAGGAGCCCCGTATGGGTTTTAAGGAAATCTGGTCGAAGTTTTATAAGACGCTCTCTTCAGTGCGTACCGGGATCATTCTTTTATTGATAGTGGTCGTGTTTTCGGCTGTAGGAACGGTCGTTTTGCAGCGCCCCACCACTGAACCGAGCGAAATCCAGCGCGCATACTCTCCGGCGACGCTGATGTGGTTGGATCGGTTTGGGCTCACCGATGTCTACCATGCGTCGTGGTTCGCCATTTTGCTTGGACTGGTAAGTCTTAGCATTATTTTTGCTTCTCTTGAACGTTGGCCGACAGCCTGGCGCTTTTACGCACGCCCGAATCGCCGCCCAGAGGCGCATTTTCGCGCGGCCCTTCCCTATCACCAAGAGTTCAAAATCAATGACGCTAAGGCCGGCATGGATGCCGCCGAGCGTGCGCTGATCAAACTCGGACTCAAGCCCGAACGCGTGGTCGAAAACAACGAAGTCTCTCTTTATTCAGAGCGAAATCGATTTTCCGTTTTGGCCGTTTACATTGTCCACCTCAGCTTGTTGATGATCTTTGCCGGCGGCATCGTCGATGCCATGTTCGGCTATCGTGGGTCGCTAATGCTGACCACGGGCGAAACCAGCAACACCATCACCGTGCGCCAAAAGGGGATGGAACTGAAGAAATCTCTTCCATTCTCCATCCGCTGCGACGCTGCCGGACAGGAGAACTACGCCGATGGCAGCCCGAAGCGGTGGTGGTCAGATCTTGCGGTTATGGACAAGGGCCGCGAGATCGAGCGCAAGCAGATCGTGGTAAACGATCCGCTCACCTATGATGGCATCCGTTTTTACCAGTCGAGTTTCGGAGCGAGCAGCAAGATCGATCGCCTCCAGTTGCGAGCTATGCCGCTGAAGGGCGGCGAGGCGCAGACAGTCACACTGACGCCGCAGCAGGCGGTACAACTCGGCGCCGAGAACACAATCACATTGAATCGCTTCGTCCCCGACTACTACATTCAGGATGGCGAAGTTCACCAGCGCTCGGACGAGATATCCAATCCGGCGATCGAGCTAACCCTGACGAGTAAGGGAAGCAGCCACAGCGTATGGCTGTTCCCGCGCGAGTCCAACGGAGTGCAGGACGCCAATGTGGGTTACGCCTTCGTACTCACCGACCTGAAACCGAAGTTCTACACCGGACTCGAAGTTTCGCACGAGCCAGGACAATGGTTCGTATGGGGCGGCGTACTGATGATGGCGCTTGGGCTAGGTGTCGCTTTCTATCTCGTCCACATGCGCTTCTGGGTGACAACCTTATTCGATGCCCGGCAAGGGCTGCTGTTGTGGGCTGGAGGTTCGTGCAACAAGAACCGCGACCGCTTTGAACAGCGCTTCGCTGAAGTAACCGAGGCCATCGGTAAGGAACTGAACGGCAACAGCAAAGTAACGGAAATAACGAAGCAGGACGAACCTGCCGAAAAGGAAACCCTGGCTCACAGGTAGCCAGCCCCAAAGTATCGTCCCGGCAGACGCGGATGCGCGCATGCCTTGGGCCACTTACAACTGCCGTGTACGCGAACGTTACAGGGCGCGTGCCGGGCAACCGGAGGTTTTTGACTGATGTCGCGAGCAAGAGCAGAGCAGACGTCAACTGGGAACACGCTGCTGGTCATGGTCGGCCTGGGTATGCTGTTCCTGCTTTTTACGGCATTCCTCGGAGTGATGAAGACTCACTCCGGCCCGATCTATGGCGAAAGTAACATGCTTTACGCGGCACTGGTCTTTTATAGCGGCGCCAGTGCCCTCTACATGGGGTTCGGCGTAACCGGCATCGAACGCTACGTCAAGTTCGCGTCGCTTTCGACCGCACTTGGTTTTGCCGCTAATACGGCGGCGGCCACTCATCGCTGGTATATGGCCGGGCATCCTCCATTCTCGACGCTCTACGAGATGTTGTTGAGCTTCGTCTGGACAGTGGCCGTGCTGACGCTGATCGCGGAGCGGCGCTATAAAGTAAAGATCATCGGCAGTGTGACAATGCCGCTGGCGGTGGTCAGCGTCATCTTGATGCAACTGTTGCCCTCCGAGGTCCGCCCGCTGGTTCCAGCGCTGCAGTCGACATGGCTGCACGTTCACGTCACGCTGGCGATGCTCGCCTATGCAGCCTGCGCGGTGAGCTTTGCCCTGGCGATGATGTTCCTGATCCAGGATGACATGAAGACCGAATCGTTCCAGGTGCTGACGGCGCTTGGAATGGTGGCCGTCTATGCCGGCATGATGCTGCGCTTCCGCTCTGGCGGTTTCGCGGTTACGGCCTGGGATCCGACGCAGAATTCCGAAGTTTTCCTGTCCCGCGGCGTCCGCCTGTTTGTCACCATACCCGATCTCGGTTGGCTCGTCGCACTCGTACTGCTGGCGACGATTACGCCCGTTGTGCTCTACGTGCTTGGCCGGGTGAAGCAGGACGAGAGCCTTTTCGACTACGCCAACAAAGCAATGTTCGTCAGCATTTTGCTGCAAGTCGTGACGCTGGTGGCCTTTATCCTGCGCACACAGAACGGCGCCTACGCTTCGCCGGACGTCAACGGTTCATTCCCGACGGCGCTGGCGGCGAGTCCATTCCTGCTCTCGGGAATGCTTGGCGGAATCTTCGCGGGATTGCTTTACCTGCTGCTACTGTGGCGGCGCGACGGCCTGCAAGAGATGTTGCCTCCGGCCGTTAACCTGGACCAGATCACCTACAAGACGATCTGCGTTGCCTTCCCGCTGCTGACGCTGATGATCGCCGTGGGTGCTTACTGGGCCAACCAGACTTGGGGATCTTATTGGAGCTGGGACCCGAAAGAAACCTGGGCCGCAATCACCTGGCTCGTCTATGCGGGCTACCTGCACATGCGCGTTACTCGCGGCTGGAAAGGCCGGCGGGCGGCTTACTTCGCGATTCTGGGTTTCGCGGTCGTGATCTTCACATTCTTCGGAGTGACGTACCTGCTGCCTGGATTGCACGCTTACGCCTAACAGACCTCCGATAATCGATACTCCCACCGGCGGAAGCTAAAGGCTTTCGCCGGGACTTTTTTGGGGGCAAGGAACGCTTCGCCGCAGTGCCAGGGGCTTCCGGGGAAGCTGCGCGTCAAAAACGCGGAAGATAGTAGACTTCATGTAGGGGGTTTATATTAGACCGTGAGCCGCGTCCGGATGAACTGGAGCGTGATCGTCCTGCTGCCGGTGGCTTTTGTCCTGCTCAACGGACTGCTGATCTTCGTGCTGGTAACGCTCTCGATCGGCACTGGGCTGCGGCGGCCGATCCTGATGGTCGCGACTGCCGGTGCGGTTGTTATCTGCGCGGTTGTGTTTATGGTTGTGGCCGTCGTGTTCCGGCGCCCAATGCTGGAGCTGCAGCATAAGATTGCCTTGGTTCGCCTCGGGGACTTGAACGCCATGGTTGAGTTTGCGAATCGCAACGATGAGGTCGGCGATTTGGGACGCGATTTCAATGCCATGGTCTGTCAACTTCGGGAGAGCCGCGAAGAGATCCAGCACCTGCACCGGACGCAGATGTCGCGGGCCGAACATCTGGCAACCCTGGGCGAACTGGCCGCAGGCCTGGCACATGAAATCCGCAATCCGCTGGCCGGCATAGCCGGTGTGATCGAAATTATTGGCCGTGACCTGCCCAAGGAAAGTCCGGCGCGAAAAGTTCTGAAGGATGTTCGTACCGAGGTGGCTCACATCAATCGCATCGTCACCGATCTGCTGGAGATTGCGCGGCCCAAGGCGCCGGTGTTTAGCTATTTCGACGTGGTAGCCACGGCCGAGCAGGCTCTGCTATTTGCACGCGAACAGGCCACGGCGAAGTCTATTTCGTTGGATCTGCTGAAGGACGAACCACTTCCACCCGTCAAGCACGACAGCGGGCAGATTCAGCAGGTGTTTCTGAACCTGCTGCTGAACGCCATTCAGGCATGCGAAGAAAAGGGCAGCGTCAAGGTCGAGTTTGGGCAGGACGAGGAGTCGGTCTGGGTAGCCGTTACCGATACCGGCCGGGGAATTTCCACCGAAACGCTGCCGAATATCTTTCGTCCGTTCTTTACGACGAAGGGAAACGGAACCGGACTCGGCCTGCCTTTGGCCAAGCGAGTCGTCGAGGATCACGATGGACGCATCGAAGTAGAGAGCTGGCCCGGTAAAGGCAGCCGGTTTGTGGTGTATCTGCCCAAATGCCAGTAGTCTTGCGCGTTGTAAGCTATAGACAAACATGCCCACCGAAAAAGTACTAATTGTGGACGACGAGAAACTCGTCAGATGGTCTCTGCGCCAAAAGTGCGAGGAGTGGGGATACCATACCCTGGAGGCTGAAACCGGCTCCGCCGCCCTCAAGATTGCGCGCAACGAGTCTCCGGATCTCGTTCTGCTCGATGTGCGCCTGCCCGACATCAGCGGAATACAACTTTTGGAACAGTTGAAGCAATCGGGAGTAGCTCGCGCGGTCATCATGATCACGGCCGATCCGCAACTGGAAGACGTCAAGCTGGCGCTCAAGCTGGGCGCTTTTGACTTCATCGGCAAGCCACTTGATTTCGAAGAACTTGCCGTGACCATTAAAAATGCCCTGGAAACCACCCGACTGCGCACGGAGGTGGAGTCGCTGCGCGGCGAAGTGCGCCGCCGGACCGGCTATCACGATGTGATCGGCATCTCTCCGCGCATGACCGAGCTGATGAACTTCGTTCGCAAGATTGCCGACAGCGAAGCCACTACGATCCTCATCCAGGGCGAAAGCGGCACCGGCAAAGACCTGATTGCCAAGGCAATCCATTACCAGAGCCGGCGGCAGGACAAGTCCTTCATCGCCATCAACTGCTCGGCGATTCCAGAGACGCTGATGGAGGCCGAACTGTTCGGCCACGAGCGCGGTGCGTTCACCGACGCCAAGGCGATGAAGAAGGGCCTGTTCGAAATGGCCGAGGGCGGAACCTTGTTCCTGGACGAAATCGGTGAGCTCTCGTCTCTGCTGCAAGCCAAACTATTGCGGGTGCTCGAGGACCAAGTGATCCGGCGCGTGGGCGGAGTACGCGACATGCAGGCCGATGTTCGCGTGATTGCCGCTTCCAACCGCGACCTGGAGCGTGCGGTGCGCGAGGGCGGATTTCGGCAGGATCTCTATTACCGGCTGGCCATCATTTCGGTATTTCTGCCGCCTCTGCGCGAGCGCAAGGAAGACATCCTGCCGTTGGTTGAATACTTCGTCGGACGCTACAACAAGAAGTTCAAGAAAACCGTTCGAGGCATTACGGACGAGATGAGCAAGCTGCTGCTCAAGCACGAATGGCCGGGCAACGTCCGCGAGCTCAAGAATGCCATCGAACGCGCCATGATCCTGGAGGAAGAAGATCATCTGCGCCCCGACTACCTTCCCTTCGCGGTCGGCCGGCACATGCCGGGACAGACGGCGTTCGAAGCGAGTTCGGCGGCAACCGGCGATACCGCCGCGTCACCCGGCGGGCGGACTTTGCCTAAACTGTCTATCCCTCAGGGTGGGACATCACTGGAACAGGTGGAACGGGCACTGGTCGAGATGGCACTGCAACAGGCCAACGGTAATCAGACGCAGGCCGCTCGCCTGCTGGACATCAGCCGTGACGCGCTTCGCTATAAGCTGAAGAAGTTTGGCCTCATGCACGTCGACGAGGAAGAGGCCGCGCAAGCCTGAATCGCCGGGGCGGCATGCTTTGGTTTTGGAAAAAAAGACCGGACAGGATCTGCGCAATCCTGTCCGGATGAAGGGTGTTAACGGCGCTCAACGATTACCAACATTGGGTCGCCGTTAACCCCAAGTCGCAGAGACGATCAAGACTTCCACTCCCCAGTTTGGGGCAGCAGATTCCTTGTCAGACTACCGTTGTTCTCCGGACGCGGGACACGGGACCGCTTGCTCTTCTGCCTCCGATGCCGATGCGCCCTTGGCGGCTTCCACGTGGAACATTCCCTGCAAGAGATTCGAAAGCGTTTCCTGCTCCAGTGCACTGGGCGGATCGGCCAGGGTTCGCGACAGCGAACTCGCTATGCGCTGCATCACGCGTTCAGCAAGGGCATTCAGGACTTCGTGCTGCTCTTCGGTAAACGGGCCATACTCTTCGTTCACGCGCTCCAGCTCTTCACTGCAAACCCGCCCCAGGTGCGAGCGAAATTCCGCGACCATGGGATTCACCTGCTCGCTCGCCATCTGCGCGAGGAATCCGGTGGCTTCGCAGCGCAGAATTTTTTCCGCTTGAACGACTAGATTGTGCTGCTGTTTGGCGTTGCGCAGAATAAATTCGTTCAGTTGATCGATGTTTTGCAGCACCACTCCCGGCAGTTCGCATGCGGCCGGATCGACATTCCGTGGCACTGCGGTATCGATAATGACCAGCCGGCGCTCTCGATCGCGGGTGAACTCGGCCACATGGTTTCGTTGCAGTGAAAAACCGGTGTCGGACAAGCACGTAACTAACAGATCCGCGGAGTTCAGAGCAATTCTAAGCGCCCCGGCGCCCCGATTTGGCGAAACCACTTCGACCCGGGTCATCCCGGCATTGCGGAAGAGTTCGGCGATCCGCTGACTCTTCTTGCCGCTGCCAAAAACGACCAAGCCGCGTTTTTCAAAGTCCTCGTAAAGCTGCCGCGCAAGCTCGACAGGCGCCAACGAGTTTTGGGCAAGGTTCGAGCCGATCTCGGTTTCGGTTCGCACGCGGCGCGCGACCGCGAGTACCTTCAGCAGAATCGCTTCCAGGCAGCGGCCTATGGACCGCGCCTGTACACCAGCCCTGTATGCGAACTCGACTCGCGCCGTGATATCGGCCTCACCGAACACCAGCGAGTCCAGCCCTGAGGCCAGCCTTAGCAGGTGATTCATGGCTGCATCATCGACGTGCCGATAGAACTTCGACCACTCGGCCAAGCGGAGATTGTACTCGCGAGTCAGATACCGCAGAACCGAATTGGCGGCCTGGGAGGCATCCGATGTCCACACGACGAACTCTGTGCGATTGCATGTCGACAGCACTGCAACCTCGTCGACTGCTTCGCAACGAAGCAATCCGGCGAGCGCCTCGGCATACCCAGACTCGCTGATCCAGAACTTCTCGCGCACCGCTACCGGCGCGCTCCGAAAATTGACGCCGATAATCACCAGAGCCGAGTCCACAGTTTCTCCCCTTCAGCCGTTCGCCCATCATAAAGGCATCTGATTCGCCAAAATCAGAATTCCTGGACTGCTATTTTATTCGGTTTCTTTAGAACAAGATAAGCCGCTTGCGGATAGCGCGGAAGTGTTACCCTAGCCGTCGTTAGCGGAAAAACACCCGAGCTACAGTGTGAATTCCCACTGAGGTGGGATCGCGTCGCGATGAAGTGTGGCCGATTTTTTAGAACAATTGGCCCGTGCCGATAGGCCAACCGCCCTCGAGACGGAGCAGCTTCTCTTTCACTTCCAGTCCTCCGCCATAGCCGCCAAGCGTGCCGTCAGAGGCGATAACTCGATGACAGGGAACGATAATCGACACAGGATTGGCGCCGTTGGCTGCACCAACCGCTCGAAATCCGTTTGGAGACCCGACAGCCCTAGCGAGCTGCGCATAGGTACGGATCTCGCCATAACCGATCTTCAGCAGGGCGTGCCAGCATCGTAGCTGGAATTCCGTCCCATGAAGATCAATCGGCACCGTAAATTCACGCCGTTCTCCGGCAAAGTACTGCCGCAGTTGGTCAAGATAGGGTTCGAGCGCTTTAGTTGATTCCACCGCGTTCGAATTCGAATCAGTGCCGAGTCCGGTAGAGCCTGAAGCTGCTTCGCGCAGGCTCAATTGCACCGCATTCGATGGAGGATTCGGGCGGCGCCCAGGCCGGTGAGGCGAGAACTCAAGCAGGACGAGGCCCTTGTCACTGGCCGCAACCAGCATTGGGCCGACCGGCGAATCGAAATTTGTGTAATGAATCAACATCGCTTCAGCATGGTTAAGGCGCGGCCAAACAAACGGGATGCTGCATCGGGACCGCCTGCTCATTTTCTCCTAACCAAGCCGATCCGGAAATAAAAAAGCCTCCCGCATGGCGAGAGGCTTTGTATTGGCAAACGGGCTGGATCTACTTGCCGGCCATTCCACCTGGCGATTGCGTCATTCCACCCTGCGTGGAGTTGTAGCCATTGCCGGCCGGGGCGGCCTGGGCGAGTTGATCGACGCCGTTCGTCAGGACCGTCACCTCGACACGGCTTGCATTCCCGTGGGTGGGCTTCGAATCGCCTGTGCTCTGCACGGAAGCGTTGCCCATGCCAAGCTGGTAGATCCGATAAACCGGCACGCTATGGTTCAGCACCAGATAACGCACAACGGAATCGGCCATCTTCTGCGAGTTCCGAACGGCGGCTTCGCCGCGGCCCGGAGAGAACGCCTGAATCTCTACGATGAAGCCCTTCTGCGACTTCAAATCGGTGGCAACTTGATCAAGCGCATCTTTATCGCGCTTGCTGAGCGCAAGTTGGCCGGGACGAAAGCGCAGTTCGAGTTGATTCGTCGCCAGATATTGGTCGAGGTTGCCGACAACCTGCTCGACGGTTTGCAGACGGGTGCTGGCCTGTTGGGCAGTCATATTGGCCTGCTGGGCGCGATTGCCCGCATCCAAGGCGTGCCGATCGGCTTCATTAGCCTTGGCGCTGGCCTGCCGGATGCCTTCGGTAGCGCGGGCATCGACATCCTTCAGCATGGTTGAATTCTTGGCCGTCAGCTCGTCCAGTTCATTAACCCGGTTGCGAATAGGCGATAGCTGGTTCTGCACGTACTTTTTGCGCGCGAACGGATTCATCTTCCCCCAGAATCCTTGCCGCGTTTCCGGTTGAAGCGGCTGATGCGGGCCAAGGTCATCGCCGGGCTGGATGGCTTGAGTGGTTTGGCTGCTCGAGGACTGCGGGGCTGCGTTCGCGTCGGACGACTGCGCAAGCGCCGCCGGAACCATCAGGCAGACAGCCATCGGTAGCGCAATAAGAAAGCGGTTCTTCATTCCAGATTCCTCCGTTCAGTCGAGCGCCGGCCAACCGTACGGCAACGGCGCCCTCCCCCGTACTAATACAGTTCGAGTGCCAAACGGCCGCTCGGGATGGATGCTGTAAGCTGTTAAAACACAAGAAGTTGGGCAGAGTCCGAGTTTCCTCTTTGATGGCCACTGCGATTCGACCGGGTAAATTCGTCAGGGTTCGGGAAGAAACGTGCGTGAAGAAACTAAGTTCTCAACCCAGCAGCTTGCGGTGCTGCTGGAGAATGAAACCGTCGGTCATGCCGGCGATATAGTCGCAGATGGTGCGGGGGAGCGATGAGGTTCCGGCCATTTCCTGGTAACTCCGGGGCAGTTCGTCAGGACGTAATAGCCAATGATCGAACAGTTCGGTTACGATCTGCTGCGCGTCGTCCTTCTGCGGCTTGAGAGTGGGGCTGTAATAGAGCTTTTCGTACAGGAACTCTTTTGCTTCGCGCCGGTCGCAGTCAACTTCCGGACTGAAAACCGCGAGCCTCTCCGGCCACTTCCGAACATCTTCGAGGCTGTGGATTCCCGCTTGGCGCACGCGTTCGGCAGTGGTTTCAATCAGGCCGGTCACAAAGTAATCCAGCATCCGCTTGAGCGCCTCGTTGAACTTGAGCTTGGTGGAGGCGTGGGGATGCTGCTTGTCGACCTCCCGGTAGAAACGCTCGAAGATACCCACGCGCCCGAGAATTTCGTCGATGGACAAAAGCCTGGCTTCGAAGCCATCGTCGAGGTCGGCCGTGTTGTAGGCAATCTCGTCGGCAAGATCGATCAACTGCGCTTCCAGCGGAGGGCGTAAGTCGAGCAGGTATTCCGCTAACTCCGGGTGTTCGTCGGAATCGTAATCCCGCGAATGCTTGATGATGCCTTCGCGGACCTCGAAGGTAAGATTCAATCCCGCGAAATCTATATAGCGCTTCTCAAAGCTCTCGACGATGCGCAGGGCGTGCAGATTGTGATCGAAGCGGACGCCATGCCGCCGCATAACCGCGTCCAGCGCAATTTCGCCCGCGTGTCCGAAAGGCGGATGCCCGATATCATGCACCAGCGCAAGGGCCTCGACTAAATCGGCATTCAGGTTGAGACGTGATCCGACGGTGCGCGAGATTTGCGCAACCTCCATGGTGTGCGTCAGCCGCGTGCGAAAGTGATCGGAGATACGATGGGTGAAAACCTGAGTCTTGTCCTCAAGCCGGCGGAAGGCTCGGGCGTGAATGACACGGTCGCGATCGCGCTGGAACGCGGTGCGATACGGATGCTCGGGCTCTGGGTAGCGCCGTCCGCGAGAGCTCTCAACCCGAACGGCATATTCGGCGAGCATGGATAGAGTCTACGGCAAAACCAGGGATGTGATGTCCTTTTTCGTTTCGTTCAAGTTCGCCGCTCCCCGATGGTCGTGTCAACTGGGGTGCTCTGGCTCCGGAATACATCTTCCTGGGGTCTTGAGATAGCAGGCTGCTGAAGGACGCGCGTAACGAAGAAAGGCATCGCCGTGGCGATGCCTTTGACATAGAGACTGTTCAGGTTCGCGCTTATTCCTTCGAATCTTTCTGCTGCGCCAGGCGAATCTTAGCGCTTTCCAGTTTCTTCTGGACCTTCGCCAAGTCAGCCGAGTCGATCTCGGCCGGGATGGTTCTGTTCCATTCCGTCACTGCGCGCTCCCAGTGCGCGACAGCTTGCTTCAGACGTCCGGTCTTCTGGTAGAGGTCGGCCAAGTGATCGTGAATCGTTGGGTCATTGTTAAGCCGCTCGCTTGCCTTTCGCAAATTTTCTTCGGCGAGCTCATAGTTACCCATCTTGAAGTAAACCCAGCCGAGCGAATCGAGATAGGCGCCGTTATTCGGGTCGAGCGCGATGGCGCGGCGTATGTAGCCGAGTGCTTCTTCCAGCCGCGTACCACGATCGGCCATCATATATCCGAGATAATTCAGTGCGACAGCATTGCGCGGATCGCCATTGATGACCTTCCGAAAGGCCTCTTCGGCTTGGTCGTAACGCTTTTGACGTTCGTAGATCGAACCGGCAACAAAGGACGTATAGTCCTTATCTTCGGGCTTAGTCGACAATTGCTCCGCTTTGCCGATTGCCTCCTGGGCATCTTTCCAACGCCGCAGCCGGCTGTATATTTGGGCCAAAGAGATCCAGATCTCACGATCCTCGGGCGTGCCCTTGAGCATGGCTTTCACGCTGGAAATCGCCACCTCGGCCTGTCCGGTATCGGCCAGCTGGCCGGCGTAAATGAGCTTCAGCCCGCGATCTTTAGGCAGCTTCTTGGTGGCTTCTTCGGCCACGGCCGTCGCCTGGGTCCACTGCTTGGCGTCGCGATAGGTCTCAACCATCTGCTGATAGCCGCGCGACGCGCTTTCGTCGCCAAGTGCGACCAACTTGCGGAATGTTTCCACCGCCAGTTGAGTCTTGCTCTGGTCGCGATAAACCGTGCCCAATCGTTCCAGGAAGATGGACCGGTTGTTCCGTTCCGAAACGGAATACGCGCCATCAGCTTTTTCGGTCCGTTTCAACAGGTCTTGCAGAATCTGCACCGCTTCGTCATAGCGGCCCATGTTTTCGTAAATGACGGCGATACTGTAGGGAACTTCGAAAGAATCCTCGGCAATCGCCTGCGCCTTCTTAAGCACTGCCAGCGCCTGGTCAAATTTGCCATCGCGACGGTAGATCTCGGCCATGCGTATATAACTCTGCGCGTCCTGAGGATCGGCTTCGGTGATCTGTTTGTACTGATCGAGCGCGGCATCGGGCTGATTGTCATTCAGCAGGTTCTGCGCCAGCCCGCGCATGGCATCCAGGTTGTCGTGATCCGCACTGACGGCCTTCAAATAGGACTGGATGGCGCTCTTGAAATCCTTCTTCTGCTCGTAGGTGTAGCCGAGTGCCGCATACAGCTTTGAGCTGCGGCTTTTCTCGGGGATGCTCAGCAATATATTGAGAGCCCGATCGAAATTACCCTCTTCGTTGTAAAGATACGAGAGCGTAGAAACCGCTTCCTCGGAATCAGGGTGCAGCTCCACCGCTGTGCGAAACTCCTGCTCGGAGCTCGTCGTGTCGTTGTTCAGGCGATAGAGACGCCCCAACAGCAGGTGATCTTCCAGGCTCTTGGGATCTTGCTTGACGATTTCCTGGTACTGTTCGATCGCGAGCTGGAGCATGTTCTGCGATTGGGCGCCTGCACGCATGTCGCCCAGCGACCGCAAATAAATGCGGCCAAGCAGACGGCGCGCTTCCAGATTGCCTGGGTTCTGCTTGATGATGTCCTGCGCCTCGGTGACGGCGTCGCGGATACGTCCGGTCTTGAGGTAGAGCTCGGCCAACCCGGCATTCAGATACTCCGATTTGGGATCGTTCTCCACCGCTTTCCGGTACTCGTCGATCGCCTTGCTGGCGTACTCGGAGCGGCCGGTAATTGACATCATCTCTTCGTAGATATGCGCCAGGGAATAATGATAGTAAGACTGCGCGCGATCGGCTTTCTGCTCGGGCGCGGCTGGAGCGGCGGACGGGGTTGCGGGGGAAGCGGCGGCGCTTTTCCGTGGGGCACTTGTCCCGGGCAGCGGCGGCGGGTTCAACACCCCCGGCCGACCATCCTGTTGAGCCAAGGCCCAGATCGACGTGGTCAGGAGCAGAGCAAAGAGGATCTTCATGGAAATCTTCATTAGAACCAGCCGTTTACCTTGGATGTTGCTGCCGCTTCCCTACGTACCAGTAATGCTATTCTATCGGCTTTTGTGGCAAGACGCTGGCAGGCGGCACAAACTTCGCTAAAAGCCCGCGTGAATGCTGCCTTTCCCGGAAAATGCGCCGCATTTACGCGTTTCGGGGTTGGACGATAAATGCGCAGGTCTAGAAGCCGGGAACGCTCTCCAGAAGTCGCACCTTCCAACTGTTTTCCGCCGGAGTCATCAAGGCCAGAAAATAAAATGTCCCCTGGTCGCTGTGAACCACCTTGTCGCCATCCAGCAATTGGATTTCAAGCCGGACGGTGTCGTGCAGCTCCATCGCCGAACCGTCGGGCGAGTAGAAAACTACTCGCACCTGGTGACCGTGATCGATGTAACGCCGCTTCAATCCGCTCTTGCTCTGTTCGGCAATCGCCTGCGACAGTTGATCCTTGGCCAAGCCCACGAAGTCGGAGCCGAGCAAGCCGACCTTGTTCTCTTCCACTGCCGCAGCCATGGCGCGCCATGCATGACCGTAGTCGCGTTGTACGGATGCCATGGTCCCCTCTTCAACATGGCGGGGTTGCGACTGAGAGGTGTCCAGAATGACGGCAAATCCGGTTTCAGCGGCCGGCAGCGGGGCCGCAGTGGCAATCAACATCGCCAGCAATCCGAACAGCAGGTGTCTCATATGGATTCGCGCCCGCATTACTGTCCGCCTCCCCAGCGAATCTCGTTCCCGATCACAACGCCCGCTGCCACCGAGATCGTTGCCTGCCGCGAGGCCGGCAACTCAGCCTGCGCAATTCCGCGCTTGATGCGCGCATCCACCGTGCTGCGTCCGCCCGCGTCGACGGATGTGAATGTGACGATTGTGCCGTCCGGAACCGGATTTCCCGCACAGTCGCGAATCGGGTCCGTCTGAACTGCGATGGAACCGCTCTTGTCGCGCTCGGCGTGCATGCGGATATTGCACGGATCGCTGGCGACTTCCTCGACCACGCGCCGTACGGAAGCCACGCCCGCCGAGGCGACGAATTGTGCCGCTCCCGCTCTGCGGCCGGAATCCAGCCGCGTCCAAGCGACTCCGCCTTTTGAGATTTCAGTGCGCCGGACATCCGGCGCACCCGGCACGGCAAGGCTGAAGCTCACCGGTTGAGGCGAAAGCACCAGGTTCTGGTTCCGATCAAAGAGAAAGACGGTTCCGCTGACGACATCCTTGGTTGACGCAGGAACCCGCGAAGGACGGGCGATGAAGGCCACGGTCGATGCCGGACCCGCAGTCACAAAGAACGTTGCTGATTCCTTGTTCAAGACCACGACGTAACGCCCGGCACCTACCAGCTCGTCGGCAGCCAAGATTACAGGGGTGCCGAGCTTCACCGTGCGCTTCGCCACGTGACTCGGCCCAAACAGATAGAGCGTGGCTTCGCCGTTGCCGCTGGTTGGAATCGACAGCTCCTGCCCGGCCTGAACGCTGTCCGGCACCCGCAGAGAAGCGCCCGCCAACCATTGCGAGGCCGCGCACGCCATGGCCAGCAGCAAAAGGAATTTCCTCATGGTCGCCTCCGGTCTATGGCTGCCGCGCATTGATGCTGTATTGGTTTACCGTGACCCGGTAGCTGTGCACGTTTGCGATCACGTCCTCGCGAACATCCACCATGAACGGCACAGGCGTCTGCGGCATAAGAGCCTGGTGTACATAACCATCGGAGACCCAGATGACGCGCCCGGAGTTGTCGTAATAAGTGGCGAGCACGTGCGGGATGTTCACCGTCTGACCGCTCTGGTTGACCAGCTCGCCTTTCAAAACCGGGCGTCCGCGCAGATCTTTTTCCAGCCGCTGGTGAAGCACGCCAATCACCGGATCGGCGGCGGCGGCCACCAGCAGCGAGGCGGGTTGCATCCGCACGGATTTCACCTTCGCAAGTGTCACGTCAGGAAAGTCAATGCGAAAGGGCGAGATTTCCTTTGGCAGCAAGGTATGCGAAATCTTGTCGAAGCTCTCTTCTTGCCCCAGAATCGCGCCATCCTTGCCGAGCAGAGTGGCATTGACTGCGACAAACGCGGGAACCGTATCTTCATTCACAATCTCGCCGAGCACAGTGGTTCCCCCATCCCGCGCGATGGCGTTCATGGAGACAATGCGCACGTGCGGAGCATCGACGTTTTGTGCGCCCCAGTCGTCATCCGAGCCGCGGGTGATGATATCCCAGCGCAAGTAATTCACCGGAATGACCTGCGGCGGGACTTTCGGCCGCTTGACCACGGACCACAACACCTTCCAGTTATTGTCTTCGCGCACCACCTGGAAATCGCGCGTATCGTAAAGGGCGCCCACGGCGGATGACCACTGCATAGTGGCGCGTACAACGGCCTGATTGTCGTTCTGGTTCAGCACCTTGGCTTCGAACGATTGCAGCGAGGAATATGTGCGCAGCGAGCCGTTGCTTCCGCCCAGATCGCGGGCAAACGACTGTATGTCGACATCACTCTGCTTGGCGACATAAGCATACGCGCCACGAATATCCTCAGATTCAGCCTTGCCCCAAGCACCGACGTGCGACTTGACATGGCCAAGCAATCCCAGCACGGCTTCTTGTGGGGTCTTCGCCGTGAATGGCCGAGTGCTGTGAACGGTGCCCATCGCAATCAGCACAGCCGCAATCACAACGAGCGCGATCGGTAGGGTCCGTTTCATCACTTTGCCTCCCGCAGAGCGACTTCCGTCGACGCGGCCGACGGGAATTTCAGTGTCGTCTCCGCGCGCCGGGCGTCAGGAAGCACCAGCAGAACCAGCACTGACAACAGGCTGGTGCCGACCGGCAGAATTCCCCACAAGATGCACTGCCACACCGGCGGCGTCCACCCCCCGAAATCGAGCTTCCGCGCCGGGGGAGCGTCGTCCTTGGTCCAGAGCGTGACCAAACCATGGTCGTAGGTCTCCGTCGGGCGCCATCCCGAAAAGGCAAGCAGAGGTTCGTAGAAGCGATCGCTGACAAATATGTAGCGCAGGCCATACTGATTGGCGTGCTTCAGCACGGAGCGCAGGGCTTCCATGCCAGAGGTTCCGTAGTACTTCGAACTATACAGTTGAGCGGCGCCGTAAGCGGTCATCTCCGGCAGCAAACGGGCGGAGTTGTAATCTCCGTCGAGGCTGCTGGCGTGAACACGAGCCGAAAGCATCGCGAACTTATTGCCGAAGCCCAGCGTGATATAGCGGAACTTGGAATGGTCATCGCGATTCAGGAAGTCCACCATCGGCTGAACATCGAAAGCCCCTTCGTTGATCGGGCTGAAATTGATCCAGCCGACCGACATGCCACAGGTAACGACGGCAGCCGTCCAGAGGCCGACAATGGCTTTCCGGGAATAGCGTTGGATGAGCGAGTCAGCCAACAGGCCGACAAACGGAACGGCCATCAGAGTCGCCCAGAAGGTGAAGCGCTCGAAGGTCAAAATGTAGAACGCGCGGCCAAGCAGCCATTTCCCAAGAGGCGTCGTGCCACCCAACCCCAGCAGCGTGGTGATGTACCAACCGAACAGCAGAGGCCGCAGGCGGTGGCTGGACGCACCTTTCACCAGGATGTAGGGAATCACCAGGATCAAGGCACCCATCGGAATCAGCCAGAAATTAGCTCCGCTGTGCCCGTGCAGGATGTAATTATCGCGGCTGGGATGGGGTATCGGCATCTGGTTGATCGGGTTGTGCAGCAACCCGATGAAGTAAGGAAGCAAGATGATGAGCGAGCCAAGCGCGTTGCAGGCGGCGAAAGACAACGTGCGCAAAGCAATGCCGCCAATGGATGCACTCGCTTCCTCATCATGACGGTCGATGAACGACAGCCAGATCACCGGCGCAGCGAACAGGACGCCGCCAAAAAGGAATGTAACGTGGTGCGCCGCCGCCGCCGTCAGGCTGAGAGCCAGACCCTTCGCGAAGTCCGGAAAGCGACCCAACCGGTTCCAGTTGTAAAAATAAGGAAGCGCAAAAAGCGTCAACGCCGCCGCCGTTGTCGTCGGCAATTGGCCTGACTGGTATACGAGTAGCGCCAGAGAACCGAGAAAAATCGAGGCGATTGCGGCATAGCCCGCTTGCCGTTCGCTAACCCATAGCCGCGAGTACCGGTAGACCCCCACGGTCAGCAGCAGCACGACAATCAGCTGCACCACCATGTAGGCCATCGTCAGCCCCATCAAATGGGAAAAAAGAGCTATCCACTGGTGCGTCAGCGGGGGGTAAGTGGTTTGCGAAAAGCCCGCGAACCAGTTCTGGTTCCAGGGGTTAAACCAGCTCTTTGCGTAATGCGCCGCAAAGAAAATATGGGTGCTGGCATCGTAGGAGTTGGCCGGCAGTTGCAATAACAGCAACGGGCCGTGCACCGCTAACGCCAGCAGCACGATTGCCATTTTGGGGATCGGGCGGCGGGAATCATCTATCGACTTCTGTAACAAGGGGAACATCCTCCGCGCTTTCTTCAGGATTGTTTTGATTCCCTGAATAGCTGGAAAGTTTGCTTGTGAGAACGCGAATTCCGCTTTTTGCCGATTCGGGACGTTAATTTCCACTCCGAGTCGGAAGCTGGAATCCGAGTTGAAGCATATTCGTGCCCCGGATAGGAATTTTGTCCCAGCCTGAGCAGCCGGAAACAGCCGTTCGCTGCTCAACTGCATCGGAACAGTAGTCAGCTACTCGCGGACAGTCCCCGCGAACGCACAACCGAGTGTCCCACGTGAAAAAGAGCTCGAGCGTTTTGATCCGTTCCCTGCTTGCAGTCTGCTCTGTCGCCTTGGTTTCGGCGCAGACATTTGAGATTGGCGGCGAACAGCAGCAGCACGCGAATACGCCGTCCAGCGAGAGCACCAAGAAGAACGTGAAGCCTGACCAGAAGAGCGCCAAGCCCGATCAAGGAGCGGGCGGGCAGTTGGGATGGGGCAGCAGCATTGAGGTGGGCCGCAACGCCAGGGCTGCCGAAGATGCGCTGCGGCGCGGAAACCCTTCGGCCGCCGCCGACTTCGCGGCGCGCGCCGTCAAAGCCGCCCCGCGGGATGCAAAGCTTTGGTTTCTGCTGGGATACACCTCGCGTTTAGCCGGACGTTTCGAACAGTCGCTGCAAGCTTATGACGAAGGTCTGCGGATGCGCCCCGGCGAGTTGGATGGACTGTCGGGGAAGGCGCAGACCTACGCCCGCATCGGCCGTATAGACGATGCGAAAAAGCTGCTTCTGCAAGTGATCAACGCCAGCCCGCGCCGCGAGAATGATCTGCTGGTGGCCGGCGAGTTGTACATTCGCACGAACGAATTGCAGGAAGGAATCAGCCTGCTGTCCCGCGCCGAAGCCATTCATCCGTCATCGCATGCGGAGCTGATGATGGCTGTCGCTTACCTGAAACTGAAGCAACCGCAGCGTGCACGGCAGTTGCTGGATCAGGCCAAAGCGCGCGACCCGCGCAATCCCATGGTATTTCGCGCTGTCGCCACCTATTACCGTGAAGAGCACGATTACAAGGCCGCGATCTCGACCTTGAGGAACTCTCCGGTTTTCAACAGCGACGTGCTGGCCGATCTCGCATACAGCTACGAACTGAACGGCGATAAGCAGGAAGCCGCCGACTCCTACGCCAAGGCCGCCAAGTTGGCGCCCAACCAGATCGGCTTGCAACTGAGCGCGGCGGCAGCATTCATGCGCCTCGGGCTGCACGACAGAACGCGCGAATATCTTGGCCGCGCGGAAATTCTGGACGCCAATCATTACCGGTTACATGCCTTGCGGGCGCAGCTTGCGAAGGCGGAGGACCGCAGCCAGGAAGCCGTCCGCGAGTACAACGCGGCGATTGCGAGCCTGCCTGCGGGCGTTCCCCCGGAAGGGCAGCTCTATCCAATTCAACTGCGGCTCAACCTGTCGGAACTTTACCGCGATGCGGGCGACGACCTGAACGCACGCCGCCAGATCGCGGTTGCCGAGCAAATGATGGATCAGTTGCACATCGAAGGCACCGCGCGGGCCGAGTTTCTGCGTGTCCGGGCGGCCATAAAAACCGCCAGCCAGGATTACAGCGGCGCCGAGGCCGACTTGAAGCAGGCGGCAGGGCTCGATCCGGAGAACCTGAACATCACGCTGCAATACGCCGCGCTGCTCTGGAAGATGGACCGCAAGCAGGAGGCGCGGGCGACATATTCGGACGTGTTGCAAAAGGATCCGCGGAGCCGCCTGGCGATGGAAGGCTTGGGTTACCTGGCGCGCGACGAAGGTGACTCCAAGACCGCCGAAAAGTTTTTTGATCTGTACGCCCGCGAGTATCCGGACGACTACGTGCCGTTTCTTGCACTTGGCGACCTGTACACGGCGACGCGTGAGTTCGCCAAGGCGGAGCTGAATTACCAGAAGGCCTACAAACTGGCGCCGACAAACGCCGTCGTGGTTGCAAACGGTGCAAACGCCGCGATTGAAGCGCGGCAAATATCTCTGGCCGGCGAGTGGATTGCGCGCGCCAGCGGGAAGATGCTGGATGACCCTCGCGTCATGCGGGAGACCGAGCGTTACTTGTTCCACACCGGCAAATTTCTCGAATCGGCGCAACTTGGCTATCGGGTGATCCAGCAGCTTCCCAAGGATCGCAACGCGTCCGTCTATCTTGCCTATGATCTCTACAATCTCGGACGCTTCGATGACGTACTCGGTCTCGCCGAGCAGTATGAAACCATTTTGCCGAAGGAAGGCAATTTCCCCCTGCTCGTCGGCCACGTGCATAAGCAAAACCAGTTGTTGGGCGAAGCGGTCGACGATTACTCGCGCGCGATCGAGCGCGATCCGAACATGGTCGACGCATATGTCAACCGTGGGTATGTGCGCAATGACATGCAGAACGCCGAGGGAGCGATCCAGGACTTCGAAACGGCACTGCGTCTCTCGCCCAATAATGGCGTGGCGCACCTCGGTATGTCGTTCTCGCAATTGGAACTGCACCATGGCCGCATTGCGCTTGAGCAGGTGGAACTCGCCGAGAAACAGTTGGGCGAGTCTGGAGCCACGCACCTGGCGCGGGCCACGGCGTTCCGGCAGCAACGGCTGTTGCGCCAGGCCGAACGCGAGTATCTCGCTGCCATCAAGTTTGCCCCCGACGATCTGAAGCTGCACCTGGCTCTGGCCGATACGCAAGACCGCGAGCGGCGCTACCAGGATGCGATTCACACCCTCAACGACGCGCTGCGCCTCTCGCCCGATGACCCGCTGATTTACGCCTCGCTGGCGCATGCCTACGCCGAATTGCACGACCGCGAGCGGACCCTGCAGTACGTCGCCGCAGCGGAGAAACTAAGCCCTGACCTGTCGGCGATCCTGCTGAACACCGGCAACGCGCTGCTCACACTGGGAGATCGCCAGGGCGCCATGGAGCGATTCTCGCGCGCTCTGCAAGCACCTGATGGCAACCGGGTGGAAGCGCGCCTGGCAATCGCCCGGCTGTTCGAGCGCGAAGGAAAGCGTGACGACGCACGCCAGCAGATCTCACTGGCGATGGCAGAAGCGCGCATCGGGGAGTCCGCGCCGGTCTCGGCCGACAACCTGATTGAAGCCGGGAACCTGCTGCTCGCGATGAATGATTTCGATCTTGCGACCAAGTATTTCCAGCGCGCCAAGGCAGCCGGTGCCGCCGACGAGGTGGTCGCGCTCGGCATGGCCAACACTCTGCTCGCTCAGGGAGAAACTGAGCGGGCGCAAAACGCATTGGCCGCCATCAAAGACCCTGACGCTTTCAAGGACAACTACGACTATGCGCTGACGATGGGCAACATCTACCGTCAGCGGCATGACACCAGCCGGGCCGTGCTTGCATTTGCTCATGCCAGCGAACTGGGCGGCGGCGATGAAATTGCAGAGCGCTCCATGCAGGAGGCGGCGGGGCAAGAAGGCTTACAGGTAACCAAAAAAATCAGTATCGACAGCGATTTCGACATGCATGGCCTGCTGGATGACGCCACGGTTTACCAATTGAACGCGCTCGCCAGCGGTGCCGGCCCGACCAACCTGCCTGGTCCCTTCAACTCGCTCGAGACCGTCTGGACAAATGGCTTTCGCGTTCACCAGGAAGGTATGCCGTTAATCAGCGGCTTTTTCCAGTTGCGAAATGCGCGCGGCCAGTTTGCCTTTCCCAATGAGAATCTGATTTTCAACCGTAATACCTACGACTACAACTTCAACGGCGCTTTGAATCCAGTTCTACACGTCGGACGAAACACGATTGCCTTCAACACTGGAATTCAGTTCACGGTACGCCGCGACCTGGAGTCGCCGGTGCAGATGAACCAAAACCTATTCCGGCAGTTCGCCTATATGTCCACCAACTCGTTCGGAAACTGGCTTGCAGTGCAAGGCAGCGCTTTTCACGAGTCCGGGCCTTTCTTGGAACAGAATCTCAGCTCCAGCGAGGTGGGCGCTCGCATCCAATTCACAGTCGGGCGGCCCTGGGGGCGCACGCAGTTGATCACAGCTTATTCGGTCCGCGATTTGAAGTTCAGCCCCCAGATCAGCGAGTTTTACTCGACGGCGATGTCCGGCGGTCTGCAGCACCAGTTTGGAAAGAAGCTGAAAGTGGCGGTATTGGCCGAGTACATCCGGTCTTGGCGCGTGCAACAGCCGAGCCCTGTGCCAAGCGGGGAGACTTCCTGGTTCGCGCAGGTACTCAGGCCGGCTGGCGAAGTGCACTACCGATTCGACAACCGGTGGAGAGCCGATGCCATTCTTTCGTTCTCGCGTGGTGAAGGATTTCATTCCTATGACAACGTGCAGAATAGTTTCTTCATCTCTTATACAAAACCAATTCGCCGCTCTATGGAAGATGTGGGCGGCTCGGTTCCGGTCGAGTATCCAATTCGATTCTCTTTCGGAATTGAAACTGCGGATTATTTTAATTTTACTGGCCACGGCCAGACCATCCTTCGTCCTTTGGTGCGTCTGACTGTCTTTTAGGCCAGGGGGCCCGATGAAAATCTGTCTGGTGACTGCGTTCCCGCCGAGCCGGCGGGGCTTGAACGAATACGGATATCACATCGCCAAAGAACTGCAGCGGGATCCTCTGCTCAGCCTTACGGTGTTGGCAGACGAGTTTGAATCGGCGCAACCCGAAGTCGATGGATTCGATGTTGTCCGCTGCTGGTCCTTTAATGACCTGTCAAATCCGCTTCATTTGCTCAAAGCGATTCGCGACATTAAGCCGGACGTTGTTTGGTTTAACTTGCTGTTCTCGACATTCGGAAGCAGTCCAGTCGCTGCCTTCACTGGTCTCTCAATTCCGGCCCTGATGCGGCTGTCCGGTTTTTACACCCACGTTACGTTGCACCACCTGATGGATAATGTTGACCTAGGGCACGCCGGCATACATTATCCACGTATTTACCGTGCGGCGGGACGTCTTGCCACTCATGTGCTTCTGATGGCCAACTCCGTCTCGGTGCTGCTGCCCGCCTACCGTCGCACTTTGATGGAAAGATACGGCGGCGAAAATGTTCACTTTCGAGCGCACGGTATTCTTTCCGCCAGACCCGAGATGCCTGATTTTGCTCAGCGCGGCAATCCCCATCACCGCATTCTGGCGTTTGGAAAATGGGGCACCTATAAGCGCCTTGAATTACTTATCGAGTCATTTGCCAAAGTGCAGGAAAGCATGCCCGGGGCTCGGCTCGTAATCGCCGGTTCCAATCACCCAAAGGCGCCCGGCTATGTCGAATCGGTTGCGGAGCGCTTCCGCGACAACCCTTACATCAACTTCACGGGGTACGTGGCGGAAGAGCAGATCCCCGATCTGTTCCGCACCGCCTCGGTCATGGTCATGCCGTATTCCTCCGCCACCGGTTCGAGCGGAGTGGCGCATATTGCCTGTGAATACGGCGTTCCGATCATCTGTGCCGACATTCCCGATTTTCGGGAGATGGGGGATGACGAGCGGCTGGCAATCCGGTTCTACAAGACTGGAGATCCCGATGACCTGGCCAATTGCATTTGCAAGGTGATTGATGATGTTCCGCTGATGCAAGAGATGGCGGAGCAGAATTTTTCGGCGGCGTTGCGCATGACGATGCCGCAGATTATCCGCCAATATTTGCGCTCCTTTGACTTGCATAAGCATCAGCGCGCACTGGAGCCGCTTTCGCGTTTTCGTCGAATCCCCGGATGGGTACCGTCGCGTTCGGCGATATTCCGTGCTGCAACTCCCAGGTGGACACCATGGATGTAAGAGCGATTCTTTTGATTGGGGGCAAACCCGAAGCCTCCAGCGAGCATTTCAGCGGCGTGCCACTCGCCATGCTGGACCTGCTCGGGGCCAGTCTGCTGAACCGCGTCACGCATCGCATGCATCAGCAGGGCATCAGCTCGATTGCGGTTATCTCCGAATATGACCAGTTTCCGGATCGCAATCTCAGCCCTGATCTTCGCTGGTTTAAAGCGGCGAACGGCCAGTTCTGGCGATTTGCCGAGGCCGTCTTCAACGATTTCGCTCAGAACGGGGCCGAACTGATCGTGGTGCTGCGCCTCGGTCCCTACGTGACCTTCGACTACGAAAAGCTGGTGCAGTTTCACCTCGACCATCACAGCCGGCTGACGCAAGCCTGGGACAAACAAGGCGAAGCGCTGGATCTGTTCGTGATCAGCGCCTCTCGGCGTAACGACGCCGCGTTTATCTTCCGCAACATGTTGGAGCGCTTCCGGGTACCGCCCGACGTTTTCGTTTTGGACGGCAGCCAGAACCGTCTGCGAACCATCGCGGATTTTCGCCGCCTGGCATTGGAGTCATTTGCCGGAATAAACGGCATCGAACCACAGGGCGAGCAGATCAAGCCGGGTGTGTGGGTCGCTCCGGGCGCGCGGATTCACCGCGAGGCGCGGATCGTGGCGCCAGCCTATATCGGCGCATACGCGCGCATTCGCGCATTGGCGGTCGTCACTCGCGGCAGTGTCATAGAACGCAACTCGGAGATCGACTGCGGCACGGTGATAGAAAACTCCACCGTCCTGCCATTCAGCCAAGTTGGCGCCGGACTCGATGTCAGCTTTTCCGTGGTCGGGTTTCGGCACATCTTTCATCTGCAACGCCAAGTGGATGTGGAGATCGCCGATGAAAGGCTTATCGCCATGGCTTCCACCAGCGCCACCGTTAGGGCGCTGAGCGACATGCTCAATCTAGCTCTTTATATGCCGAAAGCTTTGCTTTCGAACTTGCGCGAAAAGAGAAGGGAAATTCCGGCCACTTTGCCCGAGGCGATCCAAGTGGCACCGCCTTCTCTCTCGACCGCGGTGGTCGAGCATCAAGATCGCGCCGATCGTCATTTTGCGTCCGAATTGATGACAGCGAGGCGATATGGAAACGAGTAGACCGGTGGTTGTGAAGCGAGTTCCTGAGCGGGTCAACCTGAAAGAAGCGCGCCTGTTCATGCGCGCGATCGAACCGATATTGCAATCCGACCGGCCGCAGGTGGTTTTGGATCTTTCCAACGTCAGGCAACTGGATTCAGCGGGCGTCGACATGCTGCTCCACTGCATGAGCGAAGCCATGAGACGCGACGGTGACGTCAAACTGGCCGCCCCTTCGGCGGAAGCCATGGTCATCCTCGAGTTGACCCGCACCGGCCGGTTATTCGAGATTTACAATTCGGCGACCGATGCCGCGCGAAGCTTCAGCAGCTTCCTGCCCAACGTTATGCGGCAGTTCTCCGTGCCGGAAACGCCGACGATTCCATTCCCCAGCGCAGGTTTGAAAGTGACGTCGAGTCAAGTTCAGCCGGGCGAAAATAACGAAAGCGCGGCATGATTTCCAAGCAACACGCCGTATTCGAGTGGGCGGAGCGCAAAGCGGCTTTGCGGACCGGTTGCTGCACTCCCAGCAATCGCGTGGCCTGGTACTGTCCGGCAGCCTGATTATGCTGGTCGGTTCGGGCTTCGTGAGCCTGGCGAATTTCGGCTACAACATTGGAGTCGCTCATCTGTTGGGGCCCGGCGACTTCAGTCACGCGGCGGCGGCGGTTACGCTGCTCATGCTTGCCTCCTGCATCAACCTGGCGTTTCAGCTTGTTACGGCCAAATTCATCGCACGCAATCAGCAAGCAGGCGGGCGCGCCTCCGTCTACCGGACGCTGCTGCGCCAAGCCTGGAGCATAGGCCTGGGCCTCTGTGTCTCACTGTTGTTGTTGAGCGGACCAATCTCCCAGTACCTGCGCCTGCCGTCCAAACGGCTGATCGAGGTGCTTGCGCTAGGAATGTTGTTCTACATCCCCCTGGGTGTGCGCCGTGGCGGAATGCAGGGTACCTGTCAATTCGTCCGCCTGAGCGTCAACCTCATCGTTGAGGCCTTGGTGAAGCTGATTGCGGCTGTTGCCTTCGTGCTGATGGGAGCCGGCGTGATGGGTGCCGTGGGAAGCATTTCACTCTCGGTGTTCGCCGCCTACTTGCTGCCCGCGGGAGATACCGCCCTGCGCGGCGAATCCGGACCGGGGCAGGTCGCTTCTTTCAGCGAGGGCGTGCAGGCGATCATCTTCTTTATTGGGCAGGTCATCATCAGCAATATCGACATCCTGATGGTGAAGCACTACTTTGCGCCGCGCGATGCCGGCTTGTACGCCGCCGTTGCACTGGTCGGGCGCCTTCTCTACTTCGCCACCTGGTCGGTGACCAGCGCGATGTTCCCGGTTTCCGCCGGTCAAACCGTGGAACATGAAAGCCGCAAGACCTTGGTCGTGCCGCTGCTGTTTGTCACCGGTCTGTCCGTCGGTTTTGTTTTGTTGTTGGCAGCGTTCCCGGGCCTGGTGATCGGGACGTTGTTCGGAAACGGCTTTCACCACGAAGGAATGAAGCTGCTGCTGACGATGAATGCGATTGCCACGGGCACCTACGCCCTGAGCGTCGTGCTGATTACTTACGAAATGTCTCGCCGGATCGCCAATACCGGCTGGTTCCAACTCGTGGTCAGCGGATTGGTAATGGCAGGAGTCGCCGTTTTCCACGCCTCTCTTTTGGAAGTAATCATCGTTCAGCAGGTCTTGCGCATTTTGCTCCTTTTTGCCGTGTCCATTCCATTTTTTGTCCAGGGCAGGGCGAGCGTCCAGGAGGCGGCATGAAAAAACTTTGGCGAGTCACCGAGCCGGACGTCATTGCCGAGTTCCTCAAGAACGAGTTTTACCGGGATGAGTTTCATCGCGACCGGGAAAGCTTTGAACGTGTCGTCATGCACGCCGATATCGAGGACGAGACTGAAAACACGCTGCGCAGGGCCCTGCTGTTCCGCCGTCGCGGACACATGTGGCGCGAGCTGCCGGCGGACACGCAGTGGTGGGAAGTCACTATCGAGCCGGGCGATCTTGAGCTGCTACGCGTTTTTCCCCGCGCACAGTGGCGTCGGGTTGCATCCGGCAGTTTCTTGTTGGAAAACATTGTTGAACGCATTCGCAATAAAAAATTTTCCGGCAGAACTCGTGAATTCATCTCGAAAGTGCAGGCTCTCAGTTACCGTTTGCGTACCGACCAGGCCCGCAGTTGCGTGCTGCTGATCGGAATCGACGAGAGTTTGCCGTTCACCATTCTGGAAGGAAATCACCGGCTCACCGCCGCCCTATTGACGGATGGAACGCTCCTTCGGAACCGATTCCGGGTGCTGTGCGGTTTTTCAGCCAGGATGCCCGAGTCGTGCTGGTACGAAACGAATCTCGCCAATCTTTGGCGGTATGCCAAGAATCGAATGCGAAACCTCGTGTATGACAAAGACGCCGACATCGAGCGCGCCATGAAAGATACCCGTAAAGAGGTTGCGGCCAACACCATGGAAAACGCGTTGTCGAACCATAAGGTGGTCCCAGGATCGAAGTGACAAACCCGGCCGGATGGCAGGAGAGTTCCCCATGAAATTGCAAATTGCCGTGACAAAAGCCTTGGTTCTCGCCGTCGGATTCGCGCTCTGCGGCGCACCAGAACTGCTGCACGCCTGGCAGCAACCCGCACAGCCGCAATCCGAGCCGGCCCCCGTCATCAACGGCACGACGGTCAACCCTTCGCAAGGTCCGCTAACGCCGGCGCCGGAAACACAGCAGCCGCCTGCTCAGCAAAACCTGCCGACGGCGCCTTCAACTCAATTGTCGCAGCGCCCGAGTCAGCCTTCGACAGTCACCACCGAACCACTGGGAACCGCCACTGCCGAGAGTGTCCCTGCAAGCGGCGGTGGAGCTTCGCGTCCGGCGGGAACAGCCATTGCCGGCGAAAAGCAGCACCAGATGCGCTCACTGTTTTTGAAGCTTGGAGCCGTCGCTGCCGCTGGCATTGCGATCGGTACGGTAGCGGGGCTGTCCAAAGCAACACCCAGCACAGCACCGGGCAGCACGCGTGCTGCTGCTCGCTAGAGCCGGGCTCCCGGCTCCTTCGCCATGAAGGTAGCGAACATGGGGCAGAATAAATGAATGTACCGACACAGAGACGCGTACTGCTGGTTTCATTTTCCGGAATGGATGGCTGCGGCAAGACGACTCAGATCGAGAATCTGCGCCGCGTGATCTCCGAACTCGGACTCAGCGACCAGCTTTTGACTTTCTGGGACAATGTCGTGGTGCTTTCGCGCTATCGTGAGGAGTTCGTTCACACGGTCTACGGAAGCGAGCGCGGCGTGGGGTCTCCTGAACACCCTGTCAAGCGCCGCGATAAGAACGTGCGCGCCTGGTATCTCACGCTGATGCGCCACCTGCTGTACTTCATTGATGCCATCCATCTCGACTTCGTGGTGGCCCGCGCCATGCGCTCGGGATGCGATGTCGTTATCTTTGACCGCTACATCTACGACGAGATGGCGAACCTGCCTCTGACGAATCCACTGACCCGCCTGTGGGTGCAGATCATCAGGCTGATCGCGCCGCAACCCGACCTGGCTCTGCTGCTCGATGCGGATCCGGAAGAGGCGCGCGCGCGCAAGCCGGAGTATCCGGCGGACTTCATGCACAAATGCCGTAAGTCTTATTTCGACTTGGCGCGTATCGTGCGCATCATTGCTGCCGTGCCGCCACTGCCTCTGGCCGAAGCCAAGAGGGAAGTCGAGTTGCTGTTCCGGGAAAAGATTCAATGCCCGCGAACCACTGAGAGCGAGAGTGCAGTCCCCGCCGCCTGATACTGCGAGTGGGCAAAAGAATGAAGGCCCAGCCATTAACAGGCTGTTACGAAACTGAGTGACTCTGAAGTAAGTTAATGGGAAGATGCCCTTGCGAGAGCGGGGGCATTTTTTATGGGCTTCATTCAGGGTGAGAGGCGGGATCAGCACACGTTGTTTCCGACGACTCTGGACGATCTGATTCCTGCCGATCATATGTGCCGTGTGATCGAGGCGTTCGTCGGCAAACTGGAGATGTCGGCGCTGGGCTTCGTTCGGGCCGAGCCAGCCGAAACCGGGCGTCCTGGTTACGACCCGCGCGATCTGCTGAAGCTGTATCTGTATGGATATTTGCAGCAGATACGTTCGTCGCGGCGGCTGGAAGCCGAGTGCCGGCGCAACGTGGAAGTGATGTGGCTGCTGAGCAGTCTGGAGCCGGACTACAAGTCGATTGCCGAGTTTCGGCGGATGCATTCGGAGGCGGTGACAGAGGCGGGAGCGGAACTCGTTCGCTTTGCGCGTTCGGTGGGACTGGTTCGCGGCGAGTGGGTGGCGATCGACGGCTCGAAGTTCCGCGCCGTCAGCAGTGCCAAGAGCGTGAGGGAGCGTGAGGCGATCCGGCGCTACCTCGATCAACTGGAGCGAGCCGACGCGCAGGACGAAGTGGTGATCAACCCGAGCGCGGTAGCGGCGGCGCTGGAGAAGCTGAAGAATCACCCAGAGGCGGAAGCACGTTTCATGCGCATGGCCCAAGGCAACGCGCCCGCTTATAACGTGCAGACGGCAGTGGATGCCGAACACGCGCTGATTGTTGTGCAGAAGGTGACAACTGAGGTCACCGACAATCGCAGCCTGTTGCCGATGGCGGAAGCGGCCCAGCAGGCCGTCGGCGCTCCGGAAACACTGCACGTGATGGCCGATGCAGGCTACTCCAATGGCCCGCAGGCGGAAGGCTGTGAAGCCAAGGGAATCCTGCCCCACGTCCCGGCCAATCGCGCCATCAACAACCAGGGCGATGGAACACTGTTCGACCGCACCGAGTTCGTTTATGACGACGAGACGGACAGCTTCCGGTGCCCGGCAGGGCAGACCCTGGCCCGCAAGCAGCTCCAGCGATGGAAAACGCGGGTAGTCTATGCAGCAGCGGCACACGCCTGTGCGATGTGTCCCTTGAAAGAGCAGTGCACGAACGCCCGGTACCGGATCGTCAATCGTCATCTCCACGAAGCCGCATTACAGCGCATGAATCAACGCGCTACGCCGCAAGCCATGCGATTACGAAGATCCACGGTGGAACATCCCTTTGGCACTCTTAAGTACCGCATCTTCGGGCACCCCAGATTCCTTCTGCGCGGAGTCACCGGTGCACAAGCCGAGATGAGCTTGGCAACCATCGCCTATAACCTGAAACGGATGATGAATGTTCTGGGCGGCCAAAAACTCACCACCGCACTCGCCCGTTAATCGTCGGTCGGCCACACCAAACCACAATAAGCACTGCCGAAAAAGAAAACGGTGCTTCGGAAATCGGAACACCGTTCGTTTACCCCATCAAAACCGTCGTTTCGTAACAGCCTGATTAAGACTGGGCCTTCTTCATTTTTGCTGCTGAACGGCAACTTGCAGCGGTATCCGACTCAAGGCGTCGTGGTAACGACTGCACATTCCTTCTCTGCCGGTTTGATGTCGTGAACTTCTACCCAGTCAGTCGGATACTTGCCGGTGTAGCACGACGTGCAGAACGTGGTGGGCTGTCCCGGACGCTCGCCGCAAGCCAGACGCAGTCCCTCCAGTGACAAATACGCCAGTGAATCAGCGCCGATATAGTCGCGGATTTCCTCCACCGTCTTCCTTGAAGCAATCAACTGGCCGCGAGTGGGCGTATCCACGCCGTAGTAGCAAGGAGAAATCGTGGGCGGACACGAGATGCGCATGTGAACTTCCTTGGCGCCGGCGTCGCGAATCATGCGCACAATTTTCTTGCTGGTCGTGCCGCGCACGATTGAGTCGTCAAACAGCACCACGCGCTTGCCCTTCAGAATGGCGCGCACCGGGTTCAGCTTGAGCTTCACGCCAAAGTCCCGTACGCGCTGTTCCGGCTCAATGAAAGTCCGTCCTACATAGTGATTGCGAATCAGCCCGAA
Source organism: uncultured Acidobacteriota bacterium (assembly GCA_963832365.1). Classification (GTDB taxonomy): domain Bacteria; phylum Acidobacteriota; class Terriglobia; order Terriglobales; family Acidobacteriaceae; genus CAWBRT01. The sequence goes on along the minus strand of CAWHUL010000023.1, from coordinate 121,201 downwards.
TTGCAGCGGAATGCCGCTCTCGAAGGAATACCCCATGGCGGCCGTCACACCCGAGTCGGGGACCGGGACGACGATGTCGGCCTCGACCGGAGCTTCGCGGGCAACCTGACGACCCATGGCCTCGCGCGCTTCCTGCACCGGCATGCCGAAGATCAAGCTGTCTGGGCGCGAAAAGTAGACGTGCTCAAAGATGCACTTCGACTGCGGCAGCGCCGGGGCAAATCGATGCGAGAACACGCCCGAATCATTGACTTCGACCAGTTCGCCCGGTTCGATATCGCGTTCGTAAGTCGCGCCAATCAGGTCGAAGGCACAGGTTTCGGAGGCAAAGACGATGACATCGCGCTGACCCTCGCCTGCGGACATGCGCCCCATGCACAGCGGACGGAATCCGCGGGGATCACGGGCGGCGAAAATCGTGTCCGGGGTAATCAATACGACTGAAAACGCGCCTTCAATGCGGCGCAGAGAATCACTGATCGCCTCCACCAGAGTTTGCTCGGTTGAGTGCGCGATCAGGTGCAGGATGATCTCGCTATCGCTGGTGGTCTGAAAGATGGAACCCTGCCGCTCGAAACGCTTGCGAATATCGGCGGCGTTCACCAGGTTGCCATTGTGCGCCAGCGCGATGCGCCCCTTGTTGCACTCCACCCGGATCGGCTGCGCATTCAGCAGCGCGGAGTCACCCGTAGTGGAATAGCGCGTGTGGCCGATGGCGAGCCGGCCCGGTACGCGCGCCAGCGTTTCATCGTTGAAAATATCGGCCACCAGGCCCATGTCCTTATAGAGGAGAATCCGCTCGCCATCCGATGAGGCGATTCCCGCCGACTCCTGCCCGCGATGCTGCAAGGCATGCAGGCCCAGATAGGCCAACGTCGAAGCCTCTGAATTGCCCCAGATGGCAACGACCCCACACTCATCGTGAAATTTGTCCGACCTGCTGTTCAGCATCTCTCCCCAGTAATTCTTGATTTCCCGTTATTTAATCTGAAAATCTTCAATTTGCGTTTCTTTCGCTCCCGACATGCAAGGCGGACTCCAGAGCCGACGTCCACGCCTGCTTCAACTCGGCAACCCCCACGGATACAGCCGGCACCCCATCGATGTCGATCTTCAAGATGTCGCCGCCAGTCGTGCCCAGAGGTTCTGCCAGGATTTCGCGCTGTCTCGCTACTTCTTTGATTCTGTCGATGTGAGCCGGGTCGCAGGAAACAAGCACCTGGGATGACATTTCGCCAAACAGGGCCTGGAGGGGGCTAAGCTTCCCGCTGTCCAGGTGGATGGCTGCTCCCACTCCGCTCGCGAAACACTTTTCGGCCAGCGTAACCGCCAGTCCGCCCTCGGAAATGTCCTTGGCAGACTCGACGAGACTCTCTGCCGCGAGCTGAATGAGAAGCTGTTGCAGTTTCAACTCACCGTCGAGGTCTAAGCCCGGCGGATGGCCCCATAATTGGCCCAACACAACCGCGGCATATTCGGAGGAACCGAAGGCAGCTTCCAATTCGGAGATTCGTTCCGGACCAGAGGCATCGAGCAGCAACACCACACGTCCTTCGCGGAGGAAGCTGGAGCCGACAACCTTGGTAACGTCATCGACGATTCCTACGATGCCCATCACCGGGGTCGGGTAAATTCCTTCCCCGAGCGTTTCATTGTAAAAGCTGACATTGCCTCCGGTGATCGGCGTTCCGAGTTTGAGACAAGCCTCGCTGATGCCATCGATCACGGCCGAGAATTGACCCATGATTGGCGGCTTCTCAGGGTTGCCAAAATTCAGGCAGTTGGTGGCCGCCACCGGACGCGCCCCGGCACAGGCGACATTACGCGCGGACTCCGCCACGGCATGCATCGCGCCAAGCTTGGGGTCGAGATAGCACCAGCGTCCGTTACCGTCGAGCGCCATGGCCAATCCGCGATTCGTTCCCTTGATGCGGATGACGCCAGCCTCACTTCCCGGTCCAATCACGGTATTGGTCTGCACCATCGAATCGTATTGCTCGTGCACCCAGCGCTTGCAGCAAATATTCGCCGATGCAAGCAGCGCCTTCAGGCTGCTGCTGTAATCCTCGCTCCACGCGATGCCGGCAGGAACCGATTTCGGGACAGGCGCTGTCCAAGGCTCCAGCGGACGGTTGTAGAGCGGAGCATCGTCGGTGAGGGCCTCGTTGGGAATCTCGGCGACCACCTTGCCGTGTTCGCGCACGCGCATCTTGTTTTCCGGAATCACCTGCCCAATGGTTACAGCGTCCAGTCCCCACTTGCGAAACACGGCGAAGACTTCGCTCTCGCGGCCTCGCTCGGCCACCAGCAGCATGCGCTCCTGCGATTCGCTCAGCATGATCTCGTAAGGGGACATGCCGGTTTCGCGCTGCGGCACCAAGTCCAGTTCGATCTCCAGACCGACATTGCCGCGGCCACCCATTTCACATGTGGAACAGGTCAGGCCGGCGGCGCCCATATCCTGTATGCCAACCACCGCACCGGTTTCCATGGCTTCCAGGCAGGCTTCCAGCAACAACTTCTCCAGGAACGGGTCGCCCACCTGCACGTTGGGACGCTTCGCCTCGCTGCCTTCGCTAAACTCCTCGCTCGCCATGGTTGCGCCGTGTATGCCGTCACGGCCCGTCTTGGAGCCGACATAGATCACCGGATTACCGGCGCCGGCCGCCTTGGCATAAAAAATCTTCTCGCGCCGCACCAATCCCAGCGCAAAGGCGTTCACCAGAGGGTTGCCGGAGTAGCAGGGCTCGAACTTTGTTTCACCACCGAGATTCGGCACGCCAAAGCAATTGCCATAAGAGGCGACGCCGCTTACGACGCCTTCCATGACCGAGTGATTGCGTCCGATCGTCGCCGGGTCGGTCGCGACGCCGCGCGTAACGCCGATAGGCCCGAAGCGCAGCGAATCCATAACCGCAACGGGTCGCGCGCCCATGGTAAAGATGTCGCGCAAAATGCCACCAACGCCGGTCGCGGCACCCTGAAAAGGCTCAATGAACGAAGGATGATTGTGCGATTCGATCTTGAATGCGCACGCCCATCCGTCGCCGATATCGATGATTCCGGCGTTTTCGCCCGGGCCCTGCACCACCAGCTTGCTGCGAGTTGGAAGGCGCTTGAGATGCACGCGAGACGACTTGTAGGAGCAATGCTCGCTCCACATGACGCTGAAAATGCCCAGCTCCGTCATGGTCGGCTCGCGGCCGAGCCACTTCAGAATCTTTTGATACTCATCGGGCGTGATGCCGTGATCGCGAATGACCTCTGGCGTGATAGCTGACTTTATGGGGGAATTCATTGCGGTATTCTTATTTTCGCACGCTCGGGAGCGAACTGGAAGAGCAAGCTGGTCAGGAACAATGGAACCGGCGACTGGCGGCCGTAATCCGGAACCGCACCGGCAATGTTGCCAACCCCACTAGCGGGGCTCCACTCGACCAAGTTGCTGAAAACAAGCGTGTAAAGCTCCTCATAATGCATTCCCTCGCAAACGAGTAAGCGATGGTGCAGGTGACGCCCGCTCACTGCATCCAGGCGCTGCGCTCGAGGGTTTCAAAGCGCGTGAATGGCTTGAGGAACGCCAGTTGCACGGTGCCGGTGGGGCCGTTGCGCTGCTTGCCGATGATCAGCTTGGCTTTATTTTCGATGTCGGGATCGTTGTGGTCGTAGTATTCCGGGCGGTAGAGGAACATGACCACGTCGGCGTCCTGCTCGATGGCGCCCGACTCGCGCAGATCGCTCAGCTTGGGTTCATTGTCCTTGCCGCTGCGGTTTTCCGGAGCGCGACTCAACTGCGAGAGCGCCACCAGCGGCACGTCGAGTTCCTTGGCGATGGCCTTGAGGCCGCGCGAAACCGCTGAAACTTCCTGAGTGCGGTTCTCGTAACGGCGTCCACCGGGCGCTGAGGCCGACATGAGCTGAAGATAGTCGACAACCAGCAGATCGAGCCGTCCTTCTCTTTGCCTCAGCCGTCGCGCCTTGGCGCGCAATTCGGTAATCGAGATACCGGGCGTGTCGTCGATGAAGATGGGCGCCTGCATAAGCGCGTCCAACCCGTCGCGCAGCTTCCCCATGTCTTCCTTTCCGAGAAACCCTTTGCGCAGGTTTTGTGAGTCGACACGCGACTGCGAACAGAGCATGCGGTGCAGCAATGCCTCCCTGCCCATTTCCAGCGAGAAGACGGCGACCAATTTGTTGTCGCGCACGGCGCAGTTCTCGGCAATGTTGATGGCGAAAGCGGTTTTTCCCATCGAGGGACGGGCGGCGATGATAATCAATTCCTTGCGTTGCAGCCCGCTGGTAAGTTCGTCGAGATCGCTAAAGTAGGTCTCCAGGCCGGTGATGCGCCCGCCACGCTCATAGAGCTTGTCAAGGTTTCCTTCGAATGAATCCTTCGCAACCTGCGCGACCGAGATGAGGTCCTGCTGGCTGCGGTTATCCGAGAGAGCGAAAATCTCGGCCTCGGCACGGTCGAGCACATCGGCGGCTGTGTCCGACTGGTCGAGCGCGTTCTGCATGATGGTGTTGGCCGCGCGGATAACGCCGCGAACGAGCGACTTGTCGCGCACGATGCGGACATAGTGCTCAATGCTGGTGCGGCGCGGCGTGCCATCGGTGAGCGACGAGAGATAAGCGGCACCGCCAACCGCCTCCAGTTCCTTGTGGCGGCTCAGTTCTTCACTAAGGGTCACGATGTCGATGGGCCGGCTGGTGTCAGCCATATCGAGCATGCGGGAGTAAATGCGACGATGCGCGTCGAGGAAGAAGTCATCGGGCTTGAGCGCGGCGCCGGCGTCGGTATAGAGCGTGTTATCCAGCAGAATCGCGCCCAGCAGCGAGCGCTCGGCCTCGACGTTGGAGGGTAGTCCGCGATCCAAACCGTAATCGGTGGTTGCCATTCGTGCTACCTGCTTCGATGTTTCGCCCAGCTTACGGGCTTGAGGACGAACATCACTAGTTAAATGATGAAAAAGAGCCCGGGGCGCCAGCCGCGCACCCGGGCCCGGTCAAGTGGAAAACCAAACTCAACGACGCTGCTCCCGCCGCCGAGCGGAAAAGCCGGGAGCCTGGTATGCGCCGACGCGAAGCGCTGGGCGGACTGCCCCGCGCAAGACGCGCACAAGCGGTTAAACCTGGCTCCCTTTCCAGTGGACGGATCGGCTACTCGTCGGGACCGGCGCGCACAGCGTGCGGGGCGGGACCCTCCCTGAAATCCGGCCCACGCATAACGGCGCCCTGATCTCCTGGTTGCCTGAGTGGCGACGCTGCGGGCTGTTGCAGCACCAACGGATTGCCGCTGCCGTGCACCATCGGTAAGCAATGTGCCAAGCCGTAAACGCGTCACCAGCGTTTTGGCAGGGTGCACATTCGCAATCCGTTTGCACAGGCGCCTGACGCCATGCGGCAGGGCAACCCGAACCAGTGCCGGAAAACCCGGCTTGCATCGCCTTCGCCTTATCCGCCCCTGGGAAGCATCACGTTTAGCTTCCACCGTTGCGTTACAAGCAGAGTGCCTGATGGATTTGCGCGGCTCAAGCGAGAAGCGCGATGCAACTTTGACTATGCTGTGAAAAGCCGCGAATACCTGTGGAACGATTTGGAAAACCCGGGCGTAATTGAACGCCTTGGTCGTTGTCGGCTCAGAGTTGCACTGAAACCGGTGCTCCGCCGGGCGCAATCTCGGGCTTCAGTGAGGGCGCGGCAATCGGTCGAAACCCAAGAAAAAAAAGCGCGACCGAAGCCGCGCCTTTCCTTCTTCCAATTCATATCCTTTATTAGTCGTGCACGCCGTCCATGAAAGCCCGCAGTTTGCGCGAGCGTGAGGGATGGCGCAGCTTGCGCAAGGCTTTCGCCTCGATTTGGCGGATGCGTTCGCGCGTGACCGCAAACGACTGGCCCACTTCTTCCAGCGTGTGTTCGCTGCCATCCTCCAGTCCGAAGCGCATCTTGATGACCTTCTCCTCACGCGGAGTCAGGGTGCGCAACACCTGCGCCGTCTGGTCCTTGAGGTTCACATTGATGACGGCCTCGGCCGGCGAGATGACGGCACGGTCCTCGATGAAGTCGCCAAGATGCGAATCTTCTTCTTCGCCAATTGGCGTTTCCAGCGAGATGGGTTCCTGCGCGATCTTGAGTACCTTGCGCACCTTGGCGACCGGAATATCCATGCGCTTGGCGATCTCTTCGCTGGTGGGCTCGCGGCCCAGCTCCTGCACCAGTTGGCGCGATGTGCGGATCAGCTTGTTGATCGTCTCGATCATGTGCACAGGGATGCGAATGGTGCGGGCCTGATCGGCGATGGCGCGCGTAATCGCCTGGCGGATCCACCAGGTGGCGTAGGTTGAAAATTTATAGCCGCGGCGGTACTCGAACTTATCGACTGCCTTCATCAGGCCGATATTGCCCTCCTGAATGAGGTCGAGGAATTGCAGCCCGCGGTTGGTGTACTTCTTGGCGATGGAGACCACCAGGCGCAGGTTCGCTTCGATCAGCTCACGCTTGGCGTACTCGGCATCCATATCGCCCTGGATGATTTCGCGCTGCGTGCGCCGCATGTCGTTAAAGCCGGCACCGGCCTCGTGCTCGATGCGCTCCATGTCAGAGCGCAATTGGCGGCTCTGGCGGCGCAGTTCCTTCTTCTGCTCCTCCGAGCGGGTAGCGGCGACGCGGTTCTCCAGGTTCTGGATCTGCTTGTCGAGCGCCTTCATGCTGTCGACGGTCTTGTTGACGCGATCGATCAGGTGCTTACGCTCGCTATTGGTGAATCCCAACTTCCGGATCTGCCTGGAAACTTCCACCTGCTCACGGCCAAGGGCCCAACGGACTTTGCGATACTCGCGCGCCCGCTTCTTATCCTTGGAAGGAATCTCCGCAAACTTTGCCGCCAGTTGCATTGCCTTTCGGTAATGCTTGTTTAACTCATCAACTTTGGCGGTCGTGTCCTTCAGCCGATTCTGCAAAACTTCGTCGGTGATCTCCTCTTCGTCAAAGATCACCACTTCCTTAATGGAGCGGACCCCGCGCTTCAGGTCTTCGCCCATGGCGAGGATTTCGCGGATGACGATGGGAGAACGCGATAGCGCCTTCAGCACGCGAAGCTGGCCGCGTTCGATTCTCTTGGCAATCTCGACTTCGCCTTCGCGGGTGAGCAACGGAACCGTGCCCATTTCGCGCAGGTACATGCGGACCGGATCGTTGGTCTTTTCCAGCGCGCCGGGTGTGAGATCGAGTTCAACGTCCTCGCCCGCCTCAGCCTCCGTGTCATATTTCTTGTCGAGAGCGGCGGACGGCAACTTCGGCCCCTCAAGGATGTCGATGCCTTGCGTGCCGATCGTGGTCAGCAGATCATCAAGATCCTCGGGAGAGTGCAGGTCATTAGGAAGTAGATCGTTGACCTCGTTGTAGGTCAGGTATCCCTTTTCTTTTCCTACATCGATTAACTTCTTGATATCGTCAAATTTGTCTTCGAGAGCCAACGCAAATACCCTTCGTGACGGCAAAGCAGACCGCCAGTTTGATTGCACACTTCAAGTGATCGATATATCGATATCTGGAAAGCGATAACAGGCCGAAACCTTCGTATTTTAGCACGAAGCTAAAGCCGTCCGCCAACCACGCATAGCATATAGATGGCCCGGAAGAGCGGTTGGGTTCGAGTTCCCGCCTTCTTTATGCTGCCGTAACCTAAATTGGTTCATGTACTTACACGGCGATTACGCAAGCCAATGGCGCATCATAGGCTTGCCGGTTCCTGACCTGGACGAAGCAATTTATCGATACTCATCTGTTCGCGTAGAAGCGCCTGCCGGTCAATATCCGCCGGTTGAGCTCGATCCGCTCCTGTACAAGCGCGTTAAGGGCTGTCAAATCATTGCTTTGCTGCGCTTCGGCAATAAGCCTTGCCATTTCTCGTAACCGCGACTCTATCTTGCGGATTTGCAAGTCCTCTACGGTCGCCTGCACAGATTCCGGAGTCAGTGGCTCGTGCTCATCCATGAGGGCGGCCGCCATCATCCGCCGGTCGGCATCTTGCAAGTCCAACGACATGGGATCTTGCCCCTCGGCCACCGCCTGCGCCAGGGCCGCAATCAGCGTCTCGGCCGCCAGTCCTTCGTGCAAACGTTCGGAGGCGAGGACAAACTGCACTTGGCGCTGAGGGTCAAATTCGGGATCTTCGCCTTCTCGACTCGTGACTCCTTCGTGACCGAGACCTACACCACCCATGAGTGCGCGGATCAACACACGCTCGTTCTCGGTGAGCGCCGTCACGTTCGGAGTTGAAAGCGTTGCCGTACCGCGAGCGCCCGCCACGTGGCGCAGTTCCTGGCGGAGCACCGCCGAATCGATTTGCAGCTTCTGCGCGACTTCGGAGGCGATTTCATCGCGCGCTATACGGCTTGTCACACGCTGGATGTGAGGAAGCAAATAGTTGAGGGCCTTGACCTTGCCCTCCGCCGTGTGCACCGGAAACTGTTTGCGGGCGCGCTCGATGAGGTAGTCGAAATACTTCTGCGACTGAAACAGCGCCTGCTTGTAAGCGTCAGTGCCCTTGCGCCGGATGAACAGGTCAGGGTCAAAACCCTGATCGAGAGTCAGGACGCGGATCTCGAAGTCCTCGCCCACCAGCAGCCCCAGAGAGCGCTCGGCGGCGGCGGCCCCGGCGGTGTCGGGATCGAAGTTGACCACGATCTTCTTGCTGAAACGGCTGAGCAGTTTTGCCTGGACTTCGGTGAAAGCGGTGCCTGAGCTGGCAATCACATTATGAAAGCCGGCATTGTAAACCGAGATACAGTCCATTTGGCCTTCCACCAGGACTGCGTAATCGAGCTGCCGAATGGCCTCTTTGGCCAGATGTAAGTTGAAGAGCACACGCGACTTATGGTAGATGGCGGTTTCCGGCGAGTTGAGGTACTTGGGCCCCGACTTCTCGTCTGTGGCGAGCGTGCGTCCGGTGAAAGCGATGATCTTGCCTTGCTCATTGCAGATGGGGAACACGATCCGGTTGCGGAACTTCGAGTAGAGCACCGAGGGCTGCGCGTCGGGTTTCCCCGCGGGCTCGCTCGCGCCGGCAGATGCCGGAGCAGCATCTCTGGGAGCAGCCTGCGAAAACAATCCGGACTCGCGCAACACCTCTTCGTCGGCCATTTGCTTCAGAGCGTCACGCAGCAAAAAGCCGGATTCGGGCGCGTAGCCAATGCGGAAACGCGCGATCGCCTCGCTGTCCAAGCCGCGGCCGGTGAGGTATTCGCGAGCGTGCGCCGCTTCGGGGCGCTTCAGCCTGTCCTGGAAAAATCGGCAGGCAGCCTCGTGAAGATCGAGGAGGGTTCCGCGCAGTTTGGCCTCGCGGGCCTCAGCCGGGCTGTCGAACTGCATCTTCGGCATGGGCACGCCCAGCTTCTGTGCCAGCAAGCGCACGGCTTCGGGAAAGGAAATGTTCTCTATGCGCTGCAGGAACTTGTACACGTCGCCGGACTCGCCGCAGCCAAAACAATGAAAGAACTGGCGCGAGGCGTGTACGGAGAACGACGCCGTCTTCTCGCCGTGGAAAGGACACAGCCCGGAGTAATTCTGCGCGCCCGCGCGCTTGAGGCGAACGTACTCGCCTATGACGCGAACAATATCCGCCTGCTGCTTGAGCGTGTACGCAAAGTCTCCAGGGTTCGCCATTAGTGATTAGTTTGCCTCAGTCCGGGTGGCAGAGTACGTGGATTTCTGTGGAAAGCCTGTGAATTGCGTGCATAGGTGTGGAAAACCCGCGAAAGCCCTCAGGATTCCAACTCTCAATGGCAACTGCCTACGATGTCCCGGGTTGAGACCGGGGACCCGGGCCGGTGACCGCCGTAAGCAAAAGGAGGAGCGATGCGGGTTTGGAAGTTGTTCTGGCTTGCTCTCACTCTGGTTATTCTTGCCGAGGCAGCTTTGGCACAGGATAGACATCGCTTGGAGATTTCGCCGTTTGCGGGTTATGAAACCGCCGACAGCTTTCCCGTGCAGACTGTGTTCGGAACACCCGGAAGCTTCATTCCGATTGGCGTACCGATCACTTCGAACATTGACCGGCTGCGTGTGAACAGCGGTTTGAGCTATGGCGCCTTTATCGATTACACGATTCTTCAGGACCTTCAGTTGGAGTTCATGTGGGCGCGCAATCCGACTACGTACAGCCAGCACAACTTCGTTACCGGCCTGTATACGGAGGCTTTCGACTCGAACATTAACCAATACCAGTTCGGGGTGCTGTATCCCTTCCGCGGGAGCGGGTACTACCGGGAGGAGAAGAAATTCGTTCCGTTCGTCGCCGGAGGTCTCGGATTTACCCACGAATCCAATAGTAACGGCAACGCCGACCGGACTGCATTCGCTTTCAATCTTGGAGGCGGAGTAAAGTATTACCTCTCCAAAAATTTCGGGCTGCGCGGCGACATCCGGTACATTCCGACGTATGCCAATTCCACGCCGAGCTTCGCCTGCGATATTTTCGGAAACTGCTACAACGTGCCGTACTACCACTACGAAAACCGGGTGAATTTCAGCGGAGGAATCATTCTGCGGTTCTAAGACAACGCGCACAGGCTACGGAACGATCCAGCCCCGTGCGCAGGCATCCTCGATAATGCGGGTCACCGTCGGCCAGAGTTCAGGCATCGCCGTACGGATGGGCTCCATGCGCCGGTAAACCTGATCGCGAGCGACGGAATGGATCCGCCAGGTGCCGCCCTCTGTGCGTGAGTTGTGCAGCAATGGTTGCAGGCGGTCGAGCGCGTTGGCGTATTTTGATTCCGGAGTCTTGAAGGCATCGAATTCCTCCCATAGGGCATGCAGTTCGCGTCCCTGTTCTTCGGGCAGCATCCCGAAGATGCGTTCGGCGCAACGCTGTTCCCGTTCGGCTCTGTCTGCGTTGCCGGCCACGTCGTAGGCGAAGGTGTCGCCCGCATCAATCTCAATCAGATCGTGCACCAGCAGCATCTTGACGACGCGGAGGATGTCGACCGGCGCGGCCGCATACTCAGTGAGCAGAAATGACATGATCGCCAGATGCCAGGAGTGCTCCGCCGAGTTCTCGCGGCGCGAACAGTCGGTGAGCAACGTCTGCCGCAGGATGGTCTTGAGCTTGTCGATTTCCAGAACGAATGAAAGTTGCTGATCGAGGCGGTTCATTTACACCAGTTTAGCGGAAGCTGTGGCCAAAACCGCGGTGAATACGGATACGCCAATTCCTGAACTGCTCTACACCTTCAACTCCACGACCGTTGCTCCGCCGCCGCCCTCCTGCTGTGGAGGTTCGCTGACGGAAGCGACCTGCGGATGACTTTGCAGGTACTGGCGAAGGGCGCGCCGCAGGATTCCCATGCCCGATCCGTGCACCACACGTACCCGCGAAAGCCCCGCGAGAAAAGCGCGGTCAAGGAATTTCTCCAGCGCGCGCGTGGCATCTTCGACGTTGTGGCCAATGACGTTCAACTCCGAAGGCGCGCTCTCCTCTTCGTTGCGCAGGAAAACGCTGATTCCCTTCTGGCGAGCCGCCTGCACCGGGCTGTCGGCGGCGCGAGCTATGACTTCGGCGATGTCGTCGATTGCAACGCGCACCTTCATGGGGCCAACCTGGACTTCCACGGCGTCGTCGGGAAACTTGCGCGTGATCTTGCCGGCGCGGCCCAGCGACTTCAGTTGCACGGTGTCGCCTTCGCTGACGTGCTGCACGCGGTGCGGCTGCGCATTCGGGTCATCGCGGTCCGCTCCAGTGGTGTGCGCCACAATCGCCTGGTTGAACTGCTCGCGGAATTCGCGGCGCGCCCGGGCGATGCGGCGTTCAGCCTCGCGGCTAAGCTTTACGGACTCGGCGCGATCCTGAATGGCATTGACCGACTCGCGCGCATGATACTCGAAATCGCGCAGCAGGCTCTCCAGCTTACGTTCCAGTTCGTGGACTCTTTCGCGCTGCTCCTTGAGCCCATCGCTTTCCAGACGGCGGCGCTCGGCGGCGATTTCCTGCTCGCGGGCCGCCAGCCGCGCGCGTTCGATGTCCATCTCGCGAAGATCGTGATGCAGGCGGTCCAGAAAGCGAGAGACATCCTCCGTCTGGCTGCTGATGCGCTGCCGAGCTTCGGCAATGATCTCCTCGTTGAGTCCGAGTTTTTGCGCGATGTTGATGCCCGCCGACGCTCCCGGCACGCCGACCCGCAATTCGAAGGTCGGAGCCAGCGTCTGCTCGTCAAAGCCGACGGCGGCGTTCAGCACGCCCTCTGTGTTCTCGGCATATACCTTCAGCGAAGTGTGATGGGTAGAGATGATGCACACGGATTGGCAACGGCGGAAATAGTCGGCGATGGCAACCGCCAGAGCCGCGCCCTCCTGCGGGTCGGTCGCTGAACCGAGTTCGTCGAGCAGCACCAGCGACCCACGGGCCGCGGTGTGCGAAATGAAGTCAATATTGGTGACGTGCGCGGAGAAGGTCGAGAGGTTCTGTTCAATCGACTGGTAATCGCCAATGTCGGCCAGCACGGCATCGAAAACCGGGAACTCGGCGCGATCGGCCGGTACGGGAATTCCGGACTGCGCCATCAACGCGAGCAGCCCAAGGGTCTTCAGCGCGACGGTCTTTCCACCCGTGTTGGGGCCGCTGATGACAAGCTGCCGGTGGCTTCCATCGAGTTCCAGCGAAATCGGGACCACCTTCGCCGCACCAGTCTGACGAGCCTTCGCCCGCAGCGTTCGCTCCAGCAGGGGGTGGCGGGCATTGCGTACGATGAAGGTGTCAACCGGTGGCTGCGCGGCGGAAGTTGAACTGCTCGAAGCATCTTCCAGAAAGCGCACCGGCACGCACGCGTAGTCTTCAGCAAACCGTGCTTTGGCAAATTGCAGTTCCAGCTCGGCGATGCAATCGACACCGATGGCGATTGCATGACTTTGTTCGCCGATGCGGGCCGTCATTTCACGCAGAATGCGCTGGATTTCCGCCTGCTCTTCCTCCAGCAAGCGCACCAGTTCGTTGTTCTGCTCGATGGTCTCCAGCGGTTCGACGAACACTGTCTGCCCGCTGGAGCTGACGCCATGGACAACTCCCTGCACGCGCCGCTTGTGCTCGGATTTCACGGGAATGACAAAGCGTTCGCCGCGAATGGTGATCAGTTCGTCCTGCAGCGTTCCGCCTTCAGAGAGCCGCCGCAGATAGCCGCGCAAGGATTCCTGGATGAGCCGGCGCTGCCGCTCAATTTCACGGCGTATGCCGGCCAAGGTAGGCGAAGCGTGATCGTCGAGCGTGCCGTCGGGCAACAGCTTGCCCCGAAAGAAGCGCAGCAACTGTGTGAAGTCGGCAATTTGCGCCGAGAGTTCCTCGACGCCGGGCCAGGCTTCTTTCAGTGAGGCCGGCGGATGCAGGGCGATCTCGCGCCACTCCGCCACGCGATCCACAACCGTGAGCAGATCGCGGAGCTCCGCGACCTCCAGCATGGCGCCCTGGATGCGCGACTTCTCCAGCATCTTGCGGGGATCGACCAATCCGGCGAAATCGAAGCGTCCACCGGCGCGCAGGTAGTGGCGCACCTCGGAGGTGAGCTGCTGTTGCCGCTCAATCCAGGCTCGGTCGCCGGTAGGCTCAAGCGTCTCGACCCGGGCCTGCCCGAGCTCCGATTGGCAATAGCCACGCAGGAGCTCTCGCAGCCGGTCGAACTCGAGAACGCGGGCGCTGTTGTGCAGTAAGGGAATGGCCATGAATCTCGATCTATCCTACACCGGCCTGAAAGCAAGTCATTAGACCGGCAGCGCAACCACGGAACGTATTGTGACACAAGGAGTTGAGGTGGTGATAAGCGTCACGGCACGAGCGCCTGCGGAAGATGCTAGACTTTTTGATTATGGCATTTCCGGCTAGCCGCTTGCGACGTTTGCGGAGCTCCAACACGCTGCGCTCAATGGTGCGCGAGACTCGTCTGTCGCCCGAGGGTTTCGTGTATCCGCTCTTCGTCTGCCCCGGTGAGGGCGTACGCAAAGAGATTCGCTCGATGCCCGGCGTCTGCAATCTCTCGGTCGACGAAGCGGTCAAAGAAGCCGCCGAAGTGAAGAAGCTCGGGATTCCGGGAATTATCCTCTTCGGGCTGCCGGAAGGTAAAGACGAAATCGCGACCGGCGCATGGGCCGACGATGGAATCGTACAGAAGGCATCGCGCGCCATCAAGAACGAAGTGCGCGATCTGCTGATTCTGGGCGATGTCTGCCTCTGCGAATACATGTCGCACGGCCACTGCGGAATCGTCAAAAAGGTCGAAAGCCGTGCCAGCGGAATTTCCTCTAAAGCGGGTGCGGCGGCGGCCACAGCTCCTGAGCCTGAATATGAGATCGTCAACGACGCCACGCTGGAAATCCTGGCGAAGACCGCGGTTTCACAGGCGAGAGCCGGGGTCGACATCATCGCGCCTTCCGACATGATGGATGGCCGCGTGGCCGCGATCCGCTCGGCGCTCGATGCCAATGGATTCCTGAATACCCCGATTCTGGCGTATGCGGCAAAGTTCGCCTCCGGATTTTATGGTCCATTCCGCGAGGCCGCCGATTCGACTCCGGCGTTCGGTGACCGGCGCTCCTACCAGATGGACCCCGCGAACTCCCGCGAAGCAATGCGCGAGATCGAGTTGGATCTCGCCGAAGGCGCGGACATGATCATGGTGAAACCGGCGATTGCCTATCTGGACGTGATTGCCGAGGCGCGCCGCCGCTTCGATGTGCCAATCGCGGCCTACCAGGTCAGCGGCGAGTACGCCATGATCAAGGCTGCCGCACAGATGAACTGGATCGATCACGACCGCATCATGCTGGAAACCTTGTTGAGTATCCAGCGTGCAGGGGCTTCGATCATTCTTACGTATTTTGCAAAGGATGTTGCGCGTTTGCTGGGCTAGTTCTGCTTCTCCGCATCTTCTCCGCATTCGCTTGGCGGCTGCTTTCCGGCAGTCGCCTTTTTTCGCCCAGCCATGCGGCCATGCGGAAGATAAATTATGATCTTTCATGCGACCCTTGCGGAGCCAGAGCGTTCCTTACCGGGTCTGGGTGCCTGATGAATTCGGTCGCTGTTCTCCATCTCGGCGTTGTCGATTACGGCACGGCTCTCCGTTTGCAGGAGACGCTGGTCGAGCTGCGCAAGCAGGAGCGCGTTTCCAATGTGTTGCTGCTGCTTGAGCATCCGCCGGTGATTACCCTGGGACGCAATGCCAAGCCCTCGAACATCGTCGCCTCGCGCGAATTCCTCGCCGCCAAGGGAGTGGAGGTCTTCGAGATCAATCGCGGCGGCGATGTCACCTTTCATGGTCCGGGACAACTGGTTGCCTATCCGATTTTCGACCTGAGGAGCTTTAGCCCGAAGCTCGGCGTGGTGGATTACGTCCGCAAACTTGAAGAAGTGCTGATGCGCACCTGCGCGCAATATCGAATTGAAACTCAGCGCATCAAGGGCATGACGGGCGTGTGGACTACGACGACCCAGGCGGTGACGTCCGCTTCGGGCGAGCGCAAGATCGCCGCCATCGGCGTGCACATTTCGCGCGGTGTCACCTCGCACGGCTTTGCCCTCAACGTCAGCACCGATCTTGAATACTTCAAGCTCATTGTTCCCTGCGGCATTAGCGGCAAGCCGGTGACTTCGATTGAGCTCGAAACGGGTATGCGATTGCCGATGCAGGAGGTCCTGCCGCTGGTGACCCGCAACTTCGGATTTGTATTCGGCTCGCAGATCCTCTGGCTGGAATCGCTCGACGACCTGCTTGCGAGTGCCGCTGACGTTGCCACCCGCGCCGCGCCGGCACCGGCCGCCCGCAGGACACGCCCGCCAAAACACCCGAAGAGCTACGGCGGTTGCATCAGCAGGACACGCATTTCGCCTGATCTTCCCACAACTCCCGCCCATGTCAGAAGCTCCGGTGTAAAATCGGCTTTCCTTGGTAAGAGGGCCGCGACAAGCGTTGTTTTTGCCGTTGCCGAGACCGTCTCGCAGGGAGAACCATGGCCGACCGAATCCAAGAACTCATCCGCCCGGAGAGAACCGAAATCTCAGGCGAAGCCCCGCGGCTCTGGTCAGGATGAAGCCGCGTCGTCGATGTTGCGCAGCTACAACCTGCCCGATTACCGCCTGGAGCGCCCGGAGTTCGAGCTGCACATGGAGACCGTGGGCGAAGAAGTGCAGTATCGGGTCGACGGGGATCTGACGGCGCCCGCACCACCGATCCGCGAATCGAAATACCTCAGCCGTGAGCAATGCGTTGAGCTTTATCGCTGGATGCTTCTCAACCGGCGCGTGGAATCCGCTTTGGAGACTCTCTACAAACAGTCCAGGGTCATCGGCACCGTCTACTTCGGGCTTGGGCAGGAGGCCTGCTCGTGCGCCGCCGCCTATGCGCTCGCGCCAGAGGACTGGATGGCACCGGCGTTCCGCAATCAGGGCGCGCTCATGGTGCGCGGGTTCACGCCCGCGGACATCATGCGGCAGTACATGGCCAAAGCCGATTCGCCCAGCCTTGGGCGTGACGGCGGCTTGCATTTTGGCGACACCGTGCGGCGCAATGTGTGCGCACCTATCACGATGCTCGGTGAGATGATCTCCGTGATGGCCGGCATCTGTCTGGGCGCGCGTCTGCAGGGCCGCGACATCGCGACGCTAACCTACATCGGAGATGGCGGCCAGTCCACGGGCGTCACTTATGAAGGCTTAAACCTGGCCGCCGTGCAGCGTCTTGGGGTAGTGGTGATCGTGGAGAACAACCTCTGGGGATTCTCCACGCCGTCGGACCGGCAGTTCCGCGTCAAGGACCTTGCCGAGCGTTCGATTGCCTACGGAATTCCCGGGGTAATCGTCGACGGGACCGACGCGTGCCAAGTCTATGACATTACGCGAGACGCCTGCGAACGCGCACGGCGCGGCGAAGGTCCCACGCTCATCGAGGCAAAGATGATGCGCATGAAGGGACACGCCATACACGATGCCGCTCAGTATGTGCCTCGCTCGCTTTATGAATACTGGTTGAAGCGCGATCCCATCGAACGCTTTCGTCAATACCTGGTGGAACGGAAGCAATGGCTCACCTCTGACGAACATGAAGAGCTGGTCGCTGAAGTCGACTCGTACGTCGAAAGCGAGCGAGCGAAGGCCGAGACTTCGCCGATGCCCAGCCCGCAAGAGGACGCCACTCACCAGGGCCCTTACTGCGAGGGAAACTGCCACACCGTGCTGCCGAAGTATGGGGAGGTGAAGTTTGGGGTGAAGCGGAAACCATAACCTTATGCCCACGCTTACCTATCTAGAAGCTATCCGCCAGGGAATCCATGAAGAAATGGAGCGCGACTCTTCAGTCTTCTGCATCGGCGAAGACATCGGGGTCTACGGGGGCGCGTTCAGAGTTACCGAAGGACTGCTCGATCGCTTTGGCGCCGAGCGGGTGATCGACACGCCGATCTCCGAAATGGCATTCGTCAACGCCGCCTTTGGCGCTTCGCTCACCGGATTGCGCCCGGTGGTCGAGTTCCAGTTTATGGATTTCATCAGTTGCGCCTTCAGTCAGATCATCAACCTGCTTGCCAAGGCGCACTATCGCTGGAACGTCGCTGCGCCCGTGGTGCTGCGCGGTCCGTCCGGCGGCGGCGTGCATGGCGGCCCCTTTCACTCGCAGAACCCCGAGACGTACTTCGCCCACGTTCCGGGGTTGAAAGTCGTCTGCCCGGCGACCGCCTATGACGCCAAAGGACTCATCAAGTCTGCGATCCGGGACAACAATCCAGTCTGTTTTTCGAGCACAAGTTTCTCTACCGCCGGGTGAAGGAGGAACTACCGCCGGAGGACTACACTGTGCCGATCGGAAAGGCGCGGGTGGCGCGGGCGGGCCATCATGTTTCTGTAGTCACTTACGCGGCTATGCTTTACGTCGCCCTGGAAGCAGCCGAAATCCTGGCCAATGAAGGTATTGAACTGGAGGTGGTCGATCTGCGCACCCTGTTGCCGCTCGACCGGGAGACCGTAGCCGAAACCGTGCGCAAGACCAACCGCGTCATCGTGCTGCACGAAGATACCAAGACCGGCGGCGTTGCCGGTGAAATCGCCGCCTGCATCAATGAGGACGCTTTCGATGACCTCGATGCACCCATCACGCGAATTGCCGCGCGCGACACGCCCGTGCCGTTTTCGCCACCGCTCGAACGAGCCTTCTTGCCAAGTGTGGAAGATGTTGTGCGCGAAGCGCGCAGGCTGAAACGGTATTAGACCGCATCCACGGAGAGTGCGTGGCGGTCCACTTCACCGGCCGCCCGCACTGTGCGCACGCCGAAGCTGAATTGAGGGATAATAGTGCAGGAAGTCTGGCTCAGCCGCCGACCTCCGGCCTATGGCTATCGTCGACCGTGGTGCGGTTCTCGCAGTGAAGCTTGATGCTGCAATTAAGCGAGGAGGAGCTGCGATGCGAGGGTTCATTACCGGTGTGCTGCTAACCTGTGGTTGTCATTCTCGGAGGGACCTATCAGTATCTTCACCTCGGCAAGTTCCCGATCGGGGCCGACAATCCGCCCGGTTCGGTCGAGCGCTGGCTGGCGAACATGGCGATGGACGAGTACGTCGATCGAAACGCGCCCAAGCAGGACAACCCGATGCAGCCGAATGCACAGAACCTGGGGGCCGGCGCCCGCCTCTATGAGCAGAACTGCTCTTACTGCCACGGCGGGCTGTTGCAGCGAGTCAGCCCAATGCGTACCAAGTTCAATCCGCCGGTTCCGCAAATCATCAATCGCATTCCTGGCGATCCGGATTCCCATCTGTTCTGGGTCGTCCAGCATGGCATACGGCTCAGCGGAATGCCGAGCTGGGCGGGAATTCTAAACGACAATCAGATATGGCAGGTCGTCGCCTTCGTCAAGAACTCGGCTAAACTTCCGGCTGAAGCGCAGGAGGCTTGGCGGCAAGCGGCTGCTCCGGCCACGGCTCCGCAGCCGGCAGCACCGCGCAACGCCGGGTAGCCAACCCAAGCCGTGACTCCATGCCGGCCAGATCAAAGTGCTCAGGCGTGCTGCCGAGTACCCGCTGGCAAAAGGTATAATTCACGTTTGTTCTGACTCTCCTATGCGCCTGGGTCATCCGGTGGGATCTCCATTGTGCCGGGTTGGAGTAGGGTGGATTGCGGAACAGATGCACCTGCGGAAGGAAATCTATGCCAACCGATGTCATCATGCCCCAGATGGGAGAATCGATTTTCGAAGGCACGATCACCAAGTGGCTCAAACAGCCCGGTGAGCGAGTAGAGCGCGATCAGCCGCTGTTTGAGATTTCCACCGATAAAGTCGATGCCGAAATACCCGCTCCTGCCGGTGGCATTCTCAAGGAGATCAAGGCGCAGGCGGGCGCGACCGTGCAAGTGAACTCCGTGGTCGCCGTGATTGACGACTCCGGTGCAGCCACCAGCGTTGCGCAGCCGCCAGCGGCACGCGCTGCGGCTCCCGCACCGCCCGCACCGACCGCACAGCCCGTTGCGACCGCGCCGCCCTCGCCAGCGTTGCCGGCCGGCCCGGCCACCGACGTTGTCATGCCCCAGATGGGAGAATCCATCTTTGAAGGCACCATCACGCGCTGGCTGAAAAACGTGGGCGACAAAGTTACGCGCGATGAGCCGCTGTTTGAGATTTCGACCGACAAGGTCGATGCCGAAATTCCCGCGTCTGCCAGTGGTGTGCTGAGTGAAATCAAGGTTGCTGCGGGACAAACCGTCCAAGTCAACCACGTGGTCGCGGTGATCGCCGGCGAAGGCGCTCCGGCGGCTACCCAACCTTCCGCAGCCGCAGCGAGCGTGGGGGCGCAGCCAGCCGAAACCGCCGCTGCCAAACCAAAGGAAGCGGCACCGGCCGAGACTCTCAGCGCGGAAGAGACCGAGCGTATTCGCTCCTCGCCTCTGGTACGGCGGCTCGCACAGGAGCATGGCGTGGATCTGCGTCGTGTCACCGGCACCGGAAGCGGCGGACGAATTACCAAGGAAGATATTCTGGCGTTCGTGGAGCGTGCCAAGATCGAGCACCGGCTCAACCATCGGCGCCTGCGGTTGCCGCTCCTCCCGCCTTCGCGCTCCTTCGGCGGCTCCTGCCGCGGCGCAGCCTGCGACTCCGGCAAACAAATTTGCCGGCGTTCCCGGAACCATCGAGACAATGTCGATCATGCGTCGGAGAATCGCCGAGCACATGGTGGCATCCAAGCGCACCAGCGCTCATGTGCATGGCGTGTTCGAAATCGATTTCACCCGGATTGTGAAGCTGCGCGAGACGATGAAGAATCGCTTTCAGGAGGCGACCGGACTCAAACTTACCTACACGCCTTTCTATGCGCGCGCAGTGGCTCATGCCTTGCGAGTCTGGCCGGTAGTCAATTCGTCCATCGAGGGTGAGAACGTTCACTACAAGCGCGAGATCAATATTGGCATCGCTGTGGCGCTCGACTGGGGATTGATTGTCCCCGTCGTCAAGCATGCCGACGAGCTCAGCTTTGTCGGGCTGCAGCGGGCCGTTACCGATCTCGGCGAGCGAGCGCGCGCCAAGCGGTTGAAACCTGAGGATGTACAGGGCGGAACGTTTACCATTACTAACCCGGGCATCTTCGGCGCCAAATTTGGCATGCCGATCATAAACCAGCCGCAGGTAGCGATCCTTGGAGTGGGAGCCATTTACAAGACGCCGGCGGTCATAACCGACAAAGAAGGCAACGACAGCATCGCAATTCGCTCTGTCTGCCATCTTTCCATCGGTTATGACCACCGCATCATCGACGGCGCGGTCGCCGATCAGTTCATGGTCGTATTGAAGAAGTATTTAGAGAACTGGAACGAGCCTCTGATGTAGCCTGCCGCTGCATACGGCAGGCCTGCCGGTCTGCCGTTTTGTCACCCGCGACTATGCCTGCCCTTTGCTGAAGGTGATGTTCATCAGGACACCACCGCCAACGATCAGAGAGTTTCCCGTGTCGTGCTGATTCATACAAACCAGAACAGACCCGATCACGATCAGAATCAGCCCGTAAACATTGGAGTGGATTGCGTTAATTGTGTCGAGCACCAAGGATTCCCTTCGCCTACGACCGGACTAGTGCCGGTGCGGAGGCCGCCACGGCCGGCGTGTTCTCTTGCACAGCCGCCGAATTCGACTTGGAAAACTCGCCGAAGACGTTTTTCAACGCGACAACGCTGTCGATCAACGGGCTCACCGCATTGAGCGCCATTGAAATCGTTTCGGCCGATGCGCCGGTCGTAGCCGCCGCCACACTGAGCCCGCTGCCAATAATTTGCAAGGCTGCCGCCTTCTTGACTGAGCCCGGAGCGCCGCCGAGCAACGATTCAACCGAGGTTACCGTACTATTCACGAACGGAAGAACACTCTGGACAACGTTCAACCCCTTCAGTAGACCAGCCAGAAAATTCATACGCCTCCTTCGATCTGAACCAGTTCGCGAGAGGTGCATCCCATGAAGGCGACAGCGTCGGGGTACACCTATTCTGGAACTGCTCTAACAGTTGAGCATCTGATCAATGCAATGTTGTTATGCTGAGCCGAGAGCCGAGAGGGCAATCTCGTCCAATGATTGCAACTTGAACCGCCCGTGAATGGCCAGGATCTTTTCGGCATATGCCGGATCGGTCGCCCAATGCTTGGCAATGGCTCGGGCGAACGCCGCCGCATTTGCCGGGCACGCTCGCGCTTCGGCGAAAAAACCGCTCGTGGCAATCAGTCGGTCCCGTGCCGCGAAGCACTCTTCCATCGATTGAAACTTTGTAAACTCGGCGGTGACTGCCTTGACCGTGCCGTTTTCAACTTCGTGCGTTGGCATCGCAACCCGGTCGTGCTTGCCGTATGCCTTGATCCCAAAATAGTTGTTCGCATCGCGCGAAAGTCTTGACTGTCCCCACGAGATTAGCAAAGTCCCTTGCGCCGGTGTGCCGTCGGCCCTATACAGAACATCCACGATCGAGGTCTTGCTCGTCGCCGCCGGGGCTTCCGCACCCGCAAAAATTGTGACCGCCAGAATGAGCCACCAAAAAAAAATCCGCCCCGTAGGGCGGCCTGTTCTGAATATCATGTTCTTTATCCCGCTATCTCTGGTTCTCGCTCCCGGGACCCCCAACACGCGCCGTAGTTGCGGGTGTTGGGGTGGAAGCTCGGCCAGATCTTATTGCGCCGCTTGGCCCGAAAACTCCTTCATGAATGACTCCACGCTGCGCACATACACGTCCGCAAAATCCACCACGTAGCGCTTGCTCTGAATCAAGCGTTTTGCCTCTTCCAGCTTGTGTCCCAGAGCACGCATCACCGCCAATGCCATCATCGGCGCCCTGTGAACTCCTGCCGCGCAATGGATGTACAACTTCGTTTCGCTTTGATCCAGCGCCCGCAGTGCGAAATCCACCCCCCGCTCAAACACCGGCCTCGGTTTCGGCTGGAAATCGTCGTCCACCGGGTTCCACAGCACTTCAATCCCAAATGGCTCCGCCAGCGGCGTGTCGTCAAACTCGATCTGCATGTCGATAATATGCGTGACCCCGGCGGCAGCCACCTGCGCCATCTTCTCTTCGACCCATATCCCGCCTCCGACCGCAATCCGATCGGTCACCCACGTCATGTCCATTACAGAATTCCGTCTCCGGCCCTGATCGAGCCATCGCGGCTCAACCGCGCGCCAATACTTTACTTTAACAGCTTAAAACGCGTTCAGTTGAACCCCGACCAGCAACGTGCCTTCTTCCAAATCCATTGGATGAATCTTTCCTGCTCACGTTTGCCTGCCGGCCTGTGGCTTGTTTGGCTCGCTGGACGCTGCCGGCTCTTCTGGTAGCGGCGCGGCGGCGGTCTTGCGCCTGCCGCCACGCTTTTTCACCGGCGCCGCAGGCTTAGGGGCCGCACCCAGATGCCCCAGCAGCAACTCTGCCAGCGAGGCATCGGTTGCCGCCTGCGCCGCTTTGTCCTCCGCCTTCTTGCCTTCGTCCTTATCGGCGATGGTGAGCAGAAGTTTCGCCTCGTTGTAACTTCCCCGCTTTGCCTTTTCGATCAGACCGGTCACAATCTGACCCATCTCGGCAATGATCTTCTGCTTGCATTCCTGTTTCACGCTCTGGGCCGATTTCGACCGCGTGGGTTTCTTTCTGACTTTTCCGTCCGCAGGCGTGACCTCTTCCGTTACCAGGCCATCGGACTCAGCAGACTGTTCGATTGCCGCTGCGTTCTCTTTCCGTGTGGAACGCATTGTACGGGTCTGGCTGCGCTGCGCGGCGCCCCCACCGCGCCCGCTCTTCGCGTGGTGGAGCGCAGATCCGCCGGCACTCTGCTCCAACGTCTTCCTCTTACCTCTATCGCTCGCCATCCGTGACTCTCATGATTACCTGCAACCGTCATACGCGATCCCCGCGTCTGACGCGCCTTTGCTTCTGTCTTCCTATTCTTAGGATAGCAATTTAAAGGGGGGCATTGAGACATCGAACACCAAGCTCTAACTCACGCGATTCCGCGCACTTGCCTTTTTTCTCGCTCCAACTTCGCTTGACACCGCCAAGCACCCACCGTGCTTTGCTCTTTCGAATCGCCTTCGGCTCCCCGCCGCCGGCAGCCGCTGCGCAAAAAAAGGGCGCGGTCTTGGCCGCGCCCGAGTGTACTTTGGTTAAATCCGATTAGACCGACTATGAAACTGCTTTAGTGAATCCGGTTTCGCCACATAGTGCTCTGCATTTGAACAACACCGGCCCGCCCTATAGCCTTCTGACCAGTGTACGAAACGGCTGTCCTCACCGAAGCAGCCGGCTTCTTCGGCGGCAATTGCAAGCGCACCGAATCAGCGCGCCTACCCCCGACAGCCTCGGTTTCAGAAGCATCCGCCCGCGCCGAAAATTCCGGATTCCGCAGGCACACCATGCAATCCGGTTGCTCCAACGTCAAAGGCAGTGGCTCAATCAGCTCGGCTATTAGCAGCCTGTATGACAGCCGATCCAATGCCGTGCTGTAACGCCGTTCCACCTGCCGCCGCGAGAGGCCCAGCGATTTTCCCGCTTCCTCCTGCGATTGATCCAGAAAAACCAGCGCGGCAATCGTCTCCAGCGATGCCGGATCCAATTTCTCCATGCACCGTTCCATGTCGTGAACAAAGATCACGAAGTCTTCAAACGTATGCATCCGGCTAGAGGAAACCATCCCACGGAACACCTCTCCTCCCAGGATCGAAGGCAGCCTGCCGAGATCCAGCGACAACCGAAAATAACGCCGCAGCATTCGCTCCGTTCCCGCCCTGTAGAAGGGAAGCGCCCCATCGCCATCCACAAATTCACAACCGGATTTTTTCGGCCCGTTACAGGCCCCCTCTCGCGCTGGTACACCGTTCTGAGCGGTCTTCATGCCGGCAAGCCTCCCGGAATCGTGGTCGACTCATTGCCGAAACCCGCCAGTCGGGCGCTCCTGTTGAACCGATTGCTCCTCGCTCTCCACAGCTTTGTGAGTTGCTTTTCTTCCGCCATGCACCGTTCGCAACGGCTTTGCAACACTCCGTGCTCCCTCGTCCACAGCCCTCCACAACGCTCACAGTACTTCAGTTCAAGTCTTACGATCCCCAGTTCTAGTTTTACGACCCCCCCTGTTGTTGCGTGATTCATCTTCCCCCCATTGGTTCGGCCCCTGGTTCCCGCAACCTGGCCCTGCATTCGGTTCGGCCTGCTCCATCGGCTCTACGGTCCACTTTGAATCGAGAGATCCCTGGACCGAAACGGATATGCCGTAACGCGATGAAGCTGCCGATTGTGCTAGTTCCCCCGATGCATGGGTTCGTAGTTGCCGATAACCAGATTGGCGTCTGGTTTTATGTGCTCGTGCATTGCGGGGGTTCCTCGATGCATTGAAGTCCCTCGAGGTGCTCTCCCCCTGCACATTCATTTCGGCCGGCAGCAGTCGCAGCCGGCGGAACCCACTGTCTGCCGGGTTCCGCACGACGGCCCTTTCGTCCGAGGTACGGTACGCTCGCCCGCGCAATAATCACGCGGTTGAGCTCATCCGGCGAAGCGAGTTCAACGTTCACACAAGTTGATGACGGAAAACCTCGACGGTCCGGCTCACGTGACTGTCAGTGAGCACGGCAGTGCGCGGTATCCTTCATCATCAGCAACACGTCCTGGGTAAAGAGGGGATCAGGCTATGCAAGACGTGGAACATCGGTCAATAAAAAAATAGCTCGCAGCTTATTTTATTAATTTTTGTATAGCTTAAAGCTATAGAAACCGGAATGCTTTTTCATGAATTTCACCGCTCTGCAAGACGCTCTGCGAACAATTGCCACCCGCAGGATTCGCACCGGTCAGTTAACCGGCGTAGCCTTGGCGCAGCAAACCGGCTTTCGCCAGGCACACGTCTCTAACTTTCTTAACCGGCGCCGCGGCCTCAGCATCGAGGCCATGAATCGCGTTCTCAAGGTTCTCGGCCTTACTGTCGTCGACCTGATCGAACCTGCCGAAATCAATCGGCGCGCCACCATTTCCGCGCCCACTGAAGGCGCTTACATTAGCGTTTTATTGGTCGAACCGCGGGCCGCTGTCCACCAGCCCGTCATCACCCGGGCCTCCGTGTTGGATATTTTGAAATTCAGACAGGGGTTTCTCCGGCGCTTGCGCCCCGATATGGCCAGCGCGCGCCAGAACTGGATTCGCTTTGTCCTCGTCAAGGCCGACGCCGCCAACGCAATGGCCATGCATCCCCGCATGAATGCCGGAGCCACTTTGCTCATCGATCGACACTACAATTCACTCCGCCCCTACAGGCGTGGTGCGCCCAACATCTATGCAGTCGCCGAAAACGGCGAAATGCTGGTTCGCTACCTGGAGTTGCAGGGCTCTCAGTTGTTGCTGCGGCCGCAAAGTCAGCAGTCTCCGTTGACCGTCATCGGCATCAGCGAAGGCAGCTCTTTTGCCGACCACGTCGTTGGCCGTGTTTGCCACATCTCATTCGAGACCTAGGAAAAGATACCTAGGGAAAGAGCGGATAATTCCACAGTCGCCATCCCTAAGTGATCCCCGCCTCGACTAGGGTTCCGTCCCGATAAGGAATTAAGATGTCGCCGAACCGGCTTTTCAGGCCAACAGACGCCTTCTGGGGCTAAAATAGAGACAAGTACGAATACGTACGAAAATTCTCGCGTTCTGGAGCTATCAATGGCACTCATATCGGAAAGCAAATCTGTTGTTCGTTCGCCTTCCCCGGTTCAGCCTCCCAAGAGGCTTTTGTTTGGGCCAGGACCGACCCAAGTGGATGCTCGCGTATACAAGGCCATGGCAAAGCCGGTCGTCGGCCACCTTGACCCATACTTCTTCACCGTTTTCGAAGAAGTCCATCAGATGTTGAAGGTCGTCTTTGGCACACAGAACGCTGTGACGTTCCCCGTCTCCGGCACCGGCAGCTCCGGAATGGAAACTGCTGTCGCCAACTTCGTTGAGCCCGGAACGAAGGTCGCCATCTTCGCCAACGGCTATTTCTGCGACCGCATCACCGAGATGGCGCGCCGCCAAGGCGGCGAAGTTGTGCGCTTCGAGAAGCCCTGGGGAGAAGTGTTCGGCGACGCTGAGGCCTCCGAATTCATTCAGCGTGAGCGCCCGCAGGTAGTGGCCTACGTCACCGCGGAAACCTCGACCGGCGCGTTCCAACCCGGCAAGGCCATCTGCGCGGCGGCGCATGAGGTGGGTGCCGTGGTCATCGCCGACTGCGTTACGTCGCTCGGCGCCATGCCGGTGGACGTCGACGAGACTGGTATCGACATCGCCTACAGTTGCTCGCAAAAAGGTCTGAGCTGTCCTCCGGGACTGGCGCCGATTACGGTCGGGCCGCGCGCCTGGGAGCGCCTGAAGTCCCGCAAGACCAAGGTTCAGAGCTGGTATCTCGATTTGAATCTGTTGAACGAGTATTACTTCGAGACGCCGCACAAGTATCACCACACCGCCTCGGCTTCGCTGCTGTATGCGCTCCACGAAGCGCTTTTGTTGGTCATGAAAGAGACACCCAAGAAGCGATATGCGCGGCATTACCAGGCGCACCTCGCATTCGTAAAGGGCATCGAGGCGCTCGGCTTGCATATGCACGTGCCGGAAGGCAAGCGCATCTGGAACCTGAATACGCCTTGTGTTCCTGAAGGCACGAATGACGCCAACGTTCGCAAGGTTCTTCTGGAAGAGCAAGGCATTGAAATCGCCGGCGGCTTCGGCCCACTGGCGGGCAAGGTGTTCCGCATCGGCACCATGGGCCCATTGGCGACAGCGGCCAACGTGCGCTCGTTCTTGCGGCATTTTGCCAATGCCCTCAAGGTAAGCGGCTACCAAAAGCCGAAGGCAGCCGCAAAGGCCGCCCGGTAAGATCGAGTCGATTTCCAACCGTACTCACCCCAGCAGGCGAATGTCTGCTGGGGTTTCTGTTTTCTACCCGCTCTCGCGGCGCTGCCCCGCGGTCGTTGAGTTTAGTTTCGCGGATAGATGCTGAGAATGCCTGTTAGCGACAGCGATAGCCAAGTATCATTTGCTGCTGTCATCCCGAGCGGAGCGAAGCGAAGTCGAGGGACCCCTACGGCCGTACTCAACCGGCGCTTCTACGTGTACACCGCCGCCAGCATATCCGGTACGCTTTACGTTGAGTTCGTCGCGCAGAAGAAAACAGCCCCACTCAAGCCCAACTGCAGGGCTTGAATGGGCCACCCGCCCCGAGCGGAGCGAAGCCGGGTGCCCCACGTTCGCCTGCTGTTGGCTAACGTGGGGTAGTTCGTCTTTCACGGTGGAGAGAACTTCCCCAGGTTAGCGCCGAAAAACACGGCGCGGAACCTGGAGCACCAGCACTTCAATTTCTAACGACGCCCTCACCATCTACAGATAAATCGATCTGGCGCCCTTCACGGCGGAGATCTTTCCGCGTATATCGACCAGCACCACGTTCGGAACAGCCGTGTCGGTTTGCACGATCGCCATCGCCCGGCGCACCGGTTTCTCATCCCGCGTGCCGGCCGGAGCGAGAGGTGCATCGGGCTCGCGTCCCAGCGAGAAGCGCGCGATGTTGATGCCGTGCTGCCCCAGCAACGTGCCGATACCGCCGATCACGCCCGGCAGATCCTGGTTGGAAAAGACCACCAGGTGGCCTTCCAGCGGCGACTCGATATCGATGCCGTTCAGCTCGATGATGCGCGGAGACCTCCCGTGAACGACGGTTCCGCGCGCCTGCAACGTGGTGCCGTTGCCCTTCAGGGAGAGCCGCACGCCGTTGATCTGCCCGGCACTCTCCGAGGCGCTATCTTCGCGGATGCTGATGCCGCGCGTAGCCGCGACCGTGGCGGCGTTCACGATGTTGACCACTTCCTGCGATCCGCATTGCAGCACCCCGGCCACGGCGGAATCGCGAATCACGGCGGTCTTCCACCCGCCGACGTTGCCTTCATAGCCGACGCGGATCTCCTCCAGGTTGAGGTCGGAGTCCATGAGCTGCGCCAGCAGAGAGGCCATTCGGCGCGCAAGATCGAGATAAGGATGAAGCTGCTGGTACTCGACCTCGGTCAAGGAGGGCACGTTCACGGCGTTCTGCACGACGCCGTTCTTAAGATATTCGCGAACCTGCTCGGCCAACTGCACGCCAACCGCATTCTGCGCCTCAGCGGTCGAAGCCCCTATGTGCGGCGTCGCGATCAGGTTGGGCAGCTCCAGCAACGGCGATTCCTTGGGAGGCTCCTGCACAAAGACGTCGAGTGCCGCGCCAGCCACATGGCCCGAGCGCATTGCTTCGCAGAGTGCCAGCTCGTCGACCAGTTCTCCGCGCGCGCAATTGAGGATGCGCACGCCCTTCTTCATCTTCGCCAGCGCCTCGGCGTTGATCATCCCCTGAGTCTGCGGCGTCAGCCCAAGATGCAGCGAGAGGTAATCAGAGCCCGCATAGAGATCGTCGAGCGAACACAACCTGAGCCCGAGATCGCGAGCCAGCGCGGGAGAGACATAGGGATCGTGCGCGCTGACCGTCATCCCCATAGCCTTGGCGCGCTTTGCCACCTCGACTCCGATGCGCCCAAGGCCAAGGATGCCCAACTCTTTGCCGCGCAGCTCCGTTCCCTGAAACGTCTTCTTCTCCCATTTACCGGCACGCGTGGAAGCATCGGCGCGCGACAGGTGGCGGGCGAGCGAAATCATCTGCCCGATGGCCAGTTCGGCGACAGCCACGGCGTTGGCTCCCGGCGTGTTCATCACCACGATACCGCGGCGGGTGGCCGCTTCGACATCGATGTTGTCGACGCCAACTCCGGCACGCCCGATCACCCGCAACTTGGGCGCCTTCTCCAGCATGGCTGCGTCAACGTAGACAGCGGAGCGGACGATGAGTGCATCGGCATCCCGCAGATGCGCCTCCTGGTATTGACCGGGATCAATGACCTGCCATCCCTTTTCCTGGGCAAGCAACTGCATCCCGGCCTTGGACACCGGCTCGGCTATAACAATTTTCATCGCTTTCCTCCGCCCGCTTCCGCGGTTCTGGCGGCGATGCAGTCGGAAGCGGAGCGTCCGCAGGCGCACAGCGCCGGCCGCTTGCCCGCCCGCCACTCGAAGTCGACACGTTGCGCAGCCGTAAGGCCCGCGCCCAACGGAAATTTGCCGGGACGCATGCGCTCCAGAACCTGCTCCAGCCCGCCGACAATTCCCATGGTGTCGACGTAATCGAGGTATCCGAGATGGGAGACGCGGAAGATCTTTCCCTTCATTTCATCGCCCTGCCCGTCGGAGAGAATTCCACCGAAGTCGGCTTTGAAGCGCTTGACGATGTCGCTGCTGACGACGCCTTCGGGCGCAAGCACTGCGGTTGCGGCTGCGCTCGGTGCCACCGGCGAAAACAGTTTGAGCCCAAGCGCCTGCACGGCAGCGCGCGTCATGGCCGCACAGCGTTCGGCGTTGTCGACCAGCAGACGGCGTCCTTCGGCGACATCGCCGCCGCCGAGCGAGGCGAAGTAGTCGAGCGAAGCGCCCATGGCCGCAATCAGCGCGACCGAGGGCGTGTACGAGGCTTCGCCCTTGGCATTTGACTTGCGTTCCTTGCGGAGATCGAAGTAGTAGCGCGGCTGGTTCGTGGTGTCCATCCGCTTCCAGGCGCGTTCGCTGGCAGCAAGATAGGCAAGCCCCGGAGGAATCATCAGCGCCTTCTGCGAGCCGCCGATGATGACATCGACCGCGTCGGCTTCCAGATGGGTCGTGCCCAAGCCGGTAATGGCGTCGACCACCAGCAGCGCATCGCTGCCGCGCACCAGTTCCGCCAGCGCCGGAATGCAATGGCGCGTACCGGTTGAGGTCTCGGTGGCCTGAACAAAAACGGCGCGCACTTCGGGAGAGAACTGGGCGCGCACCTCGTCGATCGAAACCGTTTGGCCGTAAGGGGCCGAGACCGTGCGCACTTTGCAACCATAGGTTTTCGCCAGGCCCACCCAGCGTTCGCCGAACTTGCCGGCCGTAATCACCAGAACGGTATCGCCCGGATTGGTCAGATTGCTGACAGCCGCCTCCATGGCCCCGGTGCCCGAAGCGGTCAGAATGATGACATCGTTCGAGGTTCCGATAAAAGCCTGTAGCTGTTTCAGCACCTTTGAAAACATCGCCCGGAACTCAGGCGTGCGGTGATGAATATCGGCTGCCGCCATCGCGAACTGCGAACCGGGAAACAGCGGCGTTGGCCCGGGGGTGAAGAGGCGTGTCTTGCTAATCATCTCTGGCTCCGTTCTGCCCCAACAACCACGCAATGGTTTGGGGCCAATCCTAAGGAATGAAGTTGAGCTGCCTGCTACTTCAGAAGCACTGGTCCAGGTTATCGAGCGTGAGTCCGCTCAACAGCTTGGGATAAAAATCGGTGGATTTCTGCGGCATGAAGCGCCCGGCATAGCAGAGGTCGCGCATCACCGTCAGCGAAACCGGGTTCAGCAGAAACGCTGCATCGGCTCCATTGCCGACTTGCTGGACAGCATCGTCGGCCGAGCGGAAATAACGCACATTTCGCTGCTCGCGCACGGCTTCCGGCGAAATACCGAGAGTCCTGTGCAGCACCGCTTCATGCAACAGGATGACATCGAGTTGCCGCTCCAGCACTGTCACGTCCGGGAGCAGGCTGTCCGCCTTGTCCGGAAGGACGCGGGCGAGAATGCGGCCATTTGCGGTGACGACGCCGAAGGCGGTGCCCCGACGGCCCAACTCCGCCAACTCGGCCAGCAACGTCGCCCCACTGCTGGTGGTGCGTTTCAGCTCGCAAAATTCCTGCAACTGGCGCGTCAACTTTTCGGCATCGAATCCCTCGACTCCGAACACGACCCGATGAGTCGGCAGCACGACCAAGCCGGGAGAATTCATGTTGACCAGCGTCATCATCACGAACTCGTGCGGGGCGTTGCGGTCGCTGGAATTCGCCCGGCAGGCATCGCGGTACACGCATGCAGTCTCGTAACGATGATGACCGTCGGCAATAAACAACGGCTTGTCACGCATCGCGCCGACCACGCGACTGACGACCTGCGGGTCGTCGATGCGCCACAGCAGGTTTTCGACGCCGTATTCGTCCACCACGTTTTCGTCGGCCTCACGATTCGCCACGGACGCACAGATAATGTCTTCGACTTCGTTCGCTGCATCTTCATAGACCATGAAGAGCTGACCCGAGTGCGTGCGGGTGGCTTGCAGCAGATTGCAGCGATCGGCCTTGGGCTTGGCCAGAGTCTGCTCGTGGCCAAAGACAATCCGGTCTTCGTAGTCGTAGATTCTGCCGAGGGCGATCACCCCGGTTCGCCGCACCGGCTTGTCGGGTTGCAATGGGCTGGAGAACTTCTGAACATAGGCGTAAATGCCGGGCGCGGGGTCGCGCCGCAGGACGCCATCACGTTGCTCCTGCCGCAGAAAATCGGCAGCTCGCGTGTATACGTTAGACGACGGATTGTCCCCGGGTTCGGGCTTGCCTAGTTCAAGGCGCACAAGGTTATGCGGACTTTGGCGGTAATAGGCATCCTGCATCGCCGGCGTGATCTTGTCGTAAGGCTGCGTCAGTACGTCAGCCAGTTTTACCTTGGACGAATCGAAACGAAGCGCGTGAAAAGGTCTGATTTCTGCCATCTGCTAGGTCCTATACCTTCAAGAATGATTCCCGTGAAACCGCTTGGAGAATGTAACTGTCGACCCGCCACCCTGGAGAAGATTGTTATCAGGCCGTTTGACTGAGCAGGTAATTACGCCAGCGTGTTGCGCAACTGCGGCAACAGCAGCATGATCGACATCGAGGATCGGCTAAGTGGAAACACCGCCGATGAGAGGAACGCCCCATAATTAAAATTATCACGGGAGAGCCTCAACGCGCACCCCCATTCTGGTTGGCGCTTCGTGAGGCAATCGGTTCGGAAAGAAGCAGAATCCAAGCAGGGGTTTGTCTTCAAGCCGGGAAAACTTTTTCAAGCCGGGAAACTAAAGAGATGCCGCCGGAAAACGGCATCTCCAGTAGGTGGCTTCGCACTCGAAAATTCGAAACGGTAGCACAGGCTTTATCCCGAGGTGAGGCGCACAGACCTCACCCAGGAAATCCGCCAGAGACTCGCTTCGACAGCTACGATACGTCTGCCTTCTTGTAGGTCTCCTCGGAGAAGATCACTGAAACAGCGGTGATAATCACGAAGGAGATCATGTAGAGCGACACAGGCCATGGCTTGTTGCCGGCCCACGCCAGCAGCGCGGTTGACACCGGAAGGGCCATGCCGCCGGCAAAGATCGATGCAAACTGGTAACCGAGCGATGCACCGCTGTAGCGCACCTTGGCCGGGAACAGTTCAGCAAAGAAACTTGCCTGCGGACCATACATCGCCGAGTGACCCAGTTGGCCGATCAAGATGATGGCGGCCCACGCCCAATAGATATTCTGGGGAGCCTTGTTCAGCATCCAGAAGAAGGGGAACGACAGCACGCCGCACATGCAGGCGCCCCACATATAAACCGCGCGACGCCCAATCTTGTCGGAAACCCATCCGTAGAAAGGCATCATGAACAGACCGATGGCATAGTTGATGGTCAAAGCCGGCAGTAGCGCTTGCCGGCTAAGCTTCAGCACGGTGACGGCATACGTCAGCGAAAATACCGTAATGATGTAATACAGCCCATTTTCCGCGAAGCGCATGCCCATGGCCAGCAGCAGGTTCTTCGGGTGCTTCTTAATGGCCTCGATAACCGGTATCTTGACTTCGGACTTATCGTCCTTGACCTTCAGAAAGGCCGGCGACTCGGCGATGGCCATTCGGATCCAGATACCGATCACCACCAGCACGATGCTGAACAGGAACGGCAGGCGCCAGCCCCACGAGAGGAAATCGGCCTCGGGCAGCTTGGAAGCTCTCCAGAACGCGAACACCGACAGAAGGCCGCCAACCATAGCCCCTGTCTGTGGGAAGGAGCCGAAAAAGCCGCGGCGGTGCGCCGGGGCGTGCTCGACCGCCATCAACACCGCGCCGCCCCACTCACCACCAAGTCCAATGCCTTGGCAGACGCGCATCAACGTCAGCAGGATGGGAGCCCAAATCCCGACCTGAGCGTAGGTCGGCAGCAGGCCGATGATTGTTGAGGAAACGCCCATGAACAGCAGCGTGATGTACAGCATCTGCTTGCGGCCAATGCGGTCGCCGAAGTGGCCGAAGATGACGCCGGCGAAGGGACGGGCGATGAAGCCGATCGTGTAGGTGGAAAAGGCAAGGAGCGTCCCCACCAACGGGTCAAACTTGGGGAAGAACAGCTTGGGGAAAACCAGTGCCGCAGCCGTGCCGTATAAGAAAAAATCGTACCATTCAATCGAGGTGCCGATGAGGCTCGCGAATGCCACCTTGGCGTACTGAGGCTTTAGGTGGTTCCCGGCTTGTGGCCCCACGGTAGATTGCTGTGCCATGTTCATCTCCTCCGAGTGCGTTTGGCGAACTTGCGTAGGCCGGTTGAAGCGTACCCGCGGACAGGACTTACTGTGCCGTCCAGCCGCCGTCATTGGAAATAGGAACGCCGGTCATGTTCCTGGCAGCGTCACTGCAGAGGAAAACAGCCAAAGCCGCTATCTCCTCGATGCTGGTGAACATTCCCGAGGGTTCCTTCTCGATGAGCAGTTCGCGCTCGGCCTGCTGCAACGAAATGGCCTGCTTCTCCGCTCTCATTTCGATCTGTTTCTGAACCAGGGGCGTGAGCACCCAGCCGGGACATATGGCGTTGCAGGTGATGCCTTTTCCGGCGTTCTCCAGAGCCACGACCTTGGTAAGACCCAACAAACCATGCTTCGCGGAAACGTATCCGGCCTTGTTCACGGAAGCCACCAGACCGTGGGCGGATACAACGTTGACTATGCGCCCCCAGCCGCGGGCCTGCATTCCGGGCAGTGCCCCACGGATGGTGTGAAACGATGAGCACAGGTTGACGGCGATGATGGCGTCCCACCGTTCAACCGGAAAGCTCTCGACTGGAGAAACGTGCTGAATTCCGGCATTGTTGACCAGGATGTCCACTTTGCCCAGACGCTTCTCGGCATCGGCAACCAGTTGTGCGCACTGTTCGCCTTTGGAAAGATCAGCGCCGTTGAACAGTGCCGTCACGCCAAATTCTTTTTCCATCCCGGCGCGCATCTTTTCGATCTCGCAGGGATCACCAAATCCGTTCAGCATAATGTCGCAACCTTCGGCTGCCAGTCCCCGCGCGATACCGAGGCCGATTCCGCTGGTCGAGCCGGTAACGATTGCCACACGTCCTTTCAGCATAAAGATTCTCCTCTGCTCCCCCGGTGAAACGTTCGCGAACCTTCGCATCCGCCTCGACCGTGCTCCAGAAACCAGCAGGGCCGGGCGGTAATGATTGCAAATGGATGAACTACTTCGAGGCCCGTGCTACGGAACCTCGCGAAGATGTCGCGAGATCATGTTGTGCTTCAGAAGAGCTGCTTGCCTTGCCAGGAAGGCACTCAGGCAAGCAGCGTTCTGCTTCAAGCCTTAATTAGCCGCCGCCTGGGTCAGCTTCGGCTCGTCGCTAATCGGCATGACCGGAACGTTACCCGGGATAATCAACTTCGCCGCAGTCGCCGCAACGACTTGCTCCACCGTGACACCCGGCGCCACTTCCTTCAGCACCAGTCCCTGCTCGGTCGGTTCGATTACGGCCATTTCGGTGACGATGAGACTGACCCGGCGCACCGACGTCAGCGGCAAGGTGCACTTCTTCAGGATTTTCGGCTTGCCCTTGGCGGTGTGGGTCATCGAAACGATCACGCGTTTGGCGCCAGTCACCAGGTCCATGGCGCCGCCCATGCCCGGAACCATCTTGCCGGGCACAATCCAATTGGCCAACTGCCCCTGCTCGTCGACCTCAAGACCGCCGAGCACTGTGATATCGAGGTGCCCGCCGCGGATTAACCCGAACGACAGGGCGCTATCGATGCTGGCGGCTCCGGGAATGGCTCCGACATATCCGCCCCCCGCATCGGTCAGCGAGGGATCTTCCATCCCCTGGCCCGGAACCTGCGCCATACCGATAATGCCGTTCTCCGACTGGAAGTAGACTTCCGTCTCCGGCGGCAGATATTGGGGCACCATGGTCGGCAGACCAATACCCAAGTTCACAAGGTTTCCATCCTTCAGTTCGAGCGCTACACGCTTGGCAATTACGACTTTATCGTCCATAT
The DNA here is from genome assembly GCA_963832365.1 of uncultured Acidobacteriota bacterium. Lineage (GTDB taxonomy): Bacteria > Acidobacteriota > Terriglobia > Terriglobales > Acidobacteriaceae > CAWBRT01. The sequence goes on along the minus strand of CAWHUL010000023.1, from coordinate 85,507 downwards.
GCGGCCTGCCCCCTTTCAATCAAATAGTCCACCACGGGAAATGGAGTGGCAACCGCGTCAGGAGGTATCATCCCGACCGGCACGATGTGCTCCGGTTCGGCGATCACCATATTCGCCGCCATCGCCATCACCATGTTGAAATTGCGGGCTGTAAGCGAGTATTCAAGATTGCCGCGATAGTCGGAGCGATGTGCGGCGATAAGAGCGAAGTCCGCCCTTAGCGGCGGCTCCACCAGAAAGTTCTTGCCATCTACTTGCAGCGTCTGTTTGCCATCCGCCACCATCGTGCCGAAACCGGTCGGGGTCAATACCCCGCCCAGACCGAAACCGCCAGCGCGGATGCGTTCGGCAAGCGTCCCTTGGGGAACCAGTGTGACCTCGGTTTCGCCGGCAATCATCTGCCGTCCCATTTCTGGGTTGAGACCGATATGACTGGCAATGAGCTTTCCAATCAGCTTGGCATCTACTAATTTGCCGATGCCCCAGCCGGGTTTTCCAGTATCGTTGGCGATAACGGTCAGGTTCTTGCGTCCCTGCCGAACCAGCTCGTCGATGATTCGGTGGGGCGAACCAACTCCCATGAACCCACCAATCATCAGAGAAGCGCCGTCGGGAATCATCTCGACTGCGCGTGTGCAGCTGATCGCTTTTTGTTGCATCAGCAACTCCTCTTATCTATGAATTAGATCGATTTATAGTCTGTAACTGGCTGAGTGTCAGTTATACCCTAATCGTGGCCTAGTGGGAAACTTTCCGTGTATTAATTTTAGTCTTCCTGTGACGAACGTGCTAGGGCACACATCACTTTGAGACGTGCGCTCCGATGGCCGCAGAGCCCGCCCTTTGCCGTGGCCGAACGCCGCGGATTGCCGGAAGCCATGCGGAGGCCGTCATCTACTCCGCACGGCTTACGTCATTACACTTTTTCAAGCGCCATAGCCACGCCCATGCCGCCGCCGATGCACAGGGAGGCAAGTCCCTTGCGCGCACCGCTCCGCTGCATCTCGTACAAAAGCGTTACCAAAATGCGGCAGCCGGAGGCGCCGATCGGATGACCGATTGCAATCGCTCCACCGTTCACGTTGATCTTCGATAGATCCCAACCCATTTCCTTATGCACGGCGCAGGACTGGGCCGCAAAAGCCTCGTTGATCTCCATCAGATCGAGATCCTCGATCTTCCATCCGGCCTTCTGCAGGCAACGCCGCGATGCCGGCACCGGGCCCATGCCCATCACCTTCGGGTCCACACCGGCGCTGGCAAAGGCCGCAATCCGGGCCAGCGGCTTCAGTCCCAGCTCACTTGCCTTGCTGGCCGACATCACCACTACCGCCGCGGCTCCGTCGTTGATGCCGGAGGCATTCCCCGCCGTGACCGTTCCGTCCTTGGCAAAAGCGGGCTTAAGGCCACCGATGTCTTCGATCTTCGCCCCGAGGCGAATGTATTCGTCGTCGGCAAACATCACCGGGTCGCCTTTGCGCTGTGGAATAGGCACGGCGACTATCTCCGCCTTGAACCGGCCGGCCTTTTGCGCGGCTTCGGCCTTGTTCTGGGACGCCACCGCAAACTTGTCCTGCTCTTCGCGCGTGATGGCGTATTCCTTGGCGACGTTCTCGGCCGTCACCCCCATGTGGTACTGGTTGTAGATATCCCATAGACCATCGATGATCATGGTATCGATCAGCTTGGCGTCTCCCATGCGGAAGCCGTCGCGGGAGCCCTGCAACACGTGCGGCGTGGCGCTCATGTTCTCCTGCCCGCCGGCAATCACGATCTCCGAGTCGCCGGTCATGATGGCTTCGGCTGCCAGCATCACCGCTTTCAGCCCGGAACCGCATACCTTGTTGATCGTCATGGCCGGAACCGTGACCGGCAGGCCGGCCTTGATCGCCGCTTGACGAGCCGGGTTCTGCCCGAGTCCGGCAGTGAGCACCTGGCCCATGATGACCTCGCCGATCTGTGCGGGATCCAGTTTGGCGCGCTGTAAGGCGCAACGAATTGCTAACGCGCCGAGTTCGGGAGCCGGAATCTTGGCGAGAGAGCCACCGAATTTGCCTACAGCCGTTCGGGTGGCGGATACGATTACGATGTCGGTCATAAATCTCCTCACAAGTATGAATTCAAACGCGGGTAATCTTTTTGTCTGAGCTGCTGGCCGCTGCAACCGGAAATGACCTGTCCATGAATGAATGCTTCAGTCGTGTGAACTGCATGAGTCGCCAAACTGCACTGGCTGACGGCCTCGCCAGGCGGAAAGCTTGTCCCAAAGCGCTAGTGCGTCTATACCCCGCAGCCCGCTAAGAATAGGTAGCCGCGGCTCGCACACCGGACAGCCCGCCAGACGGCAGGACGCGGTCCCATTCGAGCAGAATGCTGGGGCAGCGAAAATACCAGTTTTCAGGGGCGAAGTAAAGACCGTCTGTGAACCGCCTGCGGTGCAGTACCAATTTGGGAATTTTGCCCTTAAAAAGTCCCTTCCCATCTGAGATTTGCTCGATTACTGCGATAACAGAGTTGCAAGGGTTGCCGCCTTATCGCCTCTGGCCGCATCTCTAAAGAAGGCCCATTTTTGTCGTCGTTTTCTTGTTGCCGTGCGTTTAACTTGTTTCCATTCAGGAGCAAGGAGGATCGGATGCCCCAACCCATCTACATCGCCGCCTACAACCAATCCAACTTCGGCAAGCTAATGGCAATGACGATCCCGGAGATCGTGGCCAACGCAGTCAACGGAGTTTGCCGGCAGATCGACGTACCGGCTTCGGCGCTGGATGTCGCCTCCGTGGGTTCGGCCTGCAACTTCACCCTGAACCGGCAAGGCTTGCTCTCTGGTCTGGTTGCGTCGATACCCGGCATGGAAAGCAAGCCGATTGAATCGGTCGAGAATGCCTGCGCTTCCGGCGGTCAGGCCGTGCTTTCGGTGATCTACAAGCTGCTGGGTGGTCTGGGCGATGTGGGAATCGCCGTTGGATATGAAAAGATGCGCAACGATGACGGCAAAATGGACGGCAAATTAATCGGCGAAGCCCTGGGCTACTTCTCTCACCCCGACGATCGGACCGGCAAGGTCTTCGTCTTCCCTCACCTCTTCGCCGAAATCATGCAGTGCTACCTCCAGGTGTACGGCGCCACCGAAGCCGACTTGGCGCAGATCGCCGTCGCCGAATACGGAAACGCAAAACATAATCCGTACGCGCAGATGAGCAAAGTCCAGATCACGCTGGAGCAGGCGCTCAAAATCGAAGGCATTAATCGCTACGTGGTGGACGGCCTGCCGCTCAAGACCTATGACTGCTCGCAGATCACCGACGGTTATGCGGCGCTGATCCTTGCGACCGAAGAAGGGCTTCGCAAACTGGGAGTGGCCAAAGCGGACGCCGTCGAAATCGCCGGCTACGCGCAGGCCACCGACCCGTTGATGAAAAGCGGGCGCGATATCCTGAGACCGGCCGGAGCTTACAAGGCCATGCAGAGAGCTTACGAGATGGCTGGCGCCAGTCCGGCCGATGTGAACGTGGCGGAGATTCACGACTGCTTCACCGTTGCGGCGGCGCTTGGCACAGAGGTCATCGGCAAAGCCGCTCCCGGCAAGGGTGCGCGTTACTGGGTCGATGGCAAGGCGGTCGTGGATGGCGAATGCGGCATTAACCTCTCCGGCGGACTCATTGCCAAGGGACACCCGGTTGGCGCCACGGGGATCTCCATGATTGGATTTTCTTATTGGCAGTTGAAGGGCATGGCTCCCAGTGGAATTCAGAAGAGAGATGCCAGGCTGGCTGCGACCTTCAACATCGGCGGCGCGCTGTGCGCGTCGGTCTGCACAGTGCTTCGCCCTGCCGGCTAGGGGCAACCTATGCCAGACCTTCCGGCATCTTACATTAGTGGAGTTGGTGTGAGGAGCTGGCATTAATGACTACTCGTATTCTATGTGTCGATGACAACCTGCCACTGCTCAAGGCGCGGAAACTCCTGCTTTCACGACTTGGCTACGACGTATTGACGGCGGCGACCGTGGAAGAAGCCCGCAGTCTTTTCCACTCCAATGCCATCGACTTGGCGATTCTGGATTACCAGCTGCCCGGCGTGTTCGGCGACGAACTCTGCATGGAGCTCAAGGATGTACAGCCTAACGCGCGCGTCATACTCGTCTCCGGCGCGTACCCCGATCGTGATTGCGACTGCGCCGATGATTTCGTCCTGAAGGGGCAATCCCCCACCGTTCTGCTGCAAGCAATCGCAGCTCTCACCAGGCAAGCTGCATAACCACCGCGATCCAACCCTCTATTCTTCCGCCACGTGCCAAGCATCCCAAGCATCTATAGACTACTAGAGGGTGCTGCTCTTGCCGGCCTGCGGGAGGCATGAAATGAAGGGGAAACTCCGCTATATCCTCATCGGCGTGGTTGTCTTGGTAGTGCTGGTCGCCGCGCTGCCGTTCCTGATCGACGCCAACAAGTTCCGCCCCACGGTCGAGCAGGAACTCTCGACAGTACTTCAGCGGCAGGTGAAGATTGGCGACCTCAGGCTGTCGCTGTGGTCCGGTGCGCTCACGGCGGACAACCTCTCGATTGCCGACGACCCGGCGTTCAGCCGCTCCGCATTCCTGAGCGCTAAGTCATTTCGGGTCGGGGTTGAAATGATGCCCTTGATCTTCTCCAAGGCATTGCACGTTACCGGGGTGACCATCGAAAAGCCCGCGGTTACGCTGCTGCGCAACCCCGCCGGAAAATGGAACTACTCGTCCCTGGCGGCTACGGGGTCCGGACAGTCATCTTCGTCGGCTCCCAAGAGCGGCGGCGGAGCAAGCCCGGACTTGACGATCAAGAAGCTGGAACTTAAGGACGGCCGCGTGGCGGTGGGGTCCACCACTTCGCCGAAGCAGACCGTGTATGACGGGCTCAATCTTGAAGCCAGCGATGTTTCCCTGAACTCGCAATTTCCGCTGAGTGTGTCAGCCAAATTGCCGGGCGGCGGCAGCCTGAAACTGGACGGGAAGACCGGACCGGTCGACCGCACCGACACTTCCCTGACTCCTGTGAATGCAAAGCTGGCAATCAGCGGTCTGGACCTCGCTCGAACCGGCTTACTGGACCCTGCCTCCGGCATTGCCGGCTTGATGGATATGAATAGCGACATCTCGTCCGCGGGTGGCAAGGCAAAAGCCAAGGGAACGCTCAAGCTGGAAAGATTTCAAATGGCGAAGGGAGGCTCGCCGGCGGGAACGCCCATCAATGTGAATTTCGATTCCGACTATGACCTGCGGCGTAGCGCGGGCACACTCAACGATGGCGCCGTGAAGATCGGCAATGCGGTCGCTCATCTGGCCGGAACCTTTGAAACTCAGGGCGATTCCACCCACCTCAACCTGAAGCTAAATGCTCAGAACATGCCGGTCAAAGACCTCGAGTCTGTACTGCCTGCCGCCGGCATCGTGTTGCCGAAAGGCGCTTCGCTCCAGCAGGGAACGCTCAACGCAAATCTCAACGCCTCCGGACCGATGGGCAAGCTCGTCACTACGGGAGATTTCGGACTCTTCAACGCCGTACTCACGGGCTTCGATATCGGATCGAAACTCAACGAGCTCTCCACTTTCACGGGGGCCAAGGGCGGCAATGGAACCACTTCCATCGAGAAGCTGACATCCAATGTTCGCGCCGCTCCGGAAGGCATCCAGCTCAGTTCTCTGCTGATGGTTGTGCCGGCTCTCGGTCAGCTCAGCGGAAACGGGACCATTAGCGCTCCCAGCAATGCGCTTAATTTCAAAATGGTGGCGACCTTGTCGGCGTCCGGCGGGGTGGTCAACGTGGTCGGCGGGCTAACCGGCCAGGTTCTCTCCGGTAGCCAGAAGATTCCGTTCACCATTCAGGGCACAACGTCTGACCCGAAATTCACTCCCGACGTAAAAGGCATGGCCGGCAGCATGGCTGGCTCGCAGGTGGGAAACATTTTGGGCGGCGCCAAATCAAAGGGCCAGTCCGGCGGGTTAGGTGGCGCGCTTGGAAATGTTTTTGGCAAGAGCTCAGGTAAGTAAAGCGATCTCGCCATATTGGTCCGGGCCCCGGCGACTCCCGTTGCTGGGGGAGGGCCGTCACTTCAACTGAATTGGCCGCCTGATCATTTGCTTCAGATGTGCTCCGGCCGGAACGATCGGGTACACCGAGTCCTCCTGTTCCACCTTGAAATCGATAAGCACCGGCCCGGGGCGCTCGCGAGCCTCACGGATGGCGGGCAACACCCCGCCGCGCTCCGCGACGCTGACGCCGTGCAGCCCGAACACCTTTGCCAAGGCGGCGAAGTCGGGACTCATGATCGGGGAGAACGAATAGTTCTTCTCGTAAAAGAATTCCTGCCACTGCCGCACCATGCCGAGATAGCCGTTGTTGATGACAGCGATGTTGATCTTGAGTTTCTCTTGCACCAGCGTCATCAGTTCGGGAGTGCTCATCTGCAAACCACCGTCTCCGATGACCGCCCAGACTTCGGCGTCGGGCCGCGCCATCTTGGCGCCGATTGCGGCAGGCAGCGCGAAGCCCATGGTGCCGAAGCCGCCGGAGGTGATCAACGAGCGCGGACGATCGTGCTTGTAGTACTGGGCCTCCCACATCTGGTGCTGGCCCACGTCGGTGACAACGATTGCATCGCCCTTGGTTTCGCACCAGAGATCGCGAATCACGTGCGCGGCGTAGAGGTGGCCGTCCTCGTCAAGATTCTGAATGTCGTTGACGGTTGCCGACTTCCTGAGCTCGTGGATATAGTCGAGCCACCCCGCATGCATCGCGGGCTCCACATTCTTCAGCAGAGCGGAAAGAACCTCGCGCAGATCGCCGAGGAGCCCGACATCGACTTTGACGTTCTTGTTGATCTCGGTGGGATCGATCTCGACATGAATCTTGCGAGCCAGCGGCGCGAACTGCCGTGGATCGCCCGTCACGCGATCATCAAATCGCATGCCTAGCGCGATCAGCAGGTCTGATTCCTGGATTGCCGTGTTCACCCACGACTCGCCATGCATCCCCATCATGCCGAGGTTGAGGCGGTGTGAAGCCGGGAAACCGCCAATTCCCAGCAGCGTGACTGCCACTGGAATATCGGCGCGCTCGGCCAGTGCGCTTAGTTCCGCCATCGCTCCCGAAAGGATGACCCCGTTGCCGGCGAGGATCACCGGGCGCTCTGCGTGGCGAATCAATTCGAGAGCGCGCTCGAGATCCGTGGCAGCGGGCAACTTGCGGGTGCGAAGCGGCAGATCCCGCCCGCCGGGGCTTGCGCCGTACATGCACATGCCCTGCTGAGCGTCTTTGGAAATGTCGATGAGCACCGGCCCCGGACGGCCGGAGCGCGCCACGTGAAAGGCTTCGTGCACGGTCTTTTCGACCTCGGCCGGATTCGTGACCAGGTAATTGCGCTTGGTGATAGCAGCGGTAACCGAGGTGATGTCCACCTCCTGAAATGCATTGGTGCCAATCACCTTGCTGTGGACCTGGCCGGTGATGCAGACGATCGGCGAAGAGTCGAGCATGGCCGTGGCTATGCCGGTCACCATGTTGGTTGCACCCGGACCCGAGGTCGCAATCGCGACGCCAACCTCTCCCGAGGCGCGGGCGTATCCGTCAGCCATGTGGGTTGCGCCCTGCTCGTGTCTGGCCAGCACGTGATGAATCTTCGAGTGCTTCAGAGCGTCGTAGACCGGCAGAATTGCCCCTCCCGGATACCCGAATACCTGGCGCACTCCTTCGGCCTCAAGGCACTTCCAGAGAACCTGGGCGCCTGTCATCATTCGTGATTTGTTATCCGCGTCCGCCATGATCCTTATCCTCTTTGTCTGGCTTCCCGGCCGTCGCTACCGCCAGATGCCACGCTAAAAACAAAAAGGCCGTCATCTTTAGGATGACGGCCCTTTTAAATCCCTTACTTACAAGGCGTCATCCCGAGATGAGCGGAATAATGCTAATAATAATGACGCTAATTCGTATGGAGATTCCCACGCAGAAAGACTCAAGCGCCGGGCTTTGCCCGAAGTCGACGCGAGTTGTGGGATCGGTAGACATAATCCAAATTACTAGCTGTCAAGTTGTATCACAATCCGAATGGCTGCGCAAACACTTCGTTTTATTCCTCGTGAGGGTATCTGGTCAGTCAACCCCCACTTATAGCGAATTGGCCGGGCTGCACCGTCTTCGCCTGCTACATCCAATAATCCGCCGGTAATTGCCATGAGCAATGCGCATTGTTGGTCATTGGGTGCCTGTGCGGCGGGCAGAGCTCAACGACGCCAAATTTCCGGCTTATCCTTCCTCTTATACCTCCTCTGTGCTGCTTTGCTGCTGATTGCGAACTGCGCCCGTGCAGCGGGACAAACCACGGCTCCCGCGCAACTGCAGCCTCTATCCGTTGGCAATCAAGCACTGTCAACAGGTGTCGCCGGAGAGGCATACAGCTTCCAACTCACTGCCACTGGGGGCTCGCCGCCAGTGCTATGGCAACTTGTGGAGGGCAGCCTCCCTCCCGGCATTCAGCTCGACGAAACTTCCGGACTGCTGCTGGGCACGCCCCGCTCGACTGGCGAATTCCGTTTCGTTCTTGCCGCGACCGATTCCGGGTCGCCTCGCTCGGTGGCCCGTGCCGAGTTTGCGCTAAAGATAGCCCCGGCGCTCACAATTGTTTGGAATCCCGCGCCCAGCGTGCAGAGCGACACGATCTCCGGTGGACTTGCGCTGTCCAACAACATGAACAAGAACCTTGACCTCACGGTGATTGTGGTGGCAATTAACGAATCCGGAAAAGCGTTTGTTTTGGGGTATCAGCACTTTTCGCTGTCGCCGCGCACTTCCAACTTGGAGATCCCCTTTGCCTCAAGCCTCCCCTTTGGGGGCTATGTCGTTCACGCGGATGCGATCGCCGAGGATGCAAATACAAATTCCATCTATCGCGCCCTCCTCGACTCCTCCGGCGGCTTAGCCGTCAGCCAACCGTAGACTGCTGAGCTGCCCCGCATCGCCCGCCCGTGACGGCGTGCTCATGCTGATTAGACAGAACCGGTGCGCAAAACCGTCGCCAGATCTTGCCGTATGTCGGCGGGCACGGGCATGTGCTGGATGCGCTCCAAGGCGCGCTCCAAGTCATAGGAAAACTGCTTCAGTTCGAACTTCCCGTCCTCCCACACCGCATAGCACGCATCTGGTTTGCCGGTCTTTGGTTGCCCCAGACTGCCGGGGTTGACCACGGTTGTTTGCCCCACAGGTCTATTGAATGGAGTATGCGTGTGGCCAACCAGGAGATAGTCCGCCTGGATGCCGTCAACCTCCTGCCGCCAGCGCTCTGAATCCTGTGGGCAATACCCAAAAAGCGGATCGGATGGAATGGCATGGCACAACAGGAACCGCTTACCGTCACGCTCCAGGGTTGTCGTCTTGGGCAGACCGCGAAGAAACTCCTTCGCTTCTTCGATCCAACTCGGCAGTGCTGAACTGCATGGTGGCGCTGGCCATCGCGTGATAGCGAGGATTGCAGCGCGGGTCCACGTCAAATCCCACCGCATTGTCGTGATTGCCCCGGACCACAGCGGCGGCGTGAGCACGCACAAAATTCACGACCTCGCGGGGTTGCGGTCCATAGTCGACGAGATCTCCCAGCACCCAAAGCTCATCGCCGGACTCCGGCAGCGCGGAGAGCGCATCGAAGTTGCCATGCAAGTCTGAAATGACGACGATCTTCATCCCCGCTCCCCCTTCGCGGCGACGGCGGTTCAACTCACGGCTCACTTCACCGTCATCGCCGGGACCCATTCAGACCGCTTTGGTTTCCCGATACACGTACTTGATCACCTCGACATTCGACATCGCGATCAGCCCCTCGGTCACCATTTCGTCCAACACCGGGAGCAGCGTCTGAATCTTTTCTTCTGTGTCAATAACCTGAACCATGATTGGGCGGTCCCTGGAGAGGCTAAACGAATGTGAATGCCGTATTAAGGTACTTGCTCCGAAGCCCTCGATCCCGCGATAGACGGTTGCGCCGGCAATATCGAGTTGGCGGCACCGCTCAACGATGGCCTCGTACAAAGGGCGATCATGCCATTTGTCATCCTCGCCAAAATGGATGCGCAGCATCTTGGCCCATCCCTGGAGTTTCATTTGCGTTCCTCCATGCGGCGCTCATCATTTGCATAATCATGTGTGTACTTGATGATATCGACATCAGAAAGTGCGACGAGACCCTGCTTGATCATTTCGTCGAGAACCGGCAGAAAAGACCGGAGCTTTTCCTCGGTATCCACGACTGAAAGCAGAATCGGTGCGTCGTGAGAAAGATGCATCGTGGAGTCTTTGTGTACGCGCCGGTTGGCTCCATATCCGAGAATACCCCGATAGACCGTCACTCCCGCGATGTCGTTAGCTCGCAGACATTCCACCAACGCCAAGTGCAGCGGTTTGCCTCGCCATTCATCGCGCTCGCCGATCAGAATGCGCATCATTTTCGCTTTGCCTTGCCGCTTGACTGGCGCCGGTTCGCTCGGTTTCGCCTGCGTTCCCTGGGCCAGAATTACTGTCGTATCCTGAATTTCAATGAACCCGGTTTTGGCGATTTCCCGGAGTTTGGGCAGGACTTCATCTACCTTTTCGGCGCTCTCGATGAACTCGACTTTGATCGGCATCTTGTCTGCCAATTCAAGCAGACGTGTGGTATGAAGTTTGCGATCCGCACCGAATCCGGCGATACCGCGCATGACCGTCGCATCCGAAATTCCTCTGTAGAACAGAAGATCCAGGATCGCGGCGTAGGCGGCGGCGCCGTGATATTGTTCGCCTTCCATTACAAAAACAGTGACTTTCTTTGCTGGTCCGCTGTTGAGCAAAAGGCCTCCTTCAGTCCACGTTGTGCAACGAGAAACTCCGCGACCTATCCAAGAATGCCGCCAACGGCGGTTCAGACTTCATGATACCGCTCGTCCCGCGACCACACCGGCCCACAACGCGATGAACCCGAGAACGACACTCAAAACAATGTTCAACAAAGCCGTGAGTAGTTGCCCGTCCTGCACTGTCTGGAAGGTCTCATACTCAAATGTGGAGAAGGTCGTGTAGGCACCGATGAATCCGATCGGTATCAAGTAGCGCCAGTTCGGACTCGCATTGGTTACGCGAGCCAGCACCGTTGCAATCAAGCCGAGCAGAAATGATCCGGAGATGTTGATCACAAACGTCCCATAGGGAAATTTGCTCCCCATGTGACCGCCAATATAATCGCCAAGAACAAACCTGGCGATTGCCCCAAGAAATCCACCGAGTCCAACCATCCAATACTTCAACGGTCATCCCCTATCGGTTGCGCCGAGTTGTAATCTGGGGCATCAAGCCCACTCACAACGCGGCGAGTACCCACGCGTTCTCATCGAACGCAGCTCATACCTTATTTGTAGTGGACCTTTGCCGGGGAACTTGACTCCGCGACAAGAATCCCTGTCAGGAGTCATCATCTGTCCCGGCGATGGATGGGACAGCGGTTAAAGGTGAACTCCTTCACCCGTTCTTGGAACCAATATCTTTAAGATGGAACGAAAAGTCAAGTGGATGCTGCGGCTTAGGTGCCACAGATACGAGCACGCTAAAGGCTATTGTTCATGAGTACGACGAAATATGGGTGGAGCAGGGCTTCAGCCCTGCATTTACGGCCCACTTGGATTGGCGGCTTTAGCCGCTGAGCTACATACTGTCGGCAACAGCGGAACCGCCTCAGGGGCTAAAGCCCGCATGGTTGCTGGCTTTTTTGCAGGCCTGAAGGCCTGCTCCACCCGATTCATGAATAATGCGGGCTAAAGCATGTTACTCGAAAGGAATGTGCGGCGGTGTACGCCTGCACAAATTGCTCTCAGATTGTCGACCGCCTCTTCATCGTCCTATGCGTTAGGTCGAGTTCCATGAGCGAATCGATCAACCTGCCGTACCGGAGTGACGCGGCTAACCCTCGAATGGAATGCCGCGGTTCCCGGCTTCACAACTTGCCCTTTCTTGATCGCGTACATGTCCTGGTCAGCAGCATCGAGAACTTCGTCCAATGTTTGACCGTCTTGCCACTCTGCCACCCCGACACTTACAGTCACTTCCAACCCCTCAAGATGGCGGCCCGTGTTCCAGCGGTTCAGATAGTCCGCAATCCGCCCTATCACAATACTCGCATCTTTCTTCGTGGTGTTACCCAGAACGATGAGAAACTCATCTCCACCGTAACGCACAACGGCATCGGAGCCACGGGTCGAACTTTTGAGCAGTCCTGCGATTTCCGCGAGAACAAAATCGCCAGTGAGATGTCCAAATCGCGTGTTCACCTCTTTGAAGCGATCAAGGTCCAGCAGCAGGAAGGTAAGAGGCTCTTGTGTACGTCGGGCATGGCTGATATACCGTCCCGCCATTTCATCGAGGGAGCGGCGGTTATAGACATCGGTCAGAGGATCAGTGAACGATTGCAGCCGTATCAGTTCGCTTTGGACAGCAGTGCCAACCAAGTTCCGACGCGTTCGGCGCAACTCAGTGCGCCGGACTGCAATATACGTGTTCAACAGGAGCAAGAAAGAAATTACCCCGAGGAATAGTCGCTTAGAAATTGTGACATCGAAGTGTATGTCGCTTTGTTGCCGAAAGACCGACGGAAATAGAATGAAGAGCAGCCCGCAAGTAGCGATAAGACCACTCAACGCCACAACAAGCCACAACTCCCAGTCGCGCTTCTCTAGTCGAGAGAGCTCTTGACTCACCCTCGATAAGAGAGTGTCGGCGGCGACAGAGGTGTTTTCTTTCGGGCTGAAATTCATAGATGCTCTTTTCACAAGTTACGTTCGTCCCGGCTTTGCTGATTGAACAGTCTCGCAGTCGAATATCGCCATCGTCTGAGACCGGACAGGTTTCTTGTCGGGGAATTCCCTAACGTCCTTTCTACCTCTACCTTCCGCCCGAAAGTCGATCTGGCACGATCCGGAATCGCCAAGCCTGGAGATCAACGCCCGCAAATTAGACCTGTCCGTTTCCGCCAAATCCCGGAACTTCAATCCCATTCCTATCCCAGGATGGGAGGTCCGTACTTCCGCTGCCGTGCGAATTTCCGTTCCGTTAATGTCGAGCATTACGACTACTCTGTCGTGAACGGCCAGTGGCGTCATCATTGCCACATAACATCCCGTCAAACTGACGTCAATCACAGTACCGCGCACAAAATACTTAGCGCCCGGGTGCCAGATAGAAGCCGCGCCACCACAAATGTAACGTCGCGCTATCCGCCGCTCGACGGGTGCGCATTCGTCCCTTACCCCGGAAAAATCGGTCTCCCAGATGTTTTGCGACAGCTCCAAGGCACGCAAGCCGACCGCGAGTTCCGGTCGAGTGCCATGACTCCTGATCCAGATCACGCGAAAGCGGGCTTTGCGATCCTGGTGCGACAAAATCAGAACGTCGTATTTCCTGACCTCGCAGGTCAGTCCGGTCAGGCAGGCACCACTCCGGCTGACGTTCTCCGTGACCGCGTTCTCAACAAAAGGCTGTCCAGCCCTGTTCATTCCGCACACACGAACCGGAAGCTGAAGTCTGAGACGGGGTTCCCGTGGTGGTCGATGCAGCAGTCCAACTTGGAAACTGAGCAGTGACGCTTCTTTCGAGTCGGGCTCAGCCTCGTATTGGTTTGTGGAATCGGAAAATTTGTCTCCGGGTATGCTGGGGATGGCACGTCCCCAAAGATTATTCCAGCCGCCGACAATTTGCAGACCGACGTGTCCGTGCGAGTCGACCCCAGTCTTTCCGGCCCACCTGACCTCGGCCGGCGCACTCTTAGCACCATAACTTACACTGATCACGGAGCCGCGCCGAAGGGTGTGCGTGAGACCTTCAACACGCACTCCGTTCGCAGTCACGTCGACCGTCGTACAGCTCTGTTCGAATGACTCGCCGTCGGCGTTCTCACCCGATACACGAACGGGAAGAGCGAGCCTCAACCGCGTCTCTTTCCGCATTCCCATGAGTTAAGATTGCCCGCCTGACCCACGGAAGACAACTTACTAAGGTAACGGTTACATAAACGCTACTAACATCCGCTCTCTCAATGTGGGGAGCGAAGCGGAGCCGGAGGATCTGCTTTCTGGCGCAAGAGCGAAAGCAGATCCTTCGCTGCGCTCAGGATGACACCTTTGGGAACAGTTTTTCAGCAGCCTGGGGATGGGGCAAATCTACTTGCGCCGCTGCAGGATTTCGTCTTCCGTGCGCTTTGCCTGTTGCGCTTTCCTGAGTCCCGACAGAGCGGCGGAATTGGAGGGGTCCAAGCGAACCGCCTGCTCGAGGGTTTTGACCGCCGCCGCATAGTCACCGCCGTCGATCTGCTGCTGACCCGTTGCCGCCAGTTCCCGCGCTCTTCTCTTATTGTCGTCGGAAACCAGCGTCACCTTTGGCTCGACGACCTCCTTCGGCTTTGCGAGCGGCACAAAACCCAGGTCATTGCTAGCCTTTTCCTGCCTGGCCTTTTTCAGTCCCGCTTTCGCATCCGCATTGGAGGGGTCCAGGCGGACCGCCTCTTGATAACTGCCAATGGCGCCGGCGTAATCGGCTCTGGCCATCTGTACCTGCGCCACCGACACCAACTCTCGCGCCTGCCGCTTGGCGTCAGCGGCGCCCGCGGATTGATGCGCAGGCTTTTCCGATACGACGGACGACGGTTCATTTTGCGGCTTCGGTTCGGCGACTGGAGACTGAGGCGACACGGCTGAGGGCTTCTGGACCGGCGAGCTTGCGGTCGGCGCACTGGGTTGCAGGGCCGGTACGGGCGTGACGGTCGGGGTGTTGTTGGACATCCAGAAATAGGCGCCAGCCCCGGCGGCAAGAACGAGCACCACCACAAACGTAATCAGCGTGGAGTGCGATTCCCTTTCTTTTTCTTTCTTTGGCCCCGTGGAGTCAATTCTAGGTTTGGACTGCGGTTGCCGGTCATCCGGTTTAACCGTCGGCGGTGGTAGAGGCGTGTACTTCACGCGCGCGCCACCGGGGTTGGGTTGGGGTATCGGGGTGGGGTTCGGCGGCGGTGCGCTTTCGATTGGCTCATCAACGCTGGCCACAACGGTTGGCGCCTGCGACTTCGAGAGGGCGGCCCAGCGCTCCGGATCCTGTAGCGCCTCGATCATCTCGTCGATCGTCGAGAATCGCTTCCCGCGCTCCTTCTCCAGGGCCTTCATCACCAGTTGGCTGAGACTAACAGGAATATTCAGGGTGGCGGAAAATTCGTGCGGCGGCGCCGGCACGGTATGGAGGTGCTCCAGGCAATACCCCATGGGAGTGTCGCTTTCGAAGGGAAGCCGACCGGTAACCATTTCGTAGATCACCACGCCGAGCGAATAAATGTCCGCACGGCTGTCGATTTCATCGCCCACTTTGCCGCGCGCCTGCTCCGGCGACATGTACTGCGGAGTGCCGACCACCATTCCCTTGCGCGTCGCCGTGTAGGCGGCCATGGTAAAAGCGCCTTCCTTGACCTTGGCGATGCCGAAATCCAGAACCTTGGCCGCTTCGTTGCCCCGCTCATCCTGCGTGATAAGGATGTTGTCCGGCTTGATGTCGCGGTGCGTAATGCCGAGCTTATGAGCCGCCCCCAGCGCCCGCGCCACCTGCAACGCAATGCTCAGAGCGCGCCTTACCGGCAGCGCTCCGTCCTCGTCGATGACGCTCCGCAGGTTGCGGCCCTTCACAAACTCCATCACGATGTAGGGTCGACCGTCTTCGGTGGTGTCGTAATCTTCAACCGCGATGGCGTTGGGGTGGCGCAGCTTGCGGGTGAGGACCGCTTCATTCTTGAAGCGGTTGTTGAACGCCGTGTCATCGGCGTACCTGGCTTTGACGACCTTGATGGCGCAAATCTCGTTGAAGGCCAGATGCTTGACGCGGTAAACGTCGGCCATTCCTCCGCCGCCCAGATGTTCAAGGATCTGGTATTTCGAGCGGATCACCATCCCCGGCTCAATTTCGTTGGTCTCCCGCAATGACGTGTTGTCCTGCGGACAGATGCGGAAATTGGTAGGATAGCTGTTGTTACAAACCGGGCAATGTTTCATAGGCGGCCGTCGCGCGTACGGTTATGAAACGCTCGATAGAGCATACTTCGAAACCCGGTGCGGCGCCAAAGTTTATGACATGACCTAACGGCCTTGTCCCGCACCCGAGGTGATATAGCCGGCGCACGCGGCGGAGAAGGAATTCAGCGGCAAGGTGAATTCGCCGTCAGGCTCGGGATGGCGTGCCCATGGATTGCGCAGTCGAATCGTGCCGGCGGCGCGATTGACGTTCAGGACGGAATAGGCATGCTCCTCGTCGTACCAGCTGCCCGCCTGCGATCCGAGCGGGAAACGCGACTTCGATACCATGATCTGAACGGGATCGTCGCGGGTCCAAACCACTACAGCCTGATGTTTTTCCAGCGCGCTCGATATCGCAGCAAGCGCCATCGCCCCGTTGCGGATAGCGTACGAATGCGCCGTACCTGCGAAGGCCTTCATCACCCGTTCAGGCAGGCCGCCCTGGCCGACGGCGCGGTAAGCCCCGAACAGCTCTCCGTTGATCTTGATCTTGTCTTCCAGCGCATCCAACAGACCGCTGGAATCCAGCAAACCGAGTGCGCGCTGCTTCGACCCCTCTTCCAGCGGCAAGCTATTCAGCTCCTCTCTCAGCCGTGCCTTCAGGCGGCCGCGATCGATGTCTCCAGCTTGATCGATCTGCGTGCGGATGGCCCGGTCATAAGCCAGCAGGAGGATATCCGAATTCGTAACAACCGCGCTCATACTGAGCTTCAGGATTGACGATAGCGAACTCTCGGCAATGGCCTCGACCAGGGCCGCCCGCAGGGTGCGTTGGGCGTAGCCGCGGAACAGCACTGCGACCCAGAGGCCATCGGAGCGATCGTATCCGCTGTCGCGCGCGAACTGCGCGTCCGCGGGGTAAACCTGCTCGACCTTGCCGTCGGCAAAGCGCACGCTGAAACCTCCGCCGTCCGGGCGGATGGCGGCGCGTAACAGGCCCGGCTGGGCAACCGCAAGGGCGGCGATGGTGGCATGAAAATAACAACTTCCCAAAGTTCCTTGCCGCACGGCTTGCGGGCTCACCCCCGTGGCGCCGTACAGTTCGTCGCCGCCAACGGCCGTATGGGTCGCGAAACACAGCAGCAGGAGGATCAGGATCTGCAAGAGATTCTTCATATTAGCGTTCCGCGCTAGCCTGCTTGAACTTGAGAGCCTTCGCAGCCTCTGCAATGGGCACCACGAAATTCTCATACGTGACTACGCCAACGACGCCAGCTTCCGAAATCACCGGCGAACCCCAGCCCGCCGAATCGATCATGGCGTCCAAGCGGACCTTGCCCGCCCCGGAGGCCCCGGAAATCACGACCAGTTCGGGACGCGCTTCCCGCCCCTGCATGCCCTCGGGAAAACGAAACAGCGCCAGGGAAGAGTTTTCGCCCGCTTGCGCAATCGCCGAGGCTTGCGCTTTCATGGCGACAACCGCCGGGTCGGTAATCTCGACCAATCCAAGCGCGACGGTGCCTTGCCGGCGATGCACGCTGACCTTGACCATCTTGCCGCTATCTTGAGGAAGTATCAGGGGCTCGAAGGAGTCCCGGGTCGAGGGCGGCACTCTCAACTGTTTGGAGCTGAGCCGCCAAGCCTGGTCCGTACTGAGTTGGTTATCGTCGCTATGCAGCCGGGCATTTGCGGGCCAGATGGCTAAGTCATAGGCGACGACTCTGAGGCTTGGATCCTGCTTCATGCTTGCAGCGATACTGGAATCAAACTTCCACGGTTCCAGAACAGATTTCGGCAAGAGCACTTGCCTGCCCGCAACCCGAAACCCCATGGCTGTGGCATCGAACGGAAAGGTCTTGCCTGCTGAATCCTGCAACTGATAGGTGGAATGCGCCAGCACGAGCGCGGGAGCATACTGCTCCCACAATTGCTTTCGCCATTGGGAAAACAGCTTTGTCGTAGTCTGCCATCGGCTGCCGACGCTGTCCAAAGCCATCTGAGCTCCGTCGATCAACGCCAGCGCCGCGTTGCGCACGACAGCCGCGCCGGGCACCTGCAGTTCCACCGAATCCTGCACTTTCACGGGGATACGGGCACGCTTGGTGAACAGCATTAGCTTGGCGGCAGGGGTCAGAATGACATCCGCATAAGCCATGCCTGTCACGGAAAGTCTGCCTTCCGCCACGAGGGAACGCAGCGGCCTGAGATTGTCCAGGTCGTGGAGATAGACCGTAAGAATCAGCGGTCTTGACGGTATGACTTTCTCATTGGGCGCCAGTACCAGATTGTCGGAAATCGGCGAGGCATAGAAAGGGACGCCGTTAATCCGCAGTTGATCGAACGCAACTTCTCTCAGGGTGACGGTTCGCGAGGACGCGAGACTGACGAAAGCGCTCAGTTGTACCTTTTCGGTGGTGGCCGATACCAGCGAGAGGCTTTCCAAGCCTACCCGGACGGCGGGCTTGGTGTCGTCGACGTTAGCCGCGGCAGCGGAAAAAAAACCGCCAACTGCAAAGGCGAACGCAAGAACCCAGCGTATACGAGCCATGTGTGCTCTCCAGAGGCGGCCCAGGTGGCCTACTTGCCGGCTTGGCGTCTTAGCTCTTCAAATTTTCGGTTGATGTACTTATCCATCACCGAGGGCAGTTCCTTATTCATGCGCTCCACGAAGCGATCTTCCGCCTGCTTCATTTTGCCGTCGAAGCCATCCATGCGTTGCTCCATCACCTTCAGTCGCTGGTCGAGGGCGGGTGTAAAGGTCTTGACCGCGTTCTGGGCCTCCTGGTGCATTCCGGTCAGCGCCTCTCGGTTCCGGTTGATCTGCTGCCCCTGATACAGCACGGCAAGCAGGAGGATAACCATGACCGCAAGATTCGCGGCCAGCAGGTTACGAATGATGTCTAATCTCTTGTCCATCGCTTGTTGATCTCCAACGTCCAGCGTTGCCGGCCTTGCGGGACTTGGCGTGCTGACGGCGCGGGGCGTCTCCGGCTTCGGAGCCTCCCCAAAAGCCACACGAACGGGTTTGGCAACAGGCACAGGCGGCGTGTCGGCGATCCACCCTGCGGTTTCTCTCCCGGCCGCGCTCGCCTGCAATACGGTTGCGTCGGCCTGGGGCTTTTCCGAAAGAACCGTGGCCGCGATTTCTTGTGTCAAGCGGATGCGAATCTCAGGCCCATCCGCTCCAAGGCGCAACGTGTCGCCAGAGCGAACGATTCCAGCGGCCAGGCGCTTCCCGTTCAAGAACGTGCCATTTGCGCTCCGGTCCGAGAGCGCGAGCCCACCGTCTTCGCCTAATTCCAAGATCGCGTGTTCGCGGGAGACCATAGGGTATTCGCCGAGGCTGACGTCGCACTTCGTGTCGCGGCCAATAAGAATCCTGGCCTTTCTATACGACCAATTGTTGGTCTGTCCGACGAGTTCGATTTCAACCAGCATGGTGTTCCTTCCTTCTCAACACGATGATGATTCCTCCGATCAACAGCCCGCCATATCCGGCTACTATGCCAAAATATCTCCAAAAGACGGTGGGGCCTAACTTGGCCGGCATGGAATCCGCTTCTCGAATCTTCCGCAGCGCCTCGGCGCGCGCCTTCGCCAGGTCGTCGGGGTGCAAGGTAGTGTAAATGCTGTTCAGCAACCGATAGCTGTACTTCTCGCCATCGTGAATGTACAGATCCGCAAGCCCCTCCAGCCCCCATCGGGCGACCATGAGGGGCGAGAGACCATATTTCAGAGCGGGACTCATTCCGGTTGGAACCAGCGCCGCGGGCAGCGCACGCAACTCCACTCGCTGATTTGGCTGTTCCACCGCATAGAACGGCTGGATCGTATTGACCGGAATCAGCAGCCCGGCAAGCAGCATTTGCGGAATCATCGTCAGGGGAAAGACATAGAGCGCCTTTTCGGCGGTCGAAAAGATGGACGAGATCAAGAGCCCGGTGAGGCCGCCCACCAGCGTCAAAAGCCACATCAGCGCAAAGCATTCCGCCAAGTGGTCTTCGATTGCACCCATGCCCACCAGCACCGCTATGAACAACAACGACTGCATCGCCGCCACTGCGCCGACGTAGATGAACTTTGAGCCAAGATAGCTGCTCAACCTGAGGTCTCGTTGCCGTTCTCGTTTGTAGACCGGAATCTCGTCGACAATCTCGCGGACGGAAGAGGAACATCCGAACCAGAGCGCGACCAGCACGATCATGAACAGCACCTTGGGTTCATTGGGTGCTTGCTTCATCAGGCCCATCAGGATGGCAACGATAACCGGAGGAAGCAGGAGCGCGGCCAGCGAGGACTTCTCTTTGAACTTAAGCGTAAACTGCCGGCTCAACAGCGTGGCAAGCTGGCGCCAGACGGAGCGGCGCTGTCGTTTGACTTGTCCGGCGACGGGGCGCTTTTTGCCGGCCGTCTCGTTTTCGAGTGCGTTGCCGACCGACTCCCGAAACGCATCTGACTGCCGGTACTGCGAGGCCCATTGCTCCGGCTCCTGCTCCCTGAGTTTGTCGAAAATTTCATGAGGCCGGCTGGCCCGGAAGTACGACAGCATCTCCTGACTTTCACCAAAGTAGGCAAGCTTACCGCGCACCAGCACGGCGACTTTATCCAGCAGACTAAAAGAGCCTAGCAGGTGGGTGTTGATGATGACGGTCGATCCTCGATTGGCGATTTGACGGAATAGCTGCATCATCGCCATTTCCGCCCGTGGATCTTGCCCCGCCGTTGGCTCATCGAGGAAGAGCAGCGCCGGCTTGCTCAACAGCTCGATGCCCAGGCTGACGCGCTTGCGCTGTCCGCCACTGAGTTGTGCGATGCTGAGGTCGGCGCGCTCGGTAAGGTCGAGGACCTTGATGATTTCGGTGACACGGTTCCGGATTTCGCTCTCGCCGAAGTCATCTGGCAGCCGCAGCCTCGCCGAGTAATAAAGGCATTCCTTCACGGTAAGCTGCCGGTGGAGAATGTCCTCTTGCGGAACATATCCAATCAGCGCGCGTAACGAGCCGAATTCGCTGTAGAGGTCGGCGGAGTTAAGCCGGACACTACCTCGTCCCGCCGGCCTGGAGCCATTCAAGGCGTCCATCAGCGTCGATTTCCCTGCCCCGGAGGGTCCCAGTAGCCCGACGAACTCGCAGGGCTGAATCGCCAGCCATATGTCGTCCAACAGTCGGAGCGGTTTGCCGGTTCTGAAATCCGCAATCTCGACGCGCAACCCGCGCGCGGTCAGCCGGATGCGTGTGCCATCCGCCTGTTGCTCCATCTGTGAGCCATCGAACACCAACTGCACCGCGCCAAGGCTGATGCGGTCGCCCGGCTGGAGGACGTGCCTGGCGATCCGGCATCCATTGACAAAGGTGCCGTTCGTCGAGTTGAGGTCGGTGAGCTCAAACCCGCCTGCAACCTTCCGAATCCTGGCGTGGCGCGACGAAACCGTAGGATGAGAGAGTGGAATGGTATTCGCCAGATCGCGGCCGATCGTGACGACGGGCTGGTTCAGTTCGATGTCCCGCAGGGTCACGGCGCGCCGCCGCGACTCCCGATACAGGAAGACATGCGACTCGCAGGCCGCGAATTGGATCAGGTCGCCTTCGTTCAGCCGGGCCTCGACAATCCTCTCGCCATTGACGAAGGTGCCGTTGCTCGATCCCAGGTCCCGTAGAATCGCGCCATTCTTGTCGATGACGATCTCCGCATGGCGCGAAGAGATTGAAGGATGCTCTATCAGTAACTTGCCCGCGCCTTCAGTCCGCCCGAATTCCAGGCGCGAACCTTCAAGCAGGATGTCGCGCACCGCGTACTGATCAAGAACCAGTTGCAACCGGCGACGCGTCGCGTCCTCCCCGTGCTCCGACATGACCACGGTGTCCGAACGCCGTGCGACGGCGGCGGCCGACGCATACATCGTGCCCGGCTGGGCGGCTCTTCCCGCTCCAGACCGTTCATCTCCCTGGCTGGCGTCCGGCTGAATCGGAATCAGGCGGCCTGACGCCGGGTCGCGGCGGAGATTGGAGGCCCCTGCCGGCTGAAATACGAAATGGTTTTCCCGGCGGATGCCGAAGCAAATTTCGTCTCCTGGTTGCAGGACTCTGTCATTGACCCGTTGTCCGTTTACAAAAGTGCCATTCTGTCCCTTGTTCGTCAGGCATACGGTTCCATCTGGTTCGAGGGAAAGAACCGCATGCTGTCGCGAGAGCTTTGGGTCTTCGATGACGAGGTTTTGATCTTGTGCGCGCCCCACCCGAAGGCCATCCACGGGAACGTAAAACTGCTTGCCTTGATAGGGACCGTAGAGGCCGAGCAGACCCGGTTGCACGAAGGAAAGATTCAGGGCGTGGCATTTGACACAGAAATTCTCGGAAACGGAAGCGCCACACCATCGACAGGTCGACATCCTACCCTCGCGAACACGGCCCGGCCACCAAGCCAGGAACAACACAAACAGGAACTCTGGGCGCAAATCTAGCATTGCTTCCGCCCGAGGTAAAGCTGCTTTTACCTGCTCGTGTAGCGTCCCAGAAGTTCGCGCAATAACTTTTGAGGTGTCATTCTGAGCGCAGCGAAGAATCCCAGCACGGCGCGGAGCTAAGGCGCAACCGAAGGACTTCTTAAAAGTTCAGAGCGACGCGGGTTGGGGCAGTTTTCATGGGATGTTTCGCTACGCTCAACATGACACTCCGGGGAAAGTCAGTTATGGCAGGTAGTTCCGGACACGGTGCTAGGTCTGAGCGCCAAAACGCAGCAGCACACAGGTTATGTTGTCGCTTCCGCCGCCGGCCTTCGCTGCCTCAATCAGGGCGTCGCATGCGGCCTGTAGCGAGGGTGCATGCTGAATGATGTCGAGAATCTGATCGTCGCTGACGTGGCGCACCAGGCCATCGCTTGAAAGCAGCAGCGTATCATCGGGAATAACTTCCAAGTCGGTCACGTCCGGCTGCACGTCCGGCTCGGCACCAAGCGCGCGCGTGATGACGTTCTGCATCTCGGAGACCGCGGCTTCCTCGGCCGTCATCAGCCCGCGGCGCACCCTCTCCATTACCAGCGAGTGGTCGTTCGTCAGTTGCACCAGGGTCGCGTCGCGAACCAGATAAATACGGCTATCGCCGACATGCGCGATGGAAACCGGCTTGCCTCCAGTCAGAACCGCAACGATTGTGGTGCCCATTCCGGCCTGCCGGAGATCGGCCAAGCCAGTCTCGTAAACCATGCGGTTAGCCGACAGAACCGCGTTTCCCAAGGCATTCGCCTGCTCCGAGCAATCCTCGAAGAGCCGTTCGAAAGCCGGATATGCGGCCGCCGTGGCCGCCTGACGAAAGTAAGAAAGAACGGTCGAGACGCCCAGTTGGCTCGCAACTTCGCCGGCCGCCGCCCCGCCCATGCCGTCGCAAACAATGAAGATGCCGCGCTCGATGTCGTAGCCGAAGTTGTCTTCATTATTGGTGCGAACACAGCCGACGTCAGTCTTACCAGCCACTTGGACAGTAAAATCCATCCTTGCTCACCAAGTTCTCCGCTGCCGATGCTAGCACGCTCCAAATTGCCGGGTAAAGGAAGTTCATCGGCCAGCGTGGGTCTGGCAGGTAAGTCTCTGGTCTTCCCGTCCATCCTGTGGCAGACTACGTTGCAAGCACGAAGGGCCCCCTGTGGAGGTGTGTCCATGAGCGCCGGTGCCCATATCCGCGTGGTTGTTTTGCTGCTGATCACCGCCGTCTGTCTCGCTCTCTCGGCAACTGCGATGGCGCAAGGGATTGACGAACTTAGAAGGCTCGCCCTGCAGAACGACAGCAACGCCCAGACCATGCTCGGCATGAGGTATCAAAACGGTGACGGCGTGCAAAGAGACGATGCCGAGGCGGTGCGCTGGTACCGCAAGGCCGCGCAACTGGGCAACGCGTCGGGTCAGTTCAATCTCGGCAAGATGTACCAGAATGGCCGGGGTGTCGTGCAGGACAACGGCGAAGCGGTGCACTGGTACCGCAAGTCCGCCGATCAGGGCTACTCGATGGGCCAGAATAATCTCGCAATCATGTACCAGAATGGCCGGGGGGTGCCGCAAGACTATGCCGCCGCCCTACGCTGGTTCCGCAAGTCCGCCGAGCAGGGTAACCCGATTGCGCAGAACAATCTCGGGATCATGTACCTAAGTGGCCGGGGTATCGCGAAGGACTATGGCGAAGCAGTGCGCTGGTTCCGCAGGGCCGCCGATCAGGGCTACTCGATGGGCCAGAATAATCTCGGCGTGATGTACCGAAATGGCCGGGGAGTGCTGCAGGACGACGCCGAAGCGCTGCGCTGGTACCAGAAGGCCGCGGATCAAGGCAACATGTTCGGCCAGGGTAATCTCGGCTGGATGTACGAGAACGGTCGGGGAGTGCCGCAGGAACGTCCGTTGGCTCTGTATTGGTACAACAAAGCCGCCGACCAGGGTCACGCACCTTCGAAAGAGGCAATACAGCGCCTGAAAGCCGCACCCGTCGAGCCAATCGTTTCCGCGACCAACAACATCGCTCCCTTGGTTGTTAAACCACAACCGGAAGCGGAACCAGAGCCGGAAGAGGAGTCGGAAGAGGAACCAGAACCGGAGCCACAAGCAAAGCCACAGAACATCGACCGGCGGCTGGCGATCAATGAAGTCGAAAAACTGCTGAAGGGAAGCGTTTCACCCGTAAGGGTTGCAACTCTCGTAAAGCAATACGGCGTCAATTTCGAGACCACCGCCAGGGTCAAAGAACGGCTTCGCAAGGTAGGCGCCGACGATAAGTTGTTGGGCGCCATCGCGGATGCATATGGAGTTTCCCTGGTATTGACCGCCACACAGCTTTGCCGGGTGACGATTTACGTGGACGGCAAGCAGGTGATGGAAGGCACCATGGACCCCAATTCAGCGGATAAGCGCGAGCGCAGTTTTCACGCCCTGCGCCGTGTGGTGGTGGTAGCGGGAAATCCCGCGGGAGTTGATGTGACCTTCAACGGTCAATCAATGGGACCACTCGGTACATCGAATACCAAGCGGACCATCACCTTTACACCCATAGGAGTACAGCAGTAAAAGAATTGCCAGACCTTGCTCGGATCCAGTGGCGCGTCACACAGATGGGCGAGAAGCGGGCCTGATGCCCTTTTTAAAGGTGTCATGTTGAGCGTAGCGAAACATCCCATGAAAACTGCCCCAACCCGCGCCGCTCTAAGCTCTTATGACGTCCTTCGGCTGCGTCTCAACTCCGCGCCGTGCTGGGATTCTTCGCTGCGGCTCAGAATGACATCTCTCTTAAGTTACTCGACTTGTGACGCAGCCTGCTAGTAAGCGCTCCAACTGAATTGGTCGATGTGTATCGGACCCAGTCCGGCCCCCGCGGGCAGAGTCACGTGCGGGGTCTGAGTCTTGAGGTTTGTGTCGTAATTGATGTGCCCGCTGCCGGAGAATGCGTAGGACTTTCCAACTACTGCGCCGTAAACGCCGGCGTTGCCTGATACGGTTATTGGCGCGTTCGGAGCATAGACCGTCCCGAACATTGCGGAGCCGTTGGATAAGTTGACGGTCTTGGCGCCGTTGTAAACCAAGGTAAAGTTGTTCGGGTTGCCGCCATTGTTGGCAACCGTGCCGCCATCGAGGCTAAGTGGCGGATTCGTACTGCCCTGGTCGAGGACGTAGATGACGACGTTCCCCGTGCTCGGCATTTTGATCTGCCCGCCGTTGGAGATATACAGGCTGTCCATGTAATACACACCCGACTGGAGGGTGATAACGGAGCAGGAGCCGAAATTCACCTTCCCATAATTAGTAGGCGGGTTTGTGCTGGTGCTGGGCGGAACGGTTGCCGCGCAGCCGCCACCGCCGCCGCTTCCACCGTTGCACAGGCCGTTAAACCCAGAGCAGGCGGCGGTATTACTCGGCACGTTGTTATCGGGAATCTGGGCGTTGGCCATGACGGGCGCTGGACTCGGCATGGGAGAGACTAAATTCGTGTACGGGTCGCCCCCGGTTCCGGCGTGGTTGTTCGTGATTCTTGAGCCCGAGTTGTCCTCGTTAATCGCCCAGAGACTGTTCGGGCTGCTGCACGCCGCCGAACCATTGAGGCCGCTAGGGCCGCCCGACACTCCTTTGGCGGAGTACGCCGAGTACAGATTGCCGTAAATGTATGCGCCGTTCGTCATCTTAACGTTGCCCATGGCGGCAACGTCACCCCCGGAGGCGGATAAAGTGGGGTTGGTATTACCAACATTGGCGGGAAGTGATGAGTTGTAGCTCTTGGTGTACTGGCCGCCCGCCATAGTAATGACATTGCAGCCGGTTCCCGTGGCGAAAACACCATAGTTGAAATTAGGGATGGGGGTAGCCACGCCAGTGGTCAGCACGTTATCGACGATCTCGACGATCTGCACCTGCGCCTGGGCGCCGGCGCCGGTCATCTGGCCGCGAGAGAAGATCTTCCATTTCGTTTTGTAGGCCGCAGCCGTTGCATCGAACTGCGCCGACAGCAGTTGCACGGCGACGTTGTATTTGGCCGTCCCCGGCATCCCGGTAAACTGGCTGCTGACGTTGGTGAACGCGGTCGTGAAAGCCGCGTCGTCGGTGGCGTTGATGTTCGCGTAGGTGTCTGTGAAACCGGTCATTCCACTGCCGGCCATCACCACGCACTTGGCAGTGTTGGTGGGACAGGTTCCAGATCCGGCTCCCCCCGGGTACTGGGCGGGGAAGGTGGTGATGTCGAATTTCGTCGTGTCACCGAAATTAGGTGAGCTGGTCTTCAGCCAGTTCTGGAGCCAACTGATGGCCTGCTCCGCGCCTGCCTCGGCCACGTATCTCGACTGCGTTACATAGCGGTAGTTGGCGGAACTCCAGACCTCCGCCTGGGTCGAGAACATGAGACCAGCGGCAATCACCGACATAATGAACACACAGAGGAGCGCGAGTATGAGCGCAACGCCTCTTTGGCGAGCGCCATGCTGGATGCGCCGCTCGCAGAAACGTCTTTGTCCGGCTTGAATGATCATGGCAAACTCGCAAAAATGCCTGTAATCGGGGTCGGCTGTAATTCCGACGTATTCCCAGCTGCGACCTGTTCAATGGCGGCCAATACGTTGCGGGGCTGAATGTTGAGAAAGGATTTGGTAAGTTGAAACGGCTTGTTGCTTATGGGATCGTTGGTTTGCGACGTCGCCGTAATGGTAATGCCCACCGAAGGAATCATCTCGTAAGTGACGTTGTGCACGGTTCCGCCACTATCTGTCCAACTTATAGGCACGGTGGGAAGTGTGACGGGAGAGGCAAGATTGGGATCATCCGGATACGTGAAGTTGCAAGAAGTTACGTTGTCGAGCAGGGGCGTCGGTCCTGCCGACGGAGTGCTCCAGGTCCCGGTCGCAACGTCCCACGCGGTGCGCTGGATCGCCCCGGGGAATGTCGTTGGGCAGGAGTACCTGACAAGAATCAGAGCATTACCCACTGAGTTGATATCGCCAAAAAACATCAACTGCGTGCGCGTGGATGAATAGCGGGGTGGAGATGCCGTGTAGTCCGACGCAAGAATGCCGCCGGGAAATACCCCTGGCGCATAAACCGGCGTGCCTGGCGGATATGCGGCGGTGTGGGTTTTTCCAAAATTGGCCGTAATCGAATACGGTGCGGTCGTGCTCATGGCGGTCACGATGATGTTTTCCTGATTTGTGCCGTCGTTAATCACCAGGGATGCGCCCTGAAAGATTCCCCCAATTTTGTCTACCGTAACCGTCCTCACTCCAGTGCTGGTAATGGTTTGCGTGATGTTCGCCAGAGGCGCAACCAAGCCGCTTGTGTCCAGGCCCGAAGCTTGCAGTCCCGCTTGGCCGATCTCCTGCGCCATCAATTCAAACGCGGAACGCATCCGTTGCTCGAGGGCGTTGCGGATTTCCAGGCTTCTGTAGTTCCGCATCACACTGATCATGCCGCCCAGGATGAGGGAGGAGAGACCAAGGAATAGCGCGGTGCTGAGCATCATCTCCAGCAAGGTAAAGCCGGCAGCGCGATTATGTCTTCGGGCGTACACGTGAAATGTCTCCCTCAATAGCGCGAAACCTGCGACACCAGTGTTGTCTGCGGCGGAAGCAACTTGGTCTTGGCGATAACCAGCACGGTAAGGGTCTTGACCTGCGTCGGGGCGAGCCCGTCATTGGTGATCTGCCACATTCGCACGTAGATGGCGTTGGCAGAGGACGTCGAATAGACGCCATCCTTGTCTACGTAGTCCACATATCCTGTCACAGGACTTGTGGAATCCAGGCTGCCGCCGGCGGCCAGTCCACAACAAGTAGCGCCTGACGCCGCAGGCTGCGTCGGGTACTTCGTGACGTCGCTTTGAACATCGTCGAAATTGACCATGCTCAGCGCCATCAGCTGTTCCATTTTGTCCTGCGCATACTCAGTGGTTCGCGTAACCTCATCGCCCTGGCTGGTGTTTATCTTTACTGCAAAGCCAAACAAGGCAAGCAATCCCGCCGAGCACGTAATCATGAGAAGGCACGCTATCATCGCCTCCAGCAGCGAGAATCCCCGCTGGCCATTGCCACCGAGTTTGCTAGCCGAACGAGGCATCATTCCGCCAGTTCCCAATAGGTGCTTCCCGCGAAGGTGTAAAGCGACGCCCTGCCGCTTGAATCAATCCCGATCGCGACGTAGGTGCTGCTCGCTACATCTTTCAAATAGAATGCGTAATTCCCGACGGGGCCCCCGCTCGTATCATCGATTGGCAAGCCGCGAGAGTTGAATGTAATGGTGTAAGGGTTCGTCTGCCCACTCTTGCCTTGGTAGGGGCCGTTGCCGGTGCCCGCTTGTCCACCCGCTCCCCCGGCCGTGCCCGTGGGGAAGCCGAAGCTGATCCCGGGCGAGAGACACACCTGCTGTTTTTCCGCGGTGTAGGTAGCCGCTCCATACTGTTTCATCGAGAGCGTGCAGAGGCCCGCGCCAGGACAGGCAGTGCTCGTGGTATCGCAGGACACTTGCCCATGGGCGAACTTCGCCGCGCCGCGCATGCGCCCAACCATCAGCAGGCTTACCAGACTGTCGCCGTCGCTCCTTAGCCTGTAGGTGTGGGTCAGGCGAAGGAAGTTTGGGATGGCGATGGCTGACAGTATTAACGTAATGGCCGTTACGATGCACAGTTCAACCGCAGTGAAGCCACGCTGGCCAACACCGCCTGTCCCGCAACGCTTGGATGTATCTCTCAAAACCATCGCCGTTTGCAGCCTCTGTGCCGATCCCAATTCAGACCTTGTTTTCGCGCCCAAAATAGCTAGAGCGGAAATATCCAGCTCTCCATTTGCCACCATACATAAACTCCATAGGCAAGGCAATCAGGATGTCCCCCCTGAACCGAAACTAAAGTAATGTCCGTTTGAAGTATCCGGCCAACGCCCCGCCGTCGACTGGAGTACTTCCGAAGCCGCGCCATTGTTGGTCACGGCGACGTTTCGGACCATAGCTTTTCACGTACTTACAGGCCAGCGCACTCGATAGTCGGTGAACTTCTGGATATCGCGCAGGATTGGGAAGCCACTGCTTCGCAGGTATAGCTTCTGCGAAACCGGTCCAGATCTGGCCGTTTGTGGTGGGAGTTTGTCGAATAGAGGTCGCTCAGTGCGACTGCGCTACTGGAAGAAAGATGGAGAAGGTCGTGCCAGAACGTCCCTGCTTCACTGAGGATCTGAACCGGATTCTTCCCCCATATTTTTTCACGATGCCGAGCGATACCCACAGCCCGATGCCTGTGCCTCGGTTGCCTTTCGTCGTGAAGAACGGTTCAAACATCTGGGCGCATTTTTCGACTGGGATTCCGCAACCATTGTCCGAAATGGTGATGCGGAGTCCTCGTTGGGCGAGATTCGTCCAGTCAGGCGACCTGAGAACATGAACGCAGAGCTTGTCGCCCGATTTCTCAAGCGCATCGGCGGCATTGACGATAATGTTCGAGAATACCTGCCGTAGCTCTCCCGGAAATGCATTCAACGGTTCGTCGGCGTCGTAACGGGTATCGACGGCGATGCCAAGGGTGTGAAGTTTTCGCCCATAGAGCGACAAGACATTGTCGATTAACCCGGTAACCTTGATCTGCTGAGGACGTTCCCCATCCCCTCGGTGAAGTCCGAGGGTCAGAGTGGTAACCTGCCTGATTTTCGCCAACTCGTCTTGGGCGGCTGTGAGGAATTGACGTGCGCTGCTGTCCAGGCTGGGCGACTCCGCAAGCAGATACAAAGCGTTGGTTACAGCTTCCAGCGGATTATTGATCTCGTGAGCCACGGTTGCTGCCATTCGTCCCGCGGTAGCCAGTTTTTCAGAGTTCCGCAGGGACTGCTCGGCGAGCTTCGAACGTGTTATGTCACGGGCGATTGTCGATGCTCCGACAATCCGGCCTCCGGCTTCACGGATCGGCGATATAGCCAGTGACACGGTTAGCGAGCGCCCGTTTTTTGCGATACGCACGGTCTCGAAGTGCTCTATCTTTTCGCCGTGTCGCAGCCGCGCCAGAATTCCACGCACCTCATCGGGACGGTCGGGAGGCAGCAGCATGGAAACCGGCTTTCCAATAATTTCTTCGGAATGATACCCGTACATCCTTTCAGCCGCCGCATTCCAGCTCAGAATCGTCCCGTCAAGGGTCTTGCTGAAGATGGCATCATCAGATGACTCCACGATGGCAGCTAACAGCTGCAATCGCTGCTCCGCTTCAACGGAGGATGGCTCTTCTGCCGTAGAAGGGTCAGAAATGCTGTTGGCGTTCGCCGCTTGAAACTGAGCGAGCAATTGATTCACCTTCGCCAGGAAACTTTCAGGCCCTTCTGCCTTGCTGACGAAAGCATCTATGTCTTCAAAGCTCTCTGGTTCATCGGTTGTCCCCGAAAGCAGGATTATCGGGACCGTGGGCTTGAGACGCTTCATCTCCTTGGCCATCGCCGTTCCGGTCTCTCGACCCAGAAGGTGGTCGGTGGCGACGAGGTCAAAATCTCTCGATTTGAATAGCGCCAGAGCTTCCGGCACGGTAGCCGCCGTAGACACCGAGTATCCCTTGCGTTCCAAGATCAATTGTCGGAGCTTAAGACCGGAAGCTTCATCATCGATGCAGAGAATGCGATACGGTACCGAAGTGGGCATAGCCGTAAAACCGGGCACGAGGTAGTCTAGCACCTATCCAGAGTTCTACGTGCAGCTTGCAGGTTCCTGGATTCTGTGTTGCCGGAACTAAGGATGCAGGCCAGGCGATTTAGTCCCTTCCATGTTCCCGAATTGCCGATACCTTTCTAAGCAGAGCATTTCGCCCTCCCGAAACGTTTGTGGGTAGCGAATCTGCTCCCGGAAGAGTTGGGCCGATGTGCCTCGGGGGAGAGCGCATCGGCCCATTCTTTACAGCAGTGGGCAGGTTGTGTGTGGCTAGCGTGGCAGCGGAGCGAGCATCGGAGCGTAGTCCTTCGCTACCGGCGTGCGGCCCACATTGATCGCCATGGCAAGCAAGGTGTAGTAGCCGTTCACCCCGACCATGTCCATCATTCCCTGTTCCCCGAACTTCGCTACCGCTCGGGAATAGGTGGCGTCGCTGACGCTCTTGTTGTGGTGAAGCTCGGTAGAGAACTCGTACACAATCTCCTCTTCCTCCGACATTTTGGCGGGCCGTCGCCCTTCAGCCAGGGCTCTAGCGATCTCCGGATCGAGTCCGGCTTTGATGGCGATTGGATAGTGCACAGACCACTCGTACTCCTGCGTCCACTGCCGGGCCACAATCAGGATGATGAACTCGTTGAGTTTTGGTGGCAGCGCATCCCGGTAACGCAGGTAATCGCCCATTGCCGAGGCGCGCAGCATCAGCTCGGGACTACGCAGCAAAGGAACAAACGGACCGAAGACCTGCGCCTTGCGGATGGTCACAAACTCCACCGACGCTTTCTTCTGAGCTTCTGTCTGCTTGCTGGCCGGGATGGGCGGCAGACGGTCTTGCTGCAAAGTCGATGGGGAGGCAGCCGGCACTGCCTGGGCCGCCTGGGATTGAGCGAATAACTCGCTGGCAGAAGCCAGCGATACGAGCAACAGGACAAACTGGAGCTTGTTCATGCTTCTCTCTCCGAAACACAGTTGTTGATATCCGAAATAAACAGCCATCGATACCTTGGCCGCCTGATCGGTCCTCGGTATAGCCTCAGCGCGAATCCTTGCGAGTTGGCGTGGTTGGGCGTCTGGTATCGTAACCCGAAACTTGCCTGAGGCGTCACTGAAAATGCACGCCTTCGCGTGGTCGCCTGTACAATCGCTTTTTGCGATGAATTCCTCAAGGAGCGGAGTCGATGGCCATTGCTGACATGGCAAGCGCAGCGGCTGGATTGATGGCAAGAGTTCGTGCCGAGAAACCGCTTGTTCATCACATAACCAATCTCGTAGTAATGAACGAGACCGCCAACATAACCCTGTGCGCCGGCGCTCTGCCGGTAATGGCGCATGCCAAAGAGGAAGTTGAGGAAATGACGTTTGCTGCCAAGGCATTGGTGTTGAACATCGGCACGCTTTGGCCTGAACAGGTTGACTCCATGATTCTGGCGGGGCATTGCGCGAATCGATGCGGCGTGCCCATCGTTCTCGATCCTGTCGGGGCGGGGGCAACCCGCTTGCGAACGGCGACCTGCCGCCGACTGCTCGAAGAGCTGTCGATAGCGATCACCAGGGGGAATGCAGCCGAAATCGCGGCCCTCGCGGGCTATGAGGCAAACATCAGCGGCGTGGAATCGCGTGGCGTTGCTTGCGACCACGCCGAGCTGGCGGCAAAGTTCGCGCACCAGTTCAGGTGCGTCGCCGCCATGACCGGAGCCGTGGACATCGTGACGGACGGAACGCGAATTGCCCGTGTCGCCAATGGACACCCAATGATGGCGTCGGTAACCGGTACGGGGTGCATGGCTACCTCGGTGGTCGCCGCCTACGCCGCCGTGGAGACCGATTTTGTAACGGCAGCAGCGATCGCTTTGGCCGCCTACGGACTGGCAGGAGAGATTGCCGCACGCACTGCGAGAGGTCCCGGCAGCCTGCACGTCGGGCTCTATGACGCGTTGGCCGGGTTAACCGAGGAGTCGTTGCGAGCAGGCCTGCGTATCGAGGTCGCACGGCAGTGAAGAAGCGGATGGATTTGCGGGTGTATGTGGTTACCGCTGAAATTGCGCGCCTTGGCCGGACGCATGAGGATGTAGCTCGCGCCGCAGTCACCGGCGGTGGCACTGTCATTCAGTTCAGGGACAAGCTCATGGACGATGCGGTGTTTGCCACTACGGCTGATCGAGTTCGCAGCACAACCGCCGCCAGCGGAGTACCGTGCATCATCAACGATCGTGTCGCGCTTGCGATCGCCGCGGGAGCCGACGGAGTTCACGTCGGACGCGGCGATGCCGCCCCTCGCGAGATCAGGAAACTGCTACCGCCGGAGATGATCCTCGGCATATCCGCGACGGACTATGACGAAGCCATGGAGATGAGTTTTTGTGGAGCGGACTATCTTGGCGTGGGCCCGATTTTTCCGACCGGCAGCAAGCCTGATGCGGCGCCTCCCATCGGCCCCGCGGAACTAGCAAGGATATGTCGCGATGTGCGGCTGCCGGTAGTCGCCATCGGAGGTATCAATGCGAAGAATCTGCGGCAAGTGATCGAAGCCGGCGCCGCTGGGGCGGCGGTTGTGGCTGCCGTCGCGGAGGCCGCGGACATGCAGGCAGCGGTCGCTGAACTGCGAAGCATTTGGGAGAAGTGCGGTTGAACCCCGACGAATGAAGGCGCCGCCTGTTACGTGAATCCATCAATCCAATGCCAGTTCGGTTGTTTTGCGCACTGTACGCAAAGCAAACGAAGACTGCACGCGCAGCACTCCAGGCAGGCCGGTAAGTTTGTCATGGACGCGCATGTAGTCCGAGTTGTCCTTGATGATTACCCGAAGGAGATAATCGAAGTCGCCTGACATGAGATAGCACTCCATAACCTCCGGCACGGCGGCTACCATCTTTTCGAACTGCTGCAGTTTCTCCTTCTGCTGCCCCTCCAGGGTAACCCTGACAAACACATTGCCGGGCCTTCCGATGGCGGCCTGGTTGACCAACATCACATATCGATCGATAATGCCGCTCTGCTCCAGCAGTCGAACACGCCGCAGGCAGGCCGACTCGGAAAGTCCGACCCGGTCGGCAAGCTGCACATTTGAGACTCGACCGTCTCTCTGCAGCACTCTGAGAATGGCTCGATCAATCTTGTCGATGTCTTGGGTTGGCATATTCTGCATATAAATCTTATTTTATTGAAATAATCCGGCGTTAGCTACGATTTTAGTCGAATCTTTGCAAGATACCACTTTGTGTTTATTGCTATCCTTCGAATTGTGATCGATCTACCGCGTGCTGCCTGCTCCGCAAGCGCAACATCACGGATATAAAGAAGGAGTTTGAACATGATCGTCGGCATTCTGAAGGAAATCAAAGTCGAAGAGAATCGGGTCTGCATGACCCCGGCGGGAGTCGAGTTCATGACCGGCAACGGGCACAAGGTGCTGGTGGAAACATTGGCTGGCGTCGGAAGCGGTTTTTCCGATGAGGCCTATCGCCACGCCGGAGCGGAAATTGTGAGTACCCCGGGCGAAGTCTACAAACGTGCCGAGATGGTCATGCACGTCAAGGAGCCCCAGCCCTGCGAATACGAGATGATTCGCGAGGGGCAGATCGTGTTTACCTATTTCCATTTTGCCGCCGCCGAAGGGCTCACCAAGGCGATGATCAAACGGCGCTGCATTTGTTTCGCATACGAGACCATTGTGGGCCCCCACAACAGCTTGCCGCTTTTGACCCCCATGAGTGAGGTGGCCGGACGAATGGCGGTTCAGCAGGGCGCAAAATATTTGGAACGGACGCAGGGCGGGCGCGGCATTCTGCTGGGCGGCGTCCCGGGCGTGGCACCCGCAACGGTGCTGGTTCTGGGAGGCGGCGTGGTCGGCACCCATGCCGCACAAATGGCGTGCGGGTTGGGCGCCAAGGTCTATTTGCTGGATATGAACCTTGACCGTCTGCGGCATCTTTCCGAGGTCATGCCGAAGAATTGTTTCCCGATGATGTCTTCATCGGCATGCGTTCGGGAATTGATACAGCAAGCCGATGTGGTCATCGGCGCAGTGCTTCTGCACGGCGCGAAGGCGCCAAAGCTGGTAAGCCGCGAGATGCTCAAGACGATGAAGAAAGGCGCGGTTTTGGTCGATGTGGCTATCGATCAGGGCGGCTGCTTCGAAACATCGCGGCCCACCACGCATCAGGAACCAACCTACGAGGTTGATGGCATCGTGCACTATTGCGTGGCCAATATGCCCGGAGCCGTACCGCTGACATCCACCATGGCGCTTACCAATGCGACCTTGCCTTATGCGGCGACGATCGCAGGCAAAGGCTGGAAAGCGGCTGCCTCGTCAAACCCGGGCATCAAGGCAGGCATCAACATTGCCAATGGTTTGGTGACCTACTGCGGAGTGGCCGAAGCCTTCGGCTTGCAATGCACACCCGTGGATGAAGTTTTGAGGTAGGAGTCAGTTTGGTTTTCCAGCTCTGAAGAAAACCTATGCGGAGCGCCGGCTCGATCCTGGCGCTCCGCATTTTTCCGCACCTTGGGCCTCCAAGTTGCGCTTAGCGCGGCTTACCCGCCACCAATTCCGCAATGCCACGTAACGCAACGTAGTAACCGAAGACGCCAAAGCCGGTCACCGTTCCGCGGCTCACGCGCGCAATCTCGGAAACCCTGCCGCGTTGTGCCGGATTCGAAATATGAAGTTCGACGGTCGGAAAGCGCACCTGCGAGATGGCGCCCATCAATGCGGGATATCCGGTTGTATAGCCGGCGGGATTGATGATCGCCGCATCTACCCCGCGTTCATGCGCCTCGTAGAGCTTGTTGACAACCTCACCTTCGATATTCGAATGGAAAATCTCGATCTCGATTTTCAGCTCAGATGCATACCGGCGGATATGCTGGTCGTACTCCGGCAATGTCATGGCGCCGAAGATTTCGATCTGCGCTTTTCCACGCATGTTCATGCCGGCACCATGAACGATCAGGACTTTGGTCATGATGTGTTCCTTTCCATCGAGAATGTCAATTCTACCGGAGAGCATATGACAGCGCGCGCGTGCTAACCTATTTCCCACCTATGCTAGCCAACAAAATGAAAGCGAAACTGGCTGCCGGACAACCCGTGTTTGGCGTGTCAGTAATGATTCCGTCGCCACAGATTGTGGAGATGGTCGGGCGGCTCGGCTTCGACTGGGTGCTCATTGACTTCGAGCACGGCGCCATTTCCCCTGAGACCCTGCAGGCGATGGTCATGGCCGCCGAGTCCAGCGGCATCACTCCGATTGCGCGTCCCGGCAGCCATAGCGAGCAGGAAATAACCAAGCTGCTCGATGCCGGAGTGCTCGGCGTTCAGGTGCCGCATGTCAACACGGCAGAGGAAGCTAAGGCGGTTGTCGCAGCGGTTAAGTTTCACCCACTGGGGCAGCGGGGACTTGCCGTCGGCACGCGCGCCGCTCAATATGGCATCGGGCTGAGCCAGGCGGAGTTCGTTGTTCAGGCGAATCGCGAAACCCTAGTCTGTGTTCAGTTGGAGGAACTGCAGGCGCTGGACAACCTGGAGGCCATCTGCGCGGTTGATGGAGTGGACGTGGTGTTTGTGGGACCGTCCGATCTGTCGCAAGTGCTCGGCTTCCCAGGGCGGCATGACGCTCCAGTGGTGCAGGAAACCATGCGCCAGGCATTCGCCCGGATTATCGCCGCCGGAAAGTGGGCGGGCACGACCGGCGAGGCCAAGAGCATTCGAGCCTTCCGAAGCTGCGGTGTGTCGTATCGTTACACGCACGTGACCAGAATCCTGCGCGCTGGTGCCGCCGAATTTTTCAAAGGTCTGCAGGATTCGGCATCGTAGGCTGCGTTCTTTAAGTTCTCGCTGCTTTGGAAACGATGCGCCACCAGCGCTTACGATGGCTTCGCGGAACAGGAACTCCGGTTGCTCCGGGGTTCCCTCGATTGCAACTAGGACCTGACTTGTCATGCCTGAAGCCGTGGTGTTAGCTGGATTCAAAAAACGGGGGGACTCATGGACGCACGGGAATTTAGAGAAGTTGGGCATCGAGTGGTGGATATGCTCTCTGAATACTTGGAGCACATCGAAGAAAAGCCGGTGTTCCCGAACGTGGAGCCGCAGATGTTGACGGAGCTTTTCGCGGAGCCGCTGCCTCAGCATTCCAGCCCTGCGGCGAACGTTCTCGATGAACTGGAAGAGAAGCTTCTTCCCTATTGCACGCATGTGGGACACCCGGGCTACATGGGGTTGATCACTCCATCGCCAAGCCCCGTCGGCGTGATCGCGGATTTTATCTGCTCCGCCCTCAACCAGAACCTCGGGGCTTATACGATCGGACCCGCCGCCGTTGCCATGGAACGCAGGACTGTGCGGTGGCTGACTGACCTGGTGGGCTATGGTGTTGAAGCCGGGGGCAATCTCACCAGCGGCGGAATGATGGCGAACTTTATTGGCATGAAGTTGGCGAGGGATTGGGCTTCGCGCGACCAGATCCAGCAGGACGGGGTTCGCGAGCGTTGGGCGGTCTACGCCTCGGACCAGCGTCACGTTTCGGTAGACAAGGCGGTTGACGCCGTGGGCTTGGGGCGAACGGCATTGCGCGCGCTGCCGACCGACGCGGAGTTCCGTGTACGCATCGATGCAATTGAAGCAGCAATCGCCGAAGACCGTCAGCGCGGAGTGCGGCCGATGTGCATTGTGGGCATCTTCGGGACCACCAACACCGGGGCGATCGATCCGATACGCCAGTTGCGCGCAATTGCCGATCGCGAGGGAATGTGGCTTCACGTCGATGCCGCATACGGCGGTGGCATGCTGCTCTCTCACGAATCGCCGATGCGGGACCGGGGAGTGGAACTGGCTGACTCGATTACAATCGACCCGCACAAGTGGTTTTATGCGCCGCTCGATGCAGGAGCGGTGCTGGTGAAAGATGCGCGTCGACTGACGGCATCCTTTGGATTGCAACCGTCGTATCTAACGGATGAATTTGATCACGCGGGTGAGCGGTACCAGTACTACGTTCACGGCTTCGAGCAGTCGCGGCGTTTTCGCGGACTCAAGGTATGGATGAGTTTTAAGCGCTACGGAGCGCGCCAGATTGGCGAGTGGGTCGACGGCAATGTTCGACAGGCAAAGCATCTTTATTCTCTGGTCGCAAAGCATCCTGAGTTCGAAGCGGCAAGCGAGCCGCCCATGTCAGCCATCTGCATTCGTTATCGTGGCGCGGGTCTGGACGAGGCAGACTCCAAGGAACTGCACGCCGAAGTGGCGCGGCGCGTGGAACAAAGCGGAAAGTTCTGGTTCTCGACCACTGAACTGAAAGGCAAGACGTGGTTCCGAATCAACCCCGTGAATTTCCGTACGCGCACGGAACACATGGACCAGGTGCTGGCATTCCTCGAGCAGGAGTGCCGTTCGGTTCTCGAACTACGTAGGTATTCAGTGTAAGCGAAGAGCGTCGGGGAATGGATCGGCGAAAGCAGAGGGCCTCCCCGAGGAGGCCCTCTCTAGGTTGTGGAGCGATTAAGGCCCTGTGACCACTACGCTGGTCGTGCCGCTCACTCCAGTCTTGCTGGCGGTTACCGTAGTGCTGCCCACTCCGGAGCTGACGGCCAAGCCCGGAGTGCTGCTGGCTCATGACTACCACCCCGATATTCTGCGACGTCCAGGAGACCTGTGTGCTCAGGTCTTGCTGGCTGCCGTCGCTGAACGTTCCGGCAGCGCTGAGTTGCAGACTAGTGCCGAGCGGGATGTTAGCCGGAGATGGACCAACTGCAATGCTGGCCAACGTCGCGCCGGTTACGGTTAGCGATGCGCCACCGGTCACGGTTGTGCCACCCTGGTAGTAGGTTGCCGTAACAGTGACTGTTCCGGGCGCAATTCCATTCGCGAATCCGCCAAAAGTTATGGTCGCGAAGTGGTAATTGCTGGTCGTCCAGCGCACGGACGAAGTGATGTCCTGCGTCGTTCCGTCGCTCATGTGCGCCGTGGCCGCAAATTGGAGGCCCGTACGCGCGGCGACCGCGACCGGGTTCGGCGTGACTGCCACACTGGATACTGTCGCGTTACTCACGGTTAGCGTGGCGCTGCCGGAGTAACTGGTACGAGAGGCGGACTCATTCCAGGTGGCCTTGATGGTTACATTGCCGCTCTTATGCATACTGTAAACCCAGCCAAAGCCGAATATTGTTAACGCGATGCTGGGATTGGAGCTACTAAAGTGTGCACCGGTCAGCGTGTGGAAGCTCTGGTCGGTGTAGTAACCCCAGGCGGTCACGGTCATAAAGGCGCGATAGGCCATGCTCAGATTTGGTTGAATCGGCAGGCCATTGCCGTCGAATGACAGAGTGCTTGGATTGGTGGCGGATGGCAAGATGATCATTTTAGCCAGCGTCGCCTTCGAGACTGTCAGTACCGTCGAGCCAGTGACTCCCGCAAGGGTGGCGCTGATCGTGGTCTGACCAATGGCACCCGTTGAAGCGACACCTGTAGCGCTGATGGTCGCAACATTCGCGTTGGACGAGTTCCACGTTGCGAAGTTGCTGACGTCGGAGACGCTGCCATCGTCAAATTGGCCGGTCGCCGAGTATTGAACGGTCGCTCCAGCGCCCACGCTCGTGCCAGAATTCACTGTCGTGACCACGAGTGCCACCAAATGACCTCCGTTGACCGTAAGCGTGGTCGCAGGGGAGGTAATCCCGCCGTAGCTCGCCGTGATGTTGGTGCTCCCGGAGGCCACAGGAGTGGCCAGACCGGCGGCATCGATCGTCGCCACCGAGGTGTTCGATGAATTCCAGGCAACCGTGGCGGTGATGTCAAGGGAGCTGCCATCGGAGAAGGTTCCCATGGCCGTGAACTGTTGGTTGAGGAATGTTGGAATGGCCGGGTTGGCGGGAGTAACGGTAATGCCCGTCAACGATTCCCGTGCCCACTATCAGTTGAGCTGAGTCGGAGATCGCACCCGCGTTGGCGCTGATGTTAGTTGTTCCGGTCGTAAGCGCAAGTGCCAATCCTGTACTGGCGTTGATACTGGCGACGGCTGGGGTGTCGGAACTCCAGCTCACCACCGGGTTGGTGGTCACATCCTGGGTGGAGTTATCGGTCCAGGTGCCGGTAGCCACGAACTGCTGGTTGGCGCCAACAGGAATAGACGCCGTGTCCGGCGCCACGTCAATGGACGCCAAGGTCGCAGCGCTTACGCTCAAGCTGGCTGTACCGTTGATGCCATTCAGGCTGGCGGTGATTGTAGCCGCCGTCGGGTCGCCGCTTGACCGAAAGCGAAACCGGGCGTCAGAAAGCTGATGTTAGCATCCGACGAACTCCAGCTCGCCTGCTTGGTTATCTCCTGCGTGCTGCCGTCGCTGAAGATCCCATTGGCGGTGAATTGTATTGTCTGGCTGGTAGCAATGGAGCCGCTGGCCGGAGTGAGGTTGATCTGTACCAGCGCGGCGGGAGTGACCGTAACCAATACGGTCTGGCTGAACGATCCAGAGCTTACGGTGATGGTAGCCGTGCCCACACCGACCGCGGTCACCAATCCCGAAGAGCTGACCGCGGCCACGCTGCTGTTGGAAGTTGTCCACGTGGCTGAACTCAGCGGCTGCGTGCTCGAATCGCTGTACGAAGCAGTCGCGCTCAGTTGAGCCGTTTGACCCGCGGCGATTGAAACCGATGAAGGTGACACAGTGATGCCTGTGACCGTCGGCGTTACCGCGGCCGTTGTATTGCCAGGCTGTGAGCCACTCGCGGTCGCTCTGTGACTCGAACCACAGCCCAGCAATGATCCGAGAGCTACAACGAGGCACATGAATGCTGAAGCGGTGCGCAACTGCATGACTTTCCTCCGAACTTTATTCTTCTTAGACCTGCACAGATGGCCGGGGAAATGTCCGCGCAGAACGCGCGTCTCCCAGATTGTTGACGGCTGTACGCCTGTCCTGTCGCACACACGTCAACGGTGCGGTGTGAATCCTTCCGGACTCGTACGCTACCCGGCATCGAACCTGGGACAGGACCCTACCGAGTTGGCACCGCCAGCTAACTCTCTTGCAATTCACATGCAAACTAAGTTCTTGTTTGTCGGGGAAGTCTTTGTCTGCTTGTTTTTCACAAGCTTAGGTGCCGCAGGGGTGGCAAATGAGCGGGTTGGGAGTCCCCCAGGAAAGCATTGCACTGCTGATTGTTCAGGGATTCGCGTTTGAATGGCGCTCCCTGCAAAGGTTTCAGTCACCAAAAAGTTACACAAGGAGACGCACGACTGTGACCGATTCTTACCAATGCAGTGTTTGCCGCTTACGCTGCTGCGGGTCCGGAAACTCGCTTTCATTCGGGAAGATTGATGCAAAAGCAACGTATGTCGCCCAGCGATATACTTACCGGCAGCGACTGCCCTTTGCGAGTTGCACGAAATCTGCCACAATGGCATTCAGCTTCGTCCAGGGGCGGTTCGGTTCTCCCCGCAGTACTGGCCGGAGTGCTATCGTATTCATTGGTTCTTCACGCTTGGCACCGAACAGAAAGGGATTGCAAGGAAATCAAAATGGTCTTTGAAATAGCTCAGATCGAAATTAAACCCGGTATGGAATCCGCCTTTGAACATGCAGTCGTGCAAGCCGCTCCCCTTTTTCAGCGCGCACGAGGGTGCCGCGGAATGCAACTCCTCAGGTCCGTCGAGCAGCCATCACGCTATACCCTGAAGGTGACTTGGGAAACCATAGACGACCATATGGTGCATTTCAGGGAATCACAGGATTTTCAGGAGTGGCGGCGTCTTGCGGGTGGTTTTTTTGCCAGCCCTCCACAGGTAGGACATATACAGGTTGCCGTGGCTGGTTTCTAGAGCGTATTCAAAAATTGTGCTTTGAAGGGGCATGGCTTTAGCCATGCCGTCCAGAACCAGAAAAAACGGAGCTTTAGCTGTAGACGGTGCGGCCGGCCTTCATCGTCCCGCGGCTTTGAGTATTGCGCGCGACGCCTTCGCCATGGCGGCGATATGGTCCGGCGTAGTCCCGCAGCAGCCGCCAATAATATTGGCGCCGGCTTCGATCAACGCTTTCATCTGCGACGCCATGTATTCCGGCGTTTCCTGGAATACAGTTTTGCCGTCCTCGAGCTTCGGCATGCCGGCATTGGCTTGGATGAGAATCGGGATTTCAGGTAATGCCGCCCGCATGCGCTTCGAGATCTGAATCATATTTGCTATACCGTTGCCGCAGTTAGCGCCGACGATGTCGGCTCCCGCCGCCGCCGCCCCTTCAGCCGCTTGCTCGGGAGTCACACCCATCATTGTGAAGAAACCTCGGGGCTTCTGGTCAAAGGTGAAAGTGCAGATAACCGGCAGTTTCGTATTCTCCTTGGCGGCCTTGATGGCCTGAACGGCCTCGACGAGGGAAGACATGGTTTCCACGCAGATCGCGTCCGCACCACCCTCTGCCAACGCTATTACCTGTCCCATAAAGGCTTCGTACAGTTCCCCGGTGGACACGTCACCATATTCCTCTTTTGCAAAATGGCCGGTCGGACCCACAGAGGCGGCGACGTAGCCCCTCCCGCTCATTGCCTGTTTCGCCAAGGCGGCCGCTGCACGATTGAATTCCCGCACCTTGTCCGCCAGACCATATGGCTGCAACTTTAGCGAGCTGCCTCCAAACGAGTTGGTCTCGACTATGTCCGATCCAGCGGCGATGTACGCTTCTGCAATTTCTTTCACTGCGTCGGGATGCGAGATACACCACGATTCCGGACACTCGCCTGGGCCAAGTCCCTTGGCATGAAGAAACGTTCCCATAGCTCCATCTGAGATAAGGACTTCCCCTTGAGCAATTCGTTCCATAAGGCTCTTCATCATCACTCCTCAATCTCTTTGGTGCGCAAGTACTGTTCCCAAACTTGGCACTGTCACTTATCTCGCCTGCCGGGCCATAGCCTCGCGGAATCGATCTTCTGATATTTCCTCGCCGGGGCTGACGACGAGGCAGCGGTCCCATTTACCAGACAATATTTCCCGGAAGAAATCGAGCGAACCCGATAGGTCTTCAAGTTTCAATCCGAAGAATGATGCGAAGCGCTCGGCATAACTGCGATACTCGGCAATGTCATAGCAGTGGGTATCCACGAAGGCCGCGCGACGATAGTTCTTCATGGTTTCATGAGCGATCCACTGAGCATCTTCCTGCCCCCAGCGCTCACAGCTCTTTAGATACTCCTGATACGGGTCCTTGCCGGAGACGACCCAACCCTTGGTGAAGTAATAAGTGGCAGGTTCGCTGTTGAACTGCACAAGATATTCGGCAGCCGAACCCAGAAAAAGGCCAATGCAATCTTCTACGAGTGGCAAGACCAGCGTCTTATTGCCGGCCCGAATTCCTTTCAATGCATTGGAACACAGGCCATAGCCAAGCAGAACAACGTCTCCGTCATTCAGTTTGTCGATAGCCGCCTGCAACTCTGTGTGGAGCTTGTCCGGATATCGATGTAACCCCTGCTCAAGAAATACGGTCTCTATTCCAGACGCATTCACCGCCGACCACTCGTCGCGCATGACCTCGCAGGCGATTGCTTTGATTTGCGCCATTTACTCTCCACGACCGTGTGCGACTTGCAGCTTCCTCAAGGGCTAAAGAGGCTGCTGAACCAACTTCTGAGACGGCACTCTAGTAACCTTCATGTACGGCGGCGACGAGCGCCTTCAGGTTCGCGATTGGCGTGGTGAGCGGAATTGCGCATTCTGGAGCGATGATGTTAACTCCGGCCTCAATCGCATAGCGCACTTGCTTCCGGACGTCTTCCGGAGTCCCTTGCAGCAGCGTCTGGGCGTTGTTCACGTTACCGACCATGCACATGCGATGGCCGACCTTCGCGACGGCGACCTTGGAGTCCACCTGCCATTCAAAGTTGTAACCATCGAACCCGGCATCGGCAAAAAGTTCGAGTCTATCCATACAATTTCCGCACACATGAAGAATAAGAGGTCCTTCGATCTGTGAGGTTATTTCCTTATGTATCTCCAGCAGGTAGTCCTTGTAGTGATAACTGCCAACGAGATTTCCGGTAGCATGGTCGGCGAGTACAACGATATCGGCTCCAGCCTGAAATTGCGCTCTCGCAAATGCAATGGTTACAGGCATCAGTTGTCGGAGCATTTTGACAACCTTATC
The DNA here is from genome assembly GCA_963832365.1 of uncultured Acidobacteriota bacterium. GTDB lineage: Bacteria > Acidobacteriota > Terriglobia > Terriglobales > Acidobacteriaceae > CAWBRT01. Next base: position 41,219 of record CAWHUL010000023.1, on the reverse strand, counting down.
CTTTTCTTCAAGACCAACCTGGAGCAGCAGGTTCTGAGTTCCTGCCATGTGATAGGAGATAGTCCATGGCCCCATGACCTTGCCGATTACGGCCACGCGCCCCCCGACCTGCCGGCGGAGCTTCGAAATGGCGTCGAGCACTACCCGCATGGAGGGCTTCTCAAGAATATTTTCCGGGATGATGACATCGGAGAAATCCGCATGTGGAGCGTTCCGGCTGTCCGGCATCTGGTCACGCGATCCCCAATCCACATCGCACCCCAGCGCAGCGGCCTCCTGGTGGACACTATATTCGGGCATGACCGTATCAAAGCCGATGATTTCATGACCCGCGAGGGCAAGCTCGGCCATGGCATCTGCATTGACGTGGGCTTCCGGAAAAGATACTCCCGCAGCATCCATAAGATCGTGACAGGCGACCGAGGTGACGTTACCGACCGGCGGACGGCTTCCCTTCTTGCCGTTATAGAGAGCCGACATGATCAGGTTATATGGCGTTGATTTCATTTATGATTTCTTCCTCATCGGAATGTAAGACTCCGGTTGGTCCCTTTCCAACCACATCAATCGCCGGCAACAAGCTTTCTTGCCAGTTGAACCGCTCCGGCGGCATCTTTTGCATAGCCATCGGCGCCGATCTTTTCCGCGAAATGTGCATCCACCGGAGCGCCTCCGACCATGATTTTCACGCTGCTCCTCAGCCCTCTTTGCTGCATAACCGAGATGACTTTCTGCATCTCGGGCATGGTGGTGGTGAGCAGAGTAGAAAGGCCGAGGATGTCCGGTTTGATCTCGGTTACCTTATCAACCAGTTGTTCGACGCCCAGATTGACACCCAAATCGACGACCTGAAACCCTGCCCCTTCGAGCATCATGCTGACAAGGTTCTTTCCGATATCATGAAGATCGCCCTTTACTGTACCGATGACCACAGTTCCCTTGGGCGTTGAGTCTTCCCCCTTGAGCAAAGGCTTGATAACGGCCAAACCTTTCTGCATGGTGAGCGCAGCAATCAGCATCTCTGGAACAAAGATCTCTCCGCTTGCAAATTGTTGACCGACTACATCCATTCCGTCGATCAGAGCTGTATTGATGATGCTCCCGAGATCGACCTTCTCCTCGACAGCAGTTCGCACCAAGGCCTCTATTTCTTTGTGCTTGCCGTTTATAACAGCCTGTTTGATCTGCTCAAGTGTCCCAGTCATGAATACATTCTCCTGCCGCGCTTCTGTTTTCCACCTCATCATGGTGGACGACGTTTCAGCTCCTCGTCGGCGACAGAATCTCGCAAAGCAAATCGACGGGAGCCAAAACGTTCATCTTATGAATACGCGCCGACCCGATATCCAAGTTTGAGCGCGCCAGCCAAAAATGACCGCAAGAAGGAAGCCAGGTTCCCACGGACGGTCCAGAATATGTCTCTTTGTCGGTGGCGCTGCCGTAAAGAGTATATCGGGAACTTGGCGCAACTGAAATGGCCTTGTCATACCGGACAATCCTCCGATGGCGCCTCGATCGGCGAATTCTGCCTGCGGCGCCGTCGCGACTCTGCCACGCGACTCTGCCAAATGTTGTGGCTGTTATTCTGAAATGTGACTCCAAGGCCATACACACACACCAAGACCCCGCTTCGAAAGGGTTTTCTCCGAACCCTTGTTCGATGGCTTGTCATCGGTGTGGTGCTGATTTGGGCGTTCGCCGTGCTGATCCTTGTGGCTGCGCGATGGATCGACCCACCGACAACCGCGGTACATATCCAGCGCCGCTTGCAGGCCTGGATTCACCACGCGCCGTATCACAAACGCTACAAATTCATTCCGCTCAGCCAAATCTCGCCCGATCTCCAGCACTCTGTGATTGCCGCGGAGGATTCGCGCTTCTACCAGCATCATGGGTTCGATTGGCATGAGATTCAAATTGCGGCCGAAGACAGTTTCGAAGGCGGTCGTACTCGCGGAGCTTCCACCATTACGCAGCAACTCGTAAAAAACCAATTCTTCGGAACCGGCCGCTCATTCCTCCGCAAGGGCGCGGAGCTCACACTGGTACCGGTGGCCGAACTCGTCCTCGGCAAGCGGCGCATTCTGGAGATCTACCTCAACGTGGTTGAATGGGGCCCTGGCATTTATGGTGCAGAGTCGGCGTGTCGTTACTACAACGGAACTGCGGCCCGCAATATTGGCCGGGAGCAGGCGGCACGGCTCGCCGCGATTCTGCCGGCTCCCCGGAAGCGACGTCCCGAGCGCATGAATAATTACAGCGCGGTCATTCTTGAGCGGATGCGCCAAATGGGTTGGTAATCGTGAGCAAAACTTTCCGGTTGCCCCGCCACACTGCCGCGAGTGATTGTTTTCAGCAGATTACGGTCTGATTAATCGGACGAACCCTCTGGGTTTGCAGTTTGTGGAGAGCTGCAGGCCGCAGACGAAGTCCTGATTGCGGGCGATCCCAATGCAGAAGCCGCCAATTGCTTGCAGCCTGCGTCAAAGTTAGGGCAGTCCTATACCAAAGATACTCCGCTCCGGGACTCAACTTAGAGGTAAAGTACTCTGTTAAATCCCGTATCTCTGTCCTCCAATTTTTCCGATGCCTGAACTCTATAATCGCCTAGGTCTTAAGCTCGATAGTGTCCTGATGGCGACCGACTTCTCGGCCGCTTCCAAGGCAGCACTTATCTACGCGACCGCAATTGCACGCCGTAATCACTCAAAGCTCTTCGTCGTCCATGTGTCGAGCTCTCACTCGAAGACGAAAGTTATGGACGCGTGGCGCACATTGCAGACCGAACTGATGGACCAGTTTCTAGCAGGCCGGTTGAAAGGTGTCGAAGATAAACCGCTGGTTAAATCCGGTGACGTTCAGACAGTGCTCTCGGATCTTATCGCCGAGTACGGGATTGATCTGGTTGTGCTGGGAACTCGGGCGCGAACCGGCATCTGGAACATCCTTTTGGGATCGTCCGTGGCAGAGAGCATCCTGCGAAATGCTTGCTGTCCCGTGCTCACGGTCGGACCGAATGTCTTGGACAAAGCTACAGAGACCGGGCCTCAGCGCATCCTTGTTCCGACCGGATTCGCGCCGCAATCGCTATACGCAGTCGCTTACAGTTCATGGCTGGCGGAACGATTGAAGGCATCGATGGCACTCCTGCACGTAGTCACGGATCGTCCGCCGGCGCACGAGGAGGAGCGAGTCCGAAGTGAACGACTGGAACGAATGCGTGCAACAGTATCTGTAGAGCAACATGGACGATTGCAGCCGGAATTCCTGGTGGAGTTTGGTTCGGTGACGGAAAAGATTTTGGACACCGCTGCGCGATGGAAAGCCGACCTCATCGTCCTAGGCGTCCACAATGTCGACGAAGCTCCGATCTCAGATACAACCTGGGCCAAAGCCTCTGAAATCTTGCGCAGCGCCAGTTGTCCGGTGCTTACGGTCCGATTACCGCATGAAGACTGGGCGAGAACGGCACTGATCAATTCCAACGCTTGCGATCGACAGCTTGCAGCGCTGGAGTAGCTGATCGGGCAAATTTATGGGTACGATGGCCGCTTGCTCTGGAGCGTCCATGGAAACTCAATAACCATCCTAGCTGTCATGCTTTGTTGCGTGCTCCATCCCATCATCCACCGGGCTGCTGTCCACCCGAGGCTCGCCAGTGAGCAGCGGCGGCTGAGTTCCATGACGGACATCTTCAAGTCGGCGGAATTCGCGGAGAACATCCTCGCGCTCCTGACCGACGCATTCCCGTGCGAATCTTTCCAGCGCTTCGGACACGATGTCCGAATGGTGTAGTTTGTCGAGTCCGGGCTCCTGGGTGAGATCCAGCCATAGCCGGTGCACCAGTTGGACGTCTTCGGCCTTTATGCTGGGCGTATGCGGCCCAATGCGGAACGTCTCTACCCGCATGTCCGGATGCACGACGTGGAACACGAACTGGCGCTTCGGTTCCGGAATCTGTTCCCATGCTACGCCGAGGCGCAACGCCTGATCCTGAGCCGTCATTTTGCTGGAAAGGCCGGCCACCACCGCCGCCGATTCCAGGTCATTCGCCGTCTGCACGATCGACCACCAAACGTCGTTCGCAGGCACTACAAGCAGAGCGACGTGTTTTCCGAACTTTTCCGCGACGCTTACTGCACGCGTGAATAGCGTCTGTTCGTAGTCGCTGAAGATCTGCTCCGGGGTCAATTCGGAGCCGCCGGCCGAAAGTCGCGCGATGCGCGCGGACATGCAGACCACATCCTGCTCGCCGGTGCCCACGCGTTGCAGAATCCAACGTAGATGATTCAGAGTGTTGTAGTCCCGCAAGGGGACTAAGACATTGCCCGGGCGCACGCCGACAGATTCGGTCCCCACCGTCTCCCGGTGCAGCAATTGGAAGTGCTCGCGCATCTGCTGGTCCTGGGAGAACTTCCGCTTATTGATCCTCTCGGAAATCGCGAATAGAGCCAATAACACTCCGGAGAAGATCAAGCCGGAGATGGTCGCAACCGACTTCGTGAACAGATTGGTCACCGCGGTAGCCAACAACACCACCGAAACAGCGGCAATACCTATTGGGAACTCGATGCCCCCGATAGTGATATTGGGAGGGACCTTCCAGCCACGTTCTCCCTTGTACTTAAAGCGCAGCACCAGCATTGACATGCTGTTGAAGACGAAGCTCCACATAACCCCGAACGCGTAGGCTTCGCCGAGTACATACACGTCGCCACGGCTGACGATAATGATAAACAGCTGCAACCCAACGACGAGGTTGATCACGCGGTACGTGGTGCCGAAACGGCGATGCGGTTTGCGGAACCAGTCGGTCAGCACACCGTCTTCCGACACCCGGTTCAGTACGCCATTCGAGCCGACGATTGCGGTGTTGATTGCGCCCGACAGCATCAGAAAGCCAACCACCACGACGAATGCCCGGAAGATGAGCTTAAGAATATGCGGTCCGGCCAGATGCATGGCGAGACCGGCGATCAGGTTGTCCTTATAAGCAAGCCTCTGGCCGTCGGGAATAATCATGCCGGCCAGTAAAGTCGCGCCGCCCGTGAAAACCAGGCTGTAGATCGCGATGATCAGGGCGGTGCGTTTCAGGTTCTTGAGTTTCGGGTGGGCGATTTCGCGATACACCTGCGCCAGCGACTCCTCGCCGCTCATCGCCAGCACCGAGTGACCGAAGGCCATGAGGATGCCGAACGTCCCAAAAAGCTTCATCGAACTGTTGTTCTTGAGAAACCCGAGGGCATCGGTCGTGAACTGCAGGTTCTGAGGCAGCGGCAGCGGTGGAATCTGGAACGGACGGGTTAGTAAAGTAATCGCCGACCAGCCGAGCAGAATCACCACCATTATGGTGGTGATCTCCATTACGCGGAGGGCCTTTCCGCTGGATTCTTCAATCCCCTTTATGTTCTCCCACCAGTAATAAATTGTGACAACAAGGGCTATGACCATCGAAGCGTTGTTGACGTTCACGTGCGGTGTGCCGTGAAACAAGTCGAGGAGCGCCCCTGGCATCCAGCCATGGACAGTCATGGTCGCCAAAGTATCGTTCACCAGCCCGGCTATGTATTGCCCTGCAGACACGCCAGAGATCGGCCCTGTCAGCACGTAGTCGAACATCAGAGTCGAGACTGCAACCTTGGCCAGTTTGCCGCCAATCGCCTCCTTGACAATGCGGTACACGCCGCCGCGCACAAACATCGAGCAACTCTCGACATACACCGCGCGCACGGCGAACGAGAAGAACATCACCGCAAGGATCAACCACGGTGCCGATCGCCCCACTGCCTCTTCGGCAATGCCGCCCGCGTAAAATGCGGATGAACCAAGATCATTGAGAATGATCGCCGCGGCGCGCCAGTAGGAGATGAAGCTCAGCATTACCGACGTCGCAACAACAATGCGAATCGGGGTGCCCGGCTGGCTATTAGGCGTGCTGCTAGGGTTGGGTGTGCTGGGGTTCATCGTGGGGCGGTGTTGGGGCCGATCCGCTGTGTTCCTGCTCCGCGGGGCATCCCTTCCACCTTGCTCTTCTCGGCGTCATTCCGCACCCGACGATTGGCTTTGACGTGACGTCCCATCGTCTCCCTCATCTCGTTCTCCGAGTACCGACAAGAATTTGAACGCGACTATAGGAATCGTGATCAGACAGCCCGCCCAACCGACGACGAACAATACCGTCAGGGTGTTAACGATCAACTTCAGCAGAACGTCCATCGGCACTCGCAGGAAGAGAGTCTCGCACCGAAACCCAATGGGATCCAATGCGGAGACACTACGACGGCACTCCTCATAACTCAACCTAGCGAGGTGAGCACAGCAAGGCAACTATCCTTTGGTATAGGGGAGGCCGGAGTTAGATCAGCGGAGCCAGATTTTCAGCTTATCAGACATTCTCACCAGGTCTGCCAGAGAGGCAGCCTGCATTTTATCCATGACATGGCGGCGATGAAGTTTGACCGTCACCTCCCGCAAGCCAAGTTCGGCGGCCACCTGCTTGTTTAGCATCCCGGTCACGACGAGATCCATGACCTCGCGTTCTCGCGATGTGAGCTGCTCAAAGCGAGCTCGCAGAATCGAACTCTCTTTCTGGTTTTCGCGCCGCGCCTGATCGTACGCCAAACCTTGATGGATAGCCGCCAAAAGATCTTTTGTCTGAAAAGGTTTGGTCAAGAACTCTATTGCGCCGGACTTCATGGCCCGCCGAACCATTGGGACGTCGCCGTGAGCAGTGATAAAGATTATGGGAATCGGGCGGTTGGCTCTTGCGAGCTCATCCTGAAAGTCCAGTCCGCTCATTCCGGGGAGTCTTACGTCGAGCACCAGGCAGCTCGGGGCTTCCGGACAGGGCGCGTTCAAGAACTCTTCTGTCGACCCGAATACTTGTGCCCTGAGCCCAACCGATTCCAGAAGATTGCTAAGCGCATCACGGACGGAAGCATCGTCATCGACCACAAAAATTATAGGACAAGGGTCAGCCATCGGAATCCTTGGAACGGACCGGAACCGTGAACTGGAAACTAGCACCACCGGATGGACGTGGCACTGTCCACAGTCGCCCTTGGTAGGACTCCACGATCGAGCGGCTGATCGACAACCCCATTCCAATACCTTGCGGCTTGGTCGTAAAAAACGGATCGAATATCTTCTCCGCAATTTCCGTGCTAACTCCGACGCCGCAGTCTTCCACCTGAATCATAATGTCGGCGGGCATTTGTTTCCGAGAGCTGATCACCAGCTCCTTCATACCATTCGTGGAGGTCATCGCATCCATGCCGTTCATCATGAGGTTCAGTACAACCTGTTGCAACTGTACGCGGTCCGCCCTGACTCCAGGTAGATCAGGATCGAGTTCAGCCCGAATTGAGATGCTACGCCGGATGGCTTCGTCGCGCAGAAAAACCGTCAGTTCCTGAATCACCTCATTCATGTCCACCCAGTCCTCGGCAAGAGGCTCTTTCTTGAATAGCGCACGAATGCGGCCAAGCACGGCGCCAGCCCTGGTGCCATCCTGAATAATTCTCTCGGTTGTCCTGCGCGCTTTCTCAATGTTTGGCGGACTTGCGGATAGCCAGGCGAGACACGCATCGCCGTGGGTGACGACGGCAGTCAATGGCTGGCTGATTTCATGGGCAATGGAGGCGGTGAGTTCTCCCATACTCAGGACACGCGAAAGATGCGCGAGTTCTGATTGTGTTTTCATCAGAGCTTCTTCGGCTTTATGGCGCTCTTCAATATCGGTGTTAGTCCCGTACCATCGGAGTATTTTTCCGCCGGCGTCTTTTAGGGGAACACTACGGGTAACGAACCAACGATACTGGCCGTTCGCGCCGCGCACACGCCACTCCCCTTCAAAGTGTGTCCTGTTCGATAAAGCGTCTTGCCAAGACTGGCAGAAACTGGCCCGGTCCTCGGGGTGAATGGTGTCCATGAATTGTTCGCCGCGCATCTCGTCCATGGTGCACCCCGCATACTTCAGGAGACGCTCATTGCAGTGATCGATGGAGCCGTCGGGCGTTCCGCTCCAAATCTGTTGGGGAATCACTTCCGTCAGAAGCCGAAGCTGGCGTCCACTCTCCTGTAATTCGATGTTTGACTTCTGAAGCTCGGCGGTACGTTCCGAGACCCGCATCTCGAGTTGATTGCGAACTTCCTTGAGTGCTTCCTCACTCTTTCTCTTGGAGGAGCTCACCCAACTCGCCACCACGGCGCAGGCCACAAACGCGGCAAAATAACTCTCCGCTGTCGCGTTGATCGAAAAGGAGTGCAGCGGCGGTACGAAGAAGTAGTCAACCACAACCGTCGAGAGCAGCACCGCGAACAGTCCCGCAGCCGTCCCGCCAAACCACGCCGCGGCCATCACCGCACCGAAGAATAAAAACAGGAAAGGATATGGGAAAAGATGTTGGAGACAGAGCGTCACGCCGAGCGCAACGGACACAAAGAACAATGCCATTCCGTAGCGCAAGACCAAAGACCTTTTCGGCCTTCCGGACATTCCGATGATTTCCGGTGGCATCAGCTATATGTTCCTTCGGACGTGCCGCTTAGCATCGAATTATACAATTGGGAACGCTTCAGCTTCTCGCGCGATACCGAAGCTACAGACCCCACGCGTATCATCTGTTCGGTCCAGATCAGCAAGCGGCGCGCCTGCGGCTATTGTTGGTGGGCGGAACTTGCCGGTACGAACCTATAGCTGGACAAGCGAACGGAGAACTGCGCGGAAGGCGTGTACCGGCTTTGACCTTTCGATCCAGTTCGCGGCGGAAGATCGATCAAGATGCACTTCGACAAGGTAAAGACGAACGCATGGTTGCGTTCATCTTCGACGGGCCCGTTAACGGCCGGAAACGACAGCGCACTTCGCGCTGATCCTCAAAAGGTCAACTTGTCTCCCGGATTGATCGGAAAAACCTTCGTCGAGGTCTTGCCGAGCGCCTGTATTTACTCCTGCGGCGTCCCTTTCAACGGTGGGAAGGTCGCATAGTGAATTGGGATCGCGAACTTTGGCTTCAGGTACTGATTGGTCGCGTAAGCGGCATCCTTCGGGCTCATGACGAAGTGCCCGCCGATGGGAATCATGATCAGATCCGGCTTGTAGTACTCGGCGATGAATTTCATGTCGCCAAAGAGTCCGGTGTCTCCCATGTGGTAGAGCTTGAAGCCGTTCTCGAATTCGATGATGAACCCACCCGGCTCTCCCCCAACGAGGGTTTCGTCTTTGCCGGTTGCCGGGTTCCGCCAGACAAGCTCGGAACTGTGCTCGGCACGCACCATAGTGATTTTGATGTCGGGGCCCAAAGGTGTAATAGTGCCGCTCTTATTCATTCGCGGCGCCAAATCGGACGGCAACAGGCCGAGCGTCAGCAGTGACTGATCGAGCCCAGCCGGCCCCCAGAGCGGCGCCTTATTCTTCTTCGCCAGCTCAACCCCGTCGCCCAGATGATCACCGTGGGCGTGTGTCACCAGAATGAGATCCACCTTGCCAAGCGCGTCGAGGTTCTTGTACTGTGGCGGCGTCTTCGGATTCTGCGTCAAGAATGGATCGATCACGATCACTTTCCCGCTAACCGTAGTGATCCTCGTTGCCGATTGACCGAGCCAGAGTACTTCGATCTTGCCGTTCCCGGCGACCTTCTTGTCGCTCATTTGAGCTTGGGCGGCGGCATCAACAGCAAAAACAATTCCGATTGCAGCCATCAACAAGATCGTATGTATGATTTTCCTACTCGGATTCAGGAATGCCCTCTTCACATTGCACCTCCCTATATGTTTGCAGAACAGCAAGTTAGCACAGAAAGATAGCACAGATTCAGCGGTGTAAAACAGAGTTGTCCAGAACGGTCTCGTAAGATTCCATCTCGATGACGACGGCATCGCTTCGTTTTCGTGGGTAATCCAGTTTAGGCTTGCAAAATAGCTCCCGGGCAATAAAATTACAGCAATTCCGAGCTCAAGAAAGAGAATTCCGGCTTATAATAGCGGCCATTCACGATCAGAGTCTCGCGGCGATAACCATTCACCTCGGCGGTCGAGTGGGACACGCAGGGCGTCATCCTCACAGCAGGCTGGCGGGCTGCGACTCCGTCAGTTAGCAGAAGAATTTTTCAAGGAGGCACCCACAGTGTCAGGGCATGCACCAGTGTTAGAGGAGAAAAAGGATCTCAACGAAGCACCACCAAAGCTGGTAGTTCCATGGACCGGCTACGTGGCATTTGTATTTGCCGTCATTTGCTTCTCAGGCTTGCTTGCCGGCCGTAAAGGTTTGATTACCGCAATCGACTTCAACACGATTGCGGGAGTATTCGGCACCATGAAGGACCCGATCAAGTCAACCTACATGGGACAAGGCGGCTTGGGAGCGCGCGACGGCTTCTTGTTCGCTTTCAGTCTGGTTCCGGTTGTCATGTTTGCGCTTGGCGTGGTTGAGGTCATCGACCACTTTGGCGGCTTGAGAGCAGCTCAAAAATTGCTTTCCCCTGTTCTTCGTCCGCTGATGGGCATTCCCGGAATTACGGGCCTGGCCATGGTTACAAGTTTCCAGAGCACCGATGCCGGGGCCGGCATGACGCGCATGCTGAAGGAAACCGAGTTGATAACCGAACGGGAGAAAACAGTTTTTGCCGCCTTCCAGTTCTCGGCCGGTGGCATCATTACGAACTATCTGTCCATCGGCCCCGCCATTTTCGACTTCATCACCGTGCCCATCATCTTGCCGCTAGTGCTGATGTTCGCTCTGAAAGTCGTAGGCGCTAATGTCATGCGGCTCTACTTGCGCTTGTTCGCGAAAGAGGAGAACTGAAATGGCGACCGAACAGAAGAAAACAATTCCGGACATTTTTGTGGAAGGCGCCCGTAAAGGATGGGCCGTCGGGACCGGCAGCATCCTGCCGAACGTCCTCATGGCATACGTGCTGATCCAGGTTCTCCGCGTTTCCGGTGCGCTCGACGTTTTAGGCAGAATTTTTAATCCGGTCATGGCGGTCTTCGGACTGCCTGGCAAAGCGGCCATGGTATTGATGGGGGCTTGGATGTCCATGGCCGGAGGCGCCGGGGTGTGCGCCAGTCTATACATGTCAAATGCGCTCAACAAAACACAAGTGACGATTCTGCTGCCGGCGATATTTCTCATGGGAGCGCAGGTTCAGTACATGGGCCGGTGCCTGGGAACCGCCGGAGTGAAGTCCAAGCATTATCCGGCGCTGTTTGCCATCAGCATTATGAACGCAGCCATCAGTATGCTCGTCATGCGATTTTTCGCATAAGAATCGAGCAGGAGAGAGAACAATGAACGACATCGAAGCCAGAATCCAGGCGACCTATGATGCGTTGCATGCGATACCGGAGGTTGGCTTTACCGAGCATCGGACGTCGGCATGGCTGGCGGAAAGGATCAAAGCCGCCGGATTTAATGTGATGACCGGCGTTGGCGGTACAGGTATCGTCGCGACCCTGAAGGGAAAAGAGCCCGGTCCGACAGTCGCACTGCGAGCCGACATGGACGCTTTGGCATACACGCTGAATGGGAAAGACGTCTGTGTTCACTCCTGCGGACATGATGCGCACTCTTCCATGGTGTTGACTGCCGCTCAGGAACTGGCGAAAGCCGGAATACGGCGAGGCACGCTGAAGATCCTCTTTCAGCCAGCCGAAGAAATTCTTTTCGGTGCGCTTAAGATGATCGAAGCCGGTGCGGTTGACGATGTGGATGTAGTGATCGGCATGCACCTCAGACCCATCCAGGAAGCGAAGACCGGGCAAGCCACGCCTGCTCTATACCACGGCTCCAGCTACATTATGGAAGCGACGATCAACGGTCGCACCGCCCATGGTGCCAGGCCTCACTTGGGCGTAAACGCCATTGACGCCGCAGCGGCTGTCGTCAACGCCGTAAATGCGATTCACCTCAATCCCGTGGTGCCCTGGACCTGCAAGGTGACCAAGCTTCATGCAGGTGGAGCAACCCTGAATGCAATTCCCGATAAAGCCGAGATGGCGCTGGACCTGAGAACTCAGCAGAACGCCGCCATGGAGACGCTTATCGAGAAAGCGGAGAAGGCCATCAAGGCCGCGGCGGCAACGGTGGGAGCAACGGCTGAGACACGTATAAGAGGCGGCGTTCCTGGAGCAGAGTATCACCCGGAGATTATTGAACTTGCCCGGGAAGCAATCCGTGCGGTGCTCGGCGAACAAGGGTTGCTCGACCCGATCGTCACCCCCGGCGGCGAAGACTTCCACTATTTCGTAAAGAAAAGGCCAAAGCTCAAAGCCTGCTACGTGGGACTTGGATGCAATTTGACACCGGGGCTGCACGATCCGACGATGACGTTCGACCGGTCAGCCATGATTTACGGTACCGATATTCTTCTGCACATGACCCGAAAGCTGCTGAACTGACAGGTCTGCAACGAAGACAGGCGTGAGCGCCTGCCGAAGGAGAGAGAGATGACAACGGAGACACATGGAGTCGGCGCCGGCAGGCAGATGCAGCCGTCCGTGCCACAGCTGGTAATGATGGACGCGCTGGAGCTCTCGCAGGCGATCAGGTCGAAGCGAGTCTCATGTACCGAGGTCATGGCCGCCTATCTGGACCACATCGAGCGCACCAACCCCAAGGTGAATGCCATTGTCTCGCTGCAAGATCGGGAGCGGATTGATGCAGCAGGCGGCGGCGCGTGACCAGCAACTGGCGCGCGGCCAGTACCTGGGATGGATGCACGGCTTTCCCCAGGCGGTGAAGGACAATGTCATGACCAAAGGCATCCGGACGACATCGGGTTCGCCGCTGTTGGACACGGTGCCCCAGGTTGACGCAACCTTCGTCGGCCGGCTGAAGAAGAACGGCGCCATCGTCATAGGCAAGACCAACACGCCGGAATTCTGCATGGGCTCGCAGACTTACAATCCCATTTTCGGCACCACGCTGAACGCTCATGCGCCGTCAAAGACCTGCGGCGGCAGCAGCGGCGGCGCGGCGGTCTCGCTGGCGCTGCGCATGGTGCCGGTGGCCGACGGCAGCGACCTTATGGGTTCGCTGCGCAACCCGGCCGCGTTTAACAACGTTGTCGCGTTGCGTCCGTCTTATGGACGTATTCCCGTTAGTCCCAGCCCTGAAATATACGTTCATCAACTGAATGCCGCGGGACCGATGGGGCGCAGCGTCGCGGATGTTGCCATGCTGCTCTCGGTAATGGCCGGACACGATCCTGCGGAGCCCAACACCATCGAGCAAGACCCGCTGACGTTTGCCGCGCCGCTCGATCGCGACTTCAAGGGAACGCGCATTGGCTGGCTGGGAAACCTCGGCGGCTACCTGGCTATGGAACCGGGAGTGATGGAGCTATGTGAGAGCTCGCTCAAGGCGTACGAGTCCGTCGGATGCACCGTCGAAGAGGCTCGCCTGGAATTCCCGCTCGACCAGATGTGGGAGATGTGGCTTACACTCCGCGCCTGGCTGAATAGCGGAAGGTACCTGGCACTGTACAGCGATCCGGCGAAGCGTGCGCTGATGAAGCCGGAAGCGCAATGGGAGATTGAGCGCGGCCTGAAATTAACGGCGATGGAAGTCTACAAGGCTTTTGTCGCGCGCACCAACTGGTATGGGATGATGCTCAAGTTGTTTGAGCATTATGAGTATCTGTTGCTGCCGAGCGCCCAGGTGTTCCCTTTCGACGCCACCACGCACTGGCCCAAGACGGTCAACGGTAAGACCATGGATACCTATCACCGCTGGATGGAAGTTGTGGTTCCCGCGTCGCTGGCCGGCTCCCCGGTCATAAGCATGCCTGTTGGTTTCAGCCCGGACGGACTGCCGATGGGCATGCAGATCATTGGCCGGAATCATGCGGATTTCGCCGTGCTGCAACTCGCCTATGCCTACGAGCAGGCCACGAACTGGGTCGGCAAGCACCTGCCAGCGATGATCAAGGGGGACTAACGGATCCGTCAATCGGCTACGATGAAGCCACCTGAAGGACAAGTGCGAGTGCGAGCGCGAGCTGTCCTCTGATTCGTTGGCGTTCTAGTTGTGTCCGAAGAACGTCAGATCGCCCTCAGCGAGTGGCTATACGATGGTCGAAAACGATTCTCATGCTGTCACTGGCTTCAGTCGGGTGAACCTCACCCCATTTGGCAATTTCACAATCTGCGCCACTAGCTTCTGCCGTTCTGCTTCTAGCTTCTGGCGCTCTTCCGATACAACGTCCTCCGAGACAGAGTTGTTCGTTTTCTGCATCATTGACTCCTAAACGATATAGGAATAGACGCAATTAGGAACTGAACGTTAGCAGGCTGCTGAAAAGCTGTTCTCCGAGGGGCGTCATCCTAAGCGGAGCCGGGGTCCCCGGCGACGGACGCTTTTGCCGTCGTTGGGGTGCGCACCGTGCAAAATGAGAGTTATGGCTTGCCCAGCCGCGTCTTCGGCTGGCGAATGGCTTCGGCCAAGTCGTCGAGAAACATCGCCGCGCGAGCCCCATCGACCACGCGGTGGTCGGACGAGAGCGTCAAGGTCATCATCGGCCGAACACCCGGTTTGCCGTCGACCGGCACTACTCGGTCTGCAATACGCGCGACCGCCAGTATCGCTACCTGCGGTGGACTGATGATTGCGCTGAATGCGTCGACGTTATACATGCCCAGATTGCTCATGGTAAAGGTCGCGCCCGTAAGATCCGTAGAACGCAGCCGTCCCGCCTTGGCGCGTTCCGCCATATCGCGCCGCTGAACGGCGATTTCGCCCAAAGCCGTGGTGTCGGCATGTGGGATCACTGCCGCAGCCACTCCATCCTCAACGGCCATGGCGACGGCGAGATTCACCTGCCGGTTAAGACGGATTCCCTGCTCAGTCCACGTCGCGTTCATCCGTGGGTGCTTGGCCAGTAGGGGCGCAATAAGCGCAACCAGCAAATCAGTGTGAGTCAGTCGCACCCCGAAGGCTTTTTCAACTTCCGGCAAAAGCTCCTCGCGCGCTGCCAGAAGCGCACTTGCATCGACATCGCGGACGACGAAGAAGTGCGGTACGCTGGTCCAACTCTTGGTGGTTCGCTCCGCCATAAGTTTGGCGGTCGAACTCAGCGTTTCAATTTCCGCCTGAGCAGGAACACTCTGAGCGGGAACACTACCGGCTTTCGCCAGCGCAAGGATATCTGCCGCCAGAATCTCTCCCCCCGGCCCTGATCCGCGTAGCCGGCTCAGATCGACGCCATGTTCTTTGGCCAGACGGCGTGCCTTCGGAGAGATTTTCGCCTGGGCAGCTGCGGGCGACACCGCGGGATCGCCGGCGACCGCTGGGGGCGGCGCCTGGGGTTCTGCCGTCATCCGTCGGCCGGACTCGCTCGGCCCATCCTCAACTGGGGGAGCCTCGCCTGGGCCAACCAGCCAGGCAATTGTTTGTCCAACGGGCACTTCGGCCCCTGGTTGCGCTGTTATGGCCGCGAGTACTCCATCACCTGGAGACTCAATTTCCATGACCGCTTTATCGGTTTCAACTTCCAGCAGTGGCTCGCCCTTAGCGACGGTTTGGCCTTCCTGTTTTAACCAGGACACGAGTTTGCCGGTCTCCTGCGCCATCTCGAGCGCAGGCATCACAATCCTATTAGCCACAGTTTTTATCTCTTATCAATGGGGGCCAAGTAACTAGCCCTTCCAACTGCAAGATTTATATTAAGAATCAGGGTATAACCCGGCTGCTTCGCGGGATATACCCTTCGCGGGTTAGGTGTTGTCGCAAAGTTTACGCGCTGCCTCAAACACCAACTTTTCCGACGGCACGGTCACATCTTCCAGCGGCGGCGAAAATGGAATCGGAACATGCATGGCGCCAATCCGCTTAACCGGTGCATCAAGATTAAAGAAAGCGCCTTCGGCAATCACTGCGGCAATCTCGGCCGTAACGCCATAGCGTTCATAACCTTCGTCCACCACGATCACGCGCGAAGTCTTGATTGCCGACGCGATAAGAGCTTTTTCATCCAGAGGCCAGGTTGTCCGCGGATCGATAACTTCGGCGCTGATCCCCGCAGCTTCCAGCATATCCGCTGCCGCCAACGCTACCTGCACCATGCTGCTGGTGGCCACGATGGTGATGTCGCTGCCGACGCGTTTCACGTCCGCCACCCCAAAAGGTATGGTGTAATCCCCGGTTGGAACCGGCCCTTTCAGCTTGTACGTCATCTTGTCTTCAAAGAAGACAACCGGATTCTCGTCCCGTATGGCCGTTTTCAGCAGCCCTTTCGCGTCGTAGGGCGTTGATGGCATCACTACCTTAAGCCCGGGTACATGGCTGAACCAGGCATGGAGCGACTGCGAGTGTTGTGCCGCCGAGCGGCGACCTGCGCCCAGCGTGGTTCGCATCACCATCGGACAACTCAAGTGGCCCCCCGACATGTAATGAATCTTGGCCGCCTGGTTCACCATCTGGTCCATGGTCAAGGTGATGAAATCGCCGAACATGATATCCACAATGGGGCGAAGACCGGTCATCGCCGCCCCGACCGCGAGCCCGGTAAAGCCTGGCTCCGAGATCGGAGTATCAACTACACGATCGGTGCCAAATTCAGCCACTAATCCGGTCAGGACCTTAAAAGGCGTGCCCGCCTCCGCGACATCCTCTCCCAGGATAAACACGCGGGAATCGCGACGCATCTCTTCTGCAATCGCCTCTTTGACGGCTTCGCCAAACGTCAGTTCGCGCTCCTTGGCTTCAGGCATAAATATCATTCTCCACTTGGTCCGGGCTGGGGTAAGGTGCAGCCAGAGCGAATTTGACCGCCGCATCGAGTTCAGCTGCAACTTCCGCCTCAACCTGCTTGAGAAGGCTCGCATCGGCAAGGTTTTCTTCGATCAGCCAAGCTGCATGGCCTTTTATGGGGTCGCGCTCGGTCATCCAGCGCTGCTCCTCTTCCTTTGAGCGGTAGTACTCGCGGTCGATGTCGCCCACGTGATGACCCTTATAGCGATAGGTATCACACAGCAGGAAAGCGGGACCGCCCCCCTGACGCGCTCTTTCCACCAGCCGTTTTGTCGCCGCATGGACAGCGCGGACGTTCTGCCCATCCACGCCTTCGGCTAGCACGCCAAAAGCAGCCGGACGGGCGAGCAAGTCACCGGCAAGAATCTCCGAATTCGCGGTGTACTCGCTGTAATGATTGTTCTCGCAAACATAGATGACAGGGAGTTTCCATATCTGCGCCAGATTCATCGCTTCAAAAAGCAAGCCCTGGGCCACGGCTCCGTCTCCGAAAAAACAGACCGCCACCCGGCCGTTCTTCAGATGTTTTGCGGAAAATGCCGCTCCAGTCGCGATGGCCATGCTGCCGCCGACGATGGCGTTTGCTCCCAGGTTGCCGGTAGCCGGGTCAGCAATGTGCATCGATCCGCCCTTGCCCCGGCAGTACCCGGCTTCTTTGCCGAGCAACTCCGCGAACATACGCTCGGGCGATGCTCCCTTTGCCAGACAGTGGCCATGGCCGCGATGCGTGCTGGTGATATAGTCGTCAGGCCGGAGAGCATTGCAAACTCCGACCGCCACTGCCTCTTCCCCTATATATAAGTGCGCCAACCCAGGCATAAGTGCCCGCGTATAGAGGTCATTAACATGCTCTTCGAACAGGCGGATGGACAGCATCTGCCTGTACATAGCAAGCCATTGCTTGCTTCCAATTGCCGAGTCAGTTTCAGACTGAAGCACGGGACCCGTCATTTTTGCAACTCCTGATATTGGCTCACTTCGCTGTGAAATCGGCGAACCCTACCCCTTATATACTAAATTTAGTGATGCTCTCAAGAAGTTAGTGACACCCAAACCGGGGTGTGGCGGCCCGAGACGTTGACTGCTGCTTCTGTGGACGGCAGTGCTTACGCCTTTGGCCCCGGGTCAACCACTACGTAGGTTGGGCGCCCTTGGCGCGCCCAGTCCACCAGGTTCTGTGCCGTCTTTCGCCGCATCTCTATTTCCGACTCATCGGAATAGAAAGCCGAATGAGGCGTGAGAATGACCCGCGGGTGCTGGAGCAGCGGAGACCCAGCCGGCGGCGGTTCAACCGGCAAAACGTCAAGCGCCGCGCCGTCCAATCGACCGGAATTCAAGGCATCAAGCAGATCGTCAACATTGACGACGGCGCCCCTCGAAGTATTGACCACATAGCTCTCCGGCTTCATCAGCTTGAGCAGGCCGGCATTCACCATGCCGCGAGTTTCCTGGGTTAGAGGCACGTGCAGAGAGATCGCATCGCTTTGACTGAAAAGCTGTTCCAGGGACACTCGCTCCACATAGGCCGGGAAATCGCCATCGATGATGTAAGGATCGCAGGCGATTACGCGCTTGAAGCAGTTGCGGGCAAGGTACGCCATGCGCTTGCCAATCCGGCCCAGACCGAGTATTCCCAAAGTCAAATTGCCGACGCGCCGTAGTTTTCCGGCTGACATATGGCCCCATTTGCCTTGCCGTATGTCGCGGTCATACCACGGGAGATGACGCAGCAACGAGAGCGTCATCGCCAGAGCGTGCGTGGCCACTTCTCCGATTCCGTAATCGGGCGAGTTTGCCACCCAGACACCGTGACGCAGGGCGGCGGCGGAATCGATCGTGTCGGTTCCGACGCCGTAGCGGCTGCAAATTCGAATCTCCGGCCGGGCGGTGAAAACCTTAGCGCCGACCTCGGCATATTGCACCAGCAATCCAAAGCAGCCCTCCGAGGCGGCGATTACATCCTGCTCGGTGCGGCACTGGCTGGTTGCGACCTCGATGCCAGCTTCCCGGTAGAGCTCCTGTTCAAGTTGAACGTCAGAGTATTCATAGTCGGTAATGAGAACTTTGAGCTTCTTACCGCTCGATTCGTAGCCGTTATGCACCCTGGACTCCTTCCGTATTATCGGCGCCGGGTAAGCTTTCCTGACGGGCAGGCTTTCCGGAGATGACTGCTGCCAACCTTATTTTCGGAGGTCAACGCCACTGTATTGTAAACAATGTGCTAACAGCAGCACAGCCCCACCCTGCAAGCTCCCCTGCCTGCTCGGCGGGCAAAGCGGGAATAAGCAGTTTTACCCAGCGGCCCGTGGTTCATAATGGCGCAGGACGACTTTCGCTTTTCATGATGCTTTCGTGACAGTGGCCCACGGTATTTTTGGCACTCCGTTGAAAACATGGCTCACGTCAGGTGCCAGAGGAAGGGCTCGTAGTATCGAGAACAATTCCATGACAAAGGTCGATTGATATCAATGGATTCCCGCGCCTCCAATTCACTTTTTACCTTTACATGAGAGCCGGCATTTGATATCTGTTCAGATCGCCGCAAGCTGCGAAAATAATAACGATCGGAGATAGGAATATCATGCGTAAATGGTTTACGTTTGCTCTGCTGGGGCTCTTTGTGGGCACGACCTTCGGCGTCCTGAGCCTGCAAGCAGCCGATACGATCAAGATTGGCTTCACCCCGCCCGTCACCGGCGCTTCGGCGGACGAAGGCGCGCTTCAGATCAAGGCGATCAAACTTGCTCTGAAGCAGATCAACGCAGCCGGTGGAGTCAACGGCAAGAAAATCGACCTGATCATTGTGGACAACCAGTCCACCAACCCCGGCGCTTTGGCCGCGCTGCAGAAGGCCGTGGAGCAGGAGAAGGTTCTGGCGCTGGTCGGCTCCGTGAAGAGCACCCAGGTCTTGGCCATGTCCGATGCGATCAAGAACTATAGTATCCCCGCAATTATCGGCGGGACGAATGCCTCCCTGACCAAGCAGGGGAACCCGTGGCTGTTCCGGGTCCGGCCGGATGACTCCATCGCCGCGGCCGCCATGGTCAAGTACATCAAGGAAAACACCAAGTTCACTAAGATCGGCATCCTGCATGACTCCGACGCCTTCGGCACCGGCGGCGCCGATCTGGTCGAGAAGGGCGCCAAGGACGCAGGTCTGACTTTGGTGAAGCGGGAGAGATACACCACCAAGACTAAGGACTACACCGCACAGCTCCTCTCTCTCAAGAACGCGGGGACCCAGATCCTGGTCCTCTACGGCACCAACCCCGAGGACGTGGCGGTGATTCAGCGGCAGTATCGCCAACTCGGCTCGCCCTTCATGTACATCGGCTCACCTTCCAGCCAGATGAAGGACACCCTTAACCTTTCGCGGGAAGCCTCCGAGGGACTTCTTGCCGTTGCGGACTTCGTGCCTGGCCAGAGCCCGGTGAACAAGAAGTACGCTGAAGATTACAAGAAGGAATACAACCAGGAGTTCGACGCCACCTCGGCTTGGACCTATGACGGGCTGAACATCCTGGTGAATGCGATCAAGAAGGTCGGCGAGAATCGTCGCCAAGATCCGCGAGGCCATCCTGTCGACCAAGGGATATCAGGGTGTCCTGGGCACGTTTGACTTCACCCCCAACGGGGACGGATTGAGCGAGGTAAGCGTGGTCCAGATCGAGAAAGGAAATCCCAAGCTCCTTAAGATTGTCAAAATAGGAGCCAAATAATCCTCGCCGTTTAATGACGTGGGAGGCGCGGGCCCCCGATCAAAGCCGGGGGCCATGCGCATGTGGAGATTTCTGTATGGATGTCGCTACCAATTTGCAAATGATGAGCGCAGGACTGGCCATGGGCTCCATCTACGCCCTCGTCGCCCTGGGGTTTGTCCTGATCTTCAACGCGGTGGGGGTTGTGAACTTCGCTCAAGGCGAGTTTGTCATGATCCCGGCCTTCGTGGCCGTCTGGCTAATGGAGGTGCTAAAGCTTCCGTTCCCCTTGACGTACGTGGTCACCGTTCTCTTTATGGGAGTCTTCGGGATCGTCTTCCAACGCATTGCCTACTATCCCCTGCGCCACCGCACCTTCCTTCCGGTTATCATCGCCACCATCGGCGTCTCCATCTTCCTCAAGAACGGAGCGCAGTTGGTCTTCGGGGCCGAGCCATTTCTCATGCAGCGACCGACCCGTCCGGACGTTCTGAACCTGGCCGGCGTCTTTGTGGACCCGCAGTACATCGTAATCATCGTGGCCACCTTGGCGCTCCTCGTGTTGCAGTACTTCTTCTTTGAAAAGACGTCTCTGGGCAAGAAGATGCAGGCGACGGCCCAGGACAAGGAGATGGCGCGGCTCCTCGGCATCCGCGTGGCGAAGATGATCGCTATCACCTTCATCTACAGTTCCATCCTGGGAGCGGCAGCGGGCATTCTGGTCGGCCCGATCTTTTATGTAACCAAGGAGATGGGCGCGATGCTGGGGCTCAAGGCGTTCTGCTCCACCATTGTGGGAGGCTTCGGAAGTGTGCCTGGGGCTATCGTTGGAGGAATCTTTCTTGGGGTGATCGAAGTGTTCGGGGCTTACTACATCTCCAGTGCCTACCGCGACGCCTTCGCCTTCATCATCCTGATCCTGGTCCTGTTCTTGCGCCCGCAGGGGTTCTTCGGCGAGAAGATCGCCGAGAAGGCATAAGGGGGCTGCCATGAATCCACGCGCAGCCAAGCCGCTCCTCTTCGTGACCCTCGCCCTGGCCGTCTTAGTCTTCCCCTGGGCGTTGAGCAGCGATTACTGGCTCAACCTGGTGAATCTGGCGATCGGCTTCTCCGTGGCCTGCCTCGGGCTGAACATCGTCCTGGGTTATGCGGGGCAGCTCTCCCTGGCTCAGGCGGCCTTCTGGGGTGTGGGGGCCTACACGTCGACACTGCTTACAGTCAAGTTCGGGATGTCCGCCTGGCTGGGCCTGATCGCCGCGTTTATTGTGGCGGCCCTCTTCGGGATACTGCTGGGCATTCCTACGCTGAAGCTCTCTGGCCACTACCTGGCCATGACGACCATTGGATTCGGGATCATCCTGCAGCTCATCCTGATCAATGCGATCGGCTCACCGGCGGCTCCGACGGCATCGCCAAGATCCCGTCGCCGTGGATCGGTTCCTATGAACTGAAGAGTCCCAGCAGCTTTTTCTACGTGGCGGCTGTCTTGCTCATCGTCCTCACCTGGGCATCGATTCGGCTGAAGAACTCCCGCGTGGGACGTGCCTTTATGGCCATCCGTGAAAATGAGATGGCAGCCGAGACGGCGGGAGTGGACTCCACCTACTACAAGATCATGGCCTTCGCCTTATCGGCCGGATACGGCGGCCTCGGGGGATGGCTGTTCGCCCACAGCGGCTCGCATTACATCAGTCCCGACACGTTCTCCTTCGACCAATCGGTCATGCTCCTGGCCATGATGGTGCTCGGGGGCAACGGCTCAGCGGTCGGCTCCATTGTAGGCGCGACCCTGCTCACCCTTCTGCCGGAGGTCCTGCGGTTCCTGAAGGACTACTACATGATGGTCTACGCGGCGGGTATCGTGGCCGTCATGATCTTCATGCCGGGCGGGATCGCTGGCCTGGTGAGAGGATGGGCCCTCAGCCGGCGGCTGCGAATCTGGTGGGCCTCCGACTCGGTGGCCGCGCGGGAAGTGACGGCAGAGCTGAAGGATCGTTATGCAGAAAAAATGGACTTTCCATTGCCGAACGTCGGCGGGTCCAGCAGCAATGGGACGATCCTTTCTGTCAAAGGGCTGGCCAAGCACTTCGGCGGGCTCAAGGCGGTGGACGGCGTGGACATGGAAGTCCGCACGCGGCGAGATCCAGGCGCTGATCGGCCCCAACGGTTCAGGCAAGACCACCATCCTGAACATGCTGAGCGGCCTGTACATACCCACCGCGGGCGAGATCCTTCTGAACGGGAAGCCGGTCACAGGTCGGAAGCCCCACGTCATCACCACCCACGGGATTGCGCGTACGTTCCAGAATATCCGCC
The DNA here is from genome assembly GCA_963832365.1 of uncultured Acidobacteriota bacterium. Classification (GTDB taxonomy): domain Bacteria; phylum Acidobacteriota; class Terriglobia; order Terriglobales; family Acidobacteriaceae; genus CAWBRT01. Next base: position 18,455 of record CAWHUL010000023.1, on the reverse strand, counting down.
TGTTCGGAGAACTGACGGTGCTGGACAATGTACTGATCGGCCAGCATTGCCGTTCTCGAGCGGGGCTGGTGAGAAGTATCCTCAAGGTGGCATCGCAGCGAGACGAAGAGGCGGCCTTGCGCCAGAAAGCTCTGGATACCCTGGAGTTCGTCGGCCTCCGGGGAAAAGAGTTTGCCGAGGCCAAGAGTCTCCCCTACGGGCAGCAGCGGCTGCTGGAACTGGCGCGCGCACTGGTCTCGGACCCCAAGCTCCTCCTGCTGGACGAGCCGGCCGCCGGGCTTAACGCCGCCGAGACCGAGATGCTGCTGGATCTGCTATTCCAGATCAGAGATCGTGGGATCACGATCCTGCTTGTCGAACATGACATGAGCCTGGTGATGAACGTATCCGACCACATCACCGTTCTTAATTTCGGCAAAAAGATCGCGGAAGGCCCGGCTGAAACCATCGAAAGAAACCAGGAGGTGATCGACGCCTACCTTGGAACGGAGGTGGGCAATGCTCAAAGTATCGGGAATTGAGACTTGGTACGGCGCTATTCAGGCCCTCAAAGGCGTCTCGCTGGAAGTGAAGCAGGGGGAGATTGTTGCCCTGCTCGGAGCGAACGGCGCCGGTAAGAGCACCACCATTAAGACCATTACCGGGATGCTGAAGCCGGCTAACGGCACGGTTGAGTTCCTGGGGCGGACCATCACCGGAATGGAGCCTGAAGACATCGCAGAGGCCGGAATTGCGTGTGTTCCCGAGGGGCGGCATATCTTCCCGGGCCTCACCGTCATGGACAATCTGATGCTGGGGGCCACGCCGCGCAAGAATCCCTCGAAAGCAGATTTGGACCAAGACCTGGAGCGCGTGTTCCACCACTTCGCGATCCTGAAAGAATTCAAAGACCGGCTGGGTTGGCAGCTCTCGGGCGGCCAGCAGCAAATGCTCGCAATCGGCCGCGGCCTCATGTCCGGGGCGAAACTCCTGCTTTTGGACGAGCCCTCCCTGGGTCTGGCGCCAGTCCTGGTGCAGGAAGTCTTCCGGGTCATCAAGCAGATCAGCTCGACCGGGACCACCATCCTCCTGGTGGAACAAAATGCCCGGATGGCGCTCCTGATCGCGAATCGCGGGTATGTCCTGGAGACCGGCCGGATGACCTTGACCGACACCTCGGCGGCTCTGCTGGCGAACGAGGACATGAAGGCGCACTACTTGGGCTCGCACGCTCACATCAAAGAGGCCCGCCAGCGCCGCTCTCAATCAGGGCACATGGCTACAAGATCGACAGGAGTATAGGAGCACGCGGAAAAACTCATTTCTGAGGTGTCATCCTGAGCGTAGCGAAGGATCTGCTGTTTGTGCGCGCTGAAAGCAAAGCAGATCCTTCGGACGCGCGAAGTTTGCGCGCCTCAGAATGACACTTCTACGAATTTTTCATCAGCCCGCTAGCTGACTACCCACTCTGATGTCGCTTTCGTATCTACAACGCGCTTCAACTCGCGCAGCAGTAGATACGGCGTCATGCGAAAGGTATCCTTCGTCGCACCCGCCAGGTGCGGTGTAATGGTCACGTTATCCATCGCAAGCAAAGGATGCCCCGCGGGCAATGGTTCAGTCCAGAATACGTCCAGCGCGGCTCCGCCAATGCGCCGTTCCTGCAAGGCTGCAATCAAGGCGGCCTCGTCGATCAGTCCAGCCCGTGCGGTGTTGATTAGATACGCAGTCGATTTCATCCACGAAAACGCTTCCCGTCCAATCAGTCCCGTCGTATCTTTGCCAAGCCTGGCATGAATGCTGATGAAATCAGATTCCCGGCATAACTTTTCGAGTGACACCGCTTTCGCCCCGAACTTTGCCAGCGTGTCTTGCCCCACGTATGGATCGTAAACAAGAATATGGACGCCAAAATTCATCAGCTTTTGTGCAACGAGTCGTCCGATGAAACCGAATCCCACCAGTCCTATGACCTTATCCCGCATGTCGCCCATGAAAGCGGAATTGGCATATTTCTTCTTCCACTCGCCGTGCATTAGAGCGGCATGACCTCGGGCCAGATTACGTAATTCGGTCAACATGAGTGCAATCGTAAAATCGGATACAGCCTCTGCATTGCGTCCCATGGTTTTCATCACCTTGATGCCCTTATCGGCGGCGGCTTTTACGTCAATATTTTCCGTGCCCGCCCGGCAAACTCCGATGAACGATGCACTGCTGCGGCTAATGAGCTGTGCGTTCAGCGGCGTATGGTGAGTGATGATAACGTCGACATTCTGGATCTTGTCGTTCAGCTCGGCAGGCGGCTTTCCCGGCGCCAGGTCCGAGTTTCTCTACCTGGCTCCGCAGAAACCAGAATTCTTCCTCATTGGCGGGCTGCCAATCGACCTCGCTGATCTGCACGTTCGTACCGAACACATCCCGCACGGCGCTTGCCAGTGCGGCAGCGGGGAGCAATGGATCTCCGACTACCAAAAACCTCATCGTTTATGCCTCGCTCTTCATTAAGAAATCGATCTGATGGTGAATCTGACGTAAAGAGGGGTAAACATGCCGGTAGGCTTCTTCAAAAATGACACGGTAACGCCCGTGGCGAATAGTATCAGGCGTGTAGATCTTCTTCTCGCGTCGCGTCTGCCGCACCGCATCCGCCGAATCCCGATAGATACCAGCCCCAAGTCCGGCAAGCATCGCCGCGCCCAGCGTAACCACCTCAGGAACTTCCAGGCAGATAACGGGGATGCCCAGGATGTCGGCTTTCATCTGCATCCAGAACGCTGACCGGGTAGCGCCACCGACTACATACAGGCAGGGGATGGACTTTTCGACAACCTCCTGCATGCCATTGATAATCATTAGCGATTCGTAGCAGAGTCCTTCCAGGATAGCCCGCACCAAATCCCCTCGAGTATGCGAGGTGGTTAGCCCGATCAGAGCGCCTTTGGAAAGAGGATCCGCGCCCGGCGCGTACTTGCCCCGAAAATGCGGTAGCAACAACACTCCCCTTGCTCCCAGAGGCGATTGTTCCGCTTCAGCCATGAGCTTCGCGAAATCTTCCCTGACAATCTCCGTACGGAACCAATCGAGAATCACACCCGATGAAATTACCTGCCCGGCAATATAGTATTTGTCATCCACGACATAGTTCACACAAGTAAAATTGGTGTCGATATGCCGCGGATTGTTGATGGGCTCATCAATCACCATCAGGATTTGTTCGCTGGTGCCCACCGCGCTCAAAACTTCCCCCGTATGGATGAGGCCGCAAGCAAAAGCACCGCACACGTAATCCATCCCACCGGCAAAAACCGGAGTGCCTTCCGCAATGCCGGTCAACTTCGCGGCCTGCGATGTCACATTTCCGACCAGTTCGCCCGAGCGCTTCAAGGTCGAGCATATTTCCACCGGAATCCGCGCATGTTCCAGAATTTCCTGCGACCAGCAGCGGCGGCGCAAGTCCACGGCCATGGTGCGGCAACCCACCGACAGGTCTACGCCGGCCTGCCCTGTAAGCCGATACGCGATGTAATCCTGCATGGATACCCAGTGTTTCACGCGTTGGAACGACTCCGGCAGTCGATCGCGGATCCATTGAACCTTGGTAATGCCTGCCATGGGATTCGGCACAAACCCGGTAATCGAATAGATATTCTCCGCTCCGAAGCTCTCAATCCACCAGCGGGCTATCTCTTCGGTACGAGTATCGAACCAGGCAATCGATCGATGTATCCATTGATCGTTCTCGTCGAGCAGCACTCCGGCGGCACCCATGCTTGCAACCGCAATCCCGTCGACTTTCTCCTTCAACTGGCGAGTGACATCACGGAGCACTTCTTGAACCGCATCCCATAATTGTCCGGGATCGAATTCCGCCCAATTGTTCTCCAGGTAGTGAGTGACAGTCTGGCGGCTGGCCGTTGCCTTCAAGGTCCCGTCGGCGGCGTAAGCAGCCGCTTTACAATTTGTGGTCCCCACATCGATGCCAATCAGACAGGCCACGCCCGCTCCTCCCTCGTGCCGTAGTGCCGTTAACCTATCGGACTACGACCAGGTCACGATGCCGCCGTATCTCTTCTTGAAGTTCGCCTATGAACGGCGATACCGCGACGCGCAGTCCCGCGCGGTTGCTCACCAGGTCCATGCCTGCGCAGATGTTATCCAGCGATACCAGGTGGGTAAGAATTTTCGCGGCGGAAACCTTGTGGGAGCGAATCATCTCCAAAGCGAGCGCATTGTGGCGCGGAGCAGACGAGAATGTGCCATAAACAGCAATCTGCCGGTAATGTATGTGATTCACGTCCAGTTCGATCGTTGGCTGATCCTTCGGTAAGCCGGCAAACAGACAAACTTTACCCATCTTGCTGGCCATCGCGAGACCGAGCTTTTGAGCGTCCGCGTTCCCCGCGGTCACTATCACGACGTTTGCGCCTAACCCACCGGTCAGGTCCATAACGGCCTTTACGCCATCGACGGAACTCAAATCAATGTAAGCTTCAAAGCCGAATGACTTGGCGCGCTCCAATCTCGGAGCACTGCGGTTAATCAAAAACACCTTGCCGGCACCGCGCCCGCGGGCCGACTCCGCATGCATCAATCCAATCGGACCGGCTCCCAGAACCGCAACCGAATCCCCCAGGCCGATACCGACTACTTCCTGCGCATTCAGCACACAAGCCAGTGGTTCGGCAAGCGATGCCTCGAGATAGGTCACTGCATCGGGAATGCGATTGACATTGCCCGCCCGCACCGCACCTGCGGGGACCAGCACATATTCGGCAAACCCGCCATTGTAATGATGAGCGATCGTCTTGCGCGTGTAGCACATGTTCTGCCAGCCGGAGAGGCAATAGGAACAACTTCCGCAACCGATCGCGGGCGCGACGATCACCCGCTCACCCACGGAAAAGCCTCTGACATCGGGCGCCACTTCGACAATCTCTCCCGCTATCTCATGCCCCAACGCAATTGGCGGTTTAATGGCAGCGTGACCGTGACGGAAGGTCCGCAGATCTCCGCCGCAGATCGCGCATGACTTCACCTTAAGAAGAAGACAACCGGACTCAACTTGTGGGTTGGCGATGTCTTTCACTTCCATTTTTCCGATGCCCTGATAGATTGCCGCTTTCATAATCGATTCCCTTCTTCCTTGTGTCTCAGCTCTTTACCTGGATACAGTGACACCCGCGACGGAATACAGCGGCGCTTTACCCGACAACACCCTCACCACCTCCTGAGCAGTCATTACGCTGGCGCGTGCAACTGCTTCCATGGTGTAGGCACCACAATGCGGAGTAAAAATAACATTTGGCAAAGACAGCAACGGGTGACTCGCGGGCGGAGGTTCTTGCAGCAAAGTATCGGCGGCAAATCCAGCTATGCGCCCGGTTTTCAGAGCCTCATACAAGTCAGATTCGTCGACTAACTCTCCTCTCGCGCTGTTCATGATGCAAGCAGTATCTTTCATCAAACGGAGAGTCCTGGAATTAACCATGCGATTTGTCTGAGCGCTCGTCGGCACATGCAACGTCAGGAAGTCGGCCACCCGGAAGACTTCGTCCATAGGAACGTAATTGACGTTGTGCATGCGGCACAACTCAGGACGCTGCTTGACGTCGAAGGCCGCTATGCTCATGCCGAACGCGTGCGCACGGGCGATGACTTCCGAGCCAATCTGGCCAGTACCAATCACTCCCAACACCTTGCCGTGCAGCTCACGCCCCATCATTCGATTCCAGCCACCGTCGTGGGCGCTCGAATCCTGCCGTGGTATATGGCGAGCGAGCGACAACATCAATCCGATAACCAGTTCAGCTACCGAGATGGAATTGGCACCCGGTGTAAGGGTTACTGCAATGCCAAGCTCAGTGGCAGCTTGCAAGTCCACATTGCTGTAGCCCATGCCATTCCTGGCGATTATTCTTAGTTGCGGAGCGCCTGCCGCGAGCACTTTGGCGGTCATGGCGTCGAGGCCAACGATGGCCGCATCCATGCCCTCGATCACACGCAGCATTTCCCCTTCGCCCCATGGTCTATCGCACGCATGAGCTACAATCTCATGTCCCGCAGACTCGAGAACCGTTCTTCCCTCTTTGCTAGCCGCGACTGAACGGGCAGTGATCAATACTTTTCCCAAGACATTGCTCCAACCGTCAGATTGCTCTCAAGCTAATTCGTGTGCTCAGCCTGGTAGGCGGAAATCTCACCAAAATACCATTTGATTTGACTAGTTCCAATATGTAAATTGCCCATCTAATATGCAGTGGGGAAACGCTTTGTGTTGTAAGTAGGCGCCGCATTCGGGCACTCTGCCTTCAGAACCTTGTCGACGTTCTTTTCCAGCCTACACTGATCGGAGAACCTGTTGTACTGTGTCAATCTGTTGTACTGTATCAATGGCGGATCGCGGTAATTGAGAATATCTGGAGGAAGCAATCATGAACATCGTCAAGGAATTACTTCAGGGAATTCCCCTGCCGCGCATGGTGAAGGTTCGCCAAAATTTTTCCGTCACCGAAATCAAGGACGTGGCCGCCAGTCTACGTGAGCAGCTGAACAAGCCTGGGGTTGGCGACCGCATTAAGCCCGGCATGCGTATCGCAATCGCGGTTGGCAGCAGGGGCGTCGCGGAAATTCCCACCCTGGCGCGCGTCACGGCGGAGGAGATCAAACGCCGCGGAGCGCACCCCTTCATTGTGCCCGCCATGGGAAGCCACGGTGGAGCAACCGCCGAGGGTCAGATAGAAGTCCTGGCGAATCTGGGCGTGACAGAGGCCAGCGCCGGATGCGAAATTCTGTCGTCCATGGACGTTGTGGAACTGGGACGGTTGCCGGTGGGCTTGCCGGTCTATATGGACAAATACGCCTATGGGGCGGACGGGATCGTGGTGATTAACCGCGTGAAACCGCATACCGCCTTCCGCGGCCCCAATGAAAGCGGTGTCGCGAAGATGATCACGATTGGCCTCGGTAAACAAAAGGGTGCCGAATCGTGTCACGCTTACGGCTTTGGTGTCGCCGCGGAGTTTATTCCGGCGATGGCGCGAATCACTATTGCGAAGGCACCGATCCTGTTCGGAGTAGCCACGGTGGAGAACGCCTACGATCGAATTGCGAAGATCGTCGCCACGCCTGCCAGTGAATTGATTGAAGCGGACGCGGCGCTTCTGATCGAAGCCAAAGCCAAAATGGCTCGCATCTGCTTCGACCCCATTGATGTGCTGATCATCGATCAGATTGGGAAGGACATCTCCGGCGACGGAGCTGACCCTAACATCATGGGTCGCTATCCGACGCCTTTCGCATCGGGCGGACCCAAGGTTTCCAAGATGGTGATTCTCGACCTGACGGAAGCGACTCACGGCAACGCCAACGGCATTGGTCACGCTGAGTTCACAACCCGCAAGCTGTTTGAGAAGATAGATTTCCAGATGACCTATGCCAACTGTCTGACCTCGACCGTGGCGGTGCCGGGCAAGCTGCCCATCATTCTCGAGGATGATCGCGATGCGATCCTCGCCGCTATTAAGACGTGCAACGCCCTGAATCTCAGCAAAGCCAGAGTCGTCCGCATCAAGGACACGATGCGCATCGGCGAGATCTACATTTCCGAGTCGCTGTTGGCTGAAGCCGAGACGAAGCCGGAGATCGAATTGGCAGGTTCGCCTGCTGAGATGGTTTTCGATGCAGCCGGAAATCTAGTGGACCAGCCCGTTGAGATTGAGACTACCGCCTGAAAGATCGCCCCGCAGCGAGCAGGAGCGATGGTTACCCAGAAATGCCATCCGCACGCGACTTATGTTCGCAAGTAGATGCATTGCGAATGGGCATGAACTGGTCGTAATAGGACACCAATAAGCCGCTCATGGTTCAGATACCAACGCCGGTGGGGACTCTCGCGTCCTCACCGGTGCGAGTGCAACGACGGACATCTTGCCGTCAGTCACAATCACATCGCCAGTGGCATTCGTCGTTTTTCGCGGCGAATGCGGACGTTCGATATCGGCAAAACCGGTTGCGGTTCCGATGAAGAGCAGATCGGTTTCAACCCAGTCGCGCTCGCGATCCACGTGGGGATCGATGCGATGCGACCACTTGGTCTTGGCCCTCTGGCTGGTAGTTGCAATATCATGGGTGGCGGCTCCCACCCACACGTCTCTCCCACTATATTTAGGGTGGAGCTTCCAAATCCGGATGTGGTGACGCTTGGCGAAGGTATCAAGCGACTTTTGCATTACGAGGTCCGGGGAGCGCCCCTCCAGCATGAGCAAGGAGACCGGGGCCTCGCTATATCCCGCTTGTCGGATGGTAGCCTGAGCTGCTTTCACAGCAGAGCGCACGCCGATATTGTCTGCCTGAAACCATCCAGCTTCTCCGAATGCGGCCAGCAATTCGTCGCGGGAACCGATGAACATCAGGTTAGTCAGATCCGAAGGTGTCTTGTTCGAGGTGTGCGTCCGCAGTGGCGCCGCAGCCACCAACTGCTGAAGCTCCGCATTGACCGGCAGGCCCGGCCATCCGCTCCATGAGTCTTTTTCCTTCAGCATTGATCCGCGCACCACCTGAACCTGCACATCGGTTCCCGCCGGGAAGTGAATTTCGCGGCGTATCGAGAGCCCATAGACAGTTTGCACGCCTTTGATCGTGTATCCCGCGATTGGATTGCTGGCGCTCAAAGCTGCCACCGCCATCGACACCTTGCCCGACGCATGCGGCTGAACGATACCCAGAATTTCGTTGTTGCGAATAGTCTCGCGTGCATTATCGACATCGAGGACGCGCGCATAAAGAGGAGAGCGCTGCCCGCTCTTGTGCAGAATGTACGAAAAATCGAGTACCAGTCGCGGCAGTGAATACTTATCCGGCGCCTTGGCTGCAAACAGGATGGTTCCGTTCACTTTGGTTCCGGGCGGAACCAGTAGCTCTCCCGGCTTGCAGGCGACCTGCTCGCCGTCTTTGCAGAGCGGGTACGTGACCGTCCCTTCGATTAGATCCCCGGTACGCGAGCGATCGCTATCGACCGGTGAGTCGAGGCGGATGCTGAGCGTCTGGCCGGGAGCAAGATCGGCCTTGTGCGACCCGGCGACGGCCGGCGACGAAGGCTTTGGTGCCTCTGTTCCCGTTTGGTTGAAGAATGGAGAAAAGGCGGCAAAAAATCCGCTGGTGGCACCGTGCTCGATAAGCAGCGTCTGCATTTCAAAATTCGGCGAGTAAAGCAAATAGTCCAGCGCGGTATCCTGATAAGTATCTTCTCGATTGAGATCGACCCCTCGTGCAATCAGCGCATCGGCAATCTCCTCGTACGCAACGACGACTTTCGGCTTGGTGTTGTAGCTCGCCCCAAAGACCGCCCAGTGGAGCGGCGTTCGACCTTCCGCATCGGTGGTGCTGACTTCTGTGCCGCTCTCCAGCAGTGTTTTTACCTTGTCCAGGCGGGCAAGAATGGCTTTTTCCTTGGACTCCCGCGTCGCACTGTAGAGCTCCTGGATCAGGGGCGAAAAGCGCGACATGTCCCGTTCGACCGCCGCGGGCGCCAGTTCTTCCTCAAATTGCTCCTGCGAGTCCGCCCCTGTGGACGGCGGCGGTTGCGTCACATCAAGTTGAGTGTCCCCATGCTGGGGCTCGGGCGTAGGCGGCTCTGCCAGAGAAAGGACCGCTGCCATGACACAGAAGATCAGGAGCACAGAACCAGACTTCGATGGATTGGTCATGCAGATACTCCTTCTGGATGACGGTCTGGATGCAGAGGAGAGTCGCGGTGCTGCCAGTCAGCTTCAAGATCAAGCAGAGACACGTGTTACTCACCTGTGCTGCTCATCAACCGTGCGCCCTCGTCTGGACGCTCCGCAGCCACGAACCAATAACGGCCCTGTTTTTCATTGCCTTCGGAACAGAAGCGGGCGAGTTGATGGCGGTCGTGCAAACAGCCGTGCTCGCTGCCAAGAGATCAGTACGGAGCTCATCGACGGGACCATCTGTGCTGCTATGGCCGCCGATTATCCGCCCTGACTACAGCCGTTTGCATCCATAGAGTTCGATGAGAGGTCCCTGCGACGAGGCTGCGATTCGATCCGGAACGCTCGCGGTTCCATGCAGACAAGGAACTGGTGCGTGGATACTTGCCGCAACCATTCTTGGATCAAGCATGGCTTTCATCGACAGCACAGTAGTTAATGTCGCTTTGCCGGCAATCCAAGCCGACTTGAACGCAACGGTGATAGGCCTGCAATGGGTAGTTGAGTCTTACGGCCTGTTCTTGGCGGCGTTGATCCTCTTCGGCGGCTCGCTTGGGGATGGGCTCGGGCGTCGCAAGACATTCGTGGCAGGTGTCGCGATTTTTGCCACCGCTTCAATGGCCTGTGGCTTCTCGTCGACCATCCGGCAGTTAATCATCGCCAGAAGCATTCAAGGTATCGGAGCTGCGCTTCTGGTGCCGGGTAGTCTGGCAATCATCAGTGCAGGTTTTGACGAAAGCCGCCGCGGTGCGGCGATTGGTACGTGGTCCGGTTTCACGGCAATTACAACGGCGACTGGTCCGGTTCTTGGCGGGTGGTTTGTCGAGCATGCTTCCTGGCGCTGGGCATTCTTCATCAATCTCCCGCTCGCTGTCGCCGTTATTTTCATTTCCCTGCTGCATCTTCCGGAGAGCCGCAGCAGCAACAGCCGGATAGATTGGGTGGGAGCGCTATTTGCCACGCTTGGTTTAGGCGGCGTCGTTACCGGATTTGTCGAATCTGGTGCTCTGGGTTGGAAGCATCCTTTTGTGATCTGCAGTCTGAGCGTGGGCTTTGCCTGCCTGGTTGTTTTTGGGCTATTTGAGTCCAGAACAGCCTTACCCATGGTTCCCCTGGACCTATTTAGGTCTGCGACATTCAATGCTGCTAACCTGCTGACTTTTTTTCTGTATGGCGCCCTCGGCATATTCTTCTTTTTGTTTCCCATGGATTTGATCCAAGTCCAGGAATATTCCGTCATCGAGACCGGAGCAGCCACGCTCCCATTCATTGTGCTGATGTTTGTACTCTCTCGCTGGTCCGGGGGACTGGTGAATCGTTATGGCCCAAGAGTTCCGCTCGTCGTAGGTCCGGCCATTGCTGCGTTAGGGTTCGCCCTGTTTGCGGTTACTTCTCCAGGTGGAAGCTACTGGAAAACCTTTTTTCCGGCCATTGTCGTTCTTGGTTTCGGTATGGCAGTTACCGTGGCGCCGCTCACGACGGTTGTGATGAACTCGGTAGGCGAGGACCGCGTGGGTACAGCCTCTGGAATTAACAATGCCGTTGCGCGCGTCGCGGGCCTACTCGCCATTGCGGTATTGGGAACCGTGATGGTGGGTGCCTTCGCGCATCGCTTGAACCAGCGACTCATGGCGCTCTCTCTGCCGGCAGACGTTCTCCACGCGATTCAAGCAGAAAAGATCAAGCTCGCAGGCCTAAAATTGCCGCCAGAGATCGACTCGAATACGCGCATAATTGTCATTCAAGCGGTTCGCGACTCATTTGTCTTCGGATTTCGGTCCGTGATGTTAACCTGCGCTGCATTGTCGACCGCTGGCGCAACGATAGCTGCTAAGTCGATACCCGGTCATTAACTCCTGAATTGTCTCAGTCCGGAAGTTCGCAGTTTCGGGCGCTCGCCGGGACACATTATTTTGCGTCCGGTGCAACGACGCCGATCGTCGACCCCACACGGAACTTGCGGTGGTTGCTGAAGCCGTCGATGACACGCTCGTGTAACGAGAGCTTACGGTCGTCGAGGAAGCAGTCGAGGACGTGCTTGGAGGTAACGGATACTGGTATCGACCTTGACATACGCCGGCGACGGCATAGGGTTGAAACTGAAGTCTTAAGATAGCGAGCAGCCTGCTCTTCGGTGAGTACAACGCGCCCCTTGGAAGCGCTCTGAGCTTGCGTAAACACAACTTCCCCTTGGCGGCCACACGGTCGCCTTCAGATCTGAAAATCTGAGGTATAAACGAGTCGGGGGTTGATGTCTGTGAGTGGGATATTCGTTCATCGGCGCAAGCGCCGGTAGGAGATATCCGAACCGTTGCACGGGAGTTGTTGCTGCCGCTAAGGCAGCAGTCCTGCCGATAACGCGAACCGCACCAGGCGGTTCGCGGGAACGCGAAGGGGCGGGATGCGGTACGTCTCTAAAATCCGAGCTTACGGGGTCGCGCCCGTTTCGGTGACTGATGCGTGCCAACACTCTCATAAGGACGGGCCGAACACCCGACGCCCCCGCCAATCTTTCCGCGTAGCGGATGCCCATCAGTCTAAAAACGCGCGGGAGTTTGAGGGCAGCGCCCTCATCGGGGCCGAAGGACCCGTGTCTTCTTCCCTTGATCTAGCGACGAGCAATCGTAGCCGCCAACCGAGCTCGTCAATCGCCTCTGCGCGCGAGGCGTCGGGCTCCTTAAGCCCGAGTGATGAAGTGGGCGCGCTCGATGCTTCCAATCTCGAATCATTCGACGAAAACTCCGTTCGGCAACTGCTAGACTTCTTCGAAATCCTAGATCGCTGGGATCGGGAGGCGCATGGAAAGCAAACCATGTAGCCGATGCTCGCGACCAGCGGACTTCTCGCTTGCGCTTCTGCTGTCAACCATTCGCGTCCGACCACGAGCCCAGAAATGCTCCCAAACAATCGCACTCTGCCATTCCTGCCTACACGACGTTCTAGCCTCTTTGGGAACTTCACCTCTCGCCGACCTTCAGCAGCCGCTCAGAACCGCGTATACAACGATTACTGGACCTTCCGATGTTGTCCTCGATCGCGAAAGCCAAGATTCGGCCAGTGCCGAGCCCCACCAGGACAAAGGTGCGTCCGCGAGTTCCCGGCCCTGTCTACTAGGCGGGAACTTACGTAAATTTACGCGTGCTGCCACCGGAAAGCGGGGGTGTTGAGTGCTCCTCACCTCCCATACCGGTGACTTTCCAAAACCCGCGCCCTTCGGCGGCGGATTGGACAAGGTGGAGCTGCGCCTTCCCAACCTGATACCCATGCGGCGAAGGCTGGCAGACTTGATCTTCGCATCGCGAGTCGGAGAGCGAAAGCCAGGAGTACGTCCGAGCCACAACTACGAGGGCGTGTTCGACCTGCGCCCAGAGCATCCCGCACTCTTGCACTTCGGGAACATTTATTCGCGGAAAAAGGAACACAAGCTGGAGTTCCTCGAAGTCGGCAGGCAGTCATTCAACGGCGTGTTGGATGAGCTGTCTCAGATGTTCGACGCCGACCCGCTAAAGAAGCACGGAGAGGAATCGTTCGGGACGATGCGCGTTGACGTGGCAGTGGATCTGCCGGATGTGCAGGTGTCATTCTTTCGCGAACGGACTCGCATTGAGTTCAAGCGATTCGGCGCACAAGTCGGCAAATGCGGGGAAGAGTGGCAAATGTTGGGGAGCCTCGCCAGAACCTCGTTCTGCTGCCGCTGCAAGCTTTCGTCCAATCGGGGCTGAAGATGTTCGGGCAGTTTGGAGGAATCCAATGGCTTCTCGGATGCACTGAGCGAAAAGAATCGGCGGCACTGTTCAGCATCGACCGGGGTGCCGTCATCGCAGACACCGCTCAACAGAACGAAGTCCTCGGTTTCGAGCGCCGTGACGGTGTCACAGATGACACGCATGAACCCGGTCTTCCCGACCAGCGGCTCAAGAATCGAGATTCTTCTTGCCGGAATGGGAGTAGTCGAATGCCAACGCCTGCGAGTCAGGAGTAAATGCCTTGCATTGCTCGATAATCTTCTGCGCAAGCGGATGTCCCAACCGATACAGGTTGGCATCCTCGACATTCTTTCCGCTACGGTACGGGCCGGGATGGATCTGCTCCTCGGGAAACGGATTCTTGATGAGCGTGAATCCGTTCTGCCCGTCTTCAAACTTGGCGTAAGGCTGGAGATAGAACCGGGTCACTTGCCAGAGCCAGTTGTCGAACTTGTTCAGAACCTCGCTGCTCTCTCGCAGGTTGACCCGCAGCTTTTCGTGAACCTCTTCGTCGAAGTTCTCTAGGAGCTTCTGGCGGGTCTGCTCGATTCGGTCGTCAATCTGCTGCTCCATTTCCTGCTGAAGCTGGTCGAAGTTGAACTGAATCTGCTCCTCAGTGCGGCACTTCTGGTAAATGTCAGCGATTCGCTTCTCGAAGTCGATGCCGGAGCCGATACTGCCCAGCACTTCGTCACTGGCTCCGAACACACCGCTGAACAGCTTGAACTTTTCATCCAGAAGTTGGTATACGCGCTGATCCGCAGCGTTCTTCTTGTTCAGGAAATTGACCACGACCACGTCATGCTTTTGGCCGTATCGGTGACAGCGCCCGATTCGCTGCTCGATGCGCTGTGGATTCCACGGCAAGTCGTAGTTGATCACCAAGGAACAGAACTGAAGATTGATGCCCTCGGCGGCAGCCTCGGTGGCGACCATGATGATCGCTTCGTCCCGGAAGTAATCGACCAACGCCGCCCTCAAATCAGAGGTCTTTGAACCTGTAATCCGGTCGGTGCCTGCATGCTTCTTCAGCCAGTTCTGGTAAATCTCCTTCGATTTTGGGTCGTTGTTGGAGCCGTTGAACAGGACGACCTTGCCTTTGTAGTGAACCGTAGACTCAAGGATGGAGCGGACGTATTCCTGAGTCCGGGTTGACTCCGTGAAGATGATTGCCTTTTGCTCGCCTCCCTTTGTCTTCGCTTCAGCGAGTCCACGCTTCAACGCCGTCAGGAGCCGCTCGCCCTTGGAGTTCTTGAGGATCGACTTCGCCAGTTCCGTGAACAGACGGAGCGATTGAATTTCGGCTTTTACCTGCTCTAGCTGTTCCGGGGTGAAAACTCGCTCGTTCGACTTCTCCTCAGTGCATCGTCCTCGTCTTCGTCCTCTTCCCATTCGTCACTGAGTTCTTCAAATGTTTCGAACGTCTCAGCGACTTCTGAAGGGGGCTCCTCGACGGTCTCCTGCGATTTTGCGGCTTGCTCCAGCTTGTTTGCGAGCCCCTCCAGCGTTCCTGCAATTGCAAACCCTCTTAATGGCCTTGCCCATCTTGTTCGAGGGCTTGTAAACGTTCCGGAGGCGATGAGCCTCGTCGATCACGGCGAGATTCCAAGCGACCTGACGCAGATACGGCTCTTTCGACCGCGCAAACTGAAACGAACAGATCACAATTTCGGAGCGGTCGAATGGGTTGAGGTTTCCCCCCGAATCTGTTCATTGAAGGTCTTTGTTTCCAAGATCACCGAGGGTAGGAAGAATTTATCGGAAAGCTCTTGATGCCACTGCTTCCGCAGGCTGGCTGGGACGATGATGAGAATTTTCCGCTTTCGTTCGGCCCACTTTTGCGACAGGAAATCCACGCTTTCCCGTTGCACACCGTCGCCAGCGTTTCCGCCACCGTCTGGAGGTAGCGCGCCACCCGCATCTACCAGATGCTCCGCGAGCGCGGAGCCGGCCTTACGATCTGGAGTAGATCGGATAGCACATCTGTCAGATGGGGCTGACTTAATGCTTTTGTCTGTTTGTACGATCCGCGCGGCTGACTCACCGCAAGTACGAGTCGTTCCGCCTACACCGCCCTGCGCGCTCCGGAGAGGTTGGCAGGCACCAATGCCGAAAACACCGATTTTTCCCTTGTTGTTGACACAGCGTTGACATTAATTGAAGTGTTCTTGGCCCAGTAGTCGTTAAAATGGCATTATCAAAACATATTATGTGTATTTGTGGCATCTTGGGCTGCTGATTAGTGGTCAGCAGTCCGCACTGGCATTCCGATGGCAAAAATAGCTGACTTGCGGAATGCTGGCAGCAAATTCGAGCAGATGAAACGTGAGCTGGCCGTTTCCCTCGCCAGCTTGAGTCCATCGCAGATGACGTTTTGGGATAACAACCTGATCGCCGCGAAAGAGGACAACTAAATGATTCCCGCATCGGATTGTGCTTTGGGTCTGAACCGGTAAGGTTTTGAGTCTCAGCGGTGATTTTTGGTGATGGCGATCAATAGCGCGTCATCGGCGCCCAACTGTCATCGGCGCCCAACTTGCGAAGCCGTTCTTCCACACTTTTGGTCAGCTCGAAGCTGACGCCATACTGTTGCACGAGCATGGCGAGTGGAGCGCCACGCCCCGAGGGGGAGCCGCCGGCCTCCCTCATCATTCCAGAGATCCGATTCCTCTGCTAGACTGGGCTGCTTTCAAATTCCCGCAACAGCAGGATGCAAATGCCAACCATACTCGCTTGTGTCAACTTGAAGGGCGGCGTCGGCAAAACGGCTATTGCGGTCAACTTTGCGGCTTATTGTGGCCGGGAGGGCATGCGTACTTTGCTGGTGGATTGCGACCCGCAAACCAATGCGACCTTCTCTTGTATTCGAGCCGAGGACTGGGCAGAACACGCCAAGCAGTGCGGCACGATTGCCAGCCTGTTGGGAGTGAGGGGCATCGCCGGGGACTTCAAACAGCACAACGCGCAGACTGTTATCAGGAAGGGCGTTTTGGAAAACGTGGACTTGGTACCGTCTCACATAAACCTGTTCTCGGTGGACTTGGATTTGGGGGGTGCAGTCGGGCGAGAAATGCGGCTGCGAAAGTCCCTGAAACCCGTACTCGACCAGTACGACATGGTGGTCTGCGACTGTCCGCCCAACCTGACCATCCCGACCCAGAACGCCCTCGCCATGAGCACGCATTATGTGGTGCCGGTTACGCCAGATTACTTGTCCATTCTTGGCGTTGCCCTGCTGACGACGCGGATTGACGAACTTTGCGACAGCATCGACCACAAAATCACAAACGCCGGGATCGTCGTTTCCCGCGTCGGTCGTAAGGCCACCCACCGGGAGAACAGCTTGGCTAGCCTACGAGACCGGTTCCGAAAGCTTGTGCTCAAGGCGGAATTACATGAGCGTGTGGCTGTCGCCGAATCAGCCGCGCTTCAAAGGCCGGTTTTCGAGATGGGAGACGAGCAGGCATCTCAGGAATTTACTGAGATGTCGCAGGAATTGCTGAAACGCTTGAAGGCGATTTCCGTGAGAGAACGGCTTGAATCGAATCGTCACTTGGCTCAAAACGGCGGGAAATCAGCCTTCTAAATGAAAACGGATTTCATCTTGACGGTGGTTTATAGGGGTGTGTTCCACAGCCTCTACTTCATTGGCTTTTTTGCCAGTTTCGGGAAAATCGACTGGTTCACCAGTACATTAAAATGAGCCACATCAGGTACGGGAGTCGGCAAGCGGTAGCGACGGCATCTGAGGTCGGGTCTATAGCTTTGCTGTTTGTCGAGCTCGTATTCGGTCGTCCGCAGTTCGTCGCGACCGGAATCGCGTCCGAGGTCTCTATTTAGCTATGCTGCCCGGTGATGTTGACGCGTGAAGACCTCGCAATCGTGGGCGTCGAAATCGGCATTGATTCTGGCCGCTACGGCAACGCGCTCACTTTCCGACTGGAGAACGGGGATGTTCCAACAGCACCGTTCACAGAACCAGCCTGTCCATTTCTCTGAACTGTCGAATACCAGCCTACGTCCGGCTTTCTGATACGCTCTGATGCTTTCCTCAACTAACCCCGAAAGGCTGCTACTAAGGCGACTCAAGTCGGATATAACAAAGCTGATGTTGAGGATGAGCAGGTTCTCGCCAATGATTTCGAAAGTTGTCTTTTCAAGCAATCGTGTACTGGCGACCATCATTGGAATCGAATAGCCTTGTGAACGCCGTATCTCTCCCCGGAGTGCCGCCGTTTTCTTGCTCCCCTTGTGAGTGTGGTTGGGCTCTGAAGAGTCCAGCAGGTCAGCTAATCCCTCCAACAACAGCGGGTACGGGTAGACACGATCCTCATCCGTTAGTTGTAATGCAGCAAATTCCGGTTCGTCCTTGATGGCGGCAAGCGTGCGCTGCACAATTTCGCGAATGTTCTCCCTGATGACCTCGGAAATACGCTTGGTCGCAGTCAGGTGACGTGATTTCGGTTTTGCCGTTCTTAATTTCTGCTCTATGGCGTTGACCAGTGTCGGAATCGGTGCCGGCTTTATCAGGTAATCGTCCACCTGATTCCGGATTGCCTGTAGGGCAGTTTCAAAAGCTGGGTATCCGGTCAGAATGAATGTAATGCAATCGGGCTGAGTACGTCGCATGGCACTCACAACCGTAAATCCATCTCCGGGCTCCCCGATGTTGAGGTCAGAAAGAAGCACGTCAAATGTGTTGGAACCAATTTGCGAGAGTGCCTCAGTTACATTTGCAGCGGCGGTTACCTTGAACCCGTGTTGCGTCAGGATTTGCGGCAAGGTTTGGCGGATTGCGGGTTCGTCGTCAACGACAAGTATCCGGGCGGCTTGCATCGTGTGCCTCCTTGCTCAGGGCTTGAGAGAAAGTCAGGCGAAAAACCGTACCCCTGCCTGTGCGGCTACGAACTTTGATAACTCCGTTGTGCTTGCGAACAATTTCTTGGGTGACCCACAACCCAAGACCCGCTTAAGCCGAACGTTGGATGGGTACAACCTA